>NZ_MKRT01000024.1:250436-262200 GCF_001897945.1 Microbacterium sp. 69-10
GATCGCCTGGCACGTCGTCTCCATCCCCACATTCTTCGGCGTCGAGATGCCGAACCTGGTTCGCTGGCTGAACGATGCGCTCTCGCCGTATCGGATACCCACCTTGCTGGTGCTCTCCGGCATGCTCCTTCGGCAGTCGCTCGATAAGCCGGCAGTCCGTTACTACTGGGGCAAGTTCGCCAACATCGTGTGGCCGTTCCTGGTCTGGTGCGTGATCTATCTGCTGGCCAATCCATCGGTGGACGGCAGCAGCCCTGCGTACTGGCTCGGCGAGTCCTACCTCTGGTACCTCGTCGTGATTGCCTTCTGCTACGCGATCGGTCCGCTTATCCGGTGGGTGCACCCGCTCCTGCTGTCGGTCGTTTTCATCGCGCTGGCACTGCTTTTCTCCTCGGCTCCGTCATCGGTCACACAGGAGCTCGTGCACGCGCCCTACTTCTTCATCGGAGTAGCAGCGATCCCCTACGTCCCACGGCTGCTCAAGATGCCGGGTTGGATCGTGCTCGGCGGTGGGGCGATCGCGCTGGCGTGGGCTGCCTACAGCGCCTCGCATCTCGGCTACGCGCCGCGACTGCATCCGGTGGGGACACCGATATCGCTCGCGGGCATCGGCTGCCTGATGTGGCTGGCCAGCAAGCCGCGACGAATGCCAGCATTGGAGTGGGCTGGTCGTCACTCGCTCGAGCTTTACGTCGCTCATTTCCCGCTCATCGTTCTCGCCTGCACGTACTGCCCCACGGGCCTGTCTCGGCCGGTGCTCTATCTCCTGTTCGCCGCAGTGGGCCTGGGCGGAGCGGCCATTCTCGCGCGTTTCTTCTCGAAGACGCCCCTGTTCCGATTGCCCGTGCCTCGCCATGCGCGCGACAAGCGCGGTCAGCTCGAGACGTTCGGCACTAGCGACATCTAGGGCGTCAGCTCTGCGGGCCCAGAGTGGGCAGCGCGCCGGTGTGCGCGTCGTCGATGTTCTGACGCCAGGACCTGGTCTGCCCCGCTCGCAGAGCGCACAGCACCAGGAGCAGCCAGCCGGCCCCGACGAGCGTGAAGCTCTCGAACATCGACTCCACGGCGAGCGTCACGAGCAGCAGCGGCGTCCAGGCGTACACGACCGACCGCCGCACGCTGGCCACCAGCCAGGAACGCACGGTGGCGACGCCCCCGAGCACCAGGAACAGGGCGAGTCCCAGCACGCCCAGCTGCAGCAGCACGTCGAAGTACGAGTTCAGCGCCGACTGGTGGTGGTTCGACAGCTGGAAGTTGATGTACTGGAACGGATACTCGCCGCCGGTCCAGGGGCCGAACCAGCCGTAACCGGTGACGGGCTTCTCTCCGATCCAGTCGAGGATGGCGTTCCACAGGTCCGCACGGGTCGAGAAGTCCGAGCCCGCGTCCAGCAGCTGGATGATCTGATGCCGTCGCGCGAACGCCAGCACGAGCCCTGCCACCACGGCCGCACCCAGCAGCCACTGCACGAGCGCGCGGCGGGCGGGCGGGGCGTGCCGCACGATGGTGAGCGCTACGGTCGTCATCCCCACAGCGGCCGCGAGCACGACCACGGTCGGCGAGGCGGACAGCAGCGCGAGGAAGCCGCCCAGCGCGACCGACAGCACGCCGACCACGCGGCTCACCGACTGGGTGCGCCACTCGATCACGAATGTGATCAGCGCCACCACCGCCATGAAGCCGAGCAGGTTACGGGTGCCGAAGATGCCCTGGATCGGTCCGCCCAGCGCGAGGTTCCCCTCGATCCCGAAGGGGGTGAGGGGCATGTCCAGCAGGACGCCGGAGAGGATCTCGAGCCCCAGCGAGATCGACAGCAGCCAGCGCAGGGTGTCGCCGATGGCGCGCACGGTCTGCAGCGTGTCGCGCACGTGCCCGATCGTGATCGCGATGGTCGCGATGCCCAGCAGCGCCAGCCAGCCGAGGACGGTGTGCGGCTTGTTGCCCGACCACAGCACGCTGACGATCGCGAGCGTCAGGAACCCGAGCAGCGAGGTGGGGGCGAAGCGCAGCAGCGAGAGTTCCTCGCGGCGGGCGATGAGCACCCCGGCGCCGATCAGTGCGAGCAGGGCGAAGATCGTGACCACCGTGGTCGTCGACGTCAGCCGTTCGATCATGAACGACGCGAACGCAGCGGCGAGCGAGGTGAGCGTGTAGGCGCGGGCGAACTCCGCCGATGCCAGCAGCGCCACGATGGGCCGAAGCACGGTCATGGCACCTGCCGGGCCTGCGGTCCGTGCGAGATCACAGGCGTGCGCTCGCCGACTCCGATGCCGATCAGCGGCACCGACTTCATCTTGAACGAGAGCAGGATCAGCAGCATCCAGCCCCACAGCATGATCGGCGCGGACTCTGCGATCCCCTCGAAGAGCAGCGCGGTGGTCAGCAGCAGGGGCAGCATCGACAGCGCCGAGTACGGTCGCTGCGCGTCGAGGTCCCACCGCGGACGGTCCACCGCGAAGAACCACGAGCGCCAGAGCAGCGCGAGCCAGGCGACGAGCATCACCGCGACGCCGACGATCCCGAGCTGCAGGAAGACGTCCAGCCACATGTCGTGCGCATGGAACACCGTGATCCCGTGGTTCAGGATCCACCGGTCGAAGGCCGGATCCCATGGCACCCACGGCGACGAGAACCCGTTGCCGAACACCGGTCGCGTGATCGCCCGCTCCCAGACGGACTGCCAGATCTCCACCCGGCCGGTCAGGTCGGAGCCCTTGCCGAAGAGGCCCAGCACGCGGTCGCGCAGCAGCACGGCGGCGGCGACGCCGATGACCGCGACCGCGGCGAACGCGAGGTACACGCCGCGGCGCGCCGCCGGAGTCCTCGCGGCGCGTGCGACGAGCGCGGCGGCGGCGACGGCCAGGATGACGACGATGCCGAGGTAGACGGTCGTGGAGGCGCCCTTCACGAGCAGCACGACGGCGAGCACGGCCCACCCGATCAGCAGGCCGCGTCGGCGTACGCGCGCCGCGTAGAGCACGGCGAAGACCAGCAGTGCGAAAAGGCACATCATCGCCAGCTCGTGCGCGTTGCCGACGATCCCCTGGATGCGTCCGCCGTTGAAGAGGTTCCCGCGCACCCAGTAGCTGACCGGGTTGATCTTGCCGGGCGGCAGCTGGGCGAAGTTCGGGAGGATCGGATGCCGCACCACCAGTGCCACCCACAGCTCGATGACCACGGAGAGGCCGAGGATGAGCTTGAGCGTGGTGGACAGCGCCCGCACGATCTCCTGCCAGGTGAGCATCGTCGCCACCATCAGCGCGGTGGCTGTGATCGCGGCCATCAGCGACCACGTCAGCAGCGTCGCCCCCGGCCATCGAGACCACAGCACCGAGACCAGCGCCAGCGCTCCGTAACCGAGCGCGGCCCACGGCAACCGGCGCCAGGGGAAGCGGGTCGGGCGCTGTCTCGCGATCGCCGGCACCCAGATCCCCAGGGCGCCGAGTGTGAGCACGACGAGCACGACCACGGAACCGACCGGCCCCACCAGGTTGTACACGGCCGTGTGCGCGAACACGCTGAACAGGCACAGCACGGCGTACGCGCGCACCATCAGGTGACCCGTCGTCTCACGGGCGGGTGCGGCGGGTGGCGCAGCCACGGGATGCTTGGTGTACACGGCCATCGCGTTCAGGCTACCGCCCGGCGGCCCACGCGGCCTGTGACCGGGCGGCCCGGCGCGGAGAGACCTCCGGCCACGCCCTACGCTGGGAGGCATGCTGCTGACGATCACGAACGAGCCGCGCGACTACGCCTGGGGATCGACGACTCTGCTGGCCGCTCTCGAAGGACGCAGCCCGTCGGGCGGGCCCGAGGCCGAGGTCTGGTTCGGCGATCACCCCGGCGACCCGGCCGAGGTCCAGGGTGCGGGCACGCTCGACGCGGTGACCGGCGGATCGCTGCCCTATCTGCTCAAGCTGCTCGCGGCGGCCGATCCGCTGTCGATCCAGGTTCATCCCACCCGTGCGCAGGCGCGGGAGGGGTTCGCCCGGGAGGCGGGCCTGGACCCGTCGGATCCCGCCCGCAACTACCGTGACGACAATCACAAGCCGGAGCTCATCGTGGCCCTCAGCGACCGCTTCGAGGCTCTCGGCGGGCTCAGGCCCGTCGCGGACACCCTGCGGATGCTGGCGTCGTTCGCCGACGCACCCGGCGTGGTCGCGCTGCGCGATCGGCTCGGCGCGGGAACGGATGCGGAGGCGCTGCGCGCCACGATCGGCTGGCTGCTCTCCGGAGACGCGCAGGCGGCCGTCGAGGACATCATCGACGCGCTCGGCTCAGCGGATGCGGAGGGCTTCGCCGAGGCGCTGCGCGCAGTGCGCGGCATCGCCACCCGTTACCCGGGGGATCCGGGAGTCGTCGTGGCGCTGCTCATGAACCACATCGTGCTGCGCCCCGGTGAGGCGATCTTCCTGCGGGCCGGACTGCTGCACGCCTACATCTCGGGTCTCGGGGTGGAGATCATGGCGGCGAGCGACAACGTGCTGCGCGGAGGACTGACGCCCAAGCACATCGACGTGGACGAGCTGCTCTCGATCGTCGACACCGAGCCCGGTGTCGTGCCCGTGCAGCCGGCCGGGGGAGACCTCACCGAGTACGACATCCCCGTCGCCGACTTCGCGCTGCGTCGCATCGAGCTCTCCGGAGAGCGGACCGTCGAGGTGACAGGGCCCGCGATGGCGCTGGTCACCGCGGGGGAGGTCGCCGTGGCGGGCTCCGACGGAGCGACGGTCCCGGTGCGAGTCGGCGCCGCCGTGTTCGCGAGTGCGGACGAGACCGTGCTCGCCCTGCGCGGCGCCGGCGAGGTCTTCATCGCCGAGCCGGGGCGCTCCTGACGACCGGTCTCCGGGGCTCGCGAGACGCCCGGTCGGCACGCTCCACGTCGGCGCGACACGCCGAGAAGGCTTCAATGAACCTTCAAGGCGACCTTGAGGGTTTACCATCCGCGACTTGACCGGAGCGAATGACACGGGTGTAATTATCTGAAGCACGGCCCGTGGGGGGCATGAGCAGGGTTGGAGGATCGAGATGACGGGTTACCGCTCAGACGTTCCTGAGAATTGGTTCGTCGATCCGGTGAACCTCGGCGTACCCGGTGTGCGACGAGTCGAGGCAGAGGACGACGGCGCACTCGCCTGGCAGGTCGATGCGCTGTGCGCGCAGACCGACCCCGAGGCGTTCTTCCCCGAGAAGGGCGGTTCGACGCGTGACGCGAAGCGGATCTGCTCCTCGTGCGATGTGCGCGGCGAGTGCCTCGAGTACGCCTTGAACAACGACGAGCGCTTCGGCATCTGGGGCGGGCTCAGCGAGCGCGAGCGCCGCAAGCTCAAGCGCCGCGCCAGCTGAGCGCGTCGCGCAGCAGCGCGCACGCCCTTCGAGGGCGGATCGGCTGACTTCTTCGTGAACGCGCCGCAGCGGTGACCGACCGGGCGCGCAAGCCTGCTTAGGCTGACAGGGCCATGCCAGCACGTGCCCATGCAATCATCGTCGCGCGCGCGGGGAGATCCGCGAGCGCCCAGCTCAGCCGAACCCTCGACGCACTCAGCGCGCAGTCCCTGCCGCCGGCGGCGGTGACAGTCGTCGTGCTCGGCGACGCCGCACCCGTCCGTGCGCTCCCGGGCATCGGCCACATCGTCGAGGGCATCATCGAGGCGCGGACCAGCACCACCTTCTCCGAGGCGGTGGCGCTCGCAGGTCCTCGGGTGAGTGCGGGCAGCGCGGTATGGCTCCTCGCGGAGGACACCGTCCCCGAACCGGATGCTCTGCAGCTCCTGGCGGGGGCGCTGGAGCGCTCGCCGTCGGCGGCGGTCGCCGCGCCCAAGCTCGTGGAGCAGGACCACGACCGCGAGATCGTGTCGATGGGCGTGAGCATGACCCGCTGGGGTCGCGCCATCGAACTCGCGTCGGGTGAGCTCGACCAGGGCCAGCACGACGATGCGGAGGATGCGCTCGGCGCCGACGTGCGCGGCATGCTGATCCGTGGCGAGGCGCCGTCGGTGCTGCGCCCGGACACCGCCCTCGCCGATGCGGATGAGGGACTCGACCTCGGCGTCAGGGCCCGGCTGGGTGGCGCGCGGCTCGTGCTCGTTCCGAAGGCGCGGCTGGGCGTGCCCGCCGCAGGGTCCAGCGGGCGTCCTCGCACCGCGATGGCGCGCGCGTGGGCGACGCGCCGGTCGCAGCTGCATCGACGCCTCGCCTATGCGCCGGCGGTCGCGGTTCCGCTGCACTGGATCTCGCTGCTGCCCCTCGCACTGTGGCGCTCGATCACCCACCTCATCGCCAAGCGCCCCGGCGAGGTCGTGCCGGAGTGGGGTGCAGCGCTGACCGCCATGGTGCGGCTCGGGGCACTCGCCCGGTCGCGCGCCGCCATCCGCTCCTTCCGGCGGGCCTCGTGGACCGAGATCGCGCCGCTGCGCGTGAGCCGGGCTCAGCTGAAGCAGCGGCTGGACGACGGGCACGGCACCGAGCGCGGTGCGGTCAGCGAACTCAACTTCTTCAGCGGCGGCGGGGCGTGGACCGTGCTGGCCGCTCTCGTGGTGAGCATCGCCGCCTTCGTCTCGATGCTGGCATGGCCCACGATCGGTGGCGGCGCCCTCCTCCCGCTCCGGCGCACCGTGGCCGCGCTCTGGGGGGATGCCGCGTGGGGCCTGCGGGACGTGGGCCTCGGGATCGTCGGTCCCGCCGGTCCGTTCGCCGGTGTCCTGGCCGTACTCGGGACGCTGTCGCCCGGGGCGCCCTCCTTCGCGCTCGTGGTGCTGTGGCTGGCCGCGCTGCCTCTGGCCGTGCTCGGCGGATGGTTCGCCGCCACCCGGGTCACCGACCGCGCGGGCCTGCGCATCCTGGGAGGCGCGCTGTGGGCGCTCGCGCCGACCTTCCTCACCGCACTGGTGCAGGGGCGTCCCGCCGCCGTGCTGCTGCATCTTCTGCTGCCCTGGGTGTTCCACACCGCTGTCGTCGCGCACCGCTCCTGGGGCGCCGCCGGCGCCGCCTCCGTGCTCACCGCCGCAGCGCTGGCCTGCGCACCGTCGCTGGCACCCGCCTTCGTCCTGCTGTGGGCCCTGACGCTCGTGCTGATGATCTCGACCCGACGCCTGCGCGGCGCCGCCCGGGTGTTCTGGCTGCTGATCCCGTCCGCCGCGATGTTCGCGCCGCTCGTGGTGCGCCGACTGCGCGACGGCGAACCGTGGGCGCTGCTGGCCGACCCCGGCGCAGTGCTCGCCGTCGACGAGACCGCCCGGCGACTGGACGTCGCGACGGGCTTCCCCTCCCCGGACCGCGCCGGCTGGGACTGGTTCCTCGGCGGCGCGTTCGCGCCGTGGGCGCCCCTGCTGCTCGCGCCCCTCGCGCTGCTCGCGCTGCTGTCGGCGCTCTCGCCGCGCTGGCGCGCCGGCTACGTGCTGCTGGCCACCACACTGGCGGGCCTGGGGACGGCGCTGTTCGTGGCGGGCGTCGTGGTGTCCTCCGTCGACGGCGTCGGCGCGGCGGTCTGGCCGGGCAGCGGCCTGAGCCTGGCCTGGCTGGGCGCCGTCGGTGCCGCCCTGGTCACACTGGACACCGTCGTCGCGCTCACCGCGCTGCGCACCGCGGCCGCCCTTCTCGCCGGCATCGCGGTCGCCGCGTGCGCGACCCCCGCTCTGCTGGCGGTGCAGCTGGATCGTGCACTCGTCCACAACGGCCCGGCGAGCACGCTTCCGGCGCTGGTCGCGGCGCAGTCCGACGGCGCCGTCGACAGCGGCACCCTCGTGCTCACACCCCTGAACGACGGCAGCCTCTCCGCGCAGGTCGTGTGGGGCGCGAGCTCGACGCTCGGAGCGCAGAGCACACTGATGAGCACGGCGACGAAGCAGCTCGGCGATGACATCGCGACCACGTCGGTCGACCTGATGTCGGGGCGCGACTTCGACGCCGCCTCCGCCCTGGCGAAGGACGGGATCAGCTTCGTGCTGCTCACGCAGGCGCCGCAGGAGCAGGACCGCGCCCGCTCGATGCGCGATGCCGCGACCACCTCCATCGACCAGCGCTCCGGCTTCGTCAAGGCCGGGCAGACCGCGCGCGGGATGCTGTGGCGCGTGGACGGCACGATCGCCCCGCGCCCCGAGCTGACCGCCGCCCAGAGCACGATCGCGGCGCTGGTCGGCGTGGTGCAGCTGATCGTGCTGCTGGCGGCGCTGCTGCTCGCGATCCCCACCCGTGCCTCGCGTCGTGCCGCGCGCTCCCGGTCCCGCATCGTCGGTCGCGAGCCCTCGGAGCCGATCGTGCTGCCTCGCCGCCGCATCGCCGACCATCACGACGACCAGGCCGCACCGCCCACCGCCGAGTTCGACGACACCGTCGGCGAATCGGCCGGGTCGGCGCACGTCGACGATCACCAGGACGAGACGGAGGCCACCCGATGAAGCAGCGCACCATCCGTCTTGCCGCCACCGGCACCCGCGTGGCAGCAGGGGCCGTCGTCGCCGTCGCCTGCGCACTGGGCGTCGCCGGCGCTGTGGCGGCGCCGTTCCCCGAGATCCGCACCGCACCGGCGACGACGACGGTCAGGCCCGTGCCCAGCGACGCCGTGCTGGTCTGCAACGGCTCCTTCCGGGTATTGGGGCGGGACGCCACCCAGGCCGGCCTGATGGTCTCCGCAGCCACCATGCGCCTGCGCGTGGACGGCGACACCGAGGGCACGAAGTCCGATCCGATCGAGGCGCCGGATGCGCTCGGAGCCTCGGGGACGCAGGTGATCGTCGGCGCGGTGAAGGACCGGAAGGTGCCGCTGTTCTCGGCGACGGAGTCCGTGCAGCTCTCCGAAGAGGATGCCAGCGGCTTCGCCGCGGCCCCCTGTCGTGAGCCGTCGCTGAGCAGCTGGCTCGTCGGCGGGGACGTGTCGATCGGAGCATCCGACATCATCCTGCTCACCAATCCCGGCGCGGTCACCGCGACCGTCGATCTGGACGTGTACGGCGACAAGCGCTCGGCATCGACAGTCGTCGTGCCGGCGGGAACCCAGCTCGGCGTGCCGCTGGCATCCGTCGCAGCAGGGTCGCGGACGCCGGTGGTGCACGTCTCCTCGTCGGGTGCGGCGGTGCGGGCGAGCCTGCAGTCCACCCTGGTGCGCACGCTCGACGCCGTCGGCATCGACCTGCAGGACGGCTTGAGCGGGGCGCAGACCTCTCAGCTCCTCCTGGGGGTCCGTTCCGCGCCCGCGACCGTGGGCGACGACACGACAGGGGTCGTCGTGCGGATGCTGGCGCCGGACCACGACGCGAAGACGACGGTGCGCGTGCGCGCCGCGGGCTCCGCGGCGGCCGTCGACGAGTATCCCGTCGATCTCGTCGCCGGGACACCGGCCGAGGTCTCGCTCGCCGGGCTGAAGGAGGGCTCCTACGACATCGAGATCTCCTCGACGGAGCCGATCGTCGCCGCAGCGCAGCAGACGGCACGCGCAGGGGATCAGCAGGACATCGCGTGGTCGCTGCCCTCGCCCGAACTGGCATCCGGCGACTTGACGATGTTCTCGGTCCCGGACGGGGCACCGGCGACCCTCTACCTGCACAACGCCGAGTCCGAACCCGTCACGGTCGCTCTCGGTGGCGCGGACGAGCGGACCGTCCAGCTCAAGCCCGGTGGCTCGACGGCTGTGACCGTCGACGCGGGCGCCTACACTCTCGAGCCCAGCGGTCGTGTGAACGCGGCCATCGGCATGCTCGGCGCGAACGGCTCCGCGGCGATCGCGAGCTGGCCGCTGTGGGCGGGCGCCGCCACGCAGCAGCCGATCGTCGTGCGTCCCTGAGCCGACCCGGCGCCGCGGAGGTCAGTAATCCCGGCCCTCGGGACCGAGCTCCCAGGGCTCGCGGCCGACGTACTCGGCGGCCGCGTGGAAGACCGCGCTCTCGATCGCGACGCGCCGGTGCATGGCGTCGTCATGACCCTTCGGCAGCAGCCGCTCGATGGGCACGCGGTACAGCGACACACGCTGCGCGGCATGGTCGACCCGCCACCGGGGGATGCCGTCCTCACGATCATGCAGCGGCATCGCGGAGATCTCGAAGCGCACGTCCCGGAGCTCCTCCCAGGCGCCGCGCAGGTACTCCACCGCGCTGCCGACCGTGACGTCGAACCGGTCCAGCCGGCCATCCAGCGGCGGAAGCGGCGGGCGCACGACCTCGCTGCGGCCCAGTCTGCCGTGCCGGCCGTGGCGGGCGCCGCGGCGGCCAGGAGCGCGGGAGGAACGACGGCGGGGCATGTCTGAAAGTCTAGGTCGTCTTCGAAGTCGCGGGCGGCTCGGAGCGGATGCCGCGCGGCACCCGGGCATCCTGCATGCGCGGCCCTACGCTGAAGGAGATGGACGACTCACTCCGCACCGACGAACGGCTCTGCTCCAAGGTGGCCTGCGCGCGCGAGGCGGTCGCCACGCTCACCTTCGACTACGGCGACCAGATGGCGGCACTCGGCCCGCTCGGTCCGGGCGGAGACCCGCACGCGCACGACCTGTGCGCACTGCATGCCGAGCGGCTCTCGGTTCCCGCTGGCTGGCTTGTCGTGCGCCACGAGGCGATGCGCGGCTGACGCAGCCCACCGAGGCCGGCGGCGCTTCGAGCGCACTCAGGGGCGACGCGATGACAGATGGGGGTGAACCCTGATCCGTTTCCGCCTGGCCTTCCCCTAGCCTGATGCTAAGGGGGCGCCAGGGCGGCTGCCCAGGAAAGGCAACCGTGGTCGTCTGGCGCCGTGTGATCCTCCCGCTCGTGTTCGTCCTGGTCCTCGGCGCAGCAGCCGCGGCGCTCGTCAAGCTCGCGTTCTTCCCCGATGTCACGCAGGCCGCTCCCGCGGATCCCTCCGCCGGCGTCGCCGATCCGGTCACCGCCGTCGAGCGCGGATCGGTGGTCAGCGCGCTGAAGCTGGACGCCACCATCGCGCGCGACGAGCCCTACGCCGTCCGCAGCGAGACCGACGGCACGGTCACGGCGGTGCACGTCGCAGACGGGGCGACCGTCGCGACGGGGCAGCTGCTGGTGACGATCAAGCAGCTGGAGCCTGCCAAGACCGTCGAGCTTCGTGCCCCGGAGGCCGGCGAGGTCTCCGAGCTGGCTCTCGTCAAGGGACAGACGACCAGCGTCGGGGGAGAGGTGCTGAAGCTCACCCCGGCGCGACACCACGTGCTCGCCACCGTCAAGCCGGCCGAACTGTACCGGCTCGTGAACGCACCCACCGAGGCGACCGTCAGCATCAACGGCGGGCCGGCGCCGTTCACCTGCGCGGGAGTGGGCGTGCAGATCGCCGAGGACGGCACGGCGAGCATCCGCTGCGCGGTGCCGGGCGACCAGAAGGTGTTCGCCGGGCTGCCGGCATCGGTCGAGCTCGCACTCGGCAAGGTCGACGACGCGCTCGTGATCCCCGTCACCGCCGTCAAGGGCGGTGCGGGCAGCGGGACCGTCTGGGTGGATGCCGGCGACGGGTCTGAGCCCGAGGAGCGCAAGGTCACGCTCGGCGTGAACGACGGCGAGAAGGTCGAGGTCACGGACGGGCTCGCCGAAGGCGACAGCATCCGCCAGTTCGTACCCGGCTTCGCCGCACCCTCCGAGGAGGAGTGCTACGACGACGGTCAGGGCGGCCAGTTCTGCGAGTCGGGGACGAGCTGGTGACGCTCGTCGCGCTGCAGGACGTCACCAAGAGCGTGCTCCTGCCGGACGACAGCACGCTGGAGATCCTGCGCGGAGTCACGCTCGAGGTCAGCGCCGGCGATCACGTCTCCATCGTCGGGCGCTCCGGATCCGGG
>NZ_MKRT01000024.1:262219-262729 GCF_001897945.1 Microbacterium sp. 69-10
TCCTCGGCATGCTGGACGCCCCCACGACCGGCACGGTGTCCTTCGCCGGCCGCGAGGTGCGGCGCATGAGGCCCGGGCGCCTGGACCGGCTGCGAGGAGACCACGTCGGGTTCGTGTTCCAGCAGTTCAACCTGCTGCCCGGCCGCACCGCACTGGACAACGTGATGATGCCGCTGGGCCATGCGAAGGACCGGCTGTTCTGGCAGCGGCGCCGGATCGCCGCCGACATGCTGGAGCGCGTCGGTCTCGGACATCGCGTCGAGCAGATCGCCGACCGGCTCTCCGGCGGCGAGCAGCAGCGCGTCGCCATCGCGCGGGCCCTGGTGCGCAGGCCGGTGCTGATCCTCGCCGACGAGCCCACGGGCGCCCTGGACATCGACACCGGTGCCAGCGTGATGGCGCTGCTGGACGAGGTGGCCACCGAGACGGATGCCGCACTGGTCACGATCACGCACGATCTGCACGTCGCAGCCCGCGCACGGCGGCACTACCGGCTCGACGGCGGGGTGC
>NZ_MKRT01000024.1:262782-283769 GCF_001897945.1 Microbacterium sp. 69-10
GCGTGCCGGCCGGTGAAGCCTCCGCGGACGCCGTCGCGGTGGATGCCGTGGAGCGGGCGTCATGAGCTGGCTGATCGGATCGCTCGCGGATGCCTGGGCGGAGATCCGTGTGCACAAGCTGCGCGTCCTGCTCAGCCTGATCGGCATCGCCGTGTCGGTCGCGGCGCTGACCGCCGTCGTGGCCGTCTCGGAGCTCGCCATGCAGTCGCAGACCGAGGAGATGGACCGCTACGGCGGGCGAGAGGCCACCATCGGCGTCACTGCGATCGGGGAGAACGGGCCGGTCGACGCCGCCGCCTTCGATGAGCGGTTCACGAAGGTGTCCGAGCGCTACGGGTTCAGCGATGTAGCCCGCATCGCCGAGGGCCTGATGATCCCCGTCCAGGCGCCGGACGGCCTGCACGACACCTCGGCACGGCTGCTGGATCCCGCGTACGCCAGGATCCACCGCGAGAAGCTGCTCACCGGCCGCGAGTTCCGCGCCGATGACGCCGAGGCGCTCGCTCCGCCCGTGATTGTGTCGGAGGCGCTCTGGAAGGTGCTCGGCAGCGTGCCGATGGCGCAGCATCCGACGCTCACCCTGGCCGGTCCTGCCGGCGGCACCTATCAGATCGTCGGCGTGCGACCCCGGCAGGGGGCGTGGGATGACGAGAAGCGCATCGACGTGCTCTTCGACTCCTACGCGTCGCGCGTGGACAGGCTGCCCGAGGACGCCCAGGTGCGCTACGACATCTGGGTCGGCAGGAAGGACGTCGCCGCCGTCGGTCCCGCCCTCGCGATGGATCTGCGCGCCGGCCTCCCGGCGGAGCAGCAGGTGATCATCAATCGCACGGACTGGGGTGCGAACCCGGGCTACCTGGAGGGACAGCGCATGGTCGAGCTGCTGATCGGCGGCGTCGCGGCCCTGATCCTCGGTCTCGGTGCGCTGAGCCTGATCAACGTGCAGCTGGTCGCGATGCGGCAGCGGGTGCGCGAGATCGGCGTGCGGCGGGCCTTCGGCGCCACTGCCGGACGGATCTTCACCACGGTGCTGCTGGAGAGCCTGGTCGCCACGACCGTCGCCGGTGTGATCGGGATCGCGATCGTGGTCACGGCCCTGCGGATGCCGATGCTGACCGAGTGGCTGTTCCCGGCGCTCGTGGACGTGCCGCCGTTCCCCATGCGCGCGGCGATCACCGGCCTCGTGGCCGCGGTGATCGTCGGCGCAGTCGCCGGTTTCGTCCCGGCGCTGGTCGCGCTGCGGGTGAAGGTGATCGACGCGATCCGCTTCTGAGCGGGAGCGGATGCCGACGGCATCGGCCCGCGTCAGACGCGCACGCGCCGCCCGGTGAGCCGCTCGGCGCGCTCGTCGGCGATGACCAGTGCGCGCTGCTCGCGCTGGCGGCGCAGCACGGTGACCCCGCGCAGCAGGTCCTCCGGCGAGACCGGTGGAACAGGCGAGACGAAGGCCGCGACCTCGGCCGCGAGCTCCTCGGCCACCCGGATGCGGGCGGCGGGGAGGAGCTGATCGGCGTTCGCCAGGAACTGGGAGACGCGCCGGGCGAGGCGGTCGGGGAGCCGCGCGACGTCCGCGATCGGCGCCCACGTCGACAGCGACGGCGGCAGATAGGGCACGTGCGACGGCAGCCGCTGCGCGCGCACCCGCTGCGAGTAGGTGCCGGCGACCAGGTCGCCGAGCCGCTGCGAGCGCGCGGTCACCGCTCCCGCGATCACCGCGCCGCCGCCCAGGGTCATGTAGATCTCCAGCACGCCCACCAGCGCGCGGATGAACGTGTGGCGGAAGGTGATCGCGCCGCCGTCGACGCGCACGATCCGCCCGCCCACCGCGAGCTTGCCCACGCTGCGGCCCCGCATGGCCATCTCGACGGTGATCGGCAGCACCAGGAAGCTGATCACGGCGGCCCAGATGCTGAGGATCGGCAGCGTGTGCAGATCCAGCAGGTTCAGGCTGAGCAGCCAGAACTGCAGGATCTCGAACGCCGCGAACACCGCGAACCCGATGACCATGTCGATCAGGGCGCCGGCGGCCCGCAGCACGAAGCCGATCGGCTGCACGTCGATGGCGACGGCCTCGCCGGAGAGGATCTCCTGCTCATCGGTGATCGGAAGCGACATGAGTAGAGTCAATCACGTGGATGCCGATGCTCTCACCGACATGCGCCGCTCCGAGTGGGAGCGGCTGGACGCCCTCAGCCGCAAGCGGCGGCTGACCGGGACCGAGGTCGACGAGCTCATCACGCGCTACCGTGCGGCATCCGCGGATCTCGCCGAGCTGAAGACCTCCGTCGGCGACTCGCCGCAGGGAGCCTACCTGTCCACGATCCTCGCCGCCGCGCGTCTGCGCTTCACCGGCGCGTCCGACAACATCCTCGCGCAGACCTCGCGGTTCTTCCGGCTGCAGCTGCCGGCGGCGCTGTACCGGCTGCGCTGGACGACCGCGGTCGTCGCTGCGGTCTTCGTGCTGATCGTGCTGATCAGCGGCGCCTGGATCTCGTCGGACCCCGCTCGCATCGCATCCCTGGGGAGCCCGGAGGTGCTCAAGCAGTACGCCGAGCACGACTTCGTCGACTACTACGAGCCGATGGCGTCGTTCGCCGGGCAGGTGTGGTCGAACAACGCCTGGATCGCCCTGCAGTGCGTGCTGTTCGGCGTGACCGGCGTGTGGCCGGTGTGGGTGATCGTGCAGAACGCGATGGGACTGGGCGTGGCGGCGGCGGTGATGGCCTCGCACGATCGCCTGGACGTCATGATGCTGCACATCCTGCCGCACGGCATGCTCGAGCTGACCGCGATCTTCATCGCCGCGGCAGCAGGGCTCCACATCTTCTGGTCGTGGGCGGTGCCGGGGCGGCGCACGCGGGGTGAGTCCCTGGCGGCCGGCGGGCGCTCGCTCGCGACCGTCGCGATGGGCCTGGTCTTCGTGCTGCTGCTGTCGGGACTGGTCGAGGGATTCGTCACCGGATCGGCGCTGCCCTGGCCGGTCAAGATCGGAATCGGCGCCGTCGCTCTCGGCATCGTGCTGTTCTACATGCTGGTCATCGGCCGTCGCGCCGCGCGCGACGGTGAGACGGGCGACCTGATCGAGTACGAGTCCGGCACGCCCACGCTGTTCGCGGGCTGACGCGGTGCGGCGCCCGGAACGCGAGGAGGGGACGGCCTGAGCCGTCCCCTCCTGCATGTGGTGAGGCTGAACTCCTCCGGGCGTCGTCAGGCCTTGGTCGTGCCGTCGAACAGCGCCTTGTAGGCGTAGCCCACGATCAGTGCGCCCACGATCGGGAACACCAGGAACACCCACAGCTGCGCGAGGGACTCGCCGCCGCCGTAGATCGCCGCGGCGATCGAACGAGCCGGGTTGACCGACGTGTTGTCCACCGGGATCGAGATCAGGTGGATCAGCGTGAGGGTGAGGCCGATCGCGATTCCGGCGTTCGCCGTGCCGCGCGTCGCGTGGGTGGAGCCGAGGATGACCATCACGAAGATGCCGGTGAGGATGACCTCGATGATGATCGCCGACATCATGCCGAAGCCGCCGGGGGAGTGCGAGTCCCAGCCGTTGCTGGCGAACCCTGCGTCCTGGGCGGTCTGCGGCCACTTGTCGGGGCCGAACAGTCCGATCAGGACCAGCACGGTCGAGGCGATCACGCCGCCGACGACCTGAGCGATGATGTACGGCGCGACGTCGCGCCACGGGATGCGACCAGCAGCCGCCGCGCCGACGGTGACGGCGGGGTTGAAGTGACCGCCGGAGATCGGCCCGAAGGCGTACACCCCGACGAGCACGGTCAGGCCGAACGCGAGCGCGACAGCGACGTAGACCGCCGAGTTCGCACCGGGGTCGGTGAAGTGGTTCGACGCGAACAGCGCGGTGCCGACGCCGCCGAACACGAGCAGGAACGTGCCGAATCCCTCGGCGGCGAGCTTCGCGCCGAGGGAGGGCTTCTCTGTGGTGCTGACTGACTCAGACATCTTCCATGTCCTTCCGGTCGTGTGCACGGCGAGATCGCCGTGCGAGGACATGATGTCGCCGGTGCTGTGGATATGCTGTGAGGCGCGCCGCGCCGGGGCATCCGCCCTTTTCTTGATTCACTCAAAAGAAGGTAGGATGGAGGCATGCGCGAGGAGCTGATGACGGATGCCGCGGAGGCGGCGATCCGCGCCGCGGGCCTGCGCGTCACCGATTCGCGCCGCGCCGTGTACGACGCACTGCTCGCGCATCCGCACGCCACGGCCGACGCCGTGCACGAGACCGTCCGGGACGTGGTCGCCTCGACCAGCCTGCAGTCCGTGTACAACGCGCTGGGCGACTTCGCCGCGGCAGGACTTGTGCGCCGGATCGAACCCGCAGGGCATCCGATGATGTTCGAGCTGCGCGTCGACGACAACCACCACCACCTGATCTGCACCTCCTGCGGTGCGGTCACCGACGTCGACTGCGCGACCGGCCACGCACCCTGCCTGATCCCCGACGACGCGCACGGCTACCGCATCGCCGTCGCGGAGGTCACGTACTGGGGCCTGTGCGCCTCGTGCGCGGCGCTGCAGACTTCCATTCCTGAAGAACCAACCCCCACCGGAAGGACATCATGACCGACGTTCGCGACGACATGCCCGGCATCGGAGACAACGCTGCCGACATCGACCAGACGAAGACCGTCACCGAGGAGCCCGTCGAGCCGGCGGACGCCGGCGCCTGCCCGGTCATTCACGCTCAGCCGCACCCCACGATGGGCTCGGCCAACCGCGTGTGGTGGCCCGAGCAGCTCAACATCAAGGTGCTCGCCAAGAACGGCGAGCAGCGCAACCCGCTCGGCGCCGACTTCGACTACAAGGCGGCTTTCGAGGCGCTCGACCTCGACGAGGTCAAGAAGGACATCGTCGAGGTGCTCACCACCTCCCAGGACTGGTGGCCCGCCGACTTCGGCCACTACGGACCCCTGATGGTCCGCATGGCCTGGCACAGCGCGGGCACCTACCGCGTGACCGACGGCCGCGGTGGCGGCGGCACCGGACAGCAGCGCTTCGCCCCGCTGAACAGCTGGCCGGACAACGTCGGCCTCGACAAGGCGCGCCGCCTGCTCTGGCCGATCAAGAAGAAGTACGGCCAGGCGCTCTCCTGGGGCGATCTGATGATCCTCGCCGGCAACGCCGCGCTCGAGGACATGGGCTTCAAGACCTTCGGGTTCGCGGGCGGTCGCATCGACGCCTGGGAGCCCGACGACGACGTGTACTGGGGCCCCGAGACCACCTGGCTGGGCGATGAGCGCTACTCCGGCGACCGCGACCTCGAGAAGCCGCTGGCCGCCGTGCAGATGGGGCTCATCTACGTGAACCCCGAGGGCCCGAACGGGAACCCCGACCCGCTGGCATCCGCCCGCGACATCCGCGAGACCTTCGCCCGCATGGCGATGGACGACGAGGAGACCGTCGCGCTGATCGCCGGCGGCCACACCTTCGGCAAGACCCACGGTGCGGCATCCGACTCCAACCTCGAGGACAACCCCGAGGCGGCCGGCCTCGAGATGCAGGGCCTTGGGTGGAAGAACAACAACGGCACCGGCAAGGGCGACGACCAGATCACCTCGGGTCTCGAGGTCACCTGGACCTACCACCCGACGCGCTGGGACAACGAGTTCTTCCACATCCTGTACGCCTACGAGTGGGAGCTGTTCAAGAGCCCGGCCGGCGCCAACCAGTGGCGTCCGATCAACAACGGCGGCGCCGACATGGTGCCGCTGGCGCACTCCGGTGGGCGTCGCGAGCCGCGCATGCTCACCAGCGACCTCGCGCTGCGCTTCGACCCGGAGTACGGCAAGATCTCGCAGCGCTTCAAGGACGACCCCGAGGCGTTCGCCGACGCCTTCGCGCGCGCGTGGTTCAAGCTGACCCACCGCGACATGGGGCCGCGCAGCCGCTACGTCGGCGCAGAGGTGCCCGCGGAGGAGCTCATCTGGCAGGACAACGTGCCGGCCGTCGACCACGCGCTGATCGGCGCGGAGGACGCCGCTGCCCTCAAGCAGCGCGTGCTCGCCTCGGGTCTGAGCGTCTCCGACCTCGTCGCCTTCACCTGGGCGGCGGCTGCGTCGTTCCGCGGCAGCGACAAGCGCGGCGGCATCAACGGCGGCCGGATCCGTCTGGCGCCTCAGAAGGACTGGGAGGCGAACAACCCGGCACGGGTGGCCAGCATCACCGCGGTCCTGGAGGGCATCCAGGCCGAGTTCAACGATGCGCGCACCGATGACGTGCGCGTCTCGTTCGCCGACCTCGTCGTGCTCGCGGGCAACGCGGCCGTCGAGAAGGCCGCTGCCGACGCCGGCGTGCAGGTCGAGGTGGTCTTCCACCCCGGTCGCACCGACGCCACCCAGGAGCAGACCGACGTCGCGTCGTTCGCCTTCCTGGAGCCGAAGGCAGACGGGTTCCGCAACTACGTGTCCCGCGACACCGCCGCCATCCCCGCCGAGCACCTGCTGCTCGACAAGGCCAACCTGCTCACGCTGACCGCGCCCGAGATGACCGTGCTCGTCGGCGGACTGCGCGCGCTGGGCGCGAACTGGGACGGCTCGGAGTACGGCGTGTTCACCGAGCGCCCCGGTGTGCTCAGCAACGACGTGTTCGTGAACCTGCTCGACCTCGGCACCACCTGGAAGCCGCTGGACCCGGGCTCCCACGCGTTCGAGGGCCGCAAGGACGGCTCCGACGAGCTGGTGGGCCGCGGTACGCGCGTCGACCTGCTGTTCGGCTCGAACTCCGAACTGCGCGCGCTCGCCGAGGTGTACGCCTCGGATGACGCTGCCGAGAAGTTCGTCCGCGACTTCGCCGCCGCGTGGGGCAAGGTCACGGAGCTGGATCGCTTCGACCTCGTCTGAGCGCCTCTCGCGGAAAGGCCCTCGCCCCGTTCGGGGCGGGGGCCTTTCCCGTCCTCCGCATCCGGCGTGCCCGGGCGGGTGACGTGCCGCGGATGCCGGCTACAGGCGGCCCGCGGCCTTGAGCTCGAGGTAGCGGTCGGCGATGCGCGGGGGGAGTGCCTCCGGGTCGGCAGCGATGGCCTCACCGCCCGCACGCCGCACGGCATCGGCCACCACCTGTGCGTCGCGCATGGTCTGCTCGGCGGCCGCGGCGAGGTAGACGTCGATGCGCGAGTCGCGACGCTTCGCGACCTGCATGATCGAGTCATCGGTGGCGGAGCCGACCAGCAGCGTGGTGGCCCGCGACGCGTCGGGGAAGGCGCCGAGGAACCCGCGCGCGGACTCCGCGGCATCCTGAGCGGTCAGCACGACGATCAGCGACGGGCGGGTCGTCATGCTGCGCACGGACGCGAACGCCCCCGCCCAGTCGGTGTCGACCAGCCGCGCGTGCACCGGGGCCATGGCGTCCGTGAGCGCGGGGAGGAGCCCTGCACCGTCGACGCCCGTGACGCGGGCCCGCGCGACGCGGTCGTACATCAGCAGGTGCACGTGGTCGCCCGCTCGCGAGGCCAGGGCGGCCAGCAGCAGGGCGGCCTCGAGCGAGGCGTCCAGGCGGGTGCTGTCGCCGACGCGCGCTGCTGCCGTGCGGCCGGTGTCGATCAGGATCACGACATGCCTGTCGCGCTCCGGACGCCAGGTGCGCAGCATGGTGGTGCCGGCCCGCGCGGTCGCCCGCCAGTCGATCGACCGGATGTCGTCGCCGCGCACGTACTCGCGCAGCGAGTCGAACTCGGTGCCCTGGCCGCGCACCTGGATCGAGGTGTTCCCGTCCAGCTCCCGCAGCCGCGCGAGACGAGAGGGGAGGTGCTTGCGGGACGTGAAGGCGGGCAGCACGCGCAGCGCGCCGCGCACGTCGTGGCCGGCCTGGCGGCCCGCCAGGCCCAGCGGCCCCCGCGAGCGGATCACCGCGAAGTCGCTGACGAGTTCGCCGCGCCGGCGGGGGAGCAGGGGAATCTGCATGCGACGCCGTTCACCGGGCGGGATGCTGATCCGTTCACGCTCCAGTGGTGCGCCGGCCGTGGGCTGCCAGGCATCGCGCAGCCAGCCGCGCAGCGTGCGCGTGCCTGTGTTCTGCACGGCGATGCTCACCGCGACCGGCTCGCCGAGGCGGGCTCTCGTCGGCACCTGACGCGTGACCACGACCGCCCGCGGACTCGCCGCGAGCGCGACGTCCAGCCCGACCAGCAGCGCGCACAGCAGCAGCCACGCGCCGAACACCGCCCACGCCGGATAGCCGAGCGCGCTCAGCAGCACGATCGGCACGATCCCCAGCGCGACCAGCGGCGCCAGCAGTGCGGTCACGAACATGTCAGATCGGCACCCGCGTCTGCTGCACGACGGACTGCAGCACGGCATCCGCCGACATGCCCTCCATCTGCGCATCGGGACGCAGCTGCAGGCGGTGTCGCCAGACCGGCATCAGCATGGTCTGCACGTGGTCGGGCGTGACCGCCGTGGAGGCGTTCAGCCATGCCCACGCCTTCGCGGCGGCGAGCAGCGCCGTCGATGCGCGCGGACTCGCACCCAGCTCGACCGAGGGCGACAGCCGCGTCGCGCGCGCCAGGTCCACCACGTAGCCGAGCACGTCATCGGTCACCCGCACGCGAGCCGCGGCGTCCTGCGCCGCGCGGATCTCGTCGCCGCTCACGGCCGGCTGCACGCCGGTGAGCAGGCGCGGCGAGAAGCCGTCGGCATGCAGACGCAGCACCGAGACCTCGGCGTCGCGCTCGGGCATGCCGACCACGAGCTTCATCAGGAATCGGTCCAGCTGCGCCTCGGGCAGCGTGTAGGTGCCCTCGTGCTCGACCGGGTTCTGCGTCGCCGCGACGAGGAACGGGTCCGGCAGCGTGCGGCTGACGCCGTCGGCCGAGACCTGGCGCTCCTCCATGGCCTCCAGCAGCGCGGCCTGGGTCTTGGGAGGCGTGCGGTTGATCTCGTCGGCGAGCAGGATGTTCGTGAACACCGGCCCCTCGCGGAACTCGAACTCGCCGGTGCGCGCGTCGTACACCAGCGAGCCCGTCACATCGCCCGGCATGAGGTCGGGCGTGAACTGCACGCGCTTGGTGTCCAGCCCCACTGCGCGGGCGAAGCTGCGCACCACGAGCGTCTTGGCGACGCCGGGCACGCCCTCCAGCAGCACGTGGCCGCGGGCGAGCAGGGCGACCAGCAGACCCGTGACGGTGCCTGCCTGGCCGATCACGGCCTTGTCGACCTCGGCGCGCACCCGGTGCATGGCCTGGCGCAGGGCGTCGTCGTCCGCCGGGATCGCACCGGCGTGGACGTCGGGGGCCGGGGTGGTGGGGATCTGCTCGTCGCTCACGGGCGGTTCCTTTCGATGTGGACGGTGTTCTCGACCGCGGTCTCCAGCTCGGCGAGACGGCGGGCGAGGTCGATGAGCTCGTGGTCGCTCTGCGGCGCCGGGCCGCCGAGCAGGTCGTACAGTGAGGTGCGCGGCACACCGAGGCGATCGGATGCGGCGTCCGCGACCTCCTCGATCGAGGCGCGCGGCCCCAGCGCCAGTCGCGCCGACAGGCGGATGACCGTGCCGGCGCGGATCGAGTCGCCGGCGTGCGCGGCATCCGCGGCCTTCGCCGTGAGCCGCGCACGCCCCTGCATGGTCTCGGAGGCGCGCACGGTCACCGGCAGCGACTCCGCGACGAGCGGCCCGAAGCGGCGACCCCGCCACCAGATGGCGGCGAGGCCTGCGACGAGCAGCATCAGGATCGCGGGCGTGACCCACTCGGGGGTGAGGCTGCCGAGGTTCTTCTGGTCTGAGGAGATGTCGCTGTCGGAGAGCGACGGCTGATACCAGACGACCCGCTCGGTCTGCGCGAGCAGGGCGAGTCCGAGCGCGGCGTTGCCGTCCTCGGCCAGTGCGTCGTTCGAGAACAGCCGTGCGCCCTCGACCAGGGTGACCGTGCGTCCCCCCTCGGTGCTGCGCACGACAGCGGCAGCGCCGGACTCGGTGCGGAAGCAGCCGTCGGCACCCGCGGAGGGGGTGAACATCCGCTCGGCGCGGATGTCGCCGACGCGTGCGAACTCAGGGGCGTCGCACTGCGCGTCGACCCTGCCTCCTTCGAGAGGGGCGTCCTCTCCGAGGTCCAGCAGGCGCAGCATCCGGGCGCTGCTGGTGAGCAGCACGACGCGGTCGGCGCGTTCCAGCAGGGTGTTCACGGCCTTGTCGGTGAGGGCGTACGGATCGGTCAGCACCAGCGTGGTGCCCGGGCGCAGAGCGGATGCCGCGGCGGCACGACTGTCGGTGACCTCGACGTCCACACCGCGGTCGCGCACCAGTTCGGCCAGAGCCTTCGCCCCGCTCGGGCTGGGGCTCTGCGGGTTCAGCGTGCCGCCGAGGTCGGGACTCGTGACGATGAACCGCATCGACAGGAGGGTGATGCCCACCAGCAGCACGATCACGAGCAGCCACCCGACGACGCGGCCGGTGCGCCCCGGCGCCGAACGCGCGGCGGTGCTGGCGGGAGACTCCTCGGCGTTCGAGGTCTCGGCGGGGGCGGTCGGGGCGAGCGTCATGCCGGCACCGCCTCGGGGGAGCCCAGCACCGGTGCGGCGGAGCGCAGGTCGTCATCGGTGGAGGCCAGTGCACGGTATGCGGCCTCGTCGGCGGGAGTGCGAAGATAGCGGACCGCGTCGAAGACGGTGGCCGCATCGTGCAGGCGGTCGGCGAAGCCGGGGAACGGAATGCGCGCCTCGCGCGCGATGCCCTGGGCGGTGGCACCCGGGGCGGGATCGATCAGGTCGCGCTCCAACAGGCCGCGTGCCAGTGCGCGATAGCGCAGCACGATCGCGGCATCCCAGTCCTGCTCGCGAGCCAGACGCTCGGCGTCGGCGCGCAGCTGGGCCGCCGTGCGGTCGTCGCGCTCGCCGAGCAGGTCGCGGCGGCGCGCCACGGCACGCGAGGCGCGGGGGCGCCCCCACACCAGCAGCGCCACGACCAGGGCCGCGATCACGACGACGATGATCAGCGTCAGCGCGAACGGCGCCACACCGCCGGCGCCGTTCCGGGTGAACAGATTCACGAACCACTGCACGATGCCGGTGACGAACTCGTCGAACCAGGTCGGCTTGGCGGCCTGATACTCCTGCTTCGACAGCTCCTCTGCGGCCTGACGTCGCGCATCGTCCCCGTCGGGGACGAAGACGTCGGCGAGGGGGAGCAGGATCATGCGTCTCCGCCCGGGGGAGCCCACGGGCTGGCGGAGGAGGGCGGGATCACGTGCGGAGGCTGCGGGGCGCGCGGGTCGGACGCGGGGGTCTGCTGCTCGGATGCCGGCGGAGCCGCGTACGGGGATGCGGGTGCGGAGGGCGCAACCTGCGCCGCACCCGGCGCCGTGGACGGGGCCTCCGGGCCACCGGGATGCGCGGCAGTCGTCGGGTATCCCGGCTGGGCGCCGTACGGGGCCTGCGGATGCGTCGGTTGAGCGCCGTACGCCGGCTGACCGTAGGCCGGCTGGGACCCGTACGCGGGCGGTGCCGGATAGCCCTGCGCGGGGTACGACTGCGCGGGGTACGTCTGCGTGGGGTACGGATACTGACCGGGGTACGGGTACTGGCCCGGGTAGGCGGCGTAGGCCGGCTTCTGCACGGGTGGGGGATTCTTCGACACCGCGCGCTCGGGGTCCACGGCGAACGGGTCGCCGAGCTGGTCGTCCGGAGTGCCCTGCGCGCTGAGCTCGACGTACCGGATCAGGGCCTGGTCCAGTCCCTCGTACCGCATCCGGCTGTCGATGTAGATCAGCGTGCCGCCAGTCCCCGTGACGACCAGCGCGATCGCCTGGACCGCGAGCACCAGGACCTGCGGGATGACGTTCGCGAGCACCACCGTGATCATCGCGCTCGTCTCGTCGCCGCCACCGGTCGGGCTCAGGATGCCGCCGATGATGCCCGAGAACAGCGAGGCCGGCATCGCGACGACCTGCACCGCGATGCCCATGATCGCGCCGATCACGAACATCACGCCGAAGGCGAACCAGAACCTGCCGCGGATGAGCCGCCAGGAGCGCACCACGGCGCCGCGGATCGTCGCCCGCTCGAGCACCAGCACAGCGGGGACCACCAGGAGCTTGGTGGTCAGCCACACGTACAGCGGGATGCTGCCGAGTCCCAGCAGCAGCCCCAGGATCACGGCCAGAGCGATCGCGCCGCCGTTGTCGGGGCCCAGAGCGGCGAGAATGCCGCCCACCACGCCGAAGAGCAGGGCCACCCAGAGCAGCGCCGCCAGTCCCTGCAGCAGCGAGTAGGAGAACAGCCTCCAGAACGCGGGCTTCACGCGCGACCAGAGCAGCCGCAGCGACGCCTTGCGGGACACGGTCGCGAACGAGACATCGGCAGCCACCAGCCCCTGCACCACCGAGGTGAAGGCGACGGAGGCCAGGCCCATCACGACCGCGGCCAGGCCACCGAGCGCCGTGGACCCGATGAGGATCGGCCAGTAGTCGGGGGAGGAGGGCGGCACGGACTGGATGCGCACCGCGATGAACCAGACCATCAGGATCAGCACGCCCACGGTGGCCAGCGTCACGATGAACTCGACCACGATCGCGAATCCGAACAGCACCTTCGGGTTGTGCCGCAGGGCGGCGAAGGCCCGGCCGAGCACCATGCCGAAGGTCATCGGATGCAACGGGATGGCGCCCTTCTTGGGCGCGGGCGTCCAGGTCTGACCGCTCATCGGCACTCCCCTCCATGTGCATGTCCATCGTGGCACAGGGCGCGTGGATTGCGCGGGCACGCGATCCACTCCGGTACGAGACCCGGTTTCTCAAGTAGGCTGATCCGAGTCGCGCGCGGCAGGGGAATCGACGCGCTGCTTCGCAGAGAAAGATGAGGCTGGGCAGAAGATGACCTCACGGATCCTCGTGGTGGACGATGACACGGCGCTCGCCGAGATGATCGGGATCGTGCTGCGCACCGAGGGATTCGACGTGCTGTTCTGCGCCGACGGGGCGCAGGCCGTGGACGAGTGGCGGAGTTCGCGCCCCGACCTCGTGCTGCTGGACCTCATGCTCCCCGGCATGGACGGCATCGAGATCTGCACCCGCATCCGTGCCGAGTCCGGCGTGCCGATCATCATGCTCACCGCGCGCACCGACACCGCCGACGTCGTCCGAGGGCTCGAGGTGGGCGCGGACGACTACATCGTCAAGCCCTTCAACCCGAAGGAGCTCGTCGCCCGCATCCGCACCCGCCTCCGCCCCGCTCCGCAGGCGACCGCCGAGGTGCTGCGCGTGGGCGACCTCACCGTCGACGTCGACGCCCACGAGGTGCGCCGCGGATCCACGCCGATCGCGCTGACGCCGCTGGAGTTCCAGTTGCTGGTCGCACTGGCCTCCAAGCCGCAGCAGGTCTTCTCCCGCGAGATGCTGCTCGAGCAGGTCTGGGGCTACCACTACAAGGCCGACACCCGCCTGGTGAACGTGCACGTGCAGCGGCTGCGTGCGAAGGTCGAGCTCGACCCGGACAACCCGCGCATCGTCATGACCGTGCGCGGCGTCGGGTACCGCGCCGGGAGCGTCAGCTAGGAGATCCCGTGATCGCGACGACCGCGACGCGGGTGCAGGCCGTGGACTGGCGGTCCCCGCGCAGCTGGCCCGGGGCAGTGATCGCCGAATGGCGACACTCGATGCGGTTCCGCGCCACCGTCATCACACTGGTGGCCACGGCGCTGACGATCCTCGTCACCTGCGTCATCATGGGGCTGGTCATCCGCAACGACCTCTTCGAAGCGCGCAAGGACGAGGCGCTGCACAACTCGCGCGCCGCCGTCGCGCAGGCTCAGCGGGTGCTCGAGTCCGGTGTGGCGGGCGACGACCGCGCCGCCCTGTCCAGCCTGTGGCGTCAGGCGCAGAACGAGCTGGGCCGTGCGGCATCGTCGAAGCTCATCGTTGGCGTGGTGTCCGAGCCGCTCGGCGACGGCTACATCCCGCCGGGCTTCAACAGCCAGCAGTTCAGCCCCGCGCAGCTCAGCGGCGAGCTGCTCACCCGGGTGAAGGATGTTCCGGCCCGGCAGGCGTGGCAGTCCATCGCGCTCTCCCACAGCGACGCTCCGGACTCGGCGGGGATCGTCGTGGGCCAGATCCTCGAGATCAGGGGTGTCGCGCGCTACGAGGTCTACATCGCGTACGACCTGGCCGACACCGACGAGACCCTGCAGTTCGTGCAGCGCACCCTGTGGCTCGCCGGGCTCGCGCTGGTCACGCTGATCGCGGGCATCCTCTGGCTGGTGCTGAGGTCCGTGTCGGTGCCGATCATCGAGGCCGCGGAGACCAGCGCGAGGCTCGCGTCGGGAGACCTCGGCGTGCGGCTGCGCGTGCACGGCGCCGACGAGCTGGCCAGCCTCGGGCACTCCTTCAACGCCATGGCCGACAGCATCGAGGCGCAGATCAAGGAGCTCGCCGAACTCTCGCTCGTGCAGCAGCGCTTCGTCTCGGACGTTTCGCACGAGCTGCGCACGCCGCTCACGACCATCCGGCTCGCCGCCGAGATGATCAACGATCAGAAGGACCAGTTCGACCCGACCACCGCCCGGACGGCCGAGCTGCTGCACACCCAGGTGCAGCGCTTCGAGACGCTGCTCTCGGACCTGCTGGAGATCAGCCGCTACGACGCCGGATCCGTGCAGCTCGAGGTTGAGGCGACTAGCCTCGCGCAGCTGGCCGAGGAGCTGGTCGAGCAGATGAGGCCGCTGGCGGAGACGCACGGCATCGAGCTGCGGATGGTGGCCCCTGGAGGGTACTCGCCCGTCGACATGGACCCGCGCCGGGTGCGCCGGGTGCTCCGCAACCTCATCGGCAACGCGATCGAGCACGGGGAGGGGCAGCCGGTGGTGGTCACGGTCGACAGCAATCAGCACGCCGTCGCCGTGGGTGTTCGGGACTTCGGGATGGGCATGCGCCCCGAGGACGCCGAGCACGTGTTCGACCGATTCTGGCGTGCCGACCCCTCGCGCAAGCGCACCATCGGCGGGACGGGGCTCGGGCTCTCGATCGCGCTGGGCGACGCCAGGCTGCACGGCGGCACTCTGCAGGTGTGGTCCGAGCTCGGCGTGGGCAGCAACTTCGTGCTCACGATCCCGCGCGCCGGCGGCGAGGCCACCGGTCAGGGGCCGATCCCGCTCGAACCGCCGGAGACCCTCGCCGACCTCGGCAGCGTCACGCAGCCGATCGTCGTGCGCCGCTCCGACCCGGAAGGGGGCGATCGCTCATGAGGCGCATCCGCGGCATCCGTCTTCTCGCCGTCGCCGTCGTCAGCCTGCTGCTCGCCGGCTGCACGGGTCTGCCCACTTCGGGACCGCCGAACCCCGGCCTCGCGATCGGGGGCGAGGAGGACACGCTGATCTACACCCCGATCGCGTCAGGACCCAAGCCGGGCGACAGCCCGGAGGGCATCGTGAAGGGCTTCCTGGAGGCGTCGATGACCCCGGCGGACAACTGGGAGATCGCGCAGGAGTTCCTCACCGACGACTTCCGGCCGACGTGGAAGCCGGGGACTTCGGTGACGATCGACGAGTCCGTCGAGCAGCGGAACTTCCAGTCCTCGGTCGACTCCGATGACAAGTCGGCGAAGAACGCGGAGGTGCACGCCCAGTTCGATCAGGTGGCAGGTGTGGATGCCTCCGGAGCGTACAACGCGGAGTCGGGCACCGCGAAGGCCACCTACCAGCTCAAGCGGGTCAAGGGCGAGTGGAGGATCGCCAAGGCCTCCGACGGGATCGTGCTGGACGCAGCGACGTTCGGACAGGTCTACCAGAAGTACGCGCTGAAGTACTTCGACACCAGCTGGTCGCACCTCGTCCCCGATGTGCGCTGGTTCCCGCGCCGCACGGCCATGGCGACGTCCGTGGCACGGGCGCTGATCTCGGGCAAGCCCAGTGACTGGCTGGCGCCCGCGGTGCACAACGCCTTCACCGAGGACATCACCCTCGCGGGCGACGCCGTGACCGTCGACTCCTCGCAGGTGGCGACGGTCGCGCTCTCACGCAGCGCGCTGTCGGCGTCGGCATCCGATCTCGCCCGCATGCGCACGCAGCTGGAGGGGAGCCTGTCCGGCGCCGGCGTCGCCGAAGTGCGATTCACCGTCGACGGCGCGCCGCTGGAGGCCGGCACCGTCCCCCTGGACGAGAACATCCAGGAGGCCGGGGTGCTCGTGCAGAACGCCGAGACGTTCGGACGGGCCGTGTCGGGCGAAACGATCGAGCCGGTCGGCGGGCTGACCGCTCAGATCGCCAAGATCACGGCTCCGATCCGCGCCGTGGACGTGTCGCTGGATGCCACCCTCGCGGCTGTGCAGATGCAGGACGGCACCGTGTGGGCCCTGGCGGACGGGAACTCCACGAAGCTCGACGCGCGCGCCGACCTGATCGAACCGTCCCTGGACCCGTTCGGCTTCACCTGGACCGTCCCGCGCGGCGCGCCGGGTGAACTGCAGGCGTGGGGCGCGCAGGGTCCGCCGTCGCATCCGATCGCGAAGGCCTGGCCGGGCTACGACTCCATCAGCCAGCTCCGGATCTCGGCCGACGGCGCCCGCGTCGCCGCGGTCGCGACGCAGGCGGGACAGCGTCAGCTGGTCGTGGCCGCGGTGCTGCGCGGCAAGTCTTCCGAGCCCACCGAGCTCGGTCCGCCGCACGTGGTGAGCCGTCTTCCGGGCCCGACGCTCGGGCTGGGATGGGTCGGCTCGGACACCCTCGCTGTGCTCACCAGCACGCCGGATCCGGCGTTGACGATGTACCCGGTGGGCGGTCCCTCCGTCGCGACCGCCCCACCGGATGCCGCGGCGACGCTCGCCGGGGCCAAGGCCACGACAGGCCTGCGCGTGCTCGGCTCGGACGGCTCCGTCTACGCGCAGCGCGGATCGTCGTGGCAGGTGTCCATCGAGGGCATCCGCGTGCTCGGGACCCGCGCCGGGTACTGAGCTCCGACTGGTCCTGCACATCACCCGGCCTCCGGGACTTTGTGCACGGATGCCGTGAACCGGCGCCCGTGCGCGGCGCGGGCGGGCCAGGATCGTCGGATGGGTCACGGACGCGCGCGACGGATCGCCGAGGAGCTGCTGGCGCTGCTGCTGGCGGCCGCATGCCCCGGCTGCGATCGCACGGGGGAGCTGCTGTGCGACGAGTGCCGGCGGATGCTGATCGCCGACCCGCTCGATCTGAGCACGCCCGGCGGTCTCGTCGTGCACGCGGCGCTGAGGTACGAGGGCGTGCCGGCCCGATGCATCCGCCGTGTCAAGGAGGAGGGAGCGACCGCGCTGGCCCGCCCGCTGGGGAGTGCGCTGTCGGTCACCCTGGCCGCGCATGCGCCGCGGAGCGCCCTTCTCGTCCCCGTGCCGACGAGCCGCGCGGCGTTCCGGCGCCGCGGCTACCGCGTGCCCGAGCTGCTGATCCGGCGAGCCGGCGGCCGAGGAGAGCGGATGCTGCGCACGGCCCGCCGCACGCGGGATCAGCGTGACCTGAACCGGGAGGAGCGGGCCCGCAACGTCGCGGGCAGCATGCGGATCGCGGGTGCTCCCGGAGCGGGTCGCGAGGTCGTGATCGTCGACGACGTGGTCACGACGGGCGCGACCCTCGACGAGGCAGCCCGGGCGCTTCGCGCAGCCGGATACCGGCCCCTGTGCGCGGTCGCGCTGGCCGCCACGCCCGGACGTCACGACACACGGAAAATCCAGGTGAACGGATAGTGACATGTCCGGGCGCGGGGACTAGCGTAGGGGTTCACAAGGCGACCACGGTCCGCCCTTGGCCGGGAGGACCGGGACAAGGAGGCAGTGATGGAAACGAGCATCGTCGGCGTCGGAGTGAGCATCTCCGACCGGTTCCGCACGGTTGTCGAGGAGAAGACGGCGCGTATTCAGACGCTCGCGCCGCGAGCTCTCCGGCTCGAGATCAAGGTCACCCATCGGGCCTATCGCAACGGTCGCGTCCCTGATGAGACGGTGGAGCTCACGCTCCTCGGGAAGGGACCGGTCATCCGGGCGGAGGCTGTCGACGCGGACAAGTTCACCGCGCTGGACATGGCGCTGGACAAGCTCGCGGAGCAGCTCCGGCGCGCGAAGGAGAAGAGGATCGACGGCCGCAACCAGGCCCGAGGCGCCCACTTCGAGAAGGGCAGCGGATCGCTCGCCGGCATCGACGTGCAGCCGGCCTCCGTGGATGTGCTCACGGCTGTCGCGACCGGGGCCATCCCGGTCGTGGAGGACGAGGAGGAGACGTACTCGCCCGTCGTCATCCGCACGAAGAACTTCGACGCCGAATGGATGACCGTGGAGGAGGCCGTCGACCGGATGGAACTGGTCGGGCACGACTTCTTCCTCTTCGTCGACGCCCGCACCGACCACCCGAGCGTGGTCTACCGCCGCAAGGGCTGGGACTACGGCGTGATCTCCCTGACCACGGCCGCGCCGCCCGCGGAGGCGCTGGCATCCTGACCGACTGACACGAAGAGGCGCCCTCCCCGATCGGGGAGGGCGCCTCTTCGTGCGGTCGATCAGTCGAAGATGCCGTCCAGGATGCTGCCGATCACCAGGCCGCCGAGCACACCGCTGACAATGTCGCCGCCGCCCCCGCTGCGGCGTCCGCCGCCGCCCCAGCCGTCGCCGCCCCAAGGCTGCTGCTGCGGGCGGGAGGAGTCGATGTCGCGCTGGGCCAGCTGCAGTGCCTCGGATGCCAGCTGCGCGACGCGACGCGCGGACGAGAGCGCCTGCTCGCGGGTGTCCTCCGCGGAGATCATGCCGGGCACGTCGACGCGCAGCCGCTCCGCCTCGGCGAGACGGGTGCGGGCGTCCGCCCCGATCCAGCCGCGGTGACCGGCGATCAGGCCGCGGGCCACTCCCAGCTGGCGGTCGGCGTCGTCCAGCGCGTGCTGCACCTGTTCGACGGAGGGGAGCGGATGCTGCATCCGGTACTGCGCCTTAGCGATCGCGTCGTCCAGTGCGCTGTTCGCCGCCCGCAGCCGCGTGAGCTCGGCGAACGGGTCATTCGGGGTGCCGGTCGGCGCCAGCGCGCCCAGAGCCGCTTCGAGGGCGGCTGCGGCTGCGGTGACCTCGGGCGTCTGCGGTGCGTTGCGCGCCGCGACGATGTCTCCGCGCGAGTCGGCGACCACGTTCGCGAGCGTCGACTCCGCGCGCAGGGCCTGGATCTCGAAGTCCTCGACCGCGTCGAGCATCGCACCGGCGCGGCGCACCGCCTCCGTGGCGGTCTCGAGGGCGAGGTTGGCCTCCTCGTTCTGCTTGGCGGCCCGGCGTCGCTCGGAGACATCGGCTCCGTGGGTGGCGAACGCGATGAGCTGCTCGGCCTCGTCGCCCGACGACGCGATGCGTCGCATGGCCGTCTCGGAGTACCGCGACGACAGCCGAGCGATCGTGTCGCGGGCCTGCGGGATGCGGGCCCCGAGCGCCTCGGCGTCCCGGCGGACCTGCGCCGTCACCTCAGGCGCGCGACGCACCTTGGCGATGGTCTCGGCCAGCGTGCCGGTCTTCTCGTCGAGCAGGGACTCCGCCCATTCGCACAGCTGCGCGATCCGCGCGTTGCGGGTGCGCAGCTCCTCGACCGTGTCCGGGATCTCGTCGTGGTTCAGCTGATGAAGCTGGAACGCCTCGCGCAGGTGCAGGCGCACGGCATCCAGGGCCGCCTTCAGGTCCGCGGTCAGGGAGTCGCCGAGCTCCGCCTGCGCGAACGCCAGCTCATCGGACGTGGTGCGGATGCGTTCGTCCGCGGCCACCAGCGCCTGCTCGGCACGGCGCGCGAGATCCGCGTCCTGCGCTGCGAGCGCTTCCTCTTCACGTCTACGTCTGCCCCAGAATCCGGCCATGAACCGATCCTACGAGCCTCGTGTGATGCGGGTGCTGTGCATCCGATGCGCCTTCGGCGAACACCCGCCCGCCCGCGGGTCGCTAGGCGGCGTCCTCCGCGCGCGGTGGCCGCCCTCTCCGCGGGGTCTGCGCGCTGAGCGGCAGCTCGCGGGTGCGCGACGAGCCGGGCGGCAACTGCGACGCCACATGGTCGAGCCACCGCACCTCCGCCTCGGCGCGGAAGATGAGTGCGTCGGCGACGAGAGCCGCGGCCAGGTCCTCGCCGCCGGACGTGCTCAGCGGTCGGGCCGCGCGCAGCTCTTCGAGCGCCGCGAGCGACGCCTCGCGCTGGAGGCGCATCACGGACGCGACGTCCACGCCGGGGAGGGTCGCCGCCAATGCGAGCTTGATCGGCAGCTCATCGCGCGTGCCGGCCTGCTGCGGGACGGGGGAGTCCAGCCAGTTCCGCACCTCGCCGCGACCGGCATCCGTGATCGCGTAGTAGACGTGCCCCTGGTCGTCGACGTCGCCCTTCCGCACCAGGCCGTCCCGCTCCAGCCGTTCGAGGGTGTTGTAGATCTGGCCGACGTTGAGCGGCCACGTCGATCCGGTGCGGCGGTCGAATTCGGCGCGCAGCTGGTATCCGTAGCACGGACCCTGATCGAGGATGGCGAGCAGGCTCTGGCGGACGGACATGCGGTCTCCGATCATCTCCCGGTATTGCATTGCCGAGTATATGCATGCCCGGAAACGTTGTGGCGACGGCGAGATCCGCGTGTCCTGTTCGCGCTCAGCGTGGCCGGCCGGCTCCGCAGCGCACAGCGGATGCATGTCACGGGCCGGTAACATGACACGGTATGCCCGGCGACGACCCTTGCCGGCACCCGAGATCCAAGGGAGACATCCGTGGCGAATCCTCTCGAGAAGATGCTGCGCGCCGGCGAAGGACGCATCCTTCGCAGGCTCAAGCAGACCGTCAAGGCCGTGAACGCGCTGGAGGACGACTTCGAGAAGCTCACCGATGAGGAGCTGCGCGGCGAGACCGCCGAGCTGCGGGCACGCTACGAGAAGGGCGAGACCCTCGACCAGCTCCTGCCGGAGGCGTTCGCCGCCGTCCGCGAGGCCGCGCGCCGTACCCTCGGCATGCGCGCCTACGACGTGCAGATCATGGGCGGTGCCGCCCTGCACAACGGCAACATCGCCGAGATGAAGACCGGTGAGGGC
>NZ_MKRT01000024.1:283818-288646 GCF_001897945.1 Microbacterium sp. 69-10
AGGGTGTGCACGTGATCACGGTCAACGACTTCCTGGCGTCGTACCAGTCCGAGCTGATGGGGCGCGTGCACCGCGCCCTCGGCATGACCACCGGCACGATCATCTCCGGTCAGACTCCCGACGTGCGCCGCCAGCAGTACGCGGCGGACATCACCTACGGCACGAACAACGAGTTCGGCTTCGACTACCTGCGCGACAACATGGCCTGGCGCAAGGAGGACCTCGTCCAGCGCGAGCACTTCTTCGCGATCGTCGACGAGGTCGACTCGATCCTCATCGACGAGGCCCGCACGCCGCTGATCATCTCCGGCCCTTCCTCCGGCGAGGCGAACCGCTGGTTCACCGAGTTCGCGAAGATCGCGCGCACGCTCGAGCCGGGCGTGGACTACGAGGTCGACGAGAAGAAGCGCACGGTCGGCGTGCTCGAGCCCGGCATCGAGAAGGTCGAGGACTACCTCGGCATCGACAACCTCTACGAGTCGGCGAACACCCCGCTGATCTCCTTCCTTAACAACTCGATCAAGGCGATCTCGCTGTTCAAGCGCGACACCGACTATGTCGTCATGAACGACGAGGTGATGATCGTCGACGAGCACACCGGTCGCATCCTGGTCGGACGCCGTTACAACGAGGGCATCCACCAGGCCATCGAGGCCAAGGAGGGGGTGCCGGTCAAGGCCGAGAACCAGACCCTCGCGACCGTCACGCTGCAGAACTACTTCCGCCTGTACGACAAGCTCGCCGGTATGACCGGTACCGCCGAGACCGAGGCGGCCGAGTTCATGTCCACGTACAAGCTCGGCGTGGTCCCGATCCCGACGAACAAGCCGATGATCCGCAAGGACCAGCCGGACCTCGTCTACAAGAACGAGCAGGCCAAGTTCGCGCAGGTCGTCGAGGACATCGCCGAGCGCCACGCCACGGGGCAGCCGGTGCTGGTCGGAACCGTCAGCGTCGAGAAGAGCGAGTACCTCTCCCGCCTGCTGGCGAAGAGGGGCGTCAAGCACGAGGTGCTCAACGCCAAGAACCACGCACGCGAGGCCGAGATCGTCGCCCTCGCCGGAAAGCTCGGTGCCGTCACGGTCGCCACGAACATGGCGGGTCGAGGCACCGACATCATGCTCGGCGGCAACGCGGAGTTCCTCGCCGTCCAGGAGCTCAAGGCCAAGGGCCTGGATCCCGAGGAGACTCCGGAGGAGTACGAGGCCGCGTGGGACGAGACCTACGAGGCCATGAAGAAGAAGGTCGCCGAGGACTCGGTCAAGGTGAGGGAGGCCGGTGGCCTGTACGTGCTCGGCACCGAGCGTCACGAATCGCGCCGCATCGACAACCAGCTGCGCGGCCGCTCGGGCCGGCAGGGTGACCCCGGTGAGAGCCGCTTCTACCTGAGCCTGACCGACGACCTCATGCGCCTCTTCCAGTCTGGAGCCGCCGAGGCGATCCTCGCGCGCACCAACTTCCCGGACGACGTCCCGATCGAGTCGGGCCTGGTCAGCCGCGCCATCCGCAGCGCGCAGTCGCAGGTCGAGGCCCGCAACGCCGAGATGCGCAAGAACGTGCTCAAGTACGACGACGTCCTGAACCGCCAGCGCGAGGCGATCTACGCCGACCGCCGGCAGATCCTGCACGGCGACGACATCGCCGACCGGGTGAAGCACTTCATCGAGGACGCCATCGGCGGCGTGGTCGACGACCACACCGGCGAGGGTCACAACGAGAGCTGGGACTTCGACGCGCTCTGGACCGAGCTGAAGACGCTGTACCCGATGAACGTCACGATCGACGAGGTCGTCGCCGAGGCCGGCGGACGCAAGGGCGGCATCTCCGCCGAGGGGCTCAAGCGCGAGCTGCTCTCGGACGCGCTGATCGCCTATGAGAAGCGCGAGCAGGCGCTCGGCGAGGCGGCCACCCGCGAGCTCGAGCGCCGGGTGGTGCTGCAGGTGCTCGACCGCCGCTGGCGCGACCACCTGTACGAGATGGACTACCTGAAGGACGGCATCGGCCTGCGCGCGATGGCGCAGCGCGACCCGCTGATCGAGTACCAGCGCGAGGGCTACGCGATGTTCCAGTCGATGATGGGGCAGATCAAGGAGGAGTCGGTCGGCTACCTCTACAACCTCGAGGTCGAGGTGCGCCGTGCCGGCGCCGACCAGACCGAGGTGGAGGCGAAGGGGCTGGTCGACCAGCAGCCCGAGCAGAAGCTGGAGTACTCGGCGCCCAACGACGCGGGCGACGTCGAGGTCCGCAACGAGCGCGGCCAGGTGCAGCAGGCCGCCACCGAGCGCGCCGCCACGGCTCAGCGCGGTGCGTTCGGTCAGCAGGTGGATGCCGAGGAGCAGCCGGCGCCCGCGAACCGCGAGCAGCGCCGCGCGCAGAGCAAGAAGAAGAAATGAGCGCCCTGCGCGAATGAAGAAGGCCGGCCCTGTGGGGCCGGCCTTCTTCATTCGCACGGACTGTTTCATTCGCACGGACTGCGGTGCTCCGTGCAGGAGCGCGTCTCGCGCGCGGAGGGGTACGGGAGCGCGAGCTCCCGTACCCCTCCCATGGTGACTCAGCCCTTGGAGGACTGGATCAGCGACGGCGCTGCTGAGCGTGATCTCGTCGTTCGCGGTGAACACGACCGACTCGTTCGTGATCCTGTCCTGGATTCACTTCGCCAGGAACAGCACCGCCACCATCAGGTACGCGACGAGGAACATCACGTGGGTGTCGGACAGTGCGAACTTCTCGGGCAGGCCCGGGACATGCGCGTGGATGACGCCGAAGAACGACAGGACGCCCGCCAGTGCACCGATGATCGCGCCCTGCAGGGGCTTGTTGCGGATCGCGAAGATCGCGATCATGCCCCACAGCGGCGACGACAGCGGTGCGCCGTTGCCGAGCGTGGAGATGCCGGCGAAGTACGTGCCTGCGTGGTTCAGAGGATCCGCTCCCACCTCGGCCGTGTTCGTGCCCACTGCCTTCAGCGTGTTGTTGATGAGGCTGTTCGCCCAGTTCGCGATCCACGGGAACAGCGCGATGAAGATCACCGGCAGCTCCACCTTCGGGGTCTCGCGCACCGACTGCGCGGCGGTCACGACTCCGATGTAGATCAGGATCGGCGCGATCGCCGCCATCGGGACCACCGACAGCAGCAGGGCGCTCATGCCGAACAGTCCCACCGCGAACATCGTGATGCCGTTCAGCATCGTGTAGCCGATGCCCGCGCCCATCTCCTTGCAGGCGGTGTGCCCGATGTACACGGTGACCGGGTACGGGTTGCCCATCAGTGCGCCGACCATCGTGGCGCCGTTGGCGAGCATCACGGGACGGGCGCGGGGAACTGGGAGGACTGCAGCATCGGGTTCATGGCCAGCAGAAGCAGCCCCAGGCCGGCGAGGCATGCCAGCAGCACCGAACGGGGGACCGCCCGGCGCAGCAGGTCGCCGAAGAACGAGCCGACGAACAGGATCAGATCCTCCAGGAAGCCCCAGACGAGGCCGATGCCCACGGCCAGTTCGGCATCCTGCGTGGTCGAGTAGACCAGCAGGATCACCAGGAAGGTCACCGTGAAGATCGAGGGCGCGCTGGGACCGGAGGGAAGGGCTACGACGTCGTCGCTACCCTCCTTGGCGGCGAGCCGCCTGGCGAACCAGACGTACATCGAGGAGGTCAGCGGGATCGCCAGGCCGAACGCCGGCGCGATGCGCCCGACCACCATGTCCACCGGGAGTCCCGCCATGGTGAGCAGGGCGGTGAACGTGATGATGTTGGTCAGGTTGTTGGTGAACAGCGCGAAGAACGCCGCGATGTCACCCTTCTTCCACCATCTCAGCTGGCCGGCGGTGGACACGGATGCCGGCGCGGGGCGGTCACGGCTCGACCGTCTCGGCAAGGGCGCGCAGCGCCTTCTGGAAGGCCTCGACCGGCGGGTGGGTGATGCCCGCTCCGATCATGCCGATGCCCGGCTCCTTGTGAGCGATGGCGGTGTTGATGATCGGCAGGATGCCGGTCTCCATCACCTTGCGCACGTCGATGCCGCAGGGGACGCCCATGAAGTCGAGCGCGGGGATGGTGATGTTCGGGTTGTTGCCCGTCGTGATCGCGTTCATCGTGCGCGAGTAGCCCATGGCCTCGTCGACGGTGCCGCCGACGAGGGCGACGATCGCGGGGGCCGCGGCCATCGCGAAGCCGCCGATGCCGACGGTCTCGGTGATGGCGGAGTCGCACATGTCCAGACCGGAGTCCTCACGGGCGTAGCCGGCGAACATGTCGAGACCGAGGTTCACCGGCTTCAGATCGGAGGAGAAAAGGTCGTTGACGCTCATCAGTCGTCACCCTTCGCGACGAATTCACGGGCCAGCAGGCCGAGGTCGGTGGAGGAGGAGGCGATGGTCACGCCGGCGGCCTCGAGCTTGGCGACCTGCTCGGCGAGAGCCGGGGCGTCCAGGTCGGTGCCGAGGACGTAGCCGAGGATCTCGAGGTGTTGGACCGCCTCGACGACCTCCTGGCGCGCCGGATCGGCACCGAGATCGTCCCGACGCTCGAAGAGGGCATCCGCTGGGTCGAGAGGACGCCCGCCGGCAAGAAGGCCTGACAGGCTTCTCGCCCCCGGCGTGCGAGGATGAATGCGTGAGCAGAGCAGAAGAGCGTGAGCTCGAGTCGACGAGGGTCACCGCGTGGTTGCGCGACGCGATCATCATCGGCGAGCGTGCTCCGGGCAGCAAGCTGATCGAGCGCGACCTCGCGGCCGAGATCGGTGTCAGCCGCGTGCCCGTCCGTGACGCACTCAAAGTCCTCGAGGCAGAGGGGCTGGTCGAACTGCGACCGCGCACCTGGGCCATCGTGC
>NZ_MKRT01000024.1:288661-318766 GCF_001897945.1 Microbacterium sp. 69-10
CCTCGACGAGGTCCGCCAGGTGCTCGAGCCGATGGCGTTCCGCCTCGCAGCGGAGCGCCATCGCCGAGACGGCCTGGAGCGGCTGCGCGCCGCGCTGGAGGACGAGCAGGAGAGCGCGCGCAGCGCCGACCAGCTGATCTCCCGCCGCGCGGCGGCCGACTTCCACGAGATCGTCGTGGATCTGGCCGACAACCGCCTGCTCACCGACCTGATGGGCGGCATCCGCAGCCGACTGCGCTGGGCGCTCGCGCAGCACGACGACCTGCATCACATCGCCGAGGAGCACGTCGCGCTCTACGAGGCGATCCGGGACCGCGACGGCGCCCGCGCCGCGGATCTCGCCTTCCGGCACGTGGAGAGCAGTCGGCTCGAGCGCATCGCGCACACCGAGGCGCTGCGCACCTCCTCGATGCCGGTCATCGCCGACTGAAGGACGACCGCTCCGTCGTCCTCCGGGCGACCCGGCGGCGTGGAACCGTGGCGAGCCGGCCTCTGCGCTGTCGGTATCCTTGGCAGATGACCCGCCGAACCCTGGACCAGTCGTCCAAGCTCAAGAACGTCCTCTACGAGATCCGTGGCAAGGCACTGGTCGAGGCGGCGCGTCTGGAGGCGGAGGGGCACCAGATCCTCAAGCTGAACACGGGCAACCCGGCGGTCTTCGGTTTCGAGGCGCCGCATCAGATCGTGCGCGACATGCTCGCCGCGCTCCCGACGGCTCACGGCTACAGCGAGAGCAAGGGCATCATCTCCGCCCGCCGTGCGGTGGTCAGCCGCTACGAGGAGATCCCCGACTTCCCGCGCTTCGATCCGGACGACGTGTTCCTGGGCAACGGCGTGTCCGAGCTCATCACGATGGTCATGCAGGCGCTGCTCGATCAGGGCGACGAGGTCCTGATCCCCGCGCCGGACTACCCCCTGTGGACCGCCATGACCTCGCTGGCCGGCGGCACTCCGGTGCACTATGTGTGCGACGAGGAGAACGGGTGGCAGCCCGACCTCGAGGACATCCGCTCGAAGGTGACGCCGCAGACGAAGGCGATCGTCATCATCAACCCGAACAACCCCACCGGCGCGGTGTACTCCCGCGAGGTGCTCGAGGGCATCGTGCAGATCGCGCGCGAGAACCAGCTGCTGCTGCTCTCGGACGAGATCTACGACCGGATCCTCTTCGACGACGCCGTGCACACGCCGACGGCGACGCTCGCTCCCGATCTGCTCTGCCTGACGTTCAACGGACTCTCGAAGACCTATCGCGTCGCGGGCTACCGCTCGGGCTGGCTCGTGATCACCGGCCCGAAGTCCTATGCCCGGGGCTTCCTCGAGGGGATCACCCTGCTGGCGTCGACGCGACTGTGCCCGAACGTGCCCGCGCAGCATGCCGTGCAGGCGGCGCTGGGCGGTGTGCAGTCGATCGACGCGCTGATCGTTCCGTCCGGGCGCCTGCACGAGCAGCGCGACATCGCCTGGAAGGGACTGGAATCGATCCCGGGCGTGAGCTGCGTCAAGCCGGAGGGAGCCCTCTACGCCTTCCCGCGCCTCGACCCCGAGGTGCACGAGATCCGCGACGACGAGAAGCTCGTCTACGACCTGCTCGTCTCCGAGAAGATCCTGCTGGTGCAGGGGACCGGCTTCAACTGGCCGAACCCCGACCATCTGCGCGTCGTCACCCTCCCCGAGGCGAGGGTGCTCAGCGAAGCCGTCGAGCGGCTCGGGAACTTCCTCGCGAGCTACCGCCAGTAGCCGCTTCCGCGCGTGCGCCCAGCGATGAGGCGATGCGACGCACGGCAGTGACCAGCGGCGAACGCGGCGCCACGTCGGCGATCGCGCGCGCGTGCAGAGCCGCAGCATCCGCTGCACGCTGATCCTCGGGGACGAACGCGACCTCGTCGATCCCGGCGAAGCGGTCCAACGTGCGCCGGATCTGCCCGCGCGCGTCGATGCCCAGCGGGCCGGGACGCACGCGGTTCGCGACCACAGTGACGGGTGTGCCGCCCAGCACGTGTCTCAGCTCGGCGTGGGCGCGGATGAACCGGCTCACACCGAGGGGGTCGGCGGAGAGCACCGCCACCACGGCATCGGCCTCCAGCAGCGCGGCGGCGGTCGCGGCGTGCCGGGCCGGCGCTCCCGGGTCGAGGCCGTCGTCGTCCGCATCGAGCTCCGCGGCGACGTCGACGACGGTCTCGTCGGTCCAGTTGCGGCAGGCCGCCAGCGTCGCTCGCACTCGACCCGCGCCGAGCTCCGGCCAGCGGCTGGGCCTGTTCAGCCCGCTGAGCACCTCGAGCGTGCCGCCGGAGGTCTCGACAGGGCTCGACAGCCGGGAGAGCTCGGCGACGTCCAGCGTCCCCAGCTCGGCCCGACGGCACGCGGCGGCGAGACCGGGAGCGTCCTCGCCCAGTCCGAGCACGAGCGCGAGGGACGGCGCCACGCTGTCGGCGTCGACGAGCGCCGTGCGCCGCCCCGCCCTGGACAGCTCCACCGCGAGCTGGACGGCGATCGTCGAACGGCCGGGAGCACCGTGCGGACCCCAGACCGCGATCACACGTGACGGCCGGCCGGTCGGGGCACCGGGCGAGCCCGCTGCCAGCGCTTGAAGCACCTGCGCCGCCGATGTGCCGTAGGGGAGCGGTGCCGGCAGACCGAACCTCGTCGCCAGCCGGGTGTCGGCGTCGCCGACGGGCAGAACCCGCACGCCCGCGCGATCGCACGCACCGATCAGCTCGGCGGTCAGCGTCGACCGCGTCGGCGCGATCAGCAGGGCATCCGCTCCGTCCAGCGCGGCGGCCGTCAGCTCGGAGGCGTCCAGTCGTCGCACGTCGACGCCCTCGAGCTCCAGATCGGAGGCCAGCATCGAGGCCTCGGCGTCCGGTGCGCACAGCAGGATGCTGGTCACGAGCCCGCCCCCGCGGGGATGATCGAGATGACGGAGCCGCCCGTGATCGCAGCCAGCACCTCTGCGACGTCCGCGCGGTCGATCACCACCTCCACATCGGTGCGGTTCTCGCTGAGCATGCCCTCCGCCTCGGCGACCCTGCCGATGACCGCATCGCCGACGAGCACGCGCGGGGCGTCGCGAGTGCGGCCGTCATCCTTCAGCGGCGCCTGCCAGAGCTCCACCGCACTGCCCGCCTCCACGCCGGCGGGAATGGCCGTGCTGCTGACGACGATGGTCGTCGTGCGGGACGCTTCCCGGTCGCCGATGCTCGCCGAGGGCACCAGCTCGCCCTTCGGCACGGTGCGCGTCGCGACCGCACCCGACTTCAGCTCCTGCGGAGCGAGATAGGCGTCGACGACCCCGCCCAGACCCACCTCGACGACCTGGAAGTCCGCGGCACTGACGCTCTCGCCGGGCAGCACGGTGCGCGTGGCCTGGAGCACGGGCGTCGTCTGGCGCGAGGATGACACCAGCATCCAGACCCCGGCGATGGAGACCGCGACCAGCACGAGGCCGATCAGGAACCGGAGATCGCCGAAGAACGGGCGGTGTGCACGCGAGGACATCATGCACACATCGTCACAGATCCGATGAAGGTGCCCGAAAAGTTATCCACAGGGCCGATTCTCAGGGGCGTGAGCCGCCCGGGCAGGGGAGAATGAACGCATGCCCGAAGCATCCGACATGGCTCCGCGCTTCCTCGCGCCCGCGCAGGTCGCCGAGCTGCTGAGCATCGAGGTCGATGAGGTCATCGATCTCGTGCAGCAGGGGCGTCTGCGGGGCTCGCAGCTGGGTTCGCCGCCGCGCTGGCGGGTCGAGGAGGCCAGCCTCGCCGACTACCTGGAGGAGCAGTCCGAGGATGCCAGACGCCAGGCGCTGTGGCGCCAGGCCAACGAGGCGAGCTTCCCCGAGCTCTGGGGCACCACTCCGTACCGTCGCAGTTGACCGGCGCCGCGCCGCGCATGAGGCGCCGGGATCCGGCGCGTCTCTCATGATGCCGCCGTCTCGCCGCTCTCCACCCTGATCCAGACCAGCGAGTCGAAAGGGATCATCCGGAAGCCGCGCACCGATCGCGTGCGGCGGACCTCACCGGCGTCATGCAGCGCGAGGTCGAGATGATCGGCGCCGGCGCGGTCGATCGTGCCGTGCTGCGGATCGGCGCCGCGTCGGGCCACCGTCACCGGGGTGCGTCGCCGGGCGAGGTCGCGCAGCACGAAGCCGAGCGTCATCCGCTCTCGCATCGTGGGGGCGGATGCTGCGGCCGACGTGTCGAGCGAGGACAGCAGCGTGCCGTGATCGACGCCGATCGCCGAGACCGCCGCGACGGGCAGGATGCGCAGCCGCGGGTCGGAGGGGAGCACGACGCCGATCCAGTCGGCGCCGATCGTGTGCACCGTGCACTCCCAGCGCTCACCGTCGGCCGGTTCCAGCATCATCCGGGTGCGCTCGTCGGCGATCGCGCGGAGTCTGTCGCGCAGCGTCAGCTTCGAGATCCGCAGGCGCTCCGACTCGGCATCCAGTGCGGCGCGCTCCGCCTCCCACTCGGCGGCGAGCTGACCCTCCAGGTCGGCGAAGAGGTGATCCCATTCCACCCGAATGAGCGTAGGCGACCCGGAACGGGCGTGCGCGAGTTATCCACAGATCGGTGCCCGCGACTTCCGCGAGACCGTCGCGCGTGCTGTACTGCAAGGAGTTCGAGCCGATATGCCAGCATGCACGACTGCCACGACCCGGGGGATCGCGGAACCATGACGACGACGTTGACCGAGTACTTCGCACCGCAGCCGACTCCGAGCGCCGCGCTTCCCGATCCTGTCCCGCTGCTCCGCAGTCTGACGAACGGGGCGCTGGAAGTGCTCGCCGGCATCCGCAAGGTCGACCAGCTGGCCCGCTGGCTCAGCGAGGACGCGTTCCGCGCGCTGGCCGCACGGGCGAACCTCTCGGCGCGTGCCCGCAGCGCTCGCGGCATCGCGCCGGCCCGGCCGAACTTCCAGATCCTCTCCATTCGCGTCACGGAGCCGGTCGACGGCATCGTCGAGGCGGTCGTCATCGTCGCCGGGCCCGGCCGGACGCGTGCGGTCGCGGTGCGTCTGGAGGGCCTCGACGGCAGATGGCGGGCGAGCTCGTTCGCCGTGCTGTGACGCCTGCGCGCCGAACGCCCCCCAGTAGGCTGAGGGAGTGTCAACACTCAGTGATCTCGTAGACGCCCAGGGCCGCCTGAACGACGCGGATGTCGAATGGCTGCATCGCCTCGCGGGCGACGGGCAGCTTCTGGCCGACCTCGCCTCCGCGGACATCGTGATGTGGATCGAGACCGCCGACGGCTCCTTCATGGCCGTCACGCACTCCCGGCCCAGCGGGGCCGCGACCCTCTTCTATCGCGACATCGTGGGGGAGAAGGTGCGTCCGCAGTGGCGCACGCAGGTGCAGTCGGCGTTCGAGTCCGGCGAGATCGTCGATTCCTCGTCGCCGGACTGGTTCGAGGAGACTCCCACGCGCGTGCGCGCGGTGCCGATCAAGCGCAAGCACGACGGCGGCGCCATCGTGGGCGTGATCACCCGGCACACCAACCTGGGCGAGGCGCGGATGCCCTCCCGTCAGCAGATCAGCTTCGACGAGTGCGCGAACGACCTGTTCCGCATGATCGCCTCCGGCGAGTTCCCGGATCTCGCGGCGCCGACCGCGCCCCGGCGCGGCGCGCCCCGTGCATCCGATGGCCTCATCCGGCTCGACGTCGACGGCATCACCACCTTCGCGAGCCCCAACGCGCTGTCGGCGTTCAACCGGATGGGATTCGATGACGAGCTCGAGGGCGAGTCGCTGGCCGAGGTGACCACGCGGATCGTGCCGCCCTCCCGCCAGGTGGACGAGTCGCTCCCCGTGGTCGTGACCGGCCGCGCACCCTGGCGCACCGACATGGAGGCGCGCGGGGTGACGGTGTCGCTGCGCGCGATCCCGCTGAAGGACCACGGCACCCGGATCGGAGCGATCGTGCTGTGCCGCGACGTGTCGGAACTGCGCCACCAGGAGCAGGAGCTCATCACCAAGGACGCGACGATCCGCGAGATCCACCACCGCGTCAAGAACAACCTGCAGACGGTGGCCTCGCTGCTGCGCATCCAGGCGCGCAGGACGCGCTCCGACGATGCCAGGGACGCGCTGACCCAGGCCATGCGTCGCGTCGAGTCCATCGCCGTGGTACACGACACCCTCGCCAGCGGCCTGTCCCAGACCGTCGACTTCGATGAGGTCTTCGACCGCGTGCTCAAGCTCGTCGCCGAGGTGGCCGCCGCCCCGAACACCCGGGCGCGGACGCAGCTCGAGGGGCGCTTCGGCGTGCTGCCCAGCGAGTACGCCACACCGCTCGCGCTCGCGCTGACCGAGGTCGTGACCAACGCCGTCGAGCACGGTCTCGCGGGGCAGGAAGGCATCGTCCGCATCGAGGCGACCCGTACGTCCGAGCTGCTGACCGTGACGGTGACCGACACCGGGCACGGCCTTCCCGAGGGGCGGGTCGGCCAGGGGCTCGGCACGCAGATCGTGCGCACCCTGATCCAGGGCGAGCTCAGCGGCACGATCGAGTGGAAGGGCACCGAGGGCGAGGGCACGCAGGTGACCATCGCGATACCCATGCGGTGGATCGCCGCCTGACCAGCATGCGAGAAGCGCCGGCCCCGAAGGGGACCGGCGCTTCTCGCGTCTGGTGCGAGGGAGCTCAGCCCGCGCGGCGCGCACGTGCGGCGCGGCGCTTCAGCGCACGGCGCTCGTCCTCGGAGAGACCGCCCCACACGCCCGAGTCCTGGCCGGACTCCAGAGCGTACTGCAGGCAGATCTCGGTGACGGTGCAGGTGGCGCAGACGGCCTTCGCCTTCTCGATCTGGTCGACCGCGGGGCCGGTGTTGCCGACCGGGAAGAACAGCTCGGGGTCGACGGTAAGGCAGGCCGCTTTGTCGCGCCAATCCATGGATGGCTCCTCAGAGATAGATGTTCGGTGTGGTGGCCGCAGATGCGGCACTCGAGTTCGGGAAGCGGATCGGGAGTCAGCTACCCTGGTCATACGGGTGTTGCACCCGCCCCACTCCGATGTGGGAGCACATGGCTGTTTCTATTTTGTTACATGGAATGTGCGAAATCAAGGGTTTTTGTGACATTCATCCCTGAGGAGTTCCCGTGCGCCGATCCGGCCCCGCCGCCATCGCAGCCGTCGTCCTGGGACTCGAGGGCGTCGCACTCGCGGTGATCAGCCTGATCGAGCTTTTCGCCCTCGGCGCCGGTGATGCGTCGTCCGCGGCGAGCGGGATCGCGCTCATCGGACTGACCCTGATCGGCGCCGCCGCGCTGATCGCCTTCGCCTTCGGCGTGCTGCGCCGTGCGTCGTGGGCGCGTTCGGGCGGCATCGTGTTCCAGGTGCTGGGGATCGCCCTGTCGCTGGCGGCGCTCACCATCCGGCCCACGCCCTGGACGTTCGTGCTGGTCCTCGGGATCGTGGGCGTCGTGGGGCTGGTCACGCTGATCGCGACGGTGCGCCGGGAGGGCGCTGACGATCCCCGGCTGCAGGGGCGCTCGTCCGACGACGAGTGAGGGTGCTCGCGATCAGGCGTCCACGCCGAGCGCTTTGCGCAGCCGCGCGACGTGACCGGTGGCCTTCACGTTGTACTGCGCGAGCTCGATGAAGCCCTGCTCGTCGATGACGAAGGTCGAGCGGATGACGCCCTCGATCACCTTGCCGTAGTTCATCTTCTCGCCCCACACGCCGTAGGCGGTGTGCACGGCGTGGTCGGGGTCGCTGAGCAGCTCGAAGGTGAGGGCATCGCGCTCCTGGAACTTCTTCAGCGTGGCGGGCTCGTCCCGCGAGACGCCGACGACCGTGTAGCCGGCGCCCTGCAGGGAGGAGATGCTGTCGCGGAAGTCGCAGGCCTGCGTCGTGCACCCGGGCGTCATCGCCGCCGGGTAGAAGTAGAGGATGACCTTCTTCCCGCGCAGACCGGAGAGCGAGACGCTGGTCCCGTCCTGATCGAGCAGGGTGAAGTCGGGGGCGGGGGTACCGGGTTCCAGGCGCGTCGTGGTCACGCCACCAGCCTATCCGCCGAACGTCTCCAGCAGACGCTGCAGCGACTCGAGGCGAGCGCGTCCCGCCTCGCCCAGCGTTCCGTCCGCCGCGGCCAGGTTCAGCGCGCAGTCCTCCGCCTCGGGCAGGTGCGTGCAGCCGCGCGGGCAGTCCTCGGCGATCTCGGCGAGCTCGGTGTAGGCCGCGAGGATGTTGGCGCGGTCCACATGCCCGAGCCCGAACGAGCGCACGCCGGGGGTGTCGATCACCCAGCCTCGCCCGGCATCGGCGACATAGCGCAGCGAGACCGTCGACGAGGACGTGTGCCGTCCGCGGCCGGTGACCTCGTTGACGTGCCCGGTGGCCCGGCCCGCTCCCGGGACCAGCGCGTTCACCAGCGTCGACTTGCCCACGCCGGAGTGGCCGACGAACACCGTGGAGTGGCCGATGAGGGCCGCACCGATCTCGTCCACGGGCATCTGCCCGCGGGCGCTGGTGAACACGGTGAGGTCGAGGCCGTCGAAGTGCGACAGGAAATCCGACGGATCGGCGAGGTCGGTCTTGGTCACGACCAGGAGCGGGCGGATGCCGGCATCCAGGGCCGCCACGAGATAGCGGTCGACCAGACGGGCGCGCGGCTCCGGGTCGGCCGCAGCGACGACGATCAGCATCTGGTCGGCGTTGGCGACGATGACCCGCTCCACCTGGTCGGTGTCGTCGGCGCTGCGGCGCAGCAGCGAGGTGCGATCGACGATGCCCACGATGCGGGACAGCGTCCCTTCATCGCCCGAGGTGTCGCCGACGACCCGGACCCGGTCGCCGGTGACGATCGGCGTGCGGCGCAGCTCGCGCGCGCGGGCCGAGGTCACGGTGCGCTCATCGGCCCGGTCCTCGCCGATCAGCACGCTGTACCTGCCGCGGTCGACGCCGAGGATGCGACCGATCTCGGCGTCCTCATGTGCAGGGCGCCGCTTGGTGCGTGGCCGGTTGGCCTTCGGGTTCGGACGCGACCGGATGCTGCTCTCGTCGAACTCCTCGAAGTCGGAGTCCTCGTCGTCGTCGCCCAGCCAGCTCACGCGGTGGCGCCCGTCAGCATCCGCTCCCAGAGCATCGTGAACTCGGGAAGGGTCTTCGCGGTGGTGCCGATGTCGTCGATCTCGACGCCGGGCACCCGGAGTCCGATCAGCGCGCCCGTGGTCGCCATCCGGTGGTCGTGATGGGCGGGCCACACCGCGCCTGTCAGAGGGACGGGGGTGATGCGCAGGCCGTCGGGCAGCTCCTCGGCCTGGCCGCCGAGGGCGCGCAGGTTGCCGACGAGCGCGGCGATGCGGTCGGTCTCGTGCCGGCGGATGTGCGCCACCCCGCGGATCGTCGTGGGGCCGTCGGCGAACGCCGCGAGTCCGGCGATCGTCGGCGTCAGCTCACTCGCCGCGGACAGGTCGATGTCGAGGCCCCGGATCCCGTCACCCGCCCTGACGGTGAGTGCACCCGCGTGCCGGCTGGTGTGCGCGCCCATGGCGTGCAGGATCTCCGGCAGCAGCGCACCCGGCTGCGTGGAGTGCAGCGGCCATCCCGCCACCGTGACCTCGCCACCGGTGACCATCGCCGCGGCCAGGAACGGGGCCGCGTTGGACAGATCCGGCTCGATCGCCACGTCCTTCGCGCGGGGGACCCCGGCCTCGACGAGCCACTCGCCCACGGCGGGACGCTCGATGCGGATTCCGCGACGGCTGAGCGACTCGATGGTCATGTCGATGTGCGGGAGGCTGGGGAGGTGCTCACCGGTGTGGATGAGGTGCAGACCGACGTCGAATCGCGGCGCCGCGAGCAGCAGGCCCGAGACGAACTGACTCGAGCCGGAGGCGTCGATCTCGACCCTGCCGCCTCGGATGCGACCGTGCCCGCGCACCGTGAACGGCAGCGACCAGGTGCCCTCGTCGTCGATGTCGACGCCCAGATCGCGCAGGCCCGTGATGAGTGCGCCCATCGGGCGATGCAGCGCGGTCTCGTGCGCGGTGAGGTGCACGTCCTGCGCGGCGAGGCCTGCCAGCGGGGCGATGAAGCGCATCACCGTGCCGGCCTGGCCGCAGTCGATGGTGACGCCGCCCGTCAGAGGAGCGGGGGTGACGAGGAGGTCGGGGCCGAACTCTCCGTCGGAGGCGACCTCCTCGACGCCGACGCCGAGCAGCCGGAGCGCCTCGATCATGCGACGCGAGTCGTCCGAGTGCAGCGGCCGCAGCAGGTGGCCGGGTCCGTCGGCGATGGCGGCGATCATCAGCTCGCGGTTCGTCAGCGACTTCGAGCCGGGAATCGTCACGGAGGCGTGCACGGGGCGTCCGCTCTCCGGCGCGCGGTACGCACCGCGGGCGGGGGCGGGGGAATACCGGTCAGTGCTCATCGGTTCTAAGCCTAGTGAAGCCTGCGACACACGGAGAGAAGAGGTGACGGATGTCCGCGACGCTGACGACGGATGCTGTCGACTCCTCCGCTGAGGAGGTGCTCGCCCGCCTAGACTGGCCGGTGATGGACGAGACGACAACCGCGGACCCTCGACGGGATTTCGAGGAGCAGGCGATCCCCTTCATGGATCAGCTCTACGCGGCGGCGATGCGCATGACGCGCAATCCCGCCGATGCGGCTGACCTCGTGCAGGAGACCTTCGTGAAGGCGTACGGGGCGTGGTCCTCGTTCACGCAGGGCACGAACCTGAAGGCGTGGCTGTACCGCATCCTGACGAACACCTACATCAACATCTACCGCAAGCGTCAGCGCGAGCCCTTCCAGGGCACGATCGACGACCTCGAGGACTGGCAGCTGGGCGGGGCGGAGTCGACCACCGCATCCCACAGCCGCTCGGCGGAGGCCGAGGCGATCGACCGGATGCCGGCCTCGGCCGTCAAGGACGCGCTGCAGCAGGTGCCCGAGGACTTCCGCCTCGCGGTGTACCTCGCAGATGTCGAGGGGTTCTCCTACCAGGAGATCGCCGACATCATGAAGACCCCCATCGGCACCGTGATGAGCCGCCTGCACCGTGGCAGGCGCATGCTCCGCGAGCTGCTGGCAGACTATGCCGCCGAGCGAGGAATTGCGGCGGCTCAACCGAGGAGCACAAAATGACCGACTGCGGCTGCGAGAAGGCGCGAGCTGACCTGGAGGAGTACCTCCGCAACGAGATCTGCACGACCGAGCATTCCGAGATCCGCGAGCATCTGGAGAACTGCGAGTTCTGCCGGAGCGAGGCGCTGGTCGCGACGACGCTCACCGAGGTCGTGGCCCGCGCCTGCAAGGAGAGCGCTCCTGAGGAGCTGCGCGAGCAGGTCTTCGCGCGTCTGCGTGCCGCCCAGGCCGCCGCGCACTGACCCGGGCCGCTGCGCACCGACCGGTTCCGCTGCCCGCTGAGTAGTCTGGGCGGGTGAACTCCGTCGATGCCCGCACCGTCCCTGCCGATCCCGAGTCCGTGCGGAGGCTGCGAGAGCAGGGCTTCGACTACCGCGTCGTCGACATCGCCGACTACGCCTCCGCCGTGGCGTTCGCGCAGGCCGCTGAGCGCGGATTCCTCGGCGGTGCTCCCTCCGATGCGGAGATCGAGCGCATGCGCGAGACGTGGGAGGGGCGTCGCAACGTAGGCGTGTACGAGACGGATGCAGTGGCCTCGGCGCTGCCGGTCGGCACCGTGAACTCCTGGGTCGCATCGATGTCCCTTCCCGGCGGTGACGCGGGGAGCGCGATCCCGATGTGGGCGATCAGCATGGTCACGGTGGCCGCGACGCATCGTCGGCGCGGCATCGCCCGGGGACTGCTGGAGGGCGAGCTGCGCGCCGCGGCATCCGCGGGAGTCCCGATGGCCGGGCTGACCGTGACGGAGGCGACCATCTACGGCCGCTACGGCTTCGGGCCGGCCGTGCCGGTGTCGCGCATCGCAGTGGACGCGCGCACCTCGGGCTGGCGGGCGCCGCAGGCGCCGGGAAGGCTCGAGTACGTCGGCCTCGACCAGCTCGCGAGGGAGCTCGGGGAGCTCCACGAGCGCGCCCGCTTCGCGCGGGCCGGACAGATCGCGGGCTGGCGCGGACGATGGCTCGGTCAGGCGGGCCTGGGCGCGGGCTCCAAGAAGGACGCCAACGCGCGCGGCGTGCACTACCGCGACGTCGACGGCGTCGTGCGCGGTGCGATCGCGTACACGCTGAAGGAGCTCCCCGGGTCCTTCCGGAACAGCATGATGGTCCGCCAGCTCGTCGCCGAGACCGACGAGGCGCTGAGCGCTCTGTGGGGCTTCGCGGTGAATCACGACCTCGTCGATCGGATCGAGGCCGACCTGCGTCCCGTCGACGACCCGGTGGTGCGCCTGGTGGCGAATCCGCACGCGGTGGACGTCGCGGTGCGGGACCACGGCTGGCTGCGCATCCTGGACGCGCCCGCGGCACTGCGTGCGCGCCGCTATGCGGCATCCCTCGACACGGTGATCCGCGTCGAGGACGGGTACGGCTTCGCGGACGGCACGTGGCGGCTGCGCGTCGACGGGGCCGGCGCTGCCGAGCTCGAGGCGACGGATGCCGCGCCCGACCTCGCGCTCGACGTCGCGACGCTGTCCAGCGTCTATGCCGGGGGAGTGCCGCTCACCCAGCTCGCCGCATCCGGCCGGGTGCAGGGTGACGTGGCGTCCGTCGCAGCTCTCGGGCGAGCCCTGCACGCGGACCCGGCGCCCACGCTCAGCATCTGGTACTGAGCCCGCAGGCAGGGGCCCTGCGGACTTCTCTGCAGAAATCAATTGGAAAGGTCTTTACCGGAAAGAACCTTTACTATAACCTCGCTTCAGGCGGAGTCCTCTCCGCACCGCTCGACAAGCCGACGAAGCACTTGAGACGAGGTCCCCATGCACGACATCCGGTGGAGGAAGACGATTCCTCTTGTCGCAGGCGCTGCCGCGCTCGCCCTGGCTTTGGGGGGATGCGCACCCTCGGGCACTCAGACGACCGGCGAACGGCCGCTGCGTGTCTGGTCCGGGTCGATGACTCCGATCGCGAACAACTTCAACCCCTTCGCCGTCGACACCGCGGCGCACCTGACGTTCGGCGCGATCTACGAGCCGCTGTTCTTCTTCAACCAGCTCTCCGCCGAAGCTCCGGTCGGGCTCATCGGCGACTCCTTCGAGTTCAACGACGACGGCACGGTGCTCACGATCAGGATCAAGCCGGACCAGAAGTGGAGTGACGACGCCGACCTCACCGCCGAGGACGTGGCGTTCAGCCTCGGCTACGGCTCCAATCGCGACCCGGACACGGTGTCGATCGAGGCCACGGACGCGACCACCGTGATCGTGACGTACTCGTCGCCCAAGTTCACCGCCGCCTCGATGATCCTCGGCGCGACCTTCATCGTGCCCGAGCACATCTGGTCCAAGATCACCGACTACATGTCGGAGACCAATCCGAAGCCCGTCGGATCCGGGCCGTACGTCCTCAAGACGTTCACCGACGCCGCCTACACGCTCGAGGCCAACCCGCTGTTCCGCGAGGGCGCGCCCGACATCAAGAAGGTGCAGGACGTCGGCATCGACTCCAACCAGTCCGCCGAGGACCTGCTGAAGACCGGCGAGCTCGACTGGGTCGGGCAGTTCGTGGCCAATCCGGACGGCGTCACGGGCAGCGGCAGGGTCGCCACGATGAACCAGCAGCAGGACCCCACCGTCATCATGACCTGCGCCGATGCGGCCCTCGGCTGCAAGGGCGCGCAGACCGATCCCGCCGTGCGTCAGGCGCTCAACGCCGCGATGGATCGTGCGTCGATCAGCAAGAAGGCCTTCGCGGGCCTGGCGGGGGAGTCCAGCCCGAGCTTCGCCCTGCTGCCCCGGGACGAGAAGTGGCTGAGCGACCCGTCGCTGGCCACCAGCCCGCAGCGCGCCGATGCCGCCGAGGCGGGCCGGATCCTGGAGGCCGCCGGGTACACGAAGGACGCCGACGGCTTCTACGGCAAGGACGGCACCGCGATCGAGCTCGACCTGTTCTCGCCGGACGGCTGGACCGACTACAACGACGCGGCGAAGCTGATCGCCGCACAGGCGGCGAAGGCCGGGATCCGGGTCAACGCGCGCACCGTCTCCGAAGCCGAGTACTGGACGCCGGTCTCCAACGGCGACTTCCAGCTCGCGCTGTACGGACTGACGCAGTCCCTGGTCGCGGATCCCTTCTCGAACTACGACCAGTACTTCGCCACGGGCGCCACGGCGAAGGTCGGGGAGATGCCGGCCAAGGGGCAGAACTACGCGCGCTACAGCAACGCCGATGTCGACGCGGCCGTCGCTGCGGCCGGCGCGACCCAGGACGAGGGCGTCAAGAAGGAGGCCTACGCGAGGATCCAGGCGCAGATCGCGCAGGATCTGCCGTACATCCCGGTGGTGCTCAACGCCTCGCAGGCGTTCTACAACACCGCCGAATTCGCCGGCTGGCCCACCGCCGACGACCTGTACGCGAACCCGCTTCCGTACCTGTCCACTGCCTCCGCCGTCATCCTGACGCACCTGCATCCGGTCGAGAAGTAGGAGCGCCGGCACATGGTTCGGGTCCCGAGGAGGGGGAGCGCATGAGGTTCTGGACGCGTCGAGTCGTCTTCTACGTGATCACGCTCTGGGCCGCCGTCTCGCTCAACTTCCTCCTTCCGAGGATGATGCCGGGCGATCCTGCGGCGATCATGATCGGCAAGCTGCGCCGGGCCAGCGGCGGACGCCCGCTCTCGGAGGCCACGATCACGTCGATCCACGCGCTGCTGGGCACCGGGAAGGACACCAGCCTGTGGGATCAGTACCTCGTCTACTGGGGGCGGATGCTGCAGGGTGACCTCGGCGTCTCGTCCACGCGTTATCCCGCATCGGTGGGCGACCTCATCGCCGACGCGCTGCCGTGGACCGTGACCCTGGTGGGGACGGCGACCGTGATCTCCTTCGTCATCGGGATCGTCGCCGGAGCCTGGGCCGGATGGCGTCGGGGGACCTGGGTCGATCAGCTCGTCCCCGTGACGACGTTCCTGCAGTCCATCCCGTCCTTCTGGCTCGCCCTGGTGCTGGTCGCGGTCTTCTCGGTGCAGCTCGGGCTGCTGCCGATCTTCGGCGGCTACGGCGTGTTCGAGTATCCGGCGGGTCCGGAATGGAGCCTCGGCTTCCTCGGGAGCGTGGTCGTGCACGCGCTGCTGCCTGCGACGACGATCGTGATCTCGTCGGTGGGCGGATGGCTGCTGGGCATGCGCAACATGATGGTGCAGGAGATGGCGGAGGACTACGTCCTCACCGCCGAGGCGAAGGGGCTGCGGCCGTCTCGGATCCGCCGCGCCTACGCCGCGCGGAACGCGGCCATCCCGAGCCTGGCGGGATTCGGCATCGCGCTCGGGTTCGTCGTGGCCGGGTCCATCGTCACCGAGCAGGTGTTCAGCTACCCCGGGATCGGCAAGCTGATGATCCAGGCCGTGCAGGGACTGGACTACGCGCTCATGCAGGGCGTGTTCCTGGTGATCACCCTCACGGTGCTCGCCGCCAATGTGCTCGTCGACCTGCTGTACGGGTTCATCGATCCGAGGGTGCGGAGAAATGGCTGAACTGATCGAGGCGCCCACGGGCGCACGCACCGACGCGGGCACGTACGACGCACCCGCGGACACGCACGCCGTCGCCGTCGCGCGGATGGGCCGCTCCGGGCGGGTCCTGCCGAGGATCACGGGCAAGCTGCTGAGCGGTCTGATCATCATCGGCGCGATCACGCTGTTCGGTCTGCTGGGTCCGCTGGTCGTGGGGGATCCGCACGATGCATCCCACGAACCGCTGCTCCCGCCGTCTCCCGCGCACCTGCTGGGCACGACCAAGCTCGGTCACGACGTGCTGGCGCAGATCGCGACGGGCACGCAGGGGTCGCTCTTCGTCGGAGTCGTCGCCGGGCTGGTGGCCCTGCTGCTCGCCCTGGTGTTCGGCGTGCTGGCCGGATACTTCGGCGGCGCGGTGGACGAGGTGCTGATGCTGATCACGAACATCATGCTCGTCATCCCGGGGCTGCCTCTGGTGATGATCATCGCCACTTACGTGCAGCACACCGAAGGGCTCGGAGCGCTGGCCCGCAGCTCGCTGCTGGTGGCCCTGGTGCTCGGCATCACCGGATGGGCGGGATCTGCCGTGGTGCTGCGCGGGACCGCGAGGTCCCTGCGCACCCGGGACTACGTCGCGGCATCCGTCGTCGCGGGGGAGCGTCCGCTGCGCATCATCTTCGTGGAGATCCTGCCCAACCTCGTGCCGCTGCTGGCGGCCCAGCTGATCTTCGGCGTGATCTTCGCGGTGCTCGGCGAGGCCGGTCTGTCCTATCTGGGTCTCGGCCCGACCGGGTCGATCACGCTGGGCACCGTGCTGAACGACGCGCAGACCGGACAGGCGGTCGGCAGCGGTGCGTGGTGGTGGTTCGTGCCGCCGGGCGCGATCATCGCCCTGATCGGGACGGGGCTCTCGCTGATCAACTTCGCGATCGACGAGATCGTGAACCCGAAGCTGCGGCTCGCGCCGGCGGCTGCGCGCAGGCAGCGCCGCGCCCAGCGCGCCGAAGCGGCCACCAGGGGAGAGGAGGTGGCGGCATGACCGACCTCATCACCGCGCCCGTCGCGGAGCCGGTCGTCGCGTGTGTGGACGCCGAACCCGTTCTCACGGCCCGCCATGTGACGATCGAGTACGAGGTGGATCCGCCCGTTCAGGCGGTCCGCGATGTCTCGCTGACACTGAACCGCGGCGAGATCCTGGGTCTTGCGGGAGAGTCCGGATGCGGCAAGACGACCCTCGCGTACGGGCTCAACAGGCTGCTGAAGGCGCCGGCGTTGATGACCTCGGGCGAGATCGTCTTCCACGATCGATCCGGCGCGGACATCGACGTCGCCGCGCTCGGCGGTGAAGCGCTCCGGGCGTTCCGCTGGGACAAGATCTCGATGGTCTTCCAGGGCGCGATGAACTCGCTCAACCCGGTGATCACGATCCGAGCGCAGATCTTCGACATCTTCGACGCCCACCGGCCCGGCATGTCGCGGCGGGACAAGCAGACGCGCGCCGAGGAGCTGCTGCCGCTGGTGGGCGTGGAGCCGGCTCGGCTCGCCAGCTTCCCGCACGAGCTGTCCGGCGGCATGCGCCAGCGCATGATGATCGCGATGGCGCTCGCCCTGGATCCGCAGGTGATGATCATGGACGAGCCGACCACGGCGCTGGACGTCGTGGTGCAGCGGGGGATCATCCGCGAGATCATGCGGCTGCGCGAGAAGCTCGGCTTCGCCGTGATCTTCATCACCCACGATCTTCCGATGCTGATCGAGATCAGCGACCGCATCGCGGTGATGCTGGACGGACGCATCGTCGAGCAGGGCCCCGCCGAGCAGATCTACCGCGCACCCGAGCACGAGTACACCCGGCGGCTTCTGTCGAGCTTCCCGAGCCTGAGGGGGCAGCGGGGCGGATTCGTCCGCGCCGGTTCAGGCGTCATGGGCGCGGAAGCGGCCGGACCGACCGGAGAGGGGTCGCGATGAGGACGACGGATGCCGGAGCGCAGCCGCCGACGCTGGAGGCCAGGGGCCTGGTCAAGGACTTCCATCTGCGTTCGGGAATGCGTACGACCGTGCTGCACGCGGTGAAGGACGTCTCGTTCACACTCGAAGCCGGGAGGACTCTCGCGCTTGTCGGCGAATCCGGCAGCGGGAAGTCGACGATCGCGCGGATGCTGATGAAGTTGGAGAACCCCACCAGGGGGCAGATCCTCCTCGACGGGCGGCCGACCGGGCGCGGCGGGTGGGCCAGAGCGGCGTATCGCTCCGAGGTGCAGATGGTGTTCCAGGATCCGTTCGCGTCGCTGAACCCGTTCCACACGATCATGCATCACCTGGAGCGCCCGCTGCGGATCCATCATCCGGGGCTGTCCGGGACGCGCGTGCGCGAGCGAGCGCTCGAGCTGCTGGAGCGGGTGCGGCTGTCTCCCGCGGAGTCGTTCATCGATCGCAGGCCGCACGAGCTCTCCGGAGGCCAGCGGCAGCGGGTCGCGATCGCCCGCGCGCTCGCTCCCGGTGCACGGTTCATCGTGGCGGACGAGCCGGTGTCGATGCTCGACGTGTCGATCAGGCTCGGCGTGCTGAACCTGCTGGCCGACCTGCAGCGCGAGGACCGCCTGGGCGTGCTGTACATCACCCACGACCTCGCCACGGCTCGCCACTTCAGCGACGAGATCATGGTGCTCTACAAGGGCGATGTCGTCGAGCGCGGCCCGGCAGACCAGGTCATCCTCGATCCGAAGCACGAGTACACCAGGACGCTTCTCGCCGCCGCGCCCGAACCCGAGAACCTCGGTCGGCTGCGAGACGAGGTGCGCGCCGAGCTCGCCGCCGGCTGACGGCCGATCCGGCTCTCTTCCCGCCGCCGGCGACCGGTCCGGCCGCGGTGTCCCCGTACGACGACGAACCCTGAGAGGAGCACTCATGTCGCAGATCGACCCGGGCACGTCCGCGTGGTTGCGCACGCGGAACGACCGCGAGGCGCTCCACCTGTTCCTCGAGCACGGAGCCCTCACCCGGACGCGGCTCGGCGAGCTCTCCGGGATGTCGAAGCCCACCGCGACGCAGATGATCGCGCGGCTGGAGAGCGCGGGGCTGATCCGACCGGTCGGCGAGGTCGCCGGCAGCCGCGGCCCCAGTGCCGTGAGCTGGAACGTGCGGAGCGACCGCGTCGCAGGCGTGGCGGTGAGCATGCTCGAGGACTGCATCCAGGCGGTGGTCGTCGATGCGCTGGACCGCAGGCATCCGATCGTCGAACTCGAGGTGCGCGGCGAACCGCGCTCGCCGGAGCGCGACATCGACCGCGCGATCGACGCGGCGTGCGCGGCGTCCGGCATCGAGCGGCGCACTGTGGAGGTGGTGACCGCGGGCGTCCAGGCCGCGGTGAGCAGCGAGTCCGACGCCCTCTCCCTGACCGACTCCCTTCCCGGATGGCCCTCCGTCGGCGCCCGTGCGCGCATCGAGTCCGAACTCGGCATCGCCGTCGTGCTGGAGAACGACGTCAATCTCGCCACCATGGCGGAGCGGGCCTTCGGCGTCGCGCAGCAGGCGGGCAGCTTCGCGCTGCTGTGGCTGGGCGTCGGACTGGGCGTCGGCGTCGATCTGGGCGGCCGCATCCATCGCGGAGCCCACGGCGGGGCCGGTGAGATCGGCTACCTCGTCGTGGCCGGACGCTCACAGCGCAGGGGCGCGGTGACCACGCAGCTGCTCGGTTCGGACAGCATCCTCGCGCTCGTCGACGCGCCGGCGGGCGCGCGGTACCCGGAGGGCATCGCCGCCCTCGCGCATCATGAGCCGGCGCTGCGGACGATCGCGGCGCGCATCGCCGTGACGGTCGAACCCGTGCTCGCCGTGCTCGACCCCGAGCTCATCGTGCTCGGCGGACCGACGTCCCTGGCCGGTGGCGAGCGGCTCGCCGAGCTGGTCGCCGACGAGCTGCGCAGCGACGAGCGGCCCGACGCAGACGTGCGCCTGAGCGTCACCGGCGACAGCTCGGTGCTCGCGGGCGCGCGACGGCTGCTCGTCGAGCAGATCCGCACCCGACTCGAAGACCGAATCCCCACCTGGTGAGCCACGGCCAACCGGTACCAACACAAGGAGAGCACATGAAACTGGCCATCGTCGGCGGCGGATCGACATACACGCCCGAACTCATCGACGGCTTCGTCCGCCTGCAGGCCGAGCTGCCGATCGAGGAGCTCGTCCTGGTCGACACCGACCCGTCACGGCTGGAGCTCGTCGGCGGGGTGGCGAAGCGGATGCTGGTGCGCGGTGGTCACCCGGCTCGGTTCAGCACCACGGATGACCTCGTCGCGGGGGTCGCGGATGCTGATGCCGTGCTGATCCAGCTGCGCATCGGCGGGCAGGACGCCCGTGATCAGGACGAGACCTGGCCGCATGACGCGGGCTGCATCGGTCAGGAGACCACCGGCCCGGGCGGTCTCGCGAAGGCGCTGCGCACCGTGCCCGTCGTGCTCCGGATAGCCGAGACCGTGCGCGCGCACGCCAAGCCGGATGCCTGGATCGTCGACTTCACCAACCCGGTGGGCATCGTCACCCGGGCTCTGCTGCAGGCGGGGCACCGCGCGGTGGGCCTGTGCAATGTGGCGATCGGCTTCCAGCGCCGCTTCGCGGCCGAGGCCGGGGTCTCGCCCGATCGCGTGGCGCTCGCGCACGTCGGGCTGAACCACCTCACCTGGGAGCGCGGGGTCTTCATCGACGGCGTCGACACCCTGCCGCAGGCCCTGCAGGGCGATCTGCAGGAGCTGGCCGACGACGTGCAGCTGGCGCCCGCGCTGCTCGCGCAGCTGGGGATGATCCCCTCGTACTACCTGCGCTACTACTACGCGCACGATGAGGTGCTGCATGAGCAGCTGCACAAGTCCACCAGAGCGCACGAGGTCCGCGCGATCGAGCAGGAACTGCTGGCGCTGTACGCGGACAGCAGCGTCGACACCAAGCCCGAGATCCTGGAGAGGCGCGGCGGCGCGTACTACTCCGAAGCCGCGATCGAGCTGCTGCTGGCGATCCGCGGCGGGTCCGAGCAGCCGCGCGTGGTCAACCTCCGCAATGACGGCGTGCTGCCCTTCCTGCCCGACGACCACGTGATCGAGGTGCCGGCGCGGCACGTGGACGGACGCTTCGTGGCCGAGCCGGTCGCTCCGCTGCCCGACGACATCCGAGGGCTCATCAGTGCGGTCGCAGGCTACGAGCGGCTCGCGCTGGATGCCGCGGTGAACGGCGGCCGCGACCGTGTTCTCCGCGCCATGCGCTCGCATCCGCTGGTGCTGCAGCACGACCGCGCGGAGAAGCTCACCGACCTGCTGATGGCGGCGAACTCGCGCTTCCTGGAATGGGCATGACCGTGGCGGCGGATCTGGTGATCGCGGTCGACGGCGGAGGCTCGAAGACCGACGTCGTGCTGCTCGATCTGAGCGGCAGGATGCTGGGCTGGCAGCGCGGGTCGGGGTCGAGCCCGCAGGTGGAGGGACTGAGGAACTCGGTGCGCGTCATCGACGGCCTGATCGACCAGGTGCTGGAGGGGAGGGATCCGAGGCGGCTCGCGCAGGTGGGGGTGTACCTGTCCGGTCTGGACCTGGACGAGGAGATCCAGGCCTTCCGTGCGGCCATCGCCCACCTGCCCTGGGCTGCGAGGCCTACGGTCGCGGAGAATGACCTGCACGCCCTACTGCGCGCCGGCACTGATTCGCGCAATGCCGTGGCCGTGATCTGCGGCACCGGGATGAACGCGATCGGCGTGCGCGAGGACGGCGCCGACGTGCGCTTCCTCGCCCTCGGACCGTTGTCGGGGGACTGGGGCGGCGGGACCGAGCTCGGCGCCGCCGCGCTCTGGCACGCCGCCCGTGCGGAGGACGGACGCGGGCCGTGGACGGAGCTGCTCCCGCTGCTGCTGGATGCCGTCGATGCGCCGAGCGTCGGAGCGATGATCGAGGACGTGCATCTGGGGCGCCGCGAGGGAGATCGCCTCGGCTATCTGGCGCCTCTGGTGTTCCGCGCCGCGGCAGACGGCGACGTCGTCGCGCAGGGTGTCGTGCGTCGGCAGGCGGATGAGGTGGTCGCCTACGCCCACGCCTGCATCCGGCGGCTCGGGCTGCTCGAGGTCGACGTGCCCATCGTCTTCGGCGGGGGAGTCGCACGAGCCAGGGACCCCCTGCTGCTGTCCGGGATCGAGGAGGGGATCTCCATGCGGATTCCCCGCGCGTCCCTGACGATCGTCGATTCCCCGCCCGTGCTGGGCGCGGCACTGCTCGCGCTCGAGCATGTGGGTGTCGGCCCCGACGCGCTCGCCGGGGTGCGCGCGGAGTTGGAATCGGACGAGAGGTTCGCCCAGCCCGTGCTGCTCTGAGCATCCGTTCGTCGCCTTCCGGTCGCGTTCCGACGCAATCCGGCCATTCCTCGCACGCGAGGGTCGGGTGGAAGTCTCGGTGTCCTCGGCCGTGGCTATCGTGAGCGGGTGAGCATCCGCGAATCCACCCTCCGTGCACCCTCGTCCGGAGCGCCCGCCGGGCGGCTCGGTCTCGGGCCGGGGATCGCGCTGTACCTGGCATCCGTGCTGGGTACAGGCCTGCTCGTCCTCCCCGGACTCGCGGCGCGCGCCGCGGGGCCCGCGAGCATCCTGTCGGTGGCCATCGTGACGCTGCTCGCCATCCCGCTGGCCGGGACGTTCGCGGCCCTGGCGGCCCGGCATCCGGACCCGGGCGGCGTCGCCTCCTATGTGCGGCGGACGCTGGGCCCGACCGCGGCTCGTGCGGCCGGCTAGTGGTTCATGTTCGGTGTCGCCGCGGGCGGTGCCGTCGTGGCCATGCTCGGCGCTCGCTACATCGCGACGATCCTCGGCATAGACGCCGGGATGGTGCCGCTTCTGGCCCTCGCGTTCCTGGCGCTGCCCTTCATCACCAACCTGTTCGGCGTGCGGGTCGCCGGCTGGCTGCAGCTGGTGCTGACAGCCCTGCTGATGGCCGTGGTCGTCACGGTCATCGCGGTCGCTGCTCCCGCCGTGCAGCCGGCCCGTTTCGAACCGTTCCTCCCGCACGGCTGGGGTGGCGTGGGCGCCGCGGTCGTGATGTTCGTGTGGGCGTTCGCCGGATGGGAGGTGGGCACGCACATCTCCGGCGAGTTCCGCGATCCCCGGCGCACCATCCCGATCGCCACGGCGGTCACTCTGGCGCTGTCCGGCGCGAGCTACCTGGTGCTGCAGGTCGTCACGGTCGGAGCGCTCGGGTCGCGTGCGGGGGAGGGGGACGTGGTGCTGCTCGACCTCGCCAGCCTGGGTGGGCTGTCGGCGGCGCCCGCACTCGTCGGCGCGGCCGCGGGGATCGTGGCGCTCGGAGTGATGAACGTCTACCTCGCCGCTTTCGCGAAGCTCGGCGCGTCGCTGGCCTCGGCCGGTGACCTGCCTGCCCCGCTGGCGAAGGGCGTCGGGAACGGCGAGGTGCCGCGTCGCGCGCTGCTGCTGACGGGTGCGATCATCCTGGTCTACTTCACGATCGTGCTGCTCACCGGCGGGGACCTGCAGCCGTTCATCCTGATCCACACCGCGAGCATGGTCGCCATCTACGCGCTCGGGATGGTCGCCGCCGTGCGCCTGCTCCCGCACCGGACCCTCGGGCATCGACTGGCCGTGGTCGCGGCGGTGCTCACCGTGGCGATGCTGCCGCTCGCCGGCGCCGCGCTGATCGTGCCGGTGCTGCTCGCCGGGGCGGCCGTGCTGGTGGGAGTCATCCGCGGACGCATGCACGGAGCCGCGCGCTCCTAGGCCGCCGGTTCACGTCGCGTCCGAGACGCGCGAGCCGTCGAGGCTCGTGACCCCGCACAGACGAAGGATGCCGCCCCTCGCGAGGAGGGACGGCATCCTTCGTGTGCGGCTCGGCTCAGTCCAGCGTCAGCGCCTGCTTCAGCAGAGCGGCCTGCTCGGCCGCGTGCACCTTCGACGACCCGGTCGACGGCGAGGCCGCGGCCGGACGGGACACCACGCGGAACTGCCGCGGGCCGGGGACCTCGGCGAACGCCAGGGCCAGGAACGGCCAGGCGCCCTGGTTCTCGGGCTCGTCCTGCGCCCACACCAGCTCGGCGTTGGGGTAGGAGTCCGTGATGGCCTTCAGCGCATCGATCGGCGTCGGGTAGAACTGCTCGAGGCGCACCAGGGCGATCTCCGGGTTCGGGTTCTTCTCCAGCTCGCTGGCGAGGTCCCAGTGGATCTTGCCGGCGTGCACGACGACGCGCTTGACGGCGGCGCGGTCCAGAGCGCGGTCGTCGTCGATGACCGGCTCGAAGCGCCCCTGGGTGAAGTCCTCGACCTGGCTGGTGGCACCGCGCAGACGCAGCATGGCCTTCGGGGTGAAGACGATCAGCGGCTTGCGCGGACGCGTGTACGCCTGACGACGCAGCAGGTGGAAGTACGACGCGGGAGTGGAGGGCCGCGCCACGGTCATGTTCTCCTGGGCGCACAGCTGCAGGAAGCGCTCCATGCGTGCGGAGGAGTGGTCGGGGCCCTGCCCCTCGTAGCCGTGCGGCAGCAGCAGGACGACGCCGGACTGCTGACCCCACTTCTGCTCGGCGGCCGAGATGTACTCGTCGATGACCGACTGGGCGCCGTTCACGAAGTCGCCGAACTGCGCCTCCCACAGCACCAGCGCCTCGGTGTTCTCGACCGAGTAGCCGTACTCGAAACCGAGCGCGGCGTACTCGCTGAGCAGCGAGTCGTACACGAAGAAGCGACCCTGCGACGCGGACAGGTTGGTCAGCGGCAGCCACTCCTGACCGTTCTTGCGGTCGTGCAGCACGGCGTGGCGCTGCACGAACGTGCCGCGGCGGGAGTCCTGACCGGCCAGACGCACCGGGGTGCCCTCGACCAGGAGCGAGCCGAACGCGAGCAGCTCGCCGAAGCCCCAGTCGATGCCGCCGGTGCGGCTCATCTCGACGCGCTTGTCGAGCTGCTGCTGCAGCTTGGGGTGCACCGTGAAGCCGTCCGGCTTGTTCGCGTGCGCGTCGCCGATGAGGTGGATGACCTCGAGCGGCACGCCGGTGATCTCGGGCTCGCCGACCTGGGGGTCGACCTGCGTCAGCTCGGGGGCGATCGGGGTGGCGCCGGTCTCGGCGGCGTGCGTCTCGGCGAACGCGATCTCCAGGCGGTTCTGGAAGTCGGCCTTGGCCTTGTCGTACTCCTCCTCGGTGATGTCGCCTCGTCCGACGAGAGCCTCGGTGTACAGCTTGCGCACCGAGCGCTTCGCCTGGATGAGGTCGGTCATCAGCGGCTGGGTCATCGACGGGTCGTCGCCCTCGTTGTGACCGCGGCGGCGGTAGCAGACCAGGTCGATCACCACGTCGCGGTGGAAGCGCTCGCGGTACTCGAAGGCCAGCTGTGCCACGTGGATGACCGACTCGGGGTCGTCGCCGTTCACGTGGAAGATCGGCGCCTGGATCGTCTTGGCGACATCGGTCGCGTACACCGAGGTGCGCGAGTCGGTCGGCAACGTCGTGAAGCCCACCTGGTTGTTCACCACGATGTGCACGGTGCCGCCGGTGCGGTAACCGCGCAGCTGCGACATCTGCAGCGTCTCGACCACGACGCCCTGGCCGGCGAACGCGGCGTCGCCGTGCACGAGGATCGGCAGCCAGGTGAAGGTGCCGATCGGCTTGCGGTCCTGCTTGGCGCGGGCGATGCCCTCGAGGACGCCGTCGACCGTCTCCAGGTGGGAGGGGTTGGCCGCGAGGTACACGGGCAGCTCGGCGCCGTCCTCGGCGACGAAGGTCCCCTCGGTGCCGAGGTGGTACTTCACGTCGCCGGATCCGCGCTGGTTGCCCGGGGTGAGCGATCCCTCGAACTCCCGGAACACCTGCCCGTAGGTCTTGCCCGCGATGTTGGTGAGCACGTTCAGGCGGCCGCGGTGGGCCATGCCGATCGCGGCGCCGTCCAGGCCCGCGTTCGCGGCGCCCTGCAGGATCTCGTCGAGCAGCGGGATCAGCGATTCGCCGCCCTCGAGCGAGAAGCGCTTCTGGCCGACGAACTTCGTCTGCAGGAAGGTCTCGAAGGCCTCGGCCTCGTTGAGCTTGCTGAGCACGCGCAGCTGCTCGTCGTGGCCGGGCTTGACGTACTTGACCTCGACCTTCTCCTGGAACCAGCGCCGCTGCTCCGGGTCCTGGATGTGCATGTACTCGATGCCGAGGGTGCGGCAGTACGAGTCGCGGAGCACGCCGAGGATCTCGCGCAGCTTCATGACGCGCTTGCCGCCGAAGCCGCCGGTGACGAACTCGCGGTCGAGGTCCCAGAAGGTCAGGCCGTGGCTCTCGATCTCCAGGTCGGGGTGCGAGCGCTGCACGTACTCCAGCGGGTCGATGTCGGCCATCAGGTGACCGCGCACGCGGTAGGAGTTGATCAGCTCCTGCACCCGGGCCTGCTTGTCCACGCGCTCGGCGAGGTCGACGGCGATGTCCGCGTTCCAGCGGATGGGCTGGTAGGGGATGCGCAGCGCGGCGAAGATGTCGTCGTAGAAGCCGCGCTCACCGATCAGCAGCTCGTGCACCTTCTTCAGGAACTCGCCGGAGCCGGCGCCCTGGATGACGCGGTGGTCGTAGGTGCTGGTCAGGGTGATGACCTTGCCGATGCCCAGCTCGGTGAGCACCTTCTCGCTGGAGCCCTGGAACTCGGCCGGGTAGTTCAGGGCGCCGGCGCCGATGATGCAGCCCTGGCCCTTCATCAGGCGCGGCACGGAGTGCACGGTGCCAATGCCGCCGGGGTTCGTGAGCGAGACCGTGGTGCCGGCGAAGTCGCCGGCGGTCAGCTTGTTGTTGCGGGCGCGGGCGATGAGGTCCTCGTAGGCGAGGAGGTACTCGCCGAACGTCATGGTGTCGGCGCGCTTGATGCTGGGCACCAGGAGGGCACGGGTGCCGTCCGGCTTGGGGACGTCGACCGCGATGCCGAGGTTGACGTGCGCGGGCGCGACCACCGAGGGCTTGCCGTCGATCTCGGCGTAGAACACGTTCTGGCTGGGGAACTCCTTGAGCGTCTTGATCAGCGCCCAGCCGATCAGGTGCGTGAAGGAGACCTTGCCGCCGCGGGTGCGGGACATGTGGTTGTTGATGACGATGCGGTTGTCGATCATCAGCTTGGCGGGGATGGTGCGGACGCTGGTCGCGGTGGGGACCGACAGCGACTGGTCCATGTTCGCCGCGAGGGTCTTCGGCATGCCGCGCAGCGGAGTGACCTTGTCCTCTTCAGCGGACTCCGTCTCCTCCTTGGCCTGCGGCTTGGGCGCCTGTGCGGGGATCGGCGCCTGCTTCGCGGGCTTCGTCGTGGTGCGGGCCACGGGCTGCGCGCCGATCACGGGGATCGGCGCCGTCACCGGCGCGACGCTCGGCGCCTCCGGGGTCCGTGCGGTCTGCGCCGCCGCGGCATCCGGAGTGTAGTTCTCCAGGATCGGCCACCATTCCTTGTCGACGGAGTTGCGATCCTGCTTGAACTGCTCGTACAGCTCGTCCACGAGCCACGAATTGGCTCCGAACCCCCCGTCGCCCCCGACGCCGGTCACCTGGTTCGACACGCTCTACCGCCCTACTTTCATCGCTGAAGCTGTGCATGCGGCTCGGCGGCGAGAGCGCGTCGGGTCGCACGTCTGTAACAGTCTCCCAGCCTAACGCCAATCGGCCGCCGGAATGCTCCCCGGTCGGGCGGTTCGCTGCGGGCGTGGAGGGGTAGCGTGACGTTATGAAGTTCTCCGGTGAGCTGCCCGCAGTGGATCTGACCTATTCGGACGTCTTCCTGGTGCCACGGCGCTCCGCCGTCTCCAGCCGGCTTCAGGTGGATCTGGCGCCGCACGACGGCACGCCCGCGACGATTCCGCTGGTGTCGGCGAACATGAACTCGGTGACGGGACCGCGGCTCGCCGCGGCGCTCGCGCGTCGCGGTGGGCTCGGCGTGCTGCCGCAGGATCTGCCGCTGCAGGAGCTGGATGCCGCCATCCGCTGGGTCAAGCGCCAGCCCGTGCGCTGGGACACGCCCCTGGTGCTCTCTCCGCGGGCGACGGTCGCCGACGCGCTGCGGCTGCTGCCGTCGCTGCCGGGGCACGGCATCGTCGTCGCCGACCAGCGCGGCGGTGAGCCGCTGGAGCGCGCCGACGTCCGGGGCATCCTGCCGGCGCCGAGGCTCGCGACGGCCCTTCCGGACGCCGCGCTCGGCGACCTGGTGCACGCCGGGCCGGTCGCCCTGGCCGCCGAGGACATCGGCGAGGGACGCGCGGCGTACGACGCGATCGACGCGGCGGATGCCGAGATCGTCCTGGTGCTCGATCGCGGGCACGTGGTGGGCACCCTGACCCCGCGCACCGCGCTGCGCTCGAGCCTGTACCGCCCTGCCGTGGACGCCTCGGGGCGCCTGGCGGTCTCGGCGGCGGTCGGCATCAACGGGGATGTGGCGGGCAAGGCCCGCGCGCTGGCATCCGCCGGCGTCGACGTCCTGGTGATCGACACCGCCCACGGACATCAGGAGGGGATGCTGCGCGCGCTGCAGACCGTCGCGGGGCTGGATCTCGGCATCCCGCTGGTCGCAGGCAACATCGTCACCGCCGACGGCGTGCACGACCTCGTGCGTGCCGGGGCGTCGATCCTCAAGGTGGGCGTGGGGCCCGGCGCCATGTGCACGACGCGCATGATGACCGCGGTCGGGCGCCCGCAGTTCTCCGCCGTGCTCGAGACCGCGCAGGCGGCGCGCGAGCTCGGCGCGCACGTGTGGGCCGACGGGGGAGTGCGCTACCCGCGCGATGTCGCCCTTGCGCTCGCCGCCGGCGCCGCGTCCGTCATGATCGGATCCTGGTTCGCCGGCACCATCGAGGCGCCGGGCGAACTGCTCCACGACGCCGAGGGGCGCGCGTACAAGGAGTCCTGGGGGATGGCGTCGACGAAGGCGGTGCAGGCCCGGTTCGAGCGACTGGACCCCTACGAGCTGGCCCGTAAGGAGCTGTTCGCGGAGGGCATCTCCTCGTCGATGATCTACCTGGACCCGCTCCGGCCCGGCGTGGAGGACCTGCTGGACATGATCACCTCGGGCGTTCGCTCCTCGTTCACGTACGCGGGAGCGGCCAGCGTCGCCGAGTTCCACGACCGCGCCCTGGTCGGCCTGCAGTCCGCGTCCGGCTACGAGGAGGGCAAGGCGCTGCCGGTGAGCTGGTAGCGTCCGCGCGGCTCACAGCAGGATTCTGTAAGATCGTCCGCACCATGGACGACCCTCCTTCTTGCAGTCCCTCGCCCCACCGCCCGCTCCTCGCCCGTAGCGAGGACTTCAGCTGATGGAATTCGTGCTGCTGGGCGTGGGGCTCCTCCTCATCGTCGGGACCGGCCTGTTCGTCGCCAGCGAGTTCGCACTGGTGAACCTCGACCGTGCAGAGCTCGAAGCGCGCCAGGCGCGCGGCGAGTCCCGGCTGATGCTCACCATCCGTGCGCTCAAGATCACCTCGACGCATCTCTCCTCGGCGCAGCTGGGCATCACACTCACCACGCTGCTGACCGGATACACCATGGAGCCGGCGATCTCGAAGCTCCTCGAGCCGCTGCTCGAGGCGTGGGGCGTTCCGGATGCCGCGGCCGTACCGGTCTCGGTCACCGTGGCGATGCTCGTCGCCACCTTCCTGTCGATGATCATCGGCGAGCTGGTGCCGAAGAACTTCGCGCTCGCCCTCCCGGTGCAGACGGCCAAGCTGGTCATCCCGTTCCAGACGGCGTTCACCGTGGTGTTCAAGCCCGCCGTGCTGATGCTCAACGGCAGCGCGAACGCCGTGCTGCGCGCGATGGGCATCGAGCCGAAGGAGGAGCTCTCCGGCGCGCGCAGCGCCGAGGAGCTCTCCTCGCTGGTGCGCAGGTCGGCCAGCCAGGGCGTGCTCGAGGAGGACACGGCGACGCTGCTGGACCGCAGCCTCAACTTCGCCCGCCTCACCGCGGATGACATCATGACGCCGCGCCCGAGCATGCATGCGATCTCGGTGGGCGACTGCGCGGACGACGTCATCCGCCTGGCCCGCAGCACCGGACACAGCCGCTTCCCGGTCTACGACGACGACCTCGACGACATCACGGGCGTCGTGCATGTGAAGGCCGCCGTGTCGGTGCCCCGCGAGAAGCGCCTGGAGGTGCCCGTCGGAGCGCTCAGCACGGAGCCGCTGCGGGTGCCCGAGACCGTGCACCTGGACGCACTGGTCGCCGAGCTGCGCTCGAAGGGGTACCAGATGGCGATCGTCGTGGACGAGTACGGCGGCACCGCCGGCATCGTCACGCTGGAGGACCTCGTCGAGGAGATCGTCGGCGAGGTGTTAGACGAGCACGACCGCTCCCGCGCGGGCATCGTCCGGCGGGTCGACTCGATCACCTTCCCCGGCGAGCTGCGTCCGGACGAGCTCCTGGCGCGCACGGGCATCGAGGTGCCCGAGGGCGAGGTGTACGACACCATCGGCGGCTACATGATGAGCCTGCTCGAGCGCGTGCCCGCCCTCGGCGACGAGGTGCGCATCGGCTCCGGCACGCTCACGGTGGTGCGCATGGACGGCAGGCGCGTGGATCGGATCCGCTACATCGC
>NZ_MKRT01000024.1:318801-324312 GCF_001897945.1 Microbacterium sp. 69-10
CGATGAGCGACTGGGCAGGCCTGGTGTGGCTGATCGTACTGCTGCTCGCCAACGCGTTCTTCGTCGGCGGCGAGTTCGCCGTCATCTCCGCGCGCCGCTCGCAGATCGAGCCGCTCGCGGAGCAGGGCTCGCGCGCGGCGAAGACCGCGCTGTACGCCATGGAGCACGCCACGCTGATGCTGGCGACCTCGCAGCTGGGCATCACGATCTGCTCGCTGCTGATCCTGAACGTGTCCGAGCCGGCGATCCATCATCTGCTGGAGATCCCGATGCACGCGTTGGGCTGGGATCCCGCGCTGATCTCGGTGCTGGCCTTCGTGATCACGCTCGCCCTGGTGTCGTTCCTGCACGTCGTGTTCGGCGAGATGGTGCCGAAGAACCTGGCGTTCTCGGTGCCCGACCGCGCCGTGCTGATCCTCGCGCCCCCGCTGGTGTGGGTCTCCCGCGTCTTCCGGCACGTGATCGCGCTGCTGAACGGCTCGGCGAACCTGTTCCTGCGGCTGTTCGGCGTGGAGCCGAAGAACGAGGCGGCCTCGACGTTCACGATCGAGGAGGTCGCGACGATCGTCGACCGGTCGCGTCGCGAGGGCGTGCTGACGGACACCTCTGGCGCCGTCGCCGCTGCGGTCGAGTTCACCGACAAGAAGGCGCGGGATGTCGCCGTGCCGCTGGCCGAGCTGATCACCCTGCCGGACACCGCGACGCCCGGCGATGTGGAGAAGGCGGTGGCCCGCTACGGGTTCTCGCGCTACGTGATCGTCGACGACGAGGACGTGGCGATCGGCTACGTGCACCTGAAGGACGTGCTGCGGGCCTCCGAGGAGTCCGACTCGCACATCGACGAGCCGCTGCCCGCCAAGCGGATCCACCACATGGTGCCCGTGCAGGAGGACACCGACCTGGAGGATGCGCTCGCCGCGATGCGCCGGGGCGGACGTCACCTCGCGAAGGTGCGCGACTCCTCAGGGGAGACGACCGCGGTGCTGTTCCTGGAGGACATCCTCGAGGAACTCGTCGGCGAAGTGCAGGATGCCACGCGTCGCGGCCACGGCCGCTGAGCACGGCACAGCGCGCTGAGCGCAGCGCGCGGCCGCTGAGCGCCGCCTCCGGGGGAGGTGGCGCTCAGCGCCAGCGTGCGCGCAGGTACTGCGGCGGCCAGTCGACCTCGGCGCCCAGCTCATGCGCCGCGCGCAGCGCGAAGTGCGGGTCGCGCAGCCACTCGCGGCCGGCGAACACCGCATCCGCTGCACCGGAGGCGAGCACCTCCTCGGCCTGAGCCGCGGAGGTGATCAGCCCCACCGCGCCGGTGGGCACCCGCCCGCCGGCGCGGACGATCTCCGCGAACGGCACCTGGTAGCCGGGGCGCAGCTGCACCTTCGGGTGCGCGATCGTGCCGCCGCTGGACACGTCGACGAGGTCCGCTCCGTGCTCGATCGCCCACCTGCCGACCTCCGCCGCCTCCTCGGGGACGAAGCCGCCTTCGGCGTAGTCGGTCGCCGAGAGCCGCACGAGCACCGGCAGATCAGGGCCGGCGATCTCCCGGACCGTTTCCACGATCCGCAGCAGCAGCCGGGCGCGGTTCTGCAGCGAACCTCCGTACTCGTCGGAGCGGACGTTCGACAGCGGCGACAGGAACTGGTGCAGCAGGTAGCCGTGCGCGCCGTGCACCTCGAGCGCGTCGAATCCGGCATCCACCGCCCGACGCGTCGCGTCGGCGAACCCGGCGACGATGCGGTCGATGCCGGCGGCGTCGAGTGCCTCGGTGGGCGCGAAGCCCTCGAAGGGTACGGCGGAGGGGGCGACGGTCTGCCAGCCGCCCTGATCCGCGGGGACGGATCCCTGCTCCTCCGCCCACGGCCACCAGGTGGACGCCTTGCGACCCGCGTGGGCCAGCTGGATGCCGATCATCCCACCGCGAGCGTGGATGTCGGAGACGATCTCGGCCCAGACGTCGCGCTGCTCGTCGGTCCACAGGCCGGTGTCCCGCGGGGAGATGCGGCCCTCGGGCGTCACGGCGGTCGCCTCGGCGACGATGAGCCCTGCGCCGCCTGATGCGAACTGCGCGAGATGAGTGCGGTGCCATGACTGCGGCACGCCCTCCACGGCGCTGTACATGCACATGGGCGACACCCACAGGCGGTTTCGGAAGGTGCGGGAGCGGAGGGTGAGCGGCGAGAAGAGCAGGGTCACCCTACGACGCTACCGGCTGATGACACGGGTGAGGGCCGTCCCCGATCCGGGGCGGCGCCCGGCGTCCGCGCGATACCGTGGTCTCATGACGCGCGAGTGGACGCAGGCCGACACCACCGGCTTCCTGCGCGTTCCGGCGGCTGACGACGACAAGTACTCCCGCGGCGTGGTCGTGCTGCGCACCGGATCAGCCGCCTACCCCGGCGCCGCGGTGCTCGGGGTGGAGGCCGCCTGGCGCGCCGGTTCGGGGTACGTCCGGTATGCAGGTGAGGCTGCGGATGCCGTGCTGGCGCGTCGCCCCGAGACCGTGGTGGGCTCCGATCTCGGACGCACCCGGGTCGACGCCTGGGTGATCGGATCGGGCACGGACTCCGCTCATCGCAGCCCGGACGAGCACGAGGCGCTGCGCCGCATCCTCGCCGGGACCGCACCCGTCGTGGTGGATGCGGGCGCCCTGGATCTCGCGCGCGGCGCGACCGCACCGTGCGTCCTGACCCCGCACGCGGGCGAGCTCGCCCGGCTGCGCGCGCAGCTCGGGCTCGCCTCCGGGGAGCGGTCCGCATCCGACGATCAGCGGATCGCCGAGGTCGTCGAGACCGCGCAGACGCTGGGATCCGTCGTGCTGCGCAAGGGCTCCCGCACGATCATCGCGGCACCGGACGCGGAACCCATCCTGGTGTCGAACGGGCCGGGGTGGCTCGCCACGGCCGGCACGGGCGACGTGCTGGGCGGTGTGCTCGGCGCCCTGCTCGCGGCCAACTCCGGAAGGCCCCTCGCCGAGACAGCGGCGGCGGCCAGCTGGCTGCACGGGCGCGCAGCGGCGATCGCGTCGGGATCGGGCGACGGCGCCGTCGGGCATCCGATCGTCGCCCTCGACGTCGCGGACGCCCTTCCCCTCGCGATCGCGGAGCTGATCGCGTGAGCGCGGCGCCGTGCGTGCACGTCTGCGGCCGAGAGCCGGCCCGCGGATGACGCGGAAGTCCGGCCGCACCGCACTGCTGTGGGGCGCGTTCCTCGCCGCGCATGCGGTCGTCGCCTGGCTGGGCTGGGTGCTGCCCGCGCAGCCGATGGGCGATGTGGTGCTGGTCTATCAGCCGTGGTCGTCCGCCGCGCTCGACAGCGGCGCGGTCGTGGGGATCACCGAGAGCTGGGTCTACCCGCAGCTGGCGCTGGTGCCGATGCTGCTGGCGCAGCTGCTGGCGGTGCCGTTCACCGGCGCCCTGGGTCCGCAGGCCGGCTACCTGATCGGGTGGGCGCTGCTGGTCACGCTGTGCGACCTGCTCGGGTTCGCGGCGCTCGTCGGCCGCGGCGGCAACCGGCGCCGACGGATGGCCGCCTGGTTCTGGATCGGCGCGCTGCTGCTGCTCGGCCCGATCGCCATGTACCGGATCGACGCGGTCACCGTGCCCGTCGTGATCGCAGGCGGGCTGTGGCTCGCCCAGAGGCCGCGGGTGGGCGCCGCTCTGCTCACGATCGGCGCCTGGGTGAAGATCTGGCCCGGCGCCGTGGTGGTCGCCGCGATCGCTGCCGGCCGGCGGTCCTGGCAGGTGCTGCTGAGTGCGGCATCCGTCACGATCGTGATCATCGGCGTGCTGCTGATGCTCGGCGCAGGCGGGAATCTGCTGGGATTCCTCGGCATGCAGACCGGCCGCGGCCTTCAGATCGAGGCGGTGGGGGCCACGCCCTTCCTGTGGCTGGTCCTGGGCGGCGCCGCGCGCATCGAGTACAGCTACGAGATTCTCACCTTCCAGATCGCCGCGCCCGGGGCGGACGTGGTCTCCGCGCTGCTGACGCCGCTGATGGTGCTCGTCGTCGCAGGAATCCTGATCGTCGGCGTCGTCCGCGCATGTGGCGGCGCGGCGTGGCAGCGGCTCCTCCCGCCTCTGACGCTGGCGCTGGTGACCGGGCTGATGGTGACCAACAAGGTCGGCTCCCCGCAGTTCCACACCTGGCTGATCCCGCCGGTCATCCTGTGGATCGTCTTCGACCGCGTCCGATCGCGCACCGCGGCGCTGCTCGTCCTGGCGCTGTGCGCGCTCACCTTCACGATCTATCCGCTCACCTACGACCAGCTGCTGCGCGCCGAAGCGCTGCCCGTGCTGCTGCTCACGGCTCGCAACCTGCTGCTGGTCGTCCTGCTCGTCCATGCAGTGCGCGCCGTCGTGCGCGTACCGCGCGGATCCGCGACACCCACCTGAAACCATCCCGAAATCGGAGGACACCCATGCTCGTCGCCTTCTCAGTCGCCCCGTCCGGAAACGGCCGCTCCGGCGATTCCGTCCATGACGCCGTCGCCGCCGCGGTCCGCGTCGTTCGCGAGTCCGGTCTCGCGCACCGCACCACGAGCATGTTCACCGAGATCGAGGGTCCGGACTGGGACACGGTGATGGACGTCGTCAAGCGCGCCACTGAGGCGGTGATGCCGTTCGGCTCCCGCGTGTCACTGGTGCTGAAGGCCGACATCCGTCCGGGCTACAGCGGGGAGCTGGATGCCAAGATCGAGCGGCTCGAGGCGGCGATCGACGCCGCAGACCAGGACTGAGATGAGCGCCGACGGGGAGATCCGCGTCGCGGGCACCGCCGTCGTGCTCCGCGACGGACCGGAGGGCCTGGAGACGCTGATGCTGCGGCGCCCGTCGAAGGGCTCCTTCGCCGGAGCCTGGGTGTTCCCCGGCGGACGCGTCGACCCCGGCGACTGGGCGGATGCGGACGACGAGGCGGATGCCGCCCGGGCCGCGGCCGTGCGGGAGACGCGGGAGGAGACCGCGATCCTCATCGCCGATGTCACCCTGCTCTCCCGGTGGACGCCGCCGCCCGAGCAGCCCGTGAAGTTCCGCACCTGGTTCTTCCTCGCCCGCGACCTCGGCGACGAGGTGCGCGTGAACCCCGGCGAGATCGAGGAGGCGGTCTGGCTGAGCCCGAAGCAGGTGTTCGCGCAGCATGAGGCGAGCACCCTGACCCTCTTCCCGCCGACCTGGGTGACTCTGAACGGACTGCTCGGGCACCGGACGGTCGATGACGCGCTCGCCGCCGTCGGCGAACCGGCGCTCTACGCCACGAACCTGCGCGACGGCGTCGACGGCCGCTTCGCGCTGTGGGCGGGGGACGCCGAGCACGCGGAGGAGCCCGGGGGACCGGATGCCCGGCATCGGCTCCTGATGGGCACGCTGCCCTGGCGGTACGAGCGCCGCTGATGCGGCATCCGCTCGTCATCCCGTCTCCACCGCACTCGCCCGCCACTAGCATGGACAGGTGACTCCCTCGAACCTCTCGAGGGGTGCGGCGATGAGGGCGCTCCTCTCCCTCGCCATCGGCAGCTTC
>NZ_MKRT01000024.1:324323-329346 GCF_001897945.1 Microbacterium sp. 69-10
TGATGGGCCTGCTTCCCGACATCGCCCAGGACCTGCTGCCAGACCTCTGGGCGCGCAGCCAGGAGCAGGCGATCGGTCAGAGCGGCGTACTCGTGTCGATGTACGCGCTGGGCGTCGTGATCGGCGCGCCGACCATCGCCGGTGCGGTCGCGCGGTATCCGCGGCATCGGGTGATGCTCGGCCTCGCCGTCGCCCTCGCCCTGTTCAACGCACTCGTCGTGGTGCTGCCCGGCTTCGGACTGGTCGGGATGGCGCGTCTGCTGGCCGGCCTCCCGCACGGCGCCTACTTCGGCATCGGCGCGCTCGTCGCGGCCGACGTGCTGGGTCCGGGACGTCGCGCCCAGGGCGTGGCCTTCATCCTCACCGGGCTCACGATCGCGAACATCGTCGGCGTGCCCGTCGGTACCTATCTCGGCCAGCAGTGGGGCTGGCGGACCGCGTTCCTCGCCGTCACCCTGGTGTTCGCGTTCGGCGCGGTGTGCATCGCGCTGTTCGTGCCCGCCCACGAGGGCGATCCCGGCCGCACGATGCGCTCCGAGCTGGGGGTGTTCCGCTCCTCGCAGGTGTGGCTGACGCTGGGCGTCGGCGCGATCGGATTAGGCGGCTTCTTCGCGGTGTACAGCTACATCGCCCCGCTCGTCACCGAGGTCGCCGGAGCACCGCAGTGGGCGGTGCCCGTGACGCTGGTGCTGGTGGGGGTGGGGATGACCATCGGCAACCTCGCCGGCGGCCACTTCGCCGACCGCGACCTGCGGGCCACGCTGCACTTCGGACTGGCGGGCCTCGCCGCGGCGCTGGTCCTGCTCGCGCTGCTGGCCTGGTCGTTCGCCGCGCTGGTTGTCCTGGCTTTGATCGTCGGTGCGCTCTCCGCGATGATCAGCCCGGCGATCCAGACCCGGCTGATGGACGTCGCCGGAGACAACCAGTCGATCGCGGCAGCGCTGAACCACTCCGCGCTGAACATCGGCAACAGCCTGGGTGCGTTCCTCGGCGGCGTCGCGATCTCGCTCGGACTGGGGTTCACCGCTCCGGAGTGGGTGGGCGCCGGGCTGGCGCTGCTGGGACTCGGCATCACCGTGATCGCGTACCGGGCGGAGCGGCGGACACTGCAGGCATCGGCCGCGGCTTGAGCCGCAGATCGCCGGTGGCCGATGGGGGACGGCTCAGGCGTCGAGCAGCCGCTGCAGATGCATCCCGACCTCGTCGGTCTCGATGAGGAAGCCGTCGTGGCCGAAGTCGCTGGCCAGCACGATCGCCTCATCGTCGATGAGGTTCGGGATGCTGCGCGCGATGCGCTGCTGCCCGTCGACCGGGAACAGCCGGTCGGTGTCGATGCCGATCACCAGGCTCTTCGCGGTGACGGTGTGCAGCGCCTCCTCGACGCCGCCCCGGTCGCGCCCGATGTCGTGGGAGTTCATCGCCTCGACCACGGTGATGTAGCTGTTCGCATCGAAGCGGCGCGTGAACTTGTTGCCGTGGAAGTCCAGGTAGGACTCCACCGCGAAGCGACCGCCGTGGCCGAGCGGGGAGACCCCGGACTGCCAGGAGCGCTGGAACCGCTGATTCAGCTCGATCGGGCTGCGGTAGTTCAGCAGCGCCATGCGGCGGGCCAGTGCCAGACCGCGGTGCGGGCCCTCGCCGAGGGCCGCGTCGTAGTACTCGCCGCCGGCGAAGCGCGGATCCATCCGCACGGTCTCCAGCTGCACGAAGTTCAGGGCGAGCTGGTCGGCGGTCGTCACCGGGGGAGAGGAGAGCACGGCCAGGCGCTCGACGCGCTCGGGAGCCATGACGGCCCACTCCAGGGCGTGCATGCCGCCCATGGAGCCGCCGATCACGGCGGCCCAGGTCTCGATGCCGAGCTCGTCGGCCAGCCGGATCTGCGCGGCCACCTGATCGCGGATCGTGAGGTAGGGGAAGCGGGATGCCCACTCCCGGCCGTCCGGGGCGATGCTCGCAGGGCCGGTCGAGCCCTGGCATCCGCCCAGCATGTTCGGGGCGATCACGAACCAGCGATCGGTATCGATCGCAGCTCCCGGTCCGACCACGGAATCCCACCAGCCGGCCGTCGGATGCCCGGCGCCGGCCTCGCCGCGCACGTGGCTGTCACCGGTCAGCGCGTGCAGGATGAGCACCGCGTTGTCGCGCGCCGCGTTGAGCTCGCCCCAGGATTCCCAGGCCAGGCGCATCACGGGCAGGTGCTGGCCGCTCTCGGTGCGCAGATCGCCCAGGAAAGTGAAGCGGCGGTCGCGCGCGGGGTCGCCGTCGCGCCAGGCGCCGGTCGCGGGGGGACGGGCGCGCAGCAGTCGCTGGTCGGCCTCGGTCACGGGTGCCGAGGGCACCGTGTCCTCTGAGGTCGTCTGCCAGTCCATGTCTCCCATTCTCCCGGGTGCCCGCCCGCGGGAGCGGAAGGTTACGCCTGATCTCCGCCGCACACGCACGGATACCCCGGACCGCGCGGTCCGGGGCATCCGTGTCTCTGAGGAGGAGTCCGATCAGGCGCGAGCGGCCTCGGCGACGCGACGGGCCGCGGAGAGCGCCGTCTCCAGGTCCGCCTTGAGGTCGTCGATGTTCTCCAGGCCCACCGACAGGCGCACCAGGCCCGGCGTGACGCCGGCGGTGAGCTGCTGCTCGGGCGAGAGCTGGGAGTGGGTGGTGGATGCCGGGTGGATGACGAGCGAGCGCACGTCACCGATGTTGGCGAGGTGGCTGAACAGCGTGAGGCTGTTCACGAACTCGCGACCGGCCTCCACGCCGCCCTTGAGCTCGAAGGACAGCACCGCGCCGACGCCCTTGGGGGCGTACTCGTTGGCCTTGGCGTACCAGGGCGACGAGGGCAGACCCGAGTAGTTCACCGAGGCGACGTCGCCGTGGTTCTCGAGCCACTCGGCGATCTCCTGCGCGTTCTGCACGTGACGCTCGACACGCAGCGAGAGCGTCTCGATGCCCTGGATGAGGTTCCACGCGCTCTGCGGGGCGATCGCGGAGCCGAGGTCGCGCAGCAGCTGCACGCGGGCCTTGATGATGTAAGCCAGACCGTCGCCGACCGCGGTGGTGTAGCTGGCGCCGTGGTAGGACGGGTCGGGCTCGGTGAGCCCGGGGAACTTCTCGACGTTCTTCGACCACTCGAAGGAGCCTCCGTCGATGATCGCGCCGCCGATGGTCGTGCCGTGACCGCCGAGGAACTTGGTGACCGAGTGCACGACGATGTCGGCACCGTGCTCGAACGGGCGGATGAGGTAGGGGGTGGCGATCGTGTTGTCGACGATCAGCGGTACGCCGCCCTCGTGGGCGATGTCGGCGACGCCGCGGATGTCGAGCACGTTGATCTTCGGGTTGCCGATGGTCTCGGCGAAGAACAGCTTCGTGTTCGGGCGGAGCGCCGCGCGCCACTCGGCCGGGTCGTCCTGGTTCTCGACGAAGGTGACCTCGATGCCGAGCTTGGCGAGCGTGTACTTGAAGAGGTTGTAGGTGCCGCCGTAGATCGAGCTGGACGACACGATGTGGTCGCCGGCCTGCGCGATGTTCAGCACGGCGAACGTGGACGCCGCCTGGCCGCTGGAGAGCACGAGCGCGCCGGTGCCGCCCTCGAGCGCGGCGAGGCGCTGCTCGAGCACGTCCTGGGTGGGGTTCTGGATGCGGGTGTAGATGTTCCCGAACTCGGCCAGGGCGAACAGGTTCGCGGCGTGGTCGGCGTTGTCGAACACGTAGGAGGTCGTCTGGTAGATCGGCGTGGCGCGCGCCTTCGTTACCGGGTCGGGTGCTGCGCCGGCGTGGATCTGCTTGGTCTCGAAGCGCCAGTTCTCGGGTGCGGACATGAGGTTCTCCCAGAGTGAGTGGTGGTCGTGCGGCCGGATGCCTGGAAGCGAGGTTACGGAGCCTGCACGAAGCCCGACAACAGCCGGGAAATGTTACGTAACACAGCGAACGGCTCCGAAAGCCGTACGGTGGAGGAATGCTGAACAGACGTGCCGTGGTCACAGGGGCGAGTACCGGTATCGGAGAGGCCGCAGTGCGTGCGCTGCGCGCGCAGGGTTGGGACGTGGTCGGCGTCGCCAGGCGGGCGGAGCGGCTGGAGGCGCTCGCCGCGGAGACGGGATCGACCGCGTTCGCCTGCGATCTGACCGATCCGGATGCCGTGGCCGCGCTCATCGAGGAGCTCGAGCGCACCGGTCCCGTTCATGCCCTCGTGCAGGTGGCCGGCGGCGCGCGGGGCACCGACAGCGTCGAGAAGGGCTCGATCGATGACTGGCAGTGGATGTACGACGCGAACGTGCTGTCGACGCAGCGGCTCGTCGCAGGCATCCTGCCGCTGCTGCGCCGCGCCGCGGAGGACACCGGCCACGCCGACACGGTGTTCGTGACGTCGACCGCCGCGCAGACCGCCTATCCCGGTGGCGCCGGTTACAACGCGGCGAAGGCCGCGGAGTCGATGCTCGTCAAGGTGCTGCGTCAGGAGCTGAACGGCGAGCCCATCCGCGTCGTCGAGGTCGCTCCCGGCATGGTGCACACCGAGGAGTTCACCCTCAACCGCCTCGGCGGCGACCGCATCGCCGCGGACGCCGTGTACTCGGGCGTCGAGGAACCGCTGCTGGCCGAGGACGTCGCCGATGTGATCGCCTTCGCGTTGAACGCGCCGCGCCGCGTGAACCTGGATCTCGTGACCATGCGCCCGGTGGCGCAGTCCGCGCAGCACCTTCTGGCGCGCGGGCCGCTGCACGTCCGCACCGACGTCGACTGATGCCGCAGACGCTCGCCCAGCTCGCCGAGGCCGGGCAGATCGATCCGGGATGGGCGGAGGCGCTCGCGGCCGCGCAGCCGCTGATCACCGAACTGGGGGGCAGGCTGCGCGCCGAGAACGCGGCCGGCCGCGGGTACCTGCCCGCGGGGACCCATGTGCTGCGTGCGTTCCAGCGGCCCCTGGCCGACGTGCGCGTGCTGATCACGGGTCAGGACCCGTACCCGACGCCGGGGCATCCGATCGGCCTGTCGTTCGCGGTCGACCGCGAGGTCAGACCGCTGCCGC
>NZ_MKRT01000024.1:329359-342720 GCF_001897945.1 Microbacterium sp. 69-10
CCCCCGGCTCCACACGGCGACCTGACCGCCTGGAGCGACCAGGGCGTGCTGCTGCTGAACAGGGTGCTGACCGTGCGGCCCGGCACCCCGGCCTCGCACCGCGGCTGGGGCTGGGAGAAGGTCACCGAGCTCGCGATCCGCACGCTGGTCGCGCGCCGGAAGCCGCTGGTCGCGATCCTCTGGGGAGCGGATGCCCGGGGCCTCAAGCCCCTGCTGGGGGACACCCCGATCATCGAGTCCGCCCACCCCTCGCCGCTGTCGGCGAGCCGGGGCTTCTTCGGGTCGAAGCCGTTCTCCCGGGCCAATGCGATGCTGGAGTCGATGGGCGCGCAGCCCGTCGACTGGCGTGTGGAGGGAGAGGCATGAGCGCGCTGCGCATCCGGCCGGTGGCGGATGCCGATCTGCCGGCGATCCGCGACATCTACAACCACTATGTGCGCACCTCGACGGTCACCTACGACGAGGTCGAGTCCACGGAGCAGACCTGGGCGGACAAGGCCGCGAAGATCGCGGACGCGGGCATCCCGTTCCTGGTGGCCGAGACGGAGGACGGTGAGCTCCTCGGGTACGCGCTCGGCCAGCAGTGGTCGCCGAAGTCGGCGTACCGGTTCACGATCGAGAACTCGATCTACCTCGCCCCGACGGCCGGCGGCCGGGGGATCGGGTGGGCGCTGCTCGCCGAGTTCCTGGACGCCTGCCGCGCAGCGGGCCTGCGCCAGGTGATCGCCGTGATCGCCGACCGCGGAGCCGACGCCTCCATCGCCCTGCACCGCAAGGCGGGCTTCACCGACGCGGGGCGGCTCACCGAGGTGGGCCTGAAGTTCGGTGAGCCGCAGGGCGTGTTCCTGCTGCAGAAGACGCTCTGATCACAGGTTCCGTGGTCGCCGATCCGCTGCGTGATGTCCGCGCGGCCCTCATCGCCCTGAAGCCGGTCGACGGGAGCATCCGTTCGTGCGTCACTCTGCGCAGCGACTCGGCGTTCCTGAGCCTCCTCAGCACGAGCGACCCCGGAAGGTGGGCGGTGGTGCACTCGACGGGCGCCACCTGGTTCTCCCTCGTCGTCGACGGTCATTTCACCAGTGACATCATCGATGTCGACCTGAATGCGGATGAGGTGCGCGAGCACCTCGCGACTCTGGTGAGGATCGCGATCCCGCATCTGGATGGCAGGAGTCGGCCCACGCGCCGGAGCGGACGCCGTCGTCTCGCCGTCGTCGTCGACGGCGAGGAGGTGCTGCTGTTCGCTCCGGTCGACCGCCTGCTCGCGCGGCTCTCACCGCTGCGACGGCGGCGCGCTCGCCGCGGCGCGCAGCATGCGGCTGACGGCCTGCTGGCCGACCATCGACTCCCGGGGATCGCGTCGAGCTGGATGATCGTGAATCCCGAGATGTGGGAGCTGCTCGTCGATCTCGACGCGCTGCAGGCAGGACTCGCCTCCTCCCGGACGTGGCGGCGCACGCGAGAGGGACGACGGATCCGGCGGGAGCTGTCCGGCGAAGCTCTTCTGCTGGCGGACGCTCTCGCCGAACTCGACCTCGTCGATGTCGCGGTCGGTCTCTCCGACCTCCGTGCCCGGATCTCCGCGTTCTGATCGCGACGCGGGATTCGCGGTCAGGGACGCGGGATGACCGGGATCGCAGCGAGCAGCCGCTTGGTGTAGTCCTCGGTCGGGCGCTGCAGCACTGCATCCGTCGGCCCACGCTCCACGATCCGTCCGTCCTTCATGACCATGACCGTGTCGGCGAGGTTCTGCACCACGCCGATGTCGTGCGAGACCATGATGACCGTGAGGCCCTCTTCGCGCTGCAGCTCCGTGATCAGCTCGAGCACCTGCGCGCGGACGGTCACGTCGAGCGCCGACAGGGGCTCGTCGCCGACGAGGACGCGAGGGCGATGCGCGATGGCGCGCGCCAGGGCGATGCGCTGGCGCTGCCCGCCCGAGAACTCATGCGGATGCCGGTCGGCCATGCCTGCCTCCAGACCCACCTGCGCGAGCACCTCGCGCACCCGCGCACGGTGGTCGCCGGGGATGTCGAGGGCCCAGAGCGGCTCGGCGATGATCCGGCCCGCCGTCATCCGCGGATCCAGCGATGCGTACGGATCCTGGAAGACCAGCCCGGTCTGCCGGCGCAGCCAGTGCAGGGAGCGGGCGGATGCCGTGGCATCCACCTCCCTGCCGTCCACCGCCACCCGGCCGGTCGTCGGACGATCGAGTCCCAGCAGCAGTCGCACGAGGGTCGACTTCCCCGAGCCCGACTCGCCGATGATGCCGACCGACTCGCCTTCGTCGATCGTCAGATCGGTGGGATGCAGGGCCGTGCTGGTGCGTCGCGACTCGAACAGGGTGCGCTTCGGAAGGGCGAACGTGCGGCTGAGGCCCTCCGCCTCGATGAGGCTCATGCGACGCCTCCCTTCGCGTCATCCCCGGCGTCAGGGCGCCACAGCGTCGCGGTCGCGTCGCGCAGCAGCGCCTGCGTGATCGGGGACGACGGCGCGGTCAGCAGCGTCGGGACCGGCCCCTGCTCGACGACGCGGCCGTGCTCGAGCACCACCGCGTGCGTCGCCACCTGCGACAGCACGGCGAGATCGTGCGTGATGAAGACCAGCGACATGCCGTGCTCCTCGGCCAGCGACAGCAGCAGCTTCAGGACCTCGGCCTGGATCGTGACGTCGAGGGCGGTGGTGGGCTCGTCCGTGATCAGCAGCTTCGGCCGGCAGGCGAGCGCCATCGCGATCGCGACGCGCTGACGCTGGCCGCCGGAGAGCTGATGGGGGTAGCGGTCGACGATGGCATCCGGTTCCGGGAGCCGGACGCGAGCGGCTTCGGCGACGGCCCGCTCGCGGGCCTCGCGGCGTCCGATGCGCTCGTGGATGCGCACCGATTCCGCGATCTGCCGGCCGACGGTGCGGATCGGGTTCAGGGCGGTGCGCGGCTCCTGGAACACCATGCCGATCTCATCGCCGCGCAGCCTCGCGAGCTCGCGGTCGGGCATTCCGATCAGCTCGGTGCCGTTCCAGCGGATGCTGCCGCTCGCCGTCGCCGCATCCGGGAGCAGACCCAGCAGGGCGAGCGCGGTCAGGGACTTGCCGGATCCCGACTCGCCGATCAGGCCGAAGCGCTGGCCGTCGGCGACCGAGAACGAGACGCCGTCGACCACGCGACGGCGGTCGATCTCGATGACGAGGTCGTTCACCTCGAGGCTCATGCGACCACCGCCGGGACATGGACCTCTGCGCCGCGGCGGCTCAGCGTCGGGTCGGTGGCCTCGCGCAGGGCGTCGCCGAGCAGGTTCAGGCCCAGCACCGTGATCGTGATGGCAAGGCCGGGCCAGACCACGGTGAGCGGATGCACGCCGATGTACCGCTGCAGATCCGCCAGCAGCGTTCCCCAGGACGCCTCGGTGAGAGTCGCCCCGAAGCCCAGGTACGACAGCCCGGCCTCCGCGAGCACGGCGACCGCCATCGACCAGGACAGCTGCACGATGAACACCGGTGCCACGTTCGGCAGCAAGTGGCGGACGAGGTTCTGCCCTGTGGTGAGACCGCTCGCGCGGCCGGCGACGACGAAGTCGCTCTGCTGCACGCGGCGCAGCTCGGGCCGGGTGACGCGGGCGATGCTCACCCCGAACCCGATGCCCACGGAGAACACGACGACCCACAGCGAACCGCCCCAGACGGCGGAGATCATCATCGCGATCATCAGCACGGGGAAGGCGATGAGGATGTCCACGAGAACTGCGACGGTCTCGCGGACCCAGCGAGCGGTGAGAGCGCCGAGGGCCGCGAGGGCGACACCGACGAGGGTGGCGACGATGCCCGACCCCACGGCGACGAACAGCGTCGTGCGGGCACCGGCCATCACGAGGCTGAGGATGTCCCGCCCCGTGCCGTCTGTGCCCAGCAGATGCGGCCAGCCCGGCGCAGCCCATCGGCCCCGGATGTCGGAGAGCATCGGGTCGAACGGAGTCCAGAACAGCGAGACCAGCGCCGTCACGGCGATCAGCAGCACGACGATCACGCCGAACAGCCCGGTGCGCGACGAGAGCAGGGAACGCAGCCAGCGGGGCATCATCCGGCCTCCTCGCGCTGTCGGGGGTCGATGGCGTGGTGGACGAGGTCGACCAGGAAGCCGATCACCAGCACGAAGCCGGTCAGCACCAGCAGCTCGCTCTGCACCTTCACGAGATCGCGCGTGCCGACGTCCGCGACCAGCATCCGCCCGATGCCGGGCAGCGTGAACAGCTGCTCCACGACGACCGATCCGACGATGATGCCCGCGACCTGCACGCCCAGCACGGTCACGATGGACAGCCCCACGGCGGGGATGCCGTGCCGGATCAGCGCCTGGCGACGGGTGAGGCCCTTCGCAGCCGCGGTGCGCACGAAATCCTGCCCCGCGGCCTGAAGGGTCGCGCTGCGCACGAAGCGCATCAGCATGGCGCCCTCGACGATCCCGATGGTCATGGCCGGCAGCAGCAGCGATTCGAAAGCCTTGGCCGGGGTCGACCAGCCGGTGCGGGGGAAGCCCTGGGCAGGCAGCCATCCCAGCCAGTGCGCGAAGACGACGACCAGCATCATGCCCGCCCAGATGACCGGGATCGCGGCGACCGCCTGTGCGGCGACGCTCAGCGCGGTGCCGCCGGCGCGACCCCGCAGCATCGCGGAGAGCACGCCGAAGGGCGCTGCGATCAGCATCGCGATGGTCATGGACATGAGTGCCAGCGGCCAGGTCACCCGCGCCTTCTCGGCGAGCTCGGCGCCCACCGAGGCGCCGCTGAGCTGAGAGGTGCCGAGGTCGCCGTGCAGGATGCCGCCGATCCAGTCGGTGTACTGCGCGAGCAGCGGCTTGTCGAGGCCGAGCGACTGGCGGATCGCCTCGACCTGCTCGGGGCTCGCCTGCGTGCCCGCGATCAGCTGCGCGACGTCGCCGGGGAATACGCGCAGGGTGAAGAAGATGATCACGCTCGACACGAGGAGTCCTGCGATGAGCAGGACCCCTCGTGTGAGCGCGTAGCGGAGCATGTCAGCCGGCGGTCTTGGTGACGCCCGCGAGGTCGATGCGCGAGTTGATCGAGTCCTTCGGGAAGCCCTTGACGCCCGCGGTCAGGGCGGTCAGGGTGGCGCCGTTGTACAGCCAGTCGGCGGCGTCGTCCTCGGAGACGATCCGCGCTGCCTGCGCGAGCAGGTCGGCCGACTTCTCCGGGTCAAGCTCGGCCTGCGACTGCGCGTACAGGTCCTGAACCTGCTTGTTGTCGTAGCCGAAGTAGTACTCGGGGTTCGCCCAGTTGCTGAAGTCGCGCGGCTCGACGTGCAGCACGAAGCTCAGCTCGTAGTCGTGGTTCTTGTAGACGTCCTCGAGCCAGGTGGCGAACTCGACGCGGTCGACCTCGAGCGAGACGCCGATCTTCGCGTAGTCGGAGACCAGCACCTGAGCGACGGTCGTGCCGTAGAACGACGGGATCGTCAGCGAGAGGTCGAGCTTCTCGACGCCGGCCTCCTTGAGGAGCGCCTTGGCCTTGTCGGGGTCGTAGGGGACCAGCTTGGACAGGTCCTCGTAGCCCGGGTCGAGCTCCGGGATCGGACCGTACAGGGGCTGGCCGGCGCCGACGGCCTCGACGAGAGCCTCGTGGTCGACCGCCAGGCGCAGCGCCTCGCGCACGCGCTTGTCGTTCAGCGGAGCCTTCGCGTTGTTGAAGGCGAGCGTGGCCTTGTCGGTGGTGCGCCCCGTCGTGATCGTGAAGTCGCCGCTGTCCTTCAGCTGCGAGACCAGGTTCGGGTCGACCGCGGTGAGCACGTCGACGCTGCCGTCAAGAGCCGCGTTCACGCCGGCTGTGAAGTCCGGGATGTACTGGAACGTGACCTCGGCGAGCCCGGCCTTCTTGCCCCAGTAGTCGTCGTTGCGCGAGAACGTGATCGAGCTGCCCTTGGCCCAGCGCTGCAGTGTGAAGGGGCCCGTGCCGTTCTCGGCGGTCTTCAGATCGGTGGTGTCTCCGGTCTTGAAGACGAGGCCGGCCGGTCCCGTGAGGTTGAAGAGGAAGTTCTGATCCGGCTTCGCCAGCGTGATCTGCACCGTCGTCGGGTCGGGCGCGGTGATCGCGGTGACGCCGGCGAACTCGGCGTTGCCCTGCACCGTGGCATCCGACTTCACGGTCTCGTACGAGGAGACGACGTCGGCCGAGGTGAGGGCAGTGCCGTCGTGGAAGGCGATGCCCTCGTTGAGCGTGAACGTGTAGGTGAGGCCGTCGGGCGAGATCTCGTGGGACTTCGCCAGGCGATCCTCGATCTTGTTGTCCTGCGTGCGCGTGACGAGGCCCTCGTAGATGTTGTCGACGAGGATCTGCTCGAGTGCTGCGCCGCTGGTGTGGCGGATGTCGAGGTTGGTGGGCTCGAGCACCAGCCCGACCGTGAGACCGGCCTTGGGATCGGCCTTTCCCGTCGAGGTGGTCTGCGGCTCGGACGATCCGCCGCAGGCGGTGAGGATCAGAGCGCCGGCGGCGAGGATGCCGATGGCCGCGAGACGGGCCGATCGTCGGGTGCTGCGGAAGGGAGACACGGTGTTTCCTCTCGGAGGGGTGCTGTGAGGCGCTGCGTGCGCAGCCACGGGGGCTGGTCAGCGGGAAGGTCGGGTCAGGGCGTCGGATGCGAGGGAGGCGAGGAAGGCCGGGTCGGTCTCCTGCACGTTGTGGCCGGCGTCGACGGTGATCGCGGTGGCGTTCGGGAGACGCCGCTCGAACGCGGCGGCGTCGGTGTCGGCGAGGAAGCCGCGCGCGCCTCGGACGAGGGTGACCGGTGCGCCGACCGCTTCGAGGTCCGCCCACGGGTCCGTCTCGGCGGCCTTCGCGTTCGCGGCGTTCAGCGCGTCGAAGGCGTGCCCGATGATGTGCGCGAAGTGATGCTTCCACTCCACGCGACCGTCCGCGCGCACGCGCGTGTTGAAGAAGACACCGCGCTCGGTGTCCTCGCGGGAGCCGCCGAAGCCGAACGCCTGCGCCCGGTCGACGGCATCGTCGCGATCCGCGAACTCGGTCACCTGGTAGAAGTCGCGGAGAACGGCGGGCGCGGCGTCGGTGTCCATCCCGGGAACGATGTCGACGAGGATGAGCTCGCGGACGAGCTGCGGATTCCGCGCGGCCACGACGGATGCCGTGAGTCCGCCGAGCGAGTGGCCGATCAGCACCTGCGGGTCGCGCGTCCACTCGGCCATCGCGATGGCGACATCGGCGGCGAGGGAGACGGGGGAGTAGTCCAGGTCCTCGCGCCAGGAGGAGTCGCCGTGACCGGCGAGATCGATCGCGAGGGCGGGGCGGCCCAGCAGCAGCTGGACGGTGTCCCAGGTGTGCGCGTTCAGGCCGGCGCCGTGCAGGAGAGTGACCTCCGGTTCGCCCGCGCCGAAGCGGAGTGCGCTGAGCGTGCGGCCGTCCGGCAGCGTCAGCGCGATCCGCTCGGCGGAGGGTACGGTGGTGCCGAGCATCGCCGCCTGCGTGGGCAGGTACCGGAACTCGCTGGTGTCTTGTGCCACGGCCATATTCTGCTATCGGGATGTGGTTCACAGGAAATGCGGGATCATCATGACAAGTAATATCGGGTAATCATTCGTCACATAGTGAACTCATCGTGCATTTCACTTGTCGTTCTGTCCTGGCGGGTGTCCGACAGTGTCGTGCTCCCTCGCCTAGGCTGGAATCGTGACGGTCATTCGCATTCCCGGCGTGAACAACCTGCGCGACATCGGCGGCATTCCCGTCGGTTCGGGGCGCGTGCGGTCGGGTGCGCTGCTGCGGTCCGGCCACCTCGCGCGGGTCACGCCGGAAGGGCAGGCGTTGCTGCGCGACCGCATCCGGCGGGTGGTCGATCTGCGGGACGACACCGAGGTGCGCTCGGAGCCCTCCGCGCTTCGTGACGTCCCGACGACTCGCGTACCGCTCTTCCTCGGCTCGGTCGGATCGTTCTTCGAGCAGGACATGGACCTGGCCGGCATGTACGGCCATCTGGTCGACGACTGCTCATCGCGCTTGGCGGATGCCGTGCGGATCATCTCCGAAGGGGAGCCCGCACTCGTGCACTGCACGGTGGGCAAGGACCGCACCGGGGTCATCGTCGCGCTGGCGCTGAGTGCGATCGGGGCGGATCGGGATGCCGTGGTCGCGGACTACGCGCTGACGGCATCGCAGCTGCCTGCTGAGCGCAATCGCGCCATCGCGGAGTACTTCCGCGCGCACATGCCCGATGCGCGCAACGCGATCCAGCTCGCCACGGAGTCGCCCGCCCCGGTCATGGCCGCGCTGCTCGGCGATCTCGATCGTCGCTACGGCTCGGTCGCCGCCTACCTCCGCGAGGCGGGTCTCACGCAGGCCGAGCTGGATGGCCTCGCGGACGCGCTGATCGAGTGAGCGTGCGCTTCGACAGGCTCAGCATCCCAAGGCTGAGAGCCGCATAGGTTAGGCAACCCTTCCTCGGTGCTACGATGAAGACATCATGAGCACTGCCGAGACGACCGCGAGCGCACGCGCCGCACGCCGGGCATCCCGTCGTCCGCAGGCGCAGCACCTGATCACCGCCGACGAGAACTCCCTCGCCGAGCTGGAGGTTCTGCTCGCGACGCTGCCTCTGTGCGCCGTGGGCCGCGTGTTCATCGAGGTCGCCGACCAGGACGATGTCAGCGTCGTCTCGGCACCGCCGCGCATGACCGTCACCTGGCTGCCTCGCACCCGCAGGGGCGGCGTCCGTCGGGCGATCGGCGAGACGCTCAGCCGAGCCGCGATGGCGTGGGCCGACGAGATGCTGTGCGACGACTCCGAGGGCGCGATGCGCACCGAGGTCACGCTGCTGGGCGGCTACCTCAGCACGGCAGACATCGTCGAGCACCTCACCGGAGCGTGCGGCGTCGAGCCGACGGCCATCCACGCCCCCGCGCGCTACGGACTGCCGGTCTTCTGACGCTCCTGGGTCTCTGATCCGGTCGAAGGGCGGGACCGCGGCACATAGCCGCCGTCCTCCAGCCCGGCCTCGATCTCGAAGCGGTTGCGCAGCGCATTCCGGCCGGCGAAGAGGTACAGCACGGGCATGAGGAAGCCGTAGCGCAGCCACTGCTGCTTGTGCACGCTCTCATGACGCAGCACGGCATCCGAGGGGTCGACATCACCGGTCAGGTAGCAGCCGCCCACGCACACCCCGCCGCGACCGTAAGCCCAGTCCGGCAGGCCGCGGAACACCCAGAGGCCGGCGCGGCGCTCGATCGGCCCGGTGCTCCAGAGCGAGCCCCAGACCCAGCCGACGGAGGTGCCCCACCAGTAGCCGATCCGGCTGATGGGGGAGCGCAGCAGGAACGAGGGGATGCGCAGATCGGAGCGCCGCCCGCGCTCGAGCGCACGCTCGGCGTCGGCGCGCCAGTCGGCGTTCACGCTGCAGCCCCTCTCGCGCCTGTGCGCCGCGTCACGCCACGGACCCGATCAGGCGCAGGATCGCGCCCATGTCCTGCACGGCATCCGCAGGGCTGCGGGGCGCGAATCCGGCGATCGTCGCACCCGCGAGCGGGAGATCCTGACGGACGCGCTTGACGGCCGCGGCAAGGGCGGCGGTACTGACGCCGAACGGCTCCGCGTCCGAGACGCCCTCGAACTCGGCGGGATCGATGACGTCGACGTCGATGTGCACCCAGACCCGGGATGCCCCGGTCGCGCGCAGCGCCTCGGCCACGGCATCCGGATCCTGCGCGTCGTCGGGCGAGAGCGTGCGCAGCGCATCCAGCCGCGACTTCTCGCCGTCGTCGACGCTGCGGGCGCCGAGCAGGACGACGCGCTCGGCGGGGATGCCGGGGTTCAGCGCGAGTTGCGGCTCCCCGTCGCCGAGCACGGCTCCGAGGGACATGCCGGAGAACGCGCCGGACGGGGAGGTGGAGGGATCGTTCAGATCGGGATGCGCGTCGCACCAGAGCACGGCGAGGTCCGAGGTGTCGATCGCGGAGAGCGCGAACACGCTCACGCTGCAGTCGCCGCCGACGAGCACGATCTGATCATCGGCATCCGTCATGTGCTCCGCGATCAGCTCCCGCACGCGCAAGAGTGAGCTGAGCCGGCGCACGCCGGTGCCGAGCGATTCACCCGCCTCGAGCGGCACATCCAGGACGGTGGTGTCCTTGCGGGGCAGGTCGCCGGCGATCGCGGTGGCGCCGTCGACGAGAAGCATGGCCCGCGAGGCGGGCGAGCCCTGCCACTGCGGGACGATGAGGAAACGGGTCATGGTCTCTCCTGGGAGGAGAAGGAGCGGGCGGATGCCGGGATGCGGCATCCGCCCGCTCGGTCAATCTGCGTGTCCGAGTCCGATCACTCGGCTTCGATGGCGGCCTGCGGCTTGCCCGACTTGAGCTCGGCGAGGCGCGCCTCGACCTCGGTGAGCTCACCGAGGTCCTCGAGGCTCTCGAACTGTGCGTCCAGCGACGAGGCCGCGATCTCGGCCTTGCCCTGGGCGAGAGCCTCCTGGCGGCGGATCTTGTCCTCGAAGCGGCCGAGCTCGCTGGTCGGGTCGAGCACGTTGATCGAGCCGATGGCGTCCTGAACCTTGGTCTGCGCCTCGGCGACCTTGGCGCGGGCGAGCAGCTCGCTGCGCTTGGTCTTGAGCTCGCCGAGCTTGTTCTTCATGCCGTTCAAGCCGTCCTTCAGCTTGTCGACGATCTCGGTCTGCGACGCGATCTGCGGCTCGGCCGCCTTCGCCTCGCGCTCGGAGCTGATCTGGCGCTGCAGCGCGATCTTCGCGAGGTTGTCGAACTTGTCGGCGTCGGCGGTGTGGCCGGTGCCGCGCAGCTCGTCGGCCTTGCGGGAGGCGGCGAGGGCCTTGTTGCCCCAGTCCGTCGCCGCCTGCACGTCCTCCTCGTGGTCGCGCTCGAGAAGACGCAGGTTGCCGATGGTCTCCGCGATCGCGGACTCGGCGTCGGCGATGTTGTTCGTGTAGTCGCGGACGAGCTGGTCGATCATCTTCTGCGGGTCCTCGGCCTGGTCGAGGAGAGCGTTGATGTTGGCACGGACGAGCGTGGAGATGCGTCCGAAGATGGATTCCTTGGCCATTGTGTGGGTTCCTTTTTCTTCTCGGATGGTTGTCTTGCCGTGTACGTGTCTGGTCAGGTTAGTGCGCGAACTGATGTGCGGGGATCAGGGGCGGGCGCCGTCAGAAATGGCCCCCGCTGCTGCCGGAGAAGCCGCCTCCGCCTCCACCGAAGCCGCCGACGGAGAAACCGCCTCCTCCGCCGCCTCCTCCGCCGAAGAAGCCGCCGCTGCTCCCGCTGCTTCCGCCTCCCCAGCCGCCGCCTCCGCCGCCTCCGAAGATGCCGCCGCCTCCGCCCCAGCCTCCTCCGCCGTGGTGATTGCCGGCGGAGCCGATCAGGATGCCGCCGATGAAGGCGCCGAGGTCGTCGTTCCCGCCGCCTCCTCCGCCGTTCCACCCGCCGTAGTCGTTCTGCGCGAGGCGCAGAGCCTCGGCGGCGAGCGTGTCGGCTCGCTGTGCGAGTGCAAGAGCCTGGACGGGATCGACCTGAGAGAGGCTCTGCGCCTGGTTGAAGCTTCCCTGAGCCTCGGACAACCGGGTGCGCGCGGTCGAGGAGATCGAGCCGCGGCGGTTGAGGATGAAGCTCTCGGCCGAGGAGATCTGCACCTGGGCGCGCTGCATCGCTGCACCGAGCATGGCGACGGCGCGCTGGATGCGGGCCTGCTCATCACGGACATGCGCGATGACGCCGTCGATCGATGCGTTGGCCGCCTCGAGCACGCGCAGGGCGTCGACGGGATTGCGTCCCGACGCGCCCAGTTGGCTCTGCGCCTGGCGGATGCCCTGCTCCGTAGCCGCGACGGCCTGCGCGACAGCCCCCTGGGTGTCGGGCAGAGTCCGCGCGGTCTGCAGGTCGCTGTTCAGCTCTGTGATGAGCGCCGCGGCTCGATCATCGGCATCCTTCAGGGCCTTCTGCAGCTGCTCGAGGGCGTCCTCCAATTGCGTCGCCTGCTGCACGGCGCCTTCGGCGGCGCGCACTGCGACCGCGGCATCACCGGTCTTGCCGGCAGCGATGAAGCCGTCGGCCGCCTGCACCTGCGCGTCGGTGAACGCAAGACGGGATCGCGCCTGCATCGGGTTGTCGGTGACGGGCGAGATCGCCGCAGACGCGTAGGCGGCCTTGAGCGCCGCGAGGATCTGATCGGCGCGATCGACCTCGGCGCCGGCGGCGGCGCGAAGCTTCCGCACGTTGTCCAGCGCGGCGGGGGCGTTCTGCTCCAGCTTGCGCAGTTCGTCGAAGTCGGCCTTGCGCTCCTCGAGCACCTTCGTCGACTCAGAGCACAGTTCGAGGATGCGCTGCGACCACTCCAGCTTCTGCTCGTCGGTGTCGGGGACCTCGTCGTCGAGCTTTTGCTGCAGGGAGAAGGCCTCGTTCAGATTGGTGCGCGAGGTCTGCAGCGCCGTGACGAACTCGCCGATCACGTCATCGCCGAACTGGGCGCGCGCGTACTCCATCTCCTGCTCGCTGGAGCGGACGAGATCGTCGGTGCGCACCAGCGCGATGTTCGCCTGCTGGCCGATCTCCGCCAACTGGGCGCGGCGCTTCGCCTGTTCGGCTGCGCGCTTGCGCGCCCGCCGGATCAGCAGCACGACGACGACGATGACCACGGCGATCAGGACGATGATGCCGAACACGGTCCAGCCCATGGCCGCGCGCGCCGGCGCGTCGACGACCATCTCCTGCACCTGGGCCGCCGCCGCGTCGATCGACCCGACCCAGTCGTTGCCGCGTAGAGCGGGGAGCATTGCGTCGGTGATCTGCGTGCGGTCGGAGACCGAGATCGGGCCGCCCTGATCGGGGCCTGCGATCGCCAACAGGCGGCCTTCGGTGGACACGCCGATCAGGTACTGGTGGTCGTTGAAGCCGTTGCCCGAGGCGGTACGGGCGACCCAGTCCCTTTCGTCGGTGGCACCGGTGAACTCGGGGACGAAGATGACAAAGAGATCGACGCCCGTATCTGTGCGGAGCTTCGACAATCGGGCGTCGGCCGCGGACAGTTCCTGTGAGGAGAGCACGCCGCTGATATCTGTCACGTTGCCCGTGCCGGTGAGCGGTCCCGGGTCTGTCGCGGAGGCGGCGCTCAGCGAGAACCCGCCCAGGACCGCGCCGAGCAGGACCGCGACCCAGACCAGCCACCGTTGACGCATACTGTTCCCTCCGACCGGCAGCCGTGCCCCCATGCGACGAGTCTATGCACAGCGGCCGACACGCGACAGCATCCGCTGGGTGCTGCCCGTTCGCTGTCCGCGGAGGCGCATACGCTGGAAGGCATGGACGACAGGTACGGCAGCGATGTGCTCGCGGCGGGCTGGCGGGAACGCGG
>NZ_MKRT01000024.1:342734-356382 GCF_001897945.1 Microbacterium sp. 69-10
GTGCCCGCCGTGAAGGATCTCGTCGTCGAGGTCGCTGCGGACGGCTACTGCGGCGCGATCACGCGGGTCGAAGCCGGGATGGTCGAGCTGGAGGACTGGAAGGGCCGCCGACGCAGCTTCCCGATGGGCGGTGGATTCCTCGTGGAGGGCAAGCCGGTGCGACTGGTGGTGCCGAAGGCGGCGCCGCAGGGCACCAGGCGCACGGCGTCCGGCTCCTTCGTCGTCGCCGACGACCGCGCGAAGGTCGCGCTGCCCAGCCGCATCCTGGTCGAGGGCCGGCACGACGCCGAGCTCGTGGAGAAGGTGTGGGGCGCCGACCTGCGTGCCGAGGGCGTCGTCGTCGAGTACTTGCAGGGCATCGATCTGCTCGAGGAGCTGCTGACGGAGGCACCGCCGAACGCGACCCGCCGCTACGGCGTGCTGGTCGACCACCTCGTGCCCGGGTCGAAGGAGACCCGGATGGTCGAGCAGATCCTGCGCGGCCCGCACGGGAAGCACCTCAAGATCGTCGGTCACCCGTACATCGACGTCTGGCAGTGCGTCACGCCGGCCGCGATGGGCATCCGCGCCTGGCCGCAGATCCCGCGTGGCACGGACTGGAAGACCGGCATCTGCCGTGCGTTCGGCTGGCCCGCGGAGGACCAGGCCGACATCGCGCGGGCGTGGCAGCGCATCCTGTCCCGCGTGACCACCTTCCGCGATCTCGAGCCGTCGCTGCTCGGACGGGTGGAAGAGCTGATCGACTTCGTCACCGCTCCGGCATCATGAGCGGCCGGTCGCGCGGCATCCCGACGGGCCGGGAGGGCTCGCCCCGGTACCCTGGAGGGATGCCAGAACCCCGCACCTTCCGTGAAGAGCCGGTCTCGTTCGTGCGCCGCAGCGGCCGGATGTCCGAGGGACAGGAGCGGGCGTTCGAGGAGCTCGCTCCCTTCTATCTGATCGACGTCCCGCGCGACGTGGCGTTCACCTCGGTGCATCCGGATGCCCGCCTCGAGGTGGCATCCGTCTACGGCCGCACCGCGCCCCTGATCGTCGAGATCGGGTCGGGTCAGGGGCACGCGATCGTGTCGGCGGCGTCGTCGCGCCCTGACGACGACTTCCTCGCGGTTGAGGTCTTCCGCGCCGGGCTTGCCCGGACGATGCTCGACGCGGATCGCGAGGGCGCCCGCAACCTGCGTCTGGTGGAGGCGAACGCCCCTGAGGTGCTGTCGACGTTCCTGCCGGAGGGTGCGGCATCCGAGGTGTGGATCTTCTTCCCCGACCCGTGGCACAAGTCACGTCACAACAAGCGCCGTCTCGTGCGGCCCGGGTTCCCGGCGACCGTCGCGCGCGCTCTCGCCGACGGCGGACTGCTGCGTCTGGCGACCGACTGGGAGGACTACGCGCTGCAGATGCGCGAGGTGCTCGACGAGGCGCCCGAGTTCGAGCGCGCCTTCGACGGCGAATGGGCCGAGCGTTTCGACGGCCGAGTGATGACCGCCTTCGAGCGCAAGGGCATCGCCAAGGGCCGCGACATCCGGGACCTGACCTACCGCCGGGTTCCGCGGGTGTGACTGCCGTCGCCTGGCGGCGGCTCGGGCCCGCCGCACTGGTGTGCCTCGCGGCGCCGGCCTTCTTCGCGCTCGGCTGGACCTGGCTGGGGTGGATGCTGATCGCGATCGGCGTCGGAACCGCCGCCCTGGTGGAGCGCCGGCCACCCGAGAGCGGCGGAGCGGTGTTCGCCGGTCACCGGCCGACGTGGCGCATCGGCGAAGGACGCGCGCCGTCACTCGTGCGGGATCTTGTGCTGATCGCGGCCGGGATGCTGATCGTTCACGCCATCTCGTTGGAGGCTCAGCTCGACGACGCGGCGATGCTGCGATTCACCCTGGCGCTCGGGGGAGCGGTGCTCGCGCCGTACCTCGTCTCTCGGTTCGTGTTCCGGGATCGGGCGATCTCGTTCCCATGGCGCACTCGCAGGCGCTGGGCGCGCTGGCAGTGGGCGTGGCTGGTGGCCGTGCTGGTGCTCGGGTGGCTGATCCTGCCGTACTACTTCATCTCCAGCGGCGTGTACCGCAACTGGCCCGTCGTCGACTCGCCCGAACTGATCGGCCGGCTCTTCGTCGGTGTGGGAGCGGTGGGCATCTGGGACGAGCTGTTCTTCATCTGCACGGTGTTCGCGCTGCTGCGGAGACACTTCCCCGACCTGGTCGCGAACCTGCTGCAGGCGATCGTGTTCGTGTCGTTCCTGTGGGAGCTCGGTTACCGCGCGTGGGGGCCGGTGCTGACCGTCCCGTTCGCCCTGCTGCAGGGCTGGATCTTCCTGCGCACGCATTCGCTCGCCTACGTCGTCACGGTGCATCTGCTGTTCGACGCGGTCGTGTTCGCCGTCCTCGTGCACGCGCACAATCCGGGCCTGCTCCCGGTGTTCCTGATCTGAGGCCGCCTCGCGGGACGACAGCTCCTGACGCACGACGGCCGTCGCGGTCTTCGCAGATGGGAGACTGGAGGGGTGCACAACACCGCCTCCATCGTGGACACACTCACCGAAGCGGAGGTGCTCCGCCTCCGCGAGGACTTCCCGATCCTGCAGACCGAGGTGAACGGGCATCCGCTCGTCTACCTCGACTCCGGCGCGACCGCGCAACGGCCGCTCGGGGTGCTCGATGCCGAGCGCGACTACCTCCTGAACCTCAACGCGGCCGTGCACCGGGGCGCGCACACGCTCGCCGCCGAGGCGACGGATGCCTTCGAGGACGCGCGTGAGACGGTGGCGCGCTTCGTGGGCGCCGATGCCGACGAGATCGTCTGGACCTCCAACGCCACAGAGGCCGTGAACCTCGTCGCCTACTCGCTGTCGAACGCCTCGGCGGGACGCGGCGGAGCCGAGGCGGACCGGCTTCGTCTCGGCGAGGGCGACGAGATCGTGACCACCGAGATGGAGCACCACGCCAATCTCATTCCCTGGCAGGAGCTGGCCGCACGCACCGGCGCGACGCTGCGCGTCATCCCGCTCGACGACGACGGCGCCCTGCGCATGGAGGAGGCGGCCCGGCTGATCGGGCCGCGCACCCGGATCGTCGCCGTCACGCACGTCTCGAACGTCCTCGGCGTGATCAACCCGATCGAGGAGGTCATCGCGCTCGCCCGGGAAGCAGGGGCGATGGTGCTGCTCGACGCCTGCCAGTCCGCCCCGCACCTTCCGCTGGATCTGCACGCACTCGACGTGGACTTCGCGGTGCTTTCGGGACACAAGATGCTCGGTCCGACCGGGATCGGCGCCCTGTACGGCCGGCGGGACCTCCTCGAGGCGATGCCGCCGTTCCTCACCGGTGGTTCGATGATCACGACCGTCACCACCACCGAGGCCGCGTATCTGCCCCCGCCGCAGCGATTCGAGGCCGGGACGCAGCGCGTCTCGCAGGCGATCGCACTCGCCGCCGCCGTCCGCTACCTGGAACAGGTCGGAATGCCGCGGATCGCCGCGCACGAGGCCGAGCTCGGAGCCCTGCTCGTCGACGGGCTCGGTGCGATCGACGGCGTGCGGGTGCTGGGCTCGGGCATCGCTCGGCCCCGTGTCGGCCTCGCGAGTTTCGACGTCGCAGGCATCCACGCCCACGACATCGGCCAGATCCTCGACGACGCCGGCATCGCCGTGCGCGTGGGCCATCACTGCGCCCAGCCCCTGCACCGTCGTCTGGGCATCACGGCATCCACCCGGGCCAGCACCTATCTGTACACCACCCGCGACGAGGTCGACGCGGTGATCGCCGGGGTCGCTCGCGCGATCGACTTCTTCCGGAGGCGCTGATGACCTCATCCGACCTTCAGGGGCTCTACCAGGAGCTCATCCTCGATCACTCCCGCGCGCCGTACGGCTACGGGCTCCGCGAGCCGATCGCCGCGCAGTCGCACCAGCTGAACCCCACCTGCGGCGACGAGATCACCCTGCAGATGCACCGTGCGCCGGACGGCACGATCGAGGCCGTCGCGTGGGAGGGGCACGGCTGCGCGATCTCGCAGGCCTCGGCGTCGCTGTTCGCCGAACTGGTCGAGGGGATGCCCGAGGACGAGGTGATCAAGCGGATCGACGCGTTCCGCGAGGCGATGCGATCGCGGGGGAGGATCGAACCCGATGCCGAGCTGCTCGGAGACGCGGCCGCCCTGGGCGGGGTGTCGAAGTACGTCGCCCGCGTGAAGTGCGCGATGCTCGCCTGGGTCGCCGCGGAGGACGCTCTGCGCAAGGGGTGAGGCGGCACAGGAGGGGTCCCGCTGAATGATAGGCTCGATGAGTTCGCCTCCGTAGCTCAGCGGATAGAGCGCCGGTTTCCGGTACCGTAGGTCGCAGGTTCGATTCCTGTCGGGGGCACGAACGCCGAATGGGCCGCCCGAAGGGCGGCCCATTTCGGCGTTCTACCCGCCCCCGACAGAGTGGCCGGTGGGGACGCGGGGGCACGAACGCCGGACGGGGGCACCGATGGGGACGCGGGGGCACGACGGCCGAAGGCCGTCTCCCGTCTCGATACCCGATGCGACCACCTGACGGGCCGTCCGAGGCACAATAGCCCTATACGCCGCCATCGGAAGGAGCCCGTCATGCCTCATCGCTTCGAGACCGGGGATCACGTCACCTGGAACTCCGAGGCCGGTCACGTCAGCGGGCGCATCGTCAAGGTGCACACGGCCGATTTCGACTACAAGGGGCACACGCACCGTGCCAGCGAGGCCGATCCGCAGTACGAGATCAAGAGCGACAAAACCGACCACATCGCGGCGCACAAGGGCGGTGCCCTGAAGCTCGCCGATGACTGAGCGGACGATCCTCACGGTCGGGCACTCCACGCATCCGCTCGACGAGTTCCTCGGACTGCTGAGCGATGCGGACATCGGTGGGGTCGTCGACGTGCGCCGGCTGCCGGGCTCCCGGCGCTTCCCCTGGTTCGATCAGGACGCGCTGTCCTCGAGCCTCGCCGACACCGGGATCCGGTACGTCCGCATCCCGGAGCTGACCGGTCGCCGTCCCGTGCAGCGCGACGTCCCCGACGAGGTGAACGCGCTCTGGCGCAACCGCAGCTTCCACAACTACGCCGATCACGCGCTCGGCCCGGACTTCGCCCGCGGCCTCGGCGAGCTCGTGCGTCTGGGCGGTGAGAGCCGGACCGCGGTGATGTGCTCGGAGGCCGTGTGGTGGCGCTGTCATCGCCGCATCATCGCGGACCACCTGCTGGCCCGCGGCATCCGTGTCGAGCACATCATGCCCGGCGGGCGCATCTCGCCGGCCGAGCTCACCCCGGGTGCGGTGGTCCGGGGGACTCAGGTCGTCTATCCGGCCTCAGGCCCTACTTCGCCGGCTTCTGATGGGCGCCGTCCGCCGCAGTGACCGGCGCCGTGCTGAAGCGCTCCAGCGCGTCGTGAACCTTCTCGGCGAGGTACTCGTGGCCGGCGTTCGTCGGATGCCTGCGACCCGCACCCACATCGATCAGACGCAGGTAGTTCTCCGGCGTGATCCAGTTCTCCTGCACGGGAGAGATGTACCACCACGCGCGCTGGGCCGCCAGACGCGATAGGTCGCGGTCGATGCGCGCGGTCGATGCGCCGACGGGCAGCTCGTGCGGGGCGGGACCCAGCACGACGATCGGGACGTCCGGGAACTTGCCGGTCAGTGCATCCCACGCGGCGTTCACAGCGGCGGGGAACGCCGCGGCGTTCTCGCGGCGATCGTTGATCGAGCCCTCGATGACGACGAGGTCGGGGGCGATGCCCGGATCCAGCGCCTTGATGCGGGTCAGGTAGTCGGGTCCGTCGAGTCCCGGCTTCTGGTATCCGCTGCCGCGGACGCCGTCGACCACGGTTGTTCCGTCGATGAGTCCGGCGAGCAGATACGCGTACCCGTTCGTCGGGGGAGTGGCAGCCGAGCCATACGTCCAGGAGTCTCCGAACACCAGCACCTTCGGATGCTCGGGAAGCACGAGCGGGGCGGGCTGGACGCCGCTCTCGGCGGCCGCGATCGGCGGCGTCTCCGCGGGCGGCATCCAGGGCCGGGAGATCCCGAGGATCACCGTGAGCGCGACGGCGAGAGCGCCCACGACCACGAGGGCCGTGCGACGCCGTCGGGTCGGCGGACGCGTGGTCATGGGAGAAGAGTAGGTCATGTTCGGCTGGAAGAGAATTCGGGTGCTGCTGAGGGACGACGAAGGCCCGGGAACCTGCGGAACCCGGGCCCTCGGACCTGACGGATACTACTTCGAGGTGCCCTGCGAGACGGATCCCTGCAGCTGGCGCTGGAAGAGGATGTAGACGATCAGCACCGGGAGGATTGTGATGATGACCGCCGCGAAGAGCGCCCCATAGTCGACCTGGTATCCGGCGGCTGCGGAGAAGGATGCCATGCCCTGCGACAGCACCCACTGGTCCTTGCTGGGGTTCAGCGCGACGGGTAGCAGGAACTGATTCCACAGTCCGAGGAAGTTCAGGATGGCCACCGCGGCCAGGCCTGGTTTGGCCATCGGGAGCATCACCTGGAAGAACGTGCGCCACTCGCTGGCACCGTCCACATAGGCGGCTTCTTGGATCTCGTACGGCAAGGACTTGAAGAACGAGAACAGGAAGAACACCGTGAACGGCAGCGCGAACGCCACGTACGTGATGATCAGCCCGGGCAACGTGCCCTGCAGACCAATGTTCTTCAAGACGAAGAACAGCGGCACGATGGCAAGGAACACGGGGAAGGTCAATCCGGCGAGCATCAGATAGTAGATGATCCGGCTGCCCGGTACGGAGAAGCGGGCCAGCACGTATGCGCACATCGCGCCGAGCAGCATCACCAGGATCAGCGATGCGCCGACGACGATCACCGTGTTCAGGAACATCTGGCCGAAGTTGTTCTTCACCCAAGCCGAGACGTAATTGTCGAAGTTCCACGACCCTGGAAGACCGAACGGCGAGGTGAAGATCTCCGCGCTGGACTTGAACGAGCTGAACAAGGTCCACAGCATCGGGAGGATGACGATCGCCGACCACACTGCCAGGATGATGTGAGAGATCGTCTCGACGACGCGATCGCTGTTGGTGGCCTTCGGTGTGCGGACGCCTGCGGGCTTAGACATCGCGGAGTGATCGATGGCGATCATGCTTCTGGTGTCGTCACTCATGCGCGTCCTCCGTCTTTCCTGCCCCCGGTCGCCCAGTTCACAACGAATACAACGGCGGCGAACAGGAGCGTGATCACTGCGAGGACCACGCCCATTGCGCTTGCCAGGCCGAACTGGAACTTCTCGAATGCAGTGCTGTACAGATACTGGGACATCACGACCGTCGAAGGGTTGCGAACGGGGTTCAGCGCTGCCATGTAGACGAATGCGTCCAGCGCCATGATGCCTATGTAGATGTAGGCGGTCTGCACGTTGTCACGGATCAGTGGCAGCGTGATCGAAACCGTGGTACGGAATCGGCCGGCGCCATCGAGTCGGGCGGCCTCGTACGTCTCAGCAGGGACGCCCTTGATGGCGGCGATGAACAGCACCATGTAGAACCCGACCATTCCCCATACGATCACGAAGATGGAAGCACCCATGGCGGTGTTCTCGTCGCCGAGCCACGCGAAGTTGTTCGTGTCGATCCCGATCAGACCGAGCAGACCGTTCAGCAGTCCGCTGGGCGTGTAGATCATGCTCCAGAGGATGCCGATGACGATTGCGGGGATGACGTACGGGAAGAACGACACGATGCGGTAGAAGCTCGATCCCTTGAGGCCCCGCACCTGACCGCCGCTCGGGCCGCCGATCGTGATCATACTGGCGAAGATCAGCGCGATCGTGAGCGTCACCAGCGGCACGATCACGGCGAGGATGATGTTGTTGCCCATCGCCCGCAGGAATGTCGGATCCTTGAACAGCCTGACGAAGTTGTCGAGCGCGACGAACTTCATGTCCGGCGAGAAGCCGGTCCAATCGGTCATCGCGTAGTAGACGGCCTGGGCGAACGGTCCGATCACGAAGATCAAGAAGATCGCCAGCGGCAGGATGAGGAAGACCAGCAGGAAGGACACGAAGTCGAATGTCAGCTTGCGCCCGCCAAGGCGGAGCGGCTTGCGCCGCCCCGCCTTGGCGGAGATGACCGCGGCCGTCGCCGACCCCGGACCTCCATCGGTCGTCGAAAGAGTCACTTGATCTCGATCTTGGTGATCGACGAGTCCTCACGGATCTTGTCGGTCAGACCCTGCAGCGCGGCGGTGATGTCGGCGACGGTCATCTTGCCCTCCAGGAACGAGTTCCAGATGGGCAGCTGGTCGCCATTCATGCCGTACAGGTTGAACGACTTGATCGTGAAGACGTTGTCGCCGGCCGTGGCCAGCAGCTCCGACTGGGAGACGAGTGCCGTCGAGCCGAAGCCGTCGGCGGGCACGGTGTCCTTGACGATGGTCGGGGCCAGCTTCGCCTTCGCAAAGGCCGTGGCGGACTCCTTCGAGAGCATCGTGCGCAGCAGTTCCTTGCCGCCGGCCGGGTTCTTCGCGTTCGAAGGAACGATAAACGGCTCGCCGGCCTCGGCGCGCATGGTGCCCTTGGGAGTCGTTTGGCTGCCGTCCAGGGGGAGTTCCGCGAATCCCTTCATCTTGAAGTTGTCCGCGGTCTGCTTCTTCATCTCGTTCTCGATCCACGAGCCGGAGGGGTACAGCAACGCCTCCTGCTTGAGGCTCCACTGGGCCTGCGCCTCCGTGAACTTCGTGCCAGCACCACCAGGCTTGACATAGCCCGACTTGATGAGGTCGTAGAGGATCTCGAGGATGCCCTGGATGGCCGGGTGCGACCACGCCTTGGCGTCGAGGTTCTCCAGCGGCAGGCGCACGTCGTCGCCGGCCTGGATGACAGCGGAGTCCACCACCATGGTCTGGTAGTAGGTCGCCGCCTCCTGTCCCCAGAGGAAGAGGTACTTGCCCTTCGCCTTGGCGGCCTCGCCGAGGGCCTTCAGGTCCTGCCACGAGGTGGGGACGGTCCAGCCGTTCTCCTCGAACAGACTGGAGGAGTACCAGATGCCGTAGACGGTCATGACGTAGTTCAGCGCCACGAACTTGCCGTCGAAGGTGCCGGGCGCCTTGACGCCGCCGAACAGCGTGTCGCTGATCTTGGTGCCCTCGAGGTTGTTCGAGTCGAGCACGTCGTCGAGCGTCTCGAGCTGGCTGAGGATGGTGTTCCACCCGATCGAGTTGGCGCCAGAGTTGTCGATGAGGTCCGGCGGGTTGCCGCCGACGAAGCGTGGCTGCAGCTCCGTGGCGATCTTCTGCGTCGAGGAGACCTTGACGCTCACACCGCCGAGCTTCTTGTTCGCCTCCATGATCTTCGCGGCACTCTCGACGTAGTCCACGCCGTAGCCGCCGTCGAAGATGACCGCGTCGACCTTCGAGTTGGCGGCGACACCGAACGGGTTGTCAGCGGTGACCTTGCCGGTCCCCGCGCCGCCGCCACCGCCGCCGCCGGGTGCTGCGCACGAAGCGAGGGTTGCGCCGAACGGCAGCAGGAGAGCAGCCGTGGCCGCGCCGCGCAGCAGGTTGCGACGGCTGATGGATGCTTCTTTGAGTTCCATCTTCATACCTTCCGTAGTGATGTGATCGGTGTACAGGGTTCGGGCCCTTCGACGAGCTCAGGGTCCCAGGGTGAGCTCTGAGGTCAAGCTCCCCGCCGCAGGCGGCCCGCGTAGCGGTCCTCGAGGACGGAGTTGTGCTCATCGCCGCCGGGGATGTTGGCGGAGATGTACATCGGTGGGGTCTCGCCGCGCTCGGCGATCGTGCGCGCGACGCCGAGCGTCAGCAGCTGCGCGATGAAGGCCGCGGTGATGGAGGAGATCGCGCCGCCGCCGATGCCGTCCGTGATCTCGAGAGTGGAGTCGCCGTACGGGGCGAGGTTGTCGATGACGACGTCGGCGATCTCGCTGAGTCGCTTCCCGCTGGGATGCTTGGGCTCGACGCGCGCGGTGTGCTGCAGGCTCGTCACGGCGATGACCTTGTGGCCGTGCTCCTGCGCCCACAGCGCGGTGCCCACGATCGATCCGTTCACGCCCGAGTTGGAGGCGATCAGGAACACGTCGCCCTCGCCGACCGGAACCGTGGCCATCAGCTCGTCCACGACCCACGGCTCGCGCTCCAGGGAGCCGGTGAGCACCTCCACGCCGCGGTCGCCGTGCATCACGATGTCGCGCAGGGCGAATCGGTTGGTGGGGATCAGTCCGCCGGCGCGTCCCGCGATCTCCATCGCGAACGCCTCCGAGTGACCGGTGCCGAACGCGTGGATCACCCCGCCGTCGTCCAGCGCCTTCACCATGAGGGCGACGGCGGCGTCCAGTGCGCCCGCCTCGGCATCCGCGGCGAGACGCTCGAGCCGGGAGGTCGCCTGATGGAGCAGGTCGGTCGGGGTGGCGGTCATCGGTTCTCCTCCGTGACGGGGGCGGGCTTGGGGACGCGGACCGGGCGACGGTGGGCCGAGACGGCCATCGCGCTGGCGGCGAGATGCGTGGATGCCTCGCCGAACATCTGCTGCGCCACCAGCAGGTACAGCAGATCCAGCACCAGCAGCTGCGAGTGCTTGACGGACAGATCGTCGGGGCGCAGGTAGTGGGAGGGCTCCGCGGTGGCGAGCGAGATGTCGGCGATGCCCGCGAGCCAGGAGTCCGCGTCGTGCGTGATCGCGACGGTGAAGGCGCCGGCCGCGCCCGCCTGGGAGAGCATCTGCACGGTCTCGTCGGTGCGGCCCGTGCTCGACACGCCGATCGCGACCGAGGACGCGTTCTGCATCACGGCACTGGTGAGGCCGTCGTGCACGTCCGACCAGGCGTGCGCGTTGACGCCGATGCGGTACAGCCGGCCCTGGAACTCCCGGGCGATGACGCCGCTGCCGCCCACGCCGTAGATGTCGACGTGGCGCGAGGCGGCGATGGCGTTCGCGACCTGCATGACGGCGTCGAGGTCCAGGCGCGCTGCCGTGCTCTCCAGGCTGGCGACGTGCAGGGCGACGAGCGTCTGGAGCACCTTGCCCGGCTCGTCGGTGGCGCCGAACTCCTCGCCGATGTCGGCCTGCCAGCTCTCGTCGGCGTCTCCGCGGCCGATCTCGCTCGCCACACCGACGCGGAACTGCGTGTAGCCGTCGAACCCGATCGCCCGGCAGAAGCGGGTGACGGTCGCGGGGGAGGTGCCGGCACGGTCGGCGAGCTCGGTGATGGTCAGCTCGACAGGGGCCGCGGGGTGACCGGTGACCACGTCGGCGATCTTGCTCATCGCCGTCGGCATGGTGTGACGACCGGCCGCGATGCGGCGCGCGATCGTCATTCCGTTGCCGAAGTCCTTGGTCCGTGACACCATTGCCTCCTGAATCCCGCCCGGAGTGTTTCTCGTTGAGATGAAAACTATTCTCACGCGACGAAAACGTCAAATAGGACAACATCACAAATGAGTCACGAACCGCTGCTGCTGGGAATCGACGCAGGTGGGACCTCGACCAGGGCGGTGCTGACCGACCTGCACGGGGAATGCCTCGGATACGGCGTCGGCGGGCGCGGGAACCCCATCTCCGCGGGCCCTGAGCGGGCCGCGGACGGTGTGTTGGATGCTGTGGGTGCAGCCCTGTCGCCGTCCGGCCGGACCCTCGCCGACATCGCGGTGATCGTGCCGGCGATGGCAGGCATGCGGGCCGCGGGCGGTGCGGACTGGCTGCTGGACCGGCTCACCCCGCAGGGATTCACCGGGCGCCTGGTGTTCGAGTCCGACCTCCTGGCGACCTACTTCAGCGGGGCGGCCGCCGAGTTCGGATACGCGCTGGTCTCCGGTACCGGAGCCTGCGTGATCCGCGTGCAGGACGGTCGGATCGACGGGACCGGCGACGGGCTGGGGTGGCTCCTCGGCGACAGGGGGAGCGGGTTCTGGATCGGACACGCGATCGCGCGGGCGGCGGTGCAGGACCTCGACGGCACGGGACCGCGAACGGGGCTCACCGACCTCGTGCTGGCGCACCACGGCCTCGCGCGCACCGAGGTGCGCCACGACGGGCGCTGGCAGGAGCTCGAGGAGCTGGTCGGAGTGCTGTACTCCCGGCCCCCGATCGAGCTCGCCGGGCTCGCGCCCTTCGCCTTCGAGGTCGACGATGCGGTGGCGCGCGGCATCCTCGAGGAGGCGGGGGAGCACCTGGCGAGTACGCTCTCCGCAGTGCTGCGGGGCCCCGGACCGCTGGTGATCGGCGGAAGCGTCCTCGCCCGCAGCGGGCCGGTGCGCGATGCCTTCCTCGCCCGGCTCGGCGCCGCGGCCGGCGATCTGGACATGCGCGCGGTCAGCGATGGTGCGGTCGGCGCGGCGATGCTCGCCATCCGCGCCGCCGGAGGCGTGCTCGACGACCGGATCCTGGCCCGTCTGACGGAGACGGTCGCCGCATTCCGCTGAGTGCCGGGCCGGTAGACTTGTCGGTCTATGAATCCTGAAGCCCTCGCCGCAGCCATTCTCGCCGTCCTGACGCCGATCGCGGCGTCGCTGCGACCCGACGAGGAGCTGGGGCTCACGGTGTCCGACGTCGTGCTGGACCGCCCCCGCAATCGCGACCACGGCGACTGGTCCAGCAACATCGCCATGCGACTGGCCAAGAAGCTCGGGTCGAACCCGCGGGAGCTCGCGCAGCGCATCGCCGATGACCTGGCCTCCGTCGACGGGATCTCGAGCGTCGAGGTCGCCGGTCCCGGATTCATCAACATCCGCCTGGAGGCCGGCGCCGCCGGAGCCCTCGCGAAGACGATCGTCGACGCGGGCGCCGCATACGGCACCAACGACTCCCAGGCCGGCGTGTCGGTGAACGTCGAGTTCGTGTCGGCGAACCCGACCGGCCCGCTGCACATCGCGCACACCCGGTGGGCGGCGCTCGGCGACTCGATCGTGCGCCTGCTGCTCGCCAGCGGCGCGCACGCGGTGCGCGAGTACTACATCAACGACGCCGGCGCCCAGATGGAGCGCTTCGCGCAGTCCGTGCTGGCCGCGGCCAAGGGTGAGCCGACCCCCGAGGGCGGCTACCCGGGCGAGTACATCACCGAGCTCGCCCAGCGCGTGCTCGCCGCGCATCCGGGGCTGCTGGAGCTCCCCGAGGACGAGCAGCTCGTCGTAGCCCGCGACCAGGCCTACGAGTACCAGCTCGCCGAGATCAAGAACTCGCTCGAGCGCTTCAACGTGCCCTTCGACGTGTGGTTCTCCGAGCGCACCCTGCACGCCGCCTCCGAGGACGGCGGGCCCAGCCTCGTCGACCAGGCCGTCGACCGGCTGCGGGCGCAGGGACACGTCTTCGACGACGAGGGCGCCGTGTGGGTGCGCACCACCGACTTCACGGACGACAAGGATCGCGTCATCCGCCGTTCCAACGGCGAGTACACCTACTTCGCCGCCGACGCCGCCTACTACCTGAACAAGGGCGACCGCGGGTTCCAGAACAAGATCTACCTGCTCGGGGCCGACCACCACGGCTACGTGAACCGGCTCAAGGCAGTCGCCGGTGCGGCGGGTGAGGATCCCGAGAAGAACATCCAGGTGCTGATCGGGCAGATGGTCTCGATCAACGGGGCGCGCCTGTCCAAGCGCGCCGGGAACATCATCGAGATGGACGACCTGCTGAACTGGCTGGGCGCGGACGCGCTGCGCTACTCGCTGGAGCGC
>NZ_MKRT01000024.1:356495-374458 GCF_001897945.1 Microbacterium sp. 69-10
CGCTCGGAGTTCGCCCCGGAGCTGCTGGTGCACGAGACCGAGGGTGCGCTGCTGGGTGCGCTGCAGGAGTTCCCGCGCATCGTCGCGTTCGCGGCGGAGGTGCGCGAGCCGCATCGCATCGCGCGCTACCTCGAGGAGCTCGCCGGCCTGTATCACCGCTGGTACGACAACTGCCGGGTGATCCCCAAGGGCGACGACCCGATCGAGACGGTCCATCGCACGCGCCTCTGGCTGAACGACGCCGCAGGCCAGGTGCTGCGCAACGGCCTGGCGCTGCTGGGCGTCTCCGCACCCGAGCGGATGTGACATGACGGCGGCGGCGACAGGACCGGACGTGCGCCGTCGGCGTGCGCGCTGGCCCTGGGCGCTGCTGATCGTCGTCGCGGTGATCGCCGCTCTGCTCGTCGCCGCCGAACTGGTGGCGCGTGCCGTGCTGCCTGGGATCGTCCGCTCGCTGGTCGTCGAGGAGCTGAAGCTGCCGGCCGATCAGCAGCTCGACGTGGAGGCGTCCGGCGTGCTGCTCCCGCAGCTGATCTCGGGGACGCTGGACGAGCTGCAGCTGTCCTCGAAGCGGGTCACGATCGGCGGGATCACCGGCTCCGCGCAGGTGACCGCGACGGGTGTGCCGATCCGGGGCGGCGCCCTGGGCTCGGCGAAGGGCACCGTCGCCATCGATCAGAGTCAGTTCGCGACGCTGCTGAAGAACTCGCAGCTGCCGATCACCGGGGTCGTGCTGGCGGCACCGGATGCCACCGTGCAGGGCGAGCTCAGTGTGCTCGGACGCGAGATCCCGGTCGGCCTGACGGTCACCCCAGGCGCCCAGGACGGCGACCTGCTGCTCACGCCCGTCTCCGCGACTCTCGGTGGCGCTGAGATCGACCTGAAGCGGCTCTCCGGGATGCTCGGTGGCCTCGGCGCGCAGCTGGCTGCGCCGCAGCGCATCTGCATCGCCGAGCACCTGCCGTCCGGCATCACCCTCACCGGCCTGCACATCGAGGGCACCAGCGCGGTCGCCGACATCAGCGCCGACGGCCGCATCGCCACGGACCCCGCGCTGCTCGAGAACGGCGCCTGCCCGCGCTGAGCGGCGTCAGGGCGCGGCACGCTCCGCATCGGCGCGCGCCGCCCGCAGCGCCTCGGTCGCGATGCGCACGTCCTCCTCGGCGAGTCGCACGGCGGCGTCGGCGAGCGTCGTCGCTCCGAACCTGGCCGCCACCCGGTCGTGCTCCTCGTGCACCGACACGACGATGAACGCGCTCGCCAGCAGGATCACCTGCGTCGACAGGTTCAGCCACAGCAGCAGCGCCAGCAGCGACGCGAACGACGCGAGCAGGGGGTTGGCCCTGGCGCCGCCGACGAACAGTCCGGACAGCTCCTGCAGCACCAGCAGCGCGACTCCGCCGAGCACGGCGCCGGACCAGAGGGAGCGCGCCGAGGCCCGCACACCGGACAGCATCCGGAACGCCGCGGCGATGAGCACCGCGTTGAGCGCGAGCACGATGACGAGCGACACGATCCGCACCGTCCACAGGACTGCGGCGGACTTCGCCGACAGGCCGAGGAGACCCGCGAGCCAGCCGACCACGAACTCGCCCGCCAGTGTCAGGGCGGCCGCACCGGCGAAGGTGACCGCGATGATCAGCGCGAGCAGGATGTTGCGTGCGATGACCAGGTACCAGGCGACGTCGTCGTGCGTCGTTCCCGCCATCGACCTCACCGAGACGCGCAGCGAGCTGATCGCGCCGAGCGCCGCTCCGATCAGGCCCGCCAGCGAGACGATCCCGGCGACCGACAGGCCGGCGGGAGCGCGGATCTCATCGAGATCGACGATGCCTTGGCCGCCGGACGTGCGGATCAGCCCCGGCACCGCGGTGGCGACCGCGTGGACGACGGCATCCCATGCGGCGTCGTCCCGCGAGAGCCACAGTGCAGCCGCAGAGAAGGCCAGCAGGACGGCGGCGAACACGCTGAACAGGGCGCGGTAGGTCACCGCATCCGCGAGCACCGGGCCTCTGCGCCCCGAGTAGCGCAGAGCGGCCCGGACCAGACGCCATCGCAGCGCACGTGCGATGACCGCGGTGGAGGCCCTGGCGAACGCGCTGGGACGTGGGGAATCGGTTCGTCGGCTCATCCGGCCACCATAGTCATGCCAGGGAACACAAGCGGAGGGGGTTGCGCAGATGACCTAGAATCGGGGCAGCCTCGTCGTGCGCTCCCCGCCCGAGGTCCCGCCCACGATTGGTGCTCTGTGCATTCAGCTGTCTCATCGCCCGCTCCCGAATGGCTGGCCGTCCCCGAGGACGCCAATGACCTTGTGCCCGCGATCTGGCCGGCATCCGCCCACCGCGACGCGGACGGCGAGCTGATCATCGGGGGAGTCGAGGCCGGGCTGCTGGCCCGCACGTACGGCACGCCGCTGCAGGTGATCGACGAGGGCGAGGTGCGGCGTCGCGCCGCGGCCATCCGCTCCGCCTTCGACACCGCGGCCGAGGCGCAAGGGACCAGCGCGCGCGTGTACTACGCGGGCAAGGCACTGCTGAACACCTCCATCGTGCGATGGGTGACGGACGAGGGCCTGAACGTCGACGTCTGCACCGGCGGTGAGCTCGAGGTCGCACTGGCCGCGGGAGCCGATGCGGGCCGGCTTGGCTTCCACGGCAACAACAAGTCCGTGCCCGAGCTGGAGCGCGCCATCCAGGTCGGAATCGGCACGATCATCATCGACAGCGAGATCGAGATCGAGCGGCTCGCCGCGATCGTCTCGCGCACCGGGACAACTCAGCGCGTCATGCTGCGCGTCAACAGCGGCGTGCACGCGGAGACGCACGACTTCCTCGCCACCGCGCACGAGGACCAGAAGTTCGGCACCCCGCTCTCCCTCGCACCCGGGCTCGTCGCCCGCATCCGCGAGATCGAGGGCCTGGAGTTCTCCGGTCTGCACTGCCACATCGGGTCGCAGATCTTCGGCGTGGCCGGGTTCCGCGAGTCGGCGGCCCGCGTCCTCGACCTGCACCAGGAGCTGCTGGCGGGCGGGGACATCCCGCAGCTGAACCTCGGCGGCGGCTTCGGGATCGCCTACACCCGCGTCGACACCCCGGAGCCCATCGAGGCCCTCGCGCAGGGCATCGTGGATGCGGTGGCGGAGGGATGCGCGGCGCGCGGCATCCGCATCCCCGCGCTGTCCTTCGAACCCGGCCGGGCCATCGTCGGCAACGCCGGCATCACGCTCTACGAGGTCGGCACCATCAAGGACGTCGCCCTCGAGCAGGGGGAGCGGCGCTACGTGAGCGTGGACGGCGGGATGAGCGACAACGCCCGCCCCGCGCTGTACGGCGCGCAGTACTCCGCGCGTCTGGCGTCGCGCGCCGGCGAGGACGCACCGGTGCTGGTGCGGGTGGTCGGCAAGCACTGCGAGTCCGGCGACATCGTCGTCGACCACGAGTACCTTCCGGGCGACGTCGCCCCCGGCGACCTGCTGGCCGTGCCGTCGACCGGGGCGTACTGCGCGCCGCTGTCGAGCAACTACAACCACATCGCCCGCCCGCCGATCGTCGCCGTGCGCGACGGGGAGTCCCGGGTGATCGTGCGCGGCGAGACCCTGGACGACCTGCTCGCCCGCGACGCCGGCATCGAGCGGTGAGGCCCCTGCAGACGTCGGGCGCGCGTCCCGCGCCCGACACCCGACGACCCCGATGTGCTGAGGAGCGCTGATGACTGATTACCGACGACTTCGTGTGGCACTGCTGGGTGCCGGAGCCGTGGGCTCGCAGGTGGCGTCCCTGCTGCTCAAGCACGGCGACGAGCTCGCCGACCGCGCAGGTGCGCGGCTGGAGCTGGCGGGCATCGCGGTGCGCAACCCCGATGCGCCGCGCGACGTCGAGCTGCCCCGTGAGCTGTACACCACCGACCCCGAGGCGCTGATCACGAGCGCCGACATCGTCATCGAGCTGATGGGCGGCATCGAGCCGGCCCGCTCGCACATCCTCCTGGGTCTGGGCTCGGGCGCCGACGTGGTCACCGCCAACAAGGCGCTGCTGGCCACCCACGGCCCCGAGGTGTTCGAGGCCGCCGACCGCGTCGGCGCCTCGGTGTACTACGAGGCGGCCGCTGCGGGCGCGATCCCGATCATCCGCCCGCTGCGCGACTCGCTCGCCGGCGACCGCGTGGTGCGGATCATGGGCATCGTCAACGGCACCACGAACTACATCCTCGACCGCATGGACAGCGAGGGCGCCGACTTCGCCGACGTGCTCGCCGACGCGCAGCGCCTGGGCTACGCCGAGGCCGACCCGACGGCCGACGTCGAGGGCTACGACGCCGCGCAGAAGGCGGCGATCCTGGCATCCCTCGCCTTCCACACCACGGTCCCGCTGGATGCCGTGCACCGCGAGGGCATCACGACCATCACCGCCGACATGATCGAGGAGGCCCGCGAGGCCGGCTTCGTGATCAAGCTGCTCGCCGTCTGCGAGCGGCTGACCACCGAGGACGGCGAGTCGATCTCGGTGCGCGTGTATCCCGCGCTCGTGCCGCGCTCGCATCCGCTGGCCTCCGTGCACGGCGCGAACAACGCGGTCTTCGTCGAGGCCGAGGCGGCCGGCTCCCTGATGTTCTACGGCGCGGGAGCGGGCGGGATGCAGACCGCATCCGCCGTGCTCGGTGACGTCGTCTCCGCCGCCCGGCGCCATATGGCCGGCGGCACCGGGGTCGGCGAGTCGACCAGGGCGAACCTGCCGATCGTCTCGATCGGCCACGTCGTGACTCGCTACCAGATCACGCTCGAGGTCGCCGACCAGTCGGGCGTGCTGGCCTCGATCGCCGGCCTCCTCAGCGAGGGCGGCGTCTCGGTGGCGACGCTCGTGCAGACCGCGATCCCCGCGATCGAGGGGGAGCAGCGCAGCACAGCGCGCCTGATCATCGGAACGCACCGCGCGGCGGACAGTGCGCTGAGCGCGGCCGTCGAGCGGCTCACGGCCAGCGACGTCGTCGAGAACGTCGTCTCGGTGCTGCGCGTCGAAGGGGAGTGAGCATGACCGTCACCCTCGTGCCGGCGGACATGGAGCCCGTCGTCTCCGAGGCGCACGCCGTCGAGGGCGCGCTGCGCACGGTCATCGTGACGGTGCCGGCCACCAGCGCGAACCTCGGCCCCGGTTTCGACACCCTGGGCCTCGCGCTCAGCATCTACGACACGCTCACGGCGTCGTCCTTCGACGACGACCGCCTGGAGATCGAGGTGGAGGGATCGGGCGCCGCCGAGATCCCCACGGACACGAGCAACCTCGTCGTCCGCACCATCGCGCACGTCTACGCCGACGCCGGGCGGCGGATGCCTGGACTGCGCATCCACGCCCTCAACGGCGTCCCGCACGGGCGCGGCCTGGGGTCGTCCGGTGCGGCGGTCACCGCAGGCATCCTCATCGCCAAGGGCCTGCTGGCGGGAGACGTCGACCTCGACGACGAGGCGCTGCTGCGCCTGGCCACCGAGCTGGAGGGGCACCCCGACAACGTCGCTCCGGCGCTCTTCGGCGGCCTGACGATCGCCTGGATGGGTGAGCGCGGACCGCAGCACAAGAAGCTGCTCGTGCATCGCGGCGTCGCGCCGCTCGTGTTCGTGCCCGGGTTCACCATGTCGACCTCGCTCGCGCGCTCGCTGCAGCCGCCGCACGTTCCGCGCGAGGACGCCGTGTTCAACGTCTCGCGATCCGCGCTGCTGGTGGCGGCGCTGACGCAGAGCCCCGAGCTGATGCTGGACGCCACCGCCGACCGGCTGCACCAGGACTACCGCGGCGCCGCGATGCCGGAGACACTCCGACTGGTGCAGGCGCTGCGAGCCGAGGGCTTCGCAGCCGTCGTGTCCGGTGCGGGGCCGAGCGTGCTGGTGCTCGCGGACGGTCCTGGCACGCGCCAGCGCGCAGTCGAGGTGGCGGATGCCGTCACGGACACTCCGTGGGACGCGCACATGCTCGCCGTCGACGTGCGTGGTGGTACAGTTAGGGATCGAGCGGAGGGCTCCACGTAACTTCGTGAATCTCGCCCCATCGCACTTCTGCGAAATCCGCACGCGATCCCCAGCACCATCCAGGTTCTGGCAGGCAGACGCTCTTCTGCGTCGGCGCGTGTGAAACGCGCAGCTTCCGCTGCGCACATCTGGATTGCTCATTTCCCACGACATATGAGGGAGTACTCGTGGAGACCTTCTCCGAGACCCAGAACGACCAGCCGACCGCTGAGGCGCCGGCTTCCGAGGCTGCTCCGGTGCGCAAGCGCGCTCCGCGCCGCGCCACCACGGCATCCGCCACTGCTGCGGCTGAGGCGCCGGCCGCGGTTACCGAGGCGCCGGCCGCGCCGGCATCCGAGGCGGCTCCCGCCGCCGAGGAGAAGCCGAAGGCGGCGCGTCGCACCCGTGCCAAGAAGGCGGATGCCGAGACGCTCGACATCCCCGACGCCGAGACGCCCGCCGCAGACGAGGCGCCGGCGAAGCCCGTCCGCAAGCGCGCGTCGCGCGCCGCGGGCAAGGCGGTGACGGAGGAGGCCGCTGCTCCCGCCGAGTCCGCCGCCGAGCAGTCCGCCGCCCCGGCAGAGGCCGCGGACGCCGCAGCATCCGATGAGTCGGCCGCACCGGCCAAGCGCCCCGCACGCGGGCGTCGCGGCTCGAAGGCCGCCGATGCGGCCGAGGGCGCCGCATCCGAGGCATCCGGCGACAAGCCCGCCGAGTCCGCGTCCGTCGAGTCCGCACAGGGCGAGCAGGGCGCGTCCGCCGACGGCGAGCAGACCGACGGTGAGGGCTCCGGTCGCAGCCGGAGCCGCAGCCGGAGCCGCAGCCGCGGTCGCGGCGGCAAGGGCGAGGGCACCCAGAACAACCAGAGTGGTCAGAACGGCGGCCAGAACAACCGCGGAGGCCAGCAGGACGACGCCTACGGCGACGACGAGCAGGGCTCCGGTCGCACGCGTCAGCGCAACAAGCGCCGCGGCGGCGCGAACCAGAACGCCGACGAGTTCGAGACCGAGATCGGCGAGGACGACGTGCTGATCCCGGTCGCGGGCATCCTCGACGTGCTCGACAACTACGCGTTCGTGCGCACCACCGGCTACCTCGCTGGCGCCAGCGACGTCTACGTCTCGCTCGGACAGGTCAAGAAGTACAACCTGCGCAAGGGCGACGCGATCGTCGGCGCCATCAAGCAGCCGCGTGAGGGCGAGCAGCAGGGCCGTCAGAAGTACAACGCCCTGGTCAAGGTCGACTCCATCAACGGCCTCTCGCCCGAGGACGCGGGCAACCGCGTCGAGTTCGGCAAGCTCACCCCGCTGTACCCGCAGGAGCGCCTGCGCCTGGAGACGGCACCGGAGAAGCTGACGCAGCGCATCATCGACCTGGTCGCACCGATCGGCAAGGGTCAGCGCGGCCTGATCGTCGCGCCGCCCAAGGCCGGCAAGACGATCGTGCTGCAGCAGATCGCGAACGCGATCGCGCAGAACAACCCCGAGGTGCACCTCATGGTCGTGCTCGTCGACGAGCGCCCCGAAGAGGTCACCGACATGCAGCGCACGGTGAAGGGCGAGGTCATCGCCTCCACCTTCGACCGCCCCGCCGAGGACCACACCACGGTCGCCGAGCTCGCCATCGAGCGCGCCAAGCGCCTGGTGGAGCTGGGCCGCGACGTGGTCGTGCTGCTCGACTCGATCACCCGACTGGGCCGCGCGTACAACATCTCGGCGCCCGCCTCCGGGCGCGTGCTGACCGGTGGCGTCGACGCCTCCGCGCTGTACCCGCCGAAGCGCTTCTTCGGCGCGGCGCGCAACATCGAGAACGGCGGTTCGCTGACCATCCTCGCGACCGCTCTCGTGGAGACCGGTTCCAAGATGGACGAGGTCATCTTCGAGGAGTTCAAGGGCACCGGCAACAGCGAGCTGCGCCTGTCGCGCGCCCTGGCCGACAAGCGGATCTTCCCGGCGGTGGACGTCAACGCGTCCAGCACCCGCCGCGAGGAGATGCTGCTCTCGGCCGACGAGGTGAAGATCACCTGGAAGCTGCGCCGCGCCCTCGCGGGCCTGGACCCGCAGCAGGCCCTGGAGGTCGTGCTCGGCAAGCTGAAGGAGACGAGCTCGAACGTCGAGTTCCTGTTCCAGATGCAGAAGTCGATCCCGGCGCCCACCTCGACCGGCTCCTCGCACGCGCACGAGAACAACATCCGCTGAGCTGCAGTCGGGACTGATCTGTGTTCGAGTCCGTCCAGGCTCTGATCGACGAGCATCGCCGGGTGCAGGAGGAGCTCTCCGACCCGGCGGTGCACGCCGACGCCGCGCGGGCGAAGCGCGTCAACCGCCGCTACGCCGAGCTCTCGAAGATCGTCGCCGCGCACGAGGCGTGGGTCGCCGCAGGCGAGGACCTGGAGGCCGCCCGTGAGCTCGCCCGTGAGGACGAGGCCTTCGCCGATGAGGTCCCGGAGCTGGAGGCGGGCCTGCACGCCGCGCAGGAGAAGCTGCGCAGGCTGCTGATCCCTCGCGATCCGGACGACGCTCGCGACGTGATCATGGAGATCAAGGCGGGGGAGGGCGGCGCCGAGTCGGCGCTGTTCGCCGCCGACCTGCTGCGGATGTACATCCAGTACGCCGCGCACCGCGGCTGGAAGACCGAGCTGCTCGAGCGGAACGAGTCCGACCTCGGCGGCTACAAGGACGTGCAGGTGGCGATCAAGGGGTCCTCCAGCGATCCCTCGCAGGGCGTCTGGGCGCACCTGAAGTATGAGGGCGGCGTGCACCGCGTGCAGCGTGTGCCGGCGACCGAGTCGCAGGGGCGCATCCACACCTCGACCACCGGCGTGCTGGTCTTCCCCGAGGTCGACGAGCCGGAGGAGATCCAGATCGATCCGAACGATCTGAAGATCGACGTCTACCGCTCGTCCGGCCCCGGCGGGCAGTCCGTGAACACCACCGACTCCGCGGTGCGCATCACGCACGTGCCGACCGGCATCGTGGTGTCCATGCAGAACGAGAAGTCGCAGCTGCAGAACCGCGAGGCCGGCATGCGCGTGCTGCGCGCCCGGCTGCTGGCCCGCCAGCAGGAGGAGCTGGCGGCTGCGGCATCCGATGCCCGTCGCTCGCAGATCCGCGGCATGGACCGCTCCGAGCGGATCCGCACCTACAACTTCCCGGAGAACCGCATCGCGGATCACCGCACCGGGTACAAGGCGTACAACCTGGACCAGGTGATGGACGGCGCACTCGAGCCGATCATCGAGTCCTGCATCGAGGCCGACGAGGCCGAGCGGCTCGCCGCCGTCGGCTCCGACGCCTCCTGACCCGGCATCGGCGCGCGGCGCTCAGATCGAGTAGTCGGGTGCGGACAGCAGTGCGCGCACGCTCTCATCCGCGTCGCGCGGCCGGGCCTTCGCAGGGATGCCCACCAGCACGCTGTCGGGCGGGGCGTCTCGGGTCACCACGGCGTTCGCCCCGATGACCGAGCGCGCCCCGATGCGCACCGGGCCGAGGATCTTCGCGCCGGCGCCGACGGCGACGCCGTCCTCCAGCGTGGGATGCCGCTTGCCGTGATCCCGCGTGCGGCCGCCCAGCGTGACGCCGTGGTACAGCATCACATCGTCGCCGACCTCCGCGGTCTCGCCGATCACGACGCCCATGCCGTGGTCGATGAAGAAGCGCCGGCCGATGCGCGCACCCGGATGGATCTCGATGCCGGTCAGCCAGCGCGACACCTGCGAGCCCATCCGGGCGGGGAAGCGGATGCCGCGCCGCCACAGCGCATGCCATACTCTGTGCGCCCAGATGGCGTGCAGCCCCGGGTACAGCAGTGCCACCTCGAGTCCGGAGCGCGCCGCCGGGTCGCGCCTGCGTGCGGCTGCGACGTCCTCGCGCAGCCGCCCGATCATGCCCATCTCAGTCCTTCGGCTGGTCGCGCAGGTCCTCGAACAGCGCGGTCGAGATGTAGCGCTCCCCGGTGTCGGGGACGACCGCGACGATGGTCTTGCCGGCGTTCTCGGGCCGGCGGGCGACGTTCAGCGCCGCCCACACGGCAGCGCCGGCGGACATGCCCACGAGCAGTCCCTCCTTGGCGGCGAGGTCGCGTGCGGTGCGCAGCGAGTCCTCGAACTCCACCGGGTAGACCTCGTCGATCACGTCGCGGTCGAGCACCGGCGGGACGAAGTTCGGGCCGATGCCCTGGATCTTGTGCGGTCCGGGGTGACCCTCGCTGAGCACGGGGGAGTCCTTGGGCTCGACCGCGATCACCTGCACGTCGGGCTTCACGGCCTTCAGCGCCTGACCGACTCCGGTGACGGTGCCACCGGTGCCGACGCCCGCGACCAGGATGTCGATGCTCCCGTCGGTGTCGCGCAGGATCTCCTGCGCGGTGGTCTCGCGGTGGATCCGGGGGTTCGCCTCGTTCTCGAACTGGCGCGCCCACACGGCGTCCGGGTTCTCGGCGAGGATCTCCTTCAGCGCCTCGATGGATCCCGACATGCCCTTCGTGGGGTCGGTGAGCACGATCTCGGCGCCGAACGCGCGCAGCAGCACGCGGCGCTCCTTCGACATGGACGCGGGCATGGTCAGGATCACCTTGTAGCCGCGCGCAGCGCCCACCATCGCGAGCGCGATGCCGGTGTTCCCGCTGGTGGCCTCGAGGATCGTGCCGCCGGGCTTGAGCTGGCCCGACGCCTCGGCGGCGTCGACCATGGCGATCCCGATCCGGTCCTTGACGCTGGAGGCCGGGTTGTAGAACTCCAGCTTCGCGAGCACGGTCGCGTCGAGGCCCTCGGTGACGCGATTCAGACGCACCAGCGGGGTGTTGCCGAATGCTGTGGTGATGTCGGAGTGGATGCCGGTCATGGCGGGCCTTTCGTCGAAGGATGTCGGAGTGATCAGCGTGCTCAGCCTACGACCCGCATCCCCGGCCCTCGCCGAATGTGTCCGAGCGCGTCCGACGCCTACGCTGGAGAGATGCCCGACATCCTCTCCGCGCGCCTGCGCGCCGTCGCCCAGCAGCTCGCCGACGCCGGTGTCCCGGACCCGCTGGTGGATGCCGAGCTGCTGATCGGCCACGTCCTGGGCCTCGGGCGCGGTGAGCTGCAGGCCGCGGTCGTCCGCGGTGACGGGCTGGAGGACGCGGATGCCGCTCGGCTGGACGCCCTCGTCGCGCGGCGCGCAGCCAGGGAGCCCCTGCAGCATCTCACCGGCGTCGCCGCGTTCCGGCACCTGGAGCTCGCCGTGGGACCGGGCGTCTTCGTGCCGCGGCCGGAGACCGAGACGGTGGTGCAGATCGCGATCGACGCGCTGATGGAGAGCGCGTCGCCCGCTCCCGTCGCGATCGACCTGGGCACGGGCAGCGGTGCGATCGCTCTGGCGATGGCCACCGAGGTGCCGCACGCGCGTGTGTTCGCCGTCGAGCGCTCACCCGAGGCGCACGCCTGGGCCGCGAGGAACACCGCGGATGCCGCGAACCTGACGCTCGTGCTCGGCGATCTCGCCACGGCGTTCGATGAGCTGCGCGGCACGGCGTCCGTCGTGATCTCCAATCCCCCCTACGTGCCGGACGACGCGATCCCGCGCGACCCGGAGGTGCGCCTGCACGATCCCGCGCAGGCGCTCTACGGCGGCGCGGACGGGCTCGACGTGGTGCGGGTGATCAGCAGGAGAGCGCAGGAGCTGCTGCATCCGGGCGGGCTGCTGGTGCTGGAGCACGGCGAGCTGCAGGGCGCGTCGATCCGGTCTCTGCTGGAGGTCGACGGATGGCGCGCCGCGGCGACGCACGAGGACCTGACCAGGCGCGATCGGGCCACCACCGCGCTGAGTCGCTGAGGCTCCCGGAACCCGGATCCGCCGTCCACGGCGGACCGACAGACCATCCCCGTAGAATGAGCACGCCATGTCAACTGTCTTCGATTGCCGCGACGACGCCCAGATCCTCGCCGGCATGCGTCACGCCCGTCAGGCGATCGCCCGCGGCGAGCTCGTCGTCCTCCCCACCGACACCGTCTACGGCATCGCCGCCGACGCGTTCTCCCCGGCCGCCGTCCAGCGGCTCCTCGACGCGAAGGGCCGCGGCCGCGAGATGCCGCCGCCCGTCCTCGTCGCCGGGCCGGAGATGATGGCGGCTCTGGTGGAATCCGTGCCGGACGCCGTGCAGAAGCTCATCGACGCGTTCTGGCCCGGCGGCCTGACCATCGTGCTGCCCGCGCAGCCGTCGCTGACCTGGGACCTGGGGGAGACCAAGGGCACGGTCGCCGTGCGCATGCCCGACCGCCGTGTCGCCCTCGAGCTGCTCGCCGAGACCGGCCCGCTCGCCGTGTCGAGTGCGAACCTCACCGGCCACGACGCCGCGATCATCGCCTCCGACGCCCAGGAGATGCTGGGCGACTCCGTCGCGGTGTACCTCGAGGAGGGCTACAGCGAGAACGGCATCCCCTCGACCATCGTGGATGCCACCTCGCTGGTGGGCACCGAGGAGGGGGAGACCCCTGCCGTGCGGATTCTGCGCCAGGGCGCGATCACCCGCGAGCAGCTCGAAGAGGTCCTCGGCGACCTGCTCGAGCCCGCCGAGAAGCCCGACGAGACTGTCTCGGGCCATGTTCCCGACGCCGCCCCCGCCGCGGACTCCGTCCCGGCCGTGGACGCCGCGTCGGCAGGGGACGCGGGAAGTCCGGTAGACGAAGAGTGAAGCAGTATCTGTTCACACTCATCCTCACGGCGTCGATCACCTTCGCGCTGACGTGGGCGGTGTGGCGCTTGAGCATGAAGTTCAAGCTCTACCCCGGCATCCGTGAACGGGACGTGCACAAGACCCCGAAGCCGCGACTGGGCGGCGTGGCGATGTTCATCGGCATCGCGATCGCGATCCTGATATCCGCAGCGAACCCCTTCTTCGAGCGGATGTGGTCGCCGCCGCAGACGCTGTGGGCGATCCTCGCCGCAGCCGCGCTGATCGCCGTCGTCGGCGTGATCGATGATCTCTGGGATCTGGACTGGATGATCAAGCTGGCCGCGCAGTTCCTCGCCGCCGGCATCATCACAGCATGGGGCGGTCTGCAGATCCTGTCCCTGCCGATCGGCACCATGGTGCTCGTCTCGCCCTGGCTCAGCATCGCGATCACGATGGTGGCGATCGTGGTGGTCATGAACGCGGTGAACTTCATCGACGGGCTCGACGGGCTCGTCGCGGGGGTGTGCCTCATCGCGAACGGCATCTTCTTCGTGTACTCGTACATCCTCACCCGCGACTCCGGTGCCACCAGCTACTTCAACCTCGCCACCTTCCTCGCCGCCGTCCTCATCGGCGCCTGCCTGGGCTTCCTGCCGTTCAACTGGAGCCCCGCCAAGATCTTCATGGGCGACTCCGGCGCACTCGTGCTCGGCCTGCTGATGGCCACCTCGGCGATCGCCGTGACCACCCAGGGCGATGTGAACGCCTTCGACCCCGCGAAGTTCGGGCGCTCGCAACTGCTGGGAGCCTTCATCCCGATCGTCCTCCCGCTGGTGATCGTGATGCTGCCGCTGCTGGACTTCGGCCTGGCGGTGTTCCGGCGCATGCGGGCGGGCAAGTCGCCCTTCGCCCCGGACCGCAAGCACCTGCATCACCGGATGCTGGACCTCGGCCACCGTGACCGCGACGCCGTGCTGGTGTTCTACGCCTGGACCGCCGTGATCTCGCTGGCGGTGCTCCTGATGTACATCGGGACGCGCCAGGACTGGCCGGGCGGTTACGTCGGCGGCATCGTGTTCGGCGTGGTCGGCGCCGCCGCCTGCCTCGTGGTCACCCGGATGCCCTCGCGGCACAGCCCGCGCACGGACGAGCCGTCCGAAGGCGAACCGCAGACCCTTGAAGCCACGAAGCCCCTGGAGCCCCGATGACCCCGAGCCCCGTGTCCAGCACGCCCATCCTTCGCCGCACTCTGATCCTGTCCGCCGTCGCGGCCGCGGTGCTGGCCCTGATCGCCGCCGGCATCGGCTTCGCCGTCGCGGGCACCGACGGGCTGTGGAGCGGGCTGATCGGCGTGCTCCTCTCGTTCATCTTCCTCGGGATCACGGCGGGCAGCATCCTGTTCGCGAACCGCTGGTTCGGAGACCCCCTGTACGTGCAGTTCTTCTTCGCGATCGTGCTGGGTGGCTGGCTGGTAAAGCTCGGACTGTTCGTGGTGCTCATGCTCGTGCTGCGCGAGCAGCCGTGGATCGACCCCCTCGTCTTCTTCCTCGCTCTGGTCGCCGGCATCGCGATGACTCTGATCGTGGATGTCATCGTCCTCACGAAGATGCGACTCCCGAACGTCAGCGACATCGACCTCCCGACGACGAACCCCGAAGACGACGGTGACGACGCCCAGGGGGCGCCCGGTGCGCCAAAGCAGCCCGGCGACATCTGATAGTGTTGAACAGTGCCCGCCGCTCGTTTCGCGAGCGCTTGCGCTGTGATGCACACCGTCCCTCGTCGCCCCGGTTCCGACCGGTGACCCGAAGCTGGAGCCCGCGCTGTTGAATCCCGTTGCGACAATGATCCTTCGTCCATTCGCCGGTGATGGTGAGTTCCATGGTCCCTCGATGGGCGACTTCTTCCCGCCGATCCTGTTCGAGGTCTTCGGTGTTCCGGTTCACCGGATCCACCTGATCCAGTTCCTCTCGGTGATCGCCGTCGTGCTGTTCATGTGGCTCGGCACGCGCCGGATGAAGGTCGTCCCCGGCCGCTTCCAGAGCCTCGTCGAGATGGGGATCGGCTTCGTCCGCAACGGCATCGCGCACGACCTGCTCGGCCGCAAGGACGGCGAGCGGTTCGCACCGCTGCTGGTCACGATCTTCTTCATGATCCTGTTCATGAACATCACGGGCATCATCCCGGTCCTGAACATGCCGGGTACCGCGATCATCGCCGTGCCGCTCACGCTCGCGGTGATCAGCTACGTGACGTTCATCTACGCGGGCATGAAGAAGAGCCCTCTCGGCTTCTGGAAGAACTCGCTCTTCCCGTCCGGTGTGCCGTGGCCGGTGTACATCATCGTCACGCCGCTGGAGTTCATCTCCACCTTCATCATCCGCCCGGTCACGCTCACTCTCCGACTGATGATGAACCTGGTCGTCGGGCACATGATCCTCGTGCTCTGCTTCTCGGCCACCGCATTCTTCATGTTCACCGCAGGCGGCGGCTGGGCCGCGCTCGGCGTCGGAACCCTCGCCTTCGGCGGCGCGTTCACGATCTTCGAGATCCTCGTCGTCGTCCTGCAGTCCTACGTCTTCACCGTCCTCACCGCGATCTACATCCAGCTCGCGGTCGCAGAAGAGCACTGAACGGGTCAGCATCTGCTGACCAAAATCGAAAGGAAAACCCCGTGGACGCAACTACGGTTCTCGCAGCAGTCAACGGCAACCTCGCGGCAGTCGGCTACGGCCTCGCCGCCATCGGCCCGGCCATCGGCGTGGGCATCGTCGTCGGCAAGACGATCGAGGGTGTCGCCCGCCAGCCCGAGCTCGCAGGTCGCCTGCAGGTCCTGATGTGGATCGGTATCGCCTTCACCGAGGCGCTTGCATTCGTCGGCATCGCCGTCGGATTCATCCCCTTCCCGTAAACCGCAGCGACTTCTGAAGGAGACAGGATGCTGAACGCTCTTGTCACGAACCTGGCAGCATCAGAGGAACCCAACCCCCTGATCCCTGCCTGGTACGACATCGTCTGGTCGGCGCTGTGGTTCCTCATCATCCTCATCGTGGTCTGGAAGGTCGCCCTTCCCAAGCTCACGGCGATGCTCGATGAGCGCTCCGCGGCCATCGAAGGCAACATCGCCAAGGCTGATGAGGCTCAGAAGCAGGCCGAGGCCGCGCTCGACGAGTACACCCGTCAGCTCGCCGAGGCGCGCACCGAGGCCGGACAGATCCGCGACGCCGCCCGTGAGGACGGCAAGAAGATCGTCGCCGAGGCGAAGGATGCCGCGTCCGCTGAGGCGAACCGCATCACGACCGCCGCGCACACGCAGATCGAGGCCGAGCGCCAGGCCGCGTTCGTGTCCCTCCGCAACGAGGTCGGCACGCTCGCGATCGACCTCGCCGGCGGCGTCGTGGGGGAGACCCTCACCGACGACGCGCGTGCGACGGCCGTCGTGGACCGCTTCCTCGCCGACCTCGAGAAGGCGAAGTAATGGGCAGCGCGACCACTCAGGCACTCGCGGCATCCACGCAGGCGCTTGCCGCGGCGTCGGGCCTGAACCTCGACAGTGCGGCCGAGCTGTTCGCAGCCGCCCGTGCGCTCGGGGACTCGGCTCAGCTGAGCGGCGCGCTGGCCGACCCCACGGCGTCTGCTCAGGCGCGCTCGGCGCTGGTCTCCAGCGTGTTCGCCGGGGCATCCGCTCCGGTCCGCGCGCTGCTGGACACCGTCGCCGGTGAGCGCTGGTCCAGTGCATCCGATCTCATCGACGGTGTCGAGGAGCTCGCGATCCGCGCTGCGGCCATCGCCTCCGCGAAGGACGACGTCGCCGGCGAGCTCTTCGAGTTCTCGCGCGTCGTCGCCGCGAACCCGGAGTTCGAGCTCGCGCTCGGCAGCCGCCTCGGCGACTCCGCGGCGAAGGCCGCACTCGTCGAGAACGTGCTGGGCTCCTCGGCCTCCGCTGCGACCGTGCTGATCGCCGCTTCGCTGGTGCGCCTGCCGCGCGAGCGCCGCGTCCGTCAGCTTCTGAGCCGGGCCATCGACATCGTCTCCGCGCAGGCCGGCCGCACGGTCGCGACCGTCTACACGGCCGCACCGATCGCCGCTGCGCAGGAGACGCGTCTCCGTGACGCTCTGGCACGCCGTTACGGCGGGGAGATCTCCGTGAACCAGGTGATCGACCCCACCGTCGTAGGCGGCCTGCGCGTGCAGATCGCCGATGACGTCATCGACGGCAGCATCTCCGCCCGACTCGCCGAGCTCCGTCAGAAGCTCGCGAGCTGACACAGACTGACGCGGGGAACCGCGCACACCAGACACACAAAGGGAAGACAATGGCAGAACTATCGATCAGCCCCGACGTCATCCGTGACGCGCTGAAGAACTTCGCAGCCGCCTACGAGCCCACTGGCGCCGTCGCGACCGAGGTCGGCACCGTCATCGACGCAGCCGACGGCATCGCGCACGTCGAGGGGCTGCCCGGCGTCATGGCCAACGAGCTCGTCACGTTCGCGGACGGCACCAAGGGCCTGGCGCTGAACCTCGACGAGCACGAGATCGGCGTGGTCGTCCTCGGCGACTTCACCGGCATCGAGGCCGGCCAGGAAGTGACCCGCACCGGCGAAGTGCTCTCGGTCCCGGTCGGCGACGGCTACCTGGGCCGCGTGGTCGACCCGCTCGGCAACCCGATCGACGGCCTCGGCGCCATCGCGACGGACGGCGTGCGCGAGCTCGAGCTGCAGGCGCCCGGCGTCATGCAGCGCAAGTCGGTGCACGAGCCGATGCAGACCGGTGTCAAGGCGATCGACGCCATGATCCCCGTCGGCCGCGGCCAGCGCCAGCTGATCATCGGCGACCGCCAGACCGGCAAGACGGCACTGGCGATCGACACGATCATCAACCAGAAGGCCAACTGGGAGTCCGGCGACGTCAACAAGCAGGTTCGCTGCATCTACGTCGCGATCGGCCAGAAGGGCTCGACCATCGCCTCGGTGAAGGGCGCGCTCGAGGACGCCGGTGCGCTGGAGTACACCACCATCGTGGCCGCTCCCGCCTCCGACCCCGCCGGCTTCAAGTACCTCGCCCCGTACACCGGCTCGGCCATCGGCCAGCACTGGATGTACGACGGCAAGCACGTGCTGATCGTCTTCGACGACCTGTCCAAGCAGGCCGAGGCGTACCGCGCCGTGTCGCTGCTGCTGCGCCGCCCGCCGGGGCGCGAGGCCTACCCGGGTGACGTGTTCTACCTGCACTCCCGTCTGCTCGAGCGCTGCGCGAAGCTGTCCGACGAGCTCGGTGCCGGCTCGATGACCGGTCTGCCGATCATCGAGAC
>NZ_MKRT01000025.1:0-350 GCF_001897945.1 Microbacterium sp. 69-10
GACCAGCTGCATCGTCTTCCCCGACCAGTCGACCTCGACCGTCTGCCCTGCCTTGTGACCGACCCGCGATGCCGCCCCGATCACGAGCACGTGACGTTGGTAGGTCTTGCAGAACCTGTCGTAGCCCATCGCGGTCTCGCCCTTGGTGCGGCAGGCGTCGACGTACTCGCCGTGCAGCAGCTTCAACGTCACCCCGACCCGGGCGAGCTCCCGATGCACCCGATCCCAGTCCGGCTGCGCGTGAACACTCTCGTGCTCCCCACGCCCGGGGAACAGCCGTGCATACACCTCCGCCTCATCGAGCTCTACGACATCGTCCCAGCGGACGCCCTCCCGGTCGGCGGCATCGA
>NZ_MKRT01000025.1:521-11602 GCF_001897945.1 Microbacterium sp. 69-10
GCGCCGAACCCGAATATCCGGTGGCTCTCAACGACGCCATCGCGTCCACGAGCAAGTGGCACTCAACCGCAATACTCGTGGCGCTCAGAGAAGCGAATATTCATCTAGGGTGGTGACGGTGGCCGACTCCCATTTCGTCTGCGGGATGTGGTCGGCGAAGACTCCCGGACGCCCGAACGCGGGGTCCTTCTGCGCGATCCGCCGCCACAGGTCCCAGGCGGGTGCGGGGCCCTCGTCCAGACGTGCGGGGGTGTGCTGGTCTCCCTCGTTCGAGTTCTCCGTCAGCGATCCGATCGTCATGAACAGCAGGTCGTTCTCCGACAGGTCGACGCCGTCTCCCGGTGCTCCCTCCGGCCCTGAGACCCAGTGCAGACGCGTGGCCTGCTTGCGCGCACCGTCGGCGGAGATATCGAAGTCGACATCCGTGACCTGCGTGGAGAAGTGGAACGTCACGCCCTGGTCGAGCAGCCACGTGTACAGGGGCAGGACGAGGGACTCGTACTGGTTGTACTTGGTGAACTTCAACGCCGAGAAATCGGGCAGGCCGCCGATGTGGTGGATGAACCGGTGAAGGTACAGCTTCATCTCCAGTGCGGAGTGCCACTCCTCGAAGGCGAACATCGTCCGCCAGTAGAGCCAGAAGTTGCTCTCGAGGAAGTCCTTGCCGAACACCTCGTCGATCCGCTTGTTCTCCATCTCCTCGCGAGTGGCGAGGAAGACTTTGACGATGTCCTTCTGCGCCTTCTCGCTCAGGCCGAACTTGCCGTCGGTGTGTGCGTCCTGGCCTCGGTCGATCGTGGCGCGCTGCAGGGAGTAGTTCGGGTCGTCCTTGTTGAGCCAGTAGAACTCGTCCAGGACGCTCGCTCCTTCTACCTCGAGGGACGGGATCGAGCGGAACAGGTCCCACAGGCACTCGAAATGGTCCTCCATCTCGTGGCCGCCGCGGATCACGAATCCCTTCTTCGGCTCCTTGATGCCGTCGAGCGCGCCACCGGGCAGCTTCAGCTCCTCGAGAATGGTGATCTTGTTCCCGGGCATCTGGCCGTCGCGGATGAGGAACGCGGCACCGGATAGGGACGCGAGCCCTGATCCGACGAATCAGGCCGACTTCTCATCGACACCCGCCGGCTTGCGGGGCCGCGCGAACGCTTCGTAATTCCCGCTCGTATAGCGCATCTTTTTCTTCCTTCTCTGTTCCTTGGTCACTCGTAGTCGTAGAAGCCGTGGCCCGTCGAGATGCCGAGCTTGCCCTTGTCGATGTAGTTCTCCTTCAACCAGGCGGCGATCTTCTGAGCCTCCGGGCTGCCGTGCGACATGATGTTGTACGGCGTGGTCAGCCCGATGACGTCGTAGATCTGGAACGGCCCCATGGGGGCGCCGGTCGCGATGCGCCAGACCTTGTCGACGTCATGCGGCTCCGCGTATCCGCCGGCGGCGAGCTCGGCTGCGGCGTTCAGGAAGGGCACCAGGAGAGAGTTCAGGACGTAACCTGCCTTCTCCTTGTGGATCGGAATCGGCACCATGCCGATCTCGGCCGCGAAGTCGACGATCTCATCGAAGACGGCGGGGTCGGTCTCGTCCGTTCCCATCACCTCTCCGGTGTTGAACTTCCAGACCTGATTGGCGAAGTGCAGAGCGAGGAACTTCTGCGGCCGGCCGGTGAAGTCCTTCATGTCGCTGGGCAGCAGCGTCGAGGAATTGGTCGCGAAGATCGTCTTCTCCGGCGCCACCTCGGCGAGCTTCTCGTAGGTCTCCTGCTTCAGCTTCAAGACCTCGGGGATCGCCTCGATCACCAGATCCGCGTCCTTGACGGCGTCTGCCAGGTCGGACGAATACGTCAGGTTCTCGAGCGCCTTCTCCGCCTTCCCCTCGGCGGCCCCGGCGACGCCGTCCTGCTTGTAGGTCTCTGCCAGTGACGAGAAACGTGACTTCGCCTTCTCGAGAAGCTCGTCACTGATGTCGTAGGCGACGACGTCGAAGCCGCTGAACGCCGTCTGGAACGCGATCTGCGATCCCAGGACGCCGGTGCCGAGGACTGTGACCTTGTGGATGCTGCTCATTCTGCTCTCCTTCATTTCCGGTTCTGTGTGGTTGTCATGGTCGACGTTCGCCGGTTGCCTCGCGGGTCGCCGCCAGCCCCCGCACGATCTGCGCGATCTGGTGGCGGAGGTCGTCTCGCAGATCGTGTCCGCGGTGGGCGCCGGTGTACAGCCGAGCGATTGCGAGATGGACCACGGCGAAGACGGAGCTGCTCGCGACGCGTGCGGCGTCGTGGTCGTCGGTCACCCCGCGTCCTCGGTCGCTGTCGACCAGGCGCGCGGCGAGTGCTTCCTCGAAGGCCTGCACGTGAGCGAGGCCCTCGAGCCGGAATCTCTCGGACGGCGACCCGAAGAGCAGCTCGCGCTGGTAGGTGGCCGCGTTCTCCGGCGACTCGCTCGCCCGTGTCACGAGCGGCTCGACCAACGCGACCACGGCCTCGACCGGGTCGCTGACCGATTCGGCGCGCTCCAGGCCCTCGCGAAGCGCCTCGTCGAGCTTGGAGTTGTAGACCATCAACAGCAACTCGCTCTTCGAAGCGGCGTACCGGAACAGAGTGCCTGCGGCCACGTCTGCCCGGTCCGAGATCTGCTGGGTGGTCACGGCGCTGAAGCCCTCGGCGTCGAACAGTTCGGCTGCCGCCTCGGAGATCCGCCGCTGCTTGGACTCCATCGACCTCGACCTTCGACTGACTGCGTTCGTAGCGGACATCCGTTCCTCCTTCTGAAATGGAGCTTACTCATTAATGAGTGCACTCCGCAATGGGGGTGGACGGCTTGCGTTCGGTGCCTTCGTGCCCGCTTCTGCTCACTCCGCGTCCGCGGGCCGCCGCGATGGGTTGAAGTAAGTCACTTGCGCTGCCCGGTGGATGACGTCGTCAACGCGGACTATGCCGTACGCGGCCGCCGAAGAGGTCGTCACGGAGTTCATCGCGCGTCAGCTCCACGAGGTCGCCCATCGTCTTGCGCCAGTACCGCTCGAACTCCTCGTAGGGGATGCGATTGCGATTGCCGACCTTGACCGCGCGAATCTCCCCCGCCTTGATCTTCCGCGAGATGGTGGGACGAGACACGCCCATCGCGTCGGCGACCTGCTCGGGGGTCATCATGCGGCGCTTCGCCGTCAGCGTCACCGTCTCCCCATCGGCTGCCGCCTGCTGCACATACGCGGCGACCTGCTCCAGCCAAGCCGGGCGCGCCCCGGCGCTGGAGCGCACATCCTCCGGGTTGATCGTCAAGCTCGTCATGGTCATGACCCCATCCTACCTCCACCTGAACACTCTGGACAATACAAGTGTTCATACGGCATCCCCTTCTTGAGCCTTACAGTTCATGCGTCGATGCCCGCGAACGCCTCGTCGAGCGCGTCAGCCGCGACCTCGACGATGAGGTCGGGACGCTTCGCGTAGTGCCCTTCCGTGATGTCGGTGCCCGAGAAGGTCGCGTGCGACCTCGACCCCAGCCGTGTCCGATACCGCCGCAGCGACCGCCTTGCGGAGGCTGCGGAAGGTGAGATGCTCGGCGTCGACCCCAATAGCCAGCAGCTCCGGCTCGAACTCGCGGCGGAACATCCTGAGCAACTCGCCGACCGCGCTGGGGTCGCGCGGACGGCCGCGCTCGGTCGTGAACAGTACGTCGTCTGGATTCCGTTCGGGGTCGGGAACGTGGCTCGCCACGAGTTCGCTCAGTACCTTCACTGCGAACTTCGGCACGCGAACCCAACGCTTCTGCCGCTCCGCGGTTCTCAGATCCTCAAGCCGAGCTGTACTACGGCGTCTGAACCGCGCCCCTCTGCCTCGAGGGCCTGACTTCTTCCCGGAGTCAGGCCCTCGTGGCGTCTATCGCCTCTTCACGACCTGTCGCTCTCCCTCCAGGACGACGGCGGTGCGGCGTCGGGCGTTGACGATCGCGATGCTGACCAGCACGAGCGCGATGCCCACCGCCTGGAGCGGTGTGAGGATCTCGCCGCCGGCGAAGACTCCGAGCGCGACCCCGGTGACGGGATTGAGCAGACCGATCACGCCGACGACTCCCGCCGGAAGGTGGCGGAACCCCGTGAACCAGCAGACGAAGCCCAGGGCCGTCGCGATCAGGCTCGCGTAGGCGAACGCGGCGACCTCGACCGGGGTGACGGCGGGAGGCGCGCCCTCGATCACGGCTGCGGCCACGAGCAGCTCGAGCCCTCCGACCACGAGCTGCCATGCGGTCACCGTGAGCACTGGAGTGTCGTCCTGCCAGCGCCTGGTGAGGATCGCGCCGATCGACGAGAGCAGCATCGAGGCGATCGACGCCGCGATCCCCCACCCGTCCAGGGCTCCGGTCGCCGTTCCGACGATCAGCAGCACGCCGGCACCTCCGATCACTGCGCCGACGATCACGCGCGGTGCGGGCCGCTCGTCGATCAGCAGCCACGCGGCTCCCGCGATCGCGATCGGACTCAGCGACATCAGCGACGCGGCGACGCTGGACGGCAGCAGCTGGGCCGCCACGTACACCAGGCAGAAGAACAGCCCCATGTTGAGCGTGCCGAGCACGACGGAACGCCACCGCCACGCCCCCGTCGGCAGGCGTCGAGCCACGAGCAGCAGCACCAGCCCCGCCGGCAGCGCGCGGATCGCCGACCCCCACAGCGGCGAGCCGGCCGGAAGGTACTCGTGCGTCACGAAGTAGTTCGACCCGAACGCGATCGGGCCGACCGCCGCGACGAGCGGCCACCGGGCTCTGTCCCACACACGTCGCGGCCAGCGGTTAGTTTCCATGGAAACCATTATATGTTCCGCGGAAACTATGCTGGATGCATGGGCACGAACGATCGAGTGGGAACCTTCATCGAGCAGTGGCGTCGCGAGCGCCCGGATCTCGATCCGAGCCCGATGGCCGTCATCGGCAGGATGCGGCGCATCTCGGACGACTTCACGAGCGAACTGATCAGGAACTATCGCCGCTTCGGCCTGGGCGAGGGCGAGTTCGACGTCCTCTGCGCTCTCCGCAGGGCGGGATCGCCCTTCGCGCTCTCGCAGGGCGACCTCGCCCAGCACACGATGGTGACAGCCGGCGCCACGTCCAAGCGCGTCGACCGGCTCGAAGCGGCCGGTCTCGTGATCCGCAGTCAGCGCGAGGACGACACCCGTGGCCGCATCGTCGAGCTCACGCCGGAGGGACGCGCGCTCATCGATGAGGCCTATCCTGCGCATCTGCAGACGGAGCGCCGGTTGCTCTCATCTCTCAGCGACGAGGAACGCTCGCAGCTCGAGCGCCTGCTCCGCAAGCTCGTGCGCGACTGAGCTCCCACGCCCTCGACCGATGCGGTCGCCGTCGGCCGCTGCGCATCGCCGCCGTCCGGCCGCCTCGGTAGCCCTCAGGCGCCCAGGTAGCCGCTCAGGCGGCCATGGAAGCGCTCGCTGCGAGCGTCGAGACCGGTGATGCTGATCGTGGCCCCACGGCGCTCGTAGCGCGCGGCGATCGAGTCCAGGGCGGCCACGGTCGAGGCATCCCAGATCTGCGCCGCACCCAGGTCGATGACCACGGACGCCGGATCCTCGGCGTACCGGAAGTGCTCGACCAGATCGTTGCTGCTGCCGAAGAACAGCGGTCCGCGCACGGCGTAGCGCACGCTCGCGCCGTCGGAGGCCGGCATCCGCTCCACGCTGATCACGTGCGCCACACGGCGCGCGAAGAGGATCATCGCCAGGATGACTCCGGCGATGACGCCGTAGGCGAGGTTGCTCGTCAGCACGACGGTGCCGATGGTGACGACCATGACGATCGTCTCCGAGAGCGGCATCCGCCGCAGCGTCGACGGACGCACGCTGTGCCAGTCGACCGTGGTGACGGCGACGACCATCATCACCGCGGCCAGCGCCACCATCGGGATCTGCCCCATCAACGAGCTCAGCCCGGTGACGAGGGCCAGCATGAACCCGCCCGCCACGAACGTGGAGATCCGCGTCCGCGCACCGCTGGTCTTCACGTTGAGCACGGTCTGGCCGATCATCGCGCATCCCGCGACGCCGCCGTAGAAGCCCGCGGCGATGTTGGCGACGCCGAGCGCCCACGACTCCCGCCCCTTGTGCGACGGGGTCTCGGTGATCTCGTCCACGAGCTTCGCCGTCAGCAGCGATTCCATCAGCCCCACCAGCGCCACGCTGATCGCGGTCGGCAGGATCAGCTGCAGGGTTGACAGATCCAGCGGCACATCCAGCGGGGTGAAACCGGGCAGGCCGCCGCCGACGGGGCCCTCGTCGGCGACGTCGGGCACCGTCATCCGGCCGATGATGACGACCGCGGTCACCACCACGATCGCGACAAGTGGAGACGGAATCGCCCTGGTCAGCCTCGGCAGGAGGAGCACGATCGCGAGAGTCAGTGCGAACAGAATCCACACCGGAAGGTCCGCTCCGATGACGTGCGGCAGCTGCGCGACGAAGATCAGGATGCCGAGCGCGTTGACGAATCCGAGCATGACCGACCTCGGCACGTACCGCATCAGCCTGGCCAGCCCCAGGCCTCCGAAGAGGATCTGCAGGAGGCCCGCCAGGACGACGGTCGGGAGCACGTACTTCACGCCGTACTCGTGCACGAGCGGCGCGATGACCAGTGCCACGGAGCCCGCGGCGGCCGTGATCACGCCGGGCCGCCCGCCGAGGAAGGTCATCGTCAGGCAGAGCACGATCGACGCCACCAGGCTCGTCATCGGGTCGACGCCGGCGACCACCGAGAACGAGATCACCTCCGGCACCAGCGCGAGGGTCGTCACCAGCCCGGCGAACACCTCGCGGGAGAGCTGTCGCGGGCTGCGCAGCGCAGCGAGCACGCCGAACGTCGGGTGCGATGAGGGCATCGGGACTCCTGCCAGAGGGGACGCCCGATTCTATCCGCGCCGGTGGGCGCATCCGGCGCCCGAGGTCGGCGTCAGGCCGACTCGTCTGCGAGCACGCGACGGTAGACGCCCGAGACGAGCTGCTGAAGCTTCCCGTCCGCAGGTTCGGCGGCGAGCCGCATCGTGAGCCGATCGCCGTCGGATGCCAGGACCATCACGTTGCGCCCGCGCTCCGAACGGCGCTCCAGGATCAGTTCGCCGTCCTCCCACGCGGACGTTCCCGCCGAGGCGGGGACGAACCCGTAGGAGTCGAACCACCACCAGCCGCCGTCCGAGACCACGCCGTGGCCGGTCATGTCCCCGTCGGCGCGATGCTCCGCGTAGTCCACGAGCAGGGTGCCTGCAGGCCCCGGGGTGAGGAGCATCTCGGCCGTCGCACGACCGGCCGGCGTCCACGCCGTCGCGTACACGTCCTCCTGCCCCGCCCATCGTCCGTGGAGTGCCTCGAAGCCACCATCCATCCTGCGCCCTTCCTCTCCTCGGTCCGTCGCCGTCAGCACAGCACCCGGAGCGCGGCCGGCTGCACGCGCACCTCGAGCGCCGAGACGTCGCCGGCCTCCTCGCCGTCGATCTCGAACGCCGACGGCGTGGAGAGCCGAACGCGGATGCTCTCGCCGGAGAGGTGCTGCGCGGCATCCGTGCTGACCGTCTCCTCGTCGCGTGCGAGCACACGCCGGATGCCGTTGTCCCAAACGATCGTGCGCAGGGTCTGCATCCACTGGGCGGCTCCGTCGGCACTCACGAGCAGCAGGTCCAGCCGGCCGTCGTCGGGCACGGCGTCGGGAAGCAGCGTCACGCCGCCCTGGATCGCCCCGCAGTTGCCGATCAGCAGGGTGTGGCCGCTGAGCACCTGCTCGTCCCCGTCGTCGACGCGGAGGGTGAACTCCATCGTCTCGGCGGCGGTGAGAGCGCGCCCCATCGCCTCGACGTAGGCCAGCCAGCCCGCTCTGTCCTTCAGATCGTCGTCGGTCTCGGCGAGCATGTGCGCGTCCAGGCCCGACCCGATCATCACCAGGAAGCCCGTCTCGTGCTCGGCGTCGTCGGCGCGCACCCAGCCCATGTCGATGTCGCGCGTGCGGCCTGCGGCGATCGTCGTGAGCGCCTTCGGGATGCTCGCGAGCGGGATGCCGAGGTTGCGGGCCAGCAGATTGCCGGTGCCCTGCGGCACGATGCCCAGCGCGGGGGCGCCTTCTCCCTGCTGCGCGATGACCTCCGCCACCACCCGGACCGTGCCGTCGCCGCCGACCGCGATGACCACGTCGCATCCGGCCTGCACGGCGGCCTCGGCCATCGAGCGCCCGGGGTCGTCTGCGGACGTCTCCCACCACTGCACGTCGTCATCCGCGGAGAACGCGGCCTCGACGGCATCCCTCAGCGCCGCCTCGTCGATCTTCGTCGGATTCCACACGATCCCGATGCGCTCGGACATGACTCCCCCTCGCGTTCCTTCTCAGCCGTAGAAATGGGTCTCGAACACCCGCCGGGCGCGACGCGTGACCCGAAGATAGTCCTCCTCGAGCAGCATGGCGCCGCGGTCAGGGTAACCCAGCAGGCGACCGACGCCGTCCAGCTCGCGGTGGTCGACCGGCAGCACGTCGCGCGTCTGGCCTGTGAGCAGCGTCATCGCCGAGCGCAGCCGGCTGCACAGCACCCAGGCCTCGCGCAGCCGCTCCGCCGCGGCGGCGGGCAGCAGGTCGGCGAGCACGGCGGCGTCCAGCGCCTGCAGCGTGGAGGTCGTCCGCAGGTCGGGGACCCGGTGGCCGTGCTGCAGTTGCAGCACCTGCACCATCCACTCCACGTCGCTGAGGGTTCCGGGGCCGAGCTTGAGATGCCGGCGAGGATCCATTCCCTGCGGCAGGCGCTCGCCCTCAACCCGGGCCTTGATGCGCTTGATCTCGCGCACGTCCTGCAGCGAGACCTGCTCGGGGAAGCGGATGCCGTCGGCGAGCTCCATGAACCGGCCGATGAGCTTCACGCTGCCGGCGATGCCGCGGGCGCGCAGCAGCGCCTGTGCCTCCCAGGACAGCGACCAGCGCCGGTAGTACTGCGTGTACGCCTCCAGGGTCCTGACGATCGGCCCGTTGCGTCCCTCCGGGCGCAGGTCGGCGTCCAGATCGAGCGGCAGTCTGTGATCGGTCAGGTGCTCGCGCAGGCCTGCGACGATGCTCGCGGCCAGCTGCTGGGCACGCTGCGGCTCGACGCCGTTCGGCTCATAGACGAACAGCACATCGGCATCCGAGCCGAAGCCGAGCTCGGCCCCGCCGAAGCGGCCCATCGCGATGATCGAGAAGTCCAGCGCGTCGTCCTCGGGCGGCACGACCTCGCGCCGCACCGCGCGCAGCGCGGCCTGGATCGTTGCCTCGCTGATCTCGCTGATGGCTCGCGCCATCTCATGAACGCCGACGTGATCGAGCACAGCGCCCATGGCGGTGCGCAGCAGCTCCCTGCGGCGCAGCGCCCGTACGGCCTTCATCGCCGGGCCGATCGTGGCGTGCCGGGTCTGGATGGCCCGCGCCTCCTCGTCCAGCGCCGCCCCGCTGCGCAGGGTGAGATCGCTCGCGGAGTCCAGCCACGCCACCGATTCCGGGATCCACTCCATGAGCTCGCCGACGTAGCGCGAGCTGGAGAGCACACGGGTGAGTCGTTCTGCGGCCCCGGACGAGTCGCGCAGCATCCCCAGGAACCAGTGCGTGTCGCCGAGCCGCTCGCTGATCCGGCGGAACGCGATCAGCCCGTAGTCCGGGTCGGTGCCGTCTGCGAACCACCGCAGCATCACCGGCATGAGGTAGCGCTGGATGCTGGCCTTGCGGCTCAGGCCCGCGGTCAGCGCCGCGATGTGGCGCAGCGCGCCGGCGGGATCGCGGAAGCCGATGGCCGCCAGACGATCGGCGGCCTGCCCGGTGGTGAGCGCACGCTCCTCGGCGGGCAGCGAGGCCACCGCCGCGAGCAGCGGCCGGTAGAACAGGCGGACATGCTGCTCCCGCACGTCGCGCCGCAGGTTCTCCCACAGCTGGCGCAGGGCGAGGCCCGAGTCGGCCAGTCCCGTGGCTCGCGCCAGTCTGCGCATGCCGTCGTCGTCGCGGGGCATCAGATGGGTGCGGGTCAGTTCCTGCAGCTGCAGGCGGTGCTCGAGCAGGCGCAGCACCCGGTACTGCTCGGCGAACGCGGCGCCCTCGACCCGTCCGATGTAGCCGCCTTCGGCCAGCGCCTCCAGCGACTCCAGGGTGCCGCGCGTGTGCAGGCTCGGGTCGCTGACGCCGTGCACCAGCTGCAGCAGCTGCACCGTGAACTCGATGTCGCGCAGGCCGCCAGGGCCGAGCTTGAGCTGATACGGCACGTCATCTGCGGGGATGTTGTCCGTGACGCGTTCGCGCATGCGCTGAACGCTGTCGACGAAGTCCGACCTCTCGGCGCTGGTCCACACGCGAGGCTGCACGGCGGCGATGTACTCGGCTCCCAGCTGCGCGTCTCCGGCGAGCGGACGCGCCTTCAGCAGCGCCTGGAACTCCCAGCTCTTCGCCCAGCGGTCGTAGTAGGCCTCGTGTGAGGCGAGGGACCGCACCAGAGCGCCCTGCTTGCCCTCCGGCCGCAGGGCGGCGTCCACCTCCCACAGCGGCGGCTCCGCGTCGATGCCGGAGAGCACGCGCATGCTCTCGCGGGCGAGCCTGGTCGCCACGTCGATGGCGCGCGCCTCGCTCACGATCCGCTCATCGCCGGTGCCGGCGACGAAGATCACGTCCACGTCGCTGAGGTAGTTCAGTTCTCGGGCGCCGGCCTTGCCCATCCCGATGATCGCCAGCCTGGTCGCGGCGACCTCCGCTCGCGGGATCCCGGCGTCCGTCACGGTCGCGCGGGCGACGGCGACAGCGGCTTCGAGCGCGGCACCCGCGGCATCCGCGAGAGCTGCGGAGACGTCCGCGATGACCGCTGTCGGGTCGGCGGATGCCGTGTCCGCCGCGACGATCCCCGCCAGCGCGCGGCGGTAGGCGATCCGGAGCGCGGCCTCGGGCCGGGCGGCTCGCGCGAACCCGTCCTGCGCGTCGACGGCTGCGAGCAGCGTCTCGACGAGCTCCTGCGCGGTCGGCAGCGCTTCGCGCTGCAGGAGCCCGGCATCGAGCTGCTCGGGGCGCCGGGCTAAGAAGTCCGCGATGCCGCCGGAGACGCCC
>NZ_MKRT01000025.1:11638-19074 GCF_001897945.1 Microbacterium sp. 69-10
AGGGATCGCGGCGGGCGATGCGCAGGATGCCCGCGACAGCGGCATCCGGGTCCGCGGCGCCCAGGCCGTCGATGAGCTCGGCGCGGTCCAGTCCGGTCAGCTCGGCCAGCTCGGAGAGCGCGGCCGACGCGGCCGTCAGCTCGACGAAGCCGAGCCGGGCCAGCGCCGACAGCGAGACGGACGCATCAGGTCGTGCCATGACTGGGACTCAGAGCAGCCCGAGGTTGTTCTGCAGCTCGAACGGGGTGACCTGCCCGCGGTACGCCTCCCAGTCCTTGCGCTTGTTCAGCAGCACGTAGTTGAAGACCTGCTCCCCCAAGGTCTCTGCGACCAGCTCGGAGTCCTGCATGTACTCCAGCGCGTGGTCCAGGCTCGCCGGCAGCGGTGCGTACCCGAGGGCGCGGCGCTCCGAGTCGCTCAGCGACCAGACGTTGTCCTCCGCCTCGGGCGGGAGCTCGTACTCCTCCTCGATGCCCTTCAGACCGGCGGCCAGCATCAGCGCGTATGCGAGGTACGGGTTCGCGGCGGAGTCGAGGGCGCGGTACTCCACGCGCGTCGACTGGCCCTTGTTCGGCTTGTACATCGGCACCCTGATGAGGGCCGAGCGGTTCGCGTGCCCCCACGTGACGAAGCTGGGCGCCTCGTCACCGCCCCACAGGCGCTTGTACGAGTTGACGAACTGGTTGGTCACTGCGGCGATCTCGTTGGCGTGCCGCAGCAGGCCCGCGATGAACCGCCGGCCGGTGAGCGACAGCTGGTACTCCGCGCCCGCCTCGTAGAAGGCGTTCACGTCGCCCTCGAACAGCGACAGGTGCGTGTGCATGCCGCTGCCGGGGTGGTTGTTGAGCGGCTTCGGCATGAACGTCGCGTACACGCCCTGCTCGATCGCGACCTCCTTCACGACCGTGCGGAAGGTCATGATGTTGTCGGCCATCGTGAGGGCGTCCGCGTAGCGCAGATCGATCTCGTTCTGGCCGGGGCCGCCCTCGTGGTGGCTGTACTCGACCGAGATGCCGAGGTCCTCCAGCATCCGCACCGCGCTGCGACGGAAGTCGTGCGCGGTGCCGCCAGGCACGTTGTCGAAGTAGCCGGCCGAGTCGACGGGGACGGGGCCGTCCGGCCCCACCTGCGAGGACTTCAGCAGGTAGAACTCGATCTCCGGGTGCGTGTAGAACGTGAACCCGGCGTCCGCCGCCTTCGCCAGCGCCCGGCGCAGCACGTTGCGCGGGTCGGAGACCGCGGGGCGGCCGTCCGGGGTCGCCAGATCGCAGAACATCCGCGCGGTCGGGTCGACCTCCCCGCGCCACGGCAGGATCTGGAAGGTGGACGGGTCGGGCTGCGCGAGCAGGTCCGACTCGAACGTGCGGGTCAGGCCCTCGATCGCGGAGCCGTCGAAGCCGATGCCCTCCGCGAACGCGCCCTCCACCTCGGCGGGCGCGATCGCGACCGATTTGAGGGTGCCGATCACATCGGTGAACCACAGGCGCACGAACTTGACGCCGCGCTCCTCGATCGTGCGGAGGACGAAATCGCGCTGCTTGTCCATGCTCACTCGTCGTCGCCGGAGCCGGCGCGGGACGAGCTTCCCCAGGAATCGTCGGCGGCGTCGTCCTCCGCCCAGGCCCGCGACCTCTCCTGGAGCTTCTCGGGGGCATGCGCAGCCTCGTCGGCCGTGTCGAACGGACCCACCCGGTCGACCGCGGCGGAGAGCATGCCGAACTCCACCTCGCCCGTGCTGAGGTTGTACCAGTACTTGTCGTCGCCGTCAGCCATGTCAGCTCCTTCGTCGGGATCTGTCACGATCCTAATCGTCCGGACCGATCTGGATAGGCTGTTCGACATGGCACAGCAGGCAATCGGCGTCGACATCGGCGGCACCGGCATCAAGGCAGGAATCGTCAACCTCGAGCACGGCACGCTCGACTCGGATCGCGTGCGCATCCCGACTCCAGAGGGCGCACACCCCGCCGACGTGCTGGAGACCGTGCGCGAGGTGCTGGAGACTCTGGGAGCGTCCAAGTCGAACCTGCCGCTGGGAGTCGCGTTCCCCGCGATCGTCAAGCGCGGCAAGACGCTGTCGGCTGCCAACATCTCCAAGGACTGGGTCGGATTCGCGGCCGAGAAGTTCTTCGAGGACGGCCTGGGCCGGCACATCACCTTCGTCAACGATGCGGATGCAGCCGGCGTCGCCGAAGCGCGTCACGGCGCGGCGCGTGATGTGCAGGGCCTCACGGTCCTGACGACACTCGGCACCGGCATCGGCTCCGCCTTCCTGTACGACGGCGTACTGATCCCCAACACCGAGCTCGGGCACCTCGACCGCAAGGGCGAGTCCATCGAGCGCTGGGCGGCGTCCTCCGCCATGGAGCGCGAGAAGCTCTCGTGGGAGGACTGGGCGGCACGCCTGCAGGAGTTCTACAGCCACGTGGAATTCCTGTTCAGCCCCGACCTCTTCGTCGTCGGCGGTGGTGTCTCCAAGAACCCTGAGAAGTTCATTCCGCTGCTGGAGCTGAAGACGCCGATCATCAACGCGGTGCACCGCAACAATTCCGGCATCATCGGCGCCGCGTCGCTCGCCGCGGACTAGGACCCACGAACGCCCGAAAGGCCCCGATCGCATGATCGGGGCCTTTCGCATGCCTGTGGAGCTCGCGCGGGTCAGCGCGTGTGCAGCCGGCGGGAGTGAGCGCGCCGCCCGCCGAGCACGACGAGCGCGACCACGACCAGCACCGCGCCGGCTGCCGCGGCGACGACGGTGGGCGTCAGTTCGACGAAGGCCGCAGCCAGGCTCAGGATGGTCCCCACGATCCATCCGGCGATGGGGATGCCGATCTCGTCGCTCCCCCTGATCAGCACGACGCAGGTGATGACCGCGCTGAGCGCGGCGATCACCGCCCCCGCGATACCTACGGGCACCATCACGGATGCGACCGCGAACTGGATGGCCAGCGTGTTCATCGTGCTCCCTGCGTGCTGTGCGTGTCCGACACAGAAGAGACGCCGTGTCGGCCCTTTTCATTACGCGGGAATCAGGATTCTCCCGAAGACGGAGAGACCCGTCCGACCGGGGAACCCCTGTCGGACGGGTCGAAATGCGAGCGGGCCGGCCTGTACGCCGGGTTCTGTTCAGGAGCTCGAGCTCCCTTGACGGCCATCTCTCTCGGCGACACGTTGCCGTGCCGCTCCAGCAACCTACCCGAGGACTCGGCGGGCCGCGTCGACGTCCTCTGTCTGGTCTTGCTCCGGGCGAGGTTTACCTGGCGGGACATGTCACCATGTCCCCCGGTGGTCTCTTACACCACCCTTTCACCCTTACCCCGCGTCACGAGGACGGGGGCGGTCTTCTCTCTGTGGCACTTTCTCGCGGATCACTCCGGGTGGGTGTTACCCACCGCCCTGCCCTGCGGAGCCCGGACGTTCCTCGGTGCGCTCTCGCGCCACGCGACCGTCCGGCCGACCCGCTCGCCCTCCGATTCTACCGGGACGCGCGTCACTTCCCCGCGTCGGCGCTGATGTGCAGATCCAGCGGCACATCGATCGCGAACCCGGGGAACAGGCGTGCTGTCGCCGCCTCGGCGGCGCCGCGCACCGCGGATGCCACGGCATCCGCCTGCTCCGCCGGGCAGTGCACGATCACCTCGTCATGCAGGAAGAACGCCAGGTGCGCCCGCGTGGAGAAGACCGGGCCGGATGCCGGGGCGGGAGCGGATGCCGCCGGCAGCGCCATCAGGCGGTGGCGTATCTCGGCGAGCCACAGCAGCGCCCACTCCGCGGCCGTGCCCTGCACCACGAAGTTGCGGGTGAAGCGTCCGCGGTCCCTGGCGCGACTGCGCGCACGCGACTCGTCCGCACCTCCCGCACTCGGATCGCTGGCCTGCGACTGCGCACGGCGCCAGGCCTCGTCCGGGCGCGGCGAGCTCCGACCCAGCAGCGTGCTGACGACGCCGCCCTCCTCCCCGGTGCGCGCCGCGGCGTCCACCAGCCCCATCGCCCGCGGATACACCGAGCGCAGCCGTGGCACGAGGCGACCGCTCTCGCCCGTGGTCGCACCGTACATGGCTCCCAGCACCGCGTACTTGGCCTCCTGGCGCGTGGCGACCGCCCCCGAGCGCACGACGCCGTCGTACAGATCGGCGCCGCGCGCAGCGTCCGCCATCGCGGCGTCGTGCGACATCGCCGCCAGGACGCGGGGCTCCAGCTGCGCCACGTCGGCGGCGACGAAGGTCCAGCCCGGATCGGCGTGCACGGCCGTGCGCAGCTGCCGCGGGATCTGCAGCGCTCCGCCGCCCGAGGATGCCCACCGACCGGTGACGACGCCCCCGGTCAGATAGACCGGCCGGAAGCGATCCTCGTGCACCCACTCGTCGAGCCAGGCCCAGCCGTTGGCGGCGAACAGCCGCGACAGCTTCTTGTACTCCAGCAGCGGCTCCACCACCGGATGATCGATCTCGGACAGCTCCCACTTCGAGGTCGAATCCACGAACACCCCGACACGGTGCAGCGCGCGCAGCACCCGCGGCGGACTGTCGGGGTTCAGGTCCGGGTCGTTCAGCGCATCCGCGATCCTCGTGGCCAGTGCCGCCATGCGCGCGGGCCGCGCCCCGCGCAGCGGCCTGGCCCCCAGTGCCTGCTCCAGGATGCGCTGGTGGATCGCCGTGCTCCAGGGCAGTCCAGCCGCAGTCATCTCCTCCGCGATCAGCGCGCCGGTGGACTCGGCGGCGCACAGCAGAGCCAGCCGGGCATCGGGCGCGCGGCTGAGAGCTCCCTGCTGGGCCCGCCACTGCGTCAGCGCCTCGTCGAAGTCGTCGGAGCGCGGCAGGCTCGGCAGATCGACCTCGAACAGACCCGGTTGCACAGCGGCGTCCTGCACCTCGTCGGTGCGCACCCACCGCGGCGACGGGGGCAGAGGCTCGGCCAGCGATGCCGTGTCCCGCAGGATGGCGTGACAGAGCAGCAGGTCGTGCGCGCGGCGCAGCCGGATGCCGGAGGCGAGCAGCGGCGGGTAGAAGGTGCGCAGCGAGCGCACGGTCCAGCGCGGCGAACGACGCTCCTCCAGCTCCCGCACGCGATCCGGCAGCTCCTCGTCGGAGACGCGCTCCGTCTCGACGGCCGCGAGCGGATCCTCCAGCACGGCCAGCATCCAGCCCCGTCCGTCATCGGCGCGGGCCACCAGGACGTGCGGCGGCGTCGACGGCGGTGCGGGCGAACTCACGGCATCCGGTCTACCACCGGCATCCGACGTCGTTCCCGTCATGAACCGGCGACGGTGCGCCGGACGCGCGTCACAGCCCGGACTCCTCCGTGCGCACGAGGATCGCCCCGCACTCGGGGCAGGAGAGCACCTCGTCCGGTGCGGCCTTGCGCACCTCGGTGAGGTCGGTGCCGGCGAGCACCATGCGGCATCCCTCGCAGACGCCGCGGCGCAGCAGCCCGACGCCGATCCCGCCACGGGCGGAGCGCCGCTCGTACTCGGCCATCAGATCTGCCGCGACGGTGCCGGCGAGAGCGGCGCGATCGCGGGTGAGGTGCTCGGACTCGGTCGCGGCGGCGGCCATCTCGGCCTTCGCCGCAGCGGTCAGCGCGGCGCCCTCCGACTGGGTCTGGTCGATCAGCGCCTGCTGGGCGTCGACGGCCGCCTGCGCCTCCTCCACGCGCCCCATGACCTCCAGCTCGGAGTCCTCGAGCATGGAGATGCGACGGGTCAGGCTGTCGATCTCGTTCTCCAGCGCCTGAGCCTGCTTGGGGTCGGTCGCCGAGGTCAGCCGCTCGCCGTCCCGATCACGGCGCTGGGTCGCGAGTGCCACGTCCGACTCCAGGCGCTTCAGCTCGGCACGCGCGTCGTCGAGGGCTCCCGCGAGGGAGGTCAGCTCGGCCAGCTGCTGCTTGCGCACGCCGGCGAGCTCGTTGATGCGTGCGCCCTGCGCGGGCTGCGTGCGAGCACGCTCCGCCTGCTGGAGCCGACGGTCGAGTTCGGCGATCTCGAGCAGGGTGCGCTGGTTCTCGGGGGTGGCTTTCACGCTGTCAAATCTATCCGGTGCGGGTGGTCCCGTCGACGCGCACCGCGTGGGCCCGGCGCGTAGGCTGGCCGCACGTCGATCCGAAGGAGTCCCATGGCCGCCATCCCTCAGTTCACCGCGCACAACGGCTTCGCCCTCCCCGCCGTCGGGCTGGGCACCTACGGTCTGCGCGGGCAGGCCGGAGCGGATGCCGTGGCCGAAGGCATCCGCTCCGGCTACCGCCTGATCGACACGGCGTTCAACTACGAGAACGAGGGGATCGTGGGCGCGGGGGTGGCGGCATCCGGAGTCGACCGCTCAGACCTCATCGTCACGACCAAGCTTCCCGGCCGCCATCACGAGAGCGCGAAGGCGCGCACCAGCATCGAGGAGAGCCGGGCCCGGCTGCACCTGGACGCGACGGACCTGCACCTGATCCACTGGCCCAACCCGAGCAGGGACCTCTACGGCGAGGCGTGGCGGGCGCTCGTCGACGCGCAGCGCGACGGCCTCGTCCGGCAGGTCGGCGTATCGAACTTCCTCGCGGCGCACCTCGACCGCATCGAGGCCGAGACGGGCGTGCGGCCCGTCGTCAACCAGATCGAGGTGCATCCGTACTTCCCGCAGTCAGACGCTCTGGCGCTGCACGCCGAGCGCGGCATCCTGACCGTCGCGTGGAGCCCGCTGGGCCGCGCGAAGGAGGTCGTCGAGGAGCCCGTGATCATCGAGATCGCGCAGGCGCACGGCATCAGTCCCGTGCAGACCGTGATCGCCTGGCACGTCGCGCGGGGCACCGTCTCGATCCCCAAGGCGTCGTCGGCTGATCATCAGCGCGCCAACCTCGCCGCCGCGGCCGTCGTGCTGGACGCGGCCGAGGTCGAGGCGATCACGGCGCTGGGCCGAGCCGACGGCCGCCTGTTCGACGCCGACCCCGCCGTGCACGAGGAGATGTGACCCTCACCGCACGTCTGGACTCCCGCTGGGGGCGCGCGTACTTCGGCGCTCAGGCCGCCGCGGGCGCGCTGTGGTGGGCTGCTGTCGCGCTCTCCCCCGGCATCCGGATGCTGACGCTCGGCGACCTCCCCGCGGGGCTGGTCGCCGCAGTCGACATCCCCCTCTTCGTGATCGCGTCTGCGCTCGCCGCACGGGGCGTGCGGTTCGCCGCCGAGGCCGCCGCCGGCTGGACGGTGCTGGTCACGGCGGCGATGGCCCTGTACTCGACGATCACGTCGCTCGCCGGGTGGGGATCCCTGCTCATGATCGCCGCGTCGGTCAGCTCGGTGGGCGCGCTGCTGCTGGTCCGGCTGAACCGGATTCCCTCGGAGTGGCTGCTGGTCGGGCCGTTCCGTGCGCGCGAGGCCACGTCGGCGCCCCCGCGAACTCAGTTGCTGCGCACGGCCGGCCAGATCGTGGTCTTCTGGGGCGTCTGCCTCGTGGTCG
>NZ_MKRT01000025.1:19098-54294 GCF_001897945.1 Microbacterium sp. 69-10
ATCTCCGGCGTCGTCCTCCTCGCGGCCGCCTCGGCGCTCGGCATCTGGTCGGCGGTCGCGATGGCAGGGCGCGGTGACGGGACCCCGCTGCCGGTCGCGACCGCCCGGCTGCTCGTCGTGGGCGGCCCTTACCGGTTCGTGCGCAATCCGATGGCCGTGGCCGGGATCGCGCAGGGCGTGGCGGTCGGCCTGATCTGCGGCTCGTGGCTCGTCGTGATCTACGCGCTGTGCGGATCGCTGGTGTGGAACGACCTCATCCGGCCGTGGGAGGAGCGGGATCTCGTCGCCCGGTTCGGCGCCTCGTACGAGGCGTATCGCGACCGCGTGTCCTGCTGGATCCCGCGGCGCCCACGCCGCCGTTCCTCCGGTTCCGTCAGCGACCCACTCGTATACTGACCGGGATGTCCGAGCACACCGATTCCGCGTCCTCCCCGGCCCCTGCGACCCGCGCCGAGGCGCGCCGTCGCACCGACCGCAGCGGCGGCGGCGCCGACATCAGCCGGGCGCTGGACCGGCACGATCGCCGGATCGGATGGATGGACCTGCTGCGCGGGCTCTCGATCCTGCTGGTGATCCTGCACCACAGCACCCAGATCACCGCCTACCGGATCGGCGAGGTGCCCGGCGCCTTCGAGTTCGTGAGCAACTTCTTCGCGCCGTTCCGCATGCCGATGCTGATGTTCCTCTCCGGGCTGCTGGTGGCGGGCTCGCTGCACGTGCCGACCGGCAAGTACGTCTGGGGCAAGGTGCGCCGCATCCTGTGGCCGATCTTCGTCTGGACCCTGGTTTACGCGGCGATGGAGTTCGTGGCGGAGCCGTCTCAGGTGAAGTACATGCCGTGGGAACTCGGCTTCTGGAACACCTACCTGTGGTTCATGCAGTTCATCTTCGCGTACTACATCATCGCGCTCCTCATGAAGTGGCTGCCGATCTGGGTGCTGTTCGCGGTACCGTTCGTGCTGATGTTCGTGATCCCCGCCGACCTCGAGCTGCTGCGCCGCTTCTTCTATCTGATGCCGTTCTTCTTCCTGGGCGCATTCATCGAGAAGCACTGGGACGAGTACGCCAAGCGCCTGAGCGTGCCGCTCGCGGCGGGACTCGCGATCATCCCGATCGGCGTGGGCCTGTACTCCGGTCTCATCGACCCGCTCTGGTATGAGCCCCTCTCGGCAGTGCCCGCGATGCTCGGGATCATGATCCTCGTGCGGCTCACCGCCGTCGCGCCGGATGCCCGCTGGCTGGCGCCCGCCCGGTTCGTGGGCAGGTACTCCCTGATCTACTACGTCTCGCACTACCCCGTCTTCGCCGCCCTGGGGTGGCTCGCCCTGAAGGCCGGGTTCGACAACCCGACGCTGGGTCTGCTGGTCATCTTCCTGGCGACCGTGGCGATCTCGACGGGCTTCGCCCTGCTGGGCCGCCGGATGCCGGTGAGTCTGCTTTTCGAGCTTCCGCGCCGCCTCTGGCCGGCGAAGAAGACCGCGGCGACCGCGTGATCTCGCATCACCCTCCGGCACGGTCGCGCGCGTAGCGCGCGACGGACGCCCCGGTCAAGGCCCTGCCGCGGCGCGGTGTCGTCATGGAGACTCGCCTCCTCGACGTATGGGAGGCATCGATGACCATCACCGCACCCGCGCTCGCCGGCGCCGCCGTCCGTCCTCGGGGCCCGCTGGGCGAGGCCGTTCTGCACGCTCTGACCGCCGCGGAGCCCGCCGACCGGGAGACGCTGGCCCGGCAGGCCGAGGCCGCCCTGCGCTCCTGCTCGGACATCACGACGGACGAGGACATCCAGCTCGCGCTCTTCCTGCTGTACGCCTCGGCGTACGGCACCCTGGACGGCCTCGAGGCGGACCGCGAGTGGGAGCCGGCGCTGATCGCCGTTCGCCTGATGCTCGAGAGCGCATTCGAACGGGCGCTGCGTACCCGCGTCACGGTGCCGGACCTCCCGGAGCCGACCGCCGACGCCGTCGCGCGGGAGCTGTTCGCCCTCGTCGCCGCCGACGACGGGCCCAGCCTGTTCCGTCACCTGGCGAGGCGGGCCACCGCCGATCAGGCGCGAGAGGTCCTGATGCAGCGTTCGATCTACACGCTGCGCGAGGCAGACCCGCACTCCTGGGCGATTCCCCGCCTGTCGGGCTCACCCAAGGCCGCACTCGTCGAGATCCAGTCGGACGAGTACGGCGGCGGGCGCCCGGATCGGGTGCACGCCGAGCTCTTCGCGAAGGCCCTGCGCGGCGCCGGGCTGGACGACACCTACGGCGCATACGTCGACGACGTGCCCGCGATCACGCTGGCCTCGCTCAACATGATGTCGATGTTCGGGCTGAACCGGCGGCTGATCGGCGCGATCGTTGGACACCTCGCCGCGTTCGAGATGACCTCCTCGATCCCGAACCGCCTCTACGCCGACGGGCTGAGACGACTCGGGTTCGAGGACGATGTCACGGACTACTTCGACGAGCATGTCGAGGCGGATGCCGTCCACGAGCAGATCGCGGCGCGTGACCTGGCCGGCGGCCTGGCCGCGCAGCATCCGCACCTCCTGCCGGACATCATGTTCGGCGCCGCGGCCTGCCTGGCGATCGACGGCGCCGTCGCCGGTCACATGCTGGATGCCTGGGAGCGGCAGTCGTCCTCGCTGCGCACGGCGGTGACTCCATGAGCGCGTCCGCACCGCAGCCGACGATCACGCCCTACCCGGACGGCCCCCTCCTGCTCCGCGGCGACGTGGTGCTGCAGACCGCGGACGGCGAGGTCATCCCCCGTCGACGACGGACGGTGGCGCTGTGCCGGTGCGGGCTCTCGGCCATCAAGCCGTTCTGCGACGGCACGCACAAGGCGGCAGGCTTCCGCACCGAGGACTGAGGCCGCGGGTCAGCGGGCGCGCCGGTAGTGCATGTCGACCGCCCCGCTGCGCAACGGGGTCGCGGAGATCAGCTCGAGCCTGCGAGTGGCGGGCAGCCCGCCCTGGAACAGGGTCGGGCCGTGCCCGGCGATCATCGGCTGCACGAGGAAGCGGTACTCGTCGATCAGGTCCAGTCGGTCCAGCTCGGTGGCGAGCGAGCCGCTGCCGAGGAGCACTCCCGCGGGGGTCTGGTCCTTGAGCCGCTGCACGCCGTCGCGCAGGTCGCCGGAGAGGTGGTGGCTGTTGCTCCACGGGAAGTCCGTGCGCGTCGACGACACGACGTGCTTGGGCTTGGCATCGAGCTTGACCGCCCACTCCCGCATCGCGGGCGGAGCCTCCTCCTCGCCGCGGGCGACGGCAGGCCAGTAGCTCTCCATCATCTCGTAGGTGACGCGGCCCCACAGCATCGCGCCGGCCCCGTCCATCAGGCCCGTGAAGAAGGCGTGCGACTCGTCATCGGCGATCCCCTCGCGGTGGTCGACGCAGCCGTCCAGGGTGACGTTGAGGCTGAAGGTCAGGGTTCCCATGACGCGAGCCCAGGTCGCGGGAGGGACGCCCGCCAGGGGTCTCGATGTGGGCCCTGCCGGGATCGAACCGACGACATCCACGGTGAAAACACAGCACTTTGCAGGCGAGCTCGTCGACATCTTCACTGGTCGCACTCTCGGCGCTGAAGAGGTGGCGTGATGGCTACCATCATCCAGACCGGCCCGGACAGCTTCATCGCAGGCGACCCGCCCACCGACCTCAACCTCGGCCAGCACTGGTGCGGATGGTGCCACGGTGACGGGCTCGAATACGACTACGACGGCGAGCTGCAGCTCTGCGGCGGATGCGAGGGCCGCGGCACAGTCGACTGCGAAGACACCGCCTGCCCGACGCATTCCGTGCTGCACCCCCGGAACGAGCCCGGCGTAGCGTAACGATCTGCCCGTGTTCTGCCGCATGAACGACTCGCTCTAAGAACCCCCTGAGAGTCTGGGCGTGGCGGTCGTCGCGCACGCCCATCACGGATCCATACGGTCGATTCATCGGACGCGGGCTTGCCCCTGGCCTACGCGCCCACCGTCACTGGGAGACAACCATGCACGAAATCAACGACGATCTGCTGCGCCAATTCGCCGAGTACCAGCGAGCACAGAATCTCGCCGCCACGACAATCCGCAACCGCCACTCCATCCTCAGCCACCTGGCACGCAACCTGCCCGGAACGCTACTCGACGGCGACATCTTCAGCATCCGCCGCCACGTCGGCCGAGACGGCGTCAGCGCCGGCACACGAGTCACCGAGCGCAACGCGATCCGCACGTTCTACGCGTTCCTCGTCACCGAAGAGCTCCGCGAGGACGACCCCACCACACGCCTCCCGCGCATCCACGTGCCGCGGAAGGAAGCCCGCCCGTTCTCGCCCGAGCAGATCGAAGCGATGCTCACCAGCGGCGCATACAAGCGCACCCGGGCGATGATCCTCCTCGGCTACCGTCAGGGGTTCCGCGTCTCTCAGATCGCCCGCGTCCACGCACACGACATCGACGTGCAGGCGATGCGGATCAACACAATCGGGAAGGGCGGGAAGGCGCGGCGGCTCCCGCTGCACCCTGTGATCGCCGAACTCGCGGATTCGATGCCGCAGGACACATGGTGGTTCCCGGCGCGGAATGACCCGTCACGGCCGATGCGGTCACAGTCCGTGACGGATCTGATCACGAAGGCGAAGATACGGGCCGGGATCCTCGACCCGCTGCTCACACCCCACTCGCTGCGCCACAGCTTCGGCACTGAGCTCGTCGAGAACGGGGTCGACATCCGAGTCGTGCAGGAGCTGATGACGCACGAGGATCTCTCGACCACACAGATCTACACGCGGGTCTCCGACCGTCTGAAGACCGCGGGCATCGCCGCACTGTCCCCGGTGCCGATCCCGGCCCACTCCGGACGGGCACGCGAGGTACCACCGATCGCGGCATAGTAGGCTCGCGGGTGGCCGGTTGGCGCAGCGGTAGCGCAATTCGTTTACACCGAAGAGGTCACCGGTTCGATCCCGGTACCGGCCACAGAATCGCGCAGGACGCACGAAAGCCCCCATCCAGAACTCGGTGTGCTGGATGGGGGCTTTCGTCGTCTCAGCGGGTCGCGTAGCGTCGTACGGGTGGACGATCTCGACTGGGGTGCGCAACCCCGATGCCCCAAGGACGGCATCCTCATGCGAGACGTCCCGGGAGGGTGGCAGTGTCCGCACTGCGGCCACGTCCAGCAGGCGCAGGACGTCGAGCTACCGCCCGAGTTCGACGGGCCGGACATCGACCAGCGTCGGTGACGCGGCGTAACCTCACCGGGTGCACACGATCCAGCTCGCCGCGAAGCAATGGCTGATCCTCGACGCGGCCGTGCGCCCGCGCTTCCTCATCACCGAGGGGCCGATGGTGCGCCGCGACACCGGCGAGACGCACACCGCCTGGCGGATCGACTGGTGGGCTGTCGAGAAGAACGACAGGCACACGGTCGCCGTCGTCGGCGGGCTGCTCGCCGCGCAGGAATGGTGCCGCGACGCGATCGCGACGGATGCCGAGGCGCGGGCGCGCGTCGCGGCATCCGTCGACATCACACGCCAGGCCGAAGGCCACGGCGGCAGCTGACGCTCATGCAGCTGTCGCGAACCACCGGGAGACGGTGTGCGCGCCGTGCCGGTCGAGGTTGAACCGGGTCCGGTCGTAGTGAGTGGTGGTGCGTGGGTCGGAGTGACGGGCGAAGACCTGCGCGTCCCGGAGCTCGAGCCCGGCATCCAGGGCGCCGGTGATCGCCGCATGCCGGAGCGAGTGCGGATGGATCGTGCCGGGCAGCCCGGCTTTGCGGGCGAGGATCTTGATCCATGAATACGCCGACCCGCGATCGTGCTTCTCACCGTTGCGGCGCAGGATCAGCGGGCCCGTGTCGCGGCCGGCACGGCACTCGTCGATGACGCGCAGCACCGGGACGGGGATCGGGATGATCGCGGGCTTGTCGCCCTTCCCGACCACGCGGAGGGTGCGGTAGCCGAGTGGATCGTCGGCGAAGTCCTCGATGCGGACGTTGCATGCCTCGGAGACGCGCAGGCCGAGCATCCCCATCAGCACGACCAGGCATTCGTGATGCGGGCTCGTGTCGCGTGCGGCGCGCAGCAGGTTCCCCATCTGCGCCCGGTCGAGCCAGGCGATCGCGGACGGGTCACGGTGCACCTTCGGCATCCGCAGCCGGGTCGTGGGGTCTTTGACGATCAGGTCATCGTCGGCCGCGATCGAGTAGAACGTCTTCAGCACGCCGAGCCGATGCGCGACCGTCGACGGGGCGTTCGCCCGCTCCGTCTCGAGGTGCCGGGCGAACAGCTCGATGTGCGCGCGCTGCGCCTGCAGAGGGCGGATGCCGACCCGAGCGCACCAGTCGTAGAAGATCCGCATGTCGATCTCGTACAGCTTGCGGGTCTCGCCCTTGTACCGGGCGAGGAACCCGGCCGCGGCGATCAGGTCCGCGGTCTCGATAGCGGACGTGGCAGGGGTTGAGATAGCGTCGAACATCGACGGCTCCAATCGATACTTGGGGTTCGTCAGCCCCTGCGGATGTTGGCGCATCTGCAGGGGCGCTTTGGTTCGCCCGACCCTACCCCCGACCCGACCGGAATACCAGGTCTAACGGTTGAAGGCGTCCAGTCTCCTGAACGCCTTCAAGTGCGCTGCCACTCGCGCTCCGCCCCCGAAAGGGCACCGGGACTTGAACCCGGACCTCTACGACCGTCATCGGCCTACCGCTACATTAACCGAACTGGCCTCTATCTGGGCTGGATGATCCTGGGGAGCGTCGGCGCGATGAATGACGAGTACGAGCAGAACGTGGCGGCGTTGCAGCATTGGCTGTTCATGCAGACGCTCGAGGATCTCCGAGAGCGCTGCGCCGCGGTCGGCCATCTCGTGGGTGGCGCCGACCGGTACAGTGCGCTGGGGATAGCGCCTCTTGTGCGGAAGCTCATCGTCGACAAGAGCAGTCTCATCAAGACGGTGAACCGGGAGCATCGCCTGCGCATCACCTTCCCTCTTCGGGACATCACCCACGACCTCTCTGCCGGCGGCACTCTTGATGCGGTTTTCACGCGGCACTTGCTCGATCGCGAGCAGCACCTGACCCTCGATCGATTCCTCTCGGCACCCGCATTCCGGATTGCAGGGCAGTGGGTGTCCGTGGTGAACACGATTCGCTACTACGCGAACGTCGAAGGCGGCGTGCACCTCGGTGAGGCGGAGACCGACGCACAGCGAGCGATGATGGCAACGGCCGCGCCGAGCACGTCCGGCGCTGACGTCATGATCACCGTACTCGCGGCCCTCGGTGACGTCGTCCTGGACGGCCTCCACGAGCTCGTCACGACGATGAAAGCCAACCCGGCTGAGCCGACCCACGCCAGTGGGACCGTCATCCTCTGGGACAGCATGCCGGCCGCACCCGAGCCGCCCAGGTGATGTCCCGGGAACGCAGAAGAACCCCCGCCCCACCCGGTGAGGGGTGAGACGGGGGTTCTTCTTTCGGGTCAGAGTGCCGAGTTCCGGCGAGATCTGCGCGGATGGATAGACTTCGCTGGGATATTGAGGGGGTCCAGTTCATGGCAGAACGCACGCGGACGCACGTCCGAGGAGACATTCAGGGGCTCCGAGCCGTCGCTGTACTGATGGTGTTCGCCAATCACCTGTTCGGATGGCCCGCTGGCGGGTTCGTTGGCGTTGACGTGTTCTTCGTCATTTCCGGGTTCCTGATCACCGGACTGCTGGTCCGAGAGTACGAACGCAGCGGACATATTTCGTTCACTGGGTTCTACTCGCGGCGAGCTCGCCGTATCCTGCCAGCAGCCATCGTGACCCTCGCGATCACCGTCGGACTCAGCTTCGTGCTGTTTCCCGCATCGAAGGCCGTAGGCATCCTCTGGGACGGAATCGCTTCGTTCTTCTTCGTCGGTAACTGGCGGTTCGCAGCCACCGGAACGGACTATTTCGCCGCGGGGACGCCGTCACCTCTGCAGCACTTCTGGTCGCTATCGCTTGAAGAGCAGTTCTATTTTGTATGGCCGTGGTTGATGCTCGGCATCCTGATCATCGGAACCAGGCTCGTCAAGCGAAGCGTCGAGGGAGCGATTCGCGCCACCGGGATCGTCATGCTCGTGATCGTAGGGGTCTCATTTGCTCTCGCCGTCATGCAGAGTGCATCCGAGCCCACGATCGCTTACTTCTCGACACTCACACGCGTGTGGGAGCTCGGTGTCGGTGCTGCTCTCGCGATCTTCGCCCCAGTGTTTTCTCGCCTGCCGTCGCCCGCACGCGACATGATGTCGTGGGGCGGACTCGCGGTGATTGCTGGAGGCATGTTCGTCATCTCGCCGGAGAGCACGTTCCCTGCGCCGTGGGGCCTCATCCCGGTGTTGGGATCTGCACTCGTGCTCGCCGCCGGAATCGGTACGGAACCGGCTTCGAGCGTGCTCCTGAACAACCCCGCCTCTAGGTACATCGGCGACATCTCGTACAGCCTCTACCTCTGGCACTTCCCTGTGATCATCCTCGGAACCGCCATGTTCCCGGCCCAAGGAATCTGGTATTTCATCGGGGCAAGCGCTGTTGGCATCGTCCTCGCAGTCTTGTCGTTTGAACTCATTGAGCGACCGCTACTTGCTTCCCCATGGCTACGTCCTCAGATTCCGGGACGAACTCGGCGAGAATCGTGGGCGCAATGGCGTCGAGACCAAGCTTCCCGCGTCCGGATGGTCACGGCCACCGTGCTGATGCCAGCGACCGTCGCGCTCATCGTCCTCGGCATGTTGTTCCCCCCTGGTGCTCTCAGCCCCGAGCAGGTCGCGCTCATCAACAAGATCAATGCGGAGCAAGACTCACAGCGGGGCGATGAGCCGGAAGAGGCCGCGAACACCAGCGAAATCGCCCAAGGCGTTGCGCGTTCGCTAACTGCTGTTTCATGGCCTGAGCCTTTGACTCCATCCATCGGCTCTGTGGCCGAGCAAGGCCGACCTGAAGAAGAGGACTTCGACTGCAGCAACTCGGACTCGACACGATGCGTATTCGGTGACCCGTCAGACCCCAGCATCCTCGTCTACGGTGATTCTCTCGCAACGACTCTGCTCCCAACGGTGCGCTCCGCGTACGAGCAGGACCACCGCATCCGCGGTCTTACACGGTTCGCTTGCGCCGTCACTGATGTCAGCGTCGAGTTTGCGTCGGCTAAGGATGAGGATGCGTGTCTCGCACACCGTCAAAACGTTCGTTCCCTCGTCGCCGCGATGAAGCCGTCAACCGTGATCGTGATTCAAAACTATCTTTGGGCTAACAAGCTGTCCTCCGGCGCGACCGGCAAGTCCCTCGAAGATGAGTGGCGGGCTGGCGTCACTTCCCTGGAGAAGGATCTGCTGGCGGCGGGCGCCTCCGAAGTGCTGTTCGTGACACCCCCGCCGGAGGGAAAGTCGATCGTTGACTGTGCAACTGCCGGATCGGCACCGTCGGCGTGTGTCAGCGATATCCCGGGGGTCTGGGAGCAGATCCGGCGGGTCGAAGCATCGATGTCAATCAAGCTCCTCGACGAGACAGACATGTTCTGCGTCGAGAACAAGTGCCCGGTCATCAACGGCAGCACGATCATCCGCCGCGATAACGTGCACCCCACCCGGCAGTATGCGAAGCAGATCGCTGCGGAGTGGCGAGCGCGTGCAGAGGCTCTCATAGGAGCCTCTGCACGCTGATCTCACGTCTCGTACCAGATGCCGTCCATCCTGACGAATGCGATCGTTCCTCCACCACCTGGCACCGCGACATCAGCTCCACTCTTGAGGCGGATCTTTGTAGAGTGCTTGATCGTCACGGCCGCGGCTGTGCCGTTCCTCATGAACAGGGTCTGCCCGTTGCAGCCCCGCGTGAAGTCCGCGATAGAGCCTCCGCCCGAGCCGGCCGACGGCAATGAGATGAACGACCTTCCGAACACATCGACTTGTACATTCGCCGCGGTCACATCTGTCGCTGAGGCGATCGAGGATTCCCCGAAGGGACGGAAAATGTTGTCGCCGAGCGAGTTGAGCGAGGTCGTCAAGACGCTGCCAGGAGTACCGGTTGTGTGGACGCCAACGACCCGGTTCCTAGAACCGAGCGTTGCAGCCACTTCCAGCAATGCGCCCGTGTTCGCACCCGAAGGGTAGAACACGGATGTGCCCTCTACTGTGCATCGAGAGCCACTCAGCCGAAACGTCGCAGACGTCCCAACGGCGTGACTGATCTGCACGTCACGGATCGTGACGTCCTCTGCAAGATCGAAAGCTGGGATGGCACCGCAGAACTCGAACTTCGAACTGACGATCGTCGTATTCGATCCCTTGAACCACGCCGTTCCCCTTCCGGATGACTGCAGGCTCAGCGGTGTCACGCACTGCACGCCGATGATCTGATTGTGGCGTTTCCGGCTTGCTCGCAGTTCTGGGGAACTGCTGTAGTCGATCTCCGGTGCAGAGATGACTGGCACGGCATCGAGGGTGTTCTTCGTGATCTGTGTCCCCACGATCGCGTTCTCCAGCCCACCGAGTACGATCGGCGACTTGGTGCTGAGGTTGGGGATATTGCCGAGCTCGAACTTCGACCCCACGAAATGGTTGTCTCTGGAGTTTCCCTCAATGCTTAGCGCCAAGGGCGTGTGCTCCATGCGCAGCGCGAAGTGGTGGTTGGCATTGGAGTTATCAGTCAGACCGTAAAGCCGGTAGGCGTACGCGAAGTCACTGTCGCCGTCTGCGTACCCGCATGTCTGAATCTGGACGTTCTGGAGAACGCAGTCCCACATGTCCCCGGCGTGGATCGCACCGAGCTTAAAGCCAGAGATCATCACATTCTGGAAGTCCCAGTCTTGGATGATCTGAGCATCCAAGGCCAGGCGGTCGACCTGCGCCTCCGAGTTCCAGAAAGGGTGTCCCTGAATGTTCAGATTCCGGATCGCGTTCCGTCGAGTCCTGCCACCATTTGACCTCATATCAATGAGCGGACCGTTTGACTCGGGCCCGGCGACGATTGTTGCCAGTCCGCCCTCAACCTGAATGCACTGGTTACCGTTCAGCCTCAAGTAGAGAGTCCCTTCCACCAGGCACACCTTCCCCGGGCGCGCATGCACGATGGCACCTCCTGCCGCACGAGCAGCATCAAATGCCGCGTTCCACTGCGCCGTCATGTCGGTGCCAACGACCCCCCAGCCTTCGGCGACTGCGCGAGTTGCGGGATGCGCCACGAGCGCGTTAGATCCCGATCGTGACAGCATCGTGGTCACCAAAGCATTCGACGACCCCACTTCCCCAGCACCGTAGATGATGACCTTCTTGCCGATGTCAGAATCATCGATCCCAGGCATCCACACGGTGCTAGACCCGATCGTCGTGGTTGGGCGGACACGCTTACTGTCCCATGGCCCGTCCACGACGATCACACCCAACGAAGCCTCGATCGCTGCATCTACGCCTTCACTGATCGTGGCCGAAAGCTGAGCCGCCGTCGCCGACGTGCCGTCCGCGATGATGCCGCTCATCAGGGCGTCATCGATCGTCTTCGCGTTGTCCAGCGCGGTCGCCACATCAGCCACCGACTGCGGCATGTACTTCTCGGGCAGCTTGTCGTTCTCGTCCAGCCGGGGAAGCTTCACATCAGCCATCACGCCTCCAAGGAAATACGGACGGCCAAGCCGTCAGGGGTCATCATCGAATCAGGTGCGGTCAGCACAACCGTTCCCGGGTCTGCCGCCTCCGCTGTGGGTGCAGACACGTGCAGGCCAAGCCCGGTGAGGTGCAACGTCGCCGAGGTGTCATCAGCAGTCACCCGAACCTGCTGCACCTCACCAGCAGCCACCGGTCAGCCCTCGACGCGAGCTCGAGCGGCCTGCAGCTCAGTGTTCTGCTCGTCCGGGTCCAGATACGACAGGTCCGAGAGGATCTGATCGCGAGACGGCCCGGACACCGCAGGCGCGGTCGCGTTCACCGCAGCCAGCCCGGCGACCGGGACACCCAGATACGCGGCGACAGCGAGCGCCACAGTCAGCCAGGCCGGCGTACCAGCGTCCGTCGCCGCAAAGCCGACCTGGATCGCACCGAGGAACACGATGCCGACCACGTAGACGGTGTAAATGACCTTCCGCACGGTCGCGGAAGTGATGACCTTGCCCAGGTCGGTGGGAAGCGGTGCGCTCATGATGATGCCTTTCAGCGTGGGAGGCCTTCCGGCCACGGAGGGAGAGGGATGTTGTGTGCGGCCATGTGGTCGCGCTGGATGCCGATGAACGCCCGATAGCCACGGTTCTCGGCTTCGAGGGTGTCCAACCGCGCGTCTGTGCGTTCGCGGTAGCGGGCGAGCTCTTCCTGCAGCTGATCGATCAGCTGGTTCTGGGATGTCGACTCCACGGTCGCCGCGGCAACCTGCGCGTCACGCCGCGACCGGCGGTCAGCGACCCTGTGCCCGACGATCGCGCCGACGAGCAGGCCGACCGCGCCGATGATCGCGATGATGATGTCCTCGCTCACACCCACCCCCAAGACGGGGTGCACATGAGGATGAGCGCCGCGAGACCGACGGCCAGGAGCACGCCGAACCCGATCCACTCCCGAAGAGGGATCGGGTGTCGGCGTGCCTGCCCGTGCTGGATGTTCGAGCCACGCATCAGACCCCGAGCGCCTTCCGGGTGCGCGGACCGACGATGCCATCCACGGTGAGACCCGAACGCTGCTGGAACTCCTTCACCGCGGCCTTCGTCGCGGGCCCGTTGATCCCGTCGACAACGAGCTTCCCCGCGTACAGCGGGTAGTTGCTCTTCAGCTTCGCCTGCACGGCACGGATCAGCGCATCACCCGACGAAGCGGGCGGGAAGCCCGCCGCATCTGAGCGCGGTCCCCAGATGCCGTCAGCGGTCAGCCCGTGCGCCTTCTGGAACGCGCGGACCTTCGAGTCCGTCTCCGGCCCCCAGATGCCATCCTGACCCGCACCAACAACACGCTGCACGTCCTTCACGGACCGGTTCACGGTCACGTGACCGGATGCGGTCGCAGCGCCACCAGCCGCGAGAGCGCCCGTGTACTCGTAGTGCCACGGCTCGACCTTCGAGAACCCGTACCCTGCCGGGTTGAAACCGAAGCTGGGTGCGTTCGCACGCAGCCACTTCGCGCGGGTCGTTCCCGACCGGGTGACACCCGCATCCGATCCAGAATCGCGGAGGTCGAGAGCACGCGGACCCCGCGGGCCGGACTCTTCGTGGTTCGAGTATCCAGGAGGGGCGGCGAGGTTGCCCTTCCCCGCGAGGTACAGGTCACGCAGCCGCTGCTGCTCAGCCCGGGTGCGGGTCCCGGAAGACACCAGCAGGTCGAGCTTGAACTTCGCCATGAACGCGGCACGCATCCGCTCGAACGCGGCCGCGACGTTCTTCTCCACACGCTGACCATTGATGGTCGTGTACTGGTAGGCCACGATCGGCCTCCTCTCAATCGGGTATGCGAAAGCCCCCGCACGCGACGGGGCTCGGGGGGTGGGTTCAGGCGCCGGCCTGGATGACCAGCACGCGCCGGTTCTGTTCCGCGCAGATGACACGCTGACCGACTGTGTGCGGCACGAGCGACTGTGCCGGAGTCGGGATCGGGAGCCCGTCCCCGTCGATATCCCCGTCGAGGTTGATCAGCAACGGGGACAGCTGCGCCACCGTGCCGTACCGGATCGTCGCGACCCGGGCCATCCGGGCGATGATCTTCTTGAGCGTCTCGACGACGGGCCCCATCGGGTCGGCCATCACAGCACCTCCCGCCACTCCGCGGCGATGTCGGCATCGAAGGTGAAGTTTGTCGACATGCGCTGCACGGTCGCCAGACGCTGGCGCCCGTCCTCGGGGATGAACTGCACGAGCGCGTTCTGTTCCAGCTGCAGTAGTGCGTGCGTGACCGTCAGGCGCGAGACTGGGTCCATCCCGTCGCGCAGCTTCCGTGCCGCGTACGTGTCGATCACCGTCTGCGACTCCGCTTCCACACCTTCCTCGGTCGCGGTGATCCACCGGCCACGCGCCTGGAAGCTGAACGGCGACTCTGGGTTCTCATTCACCGCGACACCGACAAGCGGCGGAGTCTCCTCATCTCCCTGCGCGACCGCGATGAACCGGTTCGGGACCGACGTCATGTCCCGCTCTGACGTCCAGTCCGGGAAGTGCACGGATGTCTCACCGTGCTCGAAGCTGTACGACATGGGCCGCAACGACGGGTCAACGTACGGCTCTACCCGGAACAAGCCGCTGCCGTCACACCACAAGCTCCAGTAGCCGGCGGCTTGAAGCAGGTCGTTGATGATCCGCAGCTTCGACGTGCCCGCCTCCCACGTGAGCGCCGATGACAGCACAGCATCCGAGTCAGTGACCGCGACCCGCGTCTCCCCCGTGGAGACGATCAGGTCCCGCACGGTCGCGACGATCTGCGCGCCCGCGGTGAGCGAGTACCGGTCCTCGACGGTGTCCTCCGCGATGACGTTCATCTTCGTCAGCAGACCCACCTCGAAAGTGACACCGAACGCCGTGTGCTTCTCCGACGGCGACGACAGCAGGTAGGTGCCCCAGGGCCACGAGTCCTCACCGTTGTGGAAGATCGCTCTGACGCGGTTCGACATCCAGTCGATGGCCTGGCCGCGCTGATCGAGCGTGAGACTCCCGGACCCGCCGAGCGTCGACTGTGCGACGATCTCCCCCGACCCCCCGGTCACCCCATCCAGGGCACCGAGGGGTCGATCGTGGGAATCGAGGAGCTCGAACGACCAGGAACGCATGTCACTCCTCTGTCGCTTCAGTCAGCGTGAAGCTGTACCCCCAGAGCGAGTTCCATCCGTCCGGATGCCACTCTGACCCCTGGCGGCCCAGCTGGATCTGCCCGATACCGCCAAAGATGCGGCGCCCGTCCGGGTCACGGAACAAGAACAGCGGCTCCGGAACCTGTGCGAGCTCGGTCAGCTTGTCCGCAGATGCCGTGTCGTCCTCGAGGTCGGATGTCGACCCCGTGACCGCGACGATCCGTTCAAGCGCTTCGCCAGTGAGAACCACCGGCAGCGGCCTTCCCGCGAACTGCTTCGATGCTCGCGCACGGCCCGCAGTGATCGTGTACTGCGGGTCGAACGGCAGCCTGCATGTGGTCATGAACCCCGCCCCACCGCTGAGCCACAGGGCGCCCGAACGGGCGGGCACGATGATCTCCGTCACCGTCGCCGCACCCTCCGCCGTGAACCCGGTAGCCCGGTACACGATATCCGCGTACGACGGGGACCGAGAATCGATGAACGTCGCACCCGCAGGGCCATCCATCAACGGCACCCACCGTGTGCCACTCAGCCGTTCGACGGTCATCCGCACCGCCGCAGGAGGCAACGGGGCCACGACCTGCACGTCCGTTGTGTCGGGGACCGCATCCCACAGCACCACACGCCCACCCGTGGTGAGGTCGTCGACCTCGATCGGTCCCTCGATGCCACCAGGTGCGACAGTGAGGGTGACAACCCCGTTCTCCTCCGACCACTCTCCGAGGAAGATCGGCGGAGCCGGCGGATCGAACACGACCGTGAACGCCTGCTCGGCCCACAGCGACATGACATCGCCAGTCGCGGCGCGCGCCCGCACCTTGAAGTCCCCCTGCGCGAGACGAGACGTGAACGTGAACGAACCCGTCGCCCCCGACCCAGAACGCGCCTCGATGACCGTCCCCGCGGCGGTCTGCAGCTCGAGCTCCCACGAGGACTGCGGACGCCCCTCCGGCTGAAACCACGACCAGGTGACAGTGAGGGTGGACGCATCCCAGTCGGTGTCCGGCTGTGTGATCGCGACACCCGGCCGGGTGATCACCGTCACCACAGCCACCGCAGACCACGGAGAGAACGCCGGGTCGGTGCCCTTCGTGCGTACCTGCCACTCGACATCGCCGAGCGGGAGGGACACGTCACGGAAAGCAGCGGTGGCGCCCGTCAGGGTCGTCCACGATCCACCGACAGGACGCCACTGCAGCTCGTACGCAGACTGCGCAGACGAGTCCACCGGGTTGTGAGTCCACGACAGCCGCACGGCAGCGTCAGACGCCCGCACAGCCCCGTTCGGAGCCAGGTTCACAGGCGCGGCCGGCGGGGCGATCAGCTGCACCGTGTTCGACGACGCCGACCATGCGCCCTGCACCCCACCAGGGGCGACGCCGCGCAGCTTGTACGTGTGCGGGACGCCCGGATCCGGAGCGACATGCGTCCACGGCAGCGACACGTTCGTCGCGACGACTGTCGTGTCGTCCATGACATCGAAGCCGGTCACGAACGGCGGGACCGTCGACGCCTTCACGACGATGTCCATGCCCGAACGCGTCGCCGACACGCCCGTCGGTGCCACCGGAGACGTGTAGACCGTGGCGGTGGCCGACCATGCCGACGTTCCCGCGGCAGCCACGCCCGCGACACGGTACCTGTACTTGTGCCCTTCTGAGGCGGTCGTGTCCGAGAAGGACGTCACATTTCCCGACGGCGCACCAACCTGCTGCCACGCGCCATCATCCGTCTGACGGTGCACCACCGCGCTGGTCGTCGTCCCAGCCTTCGACCAGGACAGGTCGATGCGGGTATCCGAAACTCGATTGAGGGTCAGCCCCGATGGCGTCTGTGGGATAGTCGGCAGCGTCAGGACGGCCGTGTGCGCCTCGTTGATGTTGCCGTACGTCAGTGTCATTCGCACCGTGACCGACGCGTTCCCATTGCCGTCATGGTTCACGGTCAGGAAGTACGGGCCGTCGTTCCAGCCCGTCATCCCGGAAGGCAAAAACGGTGACGCCGAATGCCGACCGAGCTCCCCAACACCATCGATCGACGCGATCTGCACACCAGCGCCGTTGAAGTACGAGCCGGAGCCCTTCGACATCTGGTTGTACGCGTACACCGTCGACTGGTTGGCGCCGACGTTGGTCGAGTACCGGTCGTAGACGAGCTTGAACGTGACGAACGGGCTCGACTTCGATACCGAGATCTCAGGCACAGGCCACCCCCTCCGGGTACGCGAAAGGGCGAGACCAATCGGTCTCGCCCCTCCCTTTGGTTCGTCAGATCGTCGGGAACTCCGACCGCATCTGCTGACGCGACGGGAATCGACCGTCAGCAACCTCCTCGAGGTACGCGACGAAGTCGCGATCCCCGACACGGAGCACCATCGTCGACCCCGCCTGCAGGCCAGCCTTCAGTGCACGGGACTCGTCGTGAGTGAGTACCGCTTCCGGCTTCCCGGACCGGTTCACGGCCATGCCACCATGCGGCAGCCACCCGCCTTGGTCGTACAGCTTCGGCACCACACCACCGTTCGCCATCGCAAGATGGACGTGGCTGTAGTGCTGCGCCTTCACCTTCGGCGACCATCCCGAGAACGAGCGGCCGTTGAGCAGCTGCGCGGACCCCGCCGGCGTGTAGATCAACTCCGACGCGTTCGGGAACAGCGACCGGATCGCGTTGAACGTCGCCATCGACGCCGGGACGACATCGATCGCCCGACCCCGCATGTGATACGAGCCCTTCGCGCCATTCGCCGCCGTGTTCTGTGCGACGCTACGGAACCCCGACGTGAGCCGCGCCCCAGGGAGCGCGTTGTGCACGATGTTCCACATCGCCTGCCAGCCCATGCCCGGCACACCCTTACCCGGGGCGCTCTCGAACACCTTCGCGAGGTTCTTCACAAGGTTGATCGGCATCTGACCGACCGTCTTCATGAAGATGTTCCCGCCACTGCCCATCAGCGGCCGGATGATCCCATCGACGATGTGCTTCTGGATCGCCTTCACCGGGTCGGTGAGGAAGTCCCCCACCGTGGATGCCGCGGACACGAGGTTGTCCCACACGTCTCCGGCGAAGTTGCCGAGCTCGCCGAACACGCCACCGTTCTTGAACGCCTGCCCGGTGCGGGCCATGCGGTTCAGCATGTCGACCCCGGCAGGCCCGCCCACCGCGCGGGTGAACTCGGGGCGCATGATCGCCTCACCACCCGACAGCGCCAGGCGCCCACCGGTCGGCGAGAAGAACTGATGAACATCCCGCCCCGGCGTGTACCCGGGCAGGACACCACCGCTGGCGAACTTCACCAGCGGTGCCTTCGCGAGCTTCATGTCCTTCAGCCCAAGCTCGGTCACCAGGTCATTCCAGAACGAGCGGAGCCCGTTGTTCCACACCGTGTCGAGGACGAAGTTGATCGGCACCGCGGCGGCCTTCTTGATCCCGTCCCAGGTCTGCTCGATCGACGACTTCGCGATCTCGAACCCCTTCGCGATCAGATCGATGCCCTTCTTGAACGGAGTGAACACGTTCGTGTCGATCCAGTTCCACGCGGCCTTCATCGCATCCGAGATCGCCTTCCACACCGGCTGCACCACGTTCACGTTCAGCCACGTGAACACGTCCCCCAGCACCTTCAGCCCGATCCCGATCGCGTCGAGGATCGGCTTGATGAAAGTCCCAAAGACCCACTGGAACGCCATCCCGATCGCATCGATCACCGGCTTGATGATCGTGGACCACAGCCAGCCGAACGCGGCTCCAATCGCGTTCAGCGCCGGGCCGATCGCGTTCTCCCACAACCAGCCCGCGACGGCTCCCCAGAACCGGAAGTAGTTCACGATCACATCGAACACGAGCTTGATCACACCGCCGACGAAGTTCACGACGCCGGCGATCCCGTCGAACACGGGCTTCAAGATCGTCTCGTACAGCCACGTCGCGATCTCCCCGATCGCCTGAAACACGGGCTGTATCACGTTCTCCCAGGCCGCGGTGAAGAACCCGGAGATGTTCGCCCAGGCCTCGCCCAGGAAGCGGGTGAACTCCTCCCACACGGCCTTGCCCGTCTCCGTCTGGGTGAAGAAATAGACCAGACCCGCGACGAGTGCAGCTATTGCCGTCACGATGAGCATGATCGGGTTGGCGTTCATGACCGCGTTGAAGGCGGCCTGCGCGGCAGCGCCGACTTTGGTTGCGAGCATCCACTTCGTCAGCCCGCCGGCGGCCGCCACCGCGGACGCCGTGCCCATGGCAACGAATCCGGCGGTGACGACACCGATGCCGATCGCGAGAGGCGTCAGCCAGTCGGAGTTCTCGCCGACCCAGTCAACGAGACGCACGATCGACTTGAACGCGTCGTTCACGAATGCGGTCACCGCTGCGAACATCGCCGTGATCTGCGGCTGGTACTTGGCGATCAGGTTCGCCAGGCCGCGAGTGACCGCAGTCCCGAGATTCGCCTGCGCGGTTCCGATTCCGTTGGTGGCGTCTTTGGCCTGATCCGCGAAGGACGCGAACTTTCCGAGGCCGTTCTCGTTCAGATCGATGATCGCTGCGTTGAACTGGTCGAAGGTGACGTCGCCGTTCTTCATCGCCTCGTACAGGTCGGTCTGCTTCGCGTTCGCCCCGAGCAGCGACTTCGACAGCTGGTCCATCTGACCTGGCATCGCCGACACCATCGACCGCCACGCGGCCATGTCGACCTTGCCCGTCGCGAGCTGCTGCGAATACTGCTCCATCGCGTTCTGCTGGATCTCGGTGGCCTTGCCGCCCGCCAGCAGCGCATTGTTCAGCGCCAGCGACAGATCGGTCGCCTGCGAGAGTCCACCGGTCAGCGGGGCCAGCTGCTGCACGACGCCAGCCATCGCATCTAGCGACGTCGGCAGGCCCGTGAGCCGGTCAGACATCGTCTGAATCGACTTCGCCGCCTCACCCGACGAGTACCCGAGATTCTTCATGATCTTCGGGAAGTTGTTCATGATGTCGACGCGCTTGATCGCACTGTCGATCGACCCCATGACGGTGTTGATCGCCTTCGATGTCACCGCGGCGACCGCGCCACCGACGGCGCCCGCGAGGACCGCCCCCATCGTTTTCCCGGATCCTGTCAGCGTCGATTGGACGTCAGGACCGCCGAGAGCCTTCTTGATGTCGCCAGCGACACCGGGCATCTTCGTGTAGAGGGCTACGTAGGCGTTCGCGATCTCCGCAGCAGTAGTCATACGTCCCCCTCCCCTGCCCGATACGATTCGGGCATGAAGCACAAGAAGCTCATCGGTGGGATGAACACGTCGGTCATCCTGCGGTTCTCGGACGAAGCACAGACGTACGAGATCTTCAGCCCCTGGAAGAACGGGAACGCGAGGCCGAGCCTCAAGCGCCCCGTCGACGTCGTCGCATACGGCGACTTCATTGCATACACGACCTATGTAGCCACCGACGCGCGGCATAAGTCCGGCCTCGGCCGCGCCGCCGGACTAGGGGTTCTGTTCGGTCCCGCCGGCGCGATCGTCGGCGCGATCACCGGCCGCGCCGATTTCGACACCGTGAACCAGATCAGCGTCGCGTTGCGGACCGCCTCCGGAGACCAGTACATCCTGCCGCTGCTGTACGCACCGCTCCGGGGCGAGAAGTCGACGTCAACGACGGCGAAGCTCGCGATGCAGAGCCTCGAGCAAGTGACAGCGAAGCTGGAAGCGACGGGAGCCGCGTTCGACCCGAACCTCTCAGCTCGGATCTGACGCGGCTTCCCGCCGTGCTTGGCGTCGCTCCCACGCGGACGCCTTCGCCGACTCCACGGCCTGCTCAGCTGCGACCTCACCCGCGGCACGCGGGAGGCGCATCGGCTCAGGTTGCTTGCCCTTGCCGCCCGCTTCCGACCATGCGGTCATGCGGATGGTGTGTTCCACCGCCCGAGTCATGTGCGCTTCGGTGGTGATCGCCGCGTCACCACCGATTGCCCGACCGAGGGCGCACCCTCCGGGCAGATGCTCGACGAGGTCCGCGAGCTCGCGCGGGGTTCTTCCTGGTTCGGTACGACCGCCAGCGTCCAGAAGGAGGCGGATGCCGTATTCGGCTTGGAGGGATGCCCGCAGGGCGCTCTCGTTGTTGTTGAGAACGCCCGCGAGCGTCATCAGTTTCCCTGGCCGAGGGCTCCGACGAGATCCCAGACGAACTTCGTGCCGTCCTCCACGCCCACGCGCCCGTTGGTGCCGCGCAGCGCATTCATGACGCGCTTGTAGTCGTCGCCGATGAGGCGTCGCAGCAGGGACGGCATCCGGGATGCGTCCTCCTCGTCGTGGAGTGCGCGCATGTCGTCGAGCACCTCGAAGTCGTCGAGCGCCTCGTGCGGGACGGTCACGACGATGCCGCGGATCGCGACACGGGATGCCTTCACCTTGCGGGTCTTCGGCTTCCCCTCGTCGTCGACTTCACCCGTGGGGGTGTCGATCTCGACCTGCTCCACCTTGGGCTTGTCGTCCTTCGGCTTGCGGTCCTGCGGCTGCTTCGCGCCCTTCGGGACGCTGGTCGATTCGACCTCGTTCGCATCAGCCACGCTCAGGCCCCCGTCTCTTCCAGGTCGGTCGCGAGGTGGGTGTACTCGCCGATGATCTCCCCGATGAACGGGAGCGTCGCGATGTCCGCGTTGTTCAGCACCCGGTCGCCGTTCGGCGCGATCTCGAGGCGCGGGATGATGTACCGCTCCTTCACGGTCGTCTCGTCCGCGTCGTAGAAGTCCAGCACCGCGGCGCGGGCCGTGATCCGCTGGCCGGGGCCGCGGGTCGTCTTCCGGACGCCGGCGGTCACCGTCGAGGTCTTCTCGACGTACCGCAGTCCCATCGTCTGCGCCTTCGACTCGAGCGCGGAGAAGGTGACGGTGGTGCCGGGCTCCGAGATGCGGGTGCGGACGACACCGTTGCCCTGGTGGCCGCGCTTCTTCTCGACGGAGCCGGTCAGCGACTCGGTCACGCCGTCGTCGGACAGCCATCCGACGTCCTCGAACGCGGGGTCGAGCACCCCGTCGATTTCGGTCGGCAGGGTCGTGCCGAGAGGTGCCAGGTGGATGGCGTCGATGTCGGACCCGAAGATCCGCGCCAGTTCAGCATTCACGCCCATGAGCGTTCTCCTTCGGTTTCGCCGACATCAGCCGGCAGCGGTGGTCGCGGCGGGTGCCGCAGCCTGGTCTCGACGCGCGCGCACGCGCATCACGGCGGTGACGGTGTATCGGTCACCGTTGGTATCTGGGTCCGGGTCGAAGTACGGTCCGGCCTGGATGGTCACGCCGCGCACTAGCGGCATTGCTGTGTACTCGTTCAGCAGCAGGTGCTTCGCCTTCGCGGCGTCGTTCGACGCGGTGACGGAGTCGGCTGCGGAGCAGGTCACCGTGATCTGCACCGTCTCCACAGCCCGGTTGTCGGTGCCACCGCCAGTCCGCCACGCTCGCGCGAAACGTGCCGGACGCGGATTCGGGACCTTTGTCGACACGGGCACACCGAGACGCGATCTCAGGAACGCGCCGACCATCGCCTCCGCGTCTGCGAACTCAACGTCCGGCATGACCGACCGCCTTCGTCAGTACCTTGTCGCGCGCTTCCTGCCGTCGGCCTTTCGCGGACTTCGCGCGCACGAACGCGCGTGCTGTGTACCGGTGCGGTACCACGTTCACTTCGAACTCCGGGCCCGCCGCCCGCTGGATGCTGTTGGCGGCAGCCACGACGGCCGCCACGGCCCCGGGGGAGGTCATCACCTGGTTGATGCCGCGCAGCTTTAGCTGCACTCGCACGTCCGTCATGATTCAGCCCTCCACCCTTCGGAGCGTCGCGACGTTCCCGATGCGTCCGAGACGCGGATGCCGCCAGTCCCGCGTGACTCCCTCGACCGTGTAGGCCTTCCCTCGCGCGATCACGAGATCACGGGATCCGAAGATGACATCGGCCGGCATGTACACGGCGGGTTCGACGATGACCCGGTCTTGCCCCTCGCGAGGTTCGGATGTCGACCCCGGGTCGAGCGCGTAGATACCCTTCGTGACCGGGTCACCCCAGGACTCGATCGGGTTCCCGTGCGCGTCCACAGCCCCGGCCACGAACGGCATCCAGAGCACATCCTCGCTGACCTGCCTCACGACGGCCCCACATAGAACGGCGACGTCGACGGAATCAGGTCGATGCTGAACGCGCCACCACGGGCGCCCTGCAGCTTCGCAAGCTCATCGTCCGTCAGCCCCAGGCCACCGGGCACGTCTCCGCCATAGGTGACGGAGTCCGTGAACGGGCCGGTGGTCGTGTTCGCCTGACGGATGCCCTCCGGGTTGCGGAAGACGCGCATCACCATCGCGACGGTGACGTCCTTCGCCAGCTCGAGCAGGTCCGTGCGCGCCGGGGACTCGGCGGCTTCCGCATCGATCCGTGTCTGGATGTCGGGCACCCGGAACCGGATCTCCCGCTCGGCCTTGTCGATCCACTTCTGGACCTTCCCGGTGTCGGTGGGCGCACCCTCACCGATCCACGCGCCGGTCACATCGGTGGGTCCGGTCCAGCTCGCCATGATGCCTCCTCGTGCGGATGGGTCAGGGTGAGGAGGGACGGCGACCGTGGCCGCCGCCCCTCCCAGTCGCTCAGCTGCGCGTGAACGCGACCGAGTCGGAGTCGAGCTGCCCCTTGATGACTCGGACCGCGGCGCTGCCGGCCGTGCCGGCGGGAACCACTGCGGTGATCTGGGTGTCCGAGACCACGGCGAAGCTCGTCGCGTTGGCAGAGCCGAAGCGGACCTGCGTGGCATCGGTGAACCCGGTGCCGGTGAGCGTGATCGTGTCGCCAGCGGCGCCCGTGGTGGGTGCCACCGAGGTCAGGACCGGCTCCACCGGGGAGGCGCTGCCCGACGGCGTCAGCACGCCCGCGGGGAAGCGGGTGCCGTCGTCGCTGTTCAGTGCGGTGATCGGGTTCGCGCCGACGTAGCCGACTCGGAACACGACGCGCAGTGCCTTCGAGTCCTGCTGCATCAGGTTCACGATGACCTTGCCGTCGGCGTCCGAGATGACGCCTTCCTTGAAGACCTCGAACGTGATGTCCTGACGGATACCGATCACGAACTTCGACCAGTCGGCCGCGACGAGGGTGGCCTCGTCGGCGTCCCACGCGCCGTTGTCGATCTCGCGCAGCGGGAAGCCGTACAGACCGGGGCCGCCGTTGTCGCCGATCGTGGAGCCGTAGATCGGGATGCCGTCAGCCGAGCGCACCATGCGCAGCGACCACTGCAGGCCGGGGCGCGAGGCGAAGCCGTTGACGGTGTACCCGTCGAGGGCGACCTTCTCGCCGAGGGCAGCGATGTCGACGCCGATGTCCGCACCGGTGCCGAGGGCGACGGTGTTGCCGGCGTTGACTGCACCGGGAACGACGGCGGGCGTGGTCCAGGATGCCGGCTTGTCGTTGCCGAACAGCACGGCGGCGTCGACGGTCTGGCCGATCGCCTGACGCAGGTAGGGCTTGACCTCTTCCCAGAGGGGCACCTCCGCGTCGTCGAACAGCGCGTCAGGGATGACCACGATCGCCGCCAGCTCCTCGGCGGTGATGATCTGGTTCTTCCACTGCTGCTTCGTGGTCTGCTTGAGCCCGCTGTCACCGTTGACCCAGTACGCCTGCGGCAGAACCGACAGGACGGGCTGGGACTTGGTCTTGCTGGACATCGGGACGCGACGCATCAGCGAGAGGGCGGCCGAGTCCTTCGGCGCCTCCTGGATGATCTCCTTCGCGTGCTCGACGGGCACGAGCGCACCGGCATCGGTGCGGTTGACGGTTTCGTTGTAGCCAGCCATGGGCCGACTCCTTTCAGGGTTAGTTGACCGCGTCGCGCAGCCAGTCGGCTGCGGCGCGCTTGCTCTGGTTGCCTTCGTTCTCGACGTGCAGGCGCGAACTGTCGTTCTGCTGCTCGCCACGGAACGCGATGAGCGCTGCTGCCGATGCCTCGAGCTCCTCCTGCGTGCTGCCCGAGAGCAGCGCGGCAGGGACGCCCTTGTCGGCGGCGACCTCGGCGCGGAGCCGTGCGGAACGCTCGGTGGCGGCCTCTTGCTTCGCCTGGTCCCGTTCGTCCTGCAGCTTCTGCGCCTCGGTCTTCTGCGAGTCTCGGATCGTCGCCAGCTCGGCGGCGTCGGCCTTCAGCTGGTCGTAGTCCGAGTACTTCGCACGCTCCCGAGCGATGCGGGTCTGGATCGCCTTGTCGAAGTCCTCCTGCGACGTGATCGCCTGGAACTTCTGCGGCTGCTCCTGCTGCTGCTCGTTGGTGGTTTCTTCCGTGCCCGTGGTCTGGGCCGTTTCCTCAGCCATGCTGAGCCTCATTTCCGTTTAGGGGCCGTGCGCCCATGACCCCAGAAGCCGTCTGGGTGCGGGCACGGAAGAAACCGTGCAAGTCAATTGATCGGCGCGAGCACCTGCGGGTAGCGGCTACCCGGGCGGTCCTGGATCTCGTAGAACGTGGGCACCGTCGTGCAGTTGCAGTCGTCGTGGAACGACGCCGCGAGTTCCTGCGCACCTCGCGCGCGGATGCCGCCACCGATGCCGCCTGCGCTCCGGTGCCCGTCCTCGTCGAATCCTGTGCGATCTGACCCTCGGCCGATCACGGACCCTGCGGCCTCCTGCGACCTGTAGATGGGCCCGCGTCCGGCGAGCATGATGCAGAAGTCGCACGACTTGTGCGACTGCGCGCGCTCCGGATGCACGTGCCGCGACCAGCTGACCGCCGCTACCCGACCGGATCGTGCGTCCTCCTGGGCGAGTAGGTCGATCGTCTGTCGGGACGGCTGCAGCATGAGTCGCTGCGCTGCGCCCAGGAGCAGCGACTCGAACGCCTCCCAGTCGGCTTCGGCCGTGAACAGTCCATTGACTGCCCACCGCACGACGCCCTCGGACTGCTTCGTCTTCGCCGGTTGCGCGAACACCGCTCGCACGCTCCCCGCCGACGGTGGCAGATCGCGCACCATGTCGTAGAAGTCCGCGCCGATCACAGCCGCGGTATCGCCGAATGCCGTCATGAAGTCCGGGAAGTACCGCAACAGCACGTCACGGACCGCAGCCGGGTCGGAGGACAAGCTGAACGTGGAGAGCACGTCGCGGAGCTGCGCCTGACCGAGCGAGACCAGCGACGCCTGCGCAGTGCGGAACTCCTCGATCTGCGCAGACGTCGCCATGTCACTCCTCAGACTTGATCGTGATCGGCTGGCCCGGGATGAACTTCACCCCGTCCAGGCCAGCCATCCGCGCAGCGTCATCAGCTTCGACACCAGCACGACGGAGCACACCAAGCGCATCCGCCCTCGCCTTGAGCACCTGCGCGGCGCTCAGATCACTGGCTGGCTGGCTGGCTGGCTGGCTGGCTGGCTGGCGCATCCTGCCGAACGCCACGCGCCGCCTCCACCAACTGCGCGATCCGATCCGACGCACCATTCCGCTTCTGCTCCGCCTCCAGTTGCGTGATCTGCTCGAGCGACAGGCCGGCGTACTGCCGACCCACGCGCGTCGTCGCGAACGACGGATCCGCCGTCGAGAGTTTCGAGTACGAATCCGCGCGAGCCGACGGAGACACGATCGCCGGGTCCGTGAACTGTGCGCGCAACGTCCGTAGTTCGTCGGGGAGCTCTGTCAGCCCGTCTCGGAGCATGACGCCCATCTGCATCGCCGAGACCGCGCCGAACCCCCACAGGGTGTTCGCGTCACGCGTCGTCGTGATCAGCGTCTCCTTGGCCGCGAAGATCGCATCCGCGGACGACGGGTTCGACGCGTCAGCGAACCGCACTTCAAGGTCCTGGTCGTCGGCGAACAACGCCTGCCACATCCGCAGCTGCTCCGTGTGCGGCTGCGGGGATGCCCCCGTGAACCGGTGGAGAGCGGGCTGCTCGTCCTTGTCCTCGACATCGAGCGCTTTGATGCGCCCCATGATCGCCGACCACCGGTCACTTCCCACGAACTGTTCCACGCCGGGACCGAACAGGTAGGTCTCCGGTGACGCATAGAACTCCGAGTTGACTTCGGACCGCACGATCGACCGCAATCCCGCGTCGGCGAAGTACATGCTCGGGCGTGTGATGCGGGAGTGCCCGAGAGGTCGCCGCAGCTCGTACTTGTGCACGAGAGGCGCCACGGGTACACGACGCAGGTTGTGCGACAGCGTCCGGACCGTCCACCGTGCTCCGACCTTCTGGATCGTGTGCACCTTGAAGGGCGTGTAGACGATCATCGCGGTCGCTGCACCATCATCGTCCGTGTCAACGACCGACAGGAACGCGCGCAGTCGCCGACGACGTGTGTCCCACAGCGCTGCCGAGTCCTCCGCATCCCGCGGCATGATCAGCACATCCGGCTCGTCCGAGAGCGTATCGCCGTGCGTCACCGTGAGGAAAGCGCAGCCATGCACCGCTGACGACACCGATGCTGCCGGGAACTCGGTCAGGAACCGGTTGTCCCACATCAACTGCTCGACGCCGAAAGGGTCGTCAGCCCCCGATGCGGACACGAACCCCTCGAGGCGTGACCGGTCGGTGACCGCGTGGACGCCCTTCGCGTGCCACCCGAGCGCCGCCTTGATGCCGCGCATCTGCGGCGGCAGCGAGATTCCGAAGTCCTTCAGCGCCTTCTCGCCGTCGTACCGGGTCGAACGCTCGACGTTCATCGGACGCCGCGCCTGCCACACCTTGACCAGTTGCTTCAGCAGATCAGTGTCCTCGCCGAGGTCCACAGGTGGAGCACTGAGAATCATCGTCACAGGATCACCCCGCCTCCCTCGCGCGCATCGCGCGGCTTCTTGCCCGTCCGTGCGCCGTAGAGCGCGAGCGAGACAGCTTCGACCGGGGTCTCATCACCGGCCGGCGACGCCCACCCCCACGCCCCATCACGGGTGCGTTTCTCCTGGATCGACTTCTTCGCCGACTCGTCCAACTGCGCCTGACCTTCGCCTGCCAGGTGCGTCAGCGACAGCTGACCGTCGAGCTTCGCCTCACGCGCGGCCGCGGTCGACTGCTCGAGCAGCATGCCGCATGCCTCGAAGTACTGCGGCGACGACGCGACAACGATTCGCCGGCGCGGCACCTTCCGCTCGATGAGCAGCCGTTCCAGCACCAGCGCACCTGCCCGGCCCGACAGAACGATCGCCGAGGCGCGCTTCCACCGCGGCATTCCGTCGACCTTCTGCGCGAACCAGTCCGCGAGCGGCTGTAGCGCCGCATCCACCGGACCCTGCCGCGCGTCGATGAGCTCGACGTGTGCCCGCTCGCCCTCGACGATGCACCCGCCGAGGGACACCTTCATGCCGTCCGCAGAGAACGCGACACCGAACGCGCGCGCGCCATCGATCGGCGGCGCGTCGACGGCCAGCATCGGCCACGACTTCGACAACGGTCCATCGCCGTCGAGCTCCTCATCCCAGATCCCCAGTCCCTCACGGGACCAGTCGGCCGGGTCGGTCAGATTCTCACGCAGACGGAGAATCGCCTCCCACGGCGTGCGGTGCGGGAACGACGGATTCGCCTTCGCGAGCACCTTGCGGTCCTCGACGTCGTCGCCCTGGTTCGCCCCGACCTCCACCCACAGCGTGTCGAAGTCGACGACCTCGCCAGCTGCGCGGCGCTTCTTAACATCGAGCGCCTTCTTGCGACGCGCCTTGAACACCTCGGCCGGGTCATCCGGCTTCGGTGGGGTGCCCATGTAGATGATCAGCGGGTTCTTCACCGTGTTCGCTGCCGGGATCATGTCCGACAGCGCCTTCGCCTTCAGGATCTGGCACTCGTCGAAAACGACAATGCTGACGCCGGGGATACCGCGGCCGAACCCGTGTTCCCGGGCGCCGAACATGATCCGAGACCCGTTCGTGAAGACGATGCGCTGCTTTCCGTTGCCGCCACGCACCTGCCGGATGTACGGGGCGATGCGGCGACGCTTCGCCAGCGCCGACAGCGTCTCGAACGTCTCGTCCGACGTCGCCGAGTGGTGCGCGGTCCACAGCACCTTGATCCTGGGGAACAGGATGCACAGCGCGAAGATGATCGTCCCGATCGTGAACGTCTTCCCCACCTGCCTGCAGATGGAGATCAGCACACCGCCGATGCCGGCCGCGTACAGGCCACCCTCACGCTTCGCGAGGATTGCGCGTCCGAGGCCCTTCTGCCAGGGGTCGTGCTCGACCCCCATCTTCCGGCACTGCGCCTCGACGGCGGGGTATCCGGTCGTCTTGATTCCCGATGGCACCACCAGGTGCTTCGCAACGTCCGACAGCTTCGGCTCAGAGTTCGTCGGGGTCGAGGTCTTCGTCGGGGACGGACTCGGCATCAGAATCCTCCCGCTCCCGTGCCGCGAGATCCTCGAGCTGCTGCATCGTCTCGTTCAGCAGTCGCACGTTCGGCGGCAGATCCCTCGGCGTCATACCCGCCGCGATCTTCTCCGCGAGCTGATCCCGCAGCGCCTCGAGGTACGCCTTCCGGTTCCCCGACCGAGCCGCCTCGATCAGCGTCATCGGCGGCGGTGCGGCCGCGTTCATCCACGCCCGGAGCGTTGGCCGCGACACACCCAGAGCAGTTGCCACCTGGGAAATCGACTTGGCAGCCCGCGCCTTCTCCACAGCGTCGCGCTTGAACGCCTCGTCGTATGTGCGCCGCCCGCGAGATTTCGCGGAGGCAGGGGCCCCGACCGCGTGCAGCTGCGCTTTCGCATTCGCCATGGTCGCTCACCCCCTGGAAAGTGGAAAATCCCCGGGGAGAGATAGGCCCAATGCCGCGGGTGGGCCTGTGGGCCCGGGGAGGGGGGTGGGGTGCCCAGGGGTGGCCCGCGGTCACCAGATCGGGGATGCGGTGACGGTTCGGGTCGTCGTCTTGGCGCCGTGGAGCTTCTCGCGTGCTTCGGCGATGGTCATGTCGGACTTGAACTGGTTGCACTTGCGGTGCATCAGATGCGTGTTGCCCCGGTCGTAGGGTGAGCCGCCGCGTGAGCGTGGCACGTCCTCGTCAACCTCGCCTCGCATCGGATCAGGCATGCACCCGATGCAGTCCCGCGATGGGCACTTCTTGCCGTGCTCGCCGGCGATGAAGTTGAGAGTCTTGTCCACATGCTGATCACAGAGTGCACAGTCGTGCTCTTCGGCCTTCACCCGTGCGACGACCTGACGACGTCGGTGGCCGTTCGCGTTGTGCAGCGGGGCGACCATGCTGCTAGCCGAGGGTGAACGCGTGCCCGGTCGGGAAGCTGTCTCCCCACGCGATGCCACCATCCACGGTGGTCAGGTCGACGGCTACCCGGTTCCCGTCGGGGGTCACCGTGTTGACGCGGGACGGGCCCTGTTCGGACTGGACGATGTCCCCGTGGGTCAGCTGGGATGCGGTCTTCGTGGTCATGATGATCTCCTCTGGGTCAGCCGAAGCGGTTCGTGATGTAGACGCCGAGGCCGCATGACGCCGCAATGGACTGATCCTGCGGCATGATGACGTCTCGGCCTGCCCGCCCGGTCTGCTCGAGCGTCGCATTCGTCCACTCCGCGCCGACGACCCACGCGACGACGTAAGGGTCCTCGCCGGGTCGGACGACCTGCAGGTACTCGCTGATCGCCTTGCTCACCTTGTCACGTGCTTCGGCCGCTTCGGGAGTGAGGTAGCTCGGCTGCTGCTCATCGTCATCGTCCATCAGATCTCCTCCCCGTGGTGCCATGCCCGGAAGCGCGGCGCGCAGTCCGGATGCGTGGCCGGCGGGATGCGCGTGAACACCCACCCGATGAAGGGGCCAGCCCACGACATGCCACACGATCATCCCCGTCACGCCGATCGCCATGCCGGCCGCGAGCTTCACAGCTCCCCGATGCGGTGACGCTGATCGATGATCGTCGCGCCCTGGTCGAGCAGGCCGGCGAGGTAGCGGGTGCCGCAGCTGCCGCAGTACGCGAGCGAGCGGCCCGACGGCATCCGGGCGTACAGGTAGGCGCGGACCGATGGACCGCAGCGATCGCACGTGTCCTCAGCGACCTCGATGACCGTGGTCATGGCTCATCCGTGAGCTCATCGATCGGTTCGACCGGGTCGCAATGCAGGACAGCGGCGAACAGAGACGGACGCGGAACACCACACCCCGGGCAAGGCCACGACATGACCGCCTCCGCTCCGAGACCATCAGGAAGAGTTGCCACGCGACCCCATCAGCGGGTGCTTACCTGCCTCGGCGTGACGCATCGAGCGAACTGGGGACCGAGGTTCCAGACGTGGACTTCTGCGCACGACAGCCTGCAGGCCAGGGTCGGACCCTATCCGACCCACCCATCACGCGCATTGAGCGATCGACGGGGCTCGAACCCGCTACCTCCTGCTTGGAAGGCAGGTGCCCGGCCAGATGGGCTTCGATCGCGCTGCACCCTGACACGACGAAAGCCCCACCCATAGGCGAGGCTTTCAGTCACTTCTTGTGCAAGACACAGTCTACACACGATCCGCGGCCACGTTTCCCTGATCAGCTCGGCGAGTCGCCAGGAGGCGCTTCCCAACGCGGGTTCCATCCCATGAGTCGAACCCGGGGTTCTGCACCGACAGCGACGTACGACATCGGATGCTCCCCGCACCGGTGCAGTCCGCTGTGATCAGCGTCTCCCCCGCAGTGGTGGTCACCGGTGGGCGATGTCCACGCGAAGCGACACTGCGCAGTCATGATGCGCCACCTTCAGCTGATCCGTCGCGATGATGCGAACATGCGCAACCCACGATCTCATCCGTCTTCCCATCCAGCGCGCGGCCATCGCAGGCGTCATGCTTCCCATCCCGGCAGTCGGGCCCCAAGGTGCCGACCGGGCGGACGTAGTCGAAGGTGACGTACTCGTCCTCCCACGTCCAGTCCACGTCACCGTCCGGGAAGTCCTCATCGCGCAGCAGCAGCTCGTGCTCGACGCCTGCGTACGAGTCGGCCAGATCGGTCGCGTCGATCCACGGCTTGATCCAGCACTCGGCGTGGCTGGTGAACTCGTGGCCGCACGGCCAGTACTCGTGATCGCATCCGTCCTCCGGGTACTGGTGACACCATGCGCTCTCGTCCCCCGGGCAGATGAACTTGCCACCCTCGATGCGGTGCTGCACGGAGGGGAACGCCGACAGGTCGGGCATCGTCGGCTGCTCGGGCGTCGGCGCGGGCTCACTGTCCCGCCCCGCCACCTTGTCGCATGCAGGGCACCCGATGGTGTCGGTCTTCGTGATGTGGTCGTGCTCAGTCATGGCTCTTGCTCCCGTCCTCGCGGTCTGTGCGCTGGTAGTGCGCCCGGAGGTCGGCCAGTTCCTCGACGCCGAGCACCTCACGGCGCAACTCGTCCAGGATCGTCAGTGTGCGCTCCGTGAAACAGTCGGCTCGTACCAGCCGTTCCATCGCGAGATCGACACCGCGCAGCACGGGGTCGAGGGCGATGGGTTCCGATTCTCCGGGGTAGAGGTTCATGATTCGCTCCCGTTCTCGCGGTCTGTGGTGAACTCGTCACCGAACGGATCTCGGTGCATCCCGCGATGACCGCTCCCACGGACACACCGCGCGGACGGGCTATCCGAGAGCCGCTGATCAACATTCGGATCGAACTCCGGGCACCGACTCATCGCTCTGCACTCCCGTCCGGGCGGTCTGTGCCGCGTCCCATCTCGCCCAGGAACTCGCACCGGTCGAACTCGGCTTCAGCCTCGTCCGCGATCAGGCGGAGCATCGCCGCCACCTGGCGCGGGTTCTGGTTCGTCCAGATGCCGAAGTTCCCGGCCTCGTCCACGGCTACTTGGATCGCGGACGGACCGCGCCCTGGCGACGACTCAAACCGTGTGCCGGTGATGTGTGCGGTCTGATCGGTCATGATTCCTCCTGGCGTCCTGGTGCGGGGATGCACCGTTCGAAGCACTCGGTGATCCCAAGCGCGGATTCCTTCTCGGTGGGTTCGGTGCGGCTGTCGTAGAAGCCGTTCCGTGGCATGCCTGACACCTCAGCGAACCGGTGCACGACCGTCTCCACGCCGTCGGCGACATATCCGTGCTCGACAACCCAGCCGCTCACGATGCGCCCCCGTTCTCGGTCGTCTTCGGCCGCCCCACCCTGCTCTGCATCTCGTCCCGCACCCGCACGACATCGCCCCGCCGGAACATGCGCGTCATCACCCCGGCGATCACCACCGTGCCCTCGTGCTCGATCAGGCCCTTCCCGATCCACCGGCGCAGCGTCCGCTCCGACCCGGCCAGCTGTTCCGCCTGCAGCTTCGTGATCAGCGGATCCGACCACTCCGGCCGCGCGATCGCCACCACCACCGGATCCGGATCCGCCTCCCACGACGGCTCCCCCTTCGTGCGACGCTCCACACCCCACTTATCGACCGCGTCCTGCACCGACCAGAACGGGCGGACTCCGTCGACCAGCGGGTTCCGGTCCAGGAACCCGATACCGAGGATCCGGACGTTCTCGACGTCGTTCACCAGGTCCGGGAGGCACCGCTCGAGCTGATAGTCCGTGTGCCGGCCCCAGTCGTGCAGGGTGTGCCCCAGATCGTTCAGAGCGTCCAGGAGGTCCGCGTCCACCGGGGCCGGCGCCTCCACCTGCTGCGCACGACCACCCGGCGCCTTATCCGTCGGAGTCGCCTTCATCGGATCCGCCAGCGACCGCAGACGCCCATACAGGTCACCCGAATCACGGACCAGCGTCCGCAGCCGGTAGAAGCACGAGTCGCAGATCAGCGCGTGATCGCGGGCGGGACGCTCAGCACACCCCCAGCACTTCGACACGTACACCTCACCGGCCGCCTCCGCCGCCTGCACCTTCGCCTGCTCCTCGCACGCCGCGTAATGCAGGCCGCGCACCTTGCACCCGCGAATGCACACCCGGTCGCTCACGGTCACGTCCGCCATGACAGCACCTCCCGAACCTCGACATCCGGCCACTTCTCCCGAGCGCACGCCGCGGCCGTCCCCTCATGACGATGCCTGTGCCCACACCCGAACGCCTGATCGCCGATCACCGGGTCCTCGACGTGCAGCACCGCGACGACCGTGTGCGTCCCGTAGCGCGCCGACGTGTAGTGGTCCAGCTCAACTCGACGGTCAGACATAGCGCGCTCCCTCCACGACACGGCGGACTGTCCGCAGCCCTCCGCGGCGGCCGACGGCCAGCACGGAGAGCGCGGTGTGCTCACCGCTGAGCAGGGTGATCGCGAGCTCACGCTGCCACGGCATCAGCTCGACCCCGATGCTCCGCGCGAACGCGTCGACCTTCTCGGCCGGCGTCGGCTCCGGCGGGTCGGTGCACACGCAGTCCGCTTCGAGGTCAGGGTCACGGCTCACCATCACGAACCCGAACCCCTGGCAGATGCCGCAGTCCGGCTTCGGCTCAGAACGGCGTGTCATCACCGAACCCTCCCCACTGATCCGCCGGCGGCTCCGACGTCGCCCAGTCGCCGTCACCGGCCGGCGCGGATGCCGCCGGACGCTGACCGTCCGCGCGCGCCGCCCGGGTCACCTGCGCGGTCGCATACCGCAGCGACGGACCGATCTCATCGACCTCGAGCTCGATCGCCGTCCGGTTGTTCCCCTCCCGGTCCTGGTAGGAACGCTGACGGAGGCGTCCCTGCGCGATCACACGCATGCCCTTCGTCATCGACCCGGCCACGTGCTCCGCGAACTCCCGCCACACCGAGGCCCGCAGGAACAGCGCGTCGCCGTCCTTCCACTCCCCCGACGCCTTGTCCAGCGTCCGCGGCGTCGACGCGATCGTGAAGTTCGCCACCGGGAGGCCGTTCTGCGTGTACCGCAACTCCGGGTCAGCGGTCAGGTTCCCCACGACCGTGATGATCGTCTCCCCGGCCATCAGTCCGCCTCCTCCACGATCGCCGACTCGATCGCCTCTTCGGTCTCATCGGATTCAGCAATAGCCGTCAGGAGCTCGGCCATGTCGCGGAGGAAGTCACCCAGTTCGGCGTGCTCGGCCGCGTTCCCGACGGTGATCTTGATGTCGGTCGATGCGTCTTCTGAGTCGATTTCGACCATCAGGCGCATCGGGCCCACCGGACCGAACGCGACCGTCTGCAGCGACACCTCCGAACCGCTCGGCGGATAGTTCACGATGTTGATGCTCAGTTCGTCCTTGGTGCTCATGCTGCTGTCCTCCTCGATCCTGCGGCCGCCGCCTCCCGACGGACCCGCTGTGCTGTCTCTCGTGCTGTCTCCCCGGCCTCCGCCAGCAGGCGGACCCGGAACCGGTGGTCCTTCGCGAACCGCATCACCGTCAGGTCGATGAAGTCGCTCAGAGCGTCAGAAGACTTCACCCCACACCCCCTCGCCGTCGTCCTCGTCGTTCTGCTCGTGCCATCCGGCGAGACGGTCCTCGTACACCCGGCGCTGCAGCCACTCGTCGCGGAGAAGACGCCTGTCCCGGCAGGGCCCGCACTTCTTCTGACCGGCCCCGTGCGGCATGTGCTCGTCGCAGAACATCGGCG
>NZ_MKRT01000025.1:54302-62802 GCF_001897945.1 Microbacterium sp. 69-10
CGCTCCACCAGCACCTCGCGATCGCGCTGCACCGCATCCCACGCATCGGCCCGCGCCGCGTCCTCCGCCCGCACCTGCGCTCGCGCCCGCTCCCGCGCGCTCCCCCGCGCACCCGCACGCCCTCGCGCGCCCCCACCCATAGCCATGGGAACCCCATGGGACAGATGCGGCGGCGGCTCCGGCGTCGAGATGCGGGTATCCCGCAGGTCGATCTTCAGCGGCCGCAACAGCAGCAGCCACTCCACCGACTCCCGGGTCTCCGGGTCCGGGGCGACGAACGTCGTCAGGAACCCCGCTTCCGTCAGCAGCACCAGGTTCTCGAACACCTCGTCCGGCGTCAGGTCGAGCGTCGGATACATCGCCGCCGACAGCTCGCGCGGATCCATCCGCCCCCGACCCAGCGGGTCGAGGTTCAGCCACAGCCACATCGCCGACGGCTTCGCGACGTCCGGCACCGTGGCCAGCGTCTCGAGGTCGGCGGGGCTGATCATGCGTTGCTTGGTTGACATCGTTCCCTCTCGCGAAGCCCTCGATGCACCTGTCGAGAGCGAAGTTCAGATCCTCCGGCGCGACCGTGAAGCACTCCGTGAAGCCCTTCCCGCCTCGCCCGAGCACGTCCTCGGCATCCGCCCACGACGCGAACGCCTGCGGGAACCAGCGGCGCAGCACCCGCAGCGCCTCCCGCTCCCACGTCGCATCCGTGCCCCGCTGGCAGACGATCGGATACCATCCCCTATCCAGCCACCGCTGCACCCGCGACCACGCCCACGCCCGACCGACCTTCAACGTCATCGACGCCGGATGCCAGACGACGTAGGTCATCGCATAGGTCGGCATGCTCATTCGGTCACCTCATATCCGGCGGCCGTCGCGCACGCCTCGCACAGCCGGCGCAGGTCGCCGTGGCGGAAGCCGTAGAACTTCGTCCGCATCAGGATCAGGTACTCCGGCGTCTCGATCGAGCCACACCCGGCGCACTGCAGCCGGTACGGGGCGATCCCGACGACACCGGACGTGAAGCCCGGGACCGTCGGCAGCATCTCCACGCTCATCGCATCCCCCGCCCGTCGGCACCGAACATCCGGTGCGCCTGCCACCGCATCCACTCATCCCCGTACACCGAGCAGCCCATCTCCATCGCCACAGCCGACGAGATCCGCACCCGAGTCACACCCTCGAGCCGGAACCATCCGAGCTCGCCCGGGTAGTAGACAGGTACCCGCTCGGGGCTCTTCACCCAGCTCCGCACCTTCCAGCCGTGCGAGAGCGCCGAGTCCTGCATGTCCGCCTCGCACCGCTGGTTGCACACCGCGCACAGGGTCAGGCCGTCCACCGGCGGCGGGAGGATGCCCTTCGACCCGCGCGTTCCCACTGCGCGACGGTGCTGGAACGTCAGCGGGTCCACCCCACCGCACATCACGCACCGGTAGCCGTCACGCGTGTACGTGTCGGTGCGGGTCTGCTTCGTCGGGGCGGTCACGCTGCCAGCTCCCATGCCATCCGAGACCACATGATCTCGAGCGCCGCGTACGCCTGCTGAGGGACGACCCCGTTCCCACACGCCTTGATCGCCGGGTTCCGCCCGAGAATGTCGGTCACCCATCCGAGCTGGTAGCCCATCATCCACTCCGGGAACACCGCCGCGAGACGATGGTTCCCGTTCTTCCCATTCGGGAGAGTCGGAGCCGGTGCGGGACGGGTAATCAACTCCCACAGACGCACCGCAGGCTCGTACTCGCCCCATGAGAGTTCGCCGACCACGTTCCCCTGTCGGTCGCCAGTGTCGTCACGTTCAGCACCGAGGGCGTACATCGTCTCTGTGCCGGACGCGCCCCGAGAAGCGCGCGGGGTCGGCAGCAGTCGCCCTTCCTGCGCAGCGACAGCCACGCCGGGCAGAAGCATCTCGTCCGAGCGAGCGCCCGAGCGTGACGCGTGACCGCCCTGCATGTCCGCAACCTGCGGAGTCGGAAGGAGACGTGCATTCGGGCGGCGCCCAAGATCCGTGCGCACCACAGCATCCGTCAGGGTGACGTTGCTCGTGCTGCTCCCGCCTGATCCCGCCTCATCCCGGGCTGTCGGCGTCTGGAGCAGCTGAACCGCGATAGCGAGCGGCATACCCATGCCGTTGCCGTTGATCCCCCTCGCCTTGACCCGCTCGCGCCGTGCAAGCCACGTGTCCGCCCCCTCGCCGTCGTTCGCGTTCGACGCGGACGGCGTCGGGAACAGCCCTACAGGTGTGTCAGCACGTCCGCCAACGATGGCTGATGGCCGCCCGCCCTGCGTTTCTCGGGAGACTGCACCCCACCTCTCGTCGAGTCGTACGCCGCGGGCGTAGGCAAGAACGAAGACCCGGAACCTGCCATGAGGGGCGCCGATGTCGGACGCGAGAAGACCATGCCATTCCGCATCGAACCCGAGGGCGGAAAGGTCTCCGAGTACACGTCCAAGTGCTCGAACATTGGGAGAATGGCTGGCCCCTCCATCGGGGTCCACACATCTCGGGCAGAGTCCCAGCGTGCTATCGGATGCGGACTCGGCGCATCCGGAGAGTAGGCCTCGGACATTCTCGATCACCACCACTTTCGGACGCAGCGCGTCGATTGCTTTCACGAAGTCGGCCCACAGGCCTGACCTGGTGCCCGGGCGCATGCCTGAGCGGCGGCCGGCGAGGCTGAGGTCCTGGCAGGGGAACCCGCCACAGAGGATGTCGACCTGCTCGACTGTCGACCATTCGACGGCTGTCACGTCACCGAAGTTCGGTACTCCGGGCCAGCGTGCGGACAGCACCTTCGACGGTTCTTCGTCGAACTCGCAATGCCACACCGTCTCACCGGCGAAGAACGCCTCAACGGCCATGTCCAGGCCGCCCACGCCGGAGAACAGCGAACCGATCTTGAGGGCGCTCATTCGTCGGTCTCCGTCTTGGAGGGCTGGATCAGCGCGGACCCGAACAGCACCCCGCCGGCCCAGAAGTCGAGCAGGGCGGGCCCGGGCTTGCCGTCGGTGCCGCGGGTGTAGTGGATCGTGGGCGGGTCGGTGATCGCGGTCGCGAGGGCGCGGGCGTCGGCGAGGAAGTCCAGGTTCACCGCGGACGGCGGGCCGGGCTCGGCGACGCGGGCAGCGTCGATGAGGCGATCGGTCGGCGGGTAGGCGTCGGCGCGGAGGGGTGCGTCGAACCGGGCGGATGGTGCAGTGTCGTCGTCCCACTCCCGGTAGATGACGGTCGCCCAGCCGGGGTGGGTGTGCTCGTCCGGCATGGCCGGGACCACCAGCTGCAGTACGGCGACCGGTTCGATCAGCGCGTCCTTCTTCGGCCTGAACGTGCGCACGTTCTTCCCCGCCCAGACGAGCAGGTCGTGCGGGATGACGACGTCGACCGGGTGCACGGGTGCGTGCAGGGGCAGGTGCAGCTGGTGCAGCCGGTAGCCGTCGGTCGCGGTGCACACGGCAGTGAGCCCCTCGGCGACGATGTGCGCGTGGCAGCGGACGCCGTAGATCTCATCGGTCGCGGCCGCGGCGAGCAGCCCGCGGGAGAGCCACCCCATGTCCGGGGTCGACATCTTCAGCTCGTGGACGACGGTGACGTCGGCCGCGTCGATCGTGGTGGTGCTCATGCGATGACTCCCGTCAACTTCTGGTACTCGATGTCGGCGAGCTCGATGCTGAACTCGCGACCCTGCAGTCGGGCGTTGTCGCCCTCGTGAGCGCACGCCTTGCATCGCCTCCATCCGCGGTCGGATGCTGCGCCTCCCGCGAGGTTGTTCCCCTCGAGCAGGTGGTTCCGCTTGCAGTGCGTCTTCTTCGCGTGATGGTGGTTCCCGTTGCGCACGGTGTCGTAGTTGTTTGCCGAGGGCGTGTCCCACCGCAGGTTGGTCAAGGTGTTGTTCGTGGTGTCCGCGTCACGGTGGCATCCCTCCATTCCCTCGGGGCAGGGCCCGACGAACGCCTCGAGCACGAGCCGATGCACCAGCCGCTGCGCGCCCTCACCATCCCGGTAGAGCGTGATCTTCCGATAGCCGCGAGAGGACACCGGATGGAGCTTGAGGACGCGACCGCACCACGGATGCCCGGTGCGATCCACGCGATCGAGTGACCGCACGCGCCCGAGGTCGCTCACCTCGTAGGAGCCTTCGTACCCGACGACCGGCCGCCACTGCTCAGGCATGATGCACCTCGGCGCGCACGTTCGCATTGAGCGATCTCAGGATGTCGATGTCGGTGGTGAGCGACTTGCGCAGGTCGCGGCCGAACTCGAGCTCGAGCTCGGCGTCATCGACCGCCTCGCGCGCCTCGACAACAGGCCCGTCGACGTCGGAGAACAGGCGCGCGTCGGTGATGTTGAACCCCGCCTGCCGGGCGTCCCGGTACGCCTTGCCCTTCGCGATCAGCAGGTCACGCTTGGCGGCCTTCACCGCCGCGGACAGGTCCTTCAGCACGGCCGGGGCGTGGCCGATGCGAGCGCGTGCGATCTGCAGTGCCCCGGCCACCTGGACCGGCGACGGGAACATCGCCAGCAGGTCCTCCTCGGACAGGTTCACCAGGTCGAGCGGCACGAGCTCGAGCACCGCCGGGGCGTCCTCGACTTCGCCGGTCACGGGGTTGATGTGCTCGGTCATCGCTTCCCCTTCTTGCGTGCCGCGGCACGGCGGGCCGCGCGGTTCGCCGGCGGCAGGTGGTCCTGCGGGGCCGGGCGCGCGGGCTTCTCCGGGCTGATCGTCGTGGCCGCGACGTCGTGCACCTGGACGGATGCCGCGATCGCCGGGGTCTCCCATGCCGACGCGGCATCCGCCACCGTGGCCGCGATCTCCCGGCGGCGCGCGCGCAGCGCACGATGCAGGTCGGTTCCTGCCTTGTCGGGGGTGAAGATCCGTGCGGCGCGGGCGTCCTTCTCGATCGCGTCGAGCAGGGTCGACGACTCGGCGTCGGCGATCTCCGCCGCCCAGTCGCGCTCCGTGGGCGCGGCGTCAGCCTCCGGCGCGGCATCGAGCAGCGCGCGGTCGTCGCCCTCGTCCTCGATGACGATGTCGCCGAGCAGCTCCCGGAACGTCTGCCGGTAGCCGACCATGCGGGCCGTGCGGCCGAAGTGGCGCATCGGCGCGCCGACCCACTTCCCCGCCCAGAACTCGTCCGCGCGCGGGACCTGCTCGTCCCACCGGATCGTGACCTTCGTCGGGATCCGCACGTCCTTGCGGAAGACCTCGACGCGGGCGAACTCCGGGAGCGGGTGCTCGGTCGATGGCGCCCAGGTCTCGGACCAGGTCTCGCCGTCGTTGGAGAACTCGACGGGGCCGGTGCCGTCCCACAGGCCGGAGCCGTGGACGATGCGCTCGACCTCACCGATCGTCTTCTTCTCGATCAGCTGCTCGCTCATCTCATGCCTCCTGGAATCGGAGCGACGTCGTGCGCCGCACCTTCGGGTATTCGTGCTTCAGCAGCTCGGCGCGCTCCTTGGCGCGTGCGACGTCGGCGACCCAGCTGCGGAACAGGGGCAGCGAGTCGGCGGCGAACGCGTCCTCGTCGATGCCCGTGGTCTCGGACACGCTGACCTGGAACCCGCCGGCCTCGCGGATACCGACCGCGCCGAACCGTTCGGCGTGCGGCATGCTCTTCGCGATCGCCTTCTTCAGCGCGTCGGCGGCCTTCTTCTCCGTCTTCGTGAGGGCGTCGAGCTCGCGCTTCAGCGGGGCCCACTCGTCGAGCGCGGCGGCGACATCCTCGGGGAGGTCGTCGACGTCGGGGCATCCGGCGTCCCGCCACGCGATGAACAGGTCGGCCCGGTAGACGAGGAACGCGATCATCTCGTCGTCGCGGGGGACGTCGATCCAGGTGGCGCCGTCGGCGGGCGGCTGGTCGTCCTCGTCGCGGATCTCGTACCCGTACAGGCCGGACACTGCGCCGAGCACGTGCTGCTGCCACTGGTTCTGTTCCATGTGGTCGCGCGGGATCCCGGCGAACTTGTAGCCGTGCTCGTGGGACTTGACCTCGACCGCCACGATCGAGCCGTCCGAGTTCGCGCCGATGCCGTCCGGGGTCGCCCGGTGGAGGTCGTTCTCGAGCGACGCCCAGAGTGCCCGGTTAGGGGTGACGGTGTGCAGCTGGTCGGCGGCCTCGTCGAGGAGGGCATCCTCGCGGGAGTGGCCGGCGGCCGTGGCGCGGTTCCCCCGGAACGTGGAGCCGTTCATCATCTGCTCGAGCACGCGCCGCCACGTCTTGATGCCGCCGTGCGCGATTTCCGAGATGATCGACGCCGTCGGGCCCTCGCCACGCTCGAGCATCCACACCGTGCGCGGGGCGTCCTCCGGGACCACGATGCGGGCCGCGGTGATCTGCGGGGTCATGCGCTCAGCCCCAGCATCGCCTCGACCTGCGTCCGCTCGGCGGCGTCCTGGACGTTCCGGGCGACCATGCGGCGGGCCGCGTCGCGGTCCTCGTCCGTCGCCGGTGCCGGCGTGATCGGGATGTTGTGCACGTACCCGCTGCTCATTCGAACTCCTTCAGGGGGATCAGGTCGACGTCGGTGTCGTCGTCGTTCATCAGGACCCGGTAGCGGCCCTTCGGGATCCGGTCGCCGCGGTAGATGTGGCGCAGCAGGTCGCAGTCGAGGAGGTCCCCGGTCAGGCGCTCGGTGAGCGGGTGCTGCAGGGTGAACGTCTCCCCGTCGGAGCGGACGATGTGGTGGTGGCCGCCGGACATCTCGATCAGCACGGCGATCGCGACGGATGCGGAGTCGTCGGCGATGCCGCGCCGCTCGCCGGCGGCGATGTACTTCCGGTGCGCGCGCAGGTTCTTCTGGATGCCCTCCGACACCAGGGCCGTGATCATGTCCATCTGGCTCATGACGCCACCCGCCATGTCGCGGCGCGGCGGCCGGACTTCGTGCGGCCCTCACCGTCACGGATCACGTGCCCGTCGTCGGCGAGCTGCTTCAACGCGGTCCGCAGACGGGATGCCGTGTACGTGTGCGCGGACTGGCCCTGCCAGGCGCGCTGCACGTGACGGGACTCGATCTGCTCCGCCGTGATCGGGGAGGTCTCGTCAGCGAGGATCGCGAGCACTTCCAGCTCGGATGCCTCCCGACCCTCCGGGGTGATCGAGTCCGCCGCGGCGTGCGACGTGACCGGGTCCGTCTTCCGGGCCCTCGCGGTGTCACCCGCGGGCAGGATCGCCGGGGCGCTCACGCGACCATCTCCGAGCACCCGTCGTGCGACTCGACCCAGGCGTCCCAGGCGTCGCGGTTCTCGCCCTCGTACAGGGTGCCGCGCGCACCGCACGGGCAGGTCATGCCTGCGATCGGTCGCGGCTCGGGATCCAGTGCTGGGACTCCGACGAGACGCACATGTGCGGACGCCGACACCGGCGTCATCGCCACGACCTCGACGGGCTCGATCGCGTACAAGCGTCCGTCGATCTCCTCAACGGTCTGCACGGCCTCCTGCAGGTCATCGAGCAGGCGACGGCGCCCGCCCAGGGTGGCACGTCCAGCGCGCGTTTCCACGGCCAGGAACGTAGGATTGGCGGTGATGGACATGTTCGGATGTCCTTTCTCTTGATGGCCGGTCCCGTTGCAGCGGGGCCGGCTTTCTTCACTTCTGGTGGTCGTGGCGGCCGAGGCCGTCGAGCTCGTCGAGACGCGACAGGCTCGGGGCGGGGTCCATGCCGCCGATGAAGCGCGCCACCGCGGCGCGCACGTTCTGGTAGGTCGCGAAGTACGCGAGCAGGAAGACGATCTGCAGCAGCGCGACGCCGTTCCAACGACCCGTGACCGCGACGGCGACACCGCACGCGACCATGGCAGCGAACAGCGCCCAGCGTGCGGCGATCACGACGCCGCCCCGACCTGCACGCGGAGCATCCCCGCACGGCTGGCCCCGGCGCGCAGCGCCGCCAGACCCGCCTGCGAAGACACTCCCGTTCCGGATGCCGGGGCAACCGTCCCCACGGTGCCCCGGCCATCCGAGCCCGAAACCCCAGCGGGCACCCGGCGCTCCCCAGCACCGGAGATCATGATGCGGCCGCCAGGGCTTCGATCTGCGCCAACAGATAGCGCCGGTGCCCGCTCGGCAACACGACCGCGGCGACCTTGCCGCGCATCGCCATACGTTGCAGCGTCTTCGTGGTCACGTGGAGCATCCGCGCCGCCTCGCTCGGCATCAGCAGAGTTCCCTCTGTGTCGGGAAGTTCCTTGTTTTTCATGTCGGCGACGCTATCAGATAAATTAGGAACTTGTGGACATTCGGTCGGATTGGTTGCGAATCTGTCCGATTTGTCCGATACTGGGTACATGGAGACAGCGAAGGAAACCCGTAACACCCCGAGCAGGGACGTGGACGCGGAGCTGGGGCAGCGCGCTCACATGCTCATCTGGAGCGAAGGTCGGAAGCAGGGCGACGTGGCCAGGCAGATCGGGATGTCGTCCGGCTCGCTGGGCCTGAAGCTGAAGGGTCAGCGCGGATGGGCGCTCGCGGAGGTCAAGGCGATCGCCTCGGTCCTCAACACGAGC
>NZ_MKRT01000025.1:62899-69254 GCF_001897945.1 Microbacterium sp. 69-10
CCTAGCGGGAGCCCGTTGCGGCATCCGACCCGCGAACGGATATAGGCTGAGCACAGCGCGTGTTGTGCCGAGCCGACAAGGCTCCCCCACGTCGCTTCCCGTTTCCTTGGCACGACCTGCCAGTAAGACGAAAGGCTCCACGTGACCGTTCACGATCAGGATCCGTACTCTCAGGGCCCCCTCGACAGCGATCCGGAGGAGACCGGCGAGTGGCAGCAGTCGCTCGACGAGCTGGTCGACGCGAAGGGCCACGGTCGCGGGCGCGAGATCATGCTCAGCCTGCTCAAGCGCTCCAAGGACCTGCACCTCGGCGTGCCGATGGTGCCGACCACCGACTACATCAACACCATCGCTCCGGAGAACGAGCCGGAGTTCGGCGGCGACGAGGAGATCGAGCGCCGCTACCGGCACTGGATCCGCTGGAACGCCGCGATCACCGTGCACCGCGCGCAGCGCCCGGGCATCGGCGTGGGCGGTCACATCTCCACCTACGCCGGCGCGGCCTCGCTCTACGAGGTCGGCTTCAACCACTTCTTCCGCGGCCAGAACCACCCCGGCGGCGGAGACCAGATCTTCATCCAGGGCCACGCCTCCCCCGGCATCTACGCCCGCTCCTTCCTCGAGGGGCGCCTGAGCGAGGCCGACATGGACGGCTTCCGCCAGGAGAAGTCGCACGAGGGCCACGCACTGCCCTCCTACCCGCACCCGCGCTCCATGCCGGACTACTGGCAGTTCCCGACCGTGTCGATGGGCCTCGGCCCGATCAACGCGATCTACCAGGCGCAGTCGAACAAGTACCTCGCCAACCGCGGCATCAAGGACACCTCCGACCAGCACGTGTGGGCCTTCCTCGGCGACGGCGAGATGGACGAGGTCGAGTCCCGCGGCCAGCTTCAGGTGGCGGCGAACGAGGGCCTGGACAACCTCACCTTCGTGATCAACTGCAACCTGCAGCGCCTGGACGGCCCGGTCCGAGGCAACGGAAAGATCATCCAGGAGCTGGAGTCGTTCTTCCGCGGCGCCGGCTGGAACGTCATCAAGGTGGTCTGGGGCCGGGAGTGGGACGACCTGCTCGCCCGCGACACCGACAACGCGCTGCTGAACATCATGAACGCCACCCCGGACGGCGACTACCAGACCTACAAGGCCGAGTCGGGCGCGTACATCCGCGAGCACTTCTTCGGCAAGCACGAGCGCGCCGCCGCCCTGGTCAAGGACTACACCGACGAGCAGATCTGGCAGCTGCGCCGCGGCGGCCATGACTACCGCAAGGTGTTCGCCGCCTACAAGGCCGCGCTCGAGCACAAGGGCCAGCCCACCGTCATCCTCGCCAAGACCGTCAAGGGCTACGGTCTGGGTCCGCACTTCGAGGGCCGCAACGCGACCCACCAGATGAAGAAGATGACGCTGGAGAACCTCAAGACCTTCCGCGACACCATGCAGATCCCGATCACGGACGCGCAGCTCGAGGAGAACCCGTACCTGCCGCCGTACTACCACCCGGGCGAGAACGACGAGACGATCCAGTACATGCTGGAGCGCCGTCGCGCCCTGGGCGGCTTCATCCCGGAGCGCCGTACGAGCCACACCGCGATCACGCTGCCGGACGACTCCACCTACGCGCTCCCGAAGAAGGGCTCCGGCACGCAGGAGATCGCCACCACCATGGCGTTCGTCCGACTGCTCAAGGATCTGCTGCGCTCCAAGGACTTCGGCAACCGCATCGTCCCGATCATCCCGGACGAGGCGCGCACCTTCGGCATCGACGCGTACTTCCCGACCGCGAAGATCTACAACCCGAACGGTCAGCACTACACGTCGGTCGACCGCGAGCTGCTGCTGGCCTACAAGGAGAGCCCGCAGGGCCAGATCGTGCACGTCGGCATCAACGAGGCGGGCGCCACGGCCGCGTTCACGGCCGCCGGCACCTCGTACTCCACGCAGGGCGAGCCGCTCATCCCGATCTACATCTTCTACTCGATGTTCGGATACCAGCGCACGGGCGACGCGCTGTGGGCGGCCGGCGACCAGATGGCGCGCGGTTTCGTCATCGGCGCCACCGCGGGCCGCACCACCCTCACGGGTGAGGGTCTGCAGCACGCCGACGGCCACTCGCCGCTGCTGGCGTCGACCAACCCGGCGACGGTGTCCTACGACCCCGCCTACGGCTACGAGATCGCGCACATCATGCGCTCGGGCCTGGAGCGGATGTACGGCGGCAACCACCCGAACCCCGACGTCATGTACTACCTCACGGTCTACAACGAGCCGCTCGTGCAGCCGGCGGAGCCCGAGGACGTGGACGTCGAGGGCATCGTGCGCGGCATCCACCGCATCTCGGTCGACTCCGGCGAGGGCCTGAAGGCTCAGCTGTTCGCCTCGGGCGTTGGCGTGCCGTGGGCGCTGGAGGCGCAGGAGCTGCTCCGCAAGGACTGGAACATCAGCGCCGACGTGTGGTCGGTCACCTCGTGGGGCGAGCTGCGCAACGACGGTCTCGCGGCCGACGAGCACAACTTCCTGCACCCCGAGAAGGAGCCCCGCACGGCCTACCTCACCGAGAAGCTGCAGGGTGCCGAGGGTCCCGTCATCGCCGCGAGCGACTTCATGCACGCCGTGCAGGACCAGATCCGCCAGTGGGTGCCGAACCCGTACTACACGCTCGGCGCCGATGGCTTCGGCTTCTCCGACACCCGCGCTGCGGCCCGTCGCTTCTTCAAGATCGACGGCCCGTCGATGGTCGTCCGCACCCTGCAGGCGCTGGCCGACCAGGGCAAGATCCAGCGCTCCATCGTCGGCGACGCGATCACCAAGTACGCGCTGCACGACGTGAACGCGGGCTCCAGCGGAAACGCAGGCGGCGAAAGCTGAATCTGTGACAGGTCCCACCACGTCGGCCATGGACAAGGCCGCCACTCTCGCCTGGCTGCGCCGGATCTCCGGTGACATCGCCACGGTGACGATCAAGCGGCTGGAGGACACCCTCCCGTGGTACGCCGACATGCCACCGGCCCGGCGGTCCGCCGTCGGGCTGGTGGCGCAGGCGGGGATCACATCCTTCATCCAGTGGTACGAGGACCCGTCCTCCACCCCCTGGATCGCGGCCGACATCTTCGCAGCAGCTCCCCGCGAGCTGCTGCGCAGCGTCAGTCTGCAGCAGACGCTGCAGCTGATCCGCGTGACGGTCGCGGTGACCGAGGAGCGCGTGGCCGGCCGTGGCGAGGACCTGCGCGAGGCCATCCTGCTGTACTCCCGCGACGTCGCGTTCGCGTCGGCGGACGTGTACGCCCGCGCGGCCGAGGCCCGCGGGCTGTGGGATGCCAGGCTCGAGGCGCTCGTCGTGGACTCGATCCTCACCGGCGAGGCCGATGAGGAGCTGCCCAGCCGCATCGCGGCCCTGGGCTGGCACGGGCACGGCGAGGTGTGCGTGCTGGTCGGCACGACGCCCCCGCAGTTCGACGTCGACCAGGTCCGACGCACCGCGCGGCGCCTCTCGGTGGACGTGCTGATCGGCGTGCAGGGGTCGCGGCTGGTGCTCGTCGTCGGACGCGCCCGGGTTCCGGGCAAGGAGACGACGGAGGAGGAGGAGCTGCCGTTCGCCGAGATCGCCCAGCGCCTGGAGCCGTCGTTCGGTCCCGGTTACGTCGTGCTCGGTCCCCCCGTCGCCGCGCTGGTGGATGCGGGGCAGAGCGCACGCGCGGCGCTGGCGGGTTTCGCCGTCGCGCGCGCGTGGCGAGGAGCCCCGCGCCCGGTCGAGGCGGACGACCTGCTCCCCGAGCGCGCACTGGCCGGCGACACGCTCGCCAAGCAGACGCTGATCGAGCGGATCTTCCGACCGCTGCAGGCGCACTCCCCCGATCTGGTGACGACGCTGTGGAGCTATCTCGACAACGGGCGTTCGCTCGAGGCCACGGCCCGCGAGCTGTTCGTCCACCCGAACGCCGTGCGCTACCGCCTCAAGCGCGTCAGCGAGGTGATCGGCTGGGACGCCACCGGACCGCGTGAAGCGCTGATCCTGCAGACCGCGCTGATCCTCGGATCGATCGGAGCATCCGAGCCGAGCCGCCGCCGTGCGGCACCCCGCCGCCGCTGATCGCGACCCGCGGCACGGCATCCGCTGTACGCCACGCACAAGCGAATCGCGGATTCTTGTGATGAATCATCCACTCTCTCTTCGCCATCGTTGGCAGAATGGATGGGTGATCGTCGTCGCCTGCCCTGGACAGGGCTCCCAGACCCCCGGATTCCTCGCACCCTGGCTCGAGCTGGACGGCGTCGCCGAGCAGCTCGCCGAGTTCTCGGATGCCGCCGAGGTCGACCTGATCAAGCACGGCACCGAGTCAGATGCCGACACCATCCGCGACACGCGCATCGCGCAGCCACTGATCGTCGCGGCGTCCATGGTCGCAGGCAAGCAGCTCATGCTCAGGGCCGGGCGGCGCCCGGACGGCCTCGCAGGCCACTCGGTCGGCGAGCTCGCCGCTGTGGCAGCCGCCGGCGTCATCCCGGGCATCGACGCCATGCGGCTCGTCGGCATCCGCGGCCGGGCCATGGCCGACGCCGCAGCTCAGGTCCCCACCGGCATGAGCGCGGTGCTCGGCGGCGACGCCGATGAGGTGCTCGCCCTGCTCGACGACCTGGATCTCGCCCCCGCCAACTACAACGTCGCCGGGCAGATCGTGGCCGCCGGCGCGCTGGAGAGCCTCGCGAAGCTCGCGGAGAGCGCCCCGCGCGGCGTCCGCGTCATGCCGCTGCAGGTCGCCGGCGCCTTCCACACCTCCTACATGGGGTCCGCGGTGGACACGCTCCGCGCCGCCGTCGACGACGTCGTGGCGGACGACCCGACGATCCCCCTCTGGTCGAACCGCGACGGAGCCGTCGTCACCGACGGACGCGACGCGCTCGACCGCATCGTCACGCAGGTGTCCTCGCCGGTCCGCTGGGACCTGTGCATGGAGTCGATGGCCCAGGCGGGCATCACCGGCTTCATCGAGGTCGCCCCGGCCGGCGCGCTCGTCGGCCTCGCCAAGCGCGGCCTGAAGGGCGTGCCCAACGTCGCCGTGAAGACCCCTGACGACCTCGACGCAGCAGTCGCGCTGCTGAACGGAGAAGCAGCATGAGCGCCACCATCACCCAGCCCACCGGAGCCGCGCACACCCGGATCTACTCCGTCGGCGCGGCCCGCGGTGAGAACGCCGTCCCCAACGACGACCTGGTCGGCCCGATCGACTCCAGCGACGAGTGGATCCGGCAGCGCACCGGCATCATCACGCGCGCTCGCGCCGTGCCCGAGACCGACGCGATCGACCTCTCCTCCGCCGCTGCGTCGGAGGCCGTCCAGCGCTCCGGAGTCGACCCGGCCGACATCGACCTGGTCATCGTCGCCACCATCAGCAACCCGAAGCAGACGCCCTCGGTTTCGGCGATCGTCGCCGATCGCATCGGCGCGAACCCCGCGGCCGCGTACGACGTCAACGCCGCCTGCGCGGGCTACGCCTACGCCGTCGCGCAGGCCGATGCGCTCATCCGCGCCGGCGCTGCGCACTACGCCGTCGTGGTCGGCGCGGAGAAGCTTTCCGACATCGTCGATCCGACCGACCGCAGCATCTCCTTCCTGCTCGGAGACGGCGCCGGCGCCGTGGTGATCGGCCCCAGCGAGACCCCCGGCATCTCCGCGACAGTGTGGGGCTCCGACGGGTCCAAGGCCGACCTGGTCGGCATGAACCACACGCTCACCGAGTTCCGCGACGGGACCTCGCCGTGGCCGACCCTCCGTCAGGAGGGTCCGAGCGTGTTCCGCTGGGCCGTCTGGGAGATGGCCAAGGTCGCCCGCGAGGCCCTCGAGAAGGCCGGCATCGAGGCGTCCGACCTCGCCGCCTTCATCCCGCACCAGGCGAACCTGCGCATCGTGGAGGAGTTCGCCAAGCAGCTGAAGCTCCCCGAGACCACCGTCATCGCACGCGACATCGAGACGACCGGCAACACCTCGGCCGCCTCGATCCCCCTTGCCACCCACCGTCTGCTCGAAGAGCACCCCGAGCTCAGCGGTGGTCTGGCGCTGCAGATCGGCTTCGGCGCAGGGCTCGTCTTCGGCGCGCAGGTGGTGGTGCTCCCCTGATCGGGAGCGCCTTCCCTAGACTGTTCACCGGTTCCGAAACCATTCCGAGAAAGAGGAAACACCATGGCTCTCACCACCGACGAGGTCCTCGCAGGACTTGCTGAGCTGGTCACCGACGAGACCGGCATCGACGCATCAGAGGTCGCGATGGAGAAGTCGTTCACCGACGACCTCGACATCGACTCGATCTCGATGATGACGATCGTCGTCAACGCCGAGGAGAAGTTCGGCGTGACCATC
>NZ_MKRT01000025.1:69349-70432 GCF_001897945.1 Microbacterium sp. 69-10
CTCAGCAGCCGGTCAGCGGGCGCGGGGCGTGGCATCCTCCTTCCTCCCGAACCACCTCCCTCCTCACGAAGGACCTTCATGACCAAGCGCATCGTCGTCACCGGTATCGGCGCCACGTCCGCTCTGGGCGGCACGGCCCCAGAGAACTGGGCCAATCTGCTCGCAGGCAAGTCCGGAACGCGCACGCTGGAGCACGACTGGATCGAGAAGTACCAGATCCCCGTGCACTTCGCCGCCGAGGCGACCGTCCGCCCGGAGGAGGTGCTCCCCCGTCACGAGGCCAAGCGCCTCGACCCCTCGACGCAGTTCGCGATGATCGCCGCCCGCGAGGCCTGGGAGGACGCCGGTTCGCCCGAGGTCGCTCCCGAGCGTCTCGGCATCGACTGGGCCACGGGCATCGGCGGCGTCTGGACGCTGCTGGACGCCTGGGACACGCTGCGCGAGAAGGGACCGCGCCGTGTCATGCCGCTGACGGTTCCGATGCTGATGCCCAACGCCGGTGCGGGGAACCTGTCGCTGCACTTCAACGCCAAGGCCTTCGCGCGCACGGTCGTCAGCGCGTGCGCCTCCAGCACGGAGTCGATCGCGAACGCCTACGACCACCTGCAGGACGGTCTCGCCGACGTGATCATCGCCGGTGGCGCGGAGTCCGCGATCCACCCGATCACCATGGCGTCCTTCGCCTCGGCGCAGGCCCTGTCCCGCCGCAACGACGACCCGGCCACCGCCTCCCGTCCCGGCGCCATCGACCGCGACGGCTTCGTCATGGGCGAGGGCGGCGCGGCGCTGGTCCTCGAGACCGAGGAGCACGCCAAGGCCCGCGGCGCGAAGATCTACGCCTACCTGGTGGGCGGCGGCGTCTCCGCCGACTCGTACCACATCACCGGCAACGACCCCGAGGGTGCGGGCGCGGCCCGTGCCGTCGAGCAGGCGCTGGAGCAGGCGGGTGCCTCCGCGGACGAGGTCTCGCACATCAACGCGCACGCCACGTCCACCCCGGTCGGCGACCCGAACGAGTACGAGGCGCTCAAGCGCGTGTTCGGCGACCGCATCGACGAGATCCCGGTCTCCGCGACCAAGGCG
>NZ_MKRT01000025.1:70451-84737 GCF_001897945.1 Microbacterium sp. 69-10
GATCCTCGCGCTGCGCGACCGCGTCGCGCCGCCGACCATCAACATGACCGAGCCCGACCCGGCCGTCCCGTTCAAGCTCTCGACCTCGCCGCAGCCGCTCGGCGAGGGCGATCTGCTCGCGATCAGCAACTCGTTCGGCTTCGGCGGACACAACGCCGTCGTCGCGTTCCGCAGCGCCTGAGCCGGTTCCGACACCAGGACGCCCCCGGGGAATCCCCGGGGGCGTCCTGCTGCTCCCGCCGTCAGTCCGCCGGCCGAGCGAGCGCAAGGGCGCGGGATGCCCGGATGCGGGTGAACACCGCGAGGAACCAGCCGACGAGCGGCCCCACTCCGAACGCGAACAGCACGGTTCCCACTCCGACCGGACCGCCCAGCAGGAAGCCGATGAGCAGGACGCCTCCCTCGAGCACCGTGCGGACCATCCACACCGGACGCCCCGTTCGCGCCACCAGTCCGGTCATCAGTCCGTCGCGCGGCCCGGGACCGAAGTCGGCGGAGATGTACAGGCCGGTGGCGAATGCGAGCAGCACCAGCCCGCCGACGAACATGGGCGCGCCGATCCAGACCGAGGGCGCGGGAGGCACCAGCCCGAGCGTGAGGTCGGCGCTGGGCCCGATCAGCACGGCGTTCAGCACCGTGCCGATCCCCAGCCGCTGACGCAGCGGTATCCACAGCAGGAGCACGACGGCGGCCACCAGGCAGGTCACAACCCCGAAGGCGAGGCCCGTGCGCTCGGCGATGCCCACGGCCAGCACGTCCCAGGGCGCCACGCCGATGCCCGCCCGCACCATCAGCGCCATGGCCGCGCCGTACAGGATGAGCCCGGAGAGCAGCTGCGCGAGTCGCTCGACGAGCTCGCGTCGACTCGAGGCTGCGATGGGCATGAGGATCGACCGTGCGTTCATGAGTCCATGCTGATGCTGCATCCGACGCCGCCACCGAGACCACTCCTCACAAAGTGGTCTGCTGATCTCGGTCCACTTTGCGGCATGCTGGGGACATGACGTCACGACTGGTCGATCAGCTCGGCGCCCAGAGCGTGGCTGGGGCGAGTGCCGCGGGCCTGGCGGATCAGATCCGCGCCCTGATCCTGGACGGGCGGATCACCATCGGCGAGCGATTGCCCAGCGAACGCGCACTGGCGACGGAGCTGCGCCGCTCGCGCTCGACCGTGACCCGAGCCTACGATCTGCTCGCGGCCGCCGGATACGCGGCGCGTGTGCACGGAGGCGGCACCCGGGTGGCGCTGCCGAACGGCTCCGTCGCGCCGAGCCCGTCCGACGACGAGACCGCGATCGACCTCTCCATCGCGTCGATGGACTCGACCCCCGGGCTCTACGACGCCACCGTGCGCTCACTGCCGCGCCTCGCCGCGCTGCGCGGCACGAGCGGCTATTCGCTGCAGGGACTGCCGGAGCTGCGGGATGCCGTCGCGCAGCGCTTCACCCAGCGCGGCGTTCCGACATCCGCCGAGGAGATCATGATCACCTCGGGCGCGCTGAACGCCATGAACCTGATCCTGGCGGCGATCGGTCGACGAGGAGAACGGACCCTGGTCGAGCAGCCCACCTTCCCGCATGCGCTGGAGTCGCTGCGCCGCCACGGCTACCGGCTGCTGCCGACTCCGGTCGACGTCGACGGTTGGGATGCCGCTCACCTCATGGACCTGGTGCTGCGCAGCCGTCCCCACATGGCGTACCTCATCCCCGACTTCCACAACCCCACCGGGGCCACGCTGCCCGATGCCGCGCGCTCTCGGGTCGCCGCCACGGCACGCAGCGCCGGTACGCACCTCCTCGTCGACGAGACGACGACAGAACTCGACATCGACCGTGGATGGAGCCCGGTGCCGATGGCGGCATTCGGCCCCCACGTGCTCACGATCGGATCGATGTCGAAGATCGCCTGGGGCGGCATGCGCCTGGGCTGGATCAGGGCGGAGCCCGGGATCATCGCGCGGCTGCTCGCCGTGCGCCCCTCGTTCGAGCTGGGCACCGCGCTGCTGGAGCAGTGCATCGCCATCGAGCTGCTCGACGACATGCCCGCACTCCTCGGACATGTGCGAGAGCGGCTGCACGCGGGCCGCGAGGCCGTGGCCGCCGGCGTCGCCCGCATGGACGGTCTCGCGATGCCCACCACCCCCGGGGGCCTGTCGACCTGGCTGGACCTCGGAGCGCCCATCTCGACGCGGCTGGCGCTCAGCGCGCGGGAGCACGGGCTGATCCTGCCGCCCGGTCCGCGTTTCGCTCTGGGAGGGGTCCTGGAGCGACGCCTCCGGATCCCGATCACGCTCCCACCCGAGCGCACCGCCGTGGCCATGGACCGGCTGGCCGCAGCATGGACCGCCGTACGCGACCGCACCGTCGACGATGCCCTCCCCCTGCAGCCCACAGCGGTGATCTGAGGCCGAGAGCGCCGGGGCATGACGAAGCCCCCTGCTTCCCCGCAGGGGGCTTCAGTCGTTATGCGGAGGATTCGCTTTCTCGGCATCCGGGAGGTGATCACCGGATCCCGTTACTCGGGCCTCCTCCGCACGTCCATAGGGCCTGTGGCTACCCGACCCACCAGCGGAGCGGCTACCCGACCCACCAGCGGAGCGGCTACCCGACCTTGTGGAGCCACACGACGCGCGCATCATCGCCGGCGTGACGGAACGGCTCGAGCTCCTCGTCCCACGCGGCGCCGAGGGCGACGTCGAGCTCCCGCTGCAGCTCGACCATGCTCCCCGCCGCGATCTCCATCGCGTAGCGGATGCGGTCCTCGCCGATCACCACGTTGCCCGCGGAGTCGGTCTGCGCGTAGTGGATGCCGAGGTCGGGCGTGTGCATCCAGCGACCGCCGTCGTTCCCGGCCGTCGGGTCCTCGGAGACCTCGAAGCGCAGGTGCTCCCATCCGCGGATGGCCGTCGCGATTGCGGAGCCGGTGCCGACCGGCCCGTCCCAGTAGAACTCGGCGCGTCGGGTGCCCGACTGCACCGGCTGATCGCTCCAGTCGAAGCTGACGGCGCGACCGATAGCGCGTCCGACCGCCCATTCGAGGTGCGGGCAGAGCGCGCGTGGGGCGGAGTGGACGTACACCACTCCGCGTGCGTATCCCGTCGCCATGATCTCTCCGTTTCATCAGGTGCGTCTTCCCCTACGACCTGACCGAAGAAGCTCGGCGAGCTATGCGGTTATGAGGCGATTATCGCCCAGATCCCGGGGAATGACAAGCATGTGATTCCCCCGGATGCGACAGCGGCCCCGATCCACGAGGGACCGGGGCCGCTGCGATGCGGATGCGGAGACTCAGGCCTCGCTCATCGCGAGCTTGGCCTGCTGGCCCTTGGCCGCGTAGTAGGCGGCACGGGCGGCGTCCTTGCGGGCCTGCTCGGCGTAGCCGTGCTCGAGCACGTCCTGCGGAACCTCGAACTGGGTGTGCTGGTCGGTGCCGTGGTACTTCTCGATGTAGGCGTCCAGCTCCGGACCCGAGGTCCACGAGGTGATCAGGTTGTAGCGCGGCTCGGTGCCGTTGTGCGTGGTCGCGTGCCACAGGCGCTGCGTGTCGATGATCAGCTGCGCGCCGGCGGGCAGCGCGATGCGCACCTCGCCCTGGGGGTCGGTGCGGTTCTCGCGCAGGACGAAGAAGCTGTCCTTGTCGTCGGTCAGGTTGAAGAAGCCGCGCACGACCCAGCCGGTGCCGTCCGGGTTGAGGCGGTTGTTGTCGTCCTGGTGAAGGTTGTAGAGGCAGTCGCCGTAGGGCGTGGGCTGCAGCTCGATGACGCGGCAGCGGCCGACGTTCGCACCCGGCTCCTTGGCGCGGCGGGTCAGGTTGGGGGCCTTCTCGACCTGCGAGTCGATCCAGACGCCGTCCTTGTCGGTGCGCGGCGGCTTGTGGTTCCAGAAGCCGTTGCACTCGATCTCGCCCTTGGCGCTCGCGAGCGGCGCGAACCGGGTGTCACCCGAGGACTTCCAGTCGTTGTACTCCAGGTCGAGCCACTCCTTGGGGTCGAGCTCCTGGGCGTAGCTGTCGAGGATGACGAATCCCTTTTCCTCGAGGGCTTCGGACTTGATGTATCCCATGATCCGAGTCATGTCCTTTCGTAGCGGGCCAGCACGTTTCAACAGGCCCTACTTAGGGAAGCCTACATCCGCCTCCTGGACACGCCCCAGAGGCCGACCGGAGAAAATCGGGCCGGACTAGACTCGTCCCGGCAGCGTTCATCTGCCCGCTGATCGGAGGATTCACGCAGTGATGGCAACGGCGACCAATGTCGACGCGACCGCGACGGGCACCATCGAATGGCTCGCAGCCCCCACGACCAACATCGTCGTCCCGGTGTATCAGCGCCAGTACCGCTGGGACATCGGCGCCTGCGAGAAACTGCTCTCCGATGTGCGCACGGTCGCAGGCGAAGGGACCGACCACCGGCACTTCATAGGGTCGATCCTGTCGGCCGAGGACGCCGCCGGTGGGGACCTGGTGCTGATCGACGGGCAGCAGCGCGTGACCACGATCATGCTGCTGATCGCGGCTCTGCACCACACCATCCGCGAGACGGACCCGGTCATGGCATCCGAGCTGGAGCGGATCCTGGTCCGCGCCGATGACGCCTCGCGCACCAAGCTGCGCCCGCACCACGCCTGGGCCGATCTCTACGAGTCGGTGGTCCTGGACCGTCGCGACGACGCCGACAGGGAGTCGCGCTTCGACGACAACTACGCGTTCTTCCGCAGCCAGGTGCACGCGGACGAGGCCGCGCGGATCTGGCAGGGCCTGCAGCGGCTGGAGCACGTCTCGATCACGCTCGGCTCCTCGGCCAACGCGCAGCAGATCTTCGAGAGCCTGAACTCCACCGGCCAGCCGCTGCGGGATCACGAGCTGATCCACAACTACATCCTGATGGGCCTCTCGCACGCCGAGCAGCTCGACGTCGAGGAGCGGTTCTGGCTGCCCATCGAGCGGCACACCGGAGAGACCATCGGCGCGTTCTGGCGGCACTACCTGATGATGACGATGGGCCGCGAGATCGACGCCGCCGGCGAGCACGGCGTGTACGCCGCGTTCCGCGGGTCGTTCCCCCGCCTCGACGTCGAGCACCTGCGCGCGGATGCCGGTCTCTGGCGCGAGTACGCCGAGATCTACGGCATCCTGCTGGACCCGTCCGGGGAGCCGGACGACGGCATCCGGCTGCAGCTGGAGCACGTGAACACGTTCGGGCGCACCTCGTATCCGCTGGTGATGAGCGCCTACGGCGACCACCGCCGCGGGCTGATCAGCCGGGAGGAGCTGATCGAGGTGCTCGAGTGGGTGCAGGCGCTCTTCCTGCGCCGCGCCATCGTCGGGCTCCCCACCGATCGCCTGATCGCCCGCCTGTGCCGCGCACGGACGGAGGGCCGTGAGTCCCTGATGCGTGCGATCGCCCGCATCACCCCGTCCGACGAGCGCGTCAGCGCCGTGCTCAAGTACGGCGAGCTCCCCCACCCGGCATACGTGCTCGGCCGCATCGAGGGCGTGGAGGACGTCACGGACTTCGACGTCGAGGCGATCGTGCCGCCGGTGCCCGCCACCACGTGGAGCGGCGACGGCATCCGCCCGTGGACCGAGTACAGCGAGGACGAGCAGAACAGCCACCGCGCCCTGTCCCCGACCCTCGGCAACCTCACGCTGCTCGAGGAGTCGCTCACGATGCGCGTGTTCGGCGCATCCTTCCCCGACAAGCGCGATCAGGCCTATGCCCGCAGCGCCGTCCCCGCCACGCGCGAGCTGGCCGACGTCACGGCCTGGGGCACCGCCGCGATCTCGGAGCGGACCGTGCGGCTCTCGGCGGAGCTGGTGCGCATCTGGGCGCGCCCCGACGTCGGCGAGATCGACGACGACGGCCTGACTCCCGTGCTGGACGCCGTGCGCCGGCGCGGCTGGCCCGCCGGCTGGGATCGCGAGTTCGACTACTGCGAGTACCGCGGCGAGCACTGGGAGGTCAAGGACGTCAAGGCGCTGTTCAACCGCGTCTTCCGGCGTGCCTGGACCGATGACCGGCCCGCCGCCCTCGCCTACAGTGCGCGCCACGGCGGACCGCTGTACGAGTCGATGGCCTGGAAGGGCCACTGGGACACCCTCGCCGAGGGCTGCCATCTCTACATGGGATGGGATTCGAACTACATGATGACCGCCCTGCAGGGGGTGCTGGAGGAATCCGGCATCGCCGCAGAGGTGTTCGTGAAGTACTCCTACATCGGGAACGTGATGTGATGACGACGAAGACGACGATCCGCCGCATGCAGGGCCTGACGATCGAGGAGCACACCCTCACCGTCCCGCTGGTGTGGGGCGACCCGACCGACACCCGCACCATCGACGTGTTCGCCGCGGTCGTCTCCCGCGAGGGCGGCGAGGACCTCCCGTACCTGCTCTTCCTGCAGGGAGGGCCCGGGCACGAGGCGCCGCGCGCGTTCCAGAACTCGTCTTCGCCCGCCTGGCTGGACGCGGCTCTGAAGGAGCACCGCGTGGTCCTGCTCGACCAGCGCGGCACCGGCCGCTCGACGCCGGTCGGAGACCGCGATCTGGAACGCGGGTCGGATGCCGTCGCCGAGCACCTCACGCATCTGCGGGCCGACTCGATCGTGCGCGACGCGGAGGCCGTGCGGGAGCACCTGGGCGCTGAGACCTGGAACGTGCTCGGACAGTCCTTCGGCGGGTTCACCACGCTCGCGTATCTGTCGACGGATGCCGCGTCGCTGGACCGCGTGTACTTCACCGGCGGACTCAGCACGATCGACCGCACCCCGGACGAGGTGTACGCGCTCTGCTACGACAAGATGCGAGACGCCTCGGAGCGCTACTACCGGCGCTTCCCCGAGCACCGCGACCGCATGCGCCGGCTGGTCGACCTCGCAGCATCCGGCGGCATCGTGCTGCCCGGCGGCGAGGTGGTCTCCCCCTCGCGCCTGCGCTCGTTCGGCTCGGCGCTGGGCACCAACGACGGCTGGCAGACGGTCTGGTCGCTGCTGGAGCTGGACCCGGCGTCGAACGCCTTCCGGTACGACCTCGCCGCGGCCATGCCGTTCGACGGCCGCAATCCGCTGTACTTCGCCTTCCACGAGTCCAGCTACGCCTCGGGGCATGTCACCCGCTGGTCCGCCGAGCGGGTGGAGCCGGCCGACTTCGTCGAGGACACGTCGCTGTTCACGGGTGAGCATGTGCGCCGGGAGTGGATCGAGACCGTTCCCGCGTTCCAGCCGTGGCGCGACGTGACGCTGGCGCTCGCCGAGCACGAGTGGCCGAGGATCTACGACCGCGCCGCGCTCGAGGCATCCGATGCGCGCGGAGCCGCCGCCGTCTACGTCAACGACGTGTACGTGCCGATGGAGTTCTCACTCGAGACCGCCCGGCTGCTGCCCGGCGTGACCCCTTGGGTCACCAGCGAGCACGAGCACAACGGACTCCGCGGCGGGCCCGTCCTGGAGCACCTCGTCGATCTCGCGCACGGACGCCGCGTGCGCTGACTCGCGGCGCGGGTCTCAGGGCTCGCGCTCGTCCTCGGCGTCCTCCGGGACGTCGATCGCCTGCTCGGCGACATCCGCGGGGTCGGCCTCGACGCCGTCCGGGAGCGCCGGTGACGCGGTCCGCTCCGGATCGTCCGGCTCGTCCCAGTGATCCCTGTCCTGCTCCAGCCGGTCGCCTTCGGCGGCCTGGCCGGAGAGCTCGTGGTCCGTCCTGCCGTTCATGCGCGCTCCTTCCCTCGTCCTGTCCTCCAGGATCCCTCCTGGTGGTCTGCCACGGTAGGGGGATGCGGATGCCTGGCGTCAACCCCGGTGCGGGACGCATGCCATCCGCCTAGCGTGTCGAGGCGACGGAGGGAGGACGGATGGCGACCACTCGCACGGACACGGGGACGGCGCGGGCCGGGGGTCGCGTCCACGTGGGCACCTCCGGCTGGCGGTACGCCTCGTGGCGCGGCGACTTCTATCCGCGCGGACTCGCGCAGCACCGGGAGCTGACGCTGGCCGAGGTTCGAGGCTGCGACGGCAGACTTCGCCTATCTGAGGCTGCACGGGTCGGCCGAACTGTACGCGAGCGGGTACACCGAGCCCGAGCTGTGGGCGTGGGCCGGCACCTGCCGGCGCCTTTCCGCCGCTCCCGAGGGCCGCGACGTGTTCGTCTACTTCGACAACGACGCACGTGGCCACGCGCCGCACGATGCGGAGACGCTCGCCCGCCTCGTCGGCGACACCTGACGGAGTGGCCGGACACGTCCTGTCAAGGCGCTTGTCACGTCCGTCCCCTCCGCGCGACACTCGCCCTCATGACAGACACGCCTCAGGGACCTGCAGACGATCAGCAGCCCAGCACGGACCAGCTGGAGGAGCCGAGCACGGAGAAGGAGCCCGACGAAGAGCCGAAGGCTCCCCCGCGGAACGATCCGGAACCTGACCACCAGGCCGTCGGCATCGGCGTGATCGGAGGCCCGCAGACCGACACGGACGGCGGCCGGAGCCCCGATCAGGACGACGCAGCAGCCGGCGGAGGCCAGGGGGAGGACGCGCCGGACCAGGAGCAGCAGCGCTGAGGCGCGGTCAGTCCACCTCGGGCACCGGGGCCAGGGGCTTCAGTCGCAGACGCCTGACGCAGAGGCCCCGTGGATGACCGCCCATTCGGCCTGCAGCTCATCGTCGTACCGGGGGCGGGGCCCAGGCACGTCCGGAGCGCAGCCGGACGTGCTGATGCCGCCGATCACGTCGCCCGGGCGACCGGCGATGGTCAGGCCGTAGTCCGCACCGCCCGGCGCGGCGGCTTCGAGGATCGCGCGGATCGTCGGCCAGCCGGGTGACCGGGTGATGGGCTGGCCCGGAGAGCCGGCCGGAACCAGATCGGACGGGACCCGGAGGCGGAGCATCGGTGGTCGCCCGGGATCCACGTCCATGGTGAAGGCGAGCTCGCGGGCCGGATCGTCGTTCGACAGGGCCTGGTAGACCGCCTCGAACCGCACCAGCGCCTCGTGCAGCGTGGCCGGTACAGGTGCCTCGACGGAGCTGGCGCTGTTCGTCGCAGAGGAGCCGCTGCCGATCTCCAGCACGAGACCGTCGGTCCTCGTGCGCATCCCGAACTCGTCGACGAGCGTCGCCTGCGCCGACGGGGAGAGACCGTCCTCGGCGATGGCGATCCGGTGGGTGTCGGCGACGGATGCGACGATCGGCACTCCCCGGGCCGCGCGTCCCAGCCACTCCTGCACGAACGCGGCGCTCGGGGCGGCCGCGCCGGGAGCGACGGAAAACGATGCCCCGCTGCGTCCGGAGACCGTCAGCTGCAAGGGCGTCGCACGCGAGCCCTGGATCGCGTACTCCTCCGCGCCGCCCGGCTCTGACGACAGCCAGGCGGCGACGATCGCCCGGGCCTGCTCGGCCGTGGCCCCGCTCTCGAGCTCCACCGCCGTCCTCCGCCTGATCCCGGCATCGAACCCGCCGTCATCGACGACGCACGACGCCGTGCTCACGCCGGGGAGCGGCTCCAATGACTCGCACGTGGCCGACGTCGCGCGCTCGGCCGCGGAGACGTCGACGGGTGACGAGCAGCCCGTGAGAGCCATCGCCGCCAGGAGCGCTCCGACGAACCGGAACCGTCTCATCGTGCGGATCTCGATCGGCGGTCGCATGGCACTCCCCTCCCAGCCCATGTCGCCATCGTAGGGGACCGCGAAGCGGTCGCCCGCTGCGATGGATCGTCCTCTCGGCGCCGCGTGCGCACGCCGTTGAGAGAGGACGATGTCGGTAGGGCGGGCGGGACTTGAACCCGCGATCGTTGGGTTATGAGCCCACTGCCTTCACCAGCTTGGCCACCGCCCCGTATGGCACCAGCCTACCGGTGCCGCACCACGCGCACCGCCCTCGGCCATGTCAGCGCCTGGAGCGTCGGAACCGTCGGGCCTCGCGCTCGTCCCGCAGGTCGTTCTCGGCGTTGCGCTCCATCCGTGTGGTGTCACGCAGCTCGACCTGCAGCTCGCGCTCCGCGGGGCGTCCGGCACGCAGCTCGCGGAGCCGCTCGAGCTCAGCGTCGACCAGCGCCCCCAGCAGGAGCGCCATATTGCCGATCCACAGCCACACCAGGAAGATGATGATCCCGGCGAACGACCCGTACATCCAGTCGTAGTGCGCCAGAGTGGCGACGTAGTACTCGAACCCGAACGACGCCAGTGCGAACACCAGCACCGCGACCGCGGCGCCGATGCTGACCAGGCGGAAGTGCGCATGGGCGATGTTCGGTGCGAAGTAGTACAGCACGGCGATCACCAGGACGATCACCAGGACCAGCACGGGCCAGCGGGCCACCGCCCAGATGCTCAGCGCCATCTCCCCGGCACCGAGCGCCCGCCCCAGGGCCTCGGCGAGCGGGCGGCTGAGGCCCGCGATCACGGCGGCCAGCGCCACCAGCGCGAACACCGCGAGCGTGACCAGCAGGTGGATCGGCTTCGCCTTCCACAGCACCCTCCCCTCCGGCACGCCGTAGATCCGGTTGATGGCCCGACCGAGCGCCGTCACGTAGCGCGCCACCGACCAGAGCGCGAGGAGCAGCGACAGCACGAGCACCCAACCGGACCCGCCGAGCGACGCCACCTTCTCCAGCGCACGGCCGATGCCGACGAGCGCGGAAGGGGCCAGCACGTCCTTCGCGACGTCGAGCACGGCTCGCACGCCGTCCCCTCTGTTCCCGACCATGCCGATCAGCGAGAACGCGGCCACCAGGGCCGGGATGAGGGCGAGCACCGCGTAGAAGGTCAGACCGGCGGCGGCATCGGGTGCGGACGTCCGGAAGAATCCCCGGGCGACCCGCCGCACGACGAACGCGGCCTGTCCGCCGCGCGGACTCACCGCCGGCCTCTCCCCTTCTCCGCTCTCGGACCGCCGCACGGCGCGTCTCATGCCGCTCGCGACGGGTGGCGGGAATCAGCCGCCGCATGCGTGTCGATGTGACCGAGGTAGATCTCGGCGTTGTCGATGAGGCCCTGGCGCTCCTCATCGGTCAGTGCGCGGCGCACCTTCGCAGGGACGCCGGCGACCAGCGAGCCGTCCGGCACCTCGGTTCCGCCGAGCACCACCGCACCGCCTGCGACCAGGCATCCGCGGCCGATCACCGCACCGCTGAGCACGACCGCGCCCATCCCGATGAGCGACCCGTCGCCGATCGTGCAGCCGTGCACGACGGCGTTGTGGCCGATCGAGACCCGTTCGCCGATCTGCACGCCATGTCCGCTGTCGACATGCACGGACACGTTGTCCTGCACGTTGCTGTCCGCGCCGACCACGATCGGGGCGGAATCCCCGCGCAGCACGGCGTTGTACCAGACGCTCGCGCGTGACCCCAGGGTGACGGCCCCGACGATGCGGGCCCCGTCCGCCACGAAGGAGTCCTCCGCAAGCTGCGGGGCACGGTCGGAGAGGGCGAGGACGGATGCCGTGGCTGCGATGCTCATGTAGGTGAGACTACCCTCAGAACCGCGGAATCACGCGGCAGAACGAGCGGGTAAGCGTTGCCTTCGCTTGGTTGCGGAATGTTCTCCGATGAGTAGCGTTGACGACATCAAGCCCGTTTCACAACGCATCCGGAGGACCTCATGAGCAAGGCACAGACCGTTCCCACCACCGCCGTCGACCCGACTGTGGCAGCCGCCGCCGCTCAGTTCCTCTCCCCCGTGGTCCTCGGCCTCGAGGCCCTGACCGTCAACGGCAAGCAGGCGCACTGGCACGTCCGCGGCGCGAACTTCGTGGGCGTCCACGAGCTGCTCGACACCATCGTGGCCCACGCCGGCGACTTCGCCGACACCGCCGCGGAGCGCATCGTCGCCCTCGGCCTGCCGATCGACTCGCGCATCGGCACGGTCGCCGAGAAGGCCGGCGCCACCGCAGTCCCCGCAGGCTTCGCGCAGTCCGACGAGCTCGTCCGCGCGATCATCTCGGACATCGACGCGATCATCGCCGACGTGAAGGCGGCCGTCGACGGCCTCGATGCCGTCGACCTCACCAGCCAGGACGTCGCTATCGAGATCCAGCGCGGCCTCGAGAAGGACCGCTGGTTCCTCGTGTCGCACATCGCGGCCTGACCGAGCGCAGCAGAAGGGGTGCCGGAGCGCGAGCTCCGGCACCCCTTCTGCGTTCAGACGCGGTGCGTGATCCTGCCGCCGAGGACCGTGGCGGCGACCGGCATCGCCGCCAGCTGCTGACGATCGGCGGTGCGCGGATCCACCCCGCACAGAGCGAGGTCGGCCACCGCTCCCAGCGAGATCATCGCGTCTCCGTGGCGCCCGCTCGCGCGCAGCGCCGCGTCGACGGACACGCGCTCCTCGGGATGCCAGGGCGCGCGCTCATCGTCGGTGCGGAACACCGCGGCGGCGATCGTCGCCCACGGATCGAGGACGGCGACGGGGGCATCGGACCCGAAGCGCAGCGGCACACCCGCGTTCATCAGCGAGGCGAGCGGATAGCCGATCGCCTGCTGCTCGCGCCACAGGTCGTCGGCGAGGTCGCGATCGTCCACGGCATGCGCCGGCTGCACACTCGCCGCGACGCCCAGCCGCGCGAAGCGCGCGAGATCCGCGTGCCGAACCAGCTGCGCATGCTCGATGGTCCCGCGTGCCTGCGTGTATGTGAAGGCGTCCAGAGCGGATGCCACCGCACGGTCGCCGATGGCGTGCACCGCCACCTCGATCCCGGACGCCGTGGCGCGCATGAGCAGTTCGCGCAGCTCGTCCGGCTCGACGGTCAGTACGCCGAAGTTGCCGGGGTCGTCCGCGTACGGCTGGGAGCACGCCGCTGTGCGCGTGCCCAGCGAGCCGTCGGTGATGAGCTTGAGCGGGCCGACGTGCACCAGCCCGCCGGTGCCGGTCAGCTCCTCGCCGCTGCGCAGTCCCTCGTCGACGGCCCGCTGCAGGCCGTCCTGGTAGAAGGCGAACTCGACCCGGTGGGTGTCGAACCCGGCATCCGCTCTGCGCCGCCACGCCTCGGCGTTCCAGGCCATGTCGAGGTCGACCATGCCGGTGATGCCCCGCGCCGCCGCGCGTTCGGCGGCCGCCCGCACGGCGGCGTCCGCGGTCGCGGCATCCGCGGCGTTCAGCCGCCGCGAGATCTCGAAGGCGTCCTCCTCGCGGAGCACACCGTCGTCGTCGGCGCCGTCGAAGCCCTCGCGTCGCAGCGCCGCGGAGTTCAGCCACACGCTGTGCACATCGGCGTTGATGAGATACGCCGGCAGCTCGCCGGTCACGCTGTCGAGAAGGGCACGCGCGGGCCGATCGGGCCACAGTCCGTCGCGGAACCCCGCGCCGACGATCCGCCCATCCGGCAGGGGCGCGACGCCCGACAGCATCCGAGCCGCCTCGGCCGCGCTCGTCGCGCCGCCGAGCGGCACGCGCTGGGCGTCGAGCGCCCATTGCACGGTGTGCACGTGGTGGTCCCACAGCCCGGGCACGACCCAGCTGCCGTCGCCGTCCAGCGAGTCAACTGCGGCACGCAGGTTGCCGGCGGGCGCGATGTCGGCGATCACCCCGCCTGCGACCAGGATGTCGACGGGATCGTCGCCCTCCGGCGAACTGAACGGCAGCAGCTCGCGCCCCGGGCCGGCGAGGCGCACCGACCGGATCAGCAGATCGGCGCTCATCCGCGGTGCGCCAGACGTGCCTCGTGCGCACGGCGCATCTCTGCCGCCAGGGCCGGATGCGCGTACTCACCGCTGCCGTCGAGCTCAGCGATCACGCTCTCCACGATGCTGTCCGGCTTGTTCTGGCTCAGCTTGCGCTTCGCCGAGACCCGCGTGGGAGTCATCCGGAATCCGACCGTGCCCATCTCCAGGGCGTTCACGAACTCCTCGGTGTGGGGCGCCTGCCACATCATGCGCGGCTGCGGCAGCCTCCGCTCGAAATGCGTGACGAGATCGTCGAGGATCCTCAGGTTCTCCTGCGTGTCGACGAGCTCCGGGATGCCGGTCAGGTGCACCGCCGTGTAGTTCCAGGTCGGCACCGCGCGCACGTCCCCGTACCAGCTCGGCGAGATGTACCCGTGGGGACCCTGGAAGATCAGCAACAGCTCCCGCTCCCCCAGGTGCAGCACCTGGTCATCGGGCTTGCCGACGTGGCCGACCACCGTGAGATCGTCGCGCTCGGGGTCCAGCAGCACCGGGTAGTGCGATGCGACGAGTCCGTCGTCGCCGGTCGCGACCAGCGTCGCCCAGGGGCTCTGCGAGATGACCCTCCGCAGCTCGGCGATGTCGGTCATGGCGAAGCTCGGGTTCTGGCGCATGGTTCCAGATTAGGACCGATGCGGC
>NZ_MKRT01000025.1:84866-95088 GCF_001897945.1 Microbacterium sp. 69-10
TCGGATCGTTCGTCAGGTACTTCTTGGTCTCGCGCGCGACAAGGCCCGAGAGCACCAGCAGGCCGATCAGGTTCGGCAGCGCCATCAGGCCGTTCATCACGTCGGAGAACGCCCACACCACGCCGAGCTCGGTCGTGCAGCCGATGAACACCACCAGCGAGAAGATGATCCGGTAGGGCATGATCGCCTTCACCCCGACCAGCCTCTCCAGGCTGCGCTCTCCGTAGTACGACCAGCCGAGGATCGTGGAGCCCGCGAACAGCACCAAGCCGATCGTCACGATGTAGTGGCCCCATTCACCCGGCAGCCCGTGCGAGAACGCCTCGCCGGTCATCAGCGCGGGACTGATCTGCTCGCCCGTCGCCTCGTCGACCTTGTTCCACGTTCCGGTGGTGATGATCACCAGACCGGTGCAGGTGACGACGATGATCGTGTCGATGAAGGTCTGCGTCATCGACACGAGCCCCTGACGGACCGGGTGACTGGTCTTGGCCGCAGCCGCCGCGATCGCGGCCGAACCCATGCCGGACTCGTTGGAGAAGATGCCGCGGGCGACACCCATCTGCACAGCGACGATGATGAGCGAGCCCGCGAAGCCGCCCACGGCACTGGTACCGGTGAAGGCCTCGCTGAAGATCTGCGCGAAGGCGGCCGGTACGCCGGCGATGTTGGCGATCAGGATGTAGATCGCACCGAGCACGTAGAAGATGATCATGACCGGGACGAGTCCGGCCGTGACACGGCCGATCGACTTGATGCCGCCGACCAGCACGAGCAGCGCGAAGACGGTCAGCACGATGCCGGTGACCCAGGTGGGCACATTGAAGCTGTTCTCGAGGTTCGCGGATATCGAGTTGCCCTGAGTCATGTTGCCGATGCCGAAGCAGGCGATCACGGCGGAGATCGCGAAGAAGATCGCGAGGAACTTGCCGAACCCGTTCTTGATGCCGCGCTCGAGGTAGTACTGCGGACCGCCGGACTTCTCGCCCGCGGCATCGGTGGTGCGGAAGCGCACGCCCAGGAACGCCTCCGAGTACTTCGACGCCATGCCCAGCAGGCCGGTGACCCACATCCAGAACAGGGCGCCGGGCCCGCCGATGCCGATGGCGGTCGCCACGCCGACGATGTTGCCGGTGCCCACCGTCGCCGCCAGCGCCGTGGTCAGCGCCTGGAACTGCGAGATGTCACCGTCGGAACCGGGGTCCTTGCGGGTGAACAGGCCCAGTCGCAATGCCGCGCCGAGTTTGAGGAACTGGATGCCGCCGAGGCGGATCGTGAGGTAGAGCCCCGTTCCGAGAAGCAGCGGGATGAGGAACCAGGGCCCCCAGATCCATGAGCTGATGTTCTCCAGAACGGCCTGCAGGCCGGATAGGTCCATGACTTCTCCTGTCGTGCGTCGTTGCGAACGGATCCGGCCATCCTATTCACAGCCCGCACTCAGGTTCCAATATCCCGGCGTGGCGCTCGATCAGACGGGGCTGGTCAGCGCTGGCAGAACGGGCACCAGTACAGCTTGCGGGCACCGAGCTCCTCGAGCGCGATCTCCGTCCCGCACACCCGACAGGGCAGTCCCGCCCGGTGGTACACCCAGTGCCGGTCATCGCGGCTGGCCATGGCGGCCCGGTACTGCTCGGGCGACAGGTCGTCCATGGTCATCATCTGGCCGGTCTCGACGCCGATCGCGAGCAGCTGAACCCAGTCCCGCCACAGCTGCCGCACGACCTCCTCCGGTACGTCACGTCCCGGAGTGTGCGGGTTGAGGCGCGCGCGGAACAGCATCTCGGCGCGGTACACGTTGCCGATCCCGCTGACGACCGCCTGATCCATCAGCAGCAGCGCGATGGCCGTGGGCTTGCGCCGCACGATGCGGACGAACCGCTCCTCGCCCTCGGCGGGGTCGCCCACGAGCGGGTCAGGGCCCAGCTTCGCGACCGTGGCCAGCATCTCGTCCGGCGTCTGCAGCACGCACGCGGTGGGACCGCGCAGGTCGGCGCACGTGGCATCCGTCAGCAGGCGCAGCCGCACCTGGCCGACCACCGGCGGCGGCCACTCGGCGTCCTCGTCGGCGAGCCCCTTGGTCTGCTCCGACATGCGCACATGCACGCGAGTCTTCCGCGGAGCGCCGATCGAGGTGAGCGAGTTCTCCCCCGCTTCGTCGAGGATCACGCCGTCCAGATCGGTGCCGCGCTGATTGGTCTGCCCCATCCGTCCGTTGGCGGACGCGATGGTGGGGTCGACCAGGATCTCGCCGGCGAAGTCCCACGCGCCGTAGAGCCCGAGATGGACCCTCAGCCAGGTGTCGCCCTCGAACTCGAGGAACATCTGCTTGCCCACCGCCATCGCCTGCAGCATCTCGCGACCCTCGAGCACGGCTGCGCCCTCGGCGAAGCGGCCCTGCGGACTGGAGGCGTGCACCGGGAGTCCGACGAAGTTGCGCGCGAACTGGCGCGCGATGCGGTGGACGGAATGACCCTCGGGCATGTCAGGCGCGCGGGTCCGGCAGGAGCGATCCGTCCCGCTCGAAGTCGGCGATCTGGGCGATGCGCCGCGCGTGGCGCTCCTCGCCCGAGAACGGCGTGCCGATGAACGTGTCGATGAACGAGGTGACCTCGTCGAAGGTGTGCTGGCGCGCGCCGATCGAGATGACGTTGGCGTCGTTGTGCTCGCGGGCGAGCTCCGCGGTGGAGGTGTTCCACACCAGCGCCGCACGGATGCCCTGCACCTTGTTCGCGGCGATCTGCTCGCCGTTGCCCGAGCCCCCGAACACCACGCCCAGCGCCTCGACGCCCGCGGTCCGATCGGCGATCACGGCCTGCGCCGCACGGATGCAGAACGCCGGATAGTCGTCGAGCGCGTCGTACTCCACCGGTCCGTGATCGGTCACGTCGTGCCCTGCGGAGCGCAGATGCTCCTGCAGGCGGGTGGAGAAGTCGAGACCGGCGTGATCGGTGGCGATGTGGATGCGCATGGTGCCCATCCTACTTTCCGGTCCGTCCCGCTCAGGGCAGGATGCCGGCGGCGGCCGGCTTGAATCCGGCGCGCACGTTCTCGCAGCATCCGGGACGGCAGACGTCGAACGAACCGCCCACCGAGGCCACCCGCGCGCGATCGGCGTTCGGGCGTCCCTCCAGGCGCTCCTGGATGAGGTCGACGATGCCGGCGACGAACGCCGGCGACACTCCCGGCGTGGGTGTCCGCGTGAATCGCAGGCCGGCCTGCTCGGCGGCTTCCTTCGCCTCGGTGTCCAGATCCCAGAGCACCTCCATGTGGTCGCTCATGAATCCGACCGGCACGACCGCCACGGCCTCCCTGCCGCGCCCGGCCAGCTCGCCGATCACGTCGCACACGTCCGGCTCGAGCCAGGGCTGCGAGGCGGGGCCGGAGCGGGACTGGTAGACGAGCTCCCAGTGCACGTCCGCCGCGGCCGGCAGCAGGCGCGCGACCCGATCCATCACCCAGGCGGCGACGGACTCGTGCTGCGCGGCGTAGGCTCCGCCCGGACCGAAGTCGATGTCGCGGGGGCCGGAGCGCTCGGCATCCGCCGTCGGGATGCTGTGCGTGGAGAACAGCACCTGCACGGCGTCCGCGGGGACGCCCTCGGCGAGGAACGCGGCGACGGCGTCATGCACGCCCTCGACGAACGCCTGAACGAAACCCGGGTGGTCGTAGAACGGCCGGATCTTGTCGATGGTGACCACCCCGTCGTACTCCGTGCCGTCCAGTACGCGCGCGAAGTCCTCGCGGTACTGCCGGCAGCTGGAGAAGGAGCTGTACGCGCTGGTCGCGAACGCCAGGAGCGTGGTGTCGCCGTGCCCGGCGGCCTCCGCCACGGCGTCCTCCAGATACGGCGCCCAGTTGCGATTGCCCCAGTACACGGGCAGGTCGATCGAGCGCGCCTCCAGCTCGGCCTCGAGCGCGGCCTTCAGCGCGCGGTTCTGTCCGTTGATCGGGCTGACCCCGCCGAAGTGACGGTAGTGGTGCGCGACCTCCTCGAGGCGCTCGTCGGGGATGCCCCGTCCACGGGTCACGTTGCGCAGGAACGGGATGACCTCGTCCTGCCCCTCGGGTCCGCCGAATCCGGCGAGGAGGATCGCGTCGTACGCGACCGGCTGCTCGATGAACGGTTCACCCCCGGATGCTGCGGAAGAGGCGTGCAGAACGACATCCGTTGCTTCAGGGATCACGCACTCCATCCTTCCACTCCCGGCTATGAGCCAGCGCGGAGTCGCTTGCCCGACACGTCGCCTGGCGTAGGCTGTCAGGGTTGCCGTCGGCGCCAGCAGTGCCGACGAGGGACGACACCCCCTCACCACTGGGAGAAACAGCTGTGCCTGGAGAGAACCTCACCCGTACCGAAGCGCAGGAGCGCCGCGCCGTCATCGACACGCAGTCCTACCAGGTCTCGCTCGACCTGACCAAGGGCGCGGAGGTGTTCGGATCGCGCAGCGTCGTGCGCTTCACCGCCACCCCCGGCGGCGCCACCTTCATCGATCTGATCGCGAAGGAGGTGCGGGAGATCTCGCTCAACGGCGAGCAGATCGACCCGAGCGAGGCCTTCGCCGACTCGCGCATCGCGCTGAGCGGCCTGCAGGCCGAGAACGTGCTCATCGTCGACGCCGACTGCCTGTACACCAACACCGGTGAGGGCCTGCACCGCTTCGTCGACCCCGTCGACGGCGAGGTCTACCTGTACTCGCAGTTCGAGGTGCCCGACTCGCGGCGCATGTTCGCGGTGTTCGAGCAGCCCGATCTGAAGGCCACGTTCCAGTTCACGGTCACCGCGCCCGCCGCGTGGAAGGTCGTGTCGAACTCGCCGACCCCCGAGCCGATCGTGCACGACGCCTCGACGGACTCCGGCACCCAGCAGACCGCGACCTGGGGCTTCGAGCCCACCCCGCGGATCTCCTCCTACATCACGGCCCTGATCGCGGGTCCGTACGAGGCCACCTTCTCCGAGCTCACCAGCGCATCCGGCCGGGTCATCCCGCTCGGCGTGTACGGCCGCAAGAGCCTGTGGGCGCACCTGGACGCCGACTACATCTTCGACAAGACCCGTGAGGGCTTCGCGTACTTCGAGTCGAAGTTCGGCGTGCCCTATCCGTTCGCCAAGTACGACCAGCTCTTCGTGCCCGAGTTCAACGCCGGCGCCATGGAGAACGCCGGCGCGGTCACGTTCACCGAGACCTACGTGTTCCGCAGCAAGGTCACGGATGCCGTCAAGGAGCGCCGCGTCGTCACGATCCTGCACGAGCTCGCGCACATGTGGTTCGGCGATCTGGTCACCATGAAGTGGTGGAACGACCTGTGGCTGAACGAGTCGTTCGCCGAGTGGGCGTCCACCATCGCCACGGCCGAGGCCACCGAGTGGACCGAGGCGTGGACGACCTTCGCCGCCATGGAGAAGACCTGGGCCTACCGCCAGGATCAGCTGCCCTCCACGCATCCGATCGTCGCCGAGATCAACGACCTGCAGGACGTTCAGGTCAACTTCGACGGCATCACCTACGCCAAGGGCGGGTCGGTGCTCAAGCAGCTCGCCGCCTGGGTGGGCATCGAGGCGTTCTTCGCCGGTGTCTCGCAGTACTTCCAGAAGCACTCCTGGGGCAACACCGAGCTCAGCGACCTGCTCACCGAGCTCGAGGCCACCAGCGGCCGTGAGCTGAGCACCTGGGCGAAGAAGTGGCTGGAGACCGCGGGCGTCAACACGCTCGCGCCGGTCATCGCCGAGGACGCAGCCGGGGTCATCACCCGTTTCGCCGTCACGCAGACCGCTCCCGCCGACTACCCGACGATCCGTCCGCACCGTCTGGGCATCGGCTTCTACAACCTCGACGGCGAGGCGCTCGTGCGCACGCACTACGTGGAGGTCGACATCGACGGCGACCGCACAGAGATCCCGGAGCTGCAGGGCCTGCAGCGCCCCGACATGGTGCTCCTGAACGACAAGGACCTCGCGTACTCGAAGATCCGACTCGACGACCGCTCCCTGGCCACCGCGATCGAGCACCTCTCCGACATCAGCGACCCGCTGGCGCGCTCGCTCGTCTGGGGCGCTGCCTGGGATCAGACCCGCGACGCCGAGAGCCCGGCATCCGCCTACATCGACCTCGTGCTCGGCAACATCGGCCGCGAGACCGAGTCGACCACGGTGCGCACCACGCTCTCGCAGCTGCTGCTGGCCGCCTCCAGCTACGTCACCCCCGAGAACCGCACAGCGGCGCGGGAGAAGGTCGCCGACGGCCTCTGGGCGCTCGCGCAGCAGGCGGAGTCCGGCAGCGACAGCCAGCTCCAGCTGGTGACGGCGTTCGCGAACACGCTGGTCACCCCCGAGCACGCCGGCGTCGTCGGGCGACTGCGCTCCGGCGAGGAGACCCTGCCGGGTCTGGACATCGACGCCGACCTGTCGTGGCAGCTGCTGAACGGCCTGGCAGCGATCGGCGCGACGGATGCCGCAGCGATCGACGCCGCACTGGCCGCCGACAACACGTCCAAGGGCGCCGAGTTCGCCGCGCAGGCACGCGCCGCGCTGCCGACGGCGGAGGCGAAGCAGGCGGCCTGGTCGTCGCTGATCGACAATGCCGACCTTCCGAACACGATCGTCCGCTCGGCGGCGCTCGGCTTCGTGCACCCCTCGGGCGTCGAGGTGCTCGGCGACTTCATCCCGAAGTACTTCGACATGCTCGTGCCCATCTGGGAAGGTCGCACCTACCAGATCGCCGACTACCTGGTCGTGGGCCTGTACCCGCGGTCGCTGGCCAGCGTGGAGCTGCGCGACGCGACCCGCGCGTGGCTGTCGTCCCATCAGGACGCGTCTCCCGCGCTGCGCCGCCTGGTGCACGAGAACCTCGCCGACGTCGAGCGGGCTCTGGCCGCGCAGTCCCGGGACGCCGAGGACTGATCCGCACGGACCACTCTGCGAGAAGGCCTCGGCGCACCCAGTGTGCGCCGAGGCCTTCTCGGTAACATCGAGATGATGAATCTCCACCTCGCAGCCGATCCCCTGGCAGCCGCTGCCGACCCCACGACCTGGGACAAGATCCTCGCGTGGTTGGGCGAAGCCGGTTGGAACGCGATCGCCGTCGCGATCATCATCGCGTCCTGCGTCCTCGCGGCGTTCGTCCTGCGCCTCGTCATCCGTCGGGTCGTCAAGCGCATCGTGGACAGCGCCAAGAGCAAGGCCAGGGTCGACGACACTCAGGCTCTGGAGCGCTCTCCTCTCGCGGACATGCGGCTGGTGCAGCGCACGCGCACGCTCGGCACCATCCTGCAGAACATCGTCAACGTGATCCTGATGGTCGTGGCGATCGTGCTCACGGTCAATCAGCTGAGTCCTTCACTGCTCGGCTCTCTGACGCTCCTCACCGCCGCCGTGGGCGCGGGCCTCGGTTTCGGCGCTCAGAACATCGTCAAGGACGTGCTGAACGGCCTCTTCCTGGTCGCCGAGGATCAGATCGGCATTGGCGACGTCGTGGATCTGGGCCTGGCATCCGGTGTGGTCGAGTACGTCAGCGTGCGCATCACGCAGGTGCGCGACGTGAACGGCACGCTCTGGTACGTGCGCAACGGCGAGGTGACGCGCATCGGCAACATGTCGCAGGGCTGGGCGCGCGCGATCATCGATCTCGGCGTGCAGCCGGATGCGGATCTCGAGCTCGTCGAATCCACGATGCTGGAGACCGCGCAGGGACTGGCCAAGGACCCGAAGTGGCGCACGCGCATCATCGAGCGCCCGGAGGTCTGGGGTCTGGAGTCCGTCACCGGCGACGCGCTGGTCGTGCGCGTGGTCATGAAGACTCGTGCCAATGCCATGGACGACGTCGCGCAGGAGCTGAGGGCGCGTCTGCGCCAGGCTCTGACCGAGAAGGACGTGCTGGTGCCCAGCCTGGCATCCGTCACCCTCTCCGGACTGGAGGGTGCGCGCCGCGTACGCGGCGCCAACCCGCCCAAGACCCGCCCGAACGCGATCACGGGTGTGCCCCCGGTCGCCGAGCGGGGAGTCTGGCGGCGCAAGAAGACCGGCGACAAGGAAGGCGACGCCAAGTGACGTTCTACGACGAGATCGGCGGTCACGCCACCTTCCAGCGCATCGTCGAGGTGTTCTACCGCGAGGTGGCCGTGGATCCGGTGATGCGTCCGATGTACCCGGAGGAGGATCTCGGCCCCGCCGCCGAGCGTCTGACGATGTTCCTGGAGCAGTACTGGGGAGGGCCCGGCACGTACAGCGAACGCCGCGGACACCCGCGGCTGCGGATGCGGCACGTGCCGTTCCACGTCAACCCGGATGCCCGTGACCGCTGGCTCGCGCACATGCGCACCGCCCTCGACGAGGCGCAGCTCTCGCCCCTGCACGACGCGACGTTCTGGGACTACCTGCAGCGCGCCGCGCACTCGCTCGTGAACACGTTCGAGGACTCCCCCGAACCCCCTCCGACGACGATCGGCCCCACGCAGGAGCGCCGTCCCGATCTCGGACTGACCTCCTGATCCTGCCCTCACCGACGACGAAGGAGTCGCCATGGCATCCCGCACCCACGACACGGACGTGCTCGTCATCGGCTGGGGCCTGTCCGGCCTGGTCGCCGCCGCAGAAGCGCTGGAGGCCGGCAGGCGGGTGACCCTCATCGACCAGGAGCCGCGCTCGAACCTGGGCGGGCAGGCCTGGTGGTCCTTCGGCGGCCTGTTCCTCGTCGACTCCCCCGAACAGCGGCGGATGGGCATCCGTGACTCCCTCGAGCTCGCCACCCAGGACTGGTTCGGCAACGCCGGGTTCGACCGACCGGAGGACGAGTGGCCCCGACGCTGGGCGTCCGCCTACCTGGAGTTCGCCGCCGGCGAGAAGCGCAGCTGGCTGCGCGAACGCGGTGTCGGCTTCTTCCCCGTCGTGGGCTGGGCCGAGCGGGGAGGCGGGGGCGCGATCGGGCCGGGCAACTCCGTGCCGCGCTTCCACATCACCTGGGGCACCGGCCCCGGCATCGTCGCGCCCTTCGCCGCGGCCGTGGAGTGCGCCGAAGCGGACGGGCGGGCGACGATCCTCCCGCGTCACCGGGTGACGAGGCTGATCGTGGAGGACGGCGCCGTGGCGGGAGCGGGCGGCGACATCCTCGCCGAGGACCTGACCGCCCGCGGCATCCCCTCCTCGCGCGAGCGCTCCGGGGAGTTCGAGATCCGCGCGGACGCCGTGATCGTCGCATCCGGAGGCATCGGCGGCAACCACGATCTCGTGCGAGCGGCCTGGCCGGACCGGCTGGGCACGCCTCCGGAGCACATGCTCACGGGTGTCCCCGCCTACGTCGACGGCTCCATGCACGCCGTCTCCGAGGCGGCAGGGGCGCATCTGATCAACGGCGACCGGATGTGGCACTACGTGGAGGGCATCGAGAACTGGGATCCGGTGTGGCCGAGTCATGGCATCCGCATTCTTCCCGGCCCCTCATCGCTGTGGCTGGACGCGACCGGCACGCGCCTGCCGGTGCCGCTGTACCCCGGGTTCGACACGCTCGGCACGCTCGCCCACCTGCGCACCACCGGGCACGACCACTCCTGGTTCATCACCTCACGGGGGATCGTGGAGAAGGAGTTCGCGCTGTCCGGGAGCGAGCAGAACCCCGACCTCACCGGCAAGGACCTGAAGCTGCTCGTCAAGTCCCGCCTCGCGAAAGGCCCGACCGGCCCGGTGCAGTCGTTCCTGGATGAGGGCGCCGACTTCGTCGTCGAGAACGATCTGGAGTCCCTCCTGACGCAGATGAAGCGGATGCCGGGAGGAGAGGCCCTGGACGTGGATCGGGCTCGCCAGGAAGTCCTGGCGCGCGACCGCGAGATCGGCAACGACTTCACCAAGGATGCCCAGATCGCCATGCTGCGATCGATGCGGGCGTACCGCGGCGACAAGCTGATCCGCACCGCTTCCCCGCACCGGCTGCAGGATCCTGCGGCTGGGCCCATGATCGCGGTCAAGCTGCACGTGCTGACCCGTAAATCCCTGGGCGGCATCCATACCGATCTGGACGGGCGCGCACTGGCCGACGACGGCACGCCGATCCCCGGCCTGTTCGCCGCCGGGGAGGCGAGCGGATTCGGCGGGGGCGGCGTGCACGGATACCGTGCGCTGGAGGGGACGTTCCTGGGCGGGTGCCTGTTCTCCGGGCGTCAGGCGGGACGCGCGGCGAGCCGCTGAGCTGCTCGTCCCTCGCACGGGCCGCGTTCCGCCGGCCCGAACGCGGGG
>NZ_MKRT01000025.1:95101-97620 GCF_001897945.1 Microbacterium sp. 69-10
GTGAGTCCCGTCACCGCCCGGCCGCGGCTGAGCACGTGTCCCCGCGCGAAGGCGAGACGAGTCCATCGCCCGGACCGCGTGACGCGCACCTGCTCTGCGCCGCCGATGAACCCGAAGGCGTGCGCGGCGAAGGCGACACCACGTGGAAGACCGCGCAGGTCCTCGTCGGGCTCACCCCAGATGCGGGCGCGGAGCGCCCGCACGGCGTCCTCTCCCGCGCCGTCGGTGCTGCCGTGCGCGACGGCGGAGATCCCCCACAGCGCGCGCTCCGCGATCAGCCCGGCCGAGAGATCGGCCACATGCTCCCATCCGCCCCGCGGTGGGGCGATGCCCGCCCAGGCCGGCGACACCGCCGTGTCCGGCAGCGCCAGCTCATCGGGATTCGGCCCCTCCGTCAGCGATTCCACGACCAGGTCGCAGCTCAGCTCGGGATCGGCGTGCACGATGCGCATCGCCAGGATCGTGGGCGTCTGGTCGAACAGCCCCTGCGGGGCGAGCGCGGCGGAGGTGACGGCGAGCACGCCGCCCGTCGCCTGCAGGCGGACGCCGTCGGCCCCAGCCTTCGACGCGCGGCCGGAGAAGGTCAGCACGTCGCGGGCGGTGTCGGCGTCGGCGAGAACGAGAGGTCTGGTCATCCCTTCTAAACTAGTCGCGTGAGCACTCAGGAGAACGCCCGTCGGTCCGTCAGCCAGCTCCTCCAGGTGCTCGATCTCGACGCCTCCGAGGCCCGCACCACCGAGGACATCTTCACCGGCGTCTCGCACGCGATGCCGACCGGCCGCGTGTACGGAGGTCAGGTGCTCTCGCAGTCGCTGGTCGCCGCCGAGCGGACGCTTCCGGAGGACCGGATCGTGCACTCCATGCACGGGTACTTCCTGCGTCCCGGCGATGCCACCCAGGGCATCACGTTCGCGGTCGACCGGATCCACGACGGCCGGTCCTTCTCCACGCGCCGCGTTCAGGCGTTCCAGGGCGGTGTGCCGATCTTCTCGATGATCTCGTCGTTCCAGGACGAGGATCCCGGCGTCGACCATGCCGAGCCGTTCCCGGAGGACATCCCCGACCCGGAGTCGCTGCCCTCGGACGACGAGCTCATCGGCGCCGTGCATCCGATCACGGGACGCCTGCTGGCCGAGCGCCCGGCCGACATCCGCCATGTGACGGGTCCGCTGTTCCTCGAAGTGGCCGGTGAGCACGTGCCGCAGCAGGCGGTGTGGATGCGGATGCGGGCGCCGATGCCCGACGATCCCCGCGTGCACCGGGCGGCACTCGCGTATCTCAGCGACATGACGATCCAGGAGTCCATCCTGCGTCGCCACGGCATCACGTGGCAGACGCCCGGACTGAAGGTCGCGAGCCTCGACCACGCCATGTGGTGGCACCGCTTCGGCCGCGTGGACGAGTGGATGCTGTACGTGCAGAACTCCCCCAACGCCCGCGGTGGCCGCGGCCTCGCGCAGGGCCGGGTCTACACGCGCGACGGCATCCTGATGGCCACCGTGGCGCAGGAGATCATGGTGCGGGTCCCGGAGCTCTGACTCCGGGCAGCACGGTTCCTGGACCGTGCGCTCAGCGCCGCCGGTACTCCAGCGGCTCTCCGACCAGCGGCTCCCATGCGGAGCGCATCTCGGGCGTGAGCCGCACGGGTCGGCCCGACGCGGCGTCCACGAGCACGATCACGGTCGTGGCGCGCGCGTACAGCACGTCCGACTCGGCTGCGGCATCCGGTCGCACCTCGTAGCAGACCTCGATGCTGGAGCCGCCGAGCTTGCCGAACCACATCTGGATGTCCAGCGGGTGCCGCTGGTACGGCACCGGAGCCAGGTACTCGATCTCCTGACGCGCGATGAGCGTGAGCATGCCGTAGGACAGCCCGGAGTCGAGGATCGCCGTGGGAGGAGCCACCTCGCCGGGCGCCGGCTTCCAGAAGGCGCGCACGCGCGCCTCCTCGAGCAGCTTCAGCATCGCCGTGTTGTTGACGTGGTTGAACGCGTCGAGGTCGCCCCATCGCAGCTGGATGGGGATGTGCAGACGCCCGTCGTCCAGAATGCGTTCGACGGGCACCTGCACGTTCTCGGAATCAGTCACGGTGCAGCTTGCGGTGCGTGGTGCGGTGCGGGCGCGCCGCCTCCAGGCCCATCCGATCGATCTTGTTCTTCTCGTAGGCCTCGAAGTTGCCCTCGAACCAGTGCCACCGCGACGGGTTCTCGTCGGTGCCCTCGTAGGCGAGGATGTGCGTGGCGATACGGTCCAGGAACCACCGGTCGTGCGTGATGACCACGGCGCAGCCGGGGAACTCCAGCAGCGCGTTCTCCAGCGAGCTCAGCGTCTCCACGTCGAGGTCGTTGGTGGGCTCGTCGAGGAGCAGCAGGTTGCCGCCCTCCTTCAGCGTGAGGGCGAGGTTGAGGCGGTTGCGCTCACCACCGGAGAGCACGCCGGCCTTCTTCTGCTGGTCGGGGCCCTTGAAGCCGAACTTCGACACGTAGGCGCGCGAGGGGATCTCGATCTTGCCGACGGTG
>NZ_MKRT01000025.1:97673-98224 GCF_001897945.1 Microbacterium sp. 69-10
CGACCTTCAGGTCGCCGCCGTCGAGCGGCTCCAGGCCGACGATGGTCTTGAAGAGCGTCGTCTTCCCGACGCCGTTCGGGCCGATCACGCCGACGATGCCGTTCGGCGGCAGGCTGAAGCTGAGCGCGTCGATCAGCATCCGGTCGCCGAAGCCCTTCTGCAGGTTCTTCGCCTCGATGACGATGTTGCCGAGGCGCGGACCCGCGGGGATCTGGATCTCCTCGAAGTCGAGCTTCCTGGTGCGCTCGGCCTCGGCCGCCATCTCCTCGTAGCGAGCCAGACGCGCCTTGGACTTGGTCTGCCGGCCCTTGGCGCTGGAGCGAACCCACTCGAGCTCGTCCTTCAGGCGCTTGGCGAGCTTGGCGTCCTTCTTGCCCTGGATGTCGAGGCGCTCGGCCTTCTGCTCCAGGTAGGTGGAGTAGTTGCCCTCGTAGCCGAGCAGGCGACCGCGGTCGACCTCGGCGATCCACTCGGCGACGTGGTCGAGGAAGTACCGGTCGTGCGTGACGGCGATCACGGCGCCCTTGTAGTCCTTCAGGTGCTGCTCGAGC
>NZ_MKRT01000025.1:98288-102038 GCF_001897945.1 Microbacterium sp. 69-10
AACAGCTTGGCCAGCGCGACGCGGCGCTTCTCTCCACCGGAGAGCGGCGCGATCTCGGCATCGGCCGGCGGCGTGCGCAGCGCGTCCATGGCCTGCTCGAGCTGCGAGTCGAGGTCCCAGCCGTCGGCCGCGTCGATCTCCTCCTGCAGCACGCCCATCTCGGCGAGCAGCGCGTCGAAGTCGGCGTCGGGGTCGGCCATCAGCGCGGAGATCTCGTTGAAGCGGTCGAGCTTGGGCTTGATCGCCACGCCGTCCTGGATGTTCTCCAGCACCGTCTTGGTCTCGTCGAGCTCCGGCTCCTGCATGAGGATGCCGACCGAGAAGCCCGGTGTGAGCTTGGCCTCGCCGTTCGACGGGGTGTCGAGGCCCGCCATGATCTTCAGGATGGTCGACTTCCCGGCGCCGTTGGGGCCGACCATGCCGATCTTCGCTCCCGGGAGGAACGCCATGGTGACGTCGTCGAGGATGAGCTTGTCACCCACCGCCTTGCGGGCTCGCACCATGGAATAGATGTACTCGGCCACGAAGCAGCTCTCCTTCAGTCAGCGGGCACGCGGAACGGCTCCGGGGAGCCGACACACCAGCCTACCCGTCTTCACCGGTCCGCTTCGCGACCGGTCTGTCAAGGGCCGTCACCAGTCGATCGGCGGCGTTCGCCCGACGAGGCACCGACCGCCGGCGAGCTGCGGTATGACTGCCGTCACCGGCTCGCCCGTGGACGGTCCGACCTGTCCGATCAGGCATTCTCCGTCGTCCCATGCGACCGAGAACTGCAGGCTCTCCACTGCACGACCGACGGTGGTCCGATCGGCGGTGACCTGCATCCTCTCCTTCGGGAAGCCTGCGGCGACGAGTGCGTCGACGTACGCGCGGCCCCGGGCGCGGTCATCGGATGCCCAGACCTGCGCGGTCACCGCCGTGAACAGCGCCAGGTTGTCCGTCGCCGTCCCGCCGGGGACGAGCACCGGCGTCTCTGCCGTGGACGCCGACGGCGATGGGGCGGTGGAGGAGGTCGCAGGACCCGGCTTCTCGGCCGGAGCCGAACAGGATGCGAGGGCCGCCGCGATGAGCATCCCTCCGGCGATCGTCGTCACCGCCCGGTTGCGGGGAGCGGAGACGGATGACCCTCTAAGCACGCTCAGAAGTCTAGGCGCAGCACCGGGGGCCATCCGTCGACGCGCTCAGCCCTCACGTGAAGGCGGGCTCCTTGGATGCTTCGTCCTCGACGAGGACCTCCAGCCCGGCGGTCCGCCACGCGTCGCCCTCGTCCGCGCTGGGCGCATCGTCCGATGGGGCGTCCGCATCGGAGGGCTGCGGGACCCGCGCAGGTTCCGTCGTCGCGCGCTGGCGACGCACGAATGCACTGGTCCCCCAGTTCAGGTCGTGCCCGATGGCGTCTGCCGTGATCTCCGCCTCCCGGCCCTTCTTCCCGTCGCCGGCCTCCCAGTCCCGGATCCGCAGACGCCCCACCACGATGACGGGATCGCCGCGGTGCAACGAGGCCTTCGCATGCTCGGCGATGTTGCCGAACGCGGAGACGTTGTACCAGCTGGTCGGGCCCTCGACCCATTCACCGGTGCGCTGATCGACGTAGTTGTGCGACGTCCCGACCCGGAAGTTGATCACGGCCTTGCCGTTGCGGGTCTCGTTCTTGGTGGGGTCGTTGCCGATGTTCCCGGCGATCACGATGGTGTCGTTCCTCATGCTCATGTCCTGCTCCTGTGTTGCCGGGTCGAACCCGGGTGAGAACAGGGTGCATCGCGGCATCCGACGGCCGGAGGCCGATTCCCGGCACCCGTGGAGAACTTCGCGGGAAGGATGATTGTGCAGGAAGACCGCGGTCCGTCAGTGCACGAACAGCAGCAGACCGGCGACGGCGATGAACAGCGAGCCGAAGACGCTGTTCAGGATCCGCTGCCCGCGGGCGTCCCGCGTGAAGCGGCGGAACGGCTTCGCGGCAGCGGCGAAGAAGAACCACATCACGAGCACGTCCACGACGATCACCGTCCCGATCAGGATCAGGTACTGCGGCAGCGGATCCTGGTCGAGCCGGATGAACTGCGGCACGAACGCGAGGAAGAACACGATCGCCTTGGGGTTGAGGAGGTTCACCCAGAAACCTCGCCGGAAGATCGACCACGCGTGCTCACGCGACCGCGACGCCGTCGCCATGGTCTCCGCCTGCGGTTTCGCGAGGATCATGCGGATGCCGAGATAGACCAGGTACGCGGCGCCCGCATAGCGGATGGTGTCGAACAGCAACTGCGACTGCGACACCAGCAGGCCCACGCCCGCGGCGACGATGACCACATGCACGGCGAGGGCCGCCTGCTGGCCGAGAACGCCCCACAGCGAGCGTCGCCAGCCCTGAGTGAGCGCGTTGCTCATGGTGTTGATCGCGCCGGCCCCCGGCGTGAAGCTGATCACCCCACAGGCGAGCAGCAGCGAGAGCCACACAGTCCAGGTCACCCGCACAGTGTAGGGGCATCCCGGCGGGCCGCCGGACGGATGTCGGCACCCCGTCCTACGGTGAGGCCATGACCTCGACGACGCTCCCGAACTGGCTGACCCGAGTGGGCGTGTTCGACCTCGAGACCACCGGTGTCGACGTCGCCACCGATCGCATCGTCACGGCGCATGTGGGCGTGCTCGACCGGCACGGAAGGGAGATCGCGGCGAGGGACTGGCTCGCCGACCCCGGTATCCCGATCCCCGACGGCGCCGCTGCCATCCACGGCATCAGCACCGAGCACGCCAGGACGCACGGGCGGCCGGCGGGCGAAGTCGTCGCGGAGATCAGCAACGCCCTCCGCGTGCTCTTCGCGCAGAGTATGCCGATCGTGGCATACAACGCCTCCTACGACTTCTCTCTGCTCGCGAACGAGGCGGCACGCCACGGCATCCCGGCGCTGATCGACCCGCAGCCGGTCATCGACCCGCTCGTGATCGACAAGGCGTACGACCGCTACCGCCCCGGCAAGCGCACCCTGAGCGTCGTCGCCGAGCACTATGCCGTGCCTCTCGACGACGCGCACGAGGCGTCGGCGGACGCCGTGGCTGCTGGACGCGTCGCGCTCGCCCTCGCCAGGGAGTTCGGCCTGTCGCAGACGGCCGCCGAGCTGCACACTCAGCAGATCGGCTGGGCCCGTGACCAGGCCGAGAGCCTGACGGAGTACTTCATCAAGGTGGGGCGTCTCGACCCCGCGGAGACACTGGACGGCAGCTGGCCTGTGCGGGGCTGAGCAGCAGCACTCCACCGGGATACGACGAAGGCCCCGCCGGAGCGGGGCCTTCGAGGAATCTGCTTACTTCTGAGCGGAGCCGCCGAAGTTCTTGAAGCGCTGGTTGAACTTCTCGACGCGACCGGCCGAGTCCATGATGCGCTGCTTGCCCGTGTAGAACGGGTGCGACGCGGAGGAGATCTCGACGTCGACGACGGGGTACTCGACGCCGTCGAGCTCGATCGTCTTGTCGCTGGTGACCGTCGAACGGGTCAGGAAGGTCTCGCCCGAGCCGAGGTCGCGGAAAACGACGGCCTGGTAGTCGGGGTGGATGTCAGTCTTCATGGGATTCCTTACGTGGTGCCCTGGATTCTGCCAGGAGCGAGGGAAGTCTGCGGTGCGATTGCACCAAGGGTCTACTTTAGCACCCCTCGGCGGGTCTCCGCGGCCGTGCTCAGGCGCTGACGGCGCGGGCCGCGTAGCGGCCGCTATCGGCGCTCAGCGCGATCGGCATGCCGAACGCCTCGGA
>NZ_MKRT01000025.1:102057-107007 GCF_001897945.1 Microbacterium sp. 69-10
GATCGGTCCCTGCGCGACGATGCCGCCCTCACGCAGCAGCATGACGTGCGTGAAGCCCACCGGGATCTCCTCGACGTGGTGGGTGACCATGATCATGGCGGGCGTGGTCGGGGATGCGGCGTAGCCGCTCAGCAGCTGGAGCAGCTCCTCACGGGAGCCGAGGTCCAGGCTCGCGGTCGGCTCGTCGAGCAGCAGCAGCTCGGGGTCGGTCATCACCGCACGGGCGATCTGGACGCGCTTCTGCTCCCCGTCGCTGAGCGTGCCGAACAGCCGCTCGGAGAGGTGCTCGAGCTTCCAGTCCGCCAGCACGCGACGCGCGCGCCGCTCATCGATGCCCTCGTAGTCCTCGTTCCAGCGGCCCATGACCGAGTACGCCGCGGTCATCACCGTGTTCAGCACGGTCTCGTCCCGAGGGATGCGACGAGCCATCGCCGTCGACGCGAAGCCGATTCGCGGACGGATCTCGAACACGTCCGTCCGCCCCAGGGTCTCCCCCAGGATCGTCACCGTGCCGGACGTCGGGTGCATCAGCGTGTCGGCGAGCTGCAGCAGGGTCGTCTTGCCGGCCCCGTTCGGTCCCAGCACCACCCAGCGCTGATCCTCGGAGACCTGCCAGGTGACGTGATCGACGATGTCGCGACCGTCACGGCGCACGACGACATCGGTGAAATCCAGGGCGCTCGACATGACGCCCAGCCTATCGGCTCAGGCGGTCAGCTCCTCGTACAGCGCGCGGGTGGTGTCGGCGATCGCACCCCAGCTGAACTCGGTGCGGGCACGCTCGCGCCCGGCCGCGCCGTACTCCGCAGCGCGCTCGGGATCGCCCGTCACCTCGGTGAGTGCGGCGGCGAGGTCCGAGACGAACCGCTCGGGATCCACCGGCGTGCCCGTGCCGTCCTGCAGCTGCTCGATCGGCACGATCCGGCCCGTGACGCCGTCCGCCACCACCTCCGGGATGCCGCCGGTGCGCGTGCCGACCACGGCCGCGCCGCAGGCCATGGCCTCCAGGTTGACGATGCCCAGCGGCTCGTACACGGACGGGCACACGAACGTCGTGGCCGCGGTGAGGATCGCGGACAGCTCGTCGCGCGGCAGCATCCGCTCGATCCAGATCACGCCCTGCCTGGTCTGCTGCAGCAGCCGTACCAGTTCCTGAACCTCGGCCATGATCTCCGGCGTGTCCGGCGCGCCCGCGCACAGCACCAGCTGCACCTCAGGGGGAAGCAGCTGCGCGGCCCGCAACAGGTACGGCAGGCCCTTCTGCCGTGTGATGCGTCCCACGAAGACCACCGACGGGCGGGCGGCGTCCATGCCGATGCTCGCCAGGAACTCCGGGTTCTCGATCGGCCGCCAGCGCTCCACGTCGATGCCGTTGTGGATCACGCGGACGCGCGCCGGGTCCACCTGGGGATAGCTGCGCAGGATGTCGGCGCGCATCCCCGCACTGACCGCCACGATCGCGGCGGCGTTCTCGTAGGCGAGCTTCTCGATGCCGCTCGAGACCGCGTACCCGCCACCGAGCTGCTCGGCCTTCCAGGGCCGAAGCGGCTCGAGGCTGTGCGCGGTGAGCACGTGAGGGATGCCGTGCAGCTGCGAGGCGAGGTGGCCGGCGAAGTTCGCGTACCAGGTGTGGCTGTGCACGACATCCGCCCCGGCGACGTCGCCCACCATCACGAGATCCGTGCCGAGCGTCTGCACGGCGGCGTTGGCGCCGGCGAGCTCCACGGGAGCGCGATACGCCTGCGTACCGGGTTCGTCACGGTCGGATCCGAACGCGCGGACCTGCACGTCGATGCTGCTGCGCAGCGCGGCGACGAGCTCGGCGACGTGCACACCGGCACCGCCGTAGATCTCCGGCGGATATTCCTTGGTGATGATGTCGACTCGCATGACTGCACGGTAGTACATCCGCCGCTTCGGGCTCTATGGTGGTCCCATGTCGGCACCCAAGAAGGTTTTCGGGATCATCCTCGCCGGCGGCGAGGGCAAGCGTCTGATGCCCCTGACGGCGGATCGGGCCAAACCCGCGGTGCCGTTCGGAGGGCAGTACCGGCTCATCGACTTCGCGATATCGAACCTGATCAACTCCGGCCTGCGGCAGGTCGTCGTGCTGACGCAGTACAAATCCCACAGCCTCGACCGGCACGTGTCGCAGAACTGGCGGATGTCCGCCCTGCTCGATTCCTACGTCACCTCGGTGCCCGCGCAGCAGCGCCTCGGCAAGCGATGGTTCTCAGGGTCGGCGGATGCCATCCTGCAGAGCCTGAACCTCATCCTGGACGAGAAGCCGGACATCGTCGTCGTCATCGGCGCCGATCACGTGTACCGGATGGACTTCCAGCAGATGGTGGACGCGCACATCGCGTCCGGCGCGTCGGCCACGGTCGCAGGGATCCGTCAGCCGCTCGCTCTGGCGTCCCAGTTCGGCGTGATAGACGCAGACCCCGAGACGGGCCGCATCCGCGAGTTCCTGGAGAAGCCGACGGATCCGACCGGCCTCGCCGACTCGCCCAACGAGGTGCTGGTATCGATGGGCAACTACGTCTTCGACACCGACGCGCTCATCGCGGCGGTGGAGGCCGACGGCGAGTCCGCCAGCTCCGGGCACGACATGGGCGGCGACATCGTGCCCTACTTCGTCGAGCGCGGCGAGGCGGGCTACTACGACATGAAGCAGAACGACGTCCCCGGCTCGTCACCGCGCGACCGCTCGTACTGGCGGGACGTGGGAACGATCGACTCCTACTTCGACGCGCACATGGACCTCATCTCCACTCTGCCGATCTTCAACCTCTACAACACGGCCTGGCCCATCCGGACCCAGACCGTGAACACGCCACCGGCGAAGTTCGTGCGCGACGCGGTGGGACGCATCGGCAACACGATCGACTCCATCGTGTCGGCCGGCTCCGTGCTCTCGGGCACGCACCTGGAGCGCAGCGTGGTGGGCGTGGGCAGCCTGGCATCCGGTGGATCGACGATCACCGACTCCGTGCTGCTGGACGGCGTGCTCGTGGGGGCCGGAGCTCGGGTGCACAGAGCCGTGCTCGACAAGAACGTCGTGCTGGAGGACGGCGCGACGATCGGCGTGGATCGCGAACGCGATCTGGAGCGCGGCTTCACGATCACGGACTCCGGGATCACGGTGGTCGGGAAGGGCGTCCGCATCGCGCGCTGATCCGCGGATGCCGCTGAACTGACATCCGTGCGTCGACGGCCTCGGCCGGCCGATACGCTCGAGCGGTGACCACCGCGCGCTTCCTCGTCGTCCTCGATGCCGATTCCACCCTCATCCGCAACGAGGTGATCGAACTGCTCGCCGACGAGGCCGGACGTCGCGCGGAGGTGCAGGCGGCCACGGAAGCGGCGATGCGCGGCGAGGTCGACTTCGCGACCAGCCTGCGCTCGCGAGTCGCGGCGCTGAAGGGCGTCCCGACGGATGCATTCGAGCGGGTGCGCGCACGCATCGAGCCCACTCCCGGAGTGCGCGACCTGACCGCCGCGGTGCATGAGCGGGGCGGCGTGGTGGGCGTCGTCTCGGGCGGCTTCCACGAGATTCTCGATAACGTGGCGCCCGAGCTGGGCGTGGACCGCTGGCGGGCCAATCGTCTCGCGACCGCGGACGGCGGGCTCGTCGGCGAGGTGGACGGTGCGATCGTCGACGCGAAGGCGAAGGCCGACTCGCTGAAGCAGTGGGCGGCGGAACTGGGCGTCGCACCGCACGCCACGATCGCGATCGGCGACGGTGCGAACGATCTGCTGATGATGAGCGCGGCGGGCCTCGGGATCGCCTTCAACGCCAAGCCTGCCGTCCGCGCCGCGGCGGCGCTGGTGGTCGGCCCTCAGGACCTGTCCGAGGTCATCCCACTGCTGCCCTGAGTCCTGCCAGGCCCGCTGAGGCTCCTTCCCTCCACAGAGCCGCGGATCGCGCAGACGTCGCAGAGTCCCCGTTTGAACAGGGATGAATCGTTGCACTCCCACGCGGTGGAGGCTGTGCATCCATCCGGTGGAGGCTGTGCATCCATCCGGTGAAGGCTGCGCCTCCGTCCGGTGAAGAATCGAACACCGCACTTCTGAGCATTGACCGCACCCCCTCATTGGCGTTAGCATCCGAGGCAATTGTAAAGCTCTTTTCCGATTGATCTCCCCCGTCCGTAACGCCGCACCGGCGGCTACGACACGAAAGACCGCTGATGACCTCTCCCGGAATGGCACGCACGCTGACACGTCCACCTGCCCGCCTCCTGCGAACCTTCACCGCCGCGGCGACCGCACTGCTGCTCGCGCTGGGATCGGGCGCCGGCGCCTTCGCCGCACAGACGGCCACGAGCGAGAGCATCGCGCGATGGGATCTCATCACCGCTCCGACGATCACCGACGCGAGCATCGCGGCCAACGTCTTCGGCTCCGTCGGCGGCGCCGACCGGGACGCCACCCTGCGGCCCGTCACGACGGATCCACTCACCGGGTACACCTACGACGATTCCGAGCACTCGGTGCGCTATCAGGGGTGGAACGACGGCGTCGGCATCAAGTCCTGGCTGCTGGAGGTCTCCACTCGCGGATACACCGACATCACCGTGAGTTCTCAGCAGCGCTCGAGCGGCACGGGTCCTCGCGACTTCGCGGTGCAGGTCAGCGTCGACGGGCAGACGACCTGGCAGACGGTGCCGGACGGCGAGGTGACCGTCGGCGGGGACTTCACGTCGGGTACCGTGGCCTCGCTGCCGCTGCCGGCTTCAGCAGCAGGTCACGACCGGATCGCGATCCGGTGGGTCGTCACCTCCACGGACAGCGTCGGCGGCGGCACCGTCGGCGCAACGGGATCGAGCCGCATCACCGGGGTGTCCGTGTCCGGCATCCCCACCGGCGGGACCCCGCCCGTCACGCCGGATCCCGGCGTGACGCCCTCCCCCGGTCCCACTCCGGAACCGACCCCGACGGACACCC
>NZ_MKRT01000025.1:107028-122818 GCF_001897945.1 Microbacterium sp. 69-10
GGTTCACCGAGGGCGATGACGACGGAGTCCTCTGGTCGACCGGGGGTGCCAACGGCGAGCGTGCGGCCTTGACCAGCGTCGGAACGAACGGCGACTACGGCTTCCACAGCGACCGCGGCAACGCCGTCTCGGTACAGGGCTGGGGTGCAGGCGCGCATGCCAAGTACTGGCTCGCAGCCCTCTCCACAAAGGGCTTCACAGATCTCACACTGTCCTCGGAGCACAGTGCTTCCGGTTCTGGCCCGAGGGATCTGGCTGTCGAGATGAGCATCGACAAGCAGCACTGGTCTGCAGTGCCCGATACCGCCGTCACGGCACCGACCCACACCTTCGACTGCCCCGACGGATCGTGCCGCCTCCAGGACGTTCCGCTGCCCGCCGCCGCGTCCGACGCCGACGTCCTCTACCTGCGATGGATCATGACCTCGAACGACCCCTCGAACACCGACGAGAACGACACCGTCGGCGGCTTTGGCGACAGCTTCATCCGCAACATCCGAGTCAGCGGTGATCCGCTGAACGACGCCCCGCACGGCTCCTCGACCTTCGATGTGAGGGCGACTCCCGCGGATGCCGCGGTGACTGTGGCTCTGGACGCCGACGCCACCTTGCGTTTCAACAAGGACATCGCGATCTCGGACGACGACTCGATCAGCATCGTCGACGAGGCGGGCGCGCACGTGAAGGGCGTGAAGGCGACCACCCAGGGCGGAATGCTCAGGCTGGCGCACGACCGCTTCGCATACGGCCACCGCTACACGGTGACTGTGCCCGCGGGAGCGATTCGCGGCACCGACGGCGTCGCGACGACGCTCGCCAGCACGTGGAGCTTCAGCACCCTCTCCAAGCGCCCCACCGCCTTCACGATGAACTTCAACGGCGACACGCGCACATCCATGAGCTTCGCGTGGTACACCCCGACCGAGATCACCGACACCGTCGTGGAGGTGGCGCCGGCAGCCGCGCGGCACGGAGACGACTTCCCGAGCAAGGACGTGACCCGGTACAGCGGCCGCAGCGAGACCATCAGCACGTTCGTCACCGAGGCCGATCGCGATGCCAGACGAACCAGCGACTACAGCAGCCACAAGGTGACGGCAGACGGCCTCGCCCCCGGCACGGCCTACGTGTACCGCGTGGGTGACGGCACCACCGAAGGCTGGGGGAGGATCGGCTCCTTCACGACCGACGCCGCCACCGCGAAGCCGTTCCACTTCCTCTTCGGGTCCGACTCCCAGGCATCCGATCTGGGCAGCTTCCTCGAATGGCAGGACACCTTCAAGAAGGCCGTCGACAGGGTCGACGACCCGCGATTCCTGCTTGTCAGCGGAGACCTCGTCGACAACGGCGACCTCGAGGAGCAGTGGCAGTGGATGCTGAACTCCGCAGCCGACCAGTTCGCGACCGTCCCCTACGTCCCCGTGCTCGGCGGGCACGAGGTGGAGGACTCCGGCACCCTGCCGAACAACAACTTCTACAACCACTTCAACGAGCCGAAGGATGCCGCCGGCACCGGCGCTCACGACGGATCCGTCTACTCGTTCGAACACGGCGACGCGCTGTTCATGCAGTTCAACTCGCAGTTCGGCGGCTATCTCGACGACAACGGCGAGGTGGCCCGCATGGACACCGAGTTCGCGACGCAGCTCGACTGGATGCGACGCGAGGTCGCCGAGACCGATGCGCGCTGGAAGTTCGTCGCCCTGCACAAGGGCCCGTACTCGGCCGGCGAGAACGTCTGCTACTGGGAGGCCGACCGCGTCGCGTTCTACGAGAAGATGCTCGTACCCGTGTTCCAGGAGACCGGCGTCGACGTGGTGCTCGAAGCGCACGACCACATGTACATGCGTTCGCACCAGATGCTCGACGGCAGGCCCGTCGACACCATCACCGACGAGAACGGCCAGATCGTCGTGCAGTACGACGTCACAGACCCGGACGGCATCCTCTACCTGATGCCGAACGCTCTCGGCAACAAGTTCTACGAGACGCCCGACGGCTGCGACACGTCGTTCGCGGCGATCAACGCGCAGCCCGAGAAGAAGATGTTCGTCGACTTCGGCGTCACGCACGACAAGCTCACCCTCACCGCATACACGGCGGCCGTCGAGGATGAGAACGGCGATGACGGCCTGCGCGTCTTCGACCACTACACGATCACCCGCACCGACGGCACACCGGCTCCCGTGCACGATGCCGCGGTGTCGGTGTCCGGCGACAGGGCTTCCTTCTCCTGGAGGGCACCCGCAGACTCCCCCGAACCCGTCCGCGGGTACCGCATCTACGAGAAGCACGACCGTGTCGGCGCCAACTGGAGCGCGTACATCCCTGCCGAGCAGGGGCGCAGCGACTACACGTTCGAGCAGTCGCTGTCGGACGACCCCACCGTGCGGTACGAGTTCGTGATCCGCGCGGTCGGGGCGAAGGACAACTCCACCCCGGTCGCTGTGACGCCGGCCCGCACCTCGGAGGACAGCACACCTCCGAGCACGCCCACCGGGCTGTCCGCACGCGCACAATCGCAGTTCCGCGTCGACCTCAGCTGGCTGCCGTCCGTCGACGACACCGATGTGACCGGCTACAAGGTGTACCGCGATGGGAAGCCGGTCACGCGCACGACCGCGTCGACCTTCACGGATGTCGGCCTGAACCCCGGTACGACCTACGAGTACTCGGTGAGTGCATACGACGCGGCCGGGAACGAGTCCGAACGCAGCGTGCCGCTTCAAGCATCCACTCCGTTGAACCCAACGGGGCCGAACCCGCAGCGGCCGTTCGGTCAGCACACCGGCTATGCGCCGGGCACCCTGCGCCCGAGCATCTCCCAGGCGCAGATGGACTCCACGGTCGCCGGTCTCTACGACGCGTGGAAGGGCGCCTATCTCACGCAGAACCCCTACGAGGACGATCAGTACTACGTCTATTACAACGGCAACGGCGAGGCCGGTGAGGACGCCCCGGACGCCGTCACCACGTCGGAGTCGAACGGCTACGGCATGCTCATCACCGCCATCATGGCGGGCCATGACCCCCGGGCGAAGGTCTACTTCGACGGGTTGCTGCGATTCAGGAAGGCGCACCCGAGCAGCATGGACCCCGGCCTGATGGCCTGGCAGCAGCGCGACGACGGCACCGCCATCGTCGACTCGCTCGAGTACGACGAGGAAGGCAACGCCTACGGCAACGATGCGGCGACCGACGGCGATCTCGACATGGCCTACGCCCTGCTCCTTGCCGACCGGCAATGGGGCAGCGGCGGCGACTTCGACTACCTGGGCGACGCGCGCGACATGATGAAGTCGCTGATGAACAGCGGCATCCATCCGTCTCAGAACATCGTCCTGCTCGGTGACTGGACCAGCGATGAGCCGGTCTACGGCCGAGGCACCCGCACCTCGGACTTCATGATCCAGCACTTCAAGGACTTCGCCGTCGCATCGGGCAGCCCGCGCTGGAACGCCGTCGCCGACAGCACTCAGAAGGTCAGCCGGCAGCTGTTCGAGGACTACAGCCCGAACACGGGGCTCCTGCCCGACTTCGCGTTCCAGGAGGGTGACGGCTACCGGCCCGCCGACCCCGACTTCCTGGAGAGCGAGTTCGACGGCGCATACAACTGGAACGCGAGCCGCGTGCCGTGGCGGCTGGGGACCGACTACCTGCTGACCGGCGATGACCGCACGAAGGATCAGCTGGCCACGATGAACAAGTGGATCCGCACTGCGACCGGGGGCGACCCGACGCAGATCGCCCAGGGCTACACCCTGGACGGCAAAGCGCTCGACGAGCCCACGGATCTCGCATTCTCGGCACCGTTCACGATCAGCGCCATGGTCGAGGGCGGCGATCAGGGCTGGCTCGACGCACTGTGGTCCGCGAACACGGCGGAGCCGGTGACGAGCTACTTCGGCGACAGCGTCCGGATGCTGTCCCTGATCGTGGCATCCGGCAACTGGTGGTCGCCGACGGGCCTCGGCGTCCCGCAGGACGTCGTCGTTCCCGACGCGCCCTCCGGACTGACCGCGACCGCTACCGGCGCCGATTCCGTCCGTTTGAACTGGAACGCCGCACCCGGCGCACTCCACACTGTCATGGCCGCTCGGGGCACCGTGCTCGGCTACCGCGTGTACCGAGACGGTCATGCGATCGCCAGCGTGGCGGACGGGACGACGTTCGTCGACACCGGGCTCCGGCCGGACACGAAGTACACGTACCAGGTGACTGCGATAGACCACGTCGGCCAGGAGTCTGCCCCGAGCGCATCGGTATCGGTCACGACGAACGCGGATACGACCGGACCGGGCACGCCCGGCACGCCCAGCGATCCCGGCGATCCCGGCAAGCACGGTGCGGACAGCAGCCTCGCCGGAACCGGCGCGGAGCTGCCGCTGGGGGTCGCCCTCGTCGGTGCGCTGCTCCTGGTGCTCGGCGGCGGGTTCTCCGTGCTGAGGAGGAGGCCTCATCCGACCGCGCCCGGTGCCCGTGTCGGAGGTGACCGGTAAGTTCGCCTGCATGGACCTCCTCCTGATTCCCGGATTCTGGCTCGACTCGGACAGCTGGAAGGATGTGGTGCCCGCTCTGGAGGGTGCCGGGCATCACGTGCATCCGCTCACCATGCCTGGCGTGGGCGTCCCGGCGACCGGCTCGGCCGACATCGGCATGGCCGATTGGGTCGCGGCCGCCGTCGCGCGCATCGACGAACTCGACGGCCCGATTGCGCTGATCGGCCACTCCGGTGGCGGCAACGTCGTCTGGGGCGCGGCGGATGCCCGACCGGATCGCGTCTCACGGGTCGTCTTCGTCGACACCGTGCCGCCGGCGCCGGGCCGGAACGTCGGCGAGTTCGACGTCGTCGACGGCGTGGTGCCGTTCCCCGGCTGGGACTACTTCCCCGACGAGGACGTGTACGACCTCGATGATGCGACCAGGGCCCGTACGGCGCCGTTGACGCTGAGCATCCCGGCGCGGGTTCCGGCCGATCCGATCGAGCTCACCGACGAGCACCGCCATGCCGTGCCCGTCACGCTGCTGATGGGCGGTCTCGATCAGACAGAATTCGAGATGGTGATCAAGGAGTGGGGGCCGTTCGCCGAGGAGTTCGCCGCGATCGAGAACGCCGAAGTGATCAAGCTCGGCAGCGGCCATTGGCCGCAGTTCTCCAAGCCCGACGTCCTCGCTCGGGAGATCGTCACGGCGCTGAGCCGCTGAACGATCACGGCGCTGAGCCGTTCGTGTTTCGCGGGCGGCTCAGTGCCCCATGCCCAGGCCGCCGTCGACGGGGATGACGGCACCGGAGATGTAGCCGGAGTCATCGCCCGCGAGCCACACGACGGCGCTCGCGACCTCGTCGGGCGTGGCGAACCGGCCGGCGGGGATGCTGGCCTTGTACTGCTTCTGGGTCTCCTCGGGCAGCTCGGCCGTCATGTCGGTCTCGATGAAGCCGGGCGCCACGACGTTCGCGGTGATGCCCCGGCCTCCGAGCTCGCGGGTCAGGGAGCGGGCGAAGCCGACCAGCGCGCTCTTCGACGCGGCGTAGTTGGTCTGCCCGGCCGAGCCGTAGAGGCCGACCACGCTGGAGATGAGGATGACGCGGCCGAACCGGGCGCGCAGCATGCCCTTCGAGGCGCGCTTGACGACGCGGAACGAGCCGCCGAGGTTCGTCGACACGACGCTGTCGAAGTCCTCCTCGCTCATGCGCATGAGCAGGGTGTCCTTGGTGATGCCGGCGTTCGCGACCACGACCTCCACAGGGCCGAGCTTCTGCTCCACCTCGGTGAATGCGGCGTCGACGGCTGCGGCATCCGTGACATCCGCACGCACGGTGAGCGTGCCCTCCGGGCCCTCGCCGCTTCGCGCGGTCACGGCGACGCGGTATCCGTCGCGGACGAAGCGCTCGGCGATGGCGCGGCCGATGCCGCGGTTTCCGCCGGTGACGAGGACGACGCGGTCCGTGCTCATGGGTGGCTCCTGCCTGTCGGGATGAACGCAGGCCATCCTATCGAGCCGCGGTGCTGCTCTCCGGCCTTCCGGACCCGCGCGCGGGCATCCGGCGCGCCCCGCGCGGCGTAGGCTTGAGTCACCGTGAAAAGCACCCGACACACCCCCTCCGTCACCTCGCTCCCGGAGGCTCCGCAGGACGAGGCGAAGCGTCGCGTGCGCCATTACGCGATCACCATGGGCATCCGCACGGCGTGCTTCATCCTCATGGCGGTCGTCCAGCCGATCGGGTGGTGGACGTTCGTGTTCGCGGCGGGGGCGATCTTCCTCCCCTACATCGCCGTGGTCGCCGCGAACGCCGGCGCCGACAGCACCCCGACGACCGTCGAGTCGCCCGTGTTGGAGCTCGAGGCGGATGCACCCGAGACCGCGGTCGACAAGACGCCGAAGGTCATCACGATCCACGAGAGCGGCCGTCCGACTCCGCCTCGGGACGACGCATCGTGACAGCGCAGTTCGAGTGCGCACGCGCGGACTGCCGCGCCGCGGCGACTCATCACATCGTCTGGCGCAATCCGCGGATCCACAGCGAGGACCGTCGCAAGATCTGGCTGGCGTGCGATGAGCACGTGGGCTTCCTCAGCGACTATCTGCGCACGCGGGACTTCCCGGTCGAGGTCTTCGAAGGGCTCCCGGAGTGAGGCAGCGGCTGCTGCGCTGGAGCGGCTACCTGGTCGTCGCGATCCTGTTCGCGATCGCGTGCGCGTTCCTGTCCAACTGGCAGTTCAGCCGCAACGACCAGAAGGCGACCGAGATCGCGCTGGTGGAGCGCAATTACGACGCGAAGCCCGTGGCCCTCGACGACGTGGTCGACGCCGAGGGCCGGCTGGACGCGCAGCGCGAGTGGCATCCGGTCCAGCTGCGCGGCGAGTACCTCGCGGATCAGCAGCTGTACGTGCGCAACCGCCCGCACGGCGGCACGAGCGCGTTCGAGGTGCTGGTGCCGTTCCGCCAGGAGGACGGTCGCGTGCTGCTCATCGACCGCGGCTGGGTGCCTCCCCGTGAGGACAGCTCCCCCGCATCCACGCCTGCTCCGCCGGCCGGCACCGTCACGGTGGTCGTGCGGATGCAGCCCGGGGAGCAGCTGCCGGCTTCCGGTCGCAGCGCTCCGAAGGGACAGGTCCCCACGATCAGCCTTCCGGCCATCGCCGAGCAGGTGAACCCCGACCTCATCACCGGAGGCTACGGACTGCTGGCATCCGAGAAGCCCGCGCCCTCGAAGGCGCTCGGCGGCTTCGACAAGCCCGCCGAGGATCCCGGCCCGCACCTCTCCTACGCGATCCAGTGGATCCTGTTCGCGGTGATGGGATTCATCTTCATCGGCTACGTGATCCGGACCGAGAGGATCAAGGCCAAGGAGGAGGCCGGCGAGCGAGCGCCTCGTCCGCCGCGTCGCCGTCGCGACCGCGACGCCGACGACGAGGATGCGCTTCTCGACGCCGCAACCCGCTGAGCCTCGCGGGAGCGTGGCGTCGGCCCGCCGGCCGATAACCTGGTGGGATGCCCCGGACGCCCGCATCGCGCCTCGCCGATGCTCTCCGCGACGCGGACCTCGGACTGCGACGCGGAGTCGTGGATCTCGCACCGGCGTCGGATGCCTGGGCGCGGGCGTTCGCGGGCATCCACGAGGTGCTGGCCGAGACGGCACCGCCATCCGTCGTCGCCATCGAGCACATCGGCTCGACATCCGTGCCGGGACTGGATGCCAAGCCGATCCTGGACGTCGGCATCGCAGTGCATCCCGGCACTCCCCTGGCCTCGCTGGACGGCTGGCTGACCGGCCTGGGGATGCTGCTGCGCGGCGACGCGACCGACGTGCGACCGGATCGGATGTACGGCTACGAGCTGGAGCCCATGATCCGCCTCGCCAACGTGCACGTCGTCGAGGCGGGCTCCGAGGACCTGCGCCGCTACCTCGCCTTCCGCGACCACCTGCGCGCGCACCCCGCCGACCGCGACGCCTATGGAGCGCTCAAGCACGCCCTGGCCGGCCGGCATCCCGACGACCGTCTCGCCTACATCGACGGCAAGGCCGACTTCATCACCACCCGCCGCGGCGACTGATGTGCCGGGCCCCGACGGTCACCCGGCAGAGCTGCGGAGATCTGCACGATCGCGGATGGTCAGGCTCTGATGCATCCGCGAGGCCCCAGAACTCCGCAGATTCACTTGTTGCCACAATGCGATCAAGCGGTCCGGCTGTCCACAGATCGCGCGATCTGGACCATCCCGGCACGGAGCGGGCGGCATCCTGGCGGACATGAACCCCTCGGAACGCGCGCAGCGCGCGGCGCTCATGACGAAGGCACTCGGCGGCGTCGCTCGCGCACGCACACTGCACGACAACCGCGTCAGCCGACATGACATCGGACTCGCAATCCAGACGCGACAGCTCGTACGCGTGCGGAACGGCTGGGTCGCGACGCCGGACGCCGATCGCATGCTGGTGGATGCCGCGCGCCACGGCGCGGTGCTGACATGCGTGACTCAGGCCAGACGGCTGGGGCTGTGGGTGCATGAGGACGACTCCTGCCCCCACTGGGGTGCAGATCCCCGTGGGCACGGCGGCAAGCCTCAGGACGTGCACGTGCATTGGGCAAGGCCGCTGATTCCGCGCCATCCGGACGCTTTGGAAGATCCGATCGAGAATGTCCTCGCAATGGTCGCGGACTGCGAACCCCACGAGCGAGCGATGGCGACATGGGAGTCCGCTCTGAACAAGAGGCTCGTGAAGTGGGAGGTGCTCAAGCTCCTTCCCTTCAAGCGCGCGGCGCGCAGGCTGCTCGCGGAGGTGACGCCGTTCGCGGACTCCGGCCTGGAGACCTACCTCCGGGAACGACTTGCGTGGCTCGGGCTCCGGTTGACGTTCCAGATCTGGATCGCCGAACATCGCGTGGACCTGTTGATCGGCGACCGCCTGGTGCTGCAGGTAGATGGCGCGACACACACCGGGGCGCAGCGAGACGAGGACATCCGTCACGACGCCGAGCTGCGTCTCATGGGCTATCACGTGATCCGCGTCGGCTACCGCCAGGTCATGGAGCGGTGGCACATCGTGCAGGACCTGATCATGCGCGCCGTGGCTCAGGGTCTGCACCTTGCGCGATGATGACGCCGCAGAGCAGCGGAGATCAGTAGGACTGCGGACAGAATCAGCCGAACACATCCGCGATCACGCAGATCTCCGCCGGATTGCCGAGGCGGGCCCGACGGCCCCGGCAGCTCACGCGAGCTCGATGAGCTCCTGGTACTCGCGGCTCCAGATGTCCTCGACGCCGTCGGGCAGGATCAGCACGCGCTCGGGGTTCAGCGACTCCACGGCGCCGGGGTCGTGCGAGACGAGCACGACGGCGCCCTCGTAGTGCGCCAGCGCCCCGAGGATCTCCTCACGGGAGGCGGGATCGAGGTTGTTGGTGGGCTCGTCGAGCAGCAGCATGTTCGCCGACGACACGACCAGGGTCGCCAGCGAGAGCCGTGTCTTCTCACCGCCCGAGAGCACGCCCGCGGGCTTGAGCACATCGTCGCCGGTGAACAGGAACGAGCCCAGCACCTTGCGGGCCTCGGTCTCGTTGATGTCGGGCGCGGCCGACATCATGTTCTCCAGCACGGAGCGCTTCACGTCGAGGTTCTCGTGCTCCTGCGCGTAGTAGCCGATCTTGAGTCCGTGCCCTGGCTCCAGCTGACCGGTGTCCGGCTGGTCCACCCCGGCGAGGATGCGCAGCAGAGTCGTCTTGCCCGCGCCGTTCAGCCCCAGCACGACCACCTTGGACCCGCGGTCGATCGCGAGGTCGACATCCGTGAAGATCTCCAGCGAGCCGTACGACTTCGACAGTCCGGATGCCATCAGCGGGGTCTTGCCGCAGGGCGCCGGCTTCGGGAACCGCAGCTTGGCCACGCGGTCGACCTGGCGCACGTCGTCCAGACCCGCCAGCAGCTTCTCGGCGCGCGCGACCATCTGGTGCGCCGCGGCGGCCTTCGACGCCTTGGCGCCGAACCGCGCGGCCTGCAGCTGCAGCTGGGTGGCCTTCTTCTCGGCGTTGGCGCGCTCCTTCTTGCGGCGCTCCTCGTCGGCCACGCGCTGGCGCTGGTAGTGCTTCCAGCCCATGTTGTAGATGTCGATCACCTGGCGGTTCGCGTCCAGGTAGAAGACCCGGTTGACGGTCTCGCCGACGAGCTCGACATCGTGGCTGATCACGATCAGGCCGCCCTTGTAGCCCTTCAGGAACTCGCGCAGCCACACGACGCTGTCCGCGTCGAGGTGGTTGGTCGGCTCGTCGAGGATCATGGTGCCGGCGTCGGAGAACAGGATGCGGGCGAGCTCGATGCGGCGCCGCTGACCGCCGGAGAGGGTCTTCAGGGGCTGGTCGAGGATGCGGTCGGGCAGGGAGAGGTTGTTGGCGATGGACGCCGCCTCCGCCTCGGCCGCGTAGCCGCCGAGCGCCTCGAAGCGCTCGGTGAGGTTCGCGAACTTGCGCATGGCGCGCTCGGCGATCTTCGGATCCTCGGATGCCATGTCGTGCGAGGCCTGCGAGATGCCCAGCTGCAGCGTGCCCAGGCCGCGCGCGTCCAGGATGCGCGTGCGCGCCAGCATCTCCGGGTCGCCCGAGCGCGGGTCCTGCGGCAGGTAGCCGAGCTCGCCGGAGGTGGTGACCTTGCCCTCCGAGGGAAGCACGTCTCCCGCGAGCACCTTGGTCAGTGTGGTCTTCCCGGCGCCGTTGCGGCCCACGAGGCCGATCTTGTCGCCGTCGGAGACGCGGAAGGACACATCCGACATGAGCACGCGTGCGCCCACGCGGATCTCGAGGTCATGCACGGCGAGCACAGCGGGTATCCGTTCGTAGAAAGGGGGTGTCGGCCGATGGGCCAGCCTCCCAGTATAGTTCGCGCCCCGGCACGATCCCCCTCCGAGGTATGACGCGGACGATACTCCAGAGGGATGCGCCCGCTCGGCGCGCCTTCGTAGCGTCGTCGGGTGGACATGATCACCGACCTCATCCTGCAGGCTGTCGCGTCGCCGTGGATCGCCCTGATCCTCTTCGCGGTGGCGGCGATCGACGGCTTCTTCCCGCCGGTGCCGAGCGAGACGGTGCTCGTCGCAGCCGCCGCCGTGGCCGGCACGACGGGAAGCGCGAACGTCCTGCTGCTGTGCGCGGCGGGGGCGCTGGGCGCGATGGTCGGGGACAACATCGCCTACGGCATCGGCCGCGCGGGGGGCACCGACCGCTTCCGCTGGATGCGACGGCCCCGCGTCGCAACGTCGTTCGAGCTCGCGCGGCGCACGCTGCCCCGGGGCGGCGCAGGACTGATCCTCGGCGCACGCTACATCCCGGTCGGCCGGGTGGCCGTGAACATGACCGCCGGCGCCGTGGGGTATCCGTGGCGTCGCTTCCTCCTGCTGTCCGCCGTCGGCGGCGCGCTCTGGGCGGCATACAGCGTGGCGATCGGGCTTCTGGCCGGGCAGTGGCTGAAGGGACAGCCGCTGCTCAGCGCGGTGATCGGGGTGATCGCCGCCCTCGCGATCGGCATCGTCGTCGACCGGGTCGCGGCCAGGCGCCGCAGGCGGGCGGCCGGACCGCAGATCGCGCAGAGCGCGGATGCCGCTGCCGAACGGTGCGCCCCGGTGATGGGAGGATGACGGACATGAGCGCCGCCCGTGAACGGCCCTCCCGGCGCATCGTCGCCCTGTGGGCTCTCGTGGTCGCGCTCTACGCGACGCTCGTCCCCATCCATATAGCGCTGTACGGGGTCGCAGTGCCCGCCGCGTTCCTGCTCGGCGCCGGCGTGTGCGCTGCGCCGGCCATCGCCGTGCACCGTCCGCGCTCCGCGCTGGCTCTGTTCCTCGTCACCGCGTTCGTGCTGCCGCTCACCGTCTCCCCGGCGCGCGCGTCGTTCGCACCGTGGCCGTGGTCGGTGCCCGCGCTCATCGCCTTCGTCCTGCTCGTGGTGATCCTCGCGGTGCTGCACGGCTGGCGCCTCTCCCTCATCGCGCTGCTGCTCGGGATGATGGCCTCCCTCACCGCGCCGCTGCTGATGCCGGGTGTCACCTCGGCCGACGCGACCGGCGCGGACCTGATCGTGACCGCCTCGATCGCCGCCGGCGCCCTGCTCGTCGGCGTGCTCCTCGCCGGGCGGCTGAGGCTCGGTGCGGAGCTCTCCAGGGAGCGGGAGCACGTCGCGCTGGAGCAGTCCCGCCGTGAGCTCGCCGAGGAGCGGACCCGTATCGCGCGAGAGCTCCACGACGTCGTGGCGCACAGCATGTCGCTCATCCAGGTGCAGGCGTCGACCGCGCGCTACCGCGCCCCCGATCTGCCGGACGAAGCGGTCGCGGAGTTCGAGTCGATCGCCGCGTCCGCCCGTGGAGCGCTCGGCGAGATGCGCCGCATCCTCGGAGTCCTGCGCACGGAGGATCACACCGCGGAGCTCGCACCTCAGCGCGGAGTCGACGACATCCCGGCCCTCGTGGAGACGACCAGACGCGCGGGAGCCGCCGTGGAGCTGACGGAGGACGTCGACGGCGACGTCGCCGTGGCCGCGCAGATCGCGGTCTACCGCATCGTGCAGGAGTCGCTCAGCAACGCGCTCCGCCACGCGCCGGGCTCGGCTGTCGTCGTCTCGGTCTCGACCGGCGCCGAGGACGTCTCCGTGCTCGTGCGCAACGCACCCGCAGCTCCGCCTTCGTCGGCATCCGGCGGGCACGGGCTGCGCGGGATGACCGAGCGCGCGGCCCTGCTCGGCGGAGAGCTGCGTGCCGGCGTCGACGGCAACGGCTGGCTCGTCAGCGCCCGCATCCCCCGCCACCCCGCCGACGCTCCGGAAGGAACACCGTGACGATCGAGGTCCTCATCGCCGACGACCAGGCCATGGTGCGCGCCGGCTTCGCCGCGCTCCTGGACGCCCATGACGGCATCCGCGTCACCGGCCAGGCCGCCGACGGCCTGGAGGCCGTTGCGCTGTCGGCCAGGCTCGACCCGGACGTGATCCTGATGGATGTCCGGATGCCGGGCCTCGACGGCATCGAGGCGACCAGGCGCATCCTCGGTCCCTCGTACCCGGCGGCCAAAGTGCCTCGCATCCTGATGCTCACCACCTTCGACATCGACGACTACGTGTACGACGCCCTCGAGGCGGGCGCGAGCGGGTTCCTGCTCAAGGACGCGCTGCCGGACGAGCTCGTGCACGCCGTACGGGTGATCGCCGACGGCGATGCGCTGCTCTCGCCACGGGTGACGCGCAGGATGATCGCGCACTTCTCGACGCGCCGGCCCCGCGCACCGCAGTCCCGGACCGCGCTGAACGATCTCACCGAGCGCGAGCTCGAAGTGCTCACGCTGATCGGGCGAGGGCGCTCCAACCACGAGATCGGTGCGGAGCTGTTCATCGCGGAGCAGACGGTCAAGACCCACGTCGGCAAGGTGTTCGCCAAGCTCGGCCTCCGCGACCGGGTGCACGCGGTGATCCTCGCCTATGACGCGGGTCTGGTCGAGCCCGCCTCCTGATCGCGACCGGGGACGGCACCACGGTATGAGACACGTCGACCCCGTGGGGTGATGAGGCCGCGGGCACCGCGTCCATACTGTCCGTGGCATGACCTCGCCGCACAGCATCCGCCTCCCCGATCCCACCCGCGACTCCGCCGTCGACCTCGTCCGAGCCGGATGCGTGATCGCCGTGATCCTGCTGCACTCGCTGATGGTCGGCGTCACCGTCACCGCGCAGGGTCCGGTGTTCGAGAACGCCGGCGACAGCGGCTGGTGGCTGACGCCGGTCAGCTGGTTGCTGCAGGTGATGCCGCTGTTCTTCGTGATCGGCGGCTTCTCCGGATCCATCGCGCTCCGGCGCGGTCGAGAGCGCGGAGACGACGGCATCCGCTTCGCCGTCGGGCGGCTGCACCGCCTGCTGCGCCCCGCGCTGGTCGCGGTGGCCGTCGTCGGAGTCCTCCTCGCCGTGCTCGAACGGTGCGGTGTGCCCGCCGAACTGGTCGCGACGGCCGGCTACCGCTTCGGCCAGCCGCTGTGGTTCCTGGGCGTCTTCCTGCTCTGCCAGGCGCTGCTGCCGGTGATGCTGCGCCTGCACGACGTCCGCCCCGTCGCCACGGTGTCCGCACTCTCGGGTGCCGCCGTGCTGGTCGATGTGATCCGTGCCGCCACCGGCGCGGACGGTGTGGGCTTCGCCAACCTCGCGTTCGTCTGGCTGGCGCTGCAGCAGGTCGGCTTCTTCCTGGCCGACGGCCGGATCGACGCCCTCGGTCGCCGCACGCGGTCCGTCGTCCTCGCCACGGCGGTCCTGGCACTCATGGGGTCGTTCGTGCTGGGCGTCCACTCCCCCGACCTCATCGCCAACATCAACCCGCCGACCACGGCGCTGCTGCTCGTCGGCATCGCGCACACCGCCGCGTTCTCGCTGCTGCGCACCCGCATCGCGAGCTTCGCCCGGAGGCCGCGCCCGGCAGCGTTCACCGCGTTCCTCTCCCGCCGCACGATGACCGTGTACCTGTGGCACATGCCCGTTCTGCTCGCGATGGCCGGGGTCCTCGCGCTGTGGGCACTGGCCACCGGCTCGTCGCTGCCGGCGCCGGCGAGCCCGGAATGGTGGGCGGGCCGTCCGATCTGGCTGGTGATCGTCTTCACCGCGACGGCCGCGCTCAGCCTCCCGCTCGCGCGCGTCGAGGGGAAGCGGATTCCCCTCGCGAGCCCGGCTCCCGCCGTCATCATCTCAGCCGTCCTGATCGCGCTGGCAGCCGTGCTCCTGCTGCTCGTGCACGGGACCACGCCGCTGACCGCCGTTCTCGCCGTGGCCGGATGGCTGCTGGCGCTGCGGATGGTCCGGCCGGAAGCGCCCCGGATCGCCGGGGCGGCGCAGGAGCACACGGCTGCGACGCTGGTGGCCGCGTGAGCGCCTCGTCGGTGAGAGCTCCCGGGCAGCTCAGTCGAAGTACAGATGGTGGTGCAGCGCACACCCGGGATTGAACCCCGCGCCGCACGCCGGACAGGTCTCGGCGTCGCGGTAGGCGCGGATGGTCATGCTCGTGCCGCACACCCCGCACAGCGCCGCCTCGATCTCCGCGTCGGATGCCGGCCACGCGGTGCGGTCATGCCCGGCCACCTCGTCATGGCAGTGCACGCACGGATACCAGACGCCGCAGCAGTGGAATCGCAGTGCCACGACGTCGAGCGCACCGTGATAGTGCGCGCACCTCGTCCGATGATCGACCAGGGCACCGTGCACGACATGACCGCCCACGTGGATCATACGGCGATCCCCCGCGCCGCCATGGCGTCTCCGACGCCGTCGGCGTGCTTCATGGTGAGCACCAGCAGCGGCAGCACGGCGCGTGGTCCGAGCCGCACGCCTCTGGCCCGCTGCGCGTCGCGCACCTGGGTGGCGAAGCCGGCGATCACCGGGATCATCGCGATCGTCAGTGACAGGGTCAGCGCCACCGCATCCGGATCCGCCCCGAACCGGCGCAACGGCCGCACCAGCGCGCGGAAGACCTCGAGGAGGTCGCCCATCCGTGTCGTGCGGGTCACCAGCTCCGCCAGCAGCAGGAGCGCGACGACCCGGCCCGTGCTCTGCACGGCGTCCGCTGCCGAGGTGAACAGCCACAGCGCGCCGCCCAGCACGACGATCAGCCAGCGCAGCCGCCACCAGGCCTCCCCCAGCGCGCGCAGCGTCACCCCGCCGACCGGGTACAGCGATGAGACGAGCGCCAGCACCACCGCCGTACCGAGGATCCCCGGCCGCAGCAGGGACAGCACCAGCGCCGCAGCCGCCAGCACAGCGAGCTTCGCACCGGCGG
>NZ_MKRT01000025.1:122852-126159 GCF_001897945.1 Microbacterium sp. 69-10
TCACGCGCAGCTCCGCCGGAACTCGTCGATCACCGCCGCGGGCTCCCCGACGGCCCGCACGGTGCCGGCCTCGAAGAGAACCGCCTCGTCGCATCGTGCCGCCAGCTCCAGATCGTGCGTGACCAGCACGAGGGGCACGTCCAGTCCCAGCAGCAGGTCGCCGATCCTGCGGGCGTTGCGCAGGTCCAGCAGCGTCGTGGGCTCATCGGCGACGACCAGCCCCGGATGCGTCGCAAGAACGGACGCGAGGGCCAGCAGCTGCCGCTGCCCTCCCGAGAGCTCGGAGACCGGGACATCCGCGCGGTCGGCGAGGCCGTACTCCGCGAGGATCCGTGCGACCCGGGCCGTTCGATCGGACCGTGACAGGCCGGGCAGCGAGAGCGCGAGATCCTCCGCGGGCGTCGGCATCAGGAGCTGCGCCTCCGGATTCGTGAAGACGAAGCCGACGTGGCGTCGCAGCGCCTTCGCGTCGCGCATCGGATCCAGTCCGTGCACCCGCAGGCTCCCCGCGGTCGGCAGCCGCAGACCGTTCAGCATCCGCGCGAAGGTCGACTTGCCGGAGCCGTTCGCGCCGATGACGGCCGTGCGGCCCGCGGTCAGCCGCAGGTCGACGTCGTGCAGCAGCTCGGCGCCGTCGACGGTGAGACCGATGTCCTCGCAGTTGATCGCGGTGCCGGTCGCGACGGCCTCAGCCGGCATGCGCGACGGCGCGCGCCCGGGTCGGGAACGCACGCGGATACGCCCGGCGCAGTGCGACGGCCAGGACCACGGCGAGGACCGCCTTGAGCAGATCGCCGGGCAGGAACACGAGACTGGAGAGCACGGTGGGCCCGAACGGCACACCGGTCACGAAGGACTGCACCGGGATGCCGAAGAGGTAGATCACGAGGATGCCGCCCAGCACCGCACCGAGACCCGCGCGCCACCAGGTGAACCTGCCGTGGTGGGCGATCATCCCGATCACGATGCTCCCGGCGATCCATCCCAGCAGGTAGCCCGCCGTGGGGCCCAGGAAGACGCCCAGTCCCCCGCGTCCGCCGGCGAGCACGGGCAGGCCCGCGGCGGCGAGGGCGAGCACGACCAGCACGGCCAGGGGCGCGCGTCTGGCGCCCAGCACGAGGCCTGCGAGCATGACACCGAGGGTCTGTGCGGTGATCGGGACGCCCCCGGGGACGGGCACCGTAGCGGTGCCGAGCACCACGATCAGCGCGGCGAAGACGGCGATACGGGCGAGGTCTGCGCCCAGCGGGCGTGGCGAATCGGTCATCGGGGCTCCTTTCGGACGGCTGAAGTCTTGCCGTCCTGAACACTGTTCACCTGAACGGTGTTCACTATACTGGGAGCCATGCCTCCCGCACGACACGACCGTCACAGTGTGGTCGACTGCGCCCTGCGCCTGCTCGACCGGGTGGGACTGCCCGACCTGTCCATGCGTCGCCTGGCGACCGAGCTGGATGTTCAGCCCAGCGCGCTGTACTGGCACTTCGCGAGCAAGCAGGAGCTGCTCGCGGCCGTCGCCGAGCGCATCCTCGACACGATCCCCGCTCCGGACGCCGCCACCTCACTGGCCGATACCGCGGGCAGCATCCGCGACGCGCTGCTCGCCTACCGCGACGGCGCGGAGGTCGTGATGAGCACCTATGCCCTGCGGCTCGGCACGCGACGCGCGCAGGACGCTCTCGGCGCCTCGCTCGGCGATGCGGATCCCGACGCCGCGGACGCCGTGTTCGTGTTCGTGCTCGGGCACACCACTCTGCTGCAGCAGCGCATGCACGCGCAGAGCATCGGAGCCGTCGCACCCGACGCCGCGGACCCGACCGCGCACGCCGACGAGGTCTTCGACGCCGGCATCCGCGCCTTCGCCTCGCTCAGCGCGGCGCGCCCTCCGCGCTGACCGCCGTTCCCGCGCCGTCGCCCATCCGCAGACCAGGCACCAGCGAGATCAGCAGAAGCACCCCTGCCAGCAGGTAGACCGTGAGGTATCCCGTGCCGAGCACGGGCAGCAGCGCGAAGCCGAGGCCGGCCAGCGCGATCGTGACGGCGGAGCCGGATGCCTCGAAGATCGACAGCGCCGCGGAGTTGAACCCCTCGTTCGCCGTGGTGGAGTACGCCAGGGTCAGGACGGTCAGCCGCGGATACAGCAGCCCCATGCCCGCTCCGGCGAGTCCCCACGCCAAGATCACGATCCACGGATCCGCACCGAGAGCGCTCACGAAGAGGAGCCCCGCGACTCCGGTCAGCATGAGCAGCACTGCGATCCAGGTGATCCGCGCGCTGCCCAGTCTGTCGCCGTACCGGCCCTGCACGGCCGACGCGCCCGACCAGCCGATCGCGGCCAGGGTGAGGGCGAGTCCGGCCACCGTGGGCGAGAACCCGAACCGGTCGATCAGCAGCTTCGGCACGTACGCCTCGGCGGCGAAGAACGCGCCCGCGACGATCCCGCGCATGAGGATGGTGCTGGGCAGGCCCGAGACCGCCCGCAGCGTGCCCTTCGGCAGCAGCGGGAGCAGCGAGAATCCGATGACGAGCACCGCGGCCAGTGCGATCGGGCCGCCCGCCGCCGCGGGCGCGTCCGCCGCGAGACCCACCGTCACCGCGCCCGCTGCGACCAGCACCGCGAGCAGCATCCGCAGCGCGATCCCGCCCCGCGGAGGCTCGGCCGCGTCGGCGACGCCGTCCGCGTCCGACCCGGCATCCGCGTCCAGCGACGCGCCCCGCAGTCGCGACACGACCAGCGCGAACGCGGCGGCGGTGAGCACCGCGACGCCGAGGAACGTCCACCGCCAGTGCAGGTACTCGGTCACCGCGCCCGCCAGGAAGGGCCCGATCATCGATGGCACGACCCACGCCGCCGCATACGCGGCGAAGATGCGGCCGTGCAGCTGCGGCGGGTAGACGCGCGCGACCACGACGTACAGGGCGACGGTCTGACCACCGGCCCCGAGCCCCTGGATGAGCCGCCCGAGGATGAAGGTGTGCATGTCCGACGAGAAGCCCGACACGAGAAGGCCCGCCGCGAACAGCGCCACGGCCGTGTACAGCGGTGCGCGCGGGCCCGACCTGTCGCTCCACGCCCCCACGGCGACCATGCCGATCACACCCGTCGAGATCGTTGCGGAGAACGCGACAGCGAACAGCGCCTCGCCGTCCAGGTCGCGCGCGACGATGGGCATGACGGTGGTGACCGCCAGCGACTCGATCGCGGCGAGGAAGATCAGCACGACCGTACCGACCGTGATGCCGAGGCGGCTGCGATCCCAGATCGTCGGCTCTGCGGCGGCGGTCACGCGCGGACCGCGGAGGCGGC
>NZ_MKRT01000025.1:126167-132914 GCF_001897945.1 Microbacterium sp. 69-10
CTCGGTGAGGATCTCGGGGCTCGTGCCGAAGTTCACGCGCACGTGCCCTGCCCCCTGCGCGCCGAACGCCGGGCCGAAGTGCAGGGCGACCTTCGCCTGCCGCAGGATCTGCTTGGCCGGGTTCGGACCCCAGCCGAGGTCGGTGAGATCGATCCACGCGAGGTAGCCGGCATCGGGCATCCGGTAGCGCGCTCCCGGCAGATGCCGTTCGAGCAGGTCGGCCAGCAGCCTGCGGTTCTCGTCCAGCGCGGCCAGCAGGCCGTCCAGCCACTCATCGCTCTCCTCGGAGAACGCGGCGACGGCCGCCAGCATCCCGAACTGGCCGGTGCGCCACTCCACCTCGATCGGCAGGGAGCGCAGCACCGCCGTGGTGTCGTCGGATGCCGAGATCATCAGGGCGCATTTCAGCCCCGCGAGGTTGAACGCCTTGCTGGCGCTGGTGACGGCGTACCCGATGCGCCGAGCGGCGTCGCCGCTGGCCAGGAACGGCGTGAACACGGCATCCGGCTGGGTCAGCGGCGCGTGGATCTCGTCGGAGACGACCGCGGCGCCGTACTGCTCGGCGAGGCGCGCCAGCGCGTCCAGGCTCTCGGCGGAGTGCACCGAGCCGGTGGGGTTGTGCGGATTGCAGAGCAGCACCGCCCTGCTGCCGTCGGCCAGGGCCTTCTCGATCGCCGCGAGGTCGAGCTCCCAGCCCTCCCCCGTGTCGCGCAGCGGAACACGCTCGGCGACCCCGCCGGCCTCGTCCACCAGGTCGAAGAACGGCGGGTAGATGGGCGGGTTGACGATCACCCGCTCCCCCGGATGGATGACCCGGCGGAGGATCTCCACGATGCCCATGCTGACATCCGCGGTGGACCGGATGCGGGCGGTGTCGACCGTCCAGCCGAATCGACGCTGCGCGAACGCCGCATAGGCGGCGGCCAGCGGCGTGTGAGAGGCCACGTACCCGGTGTCGCCGATGCGCACAGCTCGCTCCAGCGCCGCGGTGATCGGGGGCGCGAGCGGAAAGTCGGTCTCCGCCACGAACAGCGGCAGCACCTCCTCGGGGTACTCCCGCCACTTCTCGCTGGAGCGCTCCCGCAGCTCGTCCAGAGTGAGCGCGCGGATCGGGGTGACGGTCATGATCTCCTCCAGTCGAACGGGATACCGAAGGGGCACAGCCCTGCGGCCGTGCCCCTTCGATGTCGCTTCTCGGGTTTCGTCTCACTCGCCTTCGGCGTGTTCGCTCAACCTTGACATGCCCACGCGTCAAGTCCGCTTCGCGGCCGTGACCCGTGTCATGTCAGATCGCGAAGCCGAGCGCGCGCATCATGTCGCGCCCGTCGTCGGTGATCCGCTCCGGGCCCCACGGCGGCATCCAGACCCAGTTGATCCGGAAGCGGTCGACCACGGAGTCCAGCGCCTGCGCCGTCTGCTCCTCGAGCACGTCGGTGAGCGGGCATCCGGCGCTGGTGAGCGTCATGTGGATGACCAGGGCGTCGTTCTCGTCGTCCCAGGCGAGATCGTAGATCAGTCCCAGGTCGACGACGTTGATCCCGAGCTCGGGATCCATGACGTCCTTCAGAGCCTCGGTGACCTCGTCGTACTTCTCGTCGGTCAGCGTTGCGGTCATGCTCTCAGCCTACGCTTCGATGGGCGCACTGGGGTCGAGGAAGCGGTCGTAGCCCTCCTCTTCGAGGCGGTCGGCCAGCTCGGGGCCGCCCTCCTCGACGATCTTCCCCTTGACGACCACGTGCACGAACTGCGGACGGATGTAGCGCAGGATGCGGGTGTAGTGCGTGATCAGCAGCACGCCGAGGTTGGTGGCCTCCTTGGCGCGGTTGACGCCCTCGGAGACGATCTTCAGCGCGTCGACGTCGAGACCGGAGTCGGTCTCGTCGAGCACGGCGAGCTTCGGCTTGAGCACCTCGAGCTGCAGGATTTCGTGGCGCTTCTTCTCGCCGCCCGAGAAGCCCTCGTTGACGTTGCGCTGCGCGAACTTCGGGTCCATGCGCAGGTTGGTCATCGACGCCTTGACGTCCTTGGTCCACTGACGGATCGAGGGTGCCTCGCCGTCCAGCGCGGTCTTCGCGGTGCGCAGGAAGTTGGTCACCGTGACGCCAGGGATCTCCACCGGGTACTGCATGGCGAGGAACACGCCGGCACGGGCGCGCTCGTCAACGCTCATGGACAGCACGTCCTCGCCGTCGAAGGTGATCGTGCCCTGCGTGACGGTGTACTTCGGGTGCCCGGCGATCGTGTACGCGAGGGTCGACTTGCCGGAGCCGTTGGGGCCCATGATGGCGTGCGTCTCGCCGGTCTTGATCGTCAGGTCGATGCCGTTGAGGATCGGCGTCGTGCCCTGATCGGTCTCGACCGTCACATGAAGATCGCGGATCTCGAGAACAGACATTCAGACTTCCTTAATGACAGTGGGGTCGATGAGCACGTCGTCGCCGTCGATCTCGACGACGTAGACGGGGACGGGCTCGTAAGCGGGGAGGTTGAGGGGCTTGCCGGAGAGCAGCGAGAAGCGCGAGCCGTGGGCCCAGCACTCCAGGGTGTCGCCCTCGACGAAGCCCTCGGCGAGGGAGATGTCGCCGTGCGTGCAGCGGTCGCCGATCGCGTGGATGTCGCCGGCGGCGTCCTTCACGATCGCCATCGCCACGCCGTCGAGCTCGACACGCAGCGGCGTGTCCAGCTCCAGCTCGCTGACGCCGCAGGCGCGCAGCGCGGTCACGCCTCGACTCCGATCAGCTCGGCGTCGATCGCGGCGAGCAGCTCTGTCTGCAGCTCGGGGATCTGGATGCGCTGCACGACCTCGGTGAGGAACCCGAGCACCACCAGGCGACGGGCCTCGGCCTCGGTGATGCCTCGCGCCTGCAGGTAGAACAGCTGCTCGTCGTCAAAGCGACCGGTCGCACTCGCGTGTCCGGCGCCCACGATGTCACCCGTCTCGATCTCGAGGTTCGGGATCGAGTCGGCGCGCGCACCCTCGGTCAGCACCAGGTTGCGGTTCGCCTCGTAGGAGTCGGTACCGGTGGCATCCGGTCCGATCAGCACGTCGCCGATCCACACGCTGTGCGCGCTCGCACCCCGCAGTGCGCCCTTGTAGAGCACGTCGCCGGTGGTGTGAGGGCCCTTGTGGTGCAGGTAGACCTGGCTCTCCAGGTGCTGACCGGCATCCGCGAAGGAGAGGCCGTACAGGCGCCCCTCCGCGCCGCTGCCGGCGAGCTCGACGTTCGGGTTCACGCGCACCACGCCGCCGCCGAAGCTGACGACGAAGTGGGTGAGCTCGGCGTCGCGGTCCACGCGGGCCTGGTGAGCGGCGGCGTGGATGGCATCGTCCTGCCACTGCTGGACGGACACCAGCGTGAGCTTGGCGCCGTCGCGGACGATGATCTCGACGTTCTGCGCGTACTGCGCGGTGCCGGCGTGCCGCAGCACGACCGTGGCCGAGCTGTGCGGGAGCGCCTCGATCACGAGGTGCCCGTCCGCACGGCCGCCCTGACCGTCGATCTGGATGACGATCGGCTCGGCGACGACCTCCTCGCCGGGGATGCTGAGATGCATGGCATCCGCAGCCCCCTGCCAGGCCACGGCCGAGACGACGTCCTCCGGGCGGAAGAACTCGCCGCGGGGTGCCGTGCCGCGCGCCAGCGCGGGCCGCAGGTACTGCTCGTGGCTGACCGAGTACGTCACGCCGTCGTTCGCCTCAGCGGGCTCGAACAGCGACGTGAGCTGCGCGATCGGGGTGTGCTTCCAGTTGACCTCGCGGCCGGTGGGCGCGCCGAAATCGGCGGGCTCGAAGGAGTGCGGGCGCTCGGAGCGCGTCTGGACCGGCACGAAACCGGTGTTCGCGATCCTCGCGGCGGGGTCGATGTGCGTGTTCGTGTGCGGCGCCTCTGCGGGCGCCTGAGTGGGGGCCGTCATCTCAGCCGACACTGCCTTCCATGCCCATCTCGATGAGCTTGTTCAGTTCCATCGCGTACTCCATGGGCAGCTCGCGCGCGATGGGCTCGATGAACCCGCGCACGATCATGGCCATGGCCTCGGTCTCGGAGATGCCGCGCGACTGCAGGTAGAAGAGCTGCTCCGCGCTGACCTTGGAGACGGTGGCCTCGTGGCCGAGCTGCACGTCGTCGACGCGGATGTCGATCGACGGGTACGTGTCGGAACGGGACTGCGTGTCCACCAGCAGGGCGTCGCAGACCACGGAGTTCGAGGAGTGATGGGCGGCGGGATCGACCCGCACCTCACCGCGGTAGCCGGAGCGACCGCCGCCGCGCGCGATCGACTTGGAGACGATCGACGACTGCGTGTATGGCGCCTGGTGCACCATCTTGGCGCCGGCGTCCTGGTGCTGGCCGGGGCCCGCGAAGGCCACGGAGAGCGTCTCGCCCTTGGCGTGCTCGCCGACGAGGTAGATCGACGGGTACTTCATGGTGACCTTGGAGCCGATGTTGCCGTCGACCCACTCCATCGTCGCGCCCTCGTGCGCGATCGCGCGCTTGGTCACGAGGTTGTAGACATTGTTCGACCAGTTCTGGATCGTCGTGTAGCGCACGCGGGCGTTCTTCTTCACGATGATCTCGACGACGGCCGAGTGCAGCGAGTCCGACTTGTAGATCGGAGCCGTGCAGCCCTCGATGTAGTGGACGTAGCTGTCCTCGTCGGCGATGATCAGGGTCCGCTCGAACTGACCCATGTTCTCGGTGTTGATGCGGAAGTACGCCTGCAGCGGGATCTCCACGTGCACGCCCTTGGGGACGTACACGAACGAGCCGCCCGACCACACGGCCGTGTTCAGCGCCGCGAACTTGTTGTCGCCGGCGGGGATCACGGTGCCGAAGTACTCCTCGAAGAACTCGGGGTGCTCGCGCAGCGCCGTGTCGGTGTCCATGAAGATGACGCCCTGCGCCTCCAGGTCCTCGCGGATCTGGTGGTAGACGACCTCGGACTCGTACTGCGCGGCGACACCGGCGACCAGGCGCTGGCGCTCGGCCTCGGGGATGCCCAGGCGCTCGTAGGTCTCGCGGATGTCCTCCGGGAGGTCCTCCCAGGACTGCGCCTGCTTCTCGGTGGAGCGGACGAAGTACTTGATGTGGTCGAAGTCGATCTCACTGAGGTCGGCGCCCCAGGTCGGCATCGGCTTGCGGCCGAAGAGCGCGAGTCCCTTGAGACGGGTCTTCAGCATCCACTCCGGCTCGGACTTCAGGGCGGAGATGTCCCGCACGACGGCTTCGCTGAGACCGCGTCTCGCGCTCGCTCCGGCGGCGTCGGGATCGTGCCAGCCGAATTCGTACACCCCCAGACCATCCAGCTCCGGGCGGTCGATCAGCACATCCGACATCACACACTCTCCTCAAACGGGCCGCAACGGTGTCATCCGCCCCGACACACCAGACCCCCGTCGAGTCTGCGGGGGTCGGATGCCGCTGGTGGGCCCCATCATTCCGGCGCTCATCTCGCGCCTAGACTGTCAGTGATGGACGCCGCGCTCTGCGCGCCCATCACAACCATCCCGATTCTACAGGTTCCGCCTCGCGGACGGGCCGCGACCGTCCACGATGCGGAGCCGGAGGCCACATGCCCGTCAGCTCCGCCACGACCGAATCCCCCACGCCCGCCGGGCCCCGCGACGTCGTCATCGCACGTCCGCTCCGCGTCCTGGCGTGGCTCTCCTTCCTCGCCGAGGTGCTCATCATCGGCACCGGCGGCGCGGTCCGCCTGACCGGCTCGGGGCTCGGATGCTCGGACTGGCCGCTCTGCACGCCCGAGTCGCTGGTGCCGATCCTCGAGGTCCAGGGCATCCACGGCGCGATCGAGTTCGGCAACCGCACCATGACGGGCCTGGTCGGCCTGCTCGCCCTCGGCGTGCTCATGCTCACCCTGCACGCCGTGAGCGGCAGGCGCCTTGTCGTCCGCGCCGTGTGGTTCGCGGTCGGCGGCATCGTGCTGGCCGTCCTCGTCTACATCGCTGCTTCCGCTCTGAGCGTCGTGGCCTCGGCCGCGCTGATGTCGGCCGCCCTGCTACTGGCCGTGCTGGTCGGCATGGTGGACTCGCTGCGCCGCACCACCGTCCGCAGGGACCTGGCGGTGCTCGCGTGGCTGGTGCTCGTCGGTGTGATGGCGCAGGCCGTGGTGGGCGGCTTCGCCGTGATCAGCGAGCTGAACCCGTTCATCGTCGGATTCCACTACGCCTCCTCGCTCCTGCTCGTGTGCGTGACCGCGCTGTTCCTGGTGCGCCTGGACACTGTTCCCGGCCCGCGGGAGAGGGCCGTGCCGGTCTGGTTCGCGGCGCTCACCCACATCACCGGCCTCGCGCTCGCGCTGACCATCCTCTTCGGCGTGCTCACCACGGGATCCGGTCCTCATTCGGGCGACGTGAACATCAAGCGGGAGGGCTTCGACGCCAGCATCCTCGCGCATGTGCACTCCTGGCCCGGCTACGTGCTCGCCGCGCTGGTGCTCGCGCTCGCGATCTCGGCGTGGCTGCTCGCGCTGCCGCCGCGGCGCTGGCTGCTGGTGCTCATCATCGCCATCCTGGTGCAGGTGGCCGTCGGCGTGCTGCAGGCGCGCACCGGGCTGCCGCCCGTGCTCGTCGGCGTGCACATGCTCCTGGCCTCGCTGTCCGCAGCCGCGTACACCGTCGTCGTGACGAAGCTCAAGAAGCCAGTCGGGACCATGAACCCCGACGCGGGGGCCTGACCTCCCCCGCCGATGCGAAGAGGCCCGGCTCGTCCATGGACGAGCCGGGCCTCT
>NZ_MKRT01000025.1:132977-133823 GCF_001897945.1 Microbacterium sp. 69-10
ACACGCGCATCGGGCGCGGCTCGGTGCCGCGCAGCGCGCGGTTGTACAGACGGTGCGACTCGTAGATGAACCAGCCGCCGAAGACGAGAGCGGATGCCGTGTACACGATGCCCATCTGCGCGACGGGGACGAGCAGCAGCGAGCACGCGACCGTGGCCCAGGCGTAGAGGATGACCTGCAGTCCCACCTGGTACGCAGGGCGCGTCACCCCGAGCATGGGCACGTCGACGTCGTCGTAGTCGTCCTTGTACTTCATCGACAGCGGCCAGTAGTGCGGCGGCGTCCAGAGGAAGATCAGGACGAACAGCACGAACGGCGGCCAGTCCAGCGAACCCGTCACCGCGGTCCAGCCGATCAGCACGGGGAAGCATCCCGCGATGCCGCCCCAGATGATGTTCTGCTCGGTGCGGCGCTTGAGGATCATCGTGTACACCACGACGTAGAAGAAGATGGCGAACACCGACAGCGACGCCGCCAGCCAGTTGGTGAACGCGAGCAGCCAGACGGTGGAGGCGACCGCGAGGGCCCACGAGAACACCAGCGCTCCGCGCGGCGACACCTCGCCGGTGACCAGGGGCCGGTTCTCGGTGCGCTTCATGTGCACGTCGATGTCGCGGTCGAGGTACATGTTGAACGATGCCGCGGAGCCCGCGCTCATGGCGCCGCCTATGACGGTGGCGATGATCAGCCAGAGCTCCCGCAGGTCGGGGAGGCCGCCGAGCGCGAGGATCATGACGGGAACGGTGGAGACGAGCAGCAGCTCCATGACACGGGGCTTCGTGAGAACGAAGTAACCGCGGATCTTCTGACCGACCGAGTACGTGGTCTCAGCGGTCTGCGATGTCG
>NZ_MKRT01000025.1:133831-139267 GCF_001897945.1 Microbacterium sp. 69-10
GATCGCGATCCCCTCCTTCTGCGCGCATGCGGGCACTCCTTCCAGTCTAGTGCGTACGGCGTGCCGGAGAGACGCCCGCATCGGTCGGTGCAGCGCGGTGAAATGCACCTGGGGCGGGTGAAATGCACCTGGGGCGGGTGAAATGGCGCGGGTATGCTGAAACCACTCGCGTGCCCCTTGCGCTGTGCAACCACTTCTCCGTGACGACGCGGAGCGCGCAGGAATACGGGCGCCTCCGAATGCGTCAGAAGGAGTATGACCGTGGCAGAGCTTCAGTGGGACGAGATCGACCGTCGAGCGGTGGACACCGCCCGAGCACTGGCGGCGGATGCCGTCCAGAAGGTCGGCAACGGCCACCCCGGGACGGCGATGAGCCTCGCCCCGGTCGCGTACCTGCTCTACCAGCGCGTGATGCGCCATGACCCGGCCGACGTGGACTGGCTCGGCCGCGACCGCTTCATCCTGTCGGTGGGGCACTCGTCGCTCACCCAGTACATCCAGCTGTACCTCGGCGGGTTCGGCCTGGAGCTGAGCGACCTGGAGGCGCTGCGCACCTGGGGCTCGCTCACGCCGGGTCACCCCGAGTACCACCACACCCGGGGCATCGAGATCACCACCGGTCCCCTGGGTCAGGGCCTGGCGTCGTCGGTGGGCTTCGCGTACGCCGCCCGCTACGAGCGCGGTCTGTTCGATCCGGATGCCGCGCCGGGCACGAGCCCGTTCGACCATTTCGTGTACGTGATCGCCGGCGACGGCGACCTGCAGGAGGGCGTGACCAGCGAGGCGTCGTCGCTCGCCGGCCACCAGCAACTCGGCAACCTGATCGCGATCTACGACTCCAACCAGATCTCTATCGAGGGCGACACCGACGTGGCGTTCACCGAGGACGTCCGCCAGCGCTACGAGTCCTACGGCTGGCAGGTGCTCGAGGTCGACTGGCGCCGCACCGGCCAGTACGTCGAGGACGTGCAGGAGCTGGACGACGCGATCTCCCAGGCGAAGGCCGAGACCGAGAAGCCGTCGCTGATCATCCTGAAGACGATCATCGGCTGGCCGGCCCCGAACAAGTCCGGCACCGAGTCCGTGCACGGCAGCGCACTGGGCGCCGACGAGGTCGCCGCCACCAAGAACGTGCTGGGCTTCGACCCGGAGAAGTCCTTCGTCGTCGAGGACGCCGTCATCGCGCACACCCGCGAGCTGGGTGCACGCGCCGCCGAGGCGCACGCCGCCTGGCAGGAGTCGTTCGACGCCTGGGCGGCGGCGAACCCGGAGCGCAAGGCGCTGCTGGACCGGCTCGAGGCGCACGCCCTCCCCGAGAACATCGAGGACGCACTTCCCGTGTTCGAGAGCGGCACCGAGGTTTCGACCCGCGCCGCGTCCGGCAAGGTGCTCAACGCCCTTGCCGCTGAGCTGCCGGAGCTGTGGGGCGGCTCAGCCGACCTCGCCGGCTCGAACAACACCACCATCGAGGGCGCCGCCTCGTTCATCCCCGCGGAATGGTCGACGCACGACTGGAAGGGCAGCCCCTACGGCCGCGTGCTGCACTTCGGCATCCGCGAGCACGCGATGGGATCGATCCTGAACGGCATCACGCTGCACGGACCGACGCGCGCCTACGGCGGCACGTTCCTGATCTTCAGCGACTACATGCGTCCCGCCGTGCGCCTGGCCGCGCTGATGGACATCCCGAGCACGTTCGTGTGGACGCACGACTCCATCGCGCTCGGCGAGGACGGCCCCACGCACCAGCCGATCGAGCAGATCGCCTCGCTGCGCGCCATCCCGAACTTCACCGTGGTGCGCCCGGCCGACGGCAACGAGACCTCGGCCGCTTGGCTGGAGATCCTGCGCCGTCACGGCGGCCCCGTCGGCATCGCGCTGACCCGCCAGAACGTGCCCGTGTTCGCGCGCGGCGAGGGCGCGGCATCCGGCGATGTGTTCGCCTCGGCGTCGAACACCGCCAAGGGCGCCTACGTGCTCGCCGAGGCTCCGAACGGCACCCCCGACGTGATCCTGATCGGCACGGGCTCGGAGGTGCAGCTGGCCGTCGCCGCCCGCGAGACGCTCGCCGCAGAGGGCATCAACGCCCGCGTGGTGTCCGCTCCCTCGCTGGAGTGGTTCGCCGAGCAGGACGAGGCGTACCGCGAGTCGGTGCTGCCGAAGGCCGTCACCGCCCGCGTCTCCGTCGAGGCGGGCTCCGTGCTCAGCTGGCGCGGCATCGTCGGCGATCGCGGCCGCTCGGTCGGCATCGACCACTTCGGCGCCTCCGCCGACTACAAGACCCTGTTCCAGAAGTTCGGCATCACCGCCGAGGCCGTCGTCGAGGCGGCACGCGAGTCCATCAAGGAGAACGCATGAGCACCCCCACCGAAGATCTCTCCGCCGCCGGCGTCAGCATCTGGCTCGACGACCTGTCGCGCACCCGCATCCAGTCGGGCAACCTCCAGCAGCTCATCGAGACCCGCAGCGTCGTCGGCGTGACCACCAACCCGACGATCTTCGCCAACTCGATGACCAACCCCGACGACACGTCGTACGACGCGCAGGTGCACGAGCTGGCCCAGTCCGGCGCATCCGCCGCCGACGCCGTCTTCGCGGCGACCACGCAGGACGTCCGCGATGCGCTGGACGTGTTCCGTCCGGTCTACGACGCGACGGACCACGTCGACGGTCGCGTCTCCATCGAGGTCTCCCCCGACCTCGCGCACGACACTGAGGGCACGATCGCCCAGGCCAAGGAGCTGTGGGAGCGCGTCGACCGCCCCAACCTGCTCGTCAAGATCCCCGCGACCAAGGCGGGCCTGCCCGCCATCGCCGCGGCGATCGGCGCCGGCATCAGCGTCAACGTCACCCTGATCTTCAGCCTGGAGCGGTACGCCGAGGTCATCGACGCGTACCTGACCGGTCTCGAGACGGCGAAGGCGGCGGGCATCGACCTGTCGACCATCCACTCGGTCGCGTCGTTCTTCGTCTCGCGCGTCGACACGGAGACCGACAAGCGGCTGGCCGCCATCGGCACCGACGAGGCGGAGGCGCTGCGCAGCAAGGCGGGCCTCGCCAACGCACGACTGGCCTACGAGCTGTACGAGAAGACCTTCGCGAGCGACCGCGCCAAGGCGCTGCTCGACGCAGGCGCCACCCTGCAGCGTCCGCTGTGGGCGTCGACCGGCGTCAAGGACCCGGCACTGCCCGACACGCTGTACGTGACCGGTCTGGTCGCGGCCGGCGTCGTGAACACCATGCCGGAGAAGACCCTCGAGGCCACCTTCGACCACGGTGTGGTCACCGGCGACACCATCACCGACGGCTACGCCCAGGCGCACCAGGTGTTCGAGGATCTCAAGTCCGTCGGCGTCGACTTCGACGACGTGACCCAGGTGCTCGAGGATGAGGGCGTCGCCAAGTTCATCGACTCCTGGCACGGTCTGCTGGAGCAGGTCACCAAGGGCCTGGAAGCCGCACGATGACCGTCGCGGTGCACGTGACGCAGCCTGTCAGGGCCACGGTGGACGAGATCGTCCCCCGGCTCATCGCCGACCTCGTCGCGTCACGTGTCACCGCAGGCGATCCCACGCTGTGGGGTCCGGATGCCGAGGCCGAGGCGTCCACCCGGCTCGGCTGGGTCGACGCTGTCTCCGTGTCGCGCCCGCTCGTCGCCGAGATCGTCGCACTGCGCGACGATCTCGCGGCGCGCGGCATCGACCGGGTCGTGCTCTCCGGCATGGGCGGCTCATCGCTCGCGCCCGAGGTGATCGCAGGCACCGCCGGCGTCGAGCTGACGGTGCTGGACTCCACCGCTCCGGCGCAGGTGCTGGCCGCGCTCGACGGCGACCTCGCCCGCACCGTGCTCGTGGTGTCCTCCAAGTCGGGCACCACGCTGGAGACCGATTCGCACCGTCGTGCGTTCGAGACCGCGTTCCAGGACCTGGGCCTCGACCCGGCCGAGCACATCGTCGTCGTCACCGACCCCGGTTCCGCCCTGGACGCGTCGGCGTCGGAAGCCGGCTACCGGGTGTTCCGCGCCGACCCGAACGTGGGCGGCCGCTACTCGGCACTGACAGCCTTCGGCCTCGTCCCCGCCGGCCTCGCCGGCGTGGACATCTCCGAGCTGCTCGACGAGGCCGAGGCATCGCTGCTGGAGTTCGCGATCGACTCCCCGGAGAACCCCGCGCTGCGCCTAGCCGCGGCGATCGCCGGCTCGTCATCCGACGGCAGCCGGCGCGACAAGCTCGGCCTGGTCTCCGACGGCACGTACATCGAGGGACTGCCCGACTGGATCGAGCAGCTCATCGCGGAGTCCACCGGCAAGAACCGCACGGGCATCCTGCCCGTCGTCCTGCTGCCGGTCTCCCCCGAGCTCGAGTCGCGCCCGAAGGACCTGCAGATCGTGCGGTTCGTCGAGGATGCCGACGAGTTCCACCTGCGGGAGCGCCACCCCGGCGAGATCCTGGTCAGCGGAAGCCTCGGCGCGCTGTTCCTGCTCTGGGAGCACGCCACCGCGATCGCCGGTCATCTGCTGGGCATCAACCCCTTCGATCAGCCCGATGTGGAGTCGGCGAAGGCCGCGGCACGGGGCCTGCTCGACGCGCGCCCGGAGCCGAGTGCACCCGTGTTCGTGCAGGACGGCGTGGAGGTCCGGGTCAGCGACCCGGCACTGGCGGTGTCGGCATCCATCGAGGGCGTGCTCGACGCGCTCTGGGCTTCGCTCCCCGCCGACGGGTACGTCTCGATCCAGGCGTACGTGAGCCGGCTCGAGCTGGGGCAGCTGCCGGGACTGCGCGAGCTCGCCGCCGCCGACTCCGGTCGCCCCGCCACCTTCGGCTGGGGACCCCGGTTCCTGCACTCGACAGGGCAGTACCACAAGGGCGGGCCCGCACAGGGCGTGTTCCTGCAGATCCTCGAGCGCACCGACGTCGATCTGGAGATCCCCGGTCGCCCCTTCACCTTCGGCCAGCTGATCGAGGCGCAGGCGGCGGGCGACGCCGCCGTGCTGGTCTCGCACGGCCGCCCCGTCGTCACGCTCACCGTCACGGATGCCGTCGACGACGTGCTCACCCTCTTCACCGCTGCTCAGTGATCCCAGATCTGGAGATATCCCCCACCGATGACCGCTCCCGTCTCACGCGGACGCAATCCGCTCCGCGATCCCGATGACCGTCGTCTCAACCGCATCGCAGGTCCCAGCGCGCTGGTGATCTTCGGCGTGACAGGCGACCTGTCGCGCAAGAAGCTCATGCCGGCCGTGTACGACCTCGCCAACCGGGGGCTGCTGCCGCCCGGTTTCGCCCTGGTCGGCTTCGCCCGGCGCGACTGGGAGGACCAGGACTTCGCCCAGGTCGTCTACGACGCCGTCAAGCAGCACGCCCGCACCGAGTTCCGCGAGGAGACCTGGCAGCAGCTGCTGCAGGGCATCCGCTTCGTGCAGGGCACGTTCGA
>NZ_MKRT01000025.1:139291-139909 GCF_001897945.1 Microbacterium sp. 69-10
GGCGTCTCCGCGAGACCGTCGAGAAGCTCGACGTCGAGCGCGGCACGATGGGCAACCACGCCTACTACCTCTCCATCCCGCCCAAGGCGTTCCCCGAGGTGACGAAGCAGCTGCGCGAATCCGGGCTGGTCGGCGACCAGCATCAGGACGACACGCACTGGCGCCGGGTGGTCATCGAGAAGCCGTTCGGCAGCGACCTGGAGACGGCGCGCGAGCTGAACCGCGCGCTCGAGGCCGCGTTCCCGGCCGATTCGATCTTCCGCATCGACCACTACCTCGGCAAGGAGACGGTGCAGAACATCCTGGCGCTGCGCTTCGCCAACGAGCTGTACGAGCCGCTGTGGAACCGCAACTACGTGGACCACGTGCAGATCACGATGGCCGAGGACATCGGCGTGGGCGGCCGTGCCGGCTACTACGACGGCATCGGCGCGGCCCGCGACGTCATCCAGAACCACCTGCTGCAGCTGCTCGCCCTCACCGCGATGGAGGAGCCGATCAGCATGTCGGCCGACCACCTGCGCGCCGAGAAGGAGAAGGTGCTCGAGGCGGTCCGCCTGCCCGACGACATCTCGCTGGCCACCGCCCGCGGACAGTACGCCGGCGGCTGGCAGGGCG
>NZ_MKRT01000025.1:139977-151240 GCF_001897945.1 Microbacterium sp. 69-10
CGCTGGGCCGGCGTGCCGTTCTACCTGCGCACCGGCAAGCGGCTCGGCCGCCGCGTGACCGAGATCGCGGTCGTGTTCAAGCGCGCCCCCGAGCACCTGTTCGGCCGCGTGCAGACCTCGGAGCTCGGCCAGAACGCCCTCGTGATCCGCGTGCAGCCCGACGAGGGCGTCACGATCCGGTTCGGTTCGAAGGTGCCGGGCAGCGGCGCCAACGTGCGCGACGTGACCATGGACTTCGGCTACGGCCACGCCTTCACCGAGGCCAGCCCTGAGGCGTACGAGCGCCTGATCCTGGACGTGCTCCTCGGTGACCCGCCACTGTTCCCCCGCCACGAGGAGGTCGAGCTGTCCTGGAAGATCCTCGACCCGGTCGAGCAGTACTGGGCCTCGCTGCACGGACCGCTGGAGCAGTACGCGCCCGGTTCCTGGGGCCCGGCTTCCGCCGACGCCCTGCTGGCCCGCGACGGACGAGTCTGGAGACGCCCATGATCATCGACCTTCCCGACACCACCGTCAGCCAGGTCGCCAAGCAGCTGGTGAAGGTGCGCGAGGAGGGCGGCGCCGTCGCCCTCGGGCGCGTGCTGACCCTGCTCATCATCGCCCGCAACGGCGTGGCTGAGCCCGCGATCGACGCGGCCAACGACGCGTCCCGCGAGCACCCCATGCGCGTGATCGTTCTGATCACCGGTGAGGGCGAAGCGCACCTCGACGCGCAGATCCGCGTCGGAGGCGACGCCGGCGCGAGCGAGGTCGTCGTGCTGCGCGCCTTCGGCGACGCCGCGAGCAACGCCGAGAGTCTCGTCACCGGCATCCTGCTCCCCGACGCGCCCGTCGTGGCGTGGTGGCCGGAGGAGGCGCCGACGGATGCCGCGAACGCGCCGCTGGGGCGCATCGCCCAGCGCCGCATCACGGATGCGGCGACCTCCCCCGATGTGCGGGACCGTCTCGCCCTGCTGGGCAGGACCCACGCACCCGGCGACACCGACCTGGCCTGGACCCGCCTCACGCACTGGCGCGAGCAGCTGGCAGCCGTGCTGGACCAGCCGCCGTTCGAGCGCGTCACCGCCGTCGAGGTGCACGGTGCCGCGGCCTCGCCGTCGACGGCCCTGTTGGCCGCCTGGCTGCGGATGGCGCTGGACGTTCCGGTGAGCTGGTCCTACGAGGACCCGGAGCACTGGCAGGAGGGCATCAAGTCGGTGCGCCTCACCCGCGCCAGCGGCGACATCCTGCTCGAGCGCCCCGAGCCCGGCACGGCCGTGCTCACCCAGCCCGGTCAGCCCGACCACGAGCTGCACCTCCCGCGGCGTACGCTGCGGGAGTGCCTCGCGGAGGAGCTGCGCCGCCTCGACGCCGATGTGCTGTACGGTCGGGTCATCACGGAGGGCTGGGAGCGGCTGGGCCCCGCAGACAAGGGAGCGTGAGGTCGATGGTGACCACGGTGCAGGGATCGATCAAGAGCGTCGTCGTGGAGCCGACCCCGGCGAGTCTGGCCACGCGCGTCGCGGATCGGTTCCTGACCAGGGTCGTCGCGCGCACTCGCAACGGCCGCGTCGCGCACATCTGCCTGACCGGAGGCTCGATGGGCGGCGCGGTGCTCGCCGCCGCCGCCGACGATGAGCGGGTCGCCGCGATCGACTGGTCGCTGGTGCACTTCTGGTGGGGTGACGAGCGCTTCGTGGAGCGCGACGACCCCGACCGCAACTCCCTGCAGTCCCGCCGCGCCCTGCTGGATCGTCTCGACATCCCCGCGGAGAACATCCACGAGGTCGCCGCGCCCTCGGACGGACTGAGCCTGGACGAGGCGGCCGCGGCGTACGCGGCGGAGCTGGCGCGCTTCGGCCGCTCAGGCGAGGCGTGGCCGTCGTTCGCGGTGTGCTTCCTGGGCGTCGGCCCCGACGGCCACATCGCCTCGCTCTTCCCGGACCGTCAGGAGGTGACGGTGACGGATGCCGCGGTGCTTCCGGTACGCAACTCCCCCAAGCCGCCGCCCGAGCGCGTCACGCTCACCCGCCCGGTGCTGAACCACTCCAAGCGGGTGTGGCTCGTGCTGACCGGCGCCGACAAGGCCTCCGCCCTCGGCCTGGCGCTGGCGGGCGCCAGCTACGCGAGCGTGCCGGCCGCCGGAGCCAAGGGACGGCGCCGCACGGTGTTCTTCGTCGACGAGGCCGCTGCGGCCGAGGTCGCACCGGAGCTCATCGACCGCGACTACTGAGCGTCAGGCGATTCGGCTCCGGGGAATCGGCTCCCCGGAACGTCGCCGTGGGCAGCCGCACCTTCGTCGTGGCTGGAGGTGCCGGGCCGGTGGGTCGCCGTGTCGATGCCCTGGGCGGCTGCATCTCCGCCGGCGCCCGTCGCCGTGTCGCTCCCGCGCTGGATCGCGATCTCCTGACTCTCGCTGAGCACCTGCGGGTGGTACCGGGCGAGGCCGAACACACCGAACACGGCGATCGCGCCGGCGATCCCGAACAGGATCAGCACCGGCAGGGGCGCTTCGGATGCCTCACCGAGCACCAGCGCGCCGATGAGCACGGCCACGATGGGGTCGACGACGGTGAGACCCGCGATCACGAGGTCGGGCGGGCCCGAGCTGTACGCCGACTGGACGAAGTAGGCGCCGACGGCGGCGGCTGCGAACAGCGCGATGACGCACGCGACGGTCAGCCACTCGAAGTTGCCGTTCTGGATGCGGCTGATCACGGCCTTCGCCAGCGTGGCGACGAAGCCGTACAGGATGCCCGCGCCGATCACGTAGAACAGCGCGCGCATGCGGTGCCTGAGGATGAGCCAGCACGTGCCCAGCACGATGATGACCACGAGCAGGATGGCGAGGATCGTGAACAGGTCCTCGTCGCTGATCTTGCGCTCCACCGCGTAGAACGCCGCCAGGCCGACGAACAGGAAGATGCCGCCCAGGCAGCTGCCGATCGCGATCAGCGACTTCTTCGTCGGGGTGTGCCCGGACACCCGCGCGTTCAGCAGAGTGGTGACGACCAGCGCGACGGCGCCGAGCGGCTGCACGACGATCAGCGGCGCGATGGCCATGGCGCTCAGCTGGCAGATCACGGCGAAGCCCAGCATGAGCGTTCCGATGATCCAGGACGGCCGCGTCAGCAGCCCCTTGATCTGGGCGCCGGTGAGCCCGGAGGCCCCTTCGGTGCCGGTCAGCTTCTCGACCTTTTCCACCCCGCGGTGCTGGTACTGCGCGCCGAGCGACATGAACACGGCGCCCGCGAGTGCCAGCGGGATGCCCAGCAGCAGCGCGGGGTTCTGGAACACGCCGATGAGCTGATCGCTCACTCCTGTCACGACTCCCACCCCAAGCTGCACTGTTTCACCCTACCCGGCCCGACGCTCCCCTCCGGGCCGAACGCGCCCAGTAGGGTTGTGGCGTGGCTGTTCTTCCGATCCGCATCATGGGCGACCCCGTGCTGCATGCTCCCGCTGCCGAGGTCTCCGAGATCACCGACGAGATCCGGACGCTCGTCGCCGACATGTACGAGACCATGGACGTCGCACCGGGCGTGGGCCTGGCCGCCCCCCAGGTGGGCGTCGCGCTGCGCATCTACGTGTACACCTACGTCGACGACGAGGACCGGCCGTGGCGCGGGGAGGTCATCAACCCCGTGCTCTGGATGACGCCGCCCGAGCCCGGCTCCCCCGACCCGGACGAGGAGTCGGAGGGATGCCTGTCGTTCCCCGGCGAGCGGTTCCCGCTGCGCCGCTCCGACCGCGTGATGGTCACGGGCATCGACCTCGAGGGCGCACCCGTGCGCATCGAGGTGGACGGCTGGCGGGCGCGCATCATGCAGCACGAGTTCGACCACCTCAACGGCATCCTCTACATCGACCGCCTGTCGGACGGCGACTGGAAGACCGTGCAGAAGATCGCCCGCAAGCGGGGCTGGGCGCGCGGCGGCGCGAGCTGGATGCCCGGAGTCGACGACCTCGAAGGCTGACCCCCGGACTTGTGATGCCCCAACAGCTCCACGGCTGGAGGGGCATCACAACGAGTCGTTACCCGATCGCGATCATCCGCGATCTTCTATTATGAACAGCGCTTCAGTGCCCCGTTCCTTTCTTCCGGGTAGCATCCCACCAGTATCTCCAGATGCCAGAATCGCTCACGTAGCATGCCCTGGCGATCTTGCCACCACCAGCAGCGGTTGCATTCTGAGCCGCGATGCACTCTGACTTCGACCAGTACGCTCCTGAGGTATATCGCGCCGCCGCCGCCGCCGTGGCTACTCCCAGCGCCATGATGAGCGCGAGCGCCCCTGCGGCGATTGCTCCCCCGCCGATCGTCTTCCTGATACGCATTTCAACCCTCCGTATGAAATGGCCAGTGGATGGCACCGTAACAGGTCTAATGGCAGCGATCCGCATCGGCACCGACGGCTGTGAAGGGCTCCGGCGCCTGATCTGATCCAGACCGACGCTCTCGACGCGGGGGAAGCATGCTGCTCGTGCTTCCCCTGCATCGTCTCCGCGGCGACCGCGGAGATCCGTCCCTGACACGACGAAACCCCGCTACGAGAGCGGGGTTTCGGTGGAGTTGGCTCCCCGGCTTGGACTCGAACCAAGAACCTGCCGGTTAACAGCCGGCTGCTCTGCCAATTGAGCTACCGAGGATCACGTTCCCCGCTGTGCGGGCAACTCGTTCAGCTTAGCAAACTCCGCGCCATGCTCCGAACACGGGCGACGTCCCGGGCGTGGCGCGTTCAGCGCGCGGCATCCGCCTCGGAATTGGGCGACCAGAGCAGGTCCTTGCCGATCCCCCGCGCCACAACGTGCCCGCTGCGCAGGATCAGCGCCTCCGCGTCGAGCTCGCGGATGAACGCGGCGTCGTTGGTGACCAGCAGCGCCGCCATCGACTGCTCGTTGCGGCGACGCGTGATCGCGTCGAACACCACGGGGCGCACCTCCAGGTCGAGGTTGGCGAGGGGCTCGTCTGCGATCAGCACGTGCGGCTCCAGCATGAAGGCCCGGGCGATCGCGACGCGCTGGCGCATGCCGGCGCTGAGCTCGTAGGGGAACTTCGCCGCGGCCCCCAGGGGCAGGTGCAGCTCGTCCAGCAGCGACGCGACCCTGATCGCGAGCGCCTTGCTGTTGACCCGCTTCTCCCGCGAGGTGATGGGCTCCGAGATGACCTCGCCGACCGTGAGCCGCGGGGGCAGGTTCGCACCAGCGCTCTGCGGGATGTACCCGCTCAGCGCGGTCAGCATCCGGCGCCGGCGACCGGGCCTGCGGACGTCGACCCCGCACACCCTCGCACGACCGCCGGCGACCTTGAGTGACGCGTCGCCGTACCCGGCCAGTGCCGACACGAGCGTGGACTTGCCCGAACCCGTGGCGCCGCCGACGCACATCAGCTCGCCCGCCCGGACCGTGAACGTGACGCCGTCCACGGCGCGGGTCACGCCACCGTGCCCGATCCGATCGATGACGAGATCGGAGCAGTCGATGGCGGCGTCACTGGCGGGCATGCATCCATCCTGCCTGGTGAAACCGCTCAGACGCTCACGACTCGACGAAGCGCAGCCGCTCCTGATCCAGATCCCGCAGTCGCACGCGCAGCGCCCGACCGCCGTCGGAGTCGGCGGGCACGCGCTGCACGGCGCCCAGCAGCTCGTTCTTCTCCCGGTCGATCGCCCGCAGCAGAAGGCGCCGGCACAGGTCCGTCGCCGAGACCAGTGCGCGCTCCTCGTCCTTCGCGGGGAACGGCATCATCAGCAGCTCGCCCGCCAGGCTCCGGTACGGCTCGCGCACGGCATCCGCCGCGGTCGTCGCCCAGCCGACCCGGGTCCGGTCCGGGGCGGCGGCGATCGCCTCGCGCACGGCGTCGAGGCCCGGATGCCGGAACTGCTCGGCCACGGCGCGATCGAGCAGCGCCTGATCGATCTGGTGCCCGTACTGCAGCATGCCCATCAGCGCGTCCCGCTCGATGGCGACGTCCGCCGTGCGCGGCAGGTCGGCGAGACGCACCCGCGCGATCTGCTCCGCGCCCGTCTCGGATGCCGACTGCTGCGGTGCACGCTGCGGCTCCCGCTCGGATGCCGCGGCTCCCCGCGCCGCACGCTGCACCTGATGGTGCACGGCCGTCGGGTCCATGCCCAGCCGTCGTGCCAGCACGCGCTCGTAACCGGGCCGCAGCAGCTCGTCGCGGATCTCCGCCACGATGGGCGCGGCGGCGCGCAGCGCGCCCACCTGCCCCTCCACGGTCGCGAGGTCGTAGCCGGCGAGCTTGCGGTCGATCGCGAACTCGAACATGGGCACCTTGGCATCCATGAGGCCGCGCACCGCGGCATCCCCCCGCTGCAGGCGCAGGTCGCACGGGTCGAGCCCGTCCGGCGCCACGGCCACGAACGTCTGCGCGGTGAAGCGGGAGTCTTCCGAGAAGGCGCGCAGCGCGGCCTTCTGCCCCGCCTCGTCGCCGTCGAACGTGAAGACCACCTCACCGGCCGCCGAGTCATCGCCCATCACCCGGCGCAGCACCTTGATGTGCTCGGCGGCGAAGGCCGTGCCGCAGGTGGCGATGGCGGTGGTCACGCCCGCCAGATGGCACGCCATGACATCGGTGTAGCCCTCCACGACCACCACACGACGGGGGTCTCCGCGGGCGATGTCGCGCTTGGCGAGGTCGAGCCCGTAGAGCACCTGCGTCTTCTTGTAGAGCGGCGTCTCCGGGGTGTTCAGGTACTTCGGGCCCTTGTCGTCGTCGTAGAGCCGGCGCGCGCCGAAGCCGATCGTCTGCCCGGTGACGTCGCGGATGGGCCAGATCACCCGGCCGCGGAAGCGATCGTAGACACCGCGCTGCCCCGCCGAGACGAGCCCCGCGTTGGTGAGCTCCTCGCGGGTGAAACCCTGCGCGGTGAGGGCCTTGGTCATGTTCTCCCAGCCCTTGGGGGCGTAGCCGACCCCGAAGTGCGCGGCGGCGCCCGCGTCGAAGCCGCGCTCCCCCAGGAACCGCCTGGCGCTCTCGGCCTCCGGGCTCAGCAGCTGGCCGCGGAAGTACTCCGCTGCAGCGGAGTTGGCCGCGTACAGCCTGCTGCGACCACTGGTCTCCGGCGCTGCACCGCCGTCCTCGTAATGCAGCGCGTAGCCGATCCGGCCCGCAAGCCGCTCGACGGCCTCGGTGAAGCTGACGTGGTCCATCTCGCGCAGGAACGAGTACACGTCTCCCGAGGCACCGCATCCGAAGCAGTGGTAGTACCCCACCTGCGGCCGCACGTGGAAGCTGGGGCTCTTCTCGTCGTGGAACGGGCACAGGCCCTTCATCGAGCCCACGCCCGCCGACTTCAGCGCGACGCGCTCACCGACGATGTCAGCGATGTTGGTGCGGGACTTGACCTCTTCGACGTCCGCCTGCAGGATCCGGGGCATCAGACGGCCCCTTCGACGACCACCCGGTTCGCGGGGCGGCGGTGCGCTCCGGGGCGGGCGTGGCGGGGCGTCCAGATGCCCACCTCGGCGGGGTCGATCTCACCGACCAGTCGGTTGTGCCAGTCGACGGCGGTCTGGTCGGTGAGGCTGGCGACCTGGTCCACGACCACACGCGCGCGCTCGGCATCCGTGGTCGCCGCGAGGAAGTCGGCGGCGAAGGCGGGCTCGAGGGCGTCGGCTCCGGCCGACCACAGGGAGTCCGTCGACCACAGCGCGTCCGCGAGGCGCGTGAGCACGCGACGCTGCTCCTTGTAGACGCCCTTGCGGGCGTCGATCGTGACGATCGCCTGCCCCATGATGCCCTTGAGCACCGCGATCTCGGTCTCGACGACGCGGGGCACGACGACGTGCCCGCTGTAGCGCGCGAGGTTCGGCCCCGGATACGCCTCGCGGGTCGCAGCGACGGATGCGCGGGCGAAGCGGCCGATCAGATCGCTGGTGAGGTTCTTCAGCCGCGCGAGGTCCTGCCGCGAGCGGTCGAAGGTCTTCAGCCACATGGGCTGACGGGTCAGGCGGTACAGCGCGTCCGCCAGCTCCTCGCGGGTGTAGTCGTAGCCGACCCACTGCTGGATCCGCCCGACGAGCGGATGGTGCTCGACCGGATCGGACAGCTGAGCGACGTCGAGGTAGCCGTTCACGATCGCGTCCTCGAAGTCGTGCACCGAGTACCCGATGTCGTCGCTGAGGTCCATGATCTCGGCCTCGATGCAGCGCAGGCGTCCCGGCGCCCCCTCGCGCATCCAGTGGAAGACCGGCTCGTCGTCCGGGTACACCCCGAACTTCAGCCGCCCGCCCGGATCCGGCAGCGGGTTGTCGATGGTCCACGGGTACTTGCACGTCGCGTCGAGGCTCGCCCGGGTGAGGTTCAGTCCTACCGAGTGCTCCTGATCGTCGAGCACTTTCGCCTCGAGCCGGGTCAGGATGCGCAGCGACTGCGCGTTGCCCTCGAAACCGCCGATGTCGGACGCCCAGTCGTTCAGCGCCCGCTCGCCGTTGTGGCCGAACGGCGGATGCCCGAGGTCGTGGCTGAGGCAGGCCGTGTCGACCACGTCCTCCGAGACGCCCAGTGCGGTCGCGAGCTCGCGGCCCACCTGCGCGACCTCGAGCGAGTGCGTGAGGCGGTTGCGGGCGAAGTCCGCCGTGGACGCCGGGCTCAGCACCTGCGTCTTGGCGGCGAGCCGCCGCAGCGCCGCCGAGTGCAGCACGCGGGCGCGGTCGCGGGAGAAGTCGTTGCGCTCGGAGCGGTGCGTCTCCGCGAAGAAGCGCTCGGCGTCAGCGGCGCCGTACCCCGGGTCAGCCACCACTGTTCTCGATCTCCGCTCCGCGCATCATGTCGCTCACGTCCTCGCCGATCTCTCGCGAGTCCAGCCAGCCCTCCGGGAGAGCCGTGCGCTTCGGGGATCCGGCACGGCCGCGCTGCCCCTCCGCACCGATGCCGGGGTAGGGCGCATCGCCGAGGGTGCCGAGCAGGTCGTCGATCTCCTGCAGGGTGGACGCGCGTGCCAGCGCCGCCCGCAACTCACCGCCGACGGGGTAGCCCTTGAAGTACCAGGCGACGTGCTTGCGCACGTCCTTGCATCCGCGATCCTCGTCCTCGAAGAACTCGACCAGCAGCTCCGCGTGACGGCGGAACGCCTGCGCGACGAACTGCAGCGTCGCGTCGACCTGCACGCCCTCCCCGCCGAACGCGCGCGCCAGATCGCCGAACAGCCACGGCCGGCCCAGGCATCCTCGTCCTACGACCACGCCGTCCGCACCGGTCTCCGCCATCATCCGCACGGCGTCGTCGGCCGACCAGATGTCGCCGTTGCCGAGCACCGGGATGCTGGTGATCGCCTGCTTGAGCTCGCCGATCGCGTTCCAGTCGGCGTGGCCGGAGTAGTACTCGGATGCCGTGCGGGCGTGCAGCGCGACGGCCGCCGCGCCGGCGTCCTCCGCCGCCCGCCCCGCCTCCAGGAAGGTCAGGTGGTCCTTGTTGATGCCCTTGCGCATCTTGACCGTGAGGGGCACGTCACCCGCGGCCTTGACGGCGCGGTCGACGATGTCGGCGAACAGGCCGATCTTCCAGGGAAGCGCCGCTCCCCCGCCCTTGCGGGTGACCTTGGGCACCGGGCATCCGAAGTTCAGGTCGATGTGGTCGGCGCGATCCTCCGCCACGATGATGCGGACGGCCTCGGCGATCGTGGCCGGGTCCACGCCGTACAGCTGGATCGACCGGGTGGTCTCGCTCTCGTGGTGCTGGATCAGGCGCATCGTGACGGCGTTGCGCTCCACCAGGGCGCGGGAGGTGATCATCTCGCTGACGTAGAGGCCCGCACCGTACTCGCGGCAGAGCCTACGGAAGGCGGTGTTGGTGATGCCCGCCATCGGGGCGAGCACGACGGGTACGTCGAGGTCGATCGGTCCGATGCGGAGCGCGGGAGTCGTGGCGGTGGCGAGAGTCATGTCCCCTCCATTCTCCCAGACGTCGGCGCCCGGTGGGCGCGGCGGAATTAGGGTGGGGAGTATGACCGAAACGACGCTGCGACAGATCCCGTTCTCCGACGCGGAGGGCACCGCGAAGACGCTCGACGACTACGGCTCGGACGTGGTGCTGGTGGTCAACGTGGCGTCCAAGTGCGGCCTGACCCCGCAGTACGAGCAGCTCGAGCAGCTGCAGCGCGAGTACGGCGACCGCGGCTTCTCGGTGGTGGGCTTCCCGTGCAACCAGTTCATGGGCCAGGAGCCGGGCTCGATGGAGCAGATCCTGGAGTTCTGCTCCACGACGTACGGCGTCACGTTCCCCGTGAACGGCAAGGTCAAGGTCAACGGCCGCAACGCCCACGAGCTGTACAAGGCGCTCAAGCAGACCTCGGACGCCGGCGGCAAGGCCGGACGCGTGGAGTGGAACTTCGAGAAGTTCCTGGTCTCCGCCGACGGCTCGGTGCAGCGGTTCCGTCCCAAGCAGAAGCCGGATGCCCCCGAGATCGTGTCCGCGATCGAGGACGCCCTGGTGGCTGCGGGGCGCTGAGCCCGGCATCGGGCGTTCGGCCGTCGTTCATGCGCGCTTCAGGCGCTCATGCGCTCCGGCCGGGTGTCGCGTTCACCTTCCCGTCGGCCGGCGGCCATCTCCGGCTCCTACCGTCTCGGCGGCGATGCATCGCCCGAGACGAAGGAGCCCATGAATGTCTGATCGACTTCCGCTGAGCCGGCGCACCGTCCTGACCGCAGGAGCGCTCGGCGCCGTCAGCGACGCCCTGGCCGCTGTGGCCGCGAGTGCCGGCACGACCCCGCCCGCCGCGCCGTCCGGCCGGGCCGGTCCGAAGGCGCGGGAGCTGCGGTTCCGTCCCGACGGGACCTTCAAGGTCGTGCAGTTCAACGACACGCAGGATGACGAGCTCACCGACCGGCGCACGGTGGAGCTGATCGAGAAGGTGCTCGACCAGGAGAAGCCCGATTTCGTGGTCATCAACGGCGACGTCATCTCCGGCGGCTGCGCGTCGCGCCTCGAGGTCAAGCAGGCCATCAACAACGTCGTCTGGCCGATGGAGTCGCGGCGCATCCCGTGGGCCGTGACCTACGGCAACCACGACGAGGACTCGCTGCCCGAGTCGGGTGTCGACGAGGCCGGGATGCTGAAGATCTACCGCTCGTACGACTACAACGTCAACGCCGACAACGCGGCGGGCCGAGCGCAACAGCCTCCGCGGCGGCCGAGTCTTCGAGCTGACCGAGAACGGGGACGACGTGTCGATCCAGACGCGTGTCGTGTACGCGCGCGACCTGGGCATCGACCTCACGGCGAACGACCAGCCGACGGAGCCGCCGCCGCTGGCTCCGAAGC
>NZ_MKRT01000025.1:151253-151823 GCF_001897945.1 Microbacterium sp. 69-10
CGCACTCGTGATCGGATGCGGTGGCTCAGGCCTCCGCGGACGCGCCCTGCTTCTGCGCCCAGATGTCGCGGATCACGTTCTCGAACGCCTCCGGCGGCTGCGCGCCGCTGACACCGTACTGGCCGTCGATCACGAAGAAGGGCACGCCGTTGATGCCGTAGGCGCGCGCCTGCGCCTGGTCGGCACGGACGGCGTCCAGGTACTCGGCCGACTCCAGAGCGGAGCGGGCCTCACCGGCATCCAGTCCGACCTCGGCGGCGAGGGCGACCAGGTCGTCGACGCGGCCGACGTGCTTGCCCTCGGTGAAGTAGGCGGACATGAGCCGCTCCTCCATCTCGTGCTGCAGCCCCTTCGCCTTGGCGAAGTGCAGCAGCTCATGCGCCTTGACCGTGTTGGTGTGCTGCAGCAGATCGAAGCGGTACTGCAGGCCCGCGCCGGCGGCGACCTTGGTCACGTGCGACAGCATCTGCTCGACCTGCTCCCGCGCCATGCCCTTGTGCCCGGCGAGGAAGTCGAGCTCGTCGCCGTCGAAGTCGACGGGGGTGGCGGGCGAGAGCTCGAAGGAGCGGA
>NZ_MKRT01000025.1:151841-153638 GCF_001897945.1 Microbacterium sp. 69-10
ACCCGCCTCGAGGTTGCGCTTGCCGATGTAGCACCAGGGGCAGGCGATGTCGGACCAGATGTCGATGGAGATGGGTTCGCTCACAACACCATTCAACGGCATGGAACGCGGTCGTATTCCGTCCCGGTAATCTTCTCTGATGCTCAGCGCCTCCGATCCGATCCCCTTCCGCCCGCGGCGGGTGCTGGTCGCCGGAGTGTCGGGTTCCGGGAAGACGACGTTCGCCGCCCGGCTCGCGGATGCCGCGGATCTGCCGCGCCACGAGCTCGATGCGTTGCACCACGGCCCGGAGTGGACGCCGCGGGAGTCGTTCCTCGACGACGTGCGCGCGTTCGCCGCGACCGACCGCTGGATCAGCGAGTGGCAGTACAGGTCGAAGGGCGTAGACGAGGTGCTGCCGCCGCGCGCCGAGCTGTGCGCGTGGCTCGACTACCCCGACCGGATCGTGCGCGGGCGCCTGTGGCGGCGGACGCTGAAGCGCAGCATCCTGCGGCGGGAGCTGTGGAACGGCAACCGCGAGCCGACGCTTTGGCAGCTGGCGACCACGACCGCACCCGAGGAGAACGTGCTGCGCTGGCAGCAGCAGACGTTGAACGTCTGGCGGGAGCGGATGCCGGAGTACGAGGCGCGCTTCCCGCACCTGGCGATCGTGCGCTTCGCGCATCCGCGCGAGGCCGAGCGGTGGCTGGCCCGCCTCGTCTTCCCCGGTCGTTGAGCGAGCGAAGCGAGACGAAATGCCCTGAGCGAGCGAAGCGAACCGAAACGGCCTCGACGCCAGGGAACTCCCGGTCGTCGAGAGAAAAGACTCGCGAAACCGCTTCCCTTGTTCGTATATATGTACTACACTGAGAGGATGACAGGCGCATCCCTTCACCCCACGGACCAGCAGGCCGCCCTGCTGGCCGAGTGGGTGGAGGTGCGTCGTCAGATCAACGCCCTCGAAGCGCGAGCGGCAAGCTTGCTGGCGGATCGTCTGGTTCTGATGGATGCCGATGTCATCGAGGCCCCGTTGCACAGGAACGCGATCGAACGGTCGATGATCGCCGAGTACACCGCCGCGGGCCGGGTCGCGAAAGGGAGTGTCGAGCATGCGTTCGCGGGTGCGCGGGCACTGCGGGAATCCTTCCCCGCTGTGGCAGACGCATTCGCCTCCGGAACGATCACCGCCTCTCACGTGCGGGAGATCCTGTCTGCCGCGTCTCCCGTGCAGCAGGCGGTCGCCGACGAGACGATCCCGCCGCACCTACTGGGCCTGTATGAGGCGGCGGCTCTGGAGTTCGCGGAGGCTGAGGCTCCTGCCCGGACTCGGGCGCATGTCCGGGAACTCGGCGCCGCCCTCGCCCCGCGCACCGTGGTCGAGCGGCATGCGGATGCGCGTGCCGAGCAGTGCGTCACAATCCGGCCCGTCACAGACGAACTGAGCCTGCTGAGTGCGTTGATGCCCACCCACCGGGCAGAGGCCATCATGGACCGCCTCACAGCCATGGCCAGACTGCAGAAGCATCGGGACGGTGACCCCACCCTCCCGATGGACCCGCTCCTCGAGGCCGAAGTCGATCGGTCCGTGGAGGTCATCACCGCGAACGGCACGTTCACCGTCGACCCGTTCGCGTGGAACGGCCCTGTCGAAGACGACCCCGCCGACACCCCGGAGTCCGTCGATGCGTACCTGGAGATGATGGACCGCGCCATCGCACGGGGCCCGGTCCCGGTGCTGATCCCCGAAGACCCCCGCGGGATCGACCAGATCCGCACCGAACTCCTCACCGATCTGCTCCTGACCGCGCGCCCGGGCGA
>NZ_MKRT01000026.1:0-4028 GCF_001897945.1 Microbacterium sp. 69-10
GGGTGAGCAGGTTACTGCCGCCCGGGGTGACTATGCACGCGCTGCGGCATGCATTCGCCACACGCACATACAACGTCAATCGGGACGTGTTCGCCGTGCAACAGCTTCTCGGGCACTCATCCGCCGCGACCACACAGCGCTACGTGCAGGTCAGCGATGACAGCCTGCGCGCGCTGGTTGAGGCGGGCGCGCGATGACCGGAACGCATGAGCAGTTCGCCTGCCCTGTCCCTTGGTGCGCCGGTTACGTCTGGGACCACGGTGGCGACGGGCTGAGCGGGCCAGAGGACTGGATGCACTCCAGCGAGAGGAAGCCGCTCGGTGGGCTGCTCTGGGCCGTGCGTGGCGCGGTCGGGAGCGGGCCGGAGTTTTGGTCGGTCTATGTCGGCGGGGACGAGAACGCGGTGGGTACGGAAGTCCCGGACCCGGAGCAGCTCGCCCTCACGCTGGAGCGCGCAGCGCAGCGGCTCCGAGAGGTTGCCCGGCCTGCGGCGAGCTGCGCGGGGGACTGACCACCCTCGCACCCCTGCGAACGGCCCGGATCAGAACGATTCGGGCCGTTTGTCATTCTGACAACCCAATTCGTTGTGGATTGGTCACTATGTCGGATATTTCAAGTCATTCTGGTGAAAAAGAGAACTGGGGCGGGGTGTCCTGGAGGATCCCCTCAGAAAAACGGCCCCTCGCGGCGCGCGGTATCGCAAGTGTTACCGCCACACCGCCACACTGCCACACGGTGAATTGAAATTGCTTCTGATCAGGGCTTTCTATGGCTGCGACGTGTGGTTAGGTGATGCCACACCTGCCGCCACACGCGCTGGAGACTGACCATGCGGGGCGTGCATGGTCAGTCTCCAGCGAGATCCCGGGGGTGATGTGCGGGGTGCGGGATGATGATGCTCACCGGCTGAGGGAGGGATCTACCCGACTAGTAGATGCAACACCCCCCTTTCCCCCCTATCAGGAACTCTCGGTGACAGCGAGGTTAGCACATACTCTCACCACGGCGTGAACCGACTCTCACGGATCATTGCGGTGAGAGCGTCGCCCTGAGGCCGCGAGAGCCTGCGCCGTGCTTCTTGGAAGGTCGCGCCCTCGCCCCTCATCGTCTGCATGCGCTCCATCATCTTGGCTTCGAGCCGCGCCCGCTGATCCTCCACAGGCGCAGCCACCGCATCCTGCACGGCTTCCCGCGTCTGGAGGGATTGAGCCATGAATGCCCCGGCAAGCTCCCAGTCCTCATCGATCAGCACCGCCCGGCCTGCGAGGTTCGCGAACGCAATAGCGATGATCGCGCGGTTGAGCAGTAGGCGGCTGTCCACTGGCTCCCGCTCGCCACGGTGCGCGGCTCTCGTGTCCGCTTCGTGCGCGGCGTCCATGACCGGCAGCGCATCCACGAACCGCACCCCGTTATCCCGCTGCGTGAGCGGCACGGTTACCCTCTCGGTCGATCGCGTCGGGATCGGCAGGTGCGCGATCGTCGGATCCTCCACCAGCGCATAGACGAACCGCGCGGCCAGCCCGCCCGCAACGGCCTCATCATTGAGCAGAGGCGCGGCGCGGGACGGCTGAACAGCGACCGTGACCACGGCGCGATAGCTGCGCGCCGGGATCGTGAGGCCATCGCCCTTCGAGTTCTGCCCTCCCAGCCGCTCGCCAGAGGTAAGCGACTTGATCGCATCCGAGATCGTAGAGCCGGTGCGCGCGGCCTGCGCCCCAAGCTGGCCTACTTCGTCATAGTGCAGCGACACGGCATGATCACCACGTCGCCACACCAAAACCACCGCGCCATCCTCGCCCTTCTCCATCCATCCCATCAGCGCGGGGATGCCCTCGCCGCTGCGCACGCTCTCAGGGTCGGGCACGTCCGCCCCCAGGAACTCCAGCGCGTACGCGACCCCGTGATACAGGGTTGATTTCCCCGCGCCGGAGGATCCCACCAGCGCGATGGCGAGATTCAGAGGCGACCCGTCCGGGTGCAGTTTCGAGCGGTACAGCACCCCGTGAGGGATGGTGAGCAGGGACTCCAGCAGCGCAACGGCCAGCATGCCCCACGGTGAGGCGATCCGGCGACGCGCTTCCCACTGGAGCGCCACCAGCTCGGGCCGCTCCGAGCGCCATAGGATCTCCGGCGACGGCAGAGGCTCCACCGTCGCCGGGACCGTGGGAACAGACGGCACCCCCGAATGCTCGCCGGTCACGACGCCCGGCCCTGCGTGCGGCGGGCGCTGGCAATCGTCGCAGCCGCCTCACGCTCGGACAGACCCGCCACCAGCGCAGCACCCTCCAGCAGATCGAACGTCTCAGCAGGATGCCCATCGCGCAGCGCTTCACACACCGCCCAGAACAGCCGGTCATTCCGGGTGCCCTCCGGTGACGACTGCACGTAACCCGCCAGGTAGGCGGCTTTCTGCGCGTACACGTCGGCGTCCGCCCCGACCCGGATCGGGCGCGGCATCCGCGCGGGCCGAGCAGGCTCGGGGCGCAGCAGCTCCACCAGCGGTGCGGGCATGTGTGCAGGCATGTCGCCCTCCCACCTGTACGGCATCCCCGTTGCAGGGTGAATGCTCGGCGCAGCGACGACGTATCCCGTGTTCGTCTTCACATCGATTCCGGAGCCGGGCAGACGACGCGACGAAACGGAACCGCCCGGGTGCATGAACCACAGGTGACGCCCGCCCGTCCCGCGCCCGGAATGCGTAGTCAGAGTGGGCGGGAGCCACCCTCCCGCAGCTTCGGTCAGCGCGGCGAGACTGCCACCGTTTTGCGGGTCGATATCGATCACTAGCAGCGAGGACGGCACGCGGATGCCGACATTGTGCTCGGCATTCCCCGCCCACCAGCGCTCAATCTGCGCGGGGTCGGTCGTGGCATCCTTCACCCCGTGAGCGGTCAGGGGGACTTTCCCTCGCAGCGGGAGCACCTGCCAGCCGCCCTGAGCGAGCGTGAGAGCGTCAGCGAGATCCGGCACAGCACACCCCCGAAGCGCGGCGAGCCTCGGCCAGTTCGACTGAGGCCGCGTACTCCTCCACATCGTTGAGGATGATTGCCACGCGAGGATCCTCGCGTGGCAGGGCGCGGCATTCCCTCAACAGCTCACCCTCACGCCGTAGCGCGGCGTCGATCAGTTCCGTATCCCGACAGGGGATGCAGTGCGTCGGAGCGGCGTTCACAGCACGCCCCCGTGCTTCGACTGCAGGCGGAATAGGGCAGCGAAGCCCTGCGCCCGCTCGGACCGGGTCAGGTGCACGGCAGCGGGCTGGATCTCTTCTAGCTGGCGGAACGCTTCACCGACCGCAGCGGCACCGAAGTGCCCCGCCCGGATCTCGGAGCGCACCCCGGGAGCGAAAGCCCAATAGGCAGCGTGCGCGGTGCGAGCAAGCAGGGATTGGTGCCCGGGGAGCGGACGGGGGACAGTGAACGCCTGAGCATCGGGGATTAGCAGTGCCCCGGACTGGCGCGGAATGGGGTGGGTGTTTGTGTTGTCGTTCACGGGTGGATTGCCTTTCTGGGCAGTCGTCCTGTGACTGTCTTTCTGGGGAACGCGAGTCGTGTTCCCTGGTGCGAGCGCGCCTAGCGTTGCGGCAGCAGCCAGCCGACCCGGCCTAATGGCGGGTGTCGGCGCGCTCGGTTATCCCAGGGCGGCGCGGACTGCTAGAGCGCGCCGCGGGGCGCGAGTGCGCGCAGGAAGGCGCGTGCCTGAGAGAGCGCGGGCGCGCAGTCGTCTCGCTGTGTGGTCGTGGCGCGCTCTGCGGATTGCCGTCCGTCGCGGACGCGAACAAACAGCACGAGTAGCGCATGATGAGCACCGCGTTCAGCGACGATTCCGAGACCACGCACGAGCTGCGCCAGCTCAGCGAGCGTAGTGCTGGCGCTGATCTTGCCGAGCAGTCCCGTTCGCTGCGCGACAGCGTACGCATCGAGCACCGGACGCATCCGAGATGCCACGCGCCGGACGGGCCGCGCGGCGGCGTCAAGGCGCGACAGAACCGCCGCCCCGGGAACCCCGGGAAGCGACGGAACAACCAC
>NZ_MKRT01000026.1:4053-11779 GCF_001897945.1 Microbacterium sp. 69-10
TACGGCGAGTCGGGAACCCGATACGAGGCGAGACGGTGAGTGGCGGCACTCGCTGGCACTCACTACACGTATGATCACGTATTCTCGCGTAGTCAAACGGTGGTCGTGTGTTAAGGTAATGCCAGGTCAAGGGGTGGTTTGCCCCGAGATATCAAGCAACCAGCCGCGGGCACCTAACGTGCAGGGGGTCAGGGGTTCGAGTCCCCTCAGGTCCACCATCGAGAAGCCCGCGAGAGATCGCGGGCTTCTTCCGTTCCTGCCGGCGCACGGGCCGTTGCATCGCCGCCGATGCCGCGCCGAGCGGTCGAGCGCGGGGACGCCACTGATCCGGCCCCTGTAACGAGGTGTTCACGCGCCGGGTCTGCGCCGAAACGCCCCGGAAACACAGCGCGCATCGGCGCGAAACGCGCCGGTGGGAGTCTTGCTGCACCCGACGCTGCAGGAGCGTTCTCACTGAGAGAGGAGCGGACCCATGGATCAGGGGAACACCGCCTTCGTTTTGATATGCGCAGCCCTCGTGCTGCTGATGACGCCAGGACTGGCGTTCTTCTACGGCGGCCTCGTCAAGGCCAAGAGCGTGATCAGCATGATGATGATGAGCTTCGGCGCGATCGGCCTGATCGGCGTGCTGTGGGTCGTCTTCGGATATGCGATCGCGTTCCCGAGCGGCACAGGGCTGATCGCCCCGTGGACGATCGACTGGTCGGCGATCGGGCTGAACAGCCTGCTCGAGGTGCCCAAGGGCGCCGCCTTTCCGCCGCTCGCGTTCGTCGGATTCCAGGCGACGTTCGCGATCATCACCGTCGCCCTCGTGTCGGGCGCGATCGCGGACCGGGCCCGGTTCGGCGCCTGGATGGTCTTCGCCGGCGTCTGGGCGACCGTCGTCTACTTCCCGGTCGCGAGCTGGGTCTTCAACTTCGGCCTGGCCGAGGACGGCAGCTTCTCCTACGGCGGCTGGATCACGAAGGGCCTGCAGGACATGCTGGGCGTCGGCGCGATCGACTTCGCGGGAGGAACAGCGGTCCACATCAACGCGGGAGCGGCAGGACTCGCGCTCGCCCTGGTGCTCGGCCGCCGCATCGGCTCCCAGAAGGGCGCCGACGTGCCGCACACCCCGCCGTTCGTGCTCCTCGGCGCGGGCCTGCTGTGGTTCGGCTGGTTCGGGTTCAACGCAGGCTCCGAGCTCGGCGCCGACGGCACCGCCTCCCTCGCGTTCGTCAACACCCTCGCCGCCCCCGCTGCGGCTCTGCTCAGCTGGCTCGTGATGGAGAAGATCCGCAACGGCAAGCCGACGTCGGTCGGAGCCGCTTCGGGTGCGGTCGCGGGTCTTGTCGCGATCACGCCGGCCTGTGCCGCCCTCACCCCGATCTGGGCGGTCGTGCTCGGTCTCCTCGCCGGCGCCGTCTGCCAGCTCGCGATCGACCTCAAGTTCAAGCTCGGCTTCGACGACTCGCTCGACGTGGTGGGCATCCACCTCATCGGCGGCATCATCGGAACGCTGTACCTCGGCTTCTTCGCCAACGACACGGGCCTCATCTACAGCGGCAGCTTCGCGCAGCTCGCGGCGCAGGCGCTCGCCGCCGGAGCGGTGCTGGTGTACTCGTTCGGGCTCGCACTCGTGATCGGCTTCGTGGTCCAGAAGACCATCGGCTTCCGGGTCAAGGACGAGGACGAGATCGCCGGCCTCGACACCGTGGTCCACGGCGAAGAGGGTTACGTCCTCATCGGAGCCCGGGTCTGATCCGATGACGAGTGCAACCTTCGTTCCGGGGCCGGCCCCGACCAGGCTCACGCGCCTGCGGGACCTGCCCCGGCGAGGGCTCGTGGCCGGAGGGGGACACGTCCGTGAGATCTGCGGGCACTGGGGGGCCGGCGGCGAGCTGCACTGGATGCTGCAGCTGGTCGAGCTGCGGCGTCCGGAGGGGGTGCTCCACCTCCCACCGGACGCCGCGCACACGCTCGCAGGCATCGGCGGGCCGCAGGTGGGCGTCGGGCCGGGAGCCGCGGTGGGGCTGCGCAAGGAGCGCGTGCTGCACTACGCGGGCGCGTTCCTCGAACTGCGACGCCCGCAGCTGCGTGCCGCAGAGCTGAGCCGCGTGCTCGTGCTCTCCTCGGTGCCGGCACGGGCGACGCCCGCGCTGGTCTTCTCGGATCTGCACGGAGCGCCGGTGCTTCCCGACGACGTGCGAGCGATCGTGGTGCGCTCGGGGAGGGTGAGCGCGGGCGGCAGCACCGCGACGGCGATGGAGGCGCTGGTGCTCCCGGACGAGGCTCCGGGGGAGGGCGGTGTCTCAGGCCTCGGGGTCGTCGCCGACGATGCCCGGGTGCTGATGGTCGTCGGTTGAGAGCCGAGCGGATCCGAGTCCAGGCGGATCCGCTCGGCTCTTCTTCAGGCGGCGTCCTCCGCCAGGCCGATGACGATTCCGCCCGGTCCTCGGAACTAGCACAGGCGCACGAGTCCGCGGTAGTCGACGACCTCGCCCAGCAGCTCGCCGCCGAGCGGGCCGAGGCGCGCGATCGTGTCGTCGAGATCGTCGACGGCGAACATCACCCGGTGGAACCCGAGCGTGTGGGGGATCGCCTGCACGCCTCGTCCGAGCAGCTCCGGCGCGTGATAGGTCGCGAGCTCCAGCTTTCCCGGAGCACCGGGGATGCGCATCATGGCGATCTCCGATCGCATCCCGCTCAGCCCGACGACGCGTCCGGCCCATTCGCCCTCTATCAGCTGTCGTCCCTCGAGCTCCATCCCGAGCACGGTGAAGAACTCGACTGCGAGGTCGAGGTCGTCCACCACGATTCCCACATTGTCCATGCGCATGATCGCCATGCGGCCACGGTACTCCGGTGCGTGCGAGCGGCCGTCAGCTGAACACGCTCATCCCGTACAGCACGAACACGAACAGGTGAGCCGCGCCGTGCAGCGCCGTGAGACGGCGACCCAGGAACGTGGCGAGGGTCAGCAGCAGCGTCACGCCGAGCAGCAGCAGGTTCACGGGCGACTCGGCCAGCAGTACGTGCTGACCGGTGAGGAGTCCGATCGTCAGCACGGCGGGGATGGTCAGCCCTGCCGTGGAGACCAGGGCGCCGTGGCACAGGTTGCTGACGCGCTGCATCTCGCCGCCGAGAGCCGCACGGATCGTGGTGATCGTCTCGGGCAGGAACACGATCATCGCGATCAGGATGCCCGACAGCGCGACCGGTGCTCCCAGCCTGTCCAGCCCCTCATCCAGCAACGTCGCCATGTCGTGGGAGAGCAGCACGATCGGCAGCACCATCGCGATGAGCAGCAGCGTGCGGGCGATCAGCTCGGCACGATGCTCGACGAGGACCGCGCCGATCGGCGCCCGCTCTGCATCGGAGGAGGACGAGGAGGACGAGGTCGCATGACGGGCATCCGCCGCTTCCTGGAAGTCCGCCCGCTGTGCGCCCATCTGACGCAGCAGGAAGAAGGCGTAAAGACACACCGTCAGCAGGACGAGGGGGATGGCCTGCGCTGGGGCGTAGGCGCCCTCGCCGCCGATCAGTGCGGGCAGCGCGAACGCCACCGAGAGCAGCACGATCAGCATCCCGAGGTACAGCGAGACGCCGGTGGGGTTCGCGCGGAGATGCCGATGCCGCATCCCACCCACCAGCAGGGCGATGCCGACCACGAGGTTCATGATGATCATGGACACGGCCATCACGGAGTCGCGGGCGATCGTGGTGTGCTCGCCCGGGCCGAGCATCACCGCGGCGATCAGGATCACCTCGATCGCGGCGATGGAGATCGTCAGCACGAGGGTCCCGTACGGATCGCCGAGCCGGTGCGCGAGGTGCTCCGCCTCGGTGACGACGCCGAACGCGCTCAGCGTGATCACGGCGACGATGCCGCCGAGCAGCAGCCACAGCAGCCAGGCCGGCAGCGGGCCGTCCAGCGCAGGGGTGAGCGCCAGCAGCAGGAGGAAGGATCCCCAGCCCAGGACCAGCCGGAGGACGGCCATCGGGGTGAGGACGGTGCGGAGCAGGGTTCGCATGGCGGATGCCGAATCCGCAGGGCCGTCCCCGCCTGTGATGACTCCGCACGGGTCGTCCCGGCGGTCGCTTCGTCCCCATTCTACCAAGGAACACCCCGACGCCGCCGGACGTTGGGACCCGGTGTGAGCATCCTCCAGAGCGTCGTCATCGGGGCGGGCCAGGCCGGCCTGTCGGCGTCGTACCACCTCAAGCGGCTCGGCATCGAGCACGTCGTGCTGGACGCGAACGACCGCCCGGGAGGCGCGTGGCAGCACCGGTGGGATGCCCTGACCATGCAGGACGTGCACAATGTGGCCGAGCTTCCCGGAGACACCCCGCCCGCGCACACCTCCGAGCGGGCGAACCAGGCGGTGCCCCGCACCTTCGGCTCCTACGAGCGCGCGCACGATCTGCCCGTGCTCCGGCCCGTCACAGTGCGCGAGGTCGTCGACGAGGACGGCATCCTGGTGGTGCGCGCCGACCAGGGGGAGTGGCGCGCCCGCACGCTCGTGAACGCGACGGGCACGTGGACCCAGCCCTTCCTGCCGCACTACCCGGGCATGGAGACGTTCCTCGGCGAGCAGCTGCACACCGTCGACTACCCGGGCCCCGAGCATTTCCGGGGCAAGCGGGTGCTGGTCGTGGGCGGTGGCGCCTCGGCCGTGCAGTTCCTCGGGGCGCTGGCGCCGATCACCGACACCCAGTGGGTCACCCGGCGCCCGCCGGTGTGGCGCACGGACGACTTCAGCCCCGAGGCCGGGGCCGCCGCCGTCGCCCTGGTCGAGAAGCGCGTCGCGCAGGGCCTGCCGCCGGAGAGCGTGGTCAGCGTCACCGGTCTCATGCTCCGCCCGCAGGAGCGCGAGGCCGAGCGGCTCGGGGCCTATGCGGCCCGCCGCGAGATGTTCCAGAGCATCGAGCCCGACGGCGTGCGCTGGGCGGACGGCTCCTTCGAACGTGCGGACGTGATCCTCTGGGCCACGGGCTTCCGTCCCGCCATCGCACATCTCGCACCGCTGCACCTGCGCAGCCCGCTCGGCGGCATCCAGCTCGACCGAGCCGGGCGGGGCACGACGGCGGTGGCCGATCCGCGCATCCAGCTGGTCGGATACGGGCCGTCCGCGAGCACCATCGGCGCCAACCGTGCGGGCCGCACCGCGGCCAAGGGCGTGCAGCGCAGTCTCGCCGCCCGGGAGACGGTCAGCGTCATCGCGTAGCGTGGACGCATGCGCAGATCCGCCTGGGGAACCAGATCCGCCTGGGGAACAGCGATCGCCGCGCTCGCCGTGATCGCCCTGGTCGGCTGCGCGCCTTCGACGGCGTCGCCGCAGGCATCCGCCTCACGCACCGTAACGCCGTCGCCGACACCCACCCCGACAGTGGACCCGGTGCGGGCCGCCGTCGCCAGGATGAGTCTCGCGCAGCAGGCGTCGAGCGTGATCATGGGCACGGTACCGGGCACCGACCCCGCCGCACTGCGCGCCTTCATGACCTCCGGCCCGGAAGGCGCCTCCCTCGGCGGCTTCATCCTGATGGGGTCGAACGTCGCCGCCGATGCGGCGCAGGAGAAGGCCGTCACCGACGCGCTCCTCATCGACCCCGTCCTTCCCCCTCTGATCGCGATCGACCAGGAGGGCGGCTATGTCTCCCGCCTGCCCTGGGACACCCTGCCGGGCGGGCGCCGCCTGCAGTCCGCCGATCCGGCTCAGGTGCAGCAGGTGTTCGCGCAGCGAGCGGCGCTGGTCGCCGCGACCGGGGCGAACCTGAACTTCGGCATCGTCGCCGATGTGCCCGCGAACCCGAAGTCGTTCATCGCGCCGCGAGCGCTCGGCACGGACCCGGCATCCTCTTCGGCGCGAGTCGTGGCCGCCGTCGAGGGGGAGAAGGAGGTCGTGCTCTCCACCCTGAAGCACTTCCCCGGCCACGGGGCGACACCCGGGGACTCGCACGTCAGCATCCCCTCGACGCCGATGGGCCTCGACGAGTGGCGGGCGGGTCCGGCGGCGCCGTTCGCGGCCGGCATCGGCGCGGGCGCCGAAGTGCTCATGTTCGGGCACCTGGCCTACACGGCGGTGGACGCCGCGCCGGCCTCGCTCTCACCGCGCTGGCACGAGATCGCGCGGAACGACCTGGGGTTCACGGGCCTCATGATCACCGACGACATCGGGATGCTCACCTCGTCGGGGGTCGCCGCATACCGCGACCCGGTTGCGGATGCCGTCGCCGCGCTCGCCGCGGGCAACGACATGGTGCTGATGATCGCGGGGTCGGACGCGCGGACCGCGGGGCGGATGGCCCAGGCGATCGTCACCGCGGTGCAGGACGGCACGTTGCCTGCGGAGCGGCTCCAGGATGCCGCAGAGCACGTCATGGCCCAGCGGATGGCCCTTCGACCGGCTCAGTGACCGGCGTGCGCTGCTGAGCCTGTCGAGGCACCGATCCAGGCGTCCAGGATCCGCTCCCTCATGAACGTTCCCCGCTCCGCGAACTCACGCTGCCGGCGCACGTACTCCGCCTTGCCCTCGGCGGTCTCGATGCGCACCGGCCGCACGCCCCACGCGGACAGGTCGTAGGGTGCGGCCTCCATGTCGAGCAGCCGGATGTCGCGCGCGAGCTCGAAGGCGTCCAGCATGAGCTCACCGGGGATCAGCGGGCCCAGCTTCACCGCCCACCGGTACAGGTCCATGCCCGCGTGCAGACAGCCGGGCTGCTCCAGGTCGGGCTGGGAGTCGCGCGTGAGCGGGAGACGGTTGCGGGGCACGGCGTCCGGTGTGAAGAACCGGAAGGCGTCGAAGTGCGTGCAGCGCAGCTCGTGCGTCTCGACCACCGCATCCGTGCCCGCCTGGCCCAGCCGAAGGGGGACCGGATGGCGGTGCTCCTCCTCCCGGTAGACCATCGCCCATTCGTGCAGGCCGAAGCAGCCGAACTGGCCTGGGCGCGAGGCGGTGCGGCGCAGCATCCGCTCCACGAGGTCCGCGAGCTGGGGCTTCTCGGCGCGGAACAGGTCTGCGTCCGGGACCACGGCGTCGCCGTCCGCGGAGGAGTACCAGCGCCACCCGGCCCGCTCCGGCGCGTCCTGCAGGACGACTCCGGCGCCGGGATGCCAGCGACGCAGCATGGCGGGCTTGTACGAGTAGTACGTGAAGAGGAAGTCCCACACCGGATGCTTCTCGCCGCGCGCCGCCCGCTCGCGGTGCGCCGCGGTGAGCATATCCGCTCGCGCCTCGTGCGCGCGGGCGCGCTCGATCCACTCGTCGCGGGAGAGAGCGGTCGTCATGGCGTCGGGTCGATGATGCCGGCCTCGCCGAGAAGATCGCGCAGGCCCGCGCCGTCCTCGGCGCTCACCCACGGCACCGAGTCCGCGCTGTGCTCCACCGTCGCACGACCTCCGGCCAGCACCGCCTCAGCGGGCAGCAGGCGCCGGATCGCGACGCCGGCGACGGACTCGGGATGCTCCTCGAGGAACTCGGAGTAGATGATCTCGTCGTGCTGACCGTCATCGCCGATCAGCAGCCAGCGCACGTCGGGGAACTCCGCCGCCAGGCGACGCAGGTTCCCGGCCTTGTGCTCGCGGCCGCTGCGGAACCAGCGATCGTGCGTTGGGCCCCAGTCGGTGAGCAGCATGGCGCCCGCGGGGAAGAGGTTGCGGCTCAGGAACCGGCGCAGCGTCGGCGCGATGTTCCAGGCTCCGGTCGACAGGTAGATCACCGGTGCGCCGGGGTGATCGCGGCGCAGC
>NZ_MKRT01000026.1:11793-35455 GCF_001897945.1 Microbacterium sp. 69-10
CGCCATGCCCGGGACCGGGGTCCGGGCATGCTCGTCCAGCACGAAGGAGTTCCAGGCCGCGATGAACGGCCGGGGGAGCGCCGTCACCATCACGGTGTCGTCCACATCGCAGACCACGCCGAAGCGCGCGTCGTCGCCGACCACGAACACGGCGGCCTCGACGGGCTCGCGTCCCTCCACCGACATCGTGAACGTCTGCCAGCCCGGCTCGAGGTGCGCCTCGATGACCGTGTCCACCACGCCACCGCGATCGGCGACCACGTCGTGGGTGCGGCCGCCGAGGTGCACCTGCACCGAGGCGAAGCTCACTGGGATGCCGACGAACGCGCGCCAGCCGCGCACTCCGGCGCCCTCACCGCGGGCGCGCTTGGGCGGTGGCGGCACGATGAGCACCCGGCCCGTGACACGCACCCAGCCGGTTCCGCCGTAGCCGGGGAACGGAACGATCGTCGCCGAACGGCCACGCCTGCGGGCGCGGCGTTCGCGCCAGACATGGAAGCGGTGCTCGAGGCGAGCGAACCAGTGGATCTTGGCCGCTGAGGCAGAGGACATCGGGTCCAGTCTTTCACGCTTCCCGGTTCGGCTCATCCTGCATGTGGCGCTCCTCGCGCCGCGCGATGAGCTTCTTGACGACCAGCACGGCGATCAGCAGCACCGCGATGGCGCCGACGAAGACATAGCCCGCGTAGTGGATGCGCTGCGAGAGCTCGTGATAGCTGCCGGCGGCGCCCGCCGCCAGACCCACGTAGATGGTCGTCCAGACGACGCACGCGGGCAGCGTCCAGGCGATGAACCGCCGGTACGCGTAGCCGCTCATCCCGACCGTGAGGGGAACGAGCGAGTGCAGCACGGGAAGGAAGCGCGACAGGAAGATCGCGATCCCTCCGCGGCGGCGCAGATAGCGCTCCGACCGTTCCCAGTGCTGTTCGCCGATGCGTCTGCCCAGCCAGGAGGAGCGGATGTGCGGCCCCGCCCATCTGCCCAGCCAGAAGCCCAGCGACTCGCCGATCAGCGCGCCGACCACGACCGCGAGTCCGAGGGCGATGCCCTCGGCCCACGAGGTGACCCCGATCGCCGCCACCAGCACGACGGTGTCGCCGGGGACGACCAGCCCGATCAGGATGCTGGTCTCCAGCATGATCGCGACGCCCGCGAGCACCGTGCGCAGGACGGGGTCGACGGACTGGACCATCTCGATCGCCCACTGCACGAAGTCGTTCACCTCACCGAGCGTAGATGCTGTCGCAGGGATCTACGCTGTGAACGTGCTCGCCCCGCTCGAAGCCCTGCCCCTGGACGGCGCCGTCTCCGCCGAAGTGCTGTTCCTGCAGCTGTTCTCCCACGCCGAGGCGGCGTTCTGGCTGGACGCCGGAGCGGATGCCGCGGATGCCTGGAGCATCATCGGGACGGGTGACGTCGAGAGCGATCAGCGAGCCGTGCGGGCGGTGCCGCTCGCGGCCGGCGCGGCCCCCGCATCCGGGATCCCCACCGAACGCACCGAGCCGCCCTTCCGCGGCGGGTGGGTCGGCTGGCTGAGCTACGAGCAGGGCGCCGAGACGCTCGGAGCGCCCGTCGCCCGGGATGACGAGGCCCGGCGTGGCGGAGCCTGGATCGCCGTCGCACGCGCTGTCGCCGTCGACCATCGCACAGGCCGTGCATTCGCACTCGCGCCGGCGGACGCGGCATCCGCCTGGCGCGACGAGGTGCAGCGGATCCTGGCGGCGCGTCCCGCCGTGCAGCCGGTCGCGCCGGCCGGACCGCGCGAGGCGGCCGCCCGGCACGGCGTCGCCGAGTACATGGACATGGTGGAGCGCTGCCGCGACGCGATCGAGCGCGGAGACGCCTACCAGCTGTGCCTGACCACGCGTTTCACGGTGCCGGGGACGGTCGAACCGCTGGCGGCGTACCGGCGCCTGCGCGCCGCGACGCCCGCGCACCACGGCGGATACATCCGCATCGGCGGGCGGCACCTGCTCAGCGCCAGCCCCGAGCAGTTCCTCTCCGTCGGCGGCGGGATCGCGTCCACCAGCCCCATCAAGGGCACCCGTCCCCGTGCCGCCGACCCCGTCGAGGATGCGCGTCTGGCCGAGGAGCTGCGGACGGATGCCAAGGAGCGGGCCGAGAACGTGATGATCGTCGACCTCATGCGCAACGACCTGTCGCACGTCGGCGAGCCCGGCACGGTGCGCGTCGAGCGGCTGTGGGAGGTCGAGACGTACCCCGCCGTGCATCAGCTGGTCAGCACCGTGAGCGTGCGGCTGCGTGAGGGGGTCACCCTGGGGGACCTGGCGGATGCCGCCTTCCCCGCGGGCAGCATGACAGGAGCGCCGAAGCTGTCGGCCATGACGATCCTGCACGGGCTCGAGCGCGCTCCGCGCGGGGTGTACTCCGGATGCTTCGGCCATGTCGGCGTCGACGGCCGGGTCGACCTGGCGATGGTCATCCGCTCGATCGTGGTCGAACCGGAGGAGACGTACGTCGGCGCGGGAGGCGGGATCACCTGGCTGTCGAAGGCGGATGCCGAGGCGGCGGAGGTCGCGGTCAAGGCGCGCGCGCCGCTGGCGGCTCTCGGCGCGGCCGTGCCCGTCGAGTGGGCGGGCATCCTCCAGTCGCGATAACCTGGAACATCCCGTTCTCCGGGGCTCCTCGCATCGTCAGATTGGTCGTTCCTTGTCCGAGCACGCGTCCGAAACCCACCCCGAATCCGCTGAGGCGATGTCCGTGCACGACATCCAGGCCAAGTGGCAGCAGTACTGGGCTGAGAACGAGACGTTCCTCGCCGGCGGCGAGGAGGACGACCGGCCTCGCAAGTACATCCTGGGGATGTTCCCGTACCCCTCCGGCGACCTGCACATGGGGCACGCGATCAACTACCTGTACCCCGACATCGTCGCGCGGTACTGGCGGCACCGCGGGCACAACGTGCTCAACCCGATCGGCTGGGACTCGTTCGGCCTGCCCGCCGAGAACGCCGCCATCAAGCGCGGCGCCGACCCGCGCGAGTGGACCTACAAGAACATCGACCAGCACAAGGCCGGCTTCCGCGGCTACGGCATGTCGTACGACTGGTCGCGCGTGCTGCACACCTCCGACCCCGAGTACTACCGATGGAACCAGTGGCTGTTCCTGAAGCTGTACGAGCGCGGCCTGGCGTACCGCAAGAAGAGCGCCGTGAACTGGTGCCCGAACGACCAGACCGTGCTGGCCAACGAGCAGGTCGTCGACGGACGCTGCGAGCGCTGCGGCGCCGAGGTCGTGAAGAAGAAGCTCACGCAGTGGTACTTCCGGATCACCGACTACGCCGACCGCCTGCTGGACGACCTGGACTCCCTCGAGGGTCACTGGCCGCACAAGGTGCTGCAGATGCAGCGCAACTGGATCGGCCGCTCGACGGGTGCCGACGTCGACTTCCGCATCGAGGGCCGTGAGGAGCCGGTGACGGTGTTCTCCACCCGTCCCGACACGCTGCACGGCGCCACGTTCTTCGTGGTCGCCCCTGACGCCGACCTGGCCGCCGAGCTGGCGGCCGGCTCGTCCGCAGAGGTGCGCATGCGCTTCCAGGACTACCTGGACCAGGTGCAGAAGCAGACCGAGATCGAGCGCCAGTCCACCGACCGGCCGAAGACCGGTGTGTTCCTGGAGCGCTACGCGATCAACCCGGTGAACGGCGAGAAGCTGCCGATCTGGGCCGCCGACTACGTGCTGGCCGACTACGGTCACGGCGCCGTGATGGCCGTGCCCGCGCACGACCAGCGCGACCTGGACTTCGCCCGCGCGTTCGACCTGCCGGTGAAGATCGTCGTCGACACGACGGTCGAGGGCGGTGCGAACGAGGGCGGCGATCTGGCCGAGCTCGACCCGTCCGCGACCGGCACCGCGCTGGTCGGCAACGGCCGGCTGGTGAACTCGGGTGAGATCGACGGGCTCGACAAGGCCGAGGCGATCGCCACGACCATCGAGCGGCTGCAGGCGGCCGGCACGGGCCGTGCGGCCAAGAACTTCCGCCTGCGCGACTGGCTGATCTCGCGCCAGCGCTTCTGGGGCACGCCGATCCCGATGCTGCACCTGCAGGACGGCGAGGTCGTCCCGGTGCCCGAGGACCGGCTGCCGGTGACGCTGCCGAGCGTGGAGGGGCTGGACCTGCGGCCCAAGGGAACCTCGCCGCTGGGCGCGGCGGAGTCCTGGGTGCGCACGATCGACCCGGCGTCGGGCGAGCCCGCCCTGCGCGATCCGGACACCATGGACACCTTCGTGGACAGCTCCTGGTACTTCCTGCGGTTCCTGTCGCCGAACAGCGACCAGTTCGCGTTCGACCCCGCCGAGGCCAAGCGGTGGGCGCCGGTCGACGGCTACTTCGGCGGCATCGAGCACGCGATCCTGCACCTGCTGTACTCGCGCTTCATCACCAAGGTGTTCTACGACCTCGGGCTGATCGACTTCCAGGAGCCGTTCTCCAACCTGGTCAACCAGGGCATGGTGCTGATGGACGGCTCGAAGATGTCCAAGAGCAAGGGCAACCTGGTCGAGCTCTCCGATCTGCTGGCGCAGTACGGTGCCGACTCGCTGCGCCTGGCGCTGGCCTTCGCCGGCCCGGTGGAGGACGACAAGGAGTGGAACGGCGTCTCGCTGTCGGGTGCGCACAAGTTCCTCGCCCGTGTCCTGCGGGTCGGGGACGAGACCGCCAGCCCGGTCGGAGCGGACGCCACTGCCGGCGACGTCGCGCTGCGCCGCATCACGCACCGGCTGCGTGCGGATGCTCCCGGCCTGGTCGAGCAGACCAAGTTCAACGTGCTGGTGGCACGACTGATGGAGCTGGTCAACGGCATCCGCAAGACGATCGACACCGGTGCGGGGGCCGCCGACCCAGCGGTGCGCGAGGCCGCCGAGACCGTCGCCATGATGCTCGAGCCGATCGCCCCGCACACGGCTGAGGAGCTGTGGGCGCGTCTCGGTCACGAGCCATCGGTGAGCGCCGTGCAGTGGCCGGACGCCGAGCCCGCTCTGCTGGTGGAGGACACCGTCACCACGGCCGTGCAGGTCAACGGCAAGGTGCGCGCCACGCTCGACGTGCCGGCCGACATCTCCGAGGCCGACCTGGAGGCAGCGGCACGTGCCGACGAGAAGGTGCAGCGGGCCCTGGAGGGCAAGGAGATCGTGCGCGTCATCGTGCGCGCTCCGAAGATCGTGAACTTCGCCGTCAAGGGCTGAGACTCGCGCGGGTCGCCGACCCCGATGAAGTGAGAACTCCTGCACATCCTCGTGATGTGCAGGAGTTCTCCACATCCGTCGCGATTCCCGGCATCCGGCGTCCCCGCGGATGCGTAGCGTGACGGAGTGCCCGCACCCGAACCAGCCTCTGAGGACGCCCCGTCCGAGGACGCCGCGCCGCGCCGACGACTGCGGCTGGGCATCGGGGCGGCGATCACCCTCGGTCTGGTGGTGCTGTCCGCGGCGGTCGGCTGGGGCATCCTGCGCGGACAGGCCGCGCCTATGGACGCCATCGCGCTCGACGACGGCTCGGCGACGAGCGCGGACGGGGTCGTCGTCGAGGGCGGCGGTCTGTACGTGCACGTGCTCGGCGAGGTGGCGAAGCCGGGGCTGTACATCCTGGATCCGGATGCCCGGCTCGTCGACGCCCTCGCGGCGGCGGGCGGCACGCTCGACACCGCCGACCTGCAGGCGGTGAACCTGGCGCGGCCGGTCAGCGATGGAGAGCAGATCCTGGTCCCCGCCCAGGGGACGGAACCGGCCGCCGACGGGGGAGCAGGGGCGTCCGCGGTCGGTGCGGACGGACGTGTCGACCTGAACGCGGCGACCCAGGCCGATCTGGAGACGCTGCCGCGGATCGGGCCGGCGCTCGCGCAGCGGATCCTGGACTGGCGGGAGCAGAACGGCCGGTTCCGCGCCGTGGAGGACCTGCTGGCGGTGCCGGGCATCGGCGACAAGCTGCTCGCGGGGTTGCGCGAGAAGGTGCGCGTGTGAAGGCGCGCCCCGGCATGATGGGCCCGCTGACGTGAGAGATCTGCGCACCAGCCTGCTGGCCGTGGTCCTCTGGGCGGTCGCGCTGCTGTGCATCCACGTGCCGGCGCTCGCAGTGCCTCTCGCCGGGGCGGCGGGCACCGGGGGTGCCGCGGCCGCACTGGCCGGGCGACTCGCACGTCGCCGAGTGAACGGGCTCGTCGTGCTGATGCTGCTCTGCTCCAGCGCAGTGGGGCTCGTCGTCGCCGGCGCGCAGCCCGCACGAGCGACGCTGGCCGAGTCGGACGGCAGGGCCGTGGAAGCGGTCGTGGACGTGTCGTCGTCGGCATCCGTCGGCGCGGACGGTCGGCTGTGGTTCGACGCGCGCACCGTGGCGCTCGGCCCTCCCGGGCAGCTCCGGCAGATCAGCGCCCCGGTGCGCGTCGGCGTCGCCCGCACGGACGGCGTCGAGATGGGTGCTCGGCTCCGCGTGACCGGGCAGGCGAAGGCCGCGGAGCCGTCCGAGCAGGCCGGCCTCGTGGTCTTCGGCGCGGATGCCGAGGTCGTGCGGCCCGCATCCGGGATCTTCGCGATCGCGGCGACGACCCGGGCCGACTTCGTCGCGCGTGCGACCCGTCTGCCCGAGCCCGGCGCCGGTCTGCTCCCGGGGCTCGCGGTCGGCGACACCCGCGCGGTCTCCGAGGAGCTGAACGACGCGATGCTGGCATCCGGCCTGAGTCACCTGACGGCTGTTTCAGGCGCGAACTGCATGATCATCGTGGCCGCGGTCTTCTGGCTCGTCTCCCTCGCCGGCGGCGGGCGCACTCTGCGCGTCGTGCTCTCGCTGCTGGCTCTGGGGGCGTTCGTGGTGCTGGTGACGCCGGAGCCGAGCGTGGTGCGCGCCGCCGTGATGGCGGCGCTGGCGATGCTCAGCATCCTGCTCGGGCGGCCCAGCGCCGGTCTCGCGATGCTGTCCCTGGCCGTGTGCGGGCTGCTGATCGCCGATCCCTGGTTCGCGGCGTCACCGGGGTTCGCTCTCTCCGCCGCGGCCACGGGCGCGCTGCTGGTGCTGTCGCGCCCGCTGCTGCGCGGCCTCGGCCGGTGGATGCCCGCACCGCTCGCGCTGGCGCTGTCGGTGCCGCTCGCGGCGCAGGTGGTCTGCGGGCCGATCATCGCCCTGTTCTCCGAGCAGCAGTCGCTGGTCAGCGTCCCTGCGAACCTCATCGCCGAGCCCGCCGCGCCGCTCGCGACCGTGATCGGGCTGCTGGCCTGTCTGACGGCCGCGGTCCCTCCCGTGGCGGATCTGCTCGCCGCAGCGGCATGGCTGCCCGCCGCCTGGATCGACATGACGGCGAGGATCAGCGCGGCCCTGCCGGGAGCGACGGTGGCTGTCGTGGCCGGTCCGCTCGCCGCTCTCGTCGTGGGGCTGCTCAGCGCCGCGGTCGTGATCGTGCTGGTGCGCCCGGCATCCCGTCGCCTGCGCACCGCATCGGCCGCGGTGATCGTCGTCGCGCTGGCGATCGCCGGCGGGCGGATGCTGCTCATCGGCCCCCTCGCGCCGCTGACCACCCCGTCGGAGTGGTCGATCGCGGGCTGCGACATCGGACAGGGCGACGCGGTTCTCATCCGCTCGGCGGGGCGCACTGCGCTGATCGACACCGGCCCCGATCCGGGCGCGCTGCAGGAATGCCTGGCGCAGACCGGGACGACCCGGATCGATCTGCTCGTGCTCACGCATTTCGACCTCGATCACGTCGGCGGAACGCCTGCCGTGGTGGGCATGGTCGGCACCGTGCTGCACGGGCCCGTCACCGAAGCCGACGAACGGCGGATGCTGGCGCGACTGGCCTCGGCGGGTGCGGCCCTGCGCGACGCGAGCGCGGGGATGTCGGGGACACTCGGCGACGCGCAGTGGCGGGTGCTGTGGCCCGACGCGGACCCCGTCGTGTTCCCGTCGGGCAATGACGCCAGCGTCGTGCTCGAGATCTCGGGCGGGGGAGTGCCGCGCACTCTGCTGCTCGGCGACCTGGGCGCGGGCTCGCAACGGCTGGTGCTCTCCTCCGGTCGCATCCGCGGCGCCTTCGACGTCGTGAAGGTGGCTCATCACGGCAGCCGCGACCAGGAGCCGGCCCTGTACGCGGCTCTGCGCGCCCCCGCGGCACTGATCAGCGTGGGGGAGGGAAACGACTACGGGCATCCGCGTGCGGAGACGCTGGCGCTGCTGGACGCCGCGGGGTCGCAGGCGCTGCGCACCGATCAGCGCGGACTCGTCCTGCTCGGGCAGCGCGACGGCGAGCTGCTGGTCTGGTCGACCCGCGCTCCGCCGGACGGCTGAACGCGGCAGCGGTCCCAGGGGCGCCTCGGCCGCCGGATCGCGCGGCGTCACGTCGGTGCCCGCCGGTAGGCTGGAGCGATGGCAGCACCTCGATCGTCCTCCCGCGGCAGCGGCTCCGCAGCCAAGGGCACGAAGATCCCTCAGGTGCCGTGGCGTGAGCCGCGTCCCGCCCCGATCGTGCTGGTGTCCGGGCCGGAGGAGGTGCTCGCCGAGCGCGCCATCGCCGGTGTGCGCGACTACCTGCGTGCCGAGGACCCGGCGCTCGAGGTCAGCGACATCCGTGCCGACGACTACGCCGCGGGCACACTGCTCTCGCTCACCTCTCCCTCGCTGTTCGGCGAGCCCCGCCTGGTGCGGGTGGCCGGTGTGGAGAAGTGCACCGACGCGTTCCTGCAGGAGGCCGTGCGGTACGCCGAGAACCCGCAGGAGGGCGCCACCGTCATCCTGCGCCACACCGGCGCCAGCGTGCGCGGCAAGAAGCTGCTCGACGCCGTGCGCGCCGGCATCGGCGGCGGGATCGAGATCCCGTGCGCGGCGATCAAGCGCGACGGCGACAGGGTCGACTTCGCGGCGGGCGAGTTCAAGGCAGCGAAGAAGCGCATCGCGCCCACCGCTCTGCGCGCGCTGGTCTCGGCGTTCGCCGATGACCTCACCGAGCTCGCGGCAGCCTGCCAGCAGCTGATCGGCGACGTCGAGGGAGACATCACCGACGACGTCATCACCAAGTACTACGGCGGTCGTGTCGAGGTGTCGGCCTTCGTCGTCGCCGACACCGCCATCGCAGGCCGCTATGGCGAGGCGCTGATCGCCATGCGCCACGCGCTGGCATCCGGTGCCGATCCCGTGCCCATGGTCGCGGCCTTCGCGATGAAGCTGCGCACGATGGCGCGCGTCGCCGGCAACCGTGAGCCCAGCCGGCAGCTGGCATCGCGTCTCGGCATGAAGGACTGGCAGGTCGACCGCGCACGCCGCGACCTGCAGGGCTGGAACGAGCGGTCGCTCGGCATGGCCATCCAGGCGACCGCCCGGGCGGATGCCGAGGTCAAGGGCGCCGCGCGCGACCCGATCTTCGCGCTGGAGCGCATGATCGCGGTGATCGCGACGCGCGAGCCGTTCGGGCACTGAACCGCGTCCTCGCTGCGCGCAGAGCGCAGGGCTCGCCGGAGACGCAGAAGGCCCGCCCCGAGAGGGGCGGGCCTTCTGCATGAATCAGCGGCTCAGAGAGCGGCGACCTGCTTGGCGATGGCCGACTTGCGGTTGCTCGCCTGGTTCTTGTGCACGACGCCCTTGCTGACGGCCTTGTCGAGCTTGACGGAAGCGACCTTGAGGGCGGCCTCAGCGGCCTCCTTGTCGCCGCCCGCGATGGCCTCACGGGTCTTGCGGACGAGGGTCTTCAGCTCGCTCTTGACGGCCTTGTTGCGCTCCTGCGCCTTCAGGTTGGTCTTGTTGCGCTTGATCTGCGACTTGATGTTTGCCACGTGTGGACACGCTTTCTGTCTGGATGTTTGATCGGATGCTGCAGACGAGAGAGGGCGCCGACAGCGGTCGTGAGGGACGAACCCACACGCAAGCCAAGAGTCAATGTTACCAGCACCCCGGCGCAGTGCGAAAACGACGGCCCCTGCGCGTCGTGCCGGGCTCGGGTGACGCGCCGAGTGCGGGATTCAGTCGCGCCGAACGTGGAACCGGGTGCAGAATCGACGGTACCCGATAGACGACGACGTCAGAGGAGCCCGATGCCCGATCCGCTGTCCGCGCCCCGCATTCCCGCGGGTCTGCGCTGGTCCACCGCCACCTCCGCTTTCCAGATCGAGGGGTCACGCACGGCCGACGGCCGAGGGCGCTCGATCTGGGACGACTTCGTCGACCGGCAGGGCGCGGTGATCGACGGCGGCACCGCCGAACCCGCCTGCGACAGCTACCGGCGCACGGATGAGGACATCGCGCTCCTCGTGGGCCTCGGTGTGGACGGCTACCGGTTCTCGATCCCGTGGGTGCGCATCCAGCCCGGAGGAACCGGGCCCGCGAACAGCGCGGCCCTCGACCACTACGAGAGGCTCGTGGACGGACTGCTGGCGCGCGGCATCGCTCCCGAGCCCACGCTCTACCACTGGGAGCTGCCCAGCGAGATCGAGGCGGCCGGCGGCTGGCTCAGCCGCGACACCGTGTCGCGATTCGCCGACTACGCCACGATGGTCGCCGATCGCCTGGCCGACAGGGTGGCGACCTGGTACACGATCAACGAGGCCGCCATGACCACCCTGCAGGGCTACGGGACGGGGGAGCTGGCGCCGGCGAAGCAGCTCCTGTTCGGCGCGCTGCCCACCGTGCACCATCAGCTGCTCGCGCACGCTCGCGCGGCCGCCCTCCTCCGCTCGGCGGGTGCGACACGCGTCGGCATCACCAACAACCACACCCAGGTGCTCCCCGCGGGCGGATCGGATGCCGATCTCGCGGCCGCGTACGCGTACGACCTCGTCCACAACCGGGTGTTCTCCGAACCCCTCCTGGCAGGCGCGTATCCCGACCTCGAGGCGCTCGGCCTCCCGCCGATGCCCGTGCAGGACGGCGACCTCGAGCTGATCGCGGACTCCCTGGACTTCTACGGCGTGAACTTCTACAACCCCACCACAGTCGCCGCAGCATCCGAGGACAGCCCGCTTCCGTTCGATCTGCTGCCCACCCCGGGCGCTCCGCTCACGGGCTTCGGCTGGCCGATCATGCCGGAGGCGCTGCGCGACTTCCTGGTCGACCTCTCCGAGCGGCATCCGGACATGCCCCCGATCGTGATCGGCGAGAACGGCGCCTCCTTCCCGGAGCCCGGCGAGGCCGTGCGCGTGCAGGACGACGACCGCATCGCCTTCCTGTCCGGGCACATCGGCGCGGTGGCCGAGGCCGTCGCGCAGGGAGTTCGCGTCGAGGAGTACACGGTCTGGTCGTTGATGGACAACTTCGAATGGGCCGACGGGTACACGCAGCGGTTCGGGCTGGTGCATGTCGACTTCTCATCCGGAACCCGCACGCCGAAGGCGTCGTACGACTGGTACCGGGATCTGATCCGAGCCGCGCGCTCGGGTGCTGAGGGAGGCGCACGATGACCGGGACGGCGAAGGTCGGCGCCGGCTGGATGAGCCTCTTCACCCTCGCCTGGCTCGCCATCTGGACCGTGCAGCTCACCCCGGTGCAGCTGCTGCTGCCCCTGCAGCTGGACACCCCCGAGGACGACTGGATCCGCGGTGTGGTGTCCTCCGGCCTGGTGCTCGGCGTCGGCGGGCTGTTCGGCATCATCGCCGGGCCCGTGGTCGGCGCGATCTCCGACCGCTCCCGCTCTTCGCGCGGTCGCCGCCGTCCCTGGGCCCTGATGGGCGTCTGGGTCTCGGCGGTCTTCCTCGTGCTCACCGGGCTCGTCGAGGGCCCCTGGCTGGTCGGCGCCTGCTGGGTGGGCGTGTCGATCGGGGTCTCGGTGGCCTCCGCGGCCTTCACCGCTCTCATCGCCGACCAGCTCCCTCCCTCGCAGCGAGGTGCCGCATCCTCGGCGGTGGGCTCGAGCCAGGCCGTCGGCATCGTGCTGGGCGTGGGCCTGGTGGTGCTGCTCGGCCTCGGCGTGCTGGCCGGCTACCTCTTGCTGGCCGCGATCATCGCGGTGGTCGGCACGCTGACCGCGCTGATGCTGCCTGATCCGCCGGCCTCGGCATCCGAGCTCCCGCCGCGAGCCGGCGACAGACCACGCCTCGCGTCGCTGCGCGACCGCGACTTCGCCTGGATGCTGTGGGGCAGGCTCGTGGCCAACATCGGCAATGCGCTCGGCACGGCGCTGTTCCTGTTCTTCCTGCTGCACGGGCTGAAGCAGCCGAACGCCGAGGCGCAGGACAACCTGCTGCTGCTCATCGTCGTCTACACCGTGTTCGTCGTGATCGCCTCGGTGTTCACCGGCATCCTGTCCGACCGCACCGGGAGGCGCCGCGGGCTGACGGTCGCCGCGACCTTCGTTCAGGCGGCGTCCGGCGTCGCCATCGTCATCCTGCCGACTTTCGAGGTGACGATGATCGCCGCGGCGCTGATGGGCCTCGGGTACGGAGCCTTCTCGACGGTCGGACTGGCCTTCGCGACGGACCTGCTGCCGGACCAGCAGGACCACGCGAGGGATCTGGGGATCGTGAACGTGACCGCGGCGCTCGGACAGCTCATCGGCCCCGTCGTCGGCGCAGGCCTGGTGGCGCTGGTGGGAGGGTTCTGGTTGGTCTTCCTGATGGCGGCGGTGCTGTCGGTGGTCGGCGGCCTCATGACCGCTCTCGCACGACAGCCAGAGCCAGCTCCAGCACCGCGTTGAACACCCGCGGCCGCATGGCCGTGACCAGGTGCGTGGTGCGCGGAACCACGATCAGCTCGGCGTGCGGTGCGAGCCGGCGGAACAGCCACTCGTGCGTACGCAGCTGGTCGAACTGGCCGTTGACGAACCACAGCGGTACGCGGATGCGGGCGACCGACCTGGCGATGTCGAGCGCGGCCAGGCTCCGCAGCGCGGCGTCCTGGGCGTCGAGCGCGTAACCGCCGGCGCCGAAGTCGGCCCTGGTCTCCTCGGGGATGGTCGCCGCGAGGATCTGCGCGGCCAGCCATTCCCCCCGGTCGGGAAGGGAGTTCATCGCGCCGGCGACCAGGCGGTACGCCGCCAGCGCCGGGCCGCGGGGGAGTGCACTGCACGACGCCGCGATCAGCGCAGCGACGGGCGGCGGATCCTCGCCGCCGACGAACGCCAGTGAGAGCAGGCCGCCCATCGAATGGCCCGCCAGCAGCACGGGGCCCGCCTCGGCCGCGGTGCGGACTGCGGCGTCGATCGTGTGCAGGGCCTCGTGCAGAGTGAAGTCCTCGTCCATGCGCGTGCCGTGCCCGGGAAGGTCGACGGCGGTGGCGGGGACTCCTGCCGCCTCGAGATGGGCGAGCTGCGCGCGCCACATGGTGGCGGAGGTGCGGATGCCGTGCACCAGGACGACCTGCGGAGTCACAGTCCCAGCATAGAAAGAAGCGGGGCCGGTGGATGAACCACCGGCCCCGCTCGCTGTGACAGGTCGAGAAGCCCTAGGGGTTACTTCTCCCAGCCGACGTTCTCGACGGGCTGGATGCCGAAGCCGTCGAGACCCGTGTAGGCCTCGGGGGTCAGGTTGGCCAGACCCTTCTTGGCTGCGGAGATCGAAGGACCGTTGTAGAGGGAGATGAGGCCCCAGCCCTCGAGGAGCTTCGGCTCGAGCTTCATCGCCGCGGCGACCTGCTCCTTGCCGTTGCCGATCTTCTCGATCTCGTGGATCTCGGCGTCGGTCTCGTCGCTCCAGACACCCGACAGGTTCAGGCCCTGGTCGGCGCCGTAGAGCTGGAACATGTCGCCGACACCGTACGGGTCGGAGGACGTGAAGCGCAGGCTCGCAACGTCCCAGTTCTTGCTGTTGTAGTCAGCAGCGAACTTGTTGGACGGGCGGACGTCGATCTTCAGATCGATGCCGACCTCCTTCTCCATCTTCTGGAACGACTGAGCAAGCGCGGCCTGCGTCGGGTCGTCGCTGAAGACGGGGTACACGACGGACAGCTTGACGCCGTCCTTCTCGCGGATGCCGTCGGAGCCCTTCTTCCAGCCGGCGTCGTCGAGGAGCTTGTTCGCCGCCTTCGGGTCGTACTTGTAACCGGCCTTGGCGAGCGAGTCGCTGTAGCCCGGCTGGAACGAGTACATCAGGAAGGAGCCTGCGGGCTCCTCGGAGTAGTCCAGGCCGTTCCAGGCGATCTTCTTCTGCTGGTCGATGTTGATCGCCTTGAAGAAGGCCTCGCGGACCTTGACGTCCTTGAACTGCGGCTTCTCGGAGTCCACCTCGACCAGCGTGTTCGCCGTCTGCTGCGCACGGTAGATCTTGATGTCCTTCATGTCCGCGACCTGGGCCAGGCGGTCCTTCGTGCCGACGCCGACCATGTCGATCTCGCCGTTCTTGAAGGCGTTGATCGAGGCCTGCGCGTCCATGCCGGTGAAGGTCACCTTGTCGAGCATGGGCTTGTCGCCCCACCACTTGTCGTTCGGCTTGAACGAGATGAAGCCCTTGTTCGCGTCGAACTGGTCGACGGTGTACGGGCCGGCGCCCCACTCCGGGTGCGGGTTGCTCAGGAACGCCTTGTTGAACAGGTCAGGCGTGTTGATCGCGGGGTGCAGCAGGATCGTGAATCCCTTTGCGATCCACGGGTACTCGCCCTTGTAGGTCACGATGGCGGTCTTCGGCGTGTCACCCTGGGTGACCGACTCGACGTTGTCGTAACCGCTGGTCGAGTTCGGGACGAAGCCCTCGTCGTTCGAGCGGTTGGCCTTCCAGGTGGCGTCGATGGCGGTCCAGTCCATCGGGGTGCCGTCGTTCCAGGTCGCCTTGTCGTTGAACTTGAAGGTGATGACCGTGTTGCCGTCCTTGACCTCGTTCTTCCACTCGTCGAGGTAGGCGTCGTTCTTGTACGGCGTGCCATCCGGCTTGAACAGGATCAGCTGCGGCATGTACCACGCTGCGATGCGTGCCGTGTCCGCGCTGCCGTCGCTGTTGAACTGGTTCAGCTGCTCCGGGATCTCGTTGATCGGGAAGTTGACAGTGCCGCCCTGCTTGAGGTTCTCGCGGGGCTGCGGGTTGTAGTCAGCGAACGCCGTCTTCTTGCCGGTGTCGCCGCCCTTGTCCCCGCCGTCACCGGTGTTTCCGGTGTTGTTGGCTGCGCACCCGCTCAGAGCGAGTGCGAAAGCGCCGGTGAGTGCCAGCGCTCCCATCAGCTTGTGCTGCTTCATGGTGCTCCTTTCGCCTTTCGGCGTGTCATTAGGGAGGTTAGTTCGCATCGCGTCGCAATCGAGGCGTGCATGAGTGAATCGTGACTAACCGTTATCGGACGGTGATCCGACGGTTACATCACCGAAATCTCAGACCGTCGCGGGCCGCGTGCTCATCGTCTCCGGGTCGAAGATCACGCGCTGACGCGTGCGCTCGATGTCCGGATCGGGGACGGGGATGGCCGACAGCAGCGCCTGCGTGTACGGATGCTGCGGGTTGTCGAACACGTCGTCCACGTCGCCGTACTCGACGAACTCGCCGAGGTACATGACCGCGACGCGGTCGGCAATGTGGCGGATGACCGAGAGGTCGTGCGCCACGAACAGGTACGACAGGCCCAGCTTGACCTTCAGCTCGTCGAGCAGGTTGATCACGCCCGCCTGGATCGAGACGTCCAGCGCCGAGACCGGCTCGTCCAGCACGACGATCTTCGGGTTGGTCGAGAGCGCGCGGGCGATGCCGATGCGCTGCCGCTGACCACCCGAGAACGCGCCGGGGAAGCGGTCGCGGTGCGCGGGGTTCAGGCCGACGAGGTCCATCAGCTCCTGCACGCGGCTGTGGATCTCGTCCTTGTTCATGCCGATGGCCTGCATGGGCTCGGCGATGATGTCGGTCACCGTCATGCGCGGGTCCAGGGCGCCCATGGGGTCCTGGAACACGATCTGGATGTCGCGGCGCAGCGTGCGCTCGACCTTCCTGCTGTGCAGGCCGTTGACGCTGGTGCCCGCGATGATGATGTCGCCGTCGGCCTGCTTCTCGAAGTCCATGATCTGCAGCAGCGTGGTGGTCTTGCCGGAGCCGGACTCACCCACGATCGCCATGGTCTCGCCCTCGCGGACGTCGAAGCTGATGCCCTTCACCGCGTGCACCTCGCCGACCTTGCGCTTGAACAGCGCGCCCTTGAGCAGCGGGAAGGTCTTGACCATGTTGCGCACCTCGAGCGTGACGGGACGCTCCTCGCGCGGAGTCCGCGTGAGGCTGCTCTCGTGCAGCTCCGGCGCCGGGTACACCGGCAGACCGCCGATGAGGCCGTCCGAGTCGATCTGGTCCGCGCGGATGCAGGCGGCGAGGTGGTTCTCGCCGGAATCCGACGCGATGGGCACGAGGTCCGGCTCGCGGCGGACGCACGCGTCGATCGCGATCGGGCAGCGCGACGCGAACGGGCAGGCGTCGGGCAGGTCGATCAGCAGCGGCGGGTTGCCCTTGATCGGGATCAGGGGCTCCTTCTCGGCCTTGTCGACGCGCGGGATGGCTCCGAGCAGGCCGATCGAGTACGGCATCCGGGTGTTGTGGAACAGCTCGTGCGCGGGGGCGTGCTCGACGGGCTTGCCCGCGTACATCACCATCACATCGTCGGCCGTGCGGGCCACCACGCCCATGTCGTGCGTGATCATGATCACGGCGGCACCGGTCTCGTCCTGCGCCTTCTCGATCAGGTCGAGGATCTGCGCCTGGATGGTGACGTCGAGAGCCGTGGTGGGCTCGTCGCAGATGATCAGGCGCGGGTTGTTGGCCATCGCGATCGCGATCACGACGCGCTGGCGCATTCCGCCAGAGAACTCGTGCGGGAAGGACTTCATCCGCTTCTCGGGGTTCGTGATGCCGACGACGCGCAGCAGCTCCAGCGATCGGTCCCAGGCCTCGCTCTTGGAGAGCCCGCGGTGCACGGTGAGCGCCTCGACGAGCTGGTCGCCGATCGTGAACACCGGGGTGAGCGAGGTCAGCGGGTCCTGGAAGACCATGGCCATGCCGTTGCCGCGGATCATGGACATCTGCTTGTCGGACTTGCCGAGCAGCTCCTGGCCCTCGAACTGGATGGAGCCGGTGACCTTGGCGTTCTCGTCGAGCAGGCCCATGATCGCCAGCGACGTGACGGACTTGCCCGATCCGGACTCGCCGACGATGCCGAGGGTCTTGCCCGCCTCGAGGTCGAAGGAGACGCCGCGGACGGCATCCACACGGCCCGCCTCCGAGGCGAAGCTGACCTTGAGGTCGCGGACGGAGAGAACGGTCTTCGAAGTGGGGGTGCTCATGCGCGGCCTCCAGCCGCCGAAGTGGGATCGAGGGCGTCGCGCAGGCCGTCGGCGACGAGCGCCATCGAGACGGTCAGCAGCGTCAGCGCCAGGGCGGGGAAGTAGAACAGCCACGGAGCACTGGTCACGCTGGCCGCGCCGTATCCGATCAGGGATCCGAGGGAGACATCGGGCGCCTTGACGCCGAAGCCGATGAACGACAGGCCCGTCTCGGTGCCCACGGCGCCGACGATGCCGAGGGTGAAGTTGATCACCAGCAGCGAGCCGATGTTCGGGACCAGGTGGCGCAGCACGATACGCATGCCGGGGACGCCCATGTAGCGCGCGGCGTCGACGTACTCGCGCTCGCGCAGCGACAGCGCCAGCGTCCAGATGACACGGGCCGGGAAGAACCAGCTCACGAAGATCATCGCCAGCGAGATCACGCGCCAGTCGCCGCCCGCGTTGTTGGAGACGAGGGCGAGGATGAGGAACGTCGGCACGACCATCAGGAAGTGGATGACCATCAGCGTGATCTGCTCCACGCGGCCGCGGAAGTAGGCGGCGGCGGTGCCCACGATGGCCGACAGCGCGGTGACGCCGACCGACACCGTGACGGCGATCATCAGCGAGCGCTGCAGGCCGACGGCCGTCTGCAGCCAGTTGTCGTTGCCGGAGGCGTTGGTGCCGAACCAGTGCTCCGAAGAGGGCCCCGTCGACAGGTTCATGAAGTCCTGATCGTCGATCTTGTACGGCGTCAGGAGCGGGACCACGATGGAGTAGATCACCATCAGGACGAAGATCACGATGCCGGCGACGGCGGGCTTGTTGCGCATGAAGCGACGCGTGTACAGCGTCCACTTGCTCAGCTGCTTGCCGGGGACGCGCTCAGCCGTGGTGTCGGGGCCGACGGGCGGCTGCACCGCGGGGTCGATCATCTCGGTGCTCATATCAGCTCACCCTCACTCGCGGGTCGAGGACGACGACGGCGATGTCGGCCAGCAGGGCGCCGATGGCGGTCAGCACAGCGCCGAAGGCTGCGACGGCGACCACGCCGTGCACGTCGTTTCCGTTGATGGTGGTCAGGAAGTAGCGGCCCATGCCCTGCCAGGCGAAGATCGACTCGGTCAGGATCGCGCCGGTGAAGATGCCGGGGATCGAGAACGCGACCTGGGTCGCCACCGGGATGAGCGAGGTGCGCAGCGCGTGCCGGCGGATCGCCTGCTGCTTGGTCAGGCCCTTGGCGCGCGCGGTGCGCACGTAGTCGGCGCTGATGTTGTCCAGCAGCAGGGTGCGCTGCAGGAAGTGGTACTGCGCGTAGCCGATGACCACCAGGGCGATCGTGGGCAGGATGAGATGCTGCAGCGCGTCGACGATGACGGGGAAGAAACCGGTCACCCCCTCTGACGAGGAGCCGGTGACGAAGAAGACCCGAGTGCCGACCCAGGTGTTGAAGTTGATGGCCAGGATCACGACGGCGAGTGCCGCGACGATGATGTTGATGTTCATCGTGATGATCGAGATGCCCTGCCAGATGCGGTCACCGAGCTTGTACTGGCGGGAGGCCGTGTACACGCCGATCCAGATGCCCAGCAGCGTCATGATGATCGTCGCGCCGAGCACGAGCTCCGCGCTGACCCACATGCGGTACGCCACCTGCTCGTTGACCGAGCCGCCCGTCGGGCTGACACCCCAGTCCCAGCGCAGGACGATCCCGGTGAGCCAGGTCCACCACCGCTCGACCAGGGGGACGGTGTTGTCCAGGTTGCGGGGGCGGAGCAGATTCTCGATCTGCTCCGGGGACAGCGGGGGCTTTCTGCCGACGTAATTGCTGCGCGGATCGAGGAAGGACCAGGCCAGGATGTAGGTGACATTGGTCGCGACCACGATCATCAGCAGCCAGCCGAGAGCTCGGCGCACGAGATACTTGATCAAGGTGGTGATTCTTTCTCTTCTACAGCGCGCTCGGGATCTGCCGACGCAACGCTGGGTCGGGATGACATTCAAGCACCATCCACGAGATAACGCACACCGGCAGGACGGGCGGCTGTGACGGAGTCCTGTGCTCCGCGGAACCCGGTCTCCGGGTCGGGGCAACTTCGCGAGACTATCACCGCACGCGCGGAATGCGGGATTCCGGCGCGCTCTCGTAGACTTGCGGGAACCCTTCCTGCAGCATCAAGGACCTCATGTCACCCCGCGCTCTCACTCCGCTGTCGCCTGCCGCGACGCCCGCCTCGCAGATCCGCAACTTCTGCATCATCGCCCACATCGATCACGGCAAGTCCACCCTGGCCGATCGGATGCTGCAGATCACCGGCGTCGTCGCCGACCGGGACATGCGGGCCCAGTACCTGGACCGCATGGACATCGAGCGCGAGCGCGGCATCACCATCAAGAGCCAGGCCGTACGGATGCCATGGCAGACCGACTCCGCCACGGGGACGACCGAGACGTTCGCGCTCAACATGATCGACACCCCCGGGCACGTGGACTTCACCTATGAGGTGTCCCGCTCCCTCGCCGCGTGCGAGGGAGCCATCCTGCTGGTCGATGCGGCGCAGGGCATCGAGGCGCAGACGCTGGCCAATCTGTACCTGGCGCTGGAGAACGATCTGACGATCATCCCCGTGCTCAACAAGATCGACCTGCCCGCGGCCGATCCGGACAAGTTCGCCAAGGAGCTCGCGGACCTGATCGGCGGGCGGCCCGAGGACGTGCTGCGCGTCTCGGGCAAGACGGGCGTGGGCGTTGAGGCGCTGCTGGACCGCATCGTCAGCGAGATCCCCGCCCCGGTGGGGGATGCCGACGCCCCGGCGCGCGCCATGATCTTCGACTCCGTCTACGACGCCTACCGCGGCGTGGTCACCTACGTGCGCATGGTCGACGGCCGGCTCGAGCCGCGCGAGCGCATCCAGATGATGTCGACCAGGGCCGCGCACGACCTGCTCGAGATCGGTGTCTCCAGCCCCGAGCCGACCCCCACGCAGGGTCTCGGCGTCGGCGAGGTGGGCTACCTGATCACGGGCGTGAAGGACGTGCGCCAGTCGAAGGTGGGCGACACGGTCACGACGCTGCGCCGTCCTGCATCCGAGGCACTCGCGGGCTACACCGACCCCAAGCCGATGGTGTTCTCGGGCATCTACCCGATCGACGGCAGCGACTACGCCGAGCTGCGCGAGGCCCTGGACAAGCTCAAGCTGTCGGACGCGTCGCTGCAGTACGAGCCGGAGACGTCTGTCGCGCTGGGCTTCGGCTTCCGCTGCGGCTTCCTCGGCCTGCTGCACCTCGAGATCATCACCGAGCGGCTCTCCCGCGAGTTCGGCCTGGACCTCATCACCACCGCGCCCAGCGTGATCTACGAGGTCACCACGGACACGGGGGAGAAGGTGGTCGTCACCAACCCCAGCGAGTACCCGGACGGCCGGGTCGCCTCGGTGGCCGAGCCGATGGTGAAGACCGCCATCCTCCTGCCGAAGGACTACGTCGGCACGGTCATGGAGCTGTGTCAGTCCCGGCGCGGGGCGCTGCTGGGCATGGAGTACTTCTCCGAGGAGCGCGTCGAGCTGCGCTACCGGATGCCGCTCGGCGAGATCGTGTTCGACTTCTTCGACCAGCTGAAGTCCAAGACCCAGGGCTACGCGAGCCTCGACTACGAGCCCGACGGCCAGCAGGAGGCCGACCTGGTGAAGGTCGACGTGCTGCTGCAGGGCGACAAGGTCGACGCGTTCAGCGCGATCGTGCACAGGGAGAAGGCGTACGCCTACGGCACGATGATGGCCGAGCGTCTCCGCAAGCTCATCCCGCGGCAGAACTTCGAGGTGCCGATCCAGGCCGCCATCGGCGCCCGCATCATCGCCCGTGAGACCATCCGCGCCCTGCGCAAGGACGTGCTCGCCAAGTGCTACGGCGGCGACATCAGCCGTAAGCGCAAGCTGCTCGAGAAGCAGAAGGAGGGCAAGAAGCGGATGAAGATGGTCGGCCGTGTCGAGGTGCCCCAGGAGGCGTTCATCGCCGCGCTGTCGGGCGACGTCGAGGGCAAGAAGTAAGGACGGCGGCACGTCGTCGGGGTGTCGTTCAGGCACGTCGCGTAGGCTGGAGATCATGCGTCGCGGGACATTCCGAGAAGGCACTGTGGACTATGCCGCGGTCGGGGCGACGCACGCCCCCGACCTCATGCAGTATCCGCCGGAGAACAGCATCCCGGCCGAGGAGTCGTGGCGGATCGGCAGCGGCGAGGACCGGTTCCGGTCCGCAGGCGATGCCCTGCTCTCGTGGACCGCGCAGCGCGCGGCCGGCCTGCAGCTGAGCGATGTGCGACCGGCATCGGGGGACACCTACACGGGCGTCAGCTTCGACGCCGAGGGCGCCCCGATCGCGCCGAACCGCAACCAGGTCGAGCAGCGCTACGACGCCGAGGGCACGCCGTTCGTCGCCCCCGGGATGACGCTGAAGGTGCGCGGCCGGGTCAAGGGCATGCGCGCGGATGCCGAGCTGCGGGTCATCTCGGTGACCGAGGAGCGTCGCCGGATCGGGTTCGTGCTCGGCACCGTCGGCGGCTCCGTGGTGCGCGGCGAGGAGTCGTTCGACATCGACTGGCGGGACGACACCGACGAGGTGTGGTTCACCGTGCGCGCGTTCGACGCGCCGGCCGCGATGCTGTACCACCTGCCCGGCATGGTGAAGCGTCGTCGTCGCGAGCTGCTCTCGCGGTATCTTCGGGCGATCTCCCCGCTGTACGCGACGCCCATCTGATGGCCGGCCCCCTGCCTCTGGGAGATCCGGCGCCCGCGGACGGCCGACTCCCGGACGGGCTCCCGGTCGATGCGACGACGCCGTTCTCCGCCTACCTGCACGTGCCGTTCTGCCGGGTGCGCTGCGGCTACTGCGACTTCAACACCTACACGTCCAGCGAACTGCGAGGGGCGCGCCAGGACGAGTACGCCGACACGCTGATCCGCGAGATCGACCTCGCCCGCGCGGTGCTGGACGAAGCCGGCGCGGTGCGACCCATGGACACCGTGTTCTTCGGCGGCGGAACTCCGACGCTCCTGCCCGCCGGTGATCTCGCGCGCATGCTCCGCGCGGCATCCGACGCCTTCGGTCTGCGTGACGGCGCGGAGGTGACGGTCGAGGCGAACCCCGACACCGTCACGCCGCAGGTCGTCGAGACGCTGCTGGACGCGGGCGTCAACCGGCTTTCTATCGGCATGCAGTCCGCCGTGCCGCACGTGCTCGCGGCGCTGGACCGCACGCACGATCCCGAGAACGTGGCGACCGCGGTGCGCGCGGCACGGGACGCCGGGCTCGACGTCAGCGTCGACCTCATCTACGGGGCGCCAGGCGAGTCGCTGTCCGACTGGGAGCGATCGCTGGACACGGCTCTCGAACTCGCGCCGGATCACATCTCGGCCTACGCGCTGATCATCGAGGACGGCACGAAGCTGGCCCGGCAGATCCGTCGCGGCGAGGCGCCCGCCCCGGACGACGACCTGCAGGCCGACATGTACGAGCTCGCCGACCGGCGGCTGTCGGATGCCGGGTTCGCCTGGTACGAGGTCAGCAACTGGGCTCGCCGGCCGGAGAACGCCTCCCGCCACAACCTCGCCTACTGGCGCGGCTCCGACTGGTGGGGCTTCGGGCCCGGTGCGCACAGTCACGTCGCGGGTCTGCGCTGGTGGAACGTCAAGCACCCGGCTGCGTACGCGCAGCGGCTGGCGCTGGGGGAGTCCCCTGCGGCGGGGCGCGAGCAGCCCGATCAGCAGGCGCGCACGCTGGAGCACGTGCTGCTGCAGAGCCGCCTGGCCGAGGGGCTGCCGATCGACGACATCGCGGAGACGCACCGCGAGCGTGTCGCCGAGCTCATCTCCGACGGACTCGTCGATGCGGCATCGGCACTGCGCGATCGGCGGGTGCGGCTGACCCTGCGCGGACGCCTGCTGGCGGATGCCGTGGTGCGGGCCCTCACGGAGTAGCCGGACCGCCTCCGGGGACCGCGCCGTTCCGACAGAGTAGGATTGGCACTCGACAGGCAGGAGTGCCAGCGGGAGGGATGATGGTCACAGAACGAGGACTCGAAGTCCTTCGCGCGATCGTGCAGGACTACGTCGCGACCCACGAGCCCGTCGGCAGCAAGTCGATCGTCGAACGGCACGCCTTCGGGGTCTCCGCCGCCACGATCCGCAACGACATGGCGCTGCTGGAGGACGAGGACCTCATCGTCGCGCCGCACACCTCGTCGGGCCGCGTGCCGACGGACAAGGGCTACCGGCTGTTCGTGAACCACCTGGCCCAGGTGCGCCCGCTCTCCACCGGGCAGCGCAACGCGATCGAGACGTTCCTGGCCGACCCCGCCGACCTCGACGACCTGATGGCCCGCACCGTGCGCGTGCTCACCCAGCTGACCGGGCAGGTCGCGCTCGCCCAGTACCCGTCGTTCGCGCGCGCCAGCATCACGCACATCGAGCTGGTCGCGCTCGCGCCGAACCGGATGCTCGTGGTGCTCGTCACCGATGCAGGCG
>NZ_MKRT01000026.1:35484-40974 GCF_001897945.1 Microbacterium sp. 69-10
ACGCCGACGTGGCGGTGCTGCGCGCCCCGCTGGCATCCCTCATCACCGGCCGCGCGGTCAGCGAGGCGACCGACCGGATGCAGTCCGTCGGACAGCCCGATCAGACGGTGGCGGCCCCGCGCCTGCAGCCCGCGCTGATCACGCTGGCCGCGGTGATCTCGGAGGAGCTCGCCGAGTTCAGGCAGGAGCGGCTCGTGATGGCGGGCGCCGCGACGCTCGCGCGCCGCGAGCAGGACTTCCGCGGCAGCATCCATCCGCTGCTCGAAGCCATCGAGGAGCAGGTGACGCTGCTGCGGCTGATGAGCGAGATGGTCACGGACGAGCACGGCCTGGCGACCAGCATCGGCACGGAGAACGCGCCGTTCGGGCTGGGCGAGGCCTCCATCGTGGCCAGCAACTACGCCGCCCCCGGCGGCACGGCGCGGGTCGGCGTGATGGGGCCGACGCGCATGGACTATCCGAGCAACCTCGCGGCGGCCCGCGCCGTGGCGCGCTACCTGTCGCGCATGCTCGAAGAAGACGGAACGACCCGGTGACCCCGGTGTCAGAAAGGTGATCGTGGCGGACCACTACGAAGTCCTCGGGGTGTCCCGGGACGCCACCCAGGACGAGATCAAGAAGGCGTACCGCAAGCTCGCCAGGCAGCTGCACCCGGACGTGAACCCGGGTGAGGAGGCGTCCGAGCGGTTCAAGCTCGTCACGCACGCCTATGACGTGCTCGGCGACGAGGAGTCGCGCCGCCGCTACGACATGGGCGGCGACGAGAACGGCGCCGGCTTCGGCGGTTTCGGTGGCTTCGGCGACATCTTCGAGACCTTCTTCGGAGCCGCAGGCGGAGGCGGCCGCTCGGCCCGGCCGCGGTCGCGCCGGGAGCGCGGTGAGGATGCGCTGGTGCGCGTAGACCTCGACCTCGGCGACGTCGTCTTCGGCGCGCACAGGGACATCGAGGTGGACACCGCGGTGCTCTGCGAGACCTGCCAGGGCACGTGCTGCCAGCCGGGCACCTCGCCGGTCACCTGCGACGTCTGCGGCGGCTCCGGGCACGTGCAGCGCCAGGTGCGCAGCCTGCTCGGCAACGTCATCACCACCCAGCCCTGCGGCTCCTGCGAGGGCTTCGGCACGCGGATCGAGTCGCCCTGCGGCGGCTGCGCCGGCCAGGGCCGCGTGCGCACGCGTCGCACCGTCTCGCTCGACATCCCGGCCGGCGTCGAGACGGGCCTGCGGCTGCAGCTCCCGGGTTCCGGTGCCGTCGGCCGCGCGGGCGGCCCGAACGGCGACCTGTACGTCGAGGTGACCGTCGCACCGCATGCGATCTACAGCCGCGACGGGGACGACCTGCTGGCGACGCTCGAGGTCTCGATGACGGATGCCATCCTCGGCACCACCACCACGATCGAGGGACTGGACGGCGAGGTCGACCTCGAGATCCGCGCCGGCGTGCAGTCCGGCGACGTGCTGACCATCGCCGGCCGCGGGATCACCCCGCTGCGCGGCACCCAGCGCGGCGACCTGCGGGTGGGCGTGCAGGTCGTGACGCCGACCAGGCTCGACTCGGCGCAGCGCAAGCTGATCGAGGACTTCGCGAAGAAGACGAAGGCGCCGGCTCCGCAGCTGGCCCAGTTCCACCAGGGCCTGTTCTCGAAGCTGCGCGACCGCTTCCGCAGTCGCTGACCGCGCGCGGGAACTGCCGACCCCATCCACCGACCTCTCGCCGATCGGAGCACCGTGGCGCTGCACTTCATCATCCCCGACTGCGCGGATGCCGCCGTCGGCGACGTCATCGCGCTGACCGGCGCCGAGGCCAAGCACGCCGCCGTGGTGCGACGGGTGCGGGTGGGCGAGACGATCACGCTCGGCGACGGCCGCGGAACGTGGCTGGAGGGGGTCGTCGACGACGTCGCGGCGGCGCGCGTGACCGTGCGCATCGAATCCCGTCGCAGCCACGAGGCGCCGGCCTCGCGGATCGTGCTTGCCCAGGCCCTGGCCAAGGGCGACCGTGACGAGCTCGCGGTGCAGGCCGCGTGCGAACTGGGCGTCGACGAGGTCGTGCCGTGGCAGGCCGCGCGCAGCGTGTCGCGCTGGGAGGGGCCGAAGGCCGCCAAGGGCCGGGAGCGCTGGGCGACCATCGTGCGCGAGGCCGCCAAGCAGGCGCACCGCGCCTGGATCCCGGAGGTCGCCGAGGTGGAGACCACCGCGAGGCTCGCTGCTCGCGCCGCGGACGCCAGGATGCTGGTGCTCGATCCCTGGACCGACACCCGGCTCACGGGCATCCGGCCCGACGGGCGTGACATCGTGCTCGTCGTCGGGCCCGAGGGCGGGATCGCCCCGGAGGAGCTGGAGCGACTCGAGTCGGCGGGCGCCGAGCGCGTGCGCCTGGGCGACACGGTGCTGCGCACCTCCACGGCCGGGCCGGTGGCGATCGCGCTGCTCTCGGCCAACCTGGGACGCTGGTAACTAGACTTGACCGCATGACAGAGCCCTCGATCTTCACCCGCATCCTGAACGGGGAGATCCCCGGCGAGTTCGTCGCCCAGACGGATCACCTCTTCGCCATCCGCGACATCAACCCGCAGGCACCCGTGCACGTGCTCGTCATCCCCAAGACCGAGCAGTACCGCGACGTCACCGAGCTCGCCGCCGGCGACCCCGGCCTGATGGCCGAGATGGTCGCCATGGCCAAGCAGATCGCCGTCGAGCTCGCCAACGGCGAGTACCGTCTGATCTTCAACAACGGCGCCAGCGCCGCCCAGTCCGTCTTCCACGTGCACGCGCACGTGCTCGCAGGTATCGAGGAGAACAAGCTCGTTGGCTTCTGACACTGCGTCGTCCCCTGACGACTCCGCACCGCAGTTCCCCGCCCAGCCGGAGCGCACCGAGCGCATCTACGCCGACGGCGTCGCCATGGTGCAGCTGCTCGGCCCGCAGGACCGCCTGCTGCGGATGCTGGAGAAGCAGCATCCGCGCGTCCAGGTGCTCGTGCGCGGCAACGAGATCAACCTCGGCGGCTCGGCGGCCGACGTCGCCGCGGCCAAGGAGCTGGTCGAGGAGCTGCTGGAGATGACCCGCTCCGGCCACGACCTCGTCCCCAGTGACGTGGAGCACTCCGCCCGGATGCTGCGCCGCGAGGACGGGCCGCGTCCGAGCGAGGTGCTCGGCGAGGCCATCCTGTCCACGCGCGGCCGCGTCATCCGCCCCAAGACGCTCGGACAGAAGGAGTACGTCGACGCGATCGAGGAGAACACGATCGTGTTCGGCATCGGTCCCGCCGGAACCGGCAAGACCTACCTCGCGATGGCCAAGGCCGTTCAGGCGCTGCAGCGCAAAGAGGTCGAGCGCATCATCCTCACCCGCCCCGCCGTGGAGGCCGGCGAGCGGCTCGGATTCCTGCCCGGGTCGCTCACCGACAAGATCGACCCGTACCTGCGGCCGCTGTACGACGCCCTGAACGAGATGATGGACCCCGAGGTCGTGCCGCGCCTGATGGCGACGGGCACCATCGAGGTCGCACCCCTCGCCTACATGCGCGGGCGCACGCTGAACAGCTCGTTCGTGGTGCTGGACGAGGCGCAGAACACCACCCCCGAGCAGATGAAGATGTTCCTGACCCGCCTCGGGTTCGGCACCAAGATGGTGGTCACGGGCGACATCACGCAGATCGACCTGCCGCAGGGCGCGTCCGGCCTGCGCCTGGTGACCCGCGTGCTGGACGGGATCGACGACATCCACTTCTCCCGGCTGACGAGCGACGACGTCGTGCGTCATTCGCTGGTGGGACGCATCGTCGACGCGTACAGCGAGTACGACGAGCGCCGCACCGCCGACCGGGTCGAGCGCGAGCAGGCGCACCAGTTCGCGAACCGCGCCGACCGCCGAGCGGGCCTGCGCCCGAACCTCCGAGACCGCAAGCCGAAACGAGGCCTGGAATGATCGAGATCAACAACGAGTCGGCCATCGAGATCGACGAGACGGTGCTGCAGCGGCTCACCGACTTCAACCTCGAGCAGCTGCACGTCAGCGCGGATGCCGAAGTCGCGATCGTGCTCGTGGACGAGGGCGCCATGGAGGCGCTGCACGTGCAGTGGATGGACGAGCCGGGGCCGACCGACGTGCTGAGCTTCCCGATGGACGAGCTGCGACCGGGCACTGCCGACCGGCCGACCGCCGCGGGGCTCCTGGGCGACATCGTGCTGTGCCCGCAGGTCGCGGAGACGCAGGCGCAGGCCGCCGGGCACTCCCTGATGGACGAGCTGATCCTGCTCACCACGCACGGCCTGCTGCACCTGCTGGGCTTCGACCACGCCGAGCCTGACGAGGAGCGTGAGATGTTCGGACTGCAGAAGTCTCTGATCGAGGGATTCGCGCACGCCGAACGCCGACGATGACCCCGTTCTTCCTGCTCGCCGCAGCCGTGCTGCTGGTCTCCTTCGGCGGCCTGATGGCGGCGGTCGACGCCGCCTTCTCGGTGACCTCGAGCACCGACATCGAGGAGCTCGCCTCCGAGGGCCGCGGATCCGCGGCCCTGCACAGCATCGCCGCCGATCCTGATCCACACGTCAACGCGGTCGCATTCATGCGCGTGCTGTCCGAGACGACGGCCGCGGTGCTGGTGACGGTGGCGCTGGACGCGCTGCTGCCGAGCATCTGGTGGGCCATGCTGGCCGCTGCGGTGCTGATGACCGGGATCACGTTCGTGCTGGTCGGCGCCAGCCCGCGCTCGTACGGGCGGCTGCACGCCGAGGGCATCCTGCGGGCCTGGGCGCCGACGGTGCGCGGCGTGCGCATCCTGCTCGGCCCGCTGGCCCAGGCGCTCGTGCGCGCCGGCCGCCGTGTCACCCCAGGGGGCGGGCGCAGCAGCTTCGCCTCCGAGGAGCAGCTGCTCAGCATGGTCGACGAGGCGGCGTCGCACGACCTCATCGAGGAGGACGACCGCGACCTCATCCACTCGGTGTTCGACTTCACGGATCAGTTCGTGCGGGCCGTCATGGTGCCGCGCACGGAGATGCTCACCGTGGATGCCGCCGAGACCACGACGGATGCGATGGAGCTGTTCCTGCGCACCGGCGTCTCGCGGATGCCCGTGGTCGACGACGAGGCCGATGACGTCGTCGGCGTGCTGTACCTGAAGGATCTCGTGCAGTTCGCCTACCGCGACGAGAGCGCCTGGCGCGGCGCACCGGTGCGGCCGATCGCGCGCCCTGCCGTGTTCGTGCCGGAGTCGATGCGTGCGGAGACGCTGCTGCAGCAGATGAAGCGGGACGCCGTGCACGTGTGCATCGTGATCGACGAGCACGGCGGCATCTCGGGCCTGGTCACACTGGAGGACCTGATCGAGGAGCTCGTCGGCGAGATCTCCGACGAGTACGACCGCGGACCGGCCGAGGTGGTCGATCTCGGCGGCGGACGCTACCGGGTGAACTCCCGGGTCCCGCTGGAGGCTGTCGGCGACGTGTTCGGGCTGGAGCTCGAGGACGACGACGTGGACTCGATCGG
>NZ_MKRT01000026.1:40983-42962 GCF_001897945.1 Microbacterium sp. 69-10
GGGCGACGGCATCCGTGGACGGGCTGGTGCTCACCGGCGGGGCCTCTCGCGGCCGGGGGCGAGGGATCGCGACCGTGTTCGTGGAGCGCGCGCCGGAGGAGAATGAAGACGTCGATGGAGGACGCGCAGATGACTGACAGCACCCGAAGCGGATTCGTGACGTTCGTGGGACGGCCGAACGTCGGCAAGTCCACGCTGACCAACGCGCTGGTGGGGGAGAAGATCGCCATCACCAGCGAGAAGCCGCAGACCACGAGGCGGGCGATCCGCGGCATCCTGAACCGCCCGGACGGGCAGCTCGTGATCGTCGACACCCCCGGCATCCACAAGCCCCGCACGCTGCTCGGCGAGCGGCTGAACGACCTGGTGGATCAGGTGCTCGGCGACGTCGACGTGATCGGCTTCTGCGTGCCCGCGACCGAGAAGGTCGGGCCGGGCGATCGCCGCATCGCGGCGTCGCTGGATGGCTATCCCCGGGCGAAGAAGGTCGCGATCGTCACGAAGACGGATGCCGCCGACAAGGACGACATCGTCGAGCGCCTCATGGAGGTCGACTCGCTGCGTGAGGACTGGGCCGCGGTCATCCCGCTGTCGGCGCTCGGCGACGGCTCGATGGGCCGCGATCAGCTGAACGTGCTGGCCGACGAGATGCTGCTGCTGATGCCCGAAGGGCCGCGGCTGTACGAGGACGGCGTCGTCACCGACGAGTCCGACGAGGACCGCATCGCCGAGATCATCCGCGAGGCCGCCCTGGAGGGCGTGCGCGACGAGCTGCCGCACTCGATCGCCGTGGTGGTCGACGACGTCGAGCCTCGCGAGGACAGCGACATCATCGACGTGTACGCGTCGATCGTCGTCGAGCGCGACAGCCAGAAGGCCATCATCATCGGACGCAAGGGCGCGCGTCTGCGCGACGTGGGGACCGCCGCGCGCGTGGGCATCGAGGAGCTGCTCGGCTCCCGTGTGTTCCTCAAGCTCCATGTGCGCGTGGCCAAGGAGTGGCAGCGCGACCCCAAGCAACTCGGACGCCTCGGGTTCTGACATGGCGCCGCAGCGGACGGCCCTGCACTGGGTCGCGATCGAGCCCGGGACGCCGGACGCCTGGCGCTTCGAGGAGTACGAGGTGGCGGCGCCCGCACCCGGGGAGGTCACGATCCGCGTGCGCGCTGCGGGCGTCAATCCCGCGGATGCCAAGCATGTCGCCTCCGCGCGCCCCGGCGTCGAGTTCCCCGCGCCGATCGGCTACGAGGTCTCGGGCGTCGTCACCGCCGTCGGCGCGGACACCGAGATCGTCACCGGCCCGGTCGCGGTGGGCGACGAGGTGATCGCGTTCCGCGTGAACGGGGGCTATGCCACCGAGTTGACGGTCCCGGCGCAGAAGGTGCTGCGCAAGCCCGCTGCGCTGACGCACGCCGAGGCGGCGAACCTGCTGCTGGCCGGCTCGACGGCATCCGCGATGCTGCACGCGGTCGACGCGAGACCGGGGGAGACGCTGCTGCTGCACGCCGCCTCCGGCTCCGTCGGCGCGAGCGTGCTGCAGCAGGCCGCGGCGCGCGGCATCCGGATCATCGGCACGGCGAGCCCCGCGCGTCTTGACGCGGTGCGTCGCTTCGGAGGCGTTCCTGTGCCGTACGGCGAGGGCCTGGCGGGGCGCATCCGCGCGGCGATGGAGGAGGCCGGCGTCGAGACGATCGACGCCGCGCTGGATGCGGCGGGCACGGCGGAGGCCACCGAGACATCCCTCGCTCTCGTCGGCGATCGGCGGAGGATCGTGACCATCGCGGCGCCCAGGCATGCCGCCGAGCACGGATTCCAGGCGAGCTCTGGCTCGGATCCTGAGACGGCGCGCTTCCGCGACGCGGTGCGCATCCGCCTGGTCGAGGCCGCGGAACGCGGCGATCTCGTCGTGCCGATGGCGCGGGAGTACCCGCTCTCGCAGGCGCCCGAGGCGCTGCGCTTCCTGGCCGAGGGGCACCCGG
>NZ_MKRT01000026.1:42972-46442 GCF_001897945.1 Microbacterium sp. 69-10
GCCGGTGTCACGCGATGAGCATTCTGCCAAGCGTGGTGTTAGCATCGTTGCATGCCTCTGGGCGGTCTGCTTCTTCTTAGCTGCCGCGACGAGTCCTGATCATCGGGCCTCTCTCGTCGCGGCGCTTGTGTTGGCCTGAGCACGTTTTCTGACAAGAAGAAGCCCCATCATGAAGAACAACCAGAAGCCCTCTTCGATGCCGATCCACAAGTACCGGCCGTTCCACGAGCAGATCCGCGTCGATCTCCCGGATCGCACCTGGCCCTCGAAGCGCATCACCGAAGCGCCCCGCTGGTGCGCGGTCGACCTGCGCGACGGCAACCAGGCCCTCATCGACCCGATGTCGCCCGAGCGCAAGCGCGTGATGTTCGAGCTGCTCGTGAGCATGGGCTACAAGGAGATCGAGGTCGGCTTCCCGTCGGCCAGCCAGACCGACTTCGACTTCGTGCGTCAGCTGATCGAGGAGGACCTGATCCCCGATGACGTCACGATCCAGGTGCTGACGCAGTGCCGCGAGCACCTCATCGAGCGCACCTACGAGGCGATCACGGGCGCCAAGCAGGCCATCGTGCACTTCTACAACTCGACCAGCGTGCTGCAGCGCGAGGTCGTCTTCCGCTCCGACCGCGACGGCGTCAAGCAGATCGCCCTGGAGGGCGCGCGCCTGTGCCGCAAGCTGGAGAAGACCATCCCCGGCATCGAGGTGTACTACGAGTACTCCCCGGAGAGCTACACGGGCACCGAGCTGGAGTACGCCGTCGAGGTGTGCAACGAGGTGATCGAGGTGCTGGAGCCCACGCCTGATCGCAAGGTGATCATCAACCTGCCCGCCACGGTCGAGATGGCCAGCCCCAACGTGTACGCCGACTCGATCGAGTGGATGCACCGGCACCTGGCGCACCGCGAGAACGTGATCCTGTCGCTGCACCCGCACAACGACCGCGGCACCGCGATCGCCGCGGCAGAGCTCGGCTACATGGCGGGAGCCGACCGCATCGAGGGATGCCTGTTCGGCAACGGCGAGCGCACCGGGAACGTCGACCTCGTCGCCCTGGGCGTGAACCTGTTCACCCAGGGGATCGACCCCCAGATCGACTTCAGCGACATCGACCAGGTCAAGCGCACGGTCGAGTACTGCAACCAGCTGCCCGTGCCCGAGCGCAGCCCGTGGGCAGGAGACCTGGTCTTCACCGCGTTCAGCGGCTCGCACCAGGACGCCATCAAGAAGGGCTTCGAGGCCATGGCCGCGAAGGCCGAGGAGCAGGGCGTCTCCGTGGACGAGATCGAATGGGGCGTGCCGTACCTGCCGGTGGACCCGAAGGACCTGGGCCGCTCGTACGAGGCCGTCATCCGCGTTAACTCGCAGTCCGGCAAGGGCGGCGTCGCCTATCTGCTGAAGACCGACCACGCCCTCGACCTGCCGCGCAAGCTGCAGATCGAGTTCTCCGGCGTCGTGCAGGCGAAGACGGATGCCGAGGGCGGCGAGGTCACCAGCGACCAGATCTGGTCGATCTTCACCGACGAGTATCTGCCGGCCGACGACGACGCCGCCAAGTGGGGCCGTTTCGAGCTGCTGGGCACCCAGACCCGCAGCGACATGACCGGCGAGGTGTCGCTCGACGTGGTGCTGCGCGACGGCGATGAGCGCGTCGCGACCGCCGGCACCGGGAACGGCCCGATCGCGGCGTTCATCGAGATCCTGCGTGCGCGCGGCTTCGACGTGTCGCTGTACGACTACGTGGAGCACACCATGTCCAGCGGAGGCGACGCCCAGGCTGCGGCCTATGTGGAGCTGCAGGTGGACGACCACCGGCTGTGGGGCGTCGGCATCGACGGCGACATCTCGACCGCATCCCTCAAGGCGATCGTGTCCTGCGTGAACCGCTCGATCCGCACCCGTGAGGCTCAGCTCGTCCAGGCGTGACACGTCCTTCGGGGGTCCGGTGGCCATCGGTCGCCGGACCCCCGAGGCGTCACGGCTTGATGATCGGGATCATCCCCGTCTCGGTCGCCACCTTGCGGCGGTAGAGACGGCGCTGCTCGGGCAGTGAGACGTCGTAGATCACGGCGAGCACGCGGATGACGGCGGTCACGACGATGCCGGTGATGGCGGCGGCGGTGATGTCGACGTCGAACAGGTTCATGATGACCGTGGTCGTGCATCCCACCCCGGCGGCGACCGCGTAGAGCGAGCCGACGTGCATGATGGCGACCGGCAGCCCCATCAGCACGTCGCGCAGGACGCCGCCGCCGACGGCCGCGCACACGCCGATGAACACAGCGGGGACCGGAGGGATGCCGAAGGCGATGGCCTTGCTGACACCGAACGCGCCGAACATCCCGATCACCACGGCGTCGAGCACGACGATGAAGGTGTTGATGCGGTTGAAGACCCCCGCCAGCAACATGCCGAACAGCGCGGCGCCCGCAGCGGTGATCAGGTACCAGTTGCTCTGCAGCGTGGCCGGCGGCTGACCGATCAGGAGGTCGCGGATCAGACCGCCGCCCATGCCGATCATGATGCCGATGATCGCGACGCCAAGCCAGTCGAGACGCCGCTCGCCCTGGAAGCCGGAGGCGAACATGGCGCCCTGGATGCCGCCGAGCCCGACGCCGAGCAGATCGGCCCACAAGGGGATGGTGAAGAGCGGTTCGGTCACCCGTCCATTCTTCCCTGTGCAGGGGATAATCGTTGAGTGCCCACCTACCGAGACGAAGCGGTGGTCCTGCGCACCCACAAGCTGGGTGAGGCGGACCGCATCGTCACGATGCTCTCCCGCCGCAACGGCAAGATCCGGGCGGTCGCGAAGGGCGTGCGGCGCACCTCGTCGAAGTTCGGCTCACGGCTCGAGCCGTTCATGGTCGCCGACGTGCAGCTGTACCAGGGCCGCTCGCTGGACATCGTGCAGCAGGCCGAGTCGCTCGGTGCGTACGGCGCCGACATCGCGGTCGACTATGAGCGCTTCACCGCCGCCAGCGCCATGGTCGAGACGGCCGACCGGCTGAACGAGGCGGAGGCGACGAGCGAGCAGTACCTGCTGCTGGTCGGCGGCCTGCGGTCGCTGTCGCGCGGCGAGCATGCCGCCCGCAGCATCCTGGACTCCTACCTGCTGCGCGTGATGGCGCTGTCCGGCTGGGCGCCGGCGCTGGAGGACTGCGCGCGCTGCGGCGCTCCGGGCCCGCACTCGCACTTCGGACCCCAGCTGGGCGGGACCGTGTGCGACGACTGCGCCCCGGCGGGAAGCCCGCGGATCTCGGCGTCGACTCTCGCGCTGCTGCGTGCCCTGATGGGCGGCGACTGGGCGACGGTGGATGCTGCCGCTCCGGGCGACCTCGCCGCGGCGTCCGGCACGGTGGCGGCCTATGTGCAGTATCAGCTGGAGCGCGGCATCCGGTCACTGGAGCACGTGACCTCCCTCTCCTCCGACCGACAAGGAGTCCGGTGACCCCGAAGCCCTACACGCACAAGG
>NZ_MKRT01000026.1:46452-46861 GCF_001897945.1 Microbacterium sp. 69-10
CCCGCCGCAGTTCCCCGCCGTGCCGAACCACGTCGCGATCGTCATGGACGGCAACGGCCGCTGGGCGAACCGCAGGGGGCTCAGCCGCATCGAGGGTCACAAGGCCGGCGAGGAGGTGCTGCTCGACGTCGTCGCAGGCGCCATCCAGGCCGGCGTGAAGCACCTGTCGGTGTACGCGTTCTCCACGGAGAACTGGGCGCGCTCACCCGAGGAGGTGCGCTTCCTGATGGGCTACAACCGCGATGTGCTGCACCGGCGGCGCGACCAGCTAAACGAGTGGGGCGTGCGGGTGCGATGGGCGGGGCGCAAGCCCCGGCTGTGGGGCTCGGTGATCAAGGAGCTGCAGTTCGCCGAGCAGCTGACCCGCGGGAACGACGTGCTCACGCTCACCATGTGCGTGAACTACGGC
>NZ_MKRT01000026.1:47002-48687 GCF_001897945.1 Microbacterium sp. 69-10
CGAACTTCCTGCTCTGGCAGTCGGCCTACGCCGAGATGGTGTTCCTCGACACGCTGTGGCCGGACTTCTCCCGCGAGGAGCTGTGGCGCGCGATCGGGGTCTACCTGTCACGTGATCGCCGGTTCGGCGGGGCCGTGGACGCGCCGGACGCGTCGGAGTAGCTCGGGTCGACTCCTGCGTGCGTGTGCTCAGCGGGTGGGGCAGCCTTCGGCGGTCGGGTCCTCGTCGCAGGTGTGCGCGACGAGGGCGGTGCGGGCCTCGTAGATCTGGATGTCCTGCGGTGGGCCGGGGATGGTGAGGGTTCCGCTGATGGGGAAGTAGCCGGTGCCGAGGTCGATCTGGGCGGTGTAGAGGGTGTCGACGGATGCCTGGTAGGTGCCGCGCTCCGTGTAGGTGTGGCTGGTGTCGGTGGGCGTGAACTGGGGCAGGCCCAGTGCGTCCCAGGTCTTTCCTGCGGTCGTGGTGGTGCGGGTCTGTCCGTCGCCGTACCGGAATAAGAAGGATGCGGGGGTGAACCGGGCCGTGACCGGATAGCCGAAGAGCGTGCCCGTGCGGGTGTGCGCGGCGGCGTCGGTGGTGAAGTTGGTGGGCAGTCCCGCGACGCCGAGGTTGTCGGGTTCGCCGGTGAGGGTGCCCGGCGCGGGGGAGAAGGACGCGAGGTCGGTGATCGTGATGGGCGGGATGACGACGCCGTCGGGCGCGGCGGGGGTGACGACGCTATACGAACCGCGCGGAATGCAAACAGAATCCGCTCCGCCGAATATGGCGGCGCACTTTTTGTACGCCTCGGTCTCCTTGTAGGACTGAGAGTCGAGGGCTCGTCCCTTCGAGTTCTTCTCGGGCTTTGCTTGGCCTGACGAATGATTCTGTGAGCCGTCTTTGGTATTCGTGCCCCCGACCTGCGCGGTGCCATTAGTCAGGGTCGAGTTCGGGCATCGACCCAGCGCAAGTTTGATCTCCTTGGAGCACCTAGGGTCAGCTGCCATCGCTGGCGGGACCATCCAGATGCCTATCGCGACGAGCAACGCGGCTAGAAATGGCGCTGTCAGCTTGCGCACTGTGCATCATCCTCATCGAGTTCGGCCGTGATGACGTAGCCTGTGTCGATCCACCTCATCTCGACTTTCTGGGCAAGCACAGTCGGTCGGTCGATCGGAGTTACGTCTTCGTTGGCGGCATTGATCGTGGTGATACCTGAAGCATCGAGGCACACAACGGCGGCCAGCCTTTCGCCATGCAGCTCGATTGATCCGACGATGGGGACGAAATTGGACACTTTTGCTGTTCCGATGGTCTTCAACCCAGCAGCCTCCAGATCCTGCCGCCCGCGGATGTCAGCTGCAAGGGCGCTGTCAGCAAGAAAGTCTTGCGGGTCGGGACTCTCGGCTCCGTTGCGTCTCGCATTCCCGGCGTCGTTGTACGCCCGGTACGTCTCCTCCGCCGCCTTGAACGCCTCCTCGTCCGATGTGAACAGCGCCGTCTTGGTGGGCTTCGGGTCGGGCTCCGGGACTGGAGTGCATGCCGACAGCATCCCGAGGGTGAGCAGCCCGGCGGACAATGCGCCGAGCGCGCGGACGGTGGAGGTGGCGAGAGTCACCCGGCCACGGTAACCCGGATCGCACGACGCCCGCAGAAGTTATCCACAAGCAGGCGCGGGACGTGGTCGTGCCCGGGCATGTCAGAAG
>NZ_MKRT01000027.1:0-12396 GCF_001897945.1 Microbacterium sp. 69-10
GTCGATCGATCCGCTCGCCGAAGCGAAACGGCAATGGCTCGCGCACGGCTGGGACGACGCGGCCGACGGCATGGCCGTCGTCACCTCCGTCATGCGGGCGCAGCAGCTGCTGCTGGCGCGGGTGGATGCCACCCTCAAGCCCTTCGGCGTGACGTTCGCGCGGTACGAGGTGCTGCGGCTGCTGGCGTTCAGCAGGTCGGGCACGCTGCCGCTGTCGAGCGTGGTCGCACGCCTGCAGGTGCACGCGACCAGCGTCACGAGCACGGCGGAGCGGCTGGTGCGCGACGGTCTCGTGCTGCGCGAGCCGCACCCCCATGACGGCCGCGCCGCACTGCTCACCCTCACCGAGACCGGGCGCGACCTCGTCGAGCGCGCCACCCGCGCGCTGAACACCGACGTGTTCCGCAGCCCCGGCATCGACGCCGACGATGCGAGCGCCCTGGTCGGCATCGTGGCCAGGATGCGCAAGAACGCGGGCGACTTCACCGACCCGCGCCCGGTCCCCGACCCGCTCTGATGGCCTCCTTCGTCCTGGAGCGCATCATCGCCGCGTCGCCCGAGGACGTGTTCGACATCTCCCTCGACGTCGGACTGCACCTGGCCTCGCAGAGCTCGCGCGGCGAGCGCGCGGTCGCCGGCGTCACCACCGGGACGATGCGCGAGGGCGATGAGGTGACCTGGAGCGCCCGGCATTTCGGCATCCGCTTCCGGATGTCGTCGGTGGTCTTCGACGTCGACCGACCGCGCCGGTTCCGCGACCGGCAGACCAGGGGTCCGTTCGCGGAGTTCCGGCACACCCACGAGTTCCTGCCCACCGAGGGCGGCACGCTCATGCGGGACACCCTCGAGTTCCGCTCCCCCTTCGGTCCGCTCGGCCGGCTGGTGGACGCATTGGTCATGCGCCGCCATCTGGTCGCCGTGATCACCGAGCGCAACGACGCGATCGCGGCGCACTTCGGCTGACCGCCGGCCGGAAAGGCGGGGTGTCATGCGACCCGGGCGGCGATTAGGCTGGCGCGCATGAGCGAGCTGAGAGCGCACAAGATCCTGCAGCCGATGGGGCCCGCGGGGGCGATCGTGCTGGACGACGACGAGGTGGCGCTCCTCAGCACGGCCAAGGCGTTCCCCGTCGTCGTCGCGATCGGCGGCCGCACGGCGCGACTGCGTCTGGCTCGCATGGGCGGGCAGAACATGATCGGGTTCAGCAAGGCGGTGCGCGCCGAGATGGGCGTGGAGCTGGGAGACGAGTTCGACGTCGTGATCGCCGCGGATGCCGCCGAGCGCACGGTCGAGGTCCCGGATGCCCTGGCCGAGGCGCTGGCGTCCGATCCGGCCGCCAAGGCGGCCTACGACGCCCTCTCCTTCACCCGCCGCAAGGAGATCGCCCGGGGCATCGCCGAGGCGAAGCAGGACGCCACCCGCGAGCGCCGTCTGGCGAAGGCTCTGGAGGAGCTGCGCGGCTGATCGCCGCCTGCGCTCAGGTGGAGTCGCCCGCGGACGCGGCCTCCGGCCGCAACGAGCCGCTCATGAGATGGAAAACGTCGGTACGACGGCATCCGGACCCGCGCATTCCATCCGGTGCTCGCGGTGCGAGATGGAGAACGTCGGTGGGAGGCGAGCGGAGCCAGCGTTTTCCATCTCGCCGGGCGCGAGCTCCGGGCGGGAGACGTCAGGCGGGACACAAGCGCTCGCCGCGCTCAGTCGCCGTCGTAGACGTAGTGGTCGAAGCGCTCCGGGACGTTCATGCGCTGCCAGGCGAGCTCCTCGTCACGCCGTGAGCGGTCGCCGGGGAACGCCTTGGCCGTGTACCGCGGCACCTGGCGGGCATGCCCGGCCATGTGCGCGACCGCGGCGGCCTGACCGCACACCCGCGCGGCGGCGAGCGCCGACGGGTCGTCCGCCTCACGCGCGGCCGCGTGGCAGGCGAACGCCTTCTCGCGCACGGCCTCGATGCTCAGCTCACCGCGCAGGAACGCACGCGCCGCGTCCAGTGCCTTCTGCGGGCGGGTGTCGTCCGGCCTCTCGGCGAGGAAGAGCGGCAGCATCCGCTCGGCGCAGGCGATCGTCCACTCCACGAGCTCACGACGGTCCGACACGGAGAGGGTCAGGTCGGCGTCGTCCGGCAGCACCTCTGTCATGGCGCTCATCGGTGCTGGAAGTGAGGGGGGCGCTTCTCTCGGAAGGCGGCCATCCCCTCCTTCTGATCCGCGGTGTCGAACAGGGCGGCGAACGTCGCCTTCTCGACGGCGAGCCCGTCGGTGAGCGACGTCTCCATCGCGGCATCCAGAGTCGCCTTCGCGGCGTAGATCGACGGCAGCGACTTCGACGCGATGGTCTCGGCGAGCTTCGCGGCCTCGTCGAGCAGCTCGGATGCCGGCACCACGCGCGACACGAGGCCGATGCGCTCCGCCTCGTCGGCCTTCACCATGCGGCCGGACAGCACGATCTCGGCGGCCTTGTAGTAGCCGACCGCGCGGATCAGCCGCTGCGTGCCGCCCATGCCGGGGATCACCCCGAGGTTGACCTCGGGCTGGCCGAACACGGCGTTGTCGCCCGCCAGGATGATGTCGCACATCATCGCCAGCTCGCATCCGCCACCCAGCGCGTAGCCGGAGACGGCCGCGATCACGGGGGTGCGCACGGCAGCGAAGCGGGTCCATGCGCCGAAGTGGTCGGTGGCGATCATCTCGGCACCGGTCTTCGACTCCATCTCCTTGATGTCCGCGCCCGCGGCGAAGGCCTTCTCGGAGCCGGTGACGACGATGGCGCCGATACCCTCATCCGCGTCGAAGGCGGATGCCGCGTCCGCGACCTCCTCGGACACCTGACCGTTCAGGGCGTTGAGCGCCTCCGGCCGGTTGAGGGTGATCCAGCCCACCCGTCCTCGCTGTTCGACAAGGATCGTCTCGTAGTCGGCCATGTGTCACTCCCCTCAGCCGCAGCACTGCGGCACGACCAGTATTCCAGGTCGGCCCTTCGTCTCGCTCCGCTCGCTCAGGAACCGGAGATGTTCCGCAACGGAAAGGGTCAGACGTCACCCTTGCGGATGTCGGTGATGATCCCCGAGAAGTCCCGTCCGGCGCCCTCGCCCGCCGCGAATGCGGCGTAGATCTCGTGCGCGAGGCGGCCCATCCTGGCATCCGTCGACGTCTGCTCGATCGCCTGGAGCGCGAGCCCCAGATCCTTCGCCATCAGGGCGCCGGCGAAGCCGGGCTGGTAGTCGCGGTTCGCCGGGCTGGTGGGAACGGGGCCCGGCACGGGGCAGTTGGTGGTCAGCGCCCAGCACTGACCGGATGCCTGCGACACGACGTCGTACATGGCCTGGTGCTCCAGCCCCAGGCGCTCCGCCAGCACGAACGCCTCGGCCACCGCGATCTGCGAGATGCCCAGGATCATGTTGTTGCACACCTTCGCAGCCTGGCCGAGCCCCGGCCCGCCGCAGTGCACGATGCGCTTGCCCATGGCCTCGAGCAGCGGAAGGGCCGCCTCGAAGTCCTCGTCCGCCCCGCCGACCATGAACGCCAGCGTGCCGGCCTCGGCGCCGACCACGCCGCCCGAGACGGGGGCGTCGATGTTGCGATGCCCGGCGTCGATCGCCAGCTGATGCGCCGTGCGCGCCTCGTCGACGGCGATGGTGGACGACTCGATGAACAGGGTGCCCGGCGCGGCAGCGGCCAGCAGCTCGTCCTGGTAGGCGGCGATCACGTGCTTGCCCGCGGGGAACATCGTGATGACCACCTCGGCGTCCTGCACGGCATCCGCTCCGCTGCCCGCGACGGGGATGCCCGCGGCGCGCGCGGCATCGATCGCGGCGGGCACGAGGTCGAAGCCGTGCACCTCATGACCCGCCTTCACCAGGTTCACGGCCATGGGCAGGCCCATGTGCCCGAGGCCCAGGAAGGCGATTCTGGTCTTGGAAGACGCCGCAGTCATGATGCGCTCCGCATCTGCTGGGAACCTGCGGGGCGCAGCATCTCGCGTCCGACGATGAGTCGCATGATCTCGTTCGTCCCTTCCAGGATCTGGTGCACGCGCAGGTCGCGCACGACCTTCTCGACCCCGTAGTCCTGAAGGTACCCGTAGCCGCCGTGCAGCTGAAGGGCCTTGTTGGCGATCTCGAATCCGGCATCCGTGGCGAAGCGCTTGGCCATGGCGCAGCGCATCGTGGCATCCGGCGCCTTCGCGTCGACGGCCTCGGCGCCGTCGCGCACCATCAGGCGCGCGGCCTGCAGCTCGGTGCGCATGTCGGCGATCGTGAACAGGATGGACTGCTTCTCGGAGAGGGGCTCGCCGAACGCGACGCGCTCGTGCACGTACTGCACGGCCTTCTCCAGCGCCCAGGCAGCACCGCCCAGCGAGCAGGCGGCGATGTTGAGGCGTCCGCCGTTGAGCGCCGACATCGCGATCGCGAAGCCCTTGCCCTCGTCTCCGAGCATGGCGGATGCCGGCACCCGCACGCCGTCGAAGATCACCTGGCGGGTGGGCTGGGCGTGCCAGCCCATCTTCTTCTCCGGCGCACCGAAGCTCAGGCCGGCCGCATCTCCGGGGACGAGGAACGCGCTGATGCCGCGCGCACCCGAGCCGGCGCCGCCGGTGCGCGCCATGACGACGTACACGCCGGCCTCGCCCGCACCGGAGATGAACTGCTTGACGCCCGTGAGCAGGTAGTCGTCGCCGTCGCGCACCGCGCTGGTGGCGATGTTCGCGGCATCCGATCCGGCACCGGGCTCGGTCAGGCAGTAGCCGCCGAACTGCTCCATGGCGGTCAGGGCCGGCAGCCACCTGCCGCGCTGCGCGTCGTCGCCGTAGGTGTCGATCATCCACGCCACCATGTTGTGGATCGAGATGTACGCGGCGACCGCCGGGTCGCCCTTGGCGAGCTCCTCGAAGATGGCGACCGTGTCCACGCGGGCCAGGCCCGTGCCGCCGAACTCCTCGCGCACGTAGATGCCGCCCAGGCCCAGCTCGCCCGCCCTGTTCAGCGTCTCGCGGGGGAAGATGTGCTTCTCGTCGCGCTCGGCGGCGTAGGGCGCGAGCTCGGTCTCGGCGAAGTCGCGCACGGCGCCGAGGATCGCCTCGCGCTCCTCGGCGGTGACGGTGCTGTCGATCATGGTCATTTCTCTCGGTCCTCGGATCTCGGGGATGTGTGCGGCGGTGGCGGGGGTCACATCGTGGGCATGACGAAGCTGGCGCCTTCGCGCACGCCATGCGACGGCCAGCGGCTGGTCACGGTCTTGGTCTTCGTGTAGAAGCGGAAGCCGTCGGCTCCGTGCTGGTTCAGGTCGCCGAACCCGGACGCCTTCCAGCCGCCGAAGGTGAAGTAGGCGATCGGCACCGGGATCGGGACGTTGACACCGACCATCCCGACGTTCACGCGAGCCGCGAAGTCGCGGGCGGCGTCGCCGTCGCGGGTGAAGATGCCGACGCCGTTGCCGTAGGGGTTGTCGGATGCCAGGGCCAGAGCCTCCTCGTAGTCCGCCGCGCGGACCACCGAGAGCACCGGGCCGAAGATCTCCTCGCGGTAGATCGACATGTCGGTGGTGACGTGGTCGAACAGGGTGGGCCCGAGGTAGTAGCCGTTCTCGTAGCCCTCGACCACCAGCCCGCGACCGTCGGCGACGAGCGTGGCACCGGCATCGACGCCCTCCTGGATGAGGCCCTCGACGCGGGCCTTCGACGCGGCGGAGACCAGGGGGCCGTAGTCGACGCCGTCCTGCATCCCGGGGCCGACCTTCAGCTCGCCCAGGCGCTCGGAGATCTTCGCGACCAGGGCGTCGGCGGTCTCCTCGCCCACCGGGACGGCCACCGAGATGGCCATGCAGCGTTCGCCTGCCGAGCCGAAGCCGGCGCCGATCAGCGCGTCGGCGGCCTGGTCGAGATCGGCGTCGGGCAGCACGATCAGGTGGTTCTTCGCGCCGCCGAAGCACTGCGCGCGCTTGCCGTTGGCGGCGGCGGTCGAGTAGATGTACTCCGCGATGGGCGTGGATCCGACGAACCCGACGGCCTGGATGCGCGGGTCGGTGAGGATCGTGTCGACCGCCACCTTGTCGCCGTGGACGACGTTGAGGATGCCCGCGGGCAACCCCGCCTCGAGGAACAGCTCGGCGAGCCGCACGGGGACGGAGGGGTCGCGCTCGGAGGGCTTGAGCACGAAGGCGTTGCCGCTGGCGATCGCGGGACCGGCCTTCCACAGCGGGATCATGGCCGGGAAGTTGAACGGGGTGATGCCGGCCACCACGCCGAGCGGCTGGCGCATCGAGTACACGTCGATGCCGGTGCCGACCTCGGTGGAGTACTCGCCCTTCAGCATGTGCGGGGCGCCGATGCAGAACTCGATCACGTCGAGTCCGCGGATGATGTCGCCCTTGGCGTCTTCGAAGGTCTTGCCGTGCTCGCTGGAGAGCAGGGCGGCCAGTTCGTCCATGTTCCGGTGCACGAGCTCGACGAAGCGCATCATCACGCGGGCGCGCTTCTGCGGGTTGGTGGCGGCCCACGCCGGCTGCGCGGCGGCGGCGTTCTCGATGACCGCGCGCACCTCGTCCGCCGTAGCCAGCGGGACACGCGCCTGCACCTCTCCGGTGCTCGGATCGAACACGTCGGCGACGCGCCCGCCGGTGGGCTCGAGCGACTTTCCGCCTACGAAATGGGGGATGAAACGAGTCATTGTGCTGACACTCCTCTGCGCCTTCTTTGGCACAGTGATCATGCTAGTCGGCACACAGGGCAATTACTAGGGGTTCCTACTATCTGGCGCATCGGACACCCGGCATAGACGAATGTCTATTCTTCACACGCACCACTTCCTTTGAACCGGCTGAGCACGATAGACAGTCCCCGGGCGTCCACCCGGCGCCCGCCGATCGCGGTGCCGCGAAGACCCTTCGCGCCGCCGTGCGAAAGGAGATATTCGATGTCAGAACGGAATGCCCGAGCGCGACGACGCGCCCTGGCGACGACTTCGGCGTTCGCCCTGGCGGCCGCGGGCCTGGTGGCCTTCGGCTCCAGCAGCGCGACCGCTGCGCCGACGAACACGGACGCGCCGCCGCCCACCGCCACGATCGGCGCAGACGAGTACTACATGAACTACGTCGCGCCACGCGCGGAAGAGGCCTTCGACCACGTGGACGACACCGCCGTCGCCACCGCGAAGGGGGTCCTCAAGACGCCCCTCAGCGCTCATGCGCTCGAGAAGGCGAAGCAGACCGACCAGAAGTTCGCGCAGGGCAACCCGAAGGCCGCGCAGCAGCTGGCCAAGACCGAGGCGAAGGCCATCAAGACCGGCAAGAGCCCCAAGAACCTGAAGAAGTCGAAGACCACCCAGCAGGCGAAGCTGCTGACGATCCTGGTCGAGTTCGACGGCAGCGAGGACTTCAGCGACCTGTACGTGCCGACCGAGTTCGGCGCGACCACCTGCAAGCCCGGCGCGTTGCAGGGCCCGACGCTGCACAACGGTATCCCGAACCCGGCGGATGCCGCGCACGCGGACAACAACACGATGTGGGTGCCCGACTTCTCGAGCGAGCACTTCAACAAGATGCTCTTCACCGAGGACGGCATCACCGAGCGCGTGCGCACGGATCTGACCGGACCCGACGGCAAGCCCGGCTTCGACATCTCCGGCTACACCATGAAGAACATGTACGAGGAGATGTCCCGCGGGGCATACACCCTCACCGGTGAGGCGACCCCCTGGGTCAAGGTGCCGCACTCCGAGGGCTACTACGGCGCGACGGTCTGCCACAGGAACGAGGCCGGTGAGTGGGAGGCCGGGCCCATGCAGGACCAGCAGGGTCACCCCGACAACCCGCTCGGCCCCGGGCAGCTGCCCATCGACGCGGTGGCGGCGCTCGCAGCGCAGAACCCGGACTTCCCCTGGGCCGACTACGACATCGAGGACCAGGGCGACCGCGACGGCGACGGAAACGTCAACGAGCCCGACGGCGTGATCGACCACGTCGTGCTCGTGCACGCGGGCGAGGACAAGTCCGGCGGCGGCGGCGCCGAGGGCACCTACGCGATCTGGGCGCACTCCTCCGCGGTCGCGGGCGGCGCCACCATCCCGGGGACGAACCTGAAGCTGTCGAACTACATCGTGCAGCCGGAGAACTCCGGCGTCGGCGTGTTCGCGCACGAGTACGGTCACGACCTGGGCCTGCCCGACCTGTATGACACGTCCAACGCGGGCAACTCGGACATCGACTTCTGGGATCTGATGAGCTCCGGCTCGCACTCCGGACCCATCTTCCAGTCCATGCCCACGCACATGGGCCTCTGGGACAAGTGGGTGCTCGGCTGGGCCGACCCGCAGGTCGTCAAGCCGGGCGATGACACCACCACGATCAAGGTGGGTCAGACCTCGCGCCCGAAGAAGGGCACGCAGGACGGCATCAAGGTCGACCTGCCCGACAAGAAGATCGTGCTGGCGACCCCGCACAGCGGATCCGAGATGTGGTACTCCGGCGCCGACCAGGACTGGGCGGACGTCCGCCTGACCCGCTCGATCGAGAACGTGCCCGCGAACGCGCAGTTCTCGATGTGGAACAACTACGTCATCGAGGAGGACTGGGACTACGGCTACGTCGAGGTCTCGACCGACGGCGGTTCCACCTGGGCCGAGCAGAAGGTCTACGACGAGTCCGGCGCGCTGGTCTCCACCGATGACGGCTACAGCGACCCGAACGGCCGCATGCAGGACTTCGGCGGCAAGAAGTACGGCCTGACCGGCTCCAGCAACGGCTGGCGGCACGATCACGTCGACCTGTCGGCGTACGCGGGCCAGGACATCCAGCTGCGTCTGCGTCAGGCGACGGATGCCGCGTTCCAGGAGCGCAACTGGTTCTCGGACGACTTCGCGCTCACCAGCGACGGGAACACCGTCTGGAGCGATGACGTCGAGAACGGCGACAACGGCTGGACCGCGACCGTCGCCTCCTTCGCCGACACCACCGGCACCGGGTGGCACCACGACAGCGGAACCCAGGTCAAGGCGCAGTATTACCTGGTCGAGTGGCGCAACCTGGACGGCTTCGACAAGGGCCTGAAGTACGGCTACACCACGGTGTACAGCGATGAGGCCTGGAAGGTCGAGAAGGTCCCCTACAACGCCCCCGGTGCGCTGATCTGGTACCGCGACGCGATGTACGGCACCTCGAACCAGGTCACCTCGAACCTGACGAGCCTGCCGAGCTACGGCGCGAAGGGCGGCCTGCTCCTGGTGGACAGCCACTTCGACCCGCTGCGCCGCACGGGCGCGGAGGCGGCTCTGGACCCGTCGCTGCTGAAGAACATCTCCAGCCGCGCCCAGTCCTCGAACGCCGCCTTCGGCCTGCAGCCGACCTACGCGTTCAAGGACTGCCTGGTCGACGCCTCCTACAACGAGGCGTGCACCACGCTCGCCCCGCAGCCTGCCGTGAGCAGCTTCACCGACGACAAGGGCTGGGTCCCCGGCCTCGAGCTGCGTGACGGGTCGCTGTACTACCGCCTGCGCGACGCATCGGTGGTCGTGCCCTCGGTCGGCGGTGCACCGTACACCACGCGCATCGTCAACCCCGACGGGACTCCGGCCACCGACCTGTTCGGCGTCAAGGTCGGCAGCACGGTGCTCGGCAGCGGCAACCCGGCCGACTCGGGTGTGGGCTACGGCACCGTCATCACGGTGAAGAAGTCCATGCAGAACAACACCGCGGCGCTCATCTCGGTGACGCCGCCGGCCGCGGGCTGATCCCGCGTCGGGGCTGAGCGATCAGCCCGAACCGGAAGCGCCGGTCACTCGCGGGGCCGGCGCTTTCGGTTGCGGCAGCGGGGATCACACCGACGCATCCGGCGACCAGCACAGGTATGGAATTCTGGGAAAAGTCCCCATCCCCTTCAGAAACTCCCGCATCGGGTGACGCGCCTCCCGCGTTGTTCGATCGTCCCGATAGCTTCTGAACGGCGGCTCAGCTGACACACAGGGATCCGCTGCTCCCCGACCGTCCCCACAACCGGAGAGCATCCTCTACTGCACGACCATTGGAGACGCGCAGGATGCTGCGGGTCACCAACGGCGCTTCCCCCGGAGGGCGATCAATCATGCAAGACCACGTTGCGAGGCAAACCACCCAACCGCTCAAGAATGCGGGACCGACCCGGCGAACGGTCATCCAGGCGGCGGCATGGTCCGTGCCGGTCATGTCCGCCGCAGTCGCCGTGCCACTCGCGGCGGCGTCGGTGGTGGTGGATGGTCTCTCCATCCGATTCACTCGGTCCCGCTACCAGACCACTCCGGACAACGCTTCCTACTCCGAAGTCACCGCCGTCGTCGAGCGGACTTCGGGCGGCAACACGGCCCCGGTGCCGGGTGCGAACATCCCCTTCACGCTTTCCGCACTCCCCGCCGGCACCACTCCTCCGGCACTGCCGAGCGGCGCAACGACACTGACTGCCGGCCCGCAGGCGGTCGCGGCGGCCGCAGCGACCAATGGGCAGGCTCCGTCAGCGAAGCTCCCCAACGGACTGCAGATCGCGACGCTTGGAACCACGGATGCCTCGGGCGCCTATGTTGTCGCCCCGATCAGCACGGGTCCGGGGTGGGGCTGGGTCAAGCTGAGCGCCTCCACCACTGTGAGCGGCGAGACCGCAACGGCGGAGACCTACATCGAGATCACCATCAAGGGACCAGTCTTCAGCTTCGGAGCGCCGAACGCCGGCGGGCTCGGGAACGGGAACAGCGGGTTCCAGCCCCTGCCGACCTACGTGAACCATCCGGAGTTCGACGTCGTCGCGATCTCGGCGCGCGTCGACTACGGCGCCGCGCTTCTCACCAGCGCGGGCGAGATCTTCTCGTGGGGCAGCGGCTACCAGGGCGCGAATGCGCAGGGCGGCACCGATCAGTCCACGCTGTGGACGCCTGCGAAGATCGTCACGGCGTATGCCGGGCAGACTTTCACCTCGCTCTCCCGTGGGAGCCGCTACAACCAGGGCGCCATCGACTCGAACGGCGGCGCGTACGGCTGGGGCTGGAACACTTTCGGCACCCTCACCGGCGGCTCGACTGCGCCCATCGGCGTCTTCACTCCGAAGCTCATCCACGATTCGCTCAAGTCGGGCGTGAAGAAGCTCGTGATGAACGACTGGACCGGGTACGCCCTGAAGGACGACGGCACCGTCTGGTCGTGGGGATTCAACTACGAGGGTTCGCTCGGACTGGCCTCGAAGGCGATCGGGGCCTACACGACGCAGCCCGAGCAGGTGGTCTTCCCCGGGAACGTCAAGATCACCGACATCGCCGCAGGATGGGCGGCCGCATACGTCGTCGACGAGAACGGGCACCTGTGGGGCTGGGGTTCCGGTGCGGGGAATCGCCTGGGCCAGGGCGCGGATCTCACTTGGCGCACTACCCCGACGCGGATCGGCAACGACACGGACGTCTACGCCTCGGTGTACTCGAACAGCTACACCTATGCGGCGGGCGCCGTGCGGACGGACGGAACCGGCGTGTACTGGGGATACAACGCCTTCGGCCAGGCCGGATTCAGCGGCGCGACGAACACACCGACCGCGGTTCCGCTGCAGGGCGTCGCCCAGCTCGAGATCGGCACCTACGGCACCTACGCCCGTCTGACCAACGGCGACGTGTATTACTCCGGATGGGGCGGCTGGGGCCAGGGCGGCAGTGGTGAATACACCGCCGAGGCGAAGTTCCGCAAGGCTGTCAATCTCGATGGCCCTGCCAAGGACATCGCTGCGACGTTCACGGCCGGGTTCGTCCTGGTCTGACGCTGCTGGATGAGGGCCGGGGCGGAGCCATTCAGCCGTCCCGGCCCTCATCATGCTCCGAAGAGACCTGATCCGCTACACAGCACCTGATCATCGAGGATGGGCCTATGGCTTTGCAGCAGTCGGGAGTTCATCCCCGTTCACACCCCTTCGCACAAGGGCTGCGTCGCGCGATCGACATCCGAGGTGCGACGCTGACCGCGCTCCATCAAAGCCTCGACTCCCGGGGTGTGAAGGTCTCGGTGGCGACGCTGAGCTCCTGGCGCTCAGGAACGCGACAGCCCGAGGGTGCTCGATCGATGGCGATCGTGACCGCGCTCGAGGGCGTGCTCGGGATTCCGCGGGGCGCATTGACGACACTTGTCGGGACAAGTCGTCGAATCGGACGAGTCGGACAGGTCGACTTCCCGTGGGATGACGAGGCACTGGGGCGGGCAGTGATGGAGGTGCTCGAGCGCCTTGACACGGACTTCCCGCCGCGGACTCGCGAGCTGTCGACGCAATCCGTTGCGGACGTGGGCGACAATGGCGGCGTGATGGTGAAGCGGACGCGATCACTGCTGCAGTCCACGGGCGGCACGATCACGTCGATTCCGATCATGGAGGTCATGCCATGGGTCGCGATTCCGCAGCCTGCGC
>NZ_MKRT01000027.1:12476-20698 GCF_001897945.1 Microbacterium sp. 69-10
GCACGAGAGCGGCCGTGTGTTCGGTGCCGTTGTCGAACTCGACCAGCCTCTCTCCCCTGGTGCATCAGTCCTGCTCGAGACCGAAGTGGAGTTCTCTGCCGATGGACCACCGGTTCGCGAAACCGGCCACGGAGTGGGCCGCGCCATTCGCGAGCTGCTGATCTGGGTCAGATTCGCCCCTGATGCTCATCCGGAGTGGTGCAACGTCGTCGAAGATCTTCCGGATCAACCGCTGTCGGTGCGGCCGCTTCCGGTCGGCCGCGGTGGTGCAGTGCATGTGGTCCGTGGCCCGTTCGGCCCCGGCGCACTCGGCGTGCACTGGGGCGCGAGCGCAGTGGCACCCGGAACTCCGTTCGCCACGGGCTGAGTCGCCGGCGCGGATTGTCCCTCACCACCACTGGAATGTCCGCTGTTCCTCCTGCTCGCCAAGCGGCCCCGAGCCATTCGGGTTGGATTGAATCAACAGCTATCCGAAAGGCCCTCATGTCTTCTGACATCACAGATTCCGAGTTCGCCAAGAACACGAACTCGATCTCCCGACGCGTCGTCGTCAAGTCCGCCGCATGGTCCGTTCCCGTCATCGCGATGGCGACCGCAGTGCCCTTTGCCGCAGCTTCCGAGGTGCCGCCGCCGGCCACGTTCTGGTTCACGGGTGCGACGGTGTCCGTCGTCAGCGGAAACACCACCAAGTACACGCTCGAAGGCCAGGATCCGAACGCTGACCCTGCTTCCCTCCCCAACGGATCCACGATCCGAATCGTCCCCGAAGCGGGCGTCACGATCACGCCGGTCTCCGTTGCCGGTGCCGTCGCGACGGTCAACTCCGACGGCTCGGTGCTCTACACCATCGTCGGTGACGACGTGACTCTGGTGGATGTGCGGTTCCGCCCGCAGGGTCCGAGCGGATCCGGCTACAGCATCATCACCACGGTGCCGAACGTGGACCCCTTCGCAGAGACCATCGACGTCACCCTGCGCTGAGTCGTCCTCCACGCAGCACGGAACTCACAGAGGGCGGGCAGAATCCACAGGGAGCTGCCCGCCCTCGTCGTTCCCGCCCGCCTGACGACGTCCGATCGCGATCATCATGCGCTGAACAGAACGGAATCCCGAGGCTCGCGCGACTTCTGCGGATGGCGTCGACTCCATCGCGACGAGTGCGGCGTCGACGCGCCTGGCCTCCAGCTCACGTCGAGGCGTGGTCCCCTGATCCGCGAACAGACGGTGCAAGTGCGACTTCGACAGAGAAAGATCGGCGCGGAGATCGGCGACGCCGTACTCGGGGTCGCTGAAGTTCTCGTCGATCAATCGATACGCCCGATCGATCAGCCCTGTCGAGGACTCTGACCCGATCGCACGGCCGGACCCTGCGCGCTCCAGCACAGTCAGAAGCAGCTGCGTGAATGCCGCGCCGATCCCACCCGACGACACCGAGGACGGATGTCCGCCGAGCGAGGGCTCGTGGCTGACCAGCGTATTGGTCATCGCCGCGATCAGCTCCCAGTGCAGTTCGTCCACAGCTATGGGGGTGAGCAGCCGAAGATGTCTCGAAAGCGAGAGCGCAGGTGAATCGAGCACCCATTCGAAACGAGCCCAGGGCGTGTTCGACTCGACCCGCATCTCGTGCTCCGCCTCGGCGATCATGAGCTGACGCCTGCCCACGACGAGGGCACGTCGACGTGAGGTGATCGTCCCGCGCCCTTCGACACCCACGATCACATGAAGCTCACGTGCGTTGGCTGCGGGCGTGTGCACCATGCTCCCGGCCGTCCACAAGCGCCCGGCCGTCCAGCCACGACCTGCGGTCGCCTCTGCCTCGAACCCCGGCATCAATCCCGGGCGCGGCCGCCACCCGAGATCACCCAGGATGTCATCGCGCGCACGGGGTTCTGTAGTCATATTCAACGGGTGGACATCCAGGAGCAGACAGTGCATCCGTGCGCCGATCGCGCCGACAATGCACAGGTTCTCGACAGGGGAACAACATCGATGGTCGACCGGAACAGGCGATAGGAACCGCCCCGCCGCCCGCGACCCGATCCAACATATTGCGACTCGCCCACGGCAACGGCGCGTCGGCTGATGACCTTCACGCACGTGATCTCCGGTACGTGAAGACCGGCTGCGAGCGCGCCGGCTCGCCCCGCCCGTCGTGGACCACGACGATCGGCTGCGCCTCAGCGGCCTTGGCGAACAGCGGAAGCAGAAGGGCGGGATCCATCCGCAGTGGATGGATCCCGCCCTTTCAGCGCTGTGCCGGAAGTCAGACCTCCAGCCTGTCGGCTTCCCGCCGCCTGCGGCGCAGCAGAACCAGCGCCGCGCCCAGCAGGAGCAGAACCACGGCCGCCGTCGCGATTCCCGCGGGCCACGTCGCTCCTGTGCTCGCCAGCGAGCCCTTCGCGACCACCGTCAGCGTGGAGCGCAGCGGCACCCGCCCCTCGGAGGTCACCACCAGAGTGTGCGTTCCCACCGCGAAGTCGTCGGGGATGGCCACGTCGAAGCGCACCGTCCCCGATGCGTCCGCCGCGGGGATGCCCCGAATCGCCAGCGGGGTGCTGTGCAGCACGGCCGAGACCTGCTCACCGCTCTCGAGACCGCGGACGGTCACCGACACAGTACCGCCCTGCTCCACCGCGTCAGCGGACAACGAGAGAGTCGCGTTCTTCTCGTCGGGGTCGACCCCGGGCTGGGAACCGTGGTCCTGCTGTGCCTCCACCAGCACCGCCACAGAACGGGCGGGCACGGAGACCGTGCCGGTCGCGGCATCCCAGGTGGTGGTCTTCACCACGGCATCCGAACCCTTCGCCTGCGCGGGAGTCAGAGCGAAGTCGCGCCCGGCGAGACCGGTGACGGTCTGCGTGACCGGGTTCGGCGAGGCGTTGAACACGACCAGGGCGCCGTCGAGCTCGGGATCGACGTCCTTCCCGGCGAGATCGTCGATCTGCATCAGGATCACGCCCGGCGCGGCATCCGCCCCGCCGCCCGGGAAGCTGACCTTCCGCCGGATCAGATCGGCGGAGCCCAGCCGGAGCAGGCCGACCTCGTTGCGCACGCGCAGCAGATCGAGAGCGGATGCCTCGGCCGCGGCGATGTCGGATGCCTTCGGCTTGAGCGCCGGGTTCTGCAGCAGCGGGGCCATGATGTCCCACTTGCCCTGGTTGTCGGCCGCCATCGGCAGGCCGGAGCCGAAGGTCGACTCCTTGCCGGTCCAGTCGATGCGGTTGAACCAGTCGCCGGAGTTGAAGCTGTTGCGATCCAGCGACTTCGAGCGCAGCAGCTCGGTGCCCGCCTGCCAGAACGACGGCGACTGCGACAGGGTGACCGTGGCCAGCTCGACCGTGTTCATGCGCACGCGGTCGGCCATCGAGGTGCTGACCGGCAGCTTGAACACCGACAGGTCGTACAGCGTCTCGTTGTCGTGCGCGTCGACGTAGTTGATCACCTCGTCAGGCTGGTCGGCGTAACCCGCGTGCTGACCGTTGTAGTCGATGTCCTTGCCCGCGGTCTTCTTGCCGTCACTGGTGGTGAACGCGAAGTCGCGCAGGTTGCCGGCCAGGCCCAGCTTCACCAGGTCGGTGTCGTGGCCGAGAGTCGCGAGCTGCTGGGCCGCGCTTCCATTGATGGGGTCGCCGTTCGGATCGGTCGCCAGCCCGGTGCCGAAGCCCTGCACGAACGTGGAATCGCCGTCGACCGGGCTGCCGCCGTGCACGGCGTCGCGCAGGCGGTCGTTGAAGGTGCCGATGCCGGTACCGCTGAGCTGCCCCTGCGTCGCCTGCTCGAACAGGGCGTTGTCCGCGACCTCGCCGAAGTTCCAGCCCTCGCCGTACAGGTAGATGGACTTGCCGTCGACGCCGTCCTTCTTCAAGGTCAGGGCGTCCAGCGCCTTGCGCACCTGCTTCATGTTCTCGGCGGAGTGGTGGCCCATCAGATCGAACCGGAACCCGTCGACTCGGTATCCACGCGCCCACGTGACCACCGAGTCGACCATCACCTTCTGCGCCATCAGATGCTCGGTCGCCACGTTCTGGCAGCAGGTGGACGTCTCCACGGCGCCCGCCGCGTTGAGACGCTGGTAGTACCCGGGCACGACGCGGTCGAGCACGCTGCTGTCGGCCTGACCCGACGTCGTGGTGTGGTTGAAGACCTGGTCGAGCACCACCTGCAGCCCCATGCCGTGCAGGGCGCCCACCATCGAGCGGAACTCGGCGGTGCGTGCGCCGCCCTCCGGGTTCACCGCGTACGAGCCCTCCGGCGTCGAGAAGTGGTACGGGTCGTAACCCCAGTTGAAGCCGTCCTGATCTGCGACGGCAGCGATGCACGCCTGCTGTGCGGTGTCGGCCGGGCCGTACGAGGCCAGGTCGCAGTCCGGCTGCGCCTGCTTTCCGCGGTCCTCCTCGATCGTGGTCAGATCGAAGGACGGCAGCAGGTGCACGGTGTTGATGCCGGCATCCGCCAGCTGACGCAGCTGCTTCGTGCCCGCGCTGTCACGGGTGAAGGCCAGGTACGTGCCGCGCTCGGCCTCGGGGACCGTGTCGTCGCCGATCGAGAAGTCGCGGATGTGCAGCTCGTAGATCGCGCGGTCGACGGGCTTGTCGATCACGGGGCTCTTCGTCGTCCTCCACGCCTTCGGCTGGAACGCCTTGTCCTTCAGGTCGACCGCCACCGAACGCTCCGAGTTCAGCGTGAGCGCGACCGAGTACGGGTCGGTGACCCGGTTGGTCTCGATCTTCCCGGTGGTCGGCGCGTACACGACGACCTCCCACAGGTACTCGGCGCCCTTGAGCGCCTTCTTGCCCTTCACGGTCCAGACGCCGGATGCCGCGTCATAGGCCGCCTTGTGGCGCGTGGGCTCCGCGTCGGATGCCGCACCATCGGCCCAGGTGAGCAGTGTCGCGCTCTGCGCGGTGGGCGCCCACAGCCGGAACGTCGGGTTGACCCCATGGAAGGTCACGCCGAGCTCGGCGTCGGCCGCGTTCGCCGCGTACAGATCGTCGAGCACGCCCGGGATCTGCACGCCGGTGTATGCGGTGAGCGCACCGGCGGTGTCGCTCTGCGCGACGGCCAGCTGCGTGCGCAGCAGCGCCGGCACATCGGCATCCGCCGGCACCTTCAGCGCCAGGTACCCGGCGAGCGCGGGGAAGCGCTTCTTCTGGGCATCCGTCAGCCCGCCGTCGATGACGGTGAGGTCGACCGCGTCGCCGCCGGTGACCTGACCGTCGGTCACGGCCAGGGAGGCGTCGGATGCCGAGTGCAGCCGGTACGCGGCCCTGTCCGTCTGCCCGAGATTCGCCGGCCAGGCGATGGTGTCGCGATCGATCCACTGGGCGCGCTGCTCCCCCGTGCCGGGCAGCGGGGCGTCGTCGCTCGCGACCTCGAGCACGTGCGTGGCGAGGGTGTAGCGGAACGTGGTGACCTTGCCCTCGGTGGCGCTGAAGGAGATGTTCACGCCGTCGCGGGCGCCGTCGGCGCCGTAGTTCTCGGCCCAGCTCAGGCCGTGTGCGACCTTGAGCTCGTAGGCGCCGGTCGGCAGCTTCGAGGTGGAGAACTCGTAGACGCCGTCACGGTCACCGTCGGCCATCAGAGTCGCCAGGCAGTCCGGCATCCAGTCACCGGCGCAGCCGAGCTCGTCCTGCAGGGAGCCGGGGAGCGTCACGATCGGCCCCTCGGCCGAGGACTGCACGATGTTCGTGCGCGGATCGAAGTAGAACGAGATCGGCCCGCCCTTGTGGCTGACGGTGACGTTCGGTCCGTCGGCGACGCCGTTCGCACCGTAGTTGACCGTCCAGCTGCCGTCGATCGCGGCCTTGTACTCGTAGTCGCCCGCGGGCAGGTCGAAGGTGCCCGCCCACACGCCGTCGCTGCGGAGCGTGAGCTTCGCCTTCTCGCACGCCGGGTCCCAGTCGCCGGCGCAGCCCATCTCGGAGTTCAGGCTGCCGGGCACGGTGACCATCTCGATGGGCGACTCCGGCTGCTCCTCCCCCGCGTCTAGCGAGACGGCGTTGCCGACGGAGGCGTAGGTGGACGCGGCGGCGTGGTGGCCGGCGGCATCCGTGGTCACCGCTCGGTACTCGACCAGGGTGCCCTTCTTCAGCCCGCGGATGTCGTGGAAGACGCGCGGGTCGGTGTCCTCCGCGGTGCCGAGCGCGTGCCACTCGTCGGAGCCCACGACCCTCCAGGAGAAGCTGGTCTGCGCCCACTGGTCGGCGATGGTGGCCTGCACCGCGGACTGGCCGGAGACTCCGGCGCCCGCAGCCGGGACGGAGACCGTGACCGGTGCGGCCTCGGCGGGAGCGGAGACCGGGGCATCCGCCTTCCACACGACGGCCGACAGGGCCGGCACGGTGATGGAGGTCTTGGCGCCGGCATCCGTGGTGATCGCCTTGCCGTCACCGTACTGCACGGCGTAGGACGCATCGGCGGTGAGCGTGGTGAGGTCGACGGTCTGCGCGCTGGTGGCGTTGTTCACCGCGACGAGGTACTCCACCTTGTCGGCCGCGTCGACTCGCGAGAAGGCGTAGACCCCGGCGCCGGATGCCGCATAGCGCTCGATCTGGGCGCCGTCGTGCAGCGCCGGGATGCCGGCGCGCAGCTTCGCCAGTGCGGAGATCTGCTCGTACAGCGGAGCGGCGGTGTCGTAGCGATCGACGGATCCGGCCTGCTCGCCGGTGATCAGCTTCTGGTTCGCGTAGTCGGCCACCTGCGTCGCGAACAGGGGCTGACGGGCGTCCTTGTCGCCGCCGGGGCCCGCGAAGCCCTGCTCGTCGCCGTAGTAGACGACCGGCTGCCCGCGGGTGAGGAACATCAGCTCGTTGGCCAGCTCGGTGCGCTGCAGCGGGGCATCCGTGTTCCGCAGGAACGACCCGACGCGGCCCATGTCGTGGTTGCCGAGGAACGTCGGCAGGGCGGTCGAGCTGGAGTCGGGCGTCGTGTAGCGGTCATCCCCCGCGAACAGGCTCTGCAAGCCCTTGGCGGAGTTGCCGGAGGCGTAGCTGACGGCCGAGGACTGGAAGGTGAAGTCCAGCACCGAGCTCATGTCGGTGTCGCGGATGTACGGGGCGAGCTTGACCGGGTCGGCGTCGTACACCTCGCCGAACATGAAGAAGTCCTTCTTGCCCTGCGCGTGCGCGTAGTCGATGACCTTCGTCGACCAGGTCTTCCAGAAGTCGAAGTTCACGTGCTTCACGGTGTCGATGCGGAAGCCGTCGATGCCGAGGTCGATCCAGTCCTGGTACACCTTCACGAAGCCGTCCACGACGCGCGGGTTCTCGGTCATCAGGTCGTCGAGGCCGTCGAAGTCGCCGTAGGTGACGGACTCGCCCGTCCAGGTCGAGTTGCCGCGGTTGTGGTACAGCGTCGGGTCGTTCAGCCAGGCGGGCGTCTTGGCATCCTTGTCCGCGTCGGCGATGACCGGGGTGTACGGGAAGCTCGTGGACGGGTCGAGCGTCGGGAAGCCGTCGGTACCGGCGTAGTCGGCGGGGTCGAAGGCCTTGCCCTCGGCGTCCTTGTACGGGCTGGTCGCCTGGTCGATGTAGGAGTACTGCTTCTGCGCGTAGTCGATGACGTCGGCGGTGTGGTTCGTGATGATGTCGAAGTACACCTTGATGCCGCGCGCGTGCGCGTCGGCGATCAGCGACTCGAGCTCGGCGTTGGTGCCCAGGTGCGGGTCGATGCGGGTGAAGTCGGTCACCCAGTAGCCGTGATATCCGGCGCTGGCGTTGTCGCCGGTGCCCTGCACGGGCTTGTTGGCGAAGCTGGGGGTCAGCCAGATGGCGGTGGTGCCGAGGCCGTCGATGTAGTCGAGCCGATCGCGCAGGCCCTTCAGGTCGCCGCCCTGGTAGAAGCCCTTGTTCGTGGGGTCGAAGCCGGTGGTCAGGCGGTCGCCGGTGAGCCCGCCGGTGTCGTTGGAGGTGTCGCCGTTCGCGAACCGGTCGGTCATCACGAAGTAGAACTGCTCCTCGGAGCCGGGCTGGCGCACCGGCTTCGCGATCAGGGCGTCGTCGTCGGCGGTGTACCCCTCGCGCAGGCCGGTGGCCTGCACGCCGACGCGCTTGAGGTTGTCGTCGAAGGTGAAGCGCAGGGTCGCGGGGCCGGCGACCGTGAGCGGGATGTTGTCGCCACCGCCGTCGAGGCCGTAGGCCTCGTCCCAGGTGTCGTTCAGCGCGACCTTGTACTCGTAGCTGCCGGCGGGCACCGTGAACTCGGCGGAGTAGATGCCGGCGGCG
>NZ_MKRT01000027.1:20807-52050 GCF_001897945.1 Microbacterium sp. 69-10
AGCGCGGAGAATCCGGATGCCACGACCGCCGCGATCGCGAGGACGGCGACGCGGCGAGTGGCGCGGGGTGCGATGCGGGGCTTCGATACAGCGGTCTTCTTCGACACGGATGCTCCAGGAGGGGTGGCGGGCGCGACGACGCGTCCGGGGCTGTGTCTGTGAAAGTAGCAGGATGCCGCAACGAACTGCAAGCGCTTCCAGTTACGAATGCTCAGCCTGTATGCGCTCCTGGCGACGAAATCGTAAGCGCTTCCACATCCTGCGCTGCATTGCGCCGGACAATTCCGGCCCCGTTCACCTGCCGGACACATCGGCCGCGTACAACTGTCTCTGCGCGGCCGAACGGCTTGACCGGATCAGGGTGCCGACCACTGCCGCGCCGCGGTGAGCATCGCTCCCGCCGCGGTCTCGGACCGCGAGACCCCCGCCGAATCGGGTCGGCGGGGGTCTCTCCCTGCCGGGGGCGCAGCGACGTCAATCGTGGATGTCGACCACCACGATCGTGTGGTTGTCCGGCTCGCCGGCATCCGCCACCGCACGCTCGACGGCGGCGACCGCCGCGTCGGGGTCCTCCGCGTCGAGCAGTGCGGCGAAGTCGGATGCCGAGAACAGCGCGTGCACGCCGTCGGTGCTCAGCACCAGGCGATCGCCGCGCTGCACAGTGACGCCCACCACATCGGGCGCGGAGGGCAGCCCTGCGGCGAGCGCCCGGTTGAGCACGGCACGGCGCGGATGCAGCCGCGCTTCCTCCTCGGAGAGCCGGCCGTCCTCGACGAGCACCGAGACCTCGCTGTGGTCGGTGGTCAGCTGGCGCAGCACGCCGTCGCGCCGCAGCCAGGCGCGGGAGTCGCCGAGGTGGGCGATGGTCGCGACATCGCCCTTCAGCGCGATCGCGGTGAAGGTGCTGCCGCGTTCCTCGTCGCCGATACCGCCTGCGCACTCGGCGGCGAGCTCGTCCCAGCGCTCGGCGCTGACGGGCTCGGGCTCGGCCGCCAGCAGCCGGACGAGGTCCTCCGCCACCGAGGGTGCGCCGCCGAAGCCGTCGGCGACCGCCCACAGCGCGTCGCCGATGTGCACGGCATCCAGCTGCTCGTCGCGCGCGCCCTGCCGGATGACGTGCGCCGTGCGGGTGCGGGGTGTTCGGGTCGTGGTCATGATGCTCTCCTTCGATCGAAGGTCGGCGACGAGAGCGGACACCTGGACCCGGCGCGAGCGCACGTCGGCCTCGGTCTGCCGCCAGAACGAGGTGACCTCGGCCGCGACGGCGACCGGCGGCAGCTCGAGCGCGGTCCGGATGCGCTCCAGCGGCATGCCCACGCGGCGCAGGGCCGCGATCAGGCGTGCCGGCTCGAGCTGGTCCGGAGCGTAGTACCGGTATCCGGTGCGTTCATCGACCTCGGCGGGGCGCAGCAGGTCCAGGTCGTCGTAGATGCGAAGCGCCTTGGGGCTGAGCCCTGCGGCACGGGCGAAGTCGCCGATCGACATGAGCTGCATGCGGTCCATCATCCCTCTCATCGCATCGGCGACTCTCGCCGACCGGCTCAGGTTCCGCTCTGCCCCCGGGGCAAGGTCAAACCCGGCCCCCCAAGATTTCGAATCGCTCAACTTGCTGCATCTGCGCGCGATCTGCCGCCATTTGCGCGATTCGAAACCACTGACTGCTGTGGATAACTCCGACGCGAAGTACGCCTGCCGTGCGACGGTGGGGCGATGGGACGACGACAGGAACTTCCGGGATCACTCGACGACGGCTTCGATGTGGCCCTCGCCCGACGCCATGGCGTCACCCGATCCCGCCTGCGCGGAAGCGACCTCACCGCACCGTTCCACGGCATGCGAGTCCTGACCTCGAAGATCGAGGAGCGCGAGCACATCGACGATCCGTACCTCCGCCAGCGGCGGGACCGCGTTGCGCGCGCAAGGCTCTACGCGCCTCGCCTGCACCCGGGACACTTCTACAGTCACCACTCGGCGGCCTCGATCTGGGAAGCACCGCTCCCCCTCGAGTTCACTGAAGAGGGCCAGATCGCGGAGGGCACCCGGCTGCGACTGCACGTCAGCGCATCCGGCTATGTCCCCTTCCCCCGCGCGAGCGGCATCGTCGGGCACCGCACTCTCGCGAGTCTCACGTCGATCTGCGAGCGCGACGGACTGCGGGTCACGTCGCCCGCCGCGACCTGGGTCTCGCTGGGCGCCCTGTCCGTGCCGGATCTTGTGGCGCTCGGCGACTTCTTCTGCCGGAGGTGGCGCGAAGGCATCGGGCGGAAGAACATCGGCCAGGCGCCGCTGGCGACGATCGACGACCTGCAGGCGGCGTTGGACGCCGGCCGCAGGCTGGGCGCGGCGCGACTTCGTGAGGCGCTTCCGCTGATCCGGGAGGACAGCTGGTCGCCGCGCGAATCTCTGGTGCGCTTCATCCTGGTCGGCGCAGGGCTTCCGGAGCCGGAACTGAACGTGGATGTGTTCGACAGCGCGGGCAGATTCCTGGGATGCGCCGACATGGTCTATCGGAAAGAGCGCGTCATCGTCGAGTACCACGGCATCGTCCACGGCCCGCAGTGGGCCCAGGACGTCGAACGCATCGCCGCGTTCCGTGCCGCGGGATGGACGGTCATCGAGGCGACGTCTCCACTGATCACGCGCCCCGAGGAACTCGTTCGACGGGTTCGGCAGGCGCTGTGAGGGCGTTCGAATCGCTCAAATGGCTGCATTCCGGCTCCGGATGCAGCCAGTTGAGCGATTCGAAACAGGGAGTCAGAGGCGCTCCAGGATGAGGGCGTTCGCCATGCCGCCGCCCTCGCACATCGTCTGCAGGCCGAAGCGCCCGCCGGTGGCCTCGAGGTGATCGAGCAGGGTGCCGAGCAGGCGCGTGCCGGACGAGCCGAGAGCATGTCCGAGGGCGATCGCACCGCCGCGCGGGTTGAGCTTCGCCGGGTCGGCGCCCAGCTCGGCCGCCCACGCCAGCGGCACGGAGGCGAACGCCTCATTGACCTCGTAGGCGTCGAGGTCGTCGATGCCGAGGCCCGCGCGCTCGAGCACGCGCCGGGTGGCGGGAATGGGCCCGGTGAGCATGAACAGCGGGTCGTCGCCGATCACGTCGAACGCGCGGAATCGGGCGCGCGGCGTGAGACCGAGCTGCTCGGCGCGGTCGGCGCTCATCATCAGCGCGGCGGAGGCCCCGTCGGTGAGCGGAGAGGAGTTGCCCGGCGTGATGCTCCATTCGACGTCGGGAAAGCGCTCGGCATAGGCATCCGTGCGGAAGGATGCCGGGAGCCCGGCGAGCTTCTCGACCGTCGTCCCCTCGCGAACCGTCTCGTCTGTGATGGCCTCGGGCGCCTCGGGCACGCGCACGACCGTGCGGTCGAAGAAGCCGTCGCGCCACGCCTGCGCGGCGCGGGCGTGCGACTCCGCGGCGAAGGCGTCGAGCGCGGCGCGGTCGAAGCCCCACCGCTGCGCGATCAGCTCGGCGCTCACGCCCTGGTTGACCAGTCCCTGCGGGTAGCGGGCGCTGAGCCGCGGAGACATCGGCGAACCGCCGGATGCCGAGGAGCCGAGCGGCACCCGGCTCATGGACTCCACTCCCCCGACGATCACGATGTCGTTCTCCCCGGCGGCGATGCCCGCGGCGGCGAAGTGGACGGCCTGCTGACTGGAGCCGCACTGCCGGTCGATCGTCGTGCCGGGGATGTGCTCATCGAAACCCGCGGCCAGCACGGCCTGCCGGGCGATGTTCATGGCCTGGTCGCCGACCTGGCTCACGCAGCCCAGCATCACGTCATCGATCTGCCCGGACTCCAGTCCGTTGCGCTCCAGGATGCTCTGCAGCATCCCCGCGGCGAGATCCACCGGATGCACGCCGGACAGCGACCCTCCCGGCTTGCCGCGCCCCACCGGGGTGCGGATGACATCGACGACGACGGCTTCGCTGCTCATACGTCCATCATGACGCCTCGCGAGCGCGACGGGCCTGGTTGCGGCCTTCGCCGACGCGCCGACAGCAGGGAGCGATCAGAGCGCCCGGATGCTCCACCCCGCCGTGTGCGCGGCGCCGGGCTCGAGCACGATCAGGTCGGTGCCGGAGTTGAAGGCGTCGGGAGGGCAGGTCATCGGCTCGACGGCGAGGCCGCGCCGGCTGGCGACAGGGTCCGGCAGATCGGCCGTGTGAACCTGCACCCACGGGCATCCGGCGTCCCACGCCATCTCGACACCGGCGCCGGACGCGCCGCGCAGCCGCACGGCTGCTGTACCGCGCTCGTCGCGCTGGAGGCCGGTGAAGGCGTGGTCGATGAACGTGTCGCCGATGCGGCGCGGGGTGCGGAAGTCCCACTCCGGATGCGCGTCGACCGGCTCGAGGGCGACCGGGCTGAGCCGATCGGCGGTGACGGTGAGCACCCCGGATGCCGGCAGCAGCAGCTCCGTGTCGTCGACGTGCTCGTCGCCGGCCGTGAGGTACGGATGCGGTCCGGTTCCCCAGGGGGCGGCATCCGTTCCGAGATTGCGGCCGGTGACGCGCTGGTGCAGGCCGGTGGCATCGACGGAGTACTCGACCTGGACCTCGACGCGGAAGGGGTAACCGGCCTGCGGCTGGATCGCAGCGGCCAGCACCACCCGGTCGTCGGCGATCTCGCGCACCGCGAAGTCGAGCCAGGTGACCAGCCCGTGCAGGGCGTGGCTGCGGGCCGGCTCCGTGAGTGCCAGCTGGTGCGTGGCGCCGCCGAACGCGTACCGGCCGTCGACGATGCGGTTCGGCCACGGGGCGAGCGTGGCACCGCGGTGCGCGGGCCGCACCTCGTCGGCGTCGAATGGGATCACCAGGTCGCGGCCCTCGAAGGTCAGTGCCCGCAGGGTCGCCCCGATGCCGGCGATCTCGGCGCGGTATCCGCGCGCGATGATGGTCAGCTGCCGTCCGGAACGGGGATCGGTCACAGTCCCAGCCTCTCCAGGTAGTCGTTCACGAACCGGCGTTCCGGATCGAGTTCGGCGCGCAGCGCCGCGAAGTCGTCCCACCGAGCGTGGCGGCGCCGCACCTCGGCTCCGTCCAGTGTGAAGATCTTGCCCCAGTGGGGGCGGGCGGATGCCGGGAGCGCGGCCTCGATCGCCGGCAGCAGCGCCCGCACGGCGGCCTCGTCCTGCCGCCAGGTGAAGTGGATGCCCACGGCATCCGTGCCGTAGGAGGAGCTCAGCCACAGATCGTCGGCCGCGACCGTGCGGACCTCGCTCACCAGCAGCAGCGGGGCGATCCGGCCGGCGAGCCCGCGGATCGCCTCCAGCGCCGCCACCGCGTCCTGGCGCGGCATCAGGTACTCGCTCTGCAGCTCGGCGCCCGCGGAGGGCGTGAACTCCAGCTTGAAATGCGGCAGGCGCTGGTACCACGCACCGGGCTCGCCGCCCTGGTCGGTGCAGGCCTCGGGATCGACACCGAGGATCGGATGCCGCTTCACCTGCGCGGCAGCGGCGCCCAGCCGTGCAGGGACGTCTCCGGCCAGGTCATCGGCGCCGCGCTGCTTGATCCACAGCTGGTCGGCGGAGTCCGTGCGCTGCCAGGTGGTGAAGATGCTCACGCTGGTGCCCGCCGAGGTCACCGCGTCGAGGTCGCCCAGGATCGCATCCCAGACCGGGCGCTCGTGCACGCGCTGCGCGACCGAGTACGTCGGCTCGACGTCGAGGACGAGCTCGAGCACGACCCCCAGTGCGCCGATACCGACCACCGCGCCGGCGAACCGCGGGGCGCCGCGGTGCAGGTGCAGCAGCTCGCCGGATGGCGTGAGCAGCACCAGTTCGCGCACCGCCGCGGCGAGCGATCCGATCGCATCGCCGGATCCGTGCGTGCCGGTCGCCACGGCGCCCGCGACGGAGATGTGCGGGAGGGAGGCGAGGTTCGCCAGCGCCAGCCCCTCGGCCTCGAGACGCGGTGCGATGTCGCCATAGCGCAGCCCGCCGGACACCCGCACCGCGTCTCGCTCCGGGCTGATCTCGAAGACCACCGGCATCCGGTCCAGCGCGACGAGCGTGCCGGTGGTGTCGGCGATGTCGTTGAAGCAGTGCCGCGTGCCCAGCACCCGCACCTTCCCGCCTGCCGTGACCAGCGCGCGCGTCTCGTCGACGGTCGCGGGATGCGCCACGGCACCCCGGTAGCCGATGTTCCCGGCCCAGTTGCGTTCCGCGCTCATCGGCGCCTCCTCGTGATCATGGCAGCTCAGGTCTCATGACGGCTCAGATCTCATGACAGCTCAGCCGAGCGGGTCGGACAGCAGCCGCTGCAGAGCGGCATCCGCCGCACCGATCAGCAGGCGGTCGGCTCCCAGCGCCGCGGAGGCCAGTTCCAGCCGCTCCGCACTCGCTGCGAGCGCGCGGGCGCGCACCTCGTCGTCGAATCCCTCGCGGTCGATCTCGCGGAGGCTGCCGAGGAACCCGCCGAGCACGATGATCGACGGGTTGAGCACGTTGACCGCATTGCCCAGGGTGGCGGCGAGGATGCGGCGCTGCCTGGCGGCCTCGACCCTGGCGTCATCGGATGCCGTGAGAGCCCGCTCCAGCTCCGCGTCGTCGGGAGCGGTCAGGCCGGCGGCCCGCACGAGCCGCGCGCGGTTCACCTCGTCCTCGAGCACGCCGCCGTCGACGCGCCGATCGGCGGCATCCGTCAGGCTCGCGGCGGTCTGCCCCCATCCCCCGGCGTACCCGCCTTCGCCTCCGATGAGCTGCCCGTGCAGCACGAGCCCTCCGCCGATGCCGCTCGCGCCGCCGTTGAGGTAGACCACGTCGCCGTGCTCACGCGCCGCGCCGAACAGGCGCTCGGCGCGGGCGCCGTACGACGCGTCGTTGCCGACCACGACGGCCAGGCCGAGGGCCTCCGCCAGCGGACCCGCGATGTCGGCGTCGTGCCAGTCCAGGTGAGGCGCGAAACGCACCAGGCCGTCCTCCGCCCGGACCAGGCCGGGCACGGCGACCCCCGCTCCGACGATGCGGCAGTCCTTCAGGGCATCCGCCCGCCAGGCCGCGACCACCCGGGCGACGACCTCGACCACCTCGGCGACATCGGGGGTCGATGCGGGGACGCGCTCGCGCAGCCGCACGGCGCCGCCGAGGGATACCGCGCCGATCTCGATCGCGTCGATCTCGGGGTTCACGCCGATCGCGACGACGTCGGGGCTCGGCGCGACGATGGGCGACGGGCGACCGACACGGCGGGTGGGATCGGGATCGTGCTCCCGCACGAGGCCGGCCGCGGCGAGCCGGGCGACGAGGTCGGACACGGTCGAACGGTTCAGCCCCGTCTCGGCCGTGATCACGGCGCGAGAGCGCGGTCCCCCGTGGTGCACGAGACGCAGCACCTCGCCGAGATTGGTGCGCCGCACCCCCTCCACGGTCGTCGCGCGTTCGCTCATCGTCCCAGGCTACCGATCCCGGTGTGCGCCATCGGCCCATGTGCCGACCGGATCGTGCGCACCTCGCCGCGCGACCCGCTCGTCACTCGACGGAGACTTCCACGATGCGGGCGTCCTCCCCGGTGACCTCGTGCACGGCGCCGGTGAGCAGCACCGTGGCGGGCGCTGTGGCGGCACCGGGCAGCGACCGCTCCGCGCGAGGTCGCTCGTTGGAGATCGCCCCCGACGTGGCCCCGCTCAGGTCCGACACCGGGGCCTGCGCCTCGGCGTGCGACGCCGCCCACACCCGCACCTCGCCCGGCTCGACCACCCGCACGAGGCGGCGGTCGCTGAACGCGAAGCGCGCGGCGGGCACGTCGAAGCGCACCCGCCTGCTCTCCCCCGGACCGAGATGCACGCGCGCATAGCCGAGCAGCTGCGCGACGGGCCTGGTGACGCTCGCGACCGGATCCCGGCCGTAGAGCTGCACGACCTCGGTCGCGGACACGTCGCCGGTGTTGCGCACCAGGACGGATGCCGCGAACCGGCCGTCCGTGCGGGCCCGCCCCGACACCTGCAGATCGTCATAGGCGAAGGTCGTGTACGACAGGCCGAAGCCGAACGGCCGCAGCGGCGTCGGATCCGTGGAGGTCACGTCCGACGGCCCGCCGAGGATCGGATGCAGGTAGCTGTACGGCTGCGCCCCGGACGAGCGCGGCAGGCTCACCGGCATCCGTCCCGACGGCGCGATCGCGCCGGTGAGCACGTCGGCGATCGCCTCCCCGCCGGCCTCGCCCGGGAAGAACGCCTGCAGCACGGCCGCCGGGCGCGCGCCGTCGCCGTCGAGCGCCCATCCGATGGCATAGGGCCGCCCCGTGACGAGCACCATCACGACCGGTGTGCCCGTCGCGACCAGGGCCTCGACCAGCTCGCGCTGCACGCCCGGAAGATCGAGCGAGTCCACGTCGTTGCCCTCGCCGACCGTGCCGCGGCCGAACAGCCCGGCCTGGTCGCCGACGACGACCACCGCCACCTCGGCATCCTGCGCCGCGGCGACAGCCGCGTCGAACCCGGAGCGGTCCTCGCTCTCGACCTCGCAGCCCTCGACGTGCACGATCTCGGCATCCGGAATCGCCGCCGTGAGCGCCTCGCGCACGGTCGGGATGCGGAAGCCGAGTTCATGATCCGGATGGTGCGCGAGCACGTGGTTCGCGAACGAATAGCATCCCTGCAGTGCCGCCGTGCGGTCGGCGTTCGGGCCGACCAGCGCGACGCGACGCCGACCGCGCAGGGGCAGGATGCCGTCGTTGCCGAGCAGCACGAGCGACTCCGCCGCCAGCCGGCGCGCCGCCGCGCGATGCCGATCGGTGTCGAGGTCGATGCGCGCGGGAGGCTCGCCGTCGAACGCGCCGGCGTCGAGCAGGCCGAGCTGCTCCTTCTGCAGCAGCACCCGCGTGACTGCCCGGTCGACATAGGCCTCGTCGAGGAGACCTGCGCGCACGCGCTCGATCAGCGGCGCCAGGTACGCGTCCCCTGAGGGGAGCTCGACGTCGATGCCGGCGGTCAGGGCCAGCTGCGCGGCCTCACCGCGATCCGCGGCCACCGCGTGCATGATCTCGAGGAACGCCACGGCGAAGTAGTCGGCCACCACGACACCGTCGAAGCCGAGTCTCTCCCGGAGCAGTCCGGTCAGCAGCGCCGGGTCGGATGCCACGGGCACCCCGTCGATCTCGGCGTAGCTGTTCATCACGCCGCGCGCTCCGCCGTCCCGGATGGCCATCTCGAACGGCGGGAGGAACACATCCGCCACCTCCCTGGGGCCGGCGGAGACCGGCGCATGGTTGCGGCCGGCTCGAGATCCGGAGTAGCCCAGGAAGTGCTTCAGCGTGGCATGCACGCCCGCGGACTGCAGTCCGCGCACATAGGCGGCGCCGACCGTGCCGACGAGGTACGGATCCTCGCCGATGCACTCGTCGACGCGTCCCCAGCGCGGGTCTCGCACGACGTCGAGCACAGGGGCGAGACCCTGATGGATGCCGAGCGCGCGCATCGACTCCCCGACGAGCGCGCCCATCTCCGCGACCAGCTCGGGGTCGAAGGACGCTCCCCAGGCCAGCGACGTGGGGAAGGTCGCCGCCTTCCAGGCGGCCAGCCCCGTGAGGCACTCCTCGTGCACGAGCGCGGGGATGCCCAGCCGGGTCTCGCGCGTGAGCCGGCGCTGCTCCTGCCACAGCCACGCCGCCCGCTCCGCCGGATCGACCGGACGGGTGCCGTAGACGCGCGTGTAGTGCCCGATCCCGTGCCGGGTGATCTCTGCGAGCGCCCCGGTCTCGCGCGTCGCGCCCATCTCGTGCTGCATCGGGGCGACGACCTCGCCGCCCTGGTCGAGCCAGTAGCCCACCAGCTGCGCGGCCTTCTCCTCGAGGGTCATCTCGGCCAGCAGCGCGCTCACCCGCGGCGAGGCGTCGGGGAAGGCGGGGATCGTCTTCACAGGGGTCTCGTGCAGCATCCGTCAGCCCTTCACCGCTCCGGTCAGTCCGCCGACGATGCGGCGCTCGAACATGCTGAAGAAGATCAGCGCCGGCAGCATCGACAGCGAGGTGTACGCCAGCACCCGCGCGGTGTCCACCGAGTACTGCGACGCGAAGTTCTGCACGCCCAGCGGCAGGGTGAACAGGCCCTGATCGTTGAGGATGAACAGCGGCAGCATGTACCCGTTCCAGGCGCCCACGAAGGCCAGGATGCCGACGGTGATCACGCCGGGCAGGCTGAGCGGCACCACCATCCGCCAGAAGAAGCCCAGACGCGAGGCGCCGTCGATGGACGCGGCCTCCTCGAGCTCCTTCGGGATGGCGCGCAGGAACGGCACGAGGATGATGATCGTCGTCGGCAGCGCGAATGCGATCTGCGGCAGGATGATTCCCGCCAGGCTGTTCACCAGCCCCAGGTTGCGGATCAGGATGTACAGGGGCGTGATGGCCACCGTCACCGGGAACATCAGGCCGGCCGCGAACAGCGCGTACATCACCCCGCGCCCTGCGAACTCGTAGCGGGCGAGCACGTAGCTCGCCATCACGCCGAGCACGACCGCGCCGGCCGTGGTCCCTGCCGCGGAGATCGTGGAGTTCAGCATGGCCGTCCAGAACTCGGAGCTGGCCAGCACGTCGCCGTAGTTGCCGAGCTGCCATGGCGACGGGAAACCGGAGGGGTCGAGCGTGATCTGCGAGTTGGTGCGGAATCCGCCGATGATCACGTACAGCACCGGGGTGATGCAGATCGTGATCAGCACCAGCGCCACCAGGTAGACCGCAGGGCTCCCCCACTTCACGTCGGCTTCGCGCACGCGGCGGCGGCCCTCAGGGGAGATCGCCCGGATGGCGACACGGGTGTTCAGGGTCTCGGCGCTCACTTGCGCCTCCTTCCGCCGTCGCCGGTCAGCGCACCATCGGTGTCACGACGCAGCACGAAGCGCTGATAGACGAGAGCCACGATCAGGGTGATCAGGAAGAGCATCACCGCGACGGCGTTGCCGTATCCGTAGCTGCCGGCCAGATGGCCGTTCTGGTACATGTAGGTCGCCATCGTGGAGGTGCCGGCGGTCGCGGCGATGTACTGGCCCCAGATGATGTTGACCAGGTCGAAGAGCTGCAGCGAGCCGATGATGGACAGGAACGCCCAGATCCGGATGGTCGGCCCCAGGAGGGGCACCGTGATGCTCCACTGGATCTTCCAGAATCCGGCGCCGTCGATCGCGGCGGCCTCGTACAGCTCCTCCGGGATCGACTGCATGCCGGCGAGCATGAGGATCACTGCGAAGCCGAGGTACTTCCAGGTGATGATGATCATCAGCGAGCCCATCGCGATCGAGGGGTCCGCGATCCAGGACTGCTGCAGGAACCCGAGTCCCCACTTCTCCAGCAGGGAGTTCAGCGCGCCGGCGTCCTGCAGCATCAGGCTCCAGCCGATGCCGACGATGACCTCCGAGATGACGTAGGGCACGAAGATCAGCACCCGGATGATGGACCTGCCGCGGATCTTCTGGTTCAGCAGCAGCGCGAACAGGATGGCCACCGGCCCCTGCAGCAGCAGTGAGAGCACGACGATGACGCCGTTGTGCAGCACCGCCTGCCGGAAGGTCTCGTCCTCCCACATCATGCGGTAGTTGTCGAGCCCGATGAACTCCGTCGGCCAGCCGAAGCCGTTCCACTTGAAGAAGCCGTAGAACGCGGCCATCGCCACCGGGAGGATGACGAAGCCGACGAACATGATGAGAGCCGGTCCCGAGAGGAGCGCGATCTCGCCGCGCTTGCGCCAGTCGGGCCGCGGCGAGCGCCGCCCCGGAGCGGGCGCGGGGCCCGCTCCAGGGACGGCGATCCTCTCAGGCACCGTCGTGCTCTGCAGTGCCTGCGTGTCGGTCATGAGCCGGTCAGCCCCTCGCCTCGGCCTTGGTGACCGTGTCGACGAGCTTCTTCGGCGAGCCCTGCCCCGCGAGCATCTCGACGACGCTGGTGTTCAGCGCGTTGCCGACGTTCTGCCCGAGGGCGGTGTCCAGCCACAGGGCGACGTAGGGGGCCTTCGTGTACGCCTCCATCAGCGGCTTCAGCGACGGATCGGTGACCGCTCCGGTGGCGTCCTGGTTCGCCGGGATGGTCTGGAACGCCACGGCGTACTTCTCCTGCCATTCCTTCGAGGAGACGAAGTTGAGGAACTTCTCGCACGCAGCCGGGGAGTCGGCCGAGCAGGAGTAGCCGTCGACACCGCCCATCATCGCGCCGGCCCCACCGTCGCCGCCGTCCACCTCGGGGAAGGGGAACCAGCCCAGGTCGGGCAGGGGCTTCTCGTCGGGCGTCAGGCTGGCGATCACGCCGACGTCCCACGCGCCCATCAGCTCCATGGCCGCCTTGTGGTTGGCCAGCAGTCCCGCCGAGGAGTTCGCGCCCTCCTGCGGGGAGGTCGTCAGGAAGCCCTTGTTGAACGGCTCCGTCCCGGCGAAGTCCTGCAGGTTCTCGGCCGCCGTGAGCCAGCACGGATCGGAGAAGTCGGCCTTGGTCGCGAGGTTCGCGATGAGGTCCTGACCGCAGGCCCGCAGGGCGAAGAAGTAGTACCAGTGCGCGGCCGGCCACGCCGCCTTGGCGCCGAGCGCGATCGGCTCGATGCCTGCCGCCTTCAGCTTGGTGACAGCCGTCTCGAGCTCGTCCATCGTGGTGGGTTCGGAGCTGACACCCGCCTGCGCGAACAGGTCCTTGCTGTAGAAAAAGCCGCCGGGGAGCACCGCGCTCGGCATCCCGTAGACCTTGCCGTCGACGCTGAAGGCGCTGAACGGGGCGTCGCCGAAGGCCTTCTTCACGTCGGGATCGATGAGCTTCGTGAGGTCCTTCACCTTGCCCGCGTTGACGATGTCGGCGAGCTTGCCGCCGCCGCGCGCCATGAAGATGTCGGGCATGTCGCCCGAGTTGACGGCCGTCTGCAGCTTGCCGTCCATGTCCTCGTTCTGGATCGACGTGACCTTGATCGTCACATCGGGGTTCTCCTCGTGGAAGGCCGCTGCCGCGTCGGCCCAGTACTGCTTGCCGGGGCCCGTGGTGGAGTTGTGCCACATCGTGAGAGTGGTCGCGCCGTCGGCGCCCGCTCCGTCCGAGCTGCCGGAGCAGCCGGTGAGCCCGAGCATCCCCAGCGTCGCCACGGCCGCCGCTGCGGCGACCCATGCCTTGCCGATCTTCATGCCGTGTGTCTCCTCTTCGAGTTCGCGGTCCGGCTCCATTTGTTGCCGACTACACCGAATGTGCTCCGGCTACTCTGGCAGGTTCGATTCGCCATGTCAATCGTTATCGATATCGTTTTCCATCACTAGATTGGACGGATGAACCGCCGCACGACGATCCACGATGTCGCTCACGCCGCCGGAGTCTCCGTCGCCACGGTCTCCAAGGCCATCAACGGCCGCGACGGCGTCGCACCCGCGACACTGGCGCACGTGCTGAGCGTGGTCGACGAGCTCGGATACGCCAGCTCGCTCGTGGCGACATCGATGCGGCGACGGCGCACCAACGTCATCGGCGTTCTGGTGGCGGAGTTCGAGCCGTTCGCACTGCAGCTGCTGAGCGGGGTCTCCACCGAGCTGCAGGGCACGCGCTTCGACGTGCTGGCCTATGCGGGCAGCGTCTCGGCAGGAGAGCACCGCGGCTGGGAGCGACGCTCGCTCTCCCGCCTGGGCGGAACCCTGATCGACGGCGCCATCGTCGTGACGCCGACCTCGACCCCCGCGGACGCATCGGTGCCCATCGTCGCGATCGATCCGCATGCCGGCCCGGACGGCCCCGCGACAGTGAGCGTGATCAACGTCGACGGCGCACGGGCCGCGACCGAGCACCTGATCTCACTGGGACATCGCCGCATCGCCCACCTGCGCGGCCGCACCGACCTCGTCTCCGCCCGTCAGCGCGAGCAGGGGTATCGCGAGGCGCTCGACGCCGCAGGCATCCGCTTCGACCCCGCGCTCGTCGCCGACGGCGGCTACCGCACGGCGGATTCGACCGCGGGCGCGCACGCGCTGCTCGACCTCGCGGACCACCCCACGGCAGTCTTCGCGGCGAACGATCTCTCCGCCATCGAGATGATCCGCGTGGCGGTCGAGCACGGCCTGCACGTGCCGGACGACCTCTCGGTGATCGGCTTCGACGACATCCCCGAAGCGGCCGCGCACGCGCCGCAGCTGAGCACGGTGCGCCAGCCGCTGACCGAGATGGGCGCCACCGCCGTGCGCCTGCTGCTGCGGATGCTGGACGGCGAGGCGCATGAGCACGTGCGCCTGCCCGCCGAGCTCGTCGTGCGGGAGACGACGGCCGCACCGAGGACCTGATCCGTTGCATCCGCTCCACCGACTTGATATGTTCTGATCCACAACATTTCACCGACGTCGCTGAAGGCGGATCATCATGGCACTCACCCCCACCAAGGCCGACCGGTTCTCGTTCGGCCTCTGGACCATCGGCTACAACGGCACCGACCCGTTCGGCGGCCCCACCCGTCCCGCGCTCGACGTCGTGCACGGCGTCGAGAAGCTCGCCGAGCTCGGCGCGTACGGGCTCACCTTCCACGATGACGATCTGTTCGCCTTCGGATCGACGGATGCCGAGCGCCAGACCCAGATCGACCGATTGAAGGGCGCACTCGCCGACACCGGCCTGATCGTGCCGATGGTCACCACGAACCTGTTCAGCGCTCCGGTCTTCAAGGACGGCGGCTTCACCTCGAACGATCGCCAGGTGCGCCGCTTCGCTCTGCGCAAGGTGCTGCGCAACCTCGACCTGGCCGCCGAGCTGGGGGCGAAGACCTTCGTGATGTGGGGCGGCCGCGAGGGCGCCGAGTACGACTCCGCGAAGGACATCCGCGCGGCGCTGGAGCGCTACCGCGAGGCCGTGAACCTGCTGGGCGACTACGTCACGGACAAGGGCTACGACATCCGCTTCGCCATCGAGCCGAAGCCCAACGAGCCGCGCGGCGACATCCTGCTGCCGACTCTGGGCCATGCCCTCGCCTTCATCAACTCGCTGGAGCGCCCCGAGCTGGTGGGCCTGAACCCCGAGGTGGGTCACGAGCAGATGGCCGGGCTGAACTTCGCCGCCGGCATCGCCCAGGCGCTGTACCACGGCAAGCTCTTCCACATCGATCTGAACGGACAGCGCGGCATCAAGTACGACCAAGACCTGGTGTTCGGACACGGCGACCTGCACAACGCCTTCGCGCTGGTGGACCTGCTCGAGAACGGCGGCGCGAACGGCGCCCCCGCCTACGACGGCCCGCGGCACTTCGACTACAAGCCCAGCCGCACCGAGGACGAGGCCGGCGTGTGGGACTCGGCCGCCGCCAACATGCGGATGTACCTGCTGCTGAAGGAGCGGGCCACCGCGTTCCGCGCCGACCCCGAGGTGCAGGAGGCCCTGGCCGCAGCGCGCGTCGCCGAGCTGTCGCAGCCCACCCTGGGCGAGGGCGAGTCGTACGACGATCTGATCGCCGACCGGAGCGCGTTCGAGGACTTCGACCCGTCGGCGTACTTCGGCGCGCGCGGCTTCGGCTTCGTGCGGCTGCAGCAGCTGGCATCCGAGCACCTCATGGGCGCCCGCTGACCCGCCACCAGCACCCGTCTCGGCCGCAGAACGAAGTGAGAGGATGCCGCGTATGGCACTCGTGATGGGCGTCGACTCGTCGACGCAGTCCTGCAAGGTCGTGATCGCGGATGCCGCGACGGGTGCCGTCGTGCGCACCGGGCGCGCTCCCCACCCGGACGGGACCTCGGTGGCGCCGGAGGCGTGGTGGGACGCACTGCAGGCGGCGATCGCGGATGCCGGCGGGATGGACGACGTCGAGGCCTGGGCCATCGGCGGGCAGCAGCACGGCATGGTGGCGCTGGACGCCTCGGGCGCCGTCGTCCGCGACGCCCTGCTGTGGAACGACACCAGGTCAGCGGGCGCTGCCGCCGACCTGGTCGCCGAGTTCGGGGCATCCGCTCTGGCCGAGCACACCGGACTGGTGCCGGTGGCATCCTTCACGATCACCAAGCTGCGCTGGCTGCGCGATGCCGAACCGGACAGCGCCGCACGGGTCGCTGCGGTCGCGCTGCCGCACGACTGGCTCACCTGGCGGCTGCGTGGGTTCGGCCCGGCCGCCGGCGGCGCCGATCCCCGTCTCGACGAGCTGGTGACCGACCGATCGGATGCGAGCGGAACAGGCTACTGGAACCCGGAGACCGGCGACTACGACCGGGAGCTGCTGGTCGCGGCGCTCGGCCACGACGCGGTGCTGCCGCGCGTGCTCGGACCGTCGGAGTGGGTCACGGATGCCGCGGGCCGGCGCGTCGGCCCCGGCGCGGGCGACAACGCCGGGGCGGCGCTCGGCGTCGGTGCCCGCCCAGGGGATGCCGTGGTGTCGGTCGGCACGAGCGGCACCGTCTTCGCGGTGAGCGAGAGCGCAGTGCACGACGAGACCGGCACGGTCGCGGGCTTCGCCGATGCCGATGGGCGCTTCCTGCCCCTGGTCGCGACGCTGAACGCGGCCCGGGTGCTCGACGCCGTCGCCCGGGTGCTGGGAGTGGACCACGACGAGCTGTCCCGGCTGGCGCTGCAGGCTTCCGCCGGCGCGGGCGGTCTCGCCCTGCAGCCCTACTTCGAGGGCGAGCGCCCCCCCACCCTGCCGGATGCCACCGCCACGCTCTCGGGCATGACCCTGGCCTCGACCACTCGCGAGAACCTCGCACGTGCGGCCGTCGAGGGCATGCTGTCAGGGCTCGGCGCCGGCCTGACCGCCCTGCGCGACCAGGGGGTCCGTGTCGAGCGCGCCCTGCTGATCGGGGGCGGCGCGCAGTCCGAGGCCGTACGGCGGATCGCGCCTCTCGTGCTGGGCATCCCGGTCGAGGTGCCGGCGCCCGCGGAGTACGTGGCGCTCGGCGCCGCCCGGCAGGCCGCGCGCGTGCTGGACGCCTGAGTCCCGCCGCGCGCGGGCCGCGGGTCAGAACCCCTGCGCCAGCCGGTAGTACGCCTGGTTCCAGCGCACCGTCTTCTGGAACTCGGGCAGGGTCGTCGACTCGTCGATCACCAGGAGCTCGATCTGCGCCATCTCGGCGAAGTCGCGGAACGCCTCGAGGCCGACGGCCGTCGACATCACGGTGTGGTGCGCGGCTCCCGCGGTCAGCCAGGCGGCAGCGCTGGTGGTGAAGTCCGGCGCCGGCTTCCACACGGCACGCCCCACGGGGAGCTTCGGCAGTGCCGCCCGCGGCTCGACGTTCTCGACCACGTTCGCGGTCAGGCGGAAGCGGTCGCGCATGTCGCTGAGCGCCACGACGACGGCCGGGCCGGGGTCTGCCGTGAAGACCAGGCGCACCGGGTCGTCCTTGCCGCCGATGCCGAGCGGGTGGATCTCCAGGGTCGGCCTGGCCGGGGTGAGCGAGGGCGAGACCTCGAGCATGTGCGCGCCGAGGATCAGCTCGTCGCCCGGGGTCATGTCATAGGTATAGTCCTCCATCAGGCTGGCGCCGCCCGGCAGGCCGGAGCCCATCACGTTCGCGACGCGCACCAGGATCGCGGTCTTCCAGTCGCCCTCGGCGCCGAAGCCGTAGCCCTCGGCCATCAGCCGCTGCACGGCGAGGCCCGGCAGCTGCTTCAGCTCGCCGAGATCCTCGAACGAGGTGGTGAAGGCGCCGAAACCGCCCTCCTCCAGGAACGATCGCAGCCCGATCTCGATGGCCGCGCCGTCGCGCAGCGACTGGTGCCGCTCTCCCCCGCGCCGCAGCTCGGGCACGACCTCGTACAGCTCCTCGTACTCGGCCACCAGCGCATCGATGTCGGATTCGGATGCCGCCGCGACGGCATCCGCCAGCTCGTTCACGCCCCAGGTGTTGACCTGCACGCCCAGGCGCAGCTCGGCCTCGGTCTTGTCACCCTCGGTGACGGCGACGAAGCGCATGTTGTCGCCGAAGCGCGCGAGCTTGAGCGAGCGCGATGCGGCCAGGCCCGCGGCGGCGCGCTGCCAGGTGCCGAGCTCCTGGCGCACGCGTGGGTCGGACGCGTGCCCGACGATGGTCTTGCGCGGCACGTTCAGCCGGGTCTGGATGTAGCCGAACTCGCGATCTCCGTGCGCGGCCTGGTTCAGGTTCATGAAGTCGAAGTCGATGTCGGCCCAGGGCAGCTCGACGTTGGCCTGGGTGTGCAGGTGGGCGAGCGGCTTCTGCAGTGCGTCGAGACCGGCGATCCACATCTTCGCCGGGCTGAAGGTGTGCATCCAGGCGACGACGCCGATCACGCTGTCGTCGGCGTTCGCCTCGAGCATGACCTTCCTGATGGCGGCGGAGTCGGTCAGCACCGGCTTCCACACGATGCGGACGGGAACCTCGGAGGCACCGTCGAGCGCATCCGAGATGGCACGCGACTGCTCGGCGACCTGCGCGAGCGTCTCGGGCCCGTAAAGGTGCTGGCTGCCGGTGAGGAACCAGACCTGGTAGCCGTCGAGGGAGGTGGTGAGCTTGGGCATTGACGCAGTCCTTAGATGGAGCCTGTGGCGGCGGCCTCGATGGCCAGACCCGCGCGGTAGCGGTCGAGGTAGGTGGTGAACCCGGCGACGTCGGCCGGGTCGGGATCGATGACGGAGAGGGATGCTCCGGCGAAGACGTGCTGGTCGAGGTAGGCGTCCAGCCGCTGTTCGCCGGCCGCCGACAGGTAGGCGGCGAGCACGGCGATGCCCCAGGCCCCTCCCTCGGATGCCGTGTCGCCGACCGCCACGGGTGCGTTCAGCGCCCCGGCGAGGAAGCGCTGCGCGACATCGGCGGTGCGGAACATGCCGCCGTGGGCATACATCCGGTCGAGCGCGACGCCCTCGTCCGTCAGCACCTGCATGCCCAGCGCGAGGGTGCCGAACACGCCGTACAGCTGGGCGCGCATCACGTTCGCCAGGGTGAAGCGGCTGTCGGGCGTGCGCACGAAGAGCGGGCGCCCCTCGTCGAGGCCGGCGATGGGCTCGCCCGCGAGGTGGTTGTAGGCAAGCAGTCCGCCGGCATCCGCCTCGCCGTCCAGCGCCTCGCGGAAGAGCGTCTCGAAGACGGCATCCGCAGACCCGCGGATGCCGGACGCCTCGGCGAACCGGGTGAACATGCCCACCCACGCCGCCAGCTCGCTGGCGCCGTTGTTGCAGTGCACCATGGCGACCGCGTCACCGGCGGGAGTCGTGACCAGGTCGAGCTCGTGGTGCACCTCGGCCAGCGGATGCTCGAGCACGACCATCGCGAAGATGCTGGTGCCCGCGCTCACATTGCCGGTGCGCGGTGCGACCGCGTTCGTCGCGACCATGCCGGTGCCCGCATCGCCCTCCGGCGGGCACAGTGGGATGCCCGGCCGCAGCGCCCCGGTCGGATCGAGCAGCCCGGCGCCCGCCGCGGTGAGGGATCCGGCGTCCTGCCCGGCGACGAGCACCTCGGGCAGCACCGAGCGCAGGTCGCCGCCGACGTGCTCGTCGTAGCGGGCGATCATCGTCTGGTCATAGTCGCGGGCGGCGGAGTCGATCGGGAACATGCCCGAGGCATCGCCGATGCCGAGCACCCGGCGCCCGGTGAGCCGCCAGTGCACGTAGCCGGCGAGAGTGGTGAGAAAGCGCACGTCCTCGGCGTGCGGCTCGGCGTCGAGCTGCGCCTGCCGGAGGTGCGCGACGGACCAGCGCAGCGGGATGTTGACGCCCAGCAGCTCGGTGAGCTCCGCTGCGGCGCGGCCCGTATTGGTGTTGCGCCAGGTGCGGAACGGGGCGAGCAGATCGCCGGCGGCGTCGAAGGCCAGGTAGCCGTGCATCATCGCGGAGACGCCGATGGCGCCGAACGTGTCCGGGCGCACGCCGTAGCGGTCGTGCACGTCGGCGATCAGGTCGGCGAACGCGGACTGCAGGCCGGTCCACACGTCGTCCAGGCTGTAGGTCCACAGCCCGTCCTCCAGCCGGTTCTCCCAGGAGAACGAGCCGGTGGCGAGCACCTCGGCGGAGGAGCCGATCAGGCACGCCTTGATGCGGGTGGAGCCGAGCTCGATGCCCAGGCTGGTGCGGCCGGCGAGCACGTCCTCACGAGCGGAATGTCCCGTCACGGCGCTCATCGGCGTGCGTCCGCGCTCTGGCCGTACACGTTCTGGTACCGGTTGTAGAGGCTGTCGATGGCCTCCTGCGGGATGGGGATGAGCGGGCCGGCCTCGCGGGCGAGGTGCACGGTGCGGGCGACGTCCTCGACCATGACCGCGGCCTTCACGGCATCCTTCGCGTTCACGCCGATCGTGAACGGCCCGTGGTTCTGCATCAGCACCGCGCGGGAGCGATGCCCGGTGAGGGTCTCGACGATCCCGCGGCCGATCGAGTCGTCGCCGATGATCGCGAAGGGACCGATCGGGATGGGGCCGCCGAACTCGTCGGCCATCGCGGTGATCACGCAGGGGATCTCCTCTCCGCGCGCCGCCCAGGCCACGGCGTAGTCGGAGTGCGTGTGCACGACGCCGCCGACCTCGGGCATGTGGCGGTAGACGTACGCGTGCGCGGCGGTGTCGCTGGAGGGCGAGCGGTCGCTGCCCGGAGTGTCGGGGATCACGTCGCCGTCCAGGTCGCAGAGGATCATGTTCTCAGGGGCCAGGTCGTCGTACGAGACGCCGGAGGGCTTGATGACGAACAGGTCGGCGCTCGGATCGTCGCCGACGCGGACGCGACCGGAGATGTTCCCTCCGGTCCACACCACGAGGCCGTAGCGGACGAGCTCGCCGTGCAGACGGGAGACGTCCTCGCGGACGGTCTGGATCGCGGCCTGCAGCTCAGGGCTGAAGTCGGGGGCTTCCTTGCTCACGGGCACCTCGTCGGTCTGATGCTCGGCCACCGTGACCGGTCACATCGCCCAGCATGACACCCTCGCCCGCAGTCGTCAACACCCGTCCCCCTCGTCGAGAGCACGACATCTCGCCGAGCGCACGGGAACTTCGCGTGAACAAGCCGTGCACTCGGCGACGTCCCGTGCTCTCGACGGAGACGGGGGGGACGTAGCGGATCAGGGGCAGCGTGGGGGTGCGACCGACTCGCGGCGCACCAGCACGGGGGCGACCGGATCGAGCGCGGATGCTGCGGCATCCGCTTCCGCGATCACGACGGCGACGGCCCGACGGGCGAGCTCCGCGAAGTCCTGCCGCACGGTCGTCAGCTGCGGCCAGTAGTACGCGGCGTCCGGGATGTCGTCGAATCCGACAACGCTGATGTCGCGGGGCACCCGCATGCCGGCCTCGTGCAGCCCGCCGAGCAGGCCGAGCGCCATCTGGTCGTTCGCGCAGAACACGGCGGTGACACCGGCGTCGATGATCGCACCGGTCGCCGCGTAGCCGGATGCCGCCGACCAGTCCCCCTCGACGACCGGGCCCGGCTCCAGCCCGCGCGCCGCGAGCTCGGCGGCGAAGCCGTCGGCCCGCGACTCGGCCTCGAGCCAGTCCGCAGGACCCGCGAGATGCGCGATGCGGGCGTGCCCGGCGTCGGCGAGCTCGGCCACGGCGAGCCCGGCGCCCGCCGCCTGATCGACGGACAGGCCGCGCGCGCCGCGCCCCGAGGAGTGCAGGGTGACGATGGGCACGTCGATGCGCAGGGCGTCCAGCGCCTCGAGCGTGCGCGCGTGCGGGGCGACCACCACGATGCCGTCCATGCCCTGGGCGATCAGGTGGTCGACGGCGGCGACCACGGCATCCGCATCCCCCGCCTCGGCGAACGCCGCACTGACCCAGTAGCCGGCGGCGCGGGCGGATGCCTCGATGGCGGCGATGCTGCGCGAGGGCCCGTACTGCTCGGCGTTCGAGGCCAGCACGCCCAGCGTGCGCGAGCGCCGGGTTCCCAGCGCGCGTGCGGCGTTGTTCATCCGGTAGCCGAGCTCCGCCATCGCGGAGAGCACGCGCCGCCGGGTCGCCTCGGCGACCTCCGGATGCTCGTTCAGCACGCGTGACACCGTCTGCCGCGAGACCCCGGCGAGCGCGGCGACATCGCGCACGCCGACGGCACGCGTGCGCTCTGCGGCCGTCTCGTCCATCGTCCTGAGTGTACGGCCGCGGACGGCCCCGCCCCGCACTAGGCTGACCCGCATGACGCCGCCGACTCCGCACCGCGCGACGATGAAGGATGTCGCCGCCCTCGCCGGGGTCTCGCCCAAGACGGTCTCGAACGTCGTCACGGGCGCGTTCACGGTCAGCGAGGAGAAGCGCGACAGGGTCGAGCGGGCGATGCGGCAGCTCGACTTCGTGCCGAACCTCAGCGCCCGGGGCATGCGCACGGGGCGGTCGGGCACGATCGCGGTCGCCCTGCCCGACCTCGCCACCGCCTACTCGGCCGAGCTGGTGCACAGTCTGGTCGCGGCGGCCCACCAGCGCCAGCTCGCGGTGCAGTTCGAGGAGACCGCACTGTCGCCCGAGCGCGAGGGCGAGCTGCTCGCACGCGCGCGCACCCGCCAGGTCGACGGCCTCATCCTCAATCCGGTGCGCCTGGAGGACAGTGCGATCCCCCTGGCGGACGACCTCCCGCCGCTCGTGGTGATCGGCGAGGTGGAGCAGAGCCGAGCGGACCACGTCGGCATCGACAGCCGGCTGGCGGCGGCCGATGCGACCCGGCACGTGATCACCCAGGGCGCGCGTCGGATCGCCGTGATCGGCGGGGCGACCGGCCAGAGCCCCGCCACCGCCACCAGCCGCCTGCGCCTGCAGGGCGTGCACGATGCGCTGCAGGAGGCGGGGATCCCCCGCGATCCCGCGCTCGAGGCGGATCGGCTGCCGTGGTCGATGGTGAGCGGTGCCGACGCGATGCAGGAGCTGCTGGACCGGCGGGTCGGCTTCGATGCCGTGGTCGCCTTCACCGACTCGCTGGCGTTCGGCGCGCTGCACACGCTGGCGGCGCACGGCATCCGCGTTCCCGACGACGTGCTGCTGACCGGTTTCGACGATGTGGAGCTCTCGGCGTTCACGACCCCGTCGCTCACCACCATCGCGTTCGATCGGGACGCGCTGGCGAGCGCAGCGCTCTCACTGCTGACCGCGCGCATGGACGATCGCGCGATGCCCCCGCGGGCCGTCACGCTGCCGCATCGGCTGCATCCCCGAGGCAGCACCGCGGGCAGCCCCGGCGGATACCGCCCCTGACGCACGCCCGAGCGGCGTGCGACGATGGGTCTTGCGCAATGATTACCACGATGTAATGATGGTGCCGTTCACGAAGGAGTGATTCATGACCCCCCCGCTAGATCTCTCTCGAAGGCAGTTCCTCACCGCCGCGTCCCTCACCGCCGGCGCCGCCCTCCTCGCGGGCTGCGCACCCGGCACAGCATCCGGCTCCACCACCCAGACCCTGCAGTTCTGGCATCTGCTCTCCGGTGGAGACGGCGTGACCATGTCCCAGCTGCTGGACGGCGTCAACAGGGCGCAGAGCGCCTACCGCATCCGCCCCACCGTGCTCGCCTGGGGCACCCCGTACTACACGAAGCTCGCCATGGCGGGCGCGGGCGGACGTGCCCCCGACGTCGCGATCATGCACGCCACGCGCGTGCCGGGCTGGGCGCCGGGCGGACTGCTCGACGACTGGGACCTGGACCGCCTGGCCGAGCTCGGCGTGGACGAGTCCACCTTCCCCGAGCCGATCTGGAACAAGGGCATCGTCGGCGGCAAGCGGTTCAGCATCGCGCTGGACGCGCATCCCTTCGTGCTCATGTACAACACCGACATCTGCGGCGCCGCGGGCGAGCTCGACTCCGACGGGCAGCTGAAGAAGACCTCCTCGCCCGAGGAGTTCCTCGATCAGCTGCGCGCGGTCGGCGGATCGGCGAAGGGCCACGCGCTCTCGTACGGCTACCTCGGCGACGGCGCCCAGATGTGGCGGCTGTTCTACGGGCTCTACGCGCAGCACGGGCTGGCGATCGAGCTGCCGGCCGGCGGGAGGATCGGCATCGACAAGGATGCCGCGGTCGAGACGCTGGCGTTCATGAAGACTCTGCTCGACGGCGAGATCGCCGCGGCGCAGAACGACTACGGCACCGCGGTCGCCGAGTTCGCGACGGGTAAGAGCGGGATGCTGATGACCGGCGTCTGGGAGCTGCGCACCATGCAGAACGCGAAGCTCCCCTTCGACGCGACGATGATCCCCACCCTCTACGGCACTCCCGCGGCCTACGCGGACTCGCACTCCTTCGTGCTCCCCCACCAGGCGCATGCCGACGAGCACCGCCGCGACCTGACGTACCGGTTCGTCTCCGACATGCTCAAGGGCTCGTTCGGGTGGGCCGAGGCCGGTCACATCCCGGCGTACCTGCCCGTCACGGAGTCCCCCGACTACGCGAAGCTGCTCCCCCAGGCGCACTACGCCGACGCCGCGCAGCACGTGGTGTACGACCCCGAGGCCTGGTTCACCGGATCCGGATCGAACTTCCAGGGCGAGTTCGGGGCGGCCGTGCAGGGCGTGCTGCTCAGCGGCGACGACCCCGGCGCCGCGATCGACCGGTTCATCCGGCGCGTGGACACCCTGCTCGCCCAGCCGAACCCCGCCGACCCCGAAGGGAAGTGGAAGTGATGACCACCACAGCCAGCACCCGCGCGGTCGTCACCGGCCGCAAGAGCTCCGAGCCGTTCCGCCCTGCGGGTCCGCGTCGGCGCGAGCAGCTCGTCAGCTGGGCGTTCCTCGCCCCGTTCCTCATCGCATTCGCACTGTTCCTGGTCTGGCCGATCCTGCACGGCATCTACCTGAGCTTCACCGACCAGTCGCTGACCGGCGCAGGCGGGGACCTGGTGGGCTTCGCCAACTACGCCGAGGCGCTCGGCGACCCGGTCATGTGGCAGTCGCTGTGGAACACGGTGTGGTTCACGCTGCTGTCGACGGTGCCACTGGTGGCGCTCTCGCTGATCATGGCGGCCCTCGTCGACCGCGGGCTGCCGGGCCAGTGGCTGTGGCGGCTGTCGTTCTTCATGCCGTACCTGCTGGCATCCACCGTCATCTCGCAGATCTGGGTGTGGATCTTCAACCCGCAGATCGGCGCGGCCAACAACATCCTCAAGGCCCTCGGCCTGCAGCCGCTCGCCTGGCTGCAGAACCCCGACACCAACATGCTGTCGATCGTGATCGCCACGGTCTGGTGGACCGTGGGCTTCAACTTCCTGCTGTACCTGGCCGCGATGCAGAACATCCCGGCGCAGCAGTACGAGGCGGCGTCGCTGGACGGCGCGGGAGCGTGGCGCCAGTTCTGGTCGATCACGCTGCCGCAGCTGGGGCCGGCCACCGTGCTGATCCTGATCCTGCAGATCCTGGCATCCCTGAAGCTGTTCGACCAGGCCTACCAGATGCTCGGTGGCGTCGCGAGCGACACCACCCGCTCGATCGTGCAGTACATCTACGAGGCCGGCTTCGTGAACTACCGGTTCGGCTTCTCGGCCGCCATCTCCTACGTGTTCTTCGCCCTGATCATCATCGTCGGCGTCGCCCAGGCTCTCGTGACCCGGCGCAGGAAGGTGCAGTGATGTCCACCGCAACGCTCTCCCCGACCGAGGCCGTCACCGTCCCGGACTCCTCGCGCCGCCCCACCCGCTCCCGCCGCCCGCGCCTGCCCGGCCAGAAGCCGTTCGCGCCCCTGCGGGTGGTGGCCTTCGTCATCCTCGCGCTGCTCGCGATCGGCTGGCTGCTGCCGTTCCTCTGGGCGGTGGCGACCGGTTTCAAGACCGAGACGGATGCCGCCTCCGGCGACCCCTCGTGGATCGGGGCGTCCGGGCCCACCCTCGACGCGTTCGGCGCGATCCTGTCGCAGGGCAACGTGTACCTGTGGGCGTGGAACAGCCTGCTCACCTCGGTGGCGGTCACGGTCATCACGGTCGCGATCTCGGCGCTGGCCCCATACGCCTTCTCGCGGCTGGACTTCCGCGGCCGGAAGTGGCTGTTCGTCGCGATCATCGCCGCGATCGTCGTGCCGCCGCAGGTGCTGATCATCCCGCTGTTCTACGAGATGCTCGCCTTCAACATGGTCGACACCTACTGGGGGCTGATCCTGCCGCAGGTGGTGGCGCCCGCGATGGTGTTCATCCTGAAGAAGTTCTTCGACGCCGTGCCGATCGAGCTGGAGGACGCCGCGCGCGTGGACGGCGCGAGCCGACTGCGCGTGTTCTGGTCGATCATCCTGCCGCTGTCGCGGCCGATCCTGGCATCCGTCGCGATCTTCGTCTTCATCGGCGCATGGAACAACTTCCTCTGGCCGTTCCTGGTCATCAACGACACCACCCTGATGACCCTTCCGGTCGGGCTCCAGACCGTGATCAGCGACTACGGCGTGCAGTACGCGCAGGTCATGGCGCAGGCCGTGCTGGCCGCACTGCCGCTGATCGTCGTGTTCCTCGTCTTCCAGAAGCAGATCGTCAAGGGAGTCGCGACCAGCGGCTTCGGCGGTCAGTAGCATCCACCCACCCCTCACAAGGAGAGCAATGTCTTCGTCCCGCATCACCATCGACCGCGAGTTCACCATCGCCGACGTCCCGCGACGCCTGTTCGGGTCGTTCGTCGAGCACATGGGGCGCTGCGTCTACACGGGCATCTACGAACCGGGGCATCCGCAGGCCGACGAGCGTGGCTTCCGCCGCGATGTGCTCGAGCTGGTCCGCGAGATGGGGCCGACGGTGGTGCGCTACCCCGGCGGCAACTTCGTGTCGGGCTACCGCTGGGAGGACGGGGTCGGTCCGGTCGCCGACCGACCCGTGCGCATCGACGGCGCCTGGCACACGATCGAGACGAACGCCTTCGGCCTGCACGAGTTCGTCGACTGGGCCCGTGACGCGGAGGTCGAGGTGATGGAGGCCATCAACCTCGGCACGCGCGGGGTGGAGGAGGCGCGCGCCCTGGTGGAGTACGCCAACCATCCCGGCGGCACGTACTGGTCGGACCTGCGGCGCGCGAACGGCGCCGCCGACCCCTTCGACATCAAGCTGTGGTGCCTGGGCAACGAGCTGGACGGCCCGTGGCAGATCGGCCACAAGACCGCGCACGAGTACGGCCGGCTGGCGCAGGAGACCGCGAAGGCGATGAAGCTCGTCGACGACTCGATCGAGCTCGTCGCGGTGGGGTCGTCGAGTCGCGGGATGCCCACCTTCGGCACCTGGGAGCACACTGTGCTCACGCACGCGTACGACGAGGTGGACTACATCTCGATGCACGCGTACTACCAGGAGCACGACGGCGACGCCGAGTCGTTCCTGGCCGAGGCCGTGGAGATGGACGCCTTCATCGACGGCGTGGTCTCGACGATCGACGCGGTGAAGGCCGCGGGCAAGCACACCAAGCAGGTGGACATCTCGTTCGACGAATGGAACGTCTGGTACCAGTCGGGGCTCGACACCGAGGACCAGCCGCACCAGGTGTCGAAGACGTGGCGCGAGCACCCCCGGCTGATCGAGGACACCTACTCCGTGACGGATGCCGTGGTCGTCGGCACGTTCCTGAACAGCCTGCTGCGGCACGGCGACCGCGTGCGGATCGCCAACCAGGCGCAGCTGGTGAACGTGATCGCGCCGATCCGCTCCGAGGAGGGCGGCGCCGCGTGGCGCCAGACCAGCTTCTGGCCGTTCGAGCGCATGGCCCGTCTCGCCCGCGGCCGCATCCTGCGTCTCGCGGTGTCGGCGTCGCAGATCGCCACCAAGCGCTACGGCGATGTCGACTCCGTCGACGCCGCGGCGACCTGGGACGAGGAGTCCGGCCGGGTGGTGGTGTTCGTCGCGAACCGATCGCTCACCGACGCGAACGACCTGACCGTGGATCTGCGCGGCTTCGGCGGCCTGCGGGTGCTGAAGGCCGAGACGCTCACGATCCCCGAAGGCGGGGATCGGCACACGGCGAACCTCGAGACGACTCCCGATGCCGTGCACATGGTGCCGCTCGAGGCCGACGTCGTCGACGGCGCGGTGCGCGCGGCACTGCCGGCGCTGTCGTGGTCGGTGATCGAGCTGGGCTGATCCGGCTCCGAGGTGGGAGACTTGCGCACATGCGCATCGCACTCACCGGGGCGTCCGGGAAACTCGGCGCTGTCGTCGCCCGTGAACTGCGCGCGCACGGCTGGGACGTGATCGGGATGGATGTCGTGGGCACGCGCGCCCCCGACTTCGTGCAGGTCGACGAGGAGTATCCGGCGCGCCCCGAGTCGGTGTACTCACTGGTGAAGACGCTCGAGGAGCAGTTGGCGAGGGAGCTGGTGCGCTGGCATCCCGACCTGTCGATCACGGCGCTGCGCTTCTCGAACGTGATGGTGCCAGAGGACTACGCGGCGTTCCCCTCGTTCGATGCCGACGCACGGCAGCGCAAGTGGAACCTGTGGGGCTACATCGACGCCCGCGACGGCGCGCAGGCCGTGGAGCGCGCTCTGCAGGTGGCGAAGCCCGGGTTCGACCGGTTCATCATCGCGGCGGCCGACACCGTGATGTCGCGCCCCAACGCCGAGCTGATCGCGGAGGTCTTCCCCGGCGTGCCGATGACCCGCGAGGTCGGCCCGAACGAGACGCTGCTGTCGATCGACCACGCCAGGGAGGTGCTGGGCTACGACCCGCAGCACTCCTGGCGCGACCACGTCTGAGACGGCGAGAAGGGGAGCATCGGTGGCAGCTCGGGCAGACGACGCGCGCGTATGGCGCGCCCCGTCGATCATCGACGTCGCGCGCGAGGCCGGGGTGTCCGCGCAGACCGTCTCTCGGGTGGCCAACGGCATGGACATCGTGCGGCCGGCGACGCGCGAGAAGGTGCTGGCCGCGATGGACCGGCTGGGCTACCGCCCCAACTCCGCCGCCCGCGCGCTGAAGTCCGGCCGGTTCCGCACCCTCGGCGTGATCATGTCCGGCCTCTCCAGCTACGGCAACATGCGCACGCTGGAGGCCATCGCCAACGAGGCGTCGCGGGCGGGCTACTCGCTGGCGCTGACCCCGCTGTGGACCATCGCCCAGGCGGGTCTCGCCGGGGCGTTCGTGCGGCTCGCGGAGCAGGCAGTGGACGGGGTGCTCGTCGTGCTCGAGGCGCACGACCTGCACGACTCCGATCTCGCGCACATCGCCGGCATCCCCGCCGTCGTGGTGACGGCGGGCGGCTCCCAGCCCTACCCGACGGTCGACATCGACCAGGCCCAGGGCGCGCGGCTGGCCACCGAGCATCTTCTCGGCCTCGGCCACCGCACGGTGTGGCACATCAGCGGCCCCGAGGACTCGTTCTCCGCTCGTGACCGTGCGGCCTCCTGGGAGGCGACGCTGCGCGCGCACGACCGCGAGGTCCCGCCGGTGCTGCACGGCGACTGGAGCGCGGCATCCGGTCACGCCGCCGGGCTCCGGCTGGCCGCCGACCCGTCGGTGACCGCCGTGTTCGCCGCGAACGACGAGATGGCACTGGGCGCCATGCGCGCCCTGCGCGAGGCCGGGCGGATCGTGCCGGACGACGTGAGCGTGGTCGGCTTCGACGACATGGACATGGCCGCCGACTTCCAGCCGCCCCTGACCACCGTCCACCAGTACTTCGACCGCGTGGGCACCGCCGCCGTGGAGATGCTGGTCGACCGGATCGAGCACCGCGGGGAGGCGGGGCAGGGACTGGTCCCCACCGAGCTCGTCGTGCGCGCCAGCACCGCGCCGTCCCGCCGGTGAAGGCACAGGGGGGACGGCTCCGGGGCTGACGGCCTAGATGTACTGACCGGACACGTTGATCGACGGTCAGGAGCTTGACCTTGACGCAGCGTCAATGTTTAGCGTCGTGGGCATGACAGTGACGATGATTGACAGTGCCGCTGGGATGCGGGCGATGGTGAGCAGTTCTCCGGAGCAGTGGAAGGACGCAGCTCGCAGACTGTGGGAGCCGATGGCGGGGATGTACTTCTTCATTCCCGGTGGACCTGATCTGGCCGCGGTTCACAGCCAGAACTTCGGTTTCGGACCCTCCGTAGCGGCAGACAAGATCCTCGGCGCGGTCGACGCTTTGGAACGCGCCGATGTTTGGGGCCGTGTCGAGCGAGCGCTCGAAACGGGGCTGCGGGAGCTGAACGCTGCCGATCCGACTGTGGCGATGCCTGACCTGACGGTGTTGCTCGTGCTCGGGGATCCCACCAACAAGCACTTCATGGATGAGATCCGCGGCCTGTCGGCCTTCGGTGGGATCAGCGGGTACATCGCCATCACGATCTGGCCCACCGACGAGGTTCTGGCGCGGTTGGAGGGCATCGCCCTGCACGAGCTCCACCACAATGTGCGGTACTCGACCGGAGGCGTGGTGTGGAACCCGCAGACGGTCACGGTTGGCGAGCACGTAGTGGCTGAGGGTCTCGCGGACCTGTTCGCCGCCGACCTCGTGGGCGAGCAGGGATTCACGCACTTCGTCAGCGACCAGACCCGTACCAGTGACGAGGTGCTGCGCCGCGTCACCGAAGGCCTGGACGTGACTGGCATGCAGGATTTCGCGGCTTGGGTGTTGGGCGATCCGAGCGCTTGCCTGTTCGGCGCAACACCGGTCGGGCTGCCCACCGGGGCCGGTTACGCTGCCGGGGCACGCTTCGTGTCCGCCTATCGGGAGGCCACCGGACAGTCACCCGCCAGGGCCGTGGCCACGCCCGCCTCCGAGATCCTGGCCGTGGCACTGCCACAGTTGGGTCTGACAATGCCAGCCCGCTGACGAGAGAGGCCGAGATGGTGGAGTGGACCGTCCAAGAACTCGCTGACCGCGCTGGCATCAGCGCCAGGACATTGCGTCACTATCACCAGATCGGCCTGCTCGTGCCGGACCGGATCGGCGCGAACGGCTATCGCTACTACGGATCTGTCGCCGTGGCACGCCTGCAACGCATCCTGCTCCTGCGTGAAGCCGGCCTGGCCCTGGGTGCGATCGGCGAAGCGCTGGCAAGCGACGCGAACCCAGACGAGGAGATCACCGCCCTCGAGACGCACCTGGTACACCTCGAGCACGAGCGGGAAGCGCTGGAACGTCGTATCGCGTCCGTCGAGCACACCGTGACGATGCGACGCGAGGGACGCCAACCGCGGATGGACATGATGCTCGAAGGCTTCAACGACCGCTATGAGGCCGAGGTGACCCAACGATGGGGACGCGTGGTCTTCGAGCAGTCCAACCGGTGGTGGCATAGCAAGAACCTCACCCAGCAACGTCAGTTCCAGGCCGACGCCGAACAGCTCCTGGCGCGGTGGGGCGAACTCCACCAGTCGGGTGTCTCCCCATTGAGCGACCAGGCCCAACAGCACGCAGCCGCCCATGCCGCCTGGTTCGCCCAGATCCCCGGGACGCCCGGGCATGCCGGCGACCTGGACAAGACCCGCGCCATGCTCACTGGCATGGCCGACCTCTACGCCACCAAC
>NZ_MKRT01000027.1:52074-53804 GCF_001897945.1 Microbacterium sp. 69-10
ATCCCGCTTTCGGTGGTGCAGAAGCCTCCGGCTTCGCCGCCCAAGCGCTGCGCCACTACGCCCAGAGCCACTGAAAAGCACCCTTCGGGATGGTCGCTACGACCGAAGGGAATGCCGCCATGACTCATGCCAATGCAGCACTCACTCCACGTCACCGCCTCAAGGTTGCGCGGCTCGTCGTTGACGAGGGCTGGCCTGTCAGCGAGGTCGCTGCCCGCTTCCAAGTGTCCTGGCCGACCGTGAAGCGCTGGGCCGACCGCTACCGCGCAGGCCAACCCATGCAGGACCGGTCGTCACGACCTCACCACTCACCCACCAAGACCGACACGGCGACCGCGAAGCGCTGCATCCAACTCCGTCTCCGGCTTCGCGAAGGGCCGGTGCAGTTGGCCTGCCGGCTCGGGATCGCGCCGTCGACCGTCCATCGGATCCTGGCCGAGGCGCATCTGAACCGGCTGTCCCATGTCGACCGCGCCACCGGTGAGCCGGTTCGCCGCTACAAGCACGACCACCCCGGGGCGATGCTCCACGTCGACGTGAACAAGCTCGGCAACATCCCCGACGGCGGAGGCTGGCGCTACGTCGGCCGCCGCCAGGGCGAGAAGAACCGCGCCGCTACACCCGGCAAGCCGAAGAACAAACACTACGACCCGTTGATGGGAAAGGCCTACGTCCACACCGTCATTGACGACCACTCCCGCGTCGCCCACGCCGAGATCCATGACGACGAAACCGCCCAGACCGCCACTGCAGTCCTGGTGCGGGCCGTTGAGTGGTTCAACGCCCGCGGCGTGACCGTTGAGCGGGTCCTGTCGGACAACGGCGGCGCTTACCGCTCACACCTGTGGCGAGACACCTGCGCTGAGCTGGGTATCACGCACAAGCGCACGCGGCCGTATCGGCCCCAGACCAACGGCAAGATCGAGAGATTCCACCGCACCTTGGCCGACGGTTGGGCCTACGCCCGCTGCTACACCTCCGAAGCCGAACGCCGTGGCGAACTCGACGGCTGGCTCCACTACTACAACCACCACCGGCCCCACACGGCCTGCGGCAACCAGCCGCCATTCTCACGATTGACCAACGTCCCCGGTCGGTACACCTAGATCCCCCGGAAGGCGAACCGGAACTCGAGGTCGCCGGTCGGCAGCAGGTGCTCGGTCAGCGGACGCGCACCCCACGAGTCGTCGCCGGCGACGCCGCGGCGCATGAGCGCCGGCCGCACGATCGTGCGGTGGATCGGCGGCAGCTCGTTCGGATGGAGTGCGCTCTCGATCTCGGCGGGCGTCCAGCTCAGAGCCGAGAACTCCATGGTCGGATCGCCCTCGAAGCGCAGCCCGACGCCCTGGGCATCCGTCACCTCGGCCCAGCGCACGCCCGTGCGGTTCCCCGCCTCCTGCGGGTTCAGGTAGGGCGTGAGCATGTCCGGCACGCGGCGGTCGTAGACGCCGAGCCGGGCGCCCGCGCGGCGGTCGACGTAGCACCCCTCCGGCCCCTCGCCGTACCAGCGCACCCGGTCGTAGTCGGCGGGCATGGCGAGCATGGTCGCGAACTCCGGCATCGCGGGCATGCCCTCGGGCACATGCATCCGCTGCGTGACCTCCACCCGGCCGGAGCCGTCGATCAGGTAGCTCAGCTCGCAGTGCGTGACCGGGGTCGTCGGCAGCTCGTAGCGGTAGCCGATGCGCACCCCATGCTCCTCCTGCGCCACCGAGATGTCCGCCGGCTCG
>NZ_MKRT01000027.1:53932-63244 GCF_001897945.1 Microbacterium sp. 69-10
TTGAACAGCCGCGAGAAGAGCACATGGAACCCGGGGCCGTGCACGCCGATGCTCAGGGTGCCCTCCACGACCTGGGGTCGGGCGGCCACGACAGCCCGCGCCGTCCCGCCGACCGCGACCACGTGCTCGCCCCAGGCCACCTCGTGCCCGGCCGGCGCCCACGCCGTCGCGATGCGCAGATGCAGCGACACGACGATCGCGTACTCCCCCCGCATCCGCGGCACGTCCACCGGCAGCCGGTACGAGCGGGTCTCTCCGGGAGCGACGTCGGTGTCGATGACGCCGGCGGCCACCACCGTGCCCTCGCGAGCGATCGACACGCGCGTCTCGTAGGCCGACGACGAGGTGAACAGCATCCTGCTCGTGATCGCGACCTCGGCCGACGAGACCTCGACGACGAAGGGCTGGTACAGCTTCTTCATCTCCTGCGCCTTGGGCGTGAGGGTGCGGTCGGCGAAGACGATCCCGTTCCCGCTGAAGTCGTGGTCGTGCGGGGCCTCGCCGTTGTCGCCGCCGTAGCCGAAGTACTCGTGGCCGTACCTGTCCCGCATCCGGATCGCCTGGTCTGCGAAGTCCCAGATGAACCCGCCCTGGAACAGCTCGTCGCGGTATGCGAGGTCGACGTACTCCGCCACCCCGCCGAACGAGTTGCCCATCGCGTGCGCGTACTCGCAGAGGATGAACGGCTTGTCCCGGTGCTCGCGCAGCTGCTGCTCCACCGCGGTGGCCGGCGTGTACATCTGGCTCGTGATGTCGGTGGTCTCGGGGTAGCGAGGATCCCAGGTCACGCCCTCGTAGTGGACGGGTCTGTCATCCGCCTGGCGGAACCAGTCGGCCACGTCCCGCAGCACCGTGCCGCCGTACGACTCGTTGCCGCACGACCAGATCACGACGCTCGGGTGGTTGCGGTCGCGCTCGAGCATGCTGCGCGCACGGTCCAGAGCCGCCGGTCGCCACTCGTCGTGGTCGCCGGGGATGGCGATGTCCTCCGCCGCGCCGCGCTGGCGGATCTCGGTCCAGCGCCCGTGCGTCTCCATGTTCATCTCGTCGATGACGAGCAGCCCGTACTCATCGGCCAGCTCGTAGAACATGGAGTCGTTCGGGTAGTGGCTGGTGCGCACGGCGTTGACGTTGTGAGCCTTCAGCACCCGCATGTCGGCCTCGGTCACCTCCCTCGACGGGACGCGGCCCGCCAGGGAGAACTCGTGACGGTTGATGCCGTTGAACACGACGCGCACGCCGTTGAGCGAGAGCACGCCGTTCTCGATTCCGAAGCGGCGGATGCCGACGCGCTGCGGGATCACCTCGGTCAGGGCCCCCTCGGAATCCCGCACCTCGATGATCAGCTCGTGCAGGTGCGGGTCCTCCGGGCTCCACAGACGCGGATCCTCGACGTGCAGCACCAGGGCGCCGTCCCCGCGGGCGGTCAGCTCGCCGAGTTCGGCGATGCGCGCCGAGGCCGATCCTTCGCCCGCGAGCTCCACGTGCAGCTCGATGTCGGCGGATGCCAGATCGTCGGCCACCACGGTCCGCACGCGCAGGTGCTCGGCGTGCACGGCGGGGCGGCGGTACAGCACGACGTCGCGGAAGATGCCGGAGAAGCGGAAGAAGTCCTGATCCTCCAGCCACGATCCGGCGCTGTAGGTGAAGACCTGCGCTGCGAGGCGGTTCTCGCCCTCGATCAGGGCATCCGTCAGGTCGAACTCCCCGGGCGTGAACCCGTCGGTGCTGTACCCGATGTACCGCCCGTTCAGCCATACCGCGATCGCGCTCTCGGCGCCGTGGAAGCTCACGCTCAGGCGCTCACCGGTCTGCAGCGGGGCGTCCAGCGTGAACGTGCGGACATAGCATCCGATCGGGTTGTCGCGCTCGGGCACCTGACCGGGGACGATGTCCTCCTGACCGTCCCACGCGTACCCCACGTTGACGTACTGGGGGCGGTCGTAGCCCTCCAGCTGCAGGTGCGACGGCACCCGGATCGTGTCCCAGGCCGAGACGTCGTACCCCGGGTCGGCGAAGTCCGACGGCGCCTCCCGCTGATTGCGTGCGCAGTGGAACGCCCAGCGCCCGTTGAGGGACTGCTCGAAGGAGCTGACGCCGGTGCCGACCTCGTCGGCGTCGCGGAACCAGCGGTGATCGGAGTGCGCCGGCAGGCGGTTCTCCGAGACGAAGCGCGGGTCGGCGATGCGGTCGATGTCGAAGGCGGGATCGATGGTCACGTGGTGGCTCCCCTGCTCGGATGTCACCAGAATGATAACGTGAACATTCTTCGCCGTCACCCCGGACGACTTCGGGCACGAGGTCCGCGCCGCAGCGCTGATCCTCGTGCCCGAAGCGATGCCTCACCGGGAGGCCGAGAGACGGATGCCGGTCAGCCCGCGGCCTCCTCGGGACGCTCCTGCACCTCGATCGCGGCGGTGTCGGGCGAGTAGCTGTCGATGTGGCGCTCGTCCACGCCGTTGTACGCCGACAGCGGTCGGATCAGCGCGTTGGACGCCTGCTGCTCGAGGATGTGCGCGGTCCAGCCGGTGATGCGCGCCGCGATGAACAGCGGGGTGAACGTGAGCGTGTCGTAGCCGATCAGGTTGTACGCGGGACCCGACGGGTAGTCGAGATTGGGGTAGATGCCCTTGCGCTCGACGAACTCGCTCTCGAGCTTCTCGTACAGCTCGGCGACATCGGGGCGGTCGTAGTGCTCGACCAGCGTGTCCAGAGCGGCCTTCATGGTAGGAACGCGCGAGTCGCCGCGCTTGTACACCCGGTGTCCGAAGCCCATGATCTTGCGCTTCTCGGCGAGCGCCCGCTCCAGCCACGGCACCACCTGATCAGCCGAGCCGATCTCGTCGAAGATGTGCATGACCGCCTCGTTGGCGCCGCCGTGCAGCGGGCCCTTCAGCGCGCCGATCGCGCCGACCACGGCCGAGTACAGGTCGCTGAGGGTCGAGGTGATCACCCGGGCCGTGAACGTGGAGGCGTTGAAGGAGTGCTCCGCGTACAGGATCATCGAGCGGTTGAAGGCGTCGACGACCACGGCATCCGGCTCCTCGCCGAAGGTGAGCCACAGGAAGTTGGCGGCGTAGTCGAGGTCGTCGCGCGACTCGATCAGGGCCTGGCCGCGGCGGCGCCGCTGACCGTAGGCGACGATCGCGGGCAGCACGGCGAACAGCTGCAGGCTGCGCTGCAGGTTCTGCTCGGGCGTGCCGACCGCATCCAGCACGTTGCCGGTGCCTGCGGTCTCGATCGCGCCGATCACGCTGACCGCGGTGCGCACCTCGTCCATCGGGTGCGCGTCCAGCGGCAGCGCGTCGATGGCGTCCTTCACCCGCGGCGAGAGCGCTCGGTGCGCCCGCTCGGTCTCGCGGAACTGCGCCAGTTGCGCAGCATCCGGCAGCTCACCGTTCCACAGCAGGTAGGCGACAGCCTCGAACGGCTGGGTGGCGGCCAGCTCCTGGACGGGGTATCCGCGGTAGAGCAGGCTGTTCGTCTCGGGGTTGACCTTGCTGATCGCAGTCACATCGGCGACGACGCCGGCGAGGCCCTTCTTGATGTCTTCGGTCATGAACTCAGTCCTTCGCAATGGTGAAGTTGAAGACGCCGGAGTCGAAGTGGTTGTACGACTCGTAGTCGATGAGGTCATACAGATCGGCGCGGTGCTGCATCTCGCCGAGCTTGGAGGTGAGGTGCCCCTCCTCGTTCAGCGTATCGAGTGCGCGACCCGCCGCGCCCATCGCGATCCGCAGCAGCGACACCGGCCAGATGACGATGTTCACGCCGACGTCGCGCAGCTGGTCGACCGAGAACAGGTCGCTCTTGCCGAACTCGGTCATGTTCGCCAGGATCGGCACGTCAACGGCTTCCCGGATCGCGGCGAACTCCTCCAGCGACCGCATCGCCTCGGGGAAGATCGCGTCGGCGCCGGCTTCCACCAGCGCCTTCGCGCGGTCCTTCGCGGCCGACAGCCCCTCCACCGCGGCGATGTCGGTGCGCGCCATGATCAGGAAGTTCTCGTCCCGACGGGCGTCGACGGCGGCGCGGATGCGCTTGAGGGCGGTCTGCTCGTCGACCACGGCCTTGCCGTCGAGGTGGCCGCAGCGCTTCGGATTGATCTGGTCCTCGATGTGGGCGCCGGCGAGGCCGGCATCCTCGAGAGTCTGGATCGTGCGGGCGACGTTCATCGGCTCGCCGAACCCGGTGTCGGCGTCGAGGATCGCCGGCAGGTCGGTCATCCTGGCGATCTGCTGACCGCGGCCGGCCACCTCGGTGAGCGTGGTGAGGCCGATGTCGGGCAGGCCCAGGTCGGCGGAGAGCACCGCACCGGAGATGTAGACGCCCTCGAAGCCCTTCTGCTCGATGAGGCGGGCGGACAGCGGGTTGAACGCGCCCGGGAAGCGCAGCAGCTCGCCGGTCGCGAGCCGCTCGCGGAACAGACGGCGCTTCTCGTGCGCCGGAGTGGATGAGTACAGCATCAGAAGAGCCCCTTCGGAGCCTCGGGAGCGGATGCCAGGACACCGGGCTTCGCGATGATGGACAGCTCCCCCACCTCGGCGGCGGTCAGCTCGGGCAGGCGCTGCACCAGCTCCAGGAAGCGCTCGATCTCGGAGGCGTCGAGCACCGGGTCGGCCAGGATGCGGAACTTGCGGATGTACTGCTCACGGCCGAACGGACGGGCGCCCAGCGGATGGGCGTCGGCGACGGCGATCTCGTCGATGACGGTCTCGCCGTTCGTGAGCGTGATCTCCACGCGACCGCCGAACGCCTTCTCGGCCGGGTCGATGGAGTGGTACCGGCGGGTCCACTCCGGGTCCTCGGCCGTGGTGACCTTGTGCCACAGGGCGACGGTGTCCTCGCGCTGCGCGCGCTCGGGCAGGTAGGAGTCGACGTGGTGCCAGGTGCCGTCCTGCAGCGCGACCGCGAAGATGTACGGCACGGAGTGGTCCAGCGTCTCGCGGGACGCCTTCGGGTCGTACTTCTGCGGGTCGTTGGCACCCGAGCCGATCACGTTGTGGGTGTGATGGCTGGTGTGCAGCACGATGCTCGCGATGTTCGCGGGGTCGCGCAGCTCGGGACGGGCCGTGCCCAGGCGACGGGCGAGATCGATGATCGCCTGCGCCTGGTACTCGGCGGAGTGCTCCTTGGTGTAGGTCTCCAGGATGCCGCGCTTGGCCTCGCCGGCGGCGGGCAGCGGCACATCGTAGGAGGCGTCCTTGCCGTCCAGCATCCAGGCGATCACGCCGTCCTCGCCCTCGTAGATGGGCGACGGGCTGGTCTGGCCGCGCATCGCACGGTCGACGGCCTCGACGGCCATCTTCCCGGCGAAGGCCGGGGCGTGCGCCTTCCAGGTGGAGATCTCGCCCTTGCGGCTCTGCCGCGTGGCGGTGGTGGTGTGCAGCGCCTGGCCGATGGCCTGGTAGATGGTCTCGGCATCCAGGCCCAGCATGGTGCCGATGCCGGCGGCGGCCGACGGGCCGAGGTGGGCGACGTGGTCGATCTTGTGGGCGTGCAGCGAGATGGCGCGCACCAGGTCGACCTGGATCTCGTAACCGGTCGCGATGCCGCGCACCAGCGCACGTCCGTCGCAGCCGGCGTGCTGGGCGACGGCGAGGATCGGCGGGATGTTGTCGCCCGGGTGCGAGTACTCGGCCGCGAGGAACGTGTCGTGGTAGTCGAGCTCGCGCACGGCGACGCCGTTGGCCCACGCGGCCCACTCGGGGCTGGTGCGCTCGTCGAGCTTCGCACCGAACACGGTGGAGCCCTTGCCGCCGGTGGAGACCGGGTGGCTGAACGCCTGGGCGCGGGCGGCGACGATCGGGCCGCGGGTGAGGGATGCCGCGGCGACCGACGCGTTGTCGATGATGCGGTTGATGATCATCTCGACGACCTCGGGCTCGACCTCGACGGGGTCGACCGCGACCTGCGCGATCTTCCAGGCCAGCTGCTCCTCGCGGGGCAGATCCTCTTCGGAGCGGTAGACGCGGACGTGATGGGTGACGGTCATGGGGTTCCTTCCGGGAGTGTGCTCGGGCTGTCGAGCGAGGTCAGGATGCTGTCGAGGGCGTTGTGCAGGTGCACGTGGGTGGCGTGGGCGGCGAGCTCGGCATCGCGGGATGCCAGGGCGCGGGCGATGAGCTGATGCTCGGATGCCGATGCCGCCAGGCGCTCGGGCTTGTCCCGCGCCATGCGGCGCACGCGCACGAGGTGCGTGCGCACGGTCCGCAGGGCGGAGGTGAGGTAGTCATTGCCGTGGGAGGCGTCGACCTGGGCGTCGAGGCGTGAGATCAGCGCGTAGTACGCGTCCCGGCCCTCGCCCTCGTCGAGGTCGACGCGCGCGAACTCCGCGGCGAGCGCCGCGAAGGCAGCTGCGTCGCCGCGCTGGGCGGCGAGTCGTGCGGCGGTCTCCTCCAGTGCACGGCGGATCTCGAAGAGCGAGCGGATGTCGTCGGCATCCAGGTCGGCGACGACCGTGACCCGCGGGGACTGCTGCACGGCCAGTCCGTCGGCGGCGAGCCGGCGCAGCGCCTCGCGCAGGGGCGTGCGGCTGACTCCGAGGCGCGCGGCCTGCTCGACCTCGGCGAGCACGGCGCCGGCGGGAAGAGCCCCGGACTGGATCTCCTCCAGCAGCGTCAGGTATGCCTGTTCACTCGCCCGCATGCGGCTAGTGTATACATAACTGCATCACTGTGGCATCCGCTGTGCCGAAGTTCCTTCTTCCGTATACATCCACTCGAATGTGTCAGCGGCGCAGGATGCGCTGGGCGAGGCGGTTCCCGATGAACTGTCCCACCTGCACGATCACGACGATGATCGCCACCGTGACCCAGGTCGCACCCTGGTCGAACTGCTGGTAGCCGTAGATGATCGCGAAGTTGCCCAGTCCTCCGCCCCCGATGTAGCCGGCCATCGCCGACATGTCGACCACGGCGATGAACATGAAGGTGTAGCCGAGGATGAGCGGGGCGAGCGCCTCGGGGATGACCACGCCGAACAGGATGCTCAGCCGCCTGGCGCCGATCGCACTGGCCGCCTCCACGATCCCGGGATCGACCGCGACCAGGTTCTGCTCGACGACGCGGGCGATGACCACGGTGGCCATCACCACCATCGGCACGATCGCCGCCGTGGTGCCGAGCGTGGTCCCGACCACCGCCTTGGTGAGCGGCCCGACCGCGGTGAGGAAGATGATGAACGGGATGGGCCGGACCAGGTTGATGACGATGTTGAGGGTCTGGAACACGATGGGGTTGGCGAACAGGTTCCCGGGCCTGGTGGCGTACAGCACCGCGCCGACGATCAGGCCGGCCGCGCCGGCGATCACCAGCGTGACCGCGACCATGAAGACCGTCTCCTGGATGGACTGCAGCATGACCGGGGTCAGCGAGTCCCAGCTCGCGGCGTCGCGGATCACGGACCCACCGCCGCTGGCGCGTCCGTGCCCGTGAAGATCGTCGCCTTCGTGCGCTGCGAGAGCTCGGCGGCGGCTCGCCGGACGGCATCCTGCTCAGCCCTGATCCGGTAGGTCAGCGTACCCAGCTGGCGCCCGAGGACGTCGGTGACACCGCCGTAGACGACAGTGCCGCGCAGACCGTGCGCGTCCAGCACGGCGGCGATGTCCTCGGTGGTCACCTCGTTCACGTCCACGCTCAGCAGCACCCCGCCTCCGGAGAGCGGTGACGCAGGGTCTCCCCCTCCGGGAGCCCCTGCGTCACCGCCGCGACGAACCTCTCGGTGAGGGCGGCCTCGGGGTGCGCGAACACGCGGTAGGTCTCGCCGCTGTCCACCACCCTGCCGCCGTCCATCACGATCACCTGGTCGCACAGCTCGTGGACGATCGAGATCTGATGGGTGATCGCCACGATCGTCACCCCGAGCTGCCGGTTGATGCGCCTGAGAAGCGCGAGAACCTCGGCCGTGGTCTGCGGGTCCAGCGCGCTGGTGGCCTCGTCGGCCAGCAGGATCTCGGGCTCGGTCGCGATCGCCCTGGCGATGCCCACGCGCTGCTTCTGCCCGCCGGAGAGCCTGCGCGGATGCTGTGACGCCTTGTCGCCGATGCCGACGAAGTCGAGCAGCTCGTCGACCCGGCGGTCGATGTCGGCCCGCTTCCAGCCGGCCACCTTCAGCGGGTAGCCGACGTTGCCGCGCACGGTGCGCGCGTTGAACAGGTTGAACTGCTGGAAGATCATCCCGATCCGGCCGCGCAGCGCGCGGAGCGCCGAGGGCGACGCCGTCCCGACGTCGACCCCCAACACGTTCACGCTGCCGCTGCTCGGCTTCTCCAGCCCGTTGATCAGGCGCACAAGGGTGGACTTCCCGGCCCCGGAGTAGCCGATGACGCCGACGATGGAGCCCGCCTGGACTGCGAGGCTCACATCGTCGACTGCCACCAGTTCGGGGGCGCGCTTCGGGCCGGGGAAGGCCTTGGTCACGCCCTCGAAGCTGATGACCGAGCTCACTTGTGCGCCCGGATGTCGTCCTCGAGCCTGGCCAGCTCGTCCTGCAGCTGCGCGGGGGTCCACTCGGCCTTGAACTTGAGGTTGCCCTGGTTGAGCTCGGTCACTGACGCCTCGACCTCGGTGGAGTGGTAGGCGTCGATGATCTTCTGCCAGACCTTGTCGTCCTTGCGATCGGCCTTGACCACGAAGGCGTTGATGTACGGCGCGAGCTTCGGATCGTCGAGGTCCTCCTTGAAGATGATCCGGTCGTCGCCGAGACCGCCGCGCTGCGCCTGGGTGTTGTTCACCACGGCGGCCTGCGCGCTGCCGTCCTTGAGCGCGGTGACCGTCTGATTCGAGTCGACGGGCTTCAGCTCGATCTTGGAGGTGACGACATCCGCCGGCGTCGACAGCGCGTTGCCGCCGTCCTTGAGGGTGAGCAGGCCCGCCGTCTGCAGGTTCAGCAGAGCACGCGCCAGGTTGGTGGGATTGTTGGGCAGCGCCACGGTGGCGCCCTCGGGGAGGTCGTCGACGCTGGAGTACTTCTCGGAGTAGAGCGCCAGCGGGTAGACGGCGGTCGCTCCGATCGGCACGAGGTCCGCCTTGTTGTCGACGTCGTACTGGGCCAGGAAGATCAGATGCTGGAACAGGTTGATGTCGAGGTCGCCGTCCTTCACGCCGTTGTTGAGCTGAACGCCGTCGGTGAAGTTGCGGACCTCGAGCTCGATGCCCTCCTTGGCGAGCTTGTCCTTGAGGATCCCCCAGTGCGCCTCGGTCGCGTCATCGGCGCCGAGCACGATCTTCTGGGTGCCGGACGACGAGGACGACGGCTCGGATGCTGCGGCCGCGCAGCCGGCGAACGCCATCATGCCGGCCGCCAGGACGG
>NZ_MKRT01000027.1:63288-80416 GCF_001897945.1 Microbacterium sp. 69-10
CGCGCACGCCGGTCGTCATGGCGCGACACCCCCTGTCATGGAACGTCATGAAAGAAGTCAGTATTCAGTCTTGCTAAGTACCACTACTCAGTGTTACTTTGTACCGGTAGTCATCATCACTGAGTAGCGAAAGGAGCGGCCATGGGAAAGCAGATGACCGAGATGCTCAAGGGCACCTTGGAAGGCATCGTGCTCGCACTCCTGTCGGGCAGACCGGCATACGGGTACGAGATCACCACCCAGCTGCGCGACCGCGGCTTCGAGGAGATCGCCGAGGGCACCGTGTACGCGCTGCTCGTGCGCATCGAGCAGAAGGGCCTCGTCGACATCGAGAAGGTGCCGAGCGAGAAGGGCCCGCCACGCAAGGTGTTCACCCTCAACGCCCAGGGCGAGCAGGAGCTCGCCGAGTTCTGGAGGACCTGGAGCTTCCTCGCAGATCGCATCGAACAGCTCCACTCCCCCGCAGCATCCGAGAACCCCTCTGAAGGAGAGAACTGACATGGCCATGAAGTGGATCGAAGCGCTCACCGGATCGCTCGAGCAGAAGAAGCAGTACCGGCAGGACAAGGCGCGCATCGACGGGCTCGCCGAGCCGTACGGCAGCGCCGCCAAGGCGATGCACCGCTACCTGCTGAACACCAGCGGCATCGTCGACGGCGATGTCATCATCCGGATGCTGACCGACCTGGCCGACCTGTGGGAGACCGCCGCCGTCGACGGCACCCCCGTGCACGACATCGTCGGCGATGACCCGGCCGACTTCGCGGACACGTTCGCGAAGGCGTACGCGGCGAAGGAATGGCAGGACAAGGAGCGCGCACGGTTCGTGAAGGCGCTCGAGGACGCGAAGAAGGAGGAGCGATCATGAACGACGCACGCGCAGACGCCGGCACGGCGATCTCGGTCCGCGGCATCCAGAAGTCCTTCAAGGACCTGCACGTGCTGCGCGGCGTGGACCTCGAGGTGCACAAGGGCAGCATCTTCGCCCTGCTCGGCTCCAACGGCGCTGGCAAGACCACGCTCGTGCGCATCCTGTCGACGCTGTCGAAGGCGGATGCCGGCACGGCCACCGTGCACGGCTTCGACGTGGCATCCGAGCCGCTCGACGTGCGCCGCTCGATCAGCCTGACCGGGCAGTTCGCCGCGGTCGACGAGATCCTCACCGGACGCGAGAACCTCGTGCTGGTCGGGAAGCTGCGCCACCTGCCCGACCCCGGCGCGGTGGCGGATGCGCTGCTCGCCCGGTTCCGGCTCACGGATGCCGGCGGCAGGCGCGCCGGCGCCTACTCCGGCGGCTTGCGCCGCCGGCTCGACATCGCGATGAGCCTGGTCGGCGAACCCGAGGTGATCTACCTCGACGAGCCGACCACGGGGCTGGACCCCGAGGCGCGCATCGAGGTGTGGAACGTCGTGAAGGAGCTTGCGGATGCCGGTCGCACGGTGCTGCTGACCACGCAGTACCTCGACGAGGCGGAGCAGCTCGCCGACCGCATCGCGATCCTGCACGAGGGTCGCATCATCGCGAACGGCACGCTCGCCGAGCTGAAGCAGCTGCTGCCGGCGGCGAAGGTCGAGTACGTCGAGAAGCAGCCCACGCTCGAGGAGATCTTCCTCGCGCTGATCGGGCCCTCATCCGAGAGGAGCGCAGCATGACCACCCGGTCCCTGAGCCTGACGAAGGGCGTGGCGGACACCGCCACACTCACCGGCCGGTCGATGCGCCACATCCTGCGCAGCGCCGACACCATCATCACCACCGCGGTCACGCCGATCGCGCTGATGCTGCTGTTCGTGTTCGTCTTCGGCGGTGCGCTGAAGCAGAGCATCGGGGATGGGAGTTACGTGAACTACCTGCTCCCGGGCATCCTGCTGATCGCCATCGCATCCGGCATCGCCTACACAGCGTTCCGGCTGTTCACCGACCTGCAGGGCGGCATCTTCGAGCGGTTCCACTCCATGCCGATCTCCCGATCGAGCGTGCTGTGGGCTCACGTGCTGACCTCGATGGCGTCGAACGGCATCACGCTGGTCATCATCTTCGCGGTCGGGTTCCTCTCGGGATTCCGCACGGGGGCGAGCGTCTGGGCGTGGCTGGGCGTGATCGGCATCCTCGCGCTGTTCACTCTGGCGCTGACCTGGCTGGCGGTGATCGCGGGCCTGTCCGCGAAGACCGTCGACGGCGCGAGCGCGTTCAGCTACCCGCTGATCTTCCTGCCGTTCATCAGCTCGGCGTTCGTGCCGACCGAGACGATGCCGGGTCCGGTGCGCTGGTTCGCGGAGAACCAGCCGGTCACCTCGATCGTGAACACCATCCAGGCGCTGTTCGAGGGACAGCCGGTCGGCTCGTCGATCTGGATCGCGCTGGCCTGGTGCGTCGGCATCCTCGTCATCGCGTACGTCTTCGCGATGCGCGCCTACCGGAGGCGGATCGGCTGATCCGGATGCAGATCGTCCCGGTATCCCTCACGGATACCGGGGCGATCTGCGCCCCAGGCAGATCTTGGATCCGGCACAAACTGACCTTAGGACTCCAGAACTACCAGGCACTGCCACCCACGTCGGACTTTCGCGCTACTCACCCTTACGAACACCCGAAACACTTGCTCGCGTCAGACCTGCGGAAAGACTATGCAATCAACACTCGCCGCGCGACACGTCAAGAAGTGATTTTTGCCGACCGACTATTCTTATCTCGACCGCGGAGACGAACGGGACGAATAACAAAAGCATGCCCCGAACATTATCGAATACGATTCATGGATCCCGCATCGATATCATAAATTCGATCTGCCAGTTCGTCCACGTCCGCATGGATGTGGCTGGTGAAGACGATCGTCCTACCCTCATCACGCTTGCGACGCAGGAGAGAGTGCAACAGCGCGACACTGGACTTATCGAGCCCATTGAACGGTTCGTCAAGCAAAAGTACCTGTTGGTCCTCCATCATTGCCTGTGCGAGTCCAAGCTTCTGCTTCATACCTAGCGAGTAGGCCCCAACACGTCTCCGCAATTGAGGTTCGAGGCCAACCGCACGCATAGCTCCGTCGATCTGCTCAACATCGATCTCACCACGGATAGCCGCGAGTTGTTCAAGGTTCCTACGACCCGACTGGTAGGGAAGGTAACCCGGTCCGTCGATAAGAATACCGAAGGACTGCGGAAAAGTCGATCCTTGAGGTAGGAATTCTTCAGCAATACGGATCGCCCCACTATCTGGGGCAAGAAATCCGCAGATGAGTCGAAAAAGCACGGACTTTCCGGAACCATTGGGGCCAGTGACCGCAGTGATCTCGCCCGCCTCGAACTCCGCATTCACGCCATCGAAAATGGCGTTGCTTCCCATCCGCTTACTAACGCTATCTACTTCAATGGTTGCCATTTCCTTCTCCCGCTTGAAGCCCCGCTCAACAATTTGACATATGAGCTATGCAAAGTAACACAAAGAATAGTTAGGCAGACGCAGCAGGAGATGAGCAAGATCGTAAGATCCTTGAAAACTCCAGGCCAGCCGAACTCTACCCGGCCTAGACCGTTGAGATAGGCGGGTAGCCAGCCACCGAAGAGGGGGTTTGCCACGCCGCCCACCATGAGGGATACGACCACCACCAGTCCCGCTCCCGCGCGACGCGCGGTCCAGGCAGCCAGGAACGCGCTGAGCCCATAGAATACGACCTGCGGCACCCCGACGATCAGGTATCGAGCGCCCATCAGTGAAGGATCAACATAAGGATCATCCTGACTACGCATGTTGTCCGGCAACAACGCCCATGCATACACAGTAAAGACTGGCGCCAGCAGCAGGATGATCACGCAGAAGCCGAGCCAGCGTCCTAGAAAATGCCGGACCCAGCGAGCCGGTGTACCGGAACGAATCATGATCAGTTCCAGCCATGCCCCAGACTCTTCATCGAAGCGACTTAGCATCAGCATCACCGGCCCAAAAAACATGATCAACGCGAGAAACACCGGTAGGAGCGGGGCACCAATTCTGTCGATGAGTGGGCCATAGTAGATGAAGCCAAGCGCCTCCCAGATGCTCACGGTAGGATGACCACCACCAGGCAGGATCAGAAATGTCTGGAGAAGCGTAGCCGCAGCTGCGATCAGAAGCACTCGACATGATCGCAGCAGGGGTCGGATCGCTTGACGGCCCCCTTCACTGATCGCAGCCGCAAGGTGCAGCATCAACATCCACACGGGGAAGGCAGCCAACCCAGCGTAGCCGCCGCTGGTCAGCACGCTCGCTTGCTCAGGCGAAAGCCAAGTCTGCCAGCTGATGGCAGACACAACCGACGGAAGCGGCATCCCGCTGGCAGTAGCCATGCCTAACACCACCATCATGGTGCCGAAAGCAGCGACTGCCGGGAGGCGGCCGATCAGCGCCGCACCCGCGAGGGTTACGCGCGCCGACACCAGAAAGAGCACAAAGATCATAAGGCGGAGGCTGAAGTCGAGCGCAACGAGGTATGCAGGTTCGCCGCCAGAAGAGTGGCCGCCACCGAGGGAAAGCATCACACCGACGAGCAGGACTGGCAAGGCGACCTGAACGGCCTCGACTAGTCCATCTAGCGTTTGGGCGATGAGCCAGCGGCTGCGAGAGGCACTCCTGATCAACACCAAACCATGTGCAGCCCGAATAGATCGGACTGAACACAGAATAAACCACAGAGGCCCAAGCAGAAATGACTGCAGCTTGGGGTCGAAGACGTGCATTAGTCCCGGACCGTCACCCGTTGGCAGTGCGCCGCTCCATCGCATGAAGATGATGAACGTAAATATCAAGCCTGTGAATAGGAGCATCAGGCCCGAGATTGATGATTCGGCAAGTCGGCGGGCTGTGGTCATTGCAGCACGGACAACCGATCCGCTCGGCGAATGACCAATGTCACTGCAATCACCGCTCCGAAACTAAATACTGCGAGCGTGAGGATCGACGCCAGAAATGGCACATCGGACACGCTAAACAACACCCAAAGTAGCCACGGCGTGTTCCACGCAAATGGTTCTCCAAGCACGCCCATCGCCAGCGACAGCAAGACGAAGATCATGAAAGGCGCCGCGAATGCCAAGATTCGGCGGCGCACGACCAGCAGAGAGACAAGCCCAATCGTGGCCCAAATGGCCGCATTTATTCCTTGCCATGTAGCGTACACAAACATGTACAAGGTTGGACTTATGTCTTCCAGAGCGGTCAGACGAGCAATATGTTCACCGGAAGGGTGCGAGTAGCCTCCTGGATCGTAGACCGCCCCCAATGCTCCGCCCGCGAAGTACAACACAACGAACGTGATCACGACGTAAAGGAAGAACACCAAGAAGGCGGATATACAGTTCAGTAGCGCGACTTGAGCCAGGTATCTACTAATTCCCGTTCGCGTTCTGGCGTACACGATCCAACGCTTGTTTAGCTGCTGACTAAATGGCACAACAACAGGTAGCAGAACGATAAATGGATATGCCACGGGCACTCCGGAACTAATAGAATACCCGAAGTACGACAGTGGCGACTCGAAACCAACCCGATCAAACCTGGAAGCGATGATGGTCCATGCGACCAAGGTTAGGAGCGCCCCTCCAGATCCAAGCAATCCGATACGTGGGAGATTACGCCAGAGGGGTCTCGCTTGTTGAGACTTTCCCCCCTTGGGGCGCATCAATTACTGCGCCAGATGCCTGTAGTCTGAATGTTTACCGGCCAAATGGGATTTCCCCAGACCTTGAGATTCACATCATATCCGGCAGATATGCCATTCGGCAACGTCGTCCACGTTCCCGCGGAGAGATTGTAGCGCTTGGTCCCTTCCTGCGTCATCGCACCTCTGAGCATGGACGCGCCGATCGAATAGCCGTTACCCACAAAGTCCACTCTCAGATCCCCAGCCTTGCTGGAGGTTACTTTGTTCTGGTTAGCGGAGTAGTCCCATCCGCCAAGCTTGTAGATCGTGAGATCATAGGAGTGGTAGACCAGTCCGGCGGATGCCGCCAGCGGCGATCCGACAGCAAGAATCGCGGCAAGCCCAGTCGCGACGCCAACAACCTTCAGCTTCTTCATGATGTCCCCCCTTGGACGATTTGAAGTGAACATATCGGCCTTCCTAGGCGCTGTCAACGATGAAGGTCGCTCGCAGTCGACGCCTGAGGAGCCACCCGTGCCCGACCGCCCTGAGATCGTCTGCATCTGCGGCCCACGGGCTTCGCCGGTGGAGTTCACCGACACTGTGTGATCCGCGACTCGCGCAGCATTTCTAATCCGTAAAGGCGTCTGAATGTCGGTGGCCCTGCTCATACTTGAATCATGGAGATTTCATCGATCGTTCCGGCGGAGCACAGGGGTGTGCTGTCGGGGCTGGTCGAGATGGCGCGGAGCATCGAGGCGTCGATCGACGGACTGCTGGCCGCGCGGGACGGGGTGCTGGCACTGGCCTCGCGGGTGGCGTTGTCTCAGGCCTCGGATGCGGATGATGCCGGCCTGCAGGTGCGGGTCGTGGCTGCGGAACTCGGGGCGGCGCTGCGGGTCAGTGATCGTACGATCCAGCGGCGGATGGTGGCCGCGGAGGTGAAGGTCGACCGGTTCCCAGCCGTGTGGGCTGCGCAGGGTGCGGGGCGGATCAGCGCCGGCCACGCCCGGGTGATCGTCGACGCCGGCGAGCGGATCGAGGAAACGGGTGCCCGCGCCGCGTATGCGCAGCGGATGGTCGCGTTCGCGGAGGGCGAGTCCCCTAACCGCACCCGGGTGGTCGCGGAACGCATAGCGGAGCAGTGCCGGCCGCGGTCTCTGCAGGAGCGGCATGCGGATGCCCGCGAGCAGCGTGGCGTGTGGGTGAAGGACCTCCCGGACGCGATGGCCGAACTCGGTCTGTACGGTCCGGCGGTGCTGGTGCATGCCGCGTTCGAACGACTCACCGGGATGGGCAAAGAGGTCAAGAAGCGCACTTCCCCGGGAGCGGGCGGCGAGGGCCCGGATGCGGAACCTCGCGCACTCGGGCAGTTGCGTGCGGACCTCGCGCTGGACCTGCTGCTCACCGGTGCACCTGCCGGGCACGACACCCCCGATGGGGTACTGGCCGCGGTCGACGGGCACGTGTCCATCACCGTGCCCGTGCTGGCCCTGATGGCCGCCGAGGGTGACTCGTCCCGCGCACTGAACGCCGCTGTCGGTGCCGGAACCTCTCCCGCGGCAGAGCTCACAGGGCGTTCCCCGATCGACCCGGCCACCGCCCGGATGCTGGCGGGTGCGGCATCCGGGTGGGATCGGGTGCTCACTGACCCGATCAGCGGAGAGCTCATCGCTGTGGACAGGTACCGACCCTCCGAGCAGCTCAGACGCCACCTGCGTGCCAGGGACGAGCGCTGCCGGTTCCCCGGCTGTGGCATGCCGGCTCGCGATTCCGACCTCGACCACACCTTCGACGCCGCCTACGGCGGACCCACGGAAGAGGGCAACCTCGCGGCTCTGTGCCGCAGGCACCATGTGCTGAAACACCACACCCCATGGAAGGTGAAACAGACTGGCGGCGGACTGCTGGAATGGACCAGCCCCACCGGCCGCACCTACATCGACCGACCACCGCCCCAGAACACCGTCACCTTCACACCGTCCGGACCGGATCCAGGTGGGGTCGGCGACCGTGGGCGTCCGCCCGACCTCTGGGCGGCACTTCCAGAGGAACTCCGCACACCCTTCTGATGGCTGCATCGGCGCCTGGGACCGGGCGCAGAGCTGACCTCAGAACATCCTCTTCCGGGGTTCCGCGAGTCCAGCGCGGATCCCCGGATGCATCATACGGAGAAGCGGCCGGGCTCAGCGGGTCCAGACGTACGGGGTCGTCGTCGACACCTTCACAAGGCCGGAGCGCTCCAGGATCGGGCGGGAGAACTCCGTCGAGTCCGAGTTGATCAGGGTCTTGCCGAGCGCGAGCGCCACCTCCGCGCGCCGCGAGGTGAGCGCACGGTAGATGCCGCGACCACGCCATTCCGGCAGCGTCGCGCCACCCCAGATACCGGCGAAGTCCGTGCCCTCCACCGGCTCCAGGCGTCCTGTGCTGACGACGGCGCCGTCGGCCACCGCGATCCACAGCTCCTGCTGCTCGCCGGACTCCCGGCGCCGCACCGCATCTTCCGCGCGGCTCCGCCAATCCGGGTCGTCGAAGACGAGGCCCTGCATCTCGTACGACGCCCGGATGTCCTCCACCGACGATGCCCGGCGCACCTCGACGCCCTGCGGCAGGTCGATGTTCGTGACCAAGCCCTCGGCGCGGCCGACCATGATCGACTCCGGCTCCTCCGCGACGAATCCGCGTTCGAGCAGCGCGTCCTCGAGGCCGGGCGCGAGGTCGTGTCCACGCGTCTTCCACTCGACCGAGGCGGCTGCGGTTCGTTCACGGAAGTGCTCCAGCGCAGCATCCACCAGTTCCGCGATCTCCCGCGCATCAGCCGGCAGCGACCGGTAGGTGATGAAGCCGCGATCGCCCCGGAACTGCGCGAGCCACAGCGGGCCGAGCCGTTCCACCTCCGCCTCACCGTGCAGCTCCGCGGCGCCCCGCAGCTGATCGTCGTACGCCTGCAGCAGATCCTCATGCATCCGTCGATCCTCGCAGGTCGGATCCGTCGACTGCATCACACCGCCGCGAGCGCCGCCTCGATGAGCTCCCGCGCCTGGGTCACCGCCGCCTCGGTCTCGAAGGGCTCCCAGCGACGCAGCTGCGAGACCACCCACTCCCAGTGCTCACGCCGGAGCGTGATCGCGAGCCGGTGGTCACGAGGCGGCCAGCCGAAGCCATCCGGTTCTCCTTCGAACGCCGCGGCCGCCCGCCATCCGGCATCCCGCACACAGGATCCGGCGATCACCGACTCCATGATCCCGTCCACGACGTCGATGGACATCGAGTTGTCGACACAGCCGTCCACCGGAAGCCATAGGCGCACGGGAACAGGAACCGTCAGGTAGCGCATGGGCCCATCCTCGCAGTCGCCGAATGGGCGTCCACCCACCTGGACGAGATCACGGCCAACCGCGAGCGCTACGACGCGTCAGCCGACCAGTAGCGGCTCGCCCTCCTCGGCCACCGCCGGCTCGCCGAGCTTGACGACCACGACGCCCGCGAGCACCAGCGCTGCACCGAGCAGCTGGAGGGGCTCGGGCAGCTGGCCCAGCAGCATCCAGCCGAACAGCAGCGCCGCGACGACCTCGGCGAGGGCGACGAAGGATGCCAGTCTCGACCCGAGCATCCGCGTCGAAGCGATGCCGAGCACGTAGGCGAGGGCGGTCGCCAGCAGGCCGATCGCGAGCACGGGAACGAACCACGGGACGGTCACATGGGGAATCGGCCCGAAGCGGTAGGAGACCTCGCCGAACGTGAAGGCCATGGGCAGGATGCCGGTCAGCCCGGCGACGGTCAGCCCGATCGCGCCGAGCAGCAGACCGGAACCCGCCAGCACGATCGGCGGCATGCCGGTGTCCTCGCGAGCGGAGAGCACGAAGTAGGTAGCGGCACCCACCATGGCGCCGAGCGACCAGAGGATGCCGGCCGCATCGACCCGCGCACCGGTGAGGATGTCGAGCATGAGCACCAGGCCCGCGAACGCGATCACCGCGCCGAGGATGCTGCGGCGTGTGGGCTTCTCGCCGCGGCGGAGCCAGAGCCAGAGCACCACCGCGATGGGAGCGGTGTACTCGACGAGCAGCGCGATGCCGACATCCATCACGGCGACCGCCTGGAAGTAGAACAGCTGCGTGGCGGTGACGGCGAGCAGTCCGTAGCCGATCACCATGCCGGCGTTGCGGCGAAGCACCGACCAGCGTCCGCGCAGCGCGAGGATCGTCGGCACCAGCAGCACCAGCGCCGCCACCCACACCCGCGCGGTCACGGCCGCGCCCGGGGTCCATCCCGCATCGATCAGACCGCGCGCCCACGCTCCGGACATGCCGAACGAGAACGCCGCGCCGAGCGCGACGAGAAGACCCGCGCCCACGCGAGTGTCATGTGCAACATGCCCCATGGGAGATGACACTATTCCGGAGCGATGTAAGGTGTCAACATGATCTTCACCAGTGACACCGAGGAGGCGCTCCGCGCCGCCGTCGCGCTGGTGAACTCCGCGGAGGATCCCGACGCGCTCGCGACCCTGGACGACTACGAGAGCTTCCTCGCCGAGCATCCGTACACCGGCCGCCTCGACCGCGATGCCGCGGAGCTGCACACCCTGCGCGAGCTGCGTCCGCGCCTGCGCGGAATGCTGCTCGCCCCTCGCGATGAGATGGTCGCGCACGTCAACACCGCCCTGGCGGACGTCACCCTCACCCCGCGCCTGACCCGCCACGACGCGGCCGACTGGCATCTGCACGCGGTCGCCGACGACCACCCCCTGGCCGAGCGAATCCTCGTCGAGACCGCGATGGCGCTGATCGACGTCATCCGCGCCGACGAGGGAAGCCGACTGGACGTCTGCGCGGACGCCGACTGTCAGGCGATCGCGCTGGACCTCAGCCGCAACCGCTCCAAGCGGTACTGCTCCACCACCTGCGCGAACCGCAACGCCGTCGCCGCGTACCGCGCCCGCCGCGCCTCGCGCTGACGCCCGGCAAGCATCCACTGTCCTTCCGCGCGTTCTTGGCGGCCGGGTCGCATTTCGTCCCGTTCTCAGCATCCATCGCCCACCCGGGTCGCGTTTCATCCCGGAACCCGGCCACCGAAGCGGGACGAATCGCGACCCGGACGAATGATGGGCGCCGAGAAGCGGACAGATTGCGACCTGGACGACCGCCGGACACGCGCGCCCACCCGCCAGCAGCAGGAAAACGCTTCATCCAATCCTTGGCACACTCTTCACAAACGATTATCGATTAGTGTAATGTCCCTGGAAGCACCCTCCCCATGCATCCCGAAAGGATCAACGATGATCAAGGCTCGACTCCTCACAGCAGTCGGCATGACCGCGGTCGCCGCCCTGGCGCTGGCCGGCTGCAGCAGCGCGGCGGACGCCGGCGACGGCGGGACCTCGAACGAGAAGGTCACGCTGCGCGTGCTCGTCAACGTCACGCCGAACCTCACCGAGAAGTTCTGGAACGACCTCGTCGCCCCGTTCGAGGCGAAGAACAAGAACATCGACGTCGTCATCCAGAACCCCGGCGCCGAAGGTGTCTCGGCAGCGATCCCGCGCCTGCTCGCCTCCGGCGACGCGCCCGACATCGTGCAGTCCCTCGCCCCGAACGGCAAGCTCGCGCCCGAGCTCGTCGACCTGTCCAAGTACGAGTGGGCCAAGAAGGGCCCGCTCGCCGAGCAGTACTCCATGGACGGCAAGTACCTGATGGCAGGCATCGGCGTGCAGCTGCAGAGCCTGTTCTTCTACAACAAGACCGCCTTCAAGGAGGCGGGCATCACCGAGGTGCCCACCACCGTCGACGAGCTCACCGAGGACCTCGGAAAGCTGAAGGACGCCGGGTGGACCCCGATCCAGGAGGGCGGCGACTGGATGTCCAGTGCCACGCTGCAGGCACTCGCCCTGCCGACGATCGTGTCCGAGAACCCGAAGTGGTTCCAGGACGTGTCCTCCGGCAAGGTGAGCTTCGGCAAGACCTACGGGCCCGCCATCGAGACCTTCGCCGACTGGGTCGCGAAGGGCTACGTCCCCAAGGACGCCCTGGGCATCAAATACCCCGACGCCGAGCAGGCGTTCCTCTCCGGCAAGACCGCGATCTACTCCATGGGCAGCTGGTTCATGGGATCGCAGGCGAAGGCCACCGACTCCGCCGACATCGGAGTGTTCCGCGCCCCGGCGACCAAGGCCGGCGACAAGCCCGCGATGGGCGCCAACATCGCCAGCCCGTACTCGATCCTCAAGGCGAGCAAGAACCAGGACGCCTCGGCCAAGCTGATCGAGTTCCTCACCACCGACAAGAAGGCGGTCGCGGACCAGCTCGAGATCGACGGCAACTTCCGCGACGGGTACGAGTACGACATGACGCCCCTCGGCGAGGAGCTGCTCAAGATCGTCGCCGACACCCCGGCATCCGACTACACGCCCACCGGCGGCGGCTACGGCGAGCGCACCATGCCCGACGGGTTCTCGGGTGAGCTGAACACCCAGACCCAGGCACTGATGGGCGGAACCCCGGCCGCCGACGTCATCAAGTCCATGGACGCCTGGTTCACCGCGAACGCAGGCTGATCGCCGTGGTGGGCGGGACGACGCGTCGTCCCGCCCACCGCTCCGGCATCGAGCATCCTGAGCTGACAGACATGTTCCGCACCACGCCCGCATTGGAGCGTTCCCCCATGGCATCCACCGCCGTCCCGCGGCAGCGCAGCGCGGCGCAGCGCTGGCGGCGCCGCATCCCCGGCCTGATCATGGCCTCCCCCGCCGTCGCGGTCTTCCTCGCGATGTTCGTGATCCCGATGATCCTGGCCTGCGTGCTGAGCTTCACGAACTGGACCGGCTACAGCCTGAACTTCGACTTCGTCGGCTGGGACAACTACGCCAAGGCCTTCCGCAACCCGCGCTCCCTGAACGCCGCGATCTTCACCGGCATCATCGCCGTGTTCGGCACCGTGTTCTGCAACGTCATCGGGCTCGCCATCGCCGCCCTGATCTCGGGCCCCGGACGGACCAACACCCTGCTGCGCACCATCTTCTTCTACCCGTACGTGATCAGCGCACTCATCATCGGCTTCATCTGGTCGGCGATGCTCGCGCCGCAGGGTGCGGTGAACGGGATGCTGCAGGGCATCGGCCTTCCGGAGCTGCCGTTCCTCACCGACCCGACGTTCGCGAAGGCGAGCATCATCTTCACGATCGTGTGGTCGCACTTCGGCTTCAACATGATCCTGTTCCTGGCCGGCATCAAGTCGGTCCCGACCGAGTACTACGAGGCCGCCACGGTGGACGGCGCCAGCCGCTGGCAGCAGTTCCGCTCGATCACCGTGCCGCTGATCGCCCCGGTCTTCACCGTGAACATCGTGCTGACGCTGGTCGGCCTGCTGAAGGCGTACGACGTGATCCTGGCCCTGACCGACGGCGGCCCAGCCGGCTCGACGCAGACCATCGTCTACCAGATCCTGAAGGACTCCTTCGCGAACTCCGCGCTCGGCTTCGGCGCCGCCCAGTCGATCGTGCTCCTCATCGTGACGGCCGTGATCGGCCTCGGCGTGACGCTCGTGCGCCGCCGCGCAGACCAGAAGGCGACCGACTGATGGCCACCCCGCTGACCAAGACCCCGCTGACCAAGACCCCGCTGACCAAGCAGAGCCGCAACCGTCCCTCTGTCCTGGCCGGCACCGCCCGATGGATCGTCCTGGGCGTCTTCGCGATCACGATGCTGATCCCGATGTACACGATGGTGATCAATGCCTTCAAGCCGCAGAAGGAGATCATCGAGAACCCGCTGCTGATCACACCGCAGAGCTTCACGTTCGACTACCTGTGGGCCGCGATCACCAGCAGCCGGTTCAACGTCATCGCCGCGTACGGCGTCACGCTGCTGTTCGTGGTGCTGGTCAACCTGTTCTGCATCCTGCTCTCCGCCCCGGTCGCCTACGTGATCGCCCGCGGCCGCTCGAAGTGGCACCTCGGGCTGCTGCTGCTGTTCGTGACCGGCCTGTTCATCCCCGGTCAGGTCACCCTGATCCCGGTGGTGTTCGTGCTCAGGGTGCTGGGGCTGATCAACACGATGCCGGGGTTCATCCTGTTCGAGACGGCGGCCACCCTGCCGGTGTCGATCTTCCTGTTCTCCGCCTACCTGCGCACTGTCCCCCGTGACATCGACGAAGCCGCGTCGCTCGACGGGGCGGGCCCGATCCGCGCGTTCTGGACGTGCGTGTTCCCGATCATGAAGCCCGTCATCGCCACGATGGTGGTGCTGAACTCGATCGGCGTGTGGAACGACTTCGTCAGCCCGCAGATCATCCTGGGCCCGAGCTCCGGCATCTACACCGTGACCACCGGCGTGTACGCCGCGGTCGGGCAGTTCTCCACCGACTACACGCAGGTGTTCCCGACGCTGCTGCTGGCCGTGCTCCCCGCGCTGATCTTCTTCATCATCATGCAGCGGCACATCATCGGCGGCCTGGTCGCCGGGGCAACGAAGGGCTGACCATGGCAGACGCGCACCTCTCCTCCCCGCTGCGGACCGTCCCCGCATGGGCCGTGCTGCAGCGCCGACTGTTCGACGAGATCGAGCAGGCGCGACGCCTGTTCCGCGACCGTTACACGCTTCCGGATGGCCGCCTGCGCGGCGTCGCCGAGTTCGAGGACCGCGACGGGGTCGACGACCTGTACGAGCCGTTCTTCAACTGGCCGGCGTTCTACGTGCTGGGTGGGCCTGACGAGGTGCTCGCCGACAGCAAGCGGGCATGGGAGGGCGTGACCGCGCAGCTGACCGAGGCCGGCATGCTGACCGACGAGTACGACAACGGCTACGACTGGTTCCACCAGGGCGAGTCGCTGCTCTTCTTCGCCGGCATCTGCGCCGCCGACCCCGCCGACGAGGCCTACGCCGCACGCGCCCGGCGCTTCGCGGCGCTGTTCACCGACCCGGCGCACGGCAACTACGACGCCGAGCACAACATCATCCGCGCCCCGCACAACGGCGCCCTCGGGGCCCGCCCCGGCCTGGACGACACGGTCGTGCCGTACACCGCCGATCGCGCCGAGATGCGGCCCTACGGCCTGCCGATCCAGGGCCTGCCCGGCATCGACACCTGGGACGACCTCGCCGACCCGGCGAACGCGCTGCGGATGTCCGAGGAGATGCACCGCCGTGCCCAGGGCGACGTGGCGGTGAACCTCGCCGCGACCTCGCTGGCGGCCAACACCTGGCTGTACGACGGCGACGAGACCGCGAGCGCGTGGATCCGCCGCTACGTCGATGGCTGGCGCGAGCGCGCCGGCTCCAGCCCCGTCATGTTCGACTCCATCGGCCCTGACGGTGTCGCCGGCTCCCTGCAGGAGGGCCGCTGGTGGGGCGCGCACTACGGCTGGGCGTGGCCGCACGGCTTCCACTCGGTCGCGATGAGCACGCTGATCGGCGCGGTCAACCACGCCCTGATCACCCGCGACGACACCGCGCTCGACCTGGTGCGCACCATGCTCGACGCCGTCCTCGCCGAGGCGCGCCCCGGCTCCGCCGCGGGCAGCACGTACAGCCTGCGCGGCGGCTGGAACGCCCGCTACGGCGCGGCGGCCGAGGACGAGGGGATGCTGGTCCCCTACCGCTACGGCGTCGACGGCTGGTTCGACTTCGGGCCGCTGCAGCTGGACGTCCCGGTCTGGCTGTGGTGGTGGTCGCGGACGGATGCCGACCGGGCGCGCCTGGAGCACGCGATCGCCGGCATCCCGGCATCCGCCGACCGCGTCGCCCCGTTCCGCGACAAGGAGGAGGCCGGCCACGAGGCCGGCTGGTACTCGTTCCTCGCAGGCGGCCTGCCCGACTACCCGCAGCGGGCGCTGGAGATGGCGCTCGGCCAGGTGGCCCGGCGCACGGCGATGATGCTCGGCGACGCACAGGACCCCGACGCCGCCCACCTGCACTTCTGGCAGCGCGTGAACCCGGTGGTCACCGAGGTGCTCACGCAGCTCGTCGGCGGTGCGCCTCAGGTGCTCTACAACGGCGGGCTCGGGCACACCGCGCTGCGCTACGAGGATGTCGACCGCGGACGTCCGGGTCTGCCCGAGGACGTCGCCGCGCTCGTGCACCGGCTGGATGCCGACGGCATCGGCCTCCGCCTGGTCAACACCTCCGTCACGCGCACCCGCACCGTGCGGCTGCGCGGCGGACGCTTCGGGCTCGACCGGATCGTGGCCGCCTCCGCGCGCGTCGAGGACGCGAGCGCGTACCCCGGGGCATCCGGCACCTACGCCTCCCCGCTCGGCGCGTTCTCGACGGTCTCCGTCGAGTGCGACGACGACCTGGTGGTCGTGCTCCCGCCGGCGCACGGCGCCGACCTCGACCTGACCATCGCGCGCGCGACCGGCTCGCCGCGCCACCTCACCACCGCAGCACCCCGCACCACCGAAGGACACGCATGAGCGCCGAACTGATCCGCCCCGACTTCGCACTCCCGGTGCGGGGACCGGCGTACGCCCGCCCCGACGCGGCGCTCGTGGAGGACTTCTCGGCCCTGTCATCGGCCACCGCCTGCGCGAAGCTGCACCAGCTCGGCATCCGCCGCACCTTCGTCGACGGCCCCGTGCCGCTGACCACCGGCAGCCGCGTGGTCGGCTCGGCCATCACGCTGCAGTTCATGCCGCAGCGCGAGGACATGGCGCTGCCCCAGGACGCCGCGGCCGGCGTGGAGCAGGAGTACGCCGAGCGCCACACCGCCCTGTGGCACGTGCTCGAGGCCGTGCAGCCCGGCGACGTGCTGGTCGTGCAGGCCTACGGCAGCAGGTTCTCCGGATGCCTGGGCGACATCCTCGTGCGGTACTTCATCCGCAAGGGCGGCGCGGGCATCGTCGTGGACGGGCGCATCAGGGACGCGGCGCGCATCCGCGAGCTCGGCATCCCGGTCTGGTGCACGGGCACCACCCCGCACTACGCCTCGCAGTCCGAGCTCGCCCCCTGGGCGTACGACGTGCCGGTGGCCGTCGGCGGTGCGCTGTGCATGCCGGGCGACCTGGTGATCGCCGACGACGACGGCCCGGTCGTGGTGCCGCAGGCGATGGCTCCCCAGGTGGTGGCCTCGGCGCGGGATCATGAGGAGTGGGAGGTGTTCAGCCGGATGCGACTCGACGAGGGCGCACGACTGAGCGACTACTACCCGCTGACCCCCGACAGCCGTGAGGAGTACGAGGCATGGCGTTCCCTGCAGCCCTCCGCCCGCTGAGGATCGTCCCCGGCCTGCGGGACGACGCCGGCCTGGGCTGCGCGCCGATCGGCAACCTGTTCGCACCGGTTCCGGATGCGGATGCCGTGGCGACGGTCGAGGCCGCCCTCTCCGCCGGCGTGCGGTTCTTCGACACCGCCCCGCTGTACGGCGACGGCGAGAGCGAGCGCAAGCTGGGCCTGGCGCTGCGCGGGGTCCCCCGCGATGAGGTCGTGATCGCGACGAAGGTCGGCCGGCAGCTGCTCGACGCCGACGGCGCGCCCGTGACCGGCGCCGCGAGCGGGGCCTCATCGGTCGCCGACCTCAGCC
>NZ_MKRT01000027.1:80506-82133 GCF_001897945.1 Microbacterium sp. 69-10
CGGAGCGATGACGGCGCTGGTCGAGCTGCGCGAGCAGGGCGTGGTGCGCGCGATCAGCGTGGGCCTGGGCAGGCTCGAGCCGCTGGAGCGCTTCACCGCCGAAGCACCCCTGGACGTGATCATGGAGGCGGGGCGGCTGACGCTGCTGGACCGCACCGCCGAGGAGCGACTGCTGGGCCTGGCCGCCGCGCGCGGCATCGGCGTGATCGCCGCGGGCGTGTTCAACTCGGGCATCCTCGCCGATCCGGACGCCGCCCCCTACTTCGAGTACCGGCAGGCGGATGCCGCGCTGCTGGAGCGCGCCCGCCGGCTGCAGGCGCTGTGCGCTGACCGCGGAGTGACGCTGGCGGATGCCGCGGTGCGGTTCCCGCTGCGGCGCGGCGCGGATGCCGTGGTCGTCGGCGCCCGCACGCCCGCCGAGGTCGACGCGTTCGTCGCCGGGCTCTCCGCGGAGATCCCCGAGGAGCTGTGGCTCGCGCTCGAGGTCGCCTGAGCGTGCGCATCGTCGACTCTCACGTGCACCTGTGGGACGTCGACGCGTTCCCGATCCCCTGGTTCCGTGACGGGCTGGGGCTGCCGACGGTGTCGTCGGTGGCGGAGTACCGGCAGGTGGCTGAGCCGTGCGGCGTGGAGGCCGCCATCGCCGTCCAGGTGGCCGACTCCGTCGAGGAGGCGCGCTGGCTCACGGCCGCGACGGCGGCGGATGCCGTGGTCCGGCGCGCCGTGCTGCAGTACGAACCGGCCGCAGGGCATCCGCTCGGCGCGACCGCGTTCGAGGGAGCGGATCTCGCCGGGGTGCGGGCGGCCGTGCCGCAGTTCGCCGCCGACCTCTCGGACGTGGCCGGGCTGGATGCGCTGGCGGATGCCCTGGGCGCGTCCGGCCGCGTGCTGGAGCTGCTGCTGCGGCCCGAGCAGCTCGAGGGCGCCGCGACGCTGGCATCCCGGCACCCGGACACCGCGATCGTGCTGTGCCACCTCGGCCTCGGTCACGGCGAACCGGACGAGGCGTGGCTGAGCGGTCTCACCGCCTTCGCCGCGCAGCCGAACGCGCACGCGAAGTTCTCCGGGCTGCTGTCCGCCACGAGGACGGATGCTGCGCTCACCGAGCTCGCCGGCACGGCGTTCCGGCTGTTCCGCGCCGACCGCCTGATGTTCGGCAGCGACTGGCCGATGTCGGCGCGCACGCACTCCTACGCGGACGTGGTCGCCGCCACCCGGCGGGCGCTCCCCCATCCCGACTCCCCAGACTTCTGGTCCGGCACCGCCACCCGCCTGTACGGCTGCCCTTCGTCTGCTCCTGAACAGGACCCCGGTCCCTGAGCGCCCTTCGTCTCCTCGCTGGCGCTCGTCGCTCAGAAGCCGCGAAGCGAGACGAACGGCGCCCAGGAATCGCGCCAAAACAAGTCGGTCCCTGAGCGAGCGAAGCGAGACGAAGGGCGCCCTGTGGATAACCGCGGACGCTTGCCGATCGATCGGCCTAGCGTCGGGGCATGCCTCACGTCTATATCCTCAAGTGCTCCGACGGAAGCTTCTACACCGGTAGCACTTGGAGTCTCGAGCTCCGAGTCGCTCAGCATGGGTCAAGCCCCAGGACGTGGTGTAGTGGTCGGTGATCCTTCTGGTGTTG
>NZ_MKRT01000028.1:0-4850 GCF_001897945.1 Microbacterium sp. 69-10
CGGTGAGCGTGGCGGGCCCCAGCGTGTTCGGGCGGGTGTGGTCGCGGCCGTTGTCCAGCGTGATCAGGGCGAGCACCTTGCCTGAGGCGAGGCGGATGTCGCGCACGGGAGAGTGCGTGACGACCTCGCCCTCGGTGAGGGCCATGATCGGCGAGAAGTCGATGTCGTCGTAGTTCGTCATGTCCGCCGTCACTTCCGCTTCCTGCCGTCGTAGAACGGGTTCTCCCAGATGACCGATCCGCCCTGGCCGAGACCGACGCACATGGCCGTCAGGCCGTAGCGCACGTCGGGGCGCTCGGCGAACTGCGCGGCGAGCTGGATCATCAGGCGCACACCGGACGCCGCGAGGGGGTGTCCGAGGGCGATCGCGCCGCCCCACTGATTGACGCGGGGGTCGTCGTCGGCGATGCCGAAGTGGTCGAGCAGGGAGATCACCTGGATGGCGAAGGCCTCGTTGAGCTCGAACAGGCCGATGTCGTCGATGGTGAGGCCGGCCTTCTTGAGGGCCTTCTCGGTCGACGGGATCGGGCCGATGCCCATGATCTCGGGCTGCACGCCGGCGAAGGCGAACGAGACCATCCGCATCTTGGGGGTCAGGCCGAACTCCTTGACAGCGCCGCCGCCGGCGAGCAGCGACATGTTCGCGCCGTCGGTCAGAGGGGAGGAGGTTCCGGCGGTGACGCGGCCGTGCGGACGGAACGGGGTCTTCAGCGCCGCCAGGTCCTCCATGGTGGTCTGCGGGCGACGACCCTCGTCCTCGGTGGCGAGGCCCCAGGCGCCGTCGGCGTCCTTGATCGCCACGGACACCAGGTCGGGCTGGATCTTGCCGGCGTCGTACGCAGCCTGGACCTTGTGCTGGCTGAGCATGCCGAACCGATCGGAGCGCTCCTTGGTCAGGTGCGGGAAGCGGTCGAAGATCCGCTCCGCGGTGACGCCCATGTTGAGAGCGCCCGGGTCGACCATGCGCTCCGCGACGAAGCGCGGGTTCGGGTCGGCGTTGCCGCCGATCGGGTGGTGGCCCATGTGCTCGACACCGCCGGCGAGGGCGAAGTCGTACATGCCGATGCCGATGGAGGCCGCCATCGTGGTGACGCTGGTCATGGCGCCGGCGCACATCCGCTCGACCGCGAGGCCGGGAACGGTCTGCGGGAGACCGGCCAGGATCGCGACCGACCGTCCGAGGGTCAGGCCCTGGTCGCCGGTCTGCGAGGTCGCGGCGATCGCGACGTCGTCGATGCGGTCGGCGGGGACGGAGGCGTTGCGCTCCATCAGGCCGATGGTCGCCTTGACGGCGAGGTCATCCGCGCGGGTGTTCCAATACATTCCTTTTTCGCCGGCGCGCCCGAAAGGCGTGCGCACTCCATCGACGAAGAAGACGTCCGAGATCTCGGCCACTCCTGCCTCCATTGGTTGGGATGACCCCAGCCTAGGAGGGTGCTCGGAGCGTCAGGAATCGGTTGGATCGAACCTACGAAGCCGTTTCGGGGGCGTCCGAATCGGTTTGCGGCCCCTCTACAAAGGCATCCGCGATCTTCTGTGCGGTATGCGCAACCTGCCACGGTCGAGCCCCGAGCGTGGCGAGAGCCTCGCCGACGGCCTCGGCTGTCAGCGCCGGCGGCTGCCAGGCCACCCGGCGCAGGAAGTCCGGGGTCAGCAGGTTCTCCGTCGGCATGTGCAGCTCCTCCGCGATGGCCTCCACCACAGGGCGGGCGGCCTTCAGCCGCAGATCGGCCTCCGGATTGCGATCCGCCCATGCGCGCGGCGGCGGGAGCGCATCACTGGGCACGCGCTCACGAGGGAGGTCCTCCGTGGTGCGGCCGCGCTCGATCGCGTCCCACCAACGGTCCAGCTGGGTGCGGCTGGCGCGCCCGTTGAACTCCTTGAGCGCTGCGAGGGCGGCCTTGCTCTGCGGCGTGGCGAGCACGGCCGCGAGCAGCGAGCGGTCCGGCACGAGGCGGCCGGGGGAGACATCGATCTCCTGCGCGTACGCCTCGCGTGCGGTCCAGAGCTCACGGGCGACCGCCAGCTGACGAGCGCCGCGCACCTTGTGAAGTCCGCTCAGCCGGCGCCATGGCTCCGTGCGAGGGGCCTTGGCTCCTTGTCGAGAGTCGCCTGGAACTCCTCCGCCGCGATCTCGGTCTTGCCCGCCTCCGCGAGCTCGCGGGCGAGCACGTCCGCGACGTCGATCAGGTGCAGCACGTCGAGGGCCGCGTACTCGAGCCACGGCTGCGGGAGCGGCCGCGTGGACCAGTCGGCGGCCGAATGCGCCTTGGCCAGGGTGATCCCGAGGGTGTGCTCGACGACGGCGGCGAGACCGAAGCCATCGCTGCCCAGGAGGCGGGAGGCCAGCTCGGTGTCGAAGATGCGGGGCGGATTCAGGCCCAGTTCGCGCAGCGACGGCAGATCCTGACTGGCGGCGTGGAAGACCCACTCGGTGTCGCCGATGGCATCCTGCAGTGCGCTGAAGTCACCGACGGCCGGCGGATCGAAGAGGAAGACGCCCGCGTCGCGCCGGAAGACCTGCACGAGGTACGCGCGCTGCGAGTAGCGGAACCCGGACGCGCGCTCCACGTCGACGGCTACCGGTCCCTGGCCCTGGGAGAGGGCGAGACACGCCTTCTCGAACTCCGTGCGGTCACCGATCACGGAGTATTCAGCCACGACCGTCCCTTCTCGCGCCGAACACGGCGACATCCTCGGAACCCGGCGGGAGACCCGCCAGCATCCCCACCAGCTCTGCCCATGCTTCCACATGCGGGCGCAGCGGCGCATCCGGGGTCCACGACGCGCGCAGCTCGATCTGAGCGCCGTCGCCCTCCTCAGCCAGGCCGCCGAAGCCCTTCGAGAGCATCTTCGTCGAGGTCCCCGATTCGGAGTGGTACTGCGCGGCGCGTGAGTCCAGGGCGTCGACGAGCCACGACCAGGCGACGTCGGCGAGCAGGGGATCGGTGCCGATCTCGGGCTCCAGCGGGGCCTGGGCGAACGCGATCACGCGCCAGGCGCCGCCCCAGGCCGCGGGCTCGTCCGGATCGTGCAGCAGCACGAACCGTCCGGTGCCGTAGATGGAGTCGCCGTGATCATCCGGGCGCACGTCCGCGGCGAGGGCCAGCGAGAAGGGCGCCAGACCTGCGGGGGACGGGATCTCCCGCACGACCATGTCGGCGCGGAACGTCGTCTCGCGCAGCTCTGCGGCGGCGACGGCGAAGAGCGCTGCGGCATCCGGGTGTGCAGTCACGTGGACAGGCTAGAGTCAGGAGGCGATGAAGAGTCTCAGGCACGCCGTAGCCATCGCCGTACCCGCGCTGCTGGCGCTGGGAGCCGCAGCCGGAGCGGTCGTGTTCACGGTCGCCCGCCGTGTGGTCACGCCGACGGTGCGGCGCAACGACACGCACATCCTGGCTGTGGACACCGGCGCGCAGACGATCGAGCTGGATCGCACGCCGGACACCGAGCTGCCCGGGCGCTACGGACTGTTCACCTCGGGCACCTACGGCTATGTGAAGCTCGGCGCGGTGCTCGGCGCCGACTCCCGGACCGTGCGCCGCAAACTGCTGACCCAGATCGAACCGGGTGCACAGGTGGACAGGGATGCCGCGTTCAGCGGCTGGTACTACGTGACCCCGAGCGAGCTGCACCTGCCGTGGGAGAGCGTGCTGATCGGTTCGCCCGCGGGCCCCTGCCCTGCGTGGTTCTTCCCCGCGGCGGACACCGGGAACGCGGACACGTGGGTCATCCAGGTCCATGGTCGCGGCACCACGCGATCCGAGTGCCTGCGCGCCGTGCCGGTGTTCCATGCCCTGGGGCTGCCGAACCTCGTGGTGTCCTACCGCAACGACGGCGAGGCACCGCGCTCCCGCGGAGGGAGCTACGCGCTCGGCGCGAGCGAATGGCGCGACGTGGACGCGGCCATCGGATACGCGCTGCGGCACGGAGCGCGGCGCGTCGTGCTGATGGGATGGTCGATGGGCGGTGCCATCGCGCTGCAGACAGCCGTCTCCTCCGGCAACCGCGACCGGATCGCCGGCCTCGTGCTGGATTCACCTGTCGTCGACTGGCGCACCGTGCTGCGCTTCCAGGCGCGTGAGGAGGGCCTGCGCGAACCGCTTCCCGCCCTGGCCATGGGTGTGCTGGAGAACACGTTCACGGCGCGGCTGAGCGGCGCGGAGAACGCGATCCGCTTCGATCGCCTGGACATGGTGGCACGGGCATCCGAGCTGCACGCGCCGATCCTGATCCTGCACAGCGACGACGACGGGTTCGTCCCCGCGGACGCCTCCCACGCGCTGGCGGCTGCGCGGCCGGACCTCGTGACCATGCCCGCGTTCGCGGTGGCGCGGCACACGAAGCTCTGGAACTACGACCAGACGCGGTGGACGGCCGCGATCACCGACTGGATGTCGGAGCACGGCCTCGGCGCGCGCGCCGGCTCCTGAGCTGAGTCAGCGCTTCTCTGCGACCTGTCGCTGGGCGCGCACCAGCATCCCGGTCATGCCGGCGATCCGCAGGGGCGAGACCGACTTCGTCAGGCCGATGGTCTGCGGGTAGTCGCCCGGGATCGCGAGGACCTCGTCGGCGGTCAGTCCGGTGAGGCCCTGCACCAGGATGCTCGCGAACCCGCGGGTGGTCGGCGCCTCCGGCGGCGCCGTCGCGTGCATGGCGACGACGCCGTCGGTGACCTCGACGTTGATGAAGACAGGGGACTGGCACTCCGCGACGCGCTCGTACATGTCGACGTTGCCGGCGAGGTGCTCGGGCACCGGCGGGAGCTCGGACGAGTACTCCAGGAGCAGTTCCAGGCGGTCCTCCTGAGGGAGCTCCAGGAACTCCTCGCGGACCTCCGCCAGGCGTGC
>NZ_MKRT01000028.1:4868-6011 GCF_001897945.1 Microbacterium sp. 69-10
CCGTGACGATCGGAACGCGCACGGCGCTGCCCCACTCGGTCCACGAGCCGTCGTAGTTGCGCACGTTCTCGAAGCCGAGCAGGTGCTGCAGGACGAACCAGGTGAGGCTGGAGCGCTCACCGATGCGGCAGTAGGCGATCACGTCGTCGCCGGCCTTGAGCCCCGCCCCGTCCTGGTAGATCTCCTCGAGCTCGGCGCGGGTCTTGAACCCGCCGTCCTCAGCGACCGCACGGCTCCACGGCACGCTCTTCGCGGTGGGGATGTGACCGCCGCGCAGCGAGCTCTCGTCGGGGTAGGCCGGCATGTGGGTGCGCTCACCGGAGTACTCCTCGGGGGAGCGCACGTCGATCAGCGGGCCCTGGCCGATGAACGCCAGCACGTCGTCCTTGTAGGCGCGCAGCACGGAGTCGTCGCGCTCGACCACGGGATACTCCGTCGCGGGACGGACCGTCTTCTCCGTGGTGATCTCGCGGCCCTCGGCGATCCACTTGTCGCGACCGCCGTCGACCAGGCGCACGTCCTCGTGGCCGAAGAGCGAGAAGACCCAGAGGGCGTATGCGGCCCACCAGTTGTTCTTGTCGCCGTAGATCACGACGGTGTCGTCGCGGGAGATGCCCTTGCGGCTGAGGAGCTCGGCGAAGCCCTTGCCGTCGACGTAGTCGCGCACGACCGGGTCGTTGAGCTCGGTGTGCCAGTCGACCTTCACGGCGCCCGGGATGTGGCCGGTCTCGTAGAGCAGGACGTCCTCGTCGGATTCGACGACAACCAGGCCGGGTGCGTCGAGGTTGGCGGCGAGCCACTCGGTCGTGACGAGCCGACCGGGCGCGGCGTACTCGGCGAACTTGGCGGATGAGTTGTCGTGCTCGACGGTCACGGGATGCTCCTCTTGGTTCAGGACGCGGATGCTGATTGCGGGCGGTGCACGGGTGCGCCAGGTGGTTCAGGACGCGGGTGCGGGTGTGCGACGGCGTAAAGTTGAGCCGTCCCCTTTGACGATAGATCCCTTCGGTCGGGCCCGCATCCGGATCGTAAGACTATGACTTCTGACCTCAGGAATGTGATGACCCAGCAGACGAGCACGGGTGTCGTGCACCTCACCGAGCGCACGCCGATCGTCACCGGCCCGGAGATGCTCGCCAGCCT
>NZ_MKRT01000028.1:6072-21450 GCF_001897945.1 Microbacterium sp. 69-10
GTCGCAGCGAGCCGGTGAAGAAGGCCGGGCTGTTCCGCCGCGCGCCCAAGGAGACCCCGATGAAGCCGGGCGTGTACCTGGACGGCGGCTTCGGCGTCGGCAAGACGCACCTGCTGGCGTCCATCTACCACGCGATGCCGTCCCGCCGGAAGTACTTCGGCTCGTTCATCGAGTACACCGCCCTGGTCGGGGCGCTGGGCTACCGCAACACCGTGGATCTGCTGCGCGGCTCCGACCTGCTCTGCATCGACGAGTTCGAGCTGGACGATCCCGGCGACACGATGGTGATGACGCGCCTGCTGGGGGAGCTGGTGGCCTCAGGCACCAAGCTCGCCGCCACCTCCAACACGCCCCCGAACGCGCTCGGCGAGGGCCGGTTCGCCGCGCAGGACTTCCTGCGCGAGATCCACGCGATGTCCGAGAGCTTCGAGACCCTGCGCATCGACGGGGTCGACTACCGTCAGCGCGCGATCGACGGCAGCGCGGTGGTGCTGGACGACGCCGACTACGCGAAGGCCGTCGCGGATGCCGCCGCAGCGGGCACGGCCTCGGACGATGCGTTCGCCGATGTCATCAGGCACCTGGCGCAGGTGCATCCCTCGCGGTACATCCGCCTGATCGACGGGCTCGATCTGGTGGGCCTGCGCGATGTGCAGGTGCTCACGGACCAGTCCGAGGCGCTGCGCTTCGTGGCGTTCGTGGACCGCGTGTACGACGCCCAGCTGCCTATCGCGGCCACGGGCGCGTCGCTGGACACCGTGTTCGCGGAGGAGATGCTCGGCGGCGGGTACCGCAAGAAGTACCTGCGGGCGATCTCGAGGCTCAACGCCCTCACCCACTCGGTGCGCGGCGGCTCCGGCGAGGACTGATCCCCGCCGGAGCGCCTGCGGTCACTCCTCGGAGCCGGCGTCCTCACCGTCCTCGTCAGAGGCGTCGTCGCCCGCGGTCTTGACCGCGGAGATCTCGAACTCCAGGGTGATCTTCTCCGAGACGAGCACCCCGCCGGAGTCGAGGGGCGTGTTCCACTCCAGGCCGTAGTCGCGGCGGTTCAGACGGCGAGTGCCCTCGAAGCCGGCGCGGAGCTCGCCCGCGGGGCCCGTCTCGATGCCGATCAGCGCCAGCGGGATCATGACCTGCTTGGTCACGTCGCGGATGGTGAGGTCGCCCGTGACGCTGAACGCGCGATCGTCGACCTCCTCGATGTGGGTGCTGACGAAGGTGATCTCCGGCCACTTCTCCGAGTCGAAGAAGTCCGCGCTGCGCAGGTGATCGTCGCGCTGCTGCACACGCGTGTCCACGCTGCCCGTCTTCATCGTCACCTTCGCCCAGGAGTTCTCCGGGTGCTCGGTGTCGACATGGAGGTGTCCGGAGACCTCGTTGAAGGCACCGCGGACGGTGGTGACCATGGCGTGCTTCGCGGAGAAGCCGATCCGGGTGTGCGCCGGGTCGAACTCCCAGTCGCCGTTGACTTTTTCGAGGTCGATCACACGAGACTCCTCACTCGGTCTCCCGTCGGGAGGCGGGAGAGATGTCCTCCTGCCTGGGGGCCGGAGGTGGATTCGAGAATACCCGAACTGCTTCCGGTAACCGGATCGTCATCTGCGGGCGTCCGTTGTAACACGCCCGCAACACGCAGCACGCGAGATCGAAACACGTCGCGCCCAGACTTCATTCATCCGACGAAGAGAGAAGGGTGCGGACATGGACTCCACCGGCAACATCACGTGGGCGCTCACCGCCACGGCACTCGTGCTGCTGATGACCCCGGGGGTGGCGTTCTTCTACGGCGGCCTGGTGCGGGCGAAGAGCGTCATCAGCATGATGATGATGAGCTTCGGCGCGATCGGGCTCATCGCCGTGCTGTGGATGCTGTACGGCTACTCGATGAGCAGTGTCGACGGGCCCGGCCAGTTCGCGGGTGATCCCTTCAAGGACTTCGGGCTCGCGGAAGCCGCATCGGGCTCCGGAGCCAACGCCGCGCTGCTGAGCGTCGCGTACGGGGCCACCTTCGCGATCATCACCGTCGCGCTGATCTCTGGAGCCATCGCGGACCGTGCGCGATTCGGTCCGTGGCTGATCTTCGTGGGCGTCTTCGGCACGATCGGATACTTCCCGATCGCGGCCTGGGTCTGGGGCGGCGGCTGGATCATGCACCTGGGCACGACCCTGTTCGGCAAGGACAGCGGGATCGCGGTGATCGACTACGCGGGCGGCACGGCCGTGCACATCAACGCCGGTGCCGCCGCCCTCGCACTGGCCCTGGTGCTGGGCAAGCGCATCGGCTTCGGCAAGGGCATCCAGAAGCCGCACAACGTGCCGCTGACGCTGCTGGGCGCCGCGCTGCTGTGGTTCGGATGGTTCGGCTTCAACGCCGGTGCCGAGTGGCTGTCGCCGGGGATGGGGCACGTCGGACTGATCGCGGTGAACACACTGGGCGCGTCGGCTGCGGGCATCCTGGGCTGGATCCTCATCGAGAAGCTCCGTGACGGCAAGCCGACGTCGGTGGGCGCCGTCTCGGGACTCGTCGCCGGACTCGTCGCGATCACGCCGGCCTGCGCGAACCTCACGCCCGGGTGGTCGCTCCTGCTGGGCCTGCTCTCCGGTGCCGCGTGCGCACTGGCCGTGGAGCTGAAGTTCCGTCTCGGCTTCGACGACTCGCTCGACGTCGTGGGCCTGCACCTGGTCGGCGGCGTGCTGGGCACGGTGTACCTGGGCTTCTTCGCGACCGGACAGGGGCTGTTCACCGGCGGCGACCTGCGGCTGCTGGCGGTGCAGATCATCGCCGCCGGGGGAGTGCTGGTGTACTCGTTCCTGGTGTCGCTGGCGATCGGATTCGTGATCGAGAAGACCATCGGCTTCCGGGTCACGAAGGAGGCCGAGGTCGCGGGCGTCGACACCTTCGTGCACGGTGAAGAGGGCTACGCGCTGGTCGAATGAGCCGCGGCTAGGGTGTGGGGGTGAGCTCCACTCAGCGCATCCTGTCCGTCCTCGCGGATCTCGTGGGCCGGCTTCTGGCCAAGGAGGACCCGAAGCAGCCCACGCGCCCGCGGCATCCGGACGCCGTGCTCCGCCCCGATGGGCGGGCCGGCGCCGGTTCGTCTCCTGCCGGATCGTCCCGTCGGGCCGACGAGGCCTCACCGGGACGGACGCGCGGTTCCGAGACGATCGAGGTCGATCCCGAGCGGGTCGGCGATGTGAACGTCGGATACTCGCCCTCCCGGAACGGTAAGCCGGACTCCGGCGAGGTGATCTGGACCTGGGTGCCGTACCAGGAGAACGACGGGCGCGGCAAGGATCGTCCCGTGCTCGTCATCGGAAGGCAGTCCGCGGATCGCGTGTACGCCGTCCGCATGACCAGCAAGGCCCACGACGGCGACCGGGACTTCCTCTCCATCGGGTCCGGCGACTGGGACTCGCAGGGTCGTGAATCGTGGGTGGACATCGAGCAGCTGTACAGCGTGCACGTCGAGGGGATGCGGCGTGAGGCCGCCGTCCTGGACAGGGGGCGCTACGGTCGCGTGGCCGAGGCGCTCATCCGCAGGTACGGCTGGGCGAAGGCCTGAGGAGCGGGCCGCATTCGCAGGCATCCAATCCGATCGGTCCAGGGCGACGAACCCTCAGTGAGCCGCTGTCCGCGGCGCATCCGATCGAGGAGGAATCATGCGTTTCATCCCCACGAAAGTCCACGGCGTTCTCGACTATCTCGTCGGCATCGCCCTGATCCTCGCCCCCTGGCTGTTCGGCTTCGCCTCCATGGGCGGCCCAGCCGTCGTGATCCCGATCGTCCTGGGTGCCGGACTGATCGTCTACAGCCTGCTGACGCGGTACGAATGGGGTCCGGTCAAGCTGATTCCGATGCCGGTGCACCTCGTGTTCGACGTCGTCGCCAGCATCTTCCTCGCCGCGTCCCCCTGGCTGTTCGGTTTCGCATCTGCACCGCCGAACGCCTGGGCTCCCCACGTGGTCGTCGGGATCACGGTGATCATCGTCGTGATCTTCTCCGAGCCGCAGCCCGCTCGAGCAGAGCTGCGCACGACGCGGGCCTGAGGCGTCCGCGATCGTATGTCCGAAGGGGCACCAGGGCGGAATCCTCCCTGACGCCCCTTCGGCGTCACGAGATGGAGTCGCCGGCGCGGCGGATGCCTTGGATCAGCGGAGAGCCGAGTCCACGGCATCCGCAGCGGTCTGATGGCGGAAGACGAAGCCGCTGTCCAGCAGCGCTCCGGGAGTCGCATCGACGTCGGAGAGGATGAGCGAGTCGGCCGCCGCGCGTCCCAGCCCCAGGCGCAGGGCCCAGGCCGGCGCCGGGAGCCAGTACGGGCGGCGCAGCGCGCGGGCGAGCGCACGACCGATGTCCGCCGAGGTCGCGCGTGTCGGACCCGTCAGATTGACCGGACCGTCGACCGGGGTGCCGATCAGGTGGCGGATGGCGCGCACCTCGTCGTCGAGCGAGATCCACGGCCAGAGGTCCCGCCCGGAGCCGAGCGGTCCGCCGAGCCCGAGCCGGGTGAGCAGGATCATGGGACGCAGCACGCCCTCCGGGTGCAGCACGGGGGCCGTGCGCAGCAGCGCAGTGCGCACGTCGTCGCCGGCGTCGCGGGCCGCACGCTCCCAGTCGACGCAGAGCTCGGCGAGGAACGTGCTGCCGGCCGCGCTGCTCTCATCGATCGCCTCGCCCGGGCGGTCGCCGTAGAAGCCGATACCGGATGCCGAGAGGAAGGGCGGTGCATCGCCGCCCAGAGCACGGAGGGAGGCCGCGAGCGTCTGCGTGGGCAGCAGGCGGGAGGATCGAAGTCGTTCGCGGTAACCACGCGTCCACGGCAGGCGTCCGATGCTCGCGCCGTTCAGGCCGACGACCGCGTCCGCGCCGGCGAGGACGTCGGGGGCGAGCGGATGCCCTGAATCGAGCCAGCGAACCTCGTCGGGTCCTGCGGGTGCGCGCCGCACGAGGTGCACGACCCTGATCCCGTCTGCGCGGAGCGAGGCGGTGAGTGCGCGGCCGATCAGTCCCGATGCGCCGGCGATGATGACGTGTCCTGCGGTCATGCCGTGTCTCCCTCCGGATATGACGAGAGGCCCGGGATCATCGATCCCGGGCCTCTGACGTGGAGCGGATGACGAGACTCGAACTCGCGACCCTAACCTTGGCAAGGTTATGCGCTACCAACTGCGCTACATCCGCGTGGGCGATGCCGGACTCGAACCGACGACCTCTTCCGTGTGAAGGAAGCGCGCTACCAACTGCGCCAATCGCCCCTGTGCTGTTGTGGTGTGCACAACGGCACGATTGAAAAGCATACCCGATCGGATGGGCGGTGCCGGTATCGGTCGGCAGGCCGGGCGTGGCGCGTCGAGGGGCAGTGCGGCGGACACGCCCGACGGCGTCATCCGGTTTGGTGAACGCCTGAACCTGGGCTAATGTATTTCGAGTGCCCGGCACGCCGGGTAAGATCGAAAAACTGAACAGTATGCGGATGTAGCGCAGTTGGTAGCGCATCACCTTGCCAAGGTGAGGGTCGCGAGTTCGAGTCTCGTCATCCGCTCGAGTGCAGGAGCCCCAGCCAGGGGTTCTGGCATGTGGGTTCGAATCCACCTCTGGTGGCGTGGCCGAGTGGCTAGGCACCGGCCTGCAAAGCCGTTTACACGGGTTCGAATCCCGTCGCCACCTCTCAGCGAAAACTTAATAGCCTTCTAGGCGCGATTGGCGCAGCGGTAGCGCGCTTCCCTGACACGGAAGAGGTCACTGGTTCGATCCCAGTATCGCGCACAGACAGAAACCCCCGGTTCCCCCGGGGGTTTCGTCGTTTCCGAGCGCTTCGGCCCGACAGCGTAGACTCTTCCCATGGAATCCGTGTCGACCCTTCTCGTGACCTCTGTCACCGGTGTCGTCACGCGAACTACTGGCGCCTGAGCGGGCAGGGCGCCGTCGCGCCCGAAGCTGAGTCGTCTCATTCCATTCGTCCATCAGGAGAATCCCCGTGTCAGACATCGCCCAGCCCAGCGCCGAGGTGCGCGACGGCTTCGCAATCTTCACCGACCGATCCGTCATCGCCATGCGCGTGAACGGCGTCCTCAAGGACCTCGCAGCGACCGTCGCCGAGAACGACGTCGTCGAGCCGGTCACCATCGACAGCCCTGCCGGCCTCGACATCCTGCGCCACTCCACCGCGCACGTGCTCGCACAGGCCGTGCAGCGCATCCGTCCTGCCGCGAACCTGGGCATCGGCCCGTTCATCACCGACGGCTTCTACTACGACTTCGGCGTCGACGAGCCCTTCACCCCCGAGGACCTCAAGGCCATCTCGAAGGAGATGCAGCGCATCGTCCGCGACGGCCAGCGCTTCACCCGCCGCGTCGTCACCGAGGACGAGGTGCGCGCCGAGCTCGCGAACGAGCCCTTCAAGCTCGAGCTGATCGACCTGGCCGGTGGCCCCGGCTCCGGCGCGGACGCCGCGGACGGAGCATCCGTCGAGGTCGGAGCCGGCGAGCTGACCATCTACGACAACGTCACCAAGGACGGCGAGGTGGCCTGGAAGGACCTCTGCCGCGGACCGCACGTGCCCAGCACCCGCATGCTCGGCAACGGCTGGGATCTCACCCGCGTGGCCGCCGCCTACTGGCGCGGCAGCGAGAAGAACCCGCAGCTGCAGCGGATCTACGGCACCGCGTGGCCCAGCAAGGAAGAGCTGCGCGCCTATCAGGAGCGCCTCGCCGAGGCCGAGCGTCGCGACCACCGCAAGCTCGGCGTCGAGATGGACCTGTTCTCCTTCCCGGACGAGATCGGTTCCGGACTGGCGGTCTTCCACCCCCAGGGCGGGGTCACCCGCTACGAGATCGAGGAGAACCTGCGTCGTCATCTGCTGCGCAACGGCTACGACGTGGTGAACAGCCCGCACATCACCAAGAAGGATCTGTTCATGACCTCCGGTCATCTGCAGACCTACGCCGATGGCATGTTCCCGCCGATGCACCTCGATGAGGTCGTCGACGAGGACGGCAGCGTCACCCGTCAGGGGCAGGACTACTACCTGAAGCCCATGAACTGCCCGTTCCACAACCTGATCTACCGGGCCCGCGGGCGCAGCTACCGCGAGCTGCCGCTGCGCCTGGCGGAGTTCGGAACCGTGTACCGGTACGAGAAGAGCGGCACGCTCTCGGGACTCACCCGCGTGCGCGGCCTGACCCAGGACGACGCGCACATCTACGTCGCCCAGGACCAGGTGCGCGAGGAGCTGACCACCAACCTCAACCTGGTGCTCGAACTGCTGCGCGACTACGGGCTGAACGACTTCTACCTGGAGCTCTCGACCAACGAGGAGGGCAACCCGAAGTTCCTCGGCGAGCCCGAGCAGTGGACCACCGCGATCGACACGCTGCGCGAGGTCGCCCTGGAGTCCGGCCTCGAACTGGTCGCCGACCCGGGCGGCGCAGCCTTCTACGGCCCGAAGATCTCGGTTCAGGCGCGGGACGCCATCGGCCGCACCTGGCAGATGTCGACCATCCAGCTGGACTTCAACCAGCCGGAGCGCTTCGAGCTGGAGTACACCGGCCCCGACGGGCAGAAGCACCGTCCGGTGATGATCCACCGCGCGCTGCTCGGATCGGTGGAGCGGTTCTTCGCGATCCTGCTCGAGCACTACGCGGGCGACTTCCCGCTGTGGCTCGCACCGATGCAGGTCGTGGGCGTTCCGGTCGCCGACGCGTTCGGCGACTACCTGGACGAGGTCGTCGGCCTGCTGAAGGCCGAAGGCGTGCGCGCCGAAGTGGATCACTCCGACGATCGGATGCAGAAGAAGATCCGCAACCACACCACGGCCAAGGTGCCCGTGATCCTGATCGCCGGCGAGCAGGACCGCGCGGCCGGCACGGTTTCGTTCCGCTTCCGCGACGGATCGCAGGAGAACGGCGTGCCGATCGCGGACGCCGTCGCCCGCATCCGCGGAGCGATCGCGTCGCATACGCGGGTGATGACCTCAGAGGATCTCGCGTGACCTTCACGCCCGAGCACGAGGTGGCCGTCGAGGACGGCGGCCACCTCGCCGGTGTCCCGGACGAGTTCCAGCGGCTGTGGACCCCGCACCGGATGGCGTACATCCAGGCCGGTCCCGAGGTGCTGCGCGAGGACTGCCCGTTCTGCGAGGCACCGAAGCATCCGGATGCCGAGCGGCTCATCGTCGCCCGCGGAGAGACGGCCTACGTTCTGCTGAACCTTTTCCCGTACAACTCCGGACACCTGCTGGTGTGCCCGTATCGCCACATCGCGACCTACGATCAGGCGACACCCGAGGAGGTCGCGGAGATCGGCGCGCTCACGCAGACCGGCATGCGCGTGCTGCGCGAGGTCTCGAACTGCGACGGCTTCAACCTGGGCATGAACCAGGGCGCGGTCGCCGGCGCCGGCGTGGACGCGCACCTGCACCAGCACATCGTGCCGCGGTGGAAGTCGGACGCGAACTTCTTCCCGATCATCGCGAAGACCAAGGCGCTGCCGCAGCTGCTCGGCGAGGTCCGCGAAGCGGTCGCGCACGCCTGGCCGCGCTGACCCTTCGACGGGCTCAGGGGCCCAAAGGGGTCGCTGAGCCCGTCTGTGCGTCAGCGCACCTGGTACGCGGTGAACTGCAGGCGCGGGTTGGCGTACGTCTCCTGCGACTCGACGAGCTGCAGCTCGCGCTCGCCCGAGTCGAGCGTGTTCTGCAGCAGGTCGAAGACGCTCGACACGGTGCGCTCCAGTGCGACCTTGGCGTCACCGGTCTCGACGTAGTGCGCGGTGAAAAGTGCCGCGGTGACATCGCCCGAGCCGTTGGCCTTCATCGGCAGCCGGGGCGTCGAGACCAGCCAGGCGCCCTTCCCGTCCACCGCGAGCATCTCGATGGTGCCCTCCTCGCGGTCGGGGCGCTCGACCGAGGTCACCAGCACGACGGACGGACCCATCGCCATCGCGGCGTCGACCGACGCCAGCGTGGACTCCAGGTCGCCGGGCTCGGTCCGGGTCAGGTAGCCCAGCTCGAACTGGTTGGGCGTGATGATGTCGGCGACCGGCACCACCCTGTCGCGGAGCAGCTCCGGGATGGCCGGTGCGACGAAGCACCCGGACTTCGCGTTGCCCATCACCGGGTCGCAGGCGTAGACGGCATCCGGGTTCGCCGCCTTGACCTTCGCGACCGCCTCGATGATGACGTCGGCGATGCCCTCGCCGCCCTGGTAGCCGCTGAGCACGGCGTCGATCTGCGGCAGCACGCCGCGCTCCTCGATGCCGGTGATGACCTCGTGCACGTCGTCCGGCGCGATCATCGGTCCGCGCCAAGCGCCGTAGCCGGTGTGGTTGGAGAAGTTGACCGTGTAGACCGGCAGCACCTCGACACCGATGCGCTGCAGCGGGAAGACGGCGGCCGAGTTGCCGACGTGGCCGTGCGCGACGGCCGACTGGATCGAGAGGATCTTCATCCTGCCATCCTCTCACCCGCCGCGCTGGCCCTCAGCGCGCGGCGGCCTCGAGGTCGTCGAGCAGACGCGCGGTGTCCGCGGCGCTGAGATCGTGCACCGTCAGGCGCAGATGGTCGGATGCCGGGGACGTCTCATCGATGCGGAACTCGTCGCCCGTGCGCACCAGCCAGCCGCGGCGCATCAGCCGCTCGGCCGCCGTCCGTGCGGGTACCGCGAGCCGAACCCAGAGGCTGAGCCCGTCGGAGGAGGCGGTCTCGATGCCGCGCTCGGCGAGGGCGGAGACGAAGGCGCCGTTGCGCGCCGCATAGTGCGCTGCGGCCTCTGCGATCCGCGTGCGCACACCGGCATCCGCCAGCTGCGCGTGGGCGAGGCGCTGCAGCAGGTGGCTGACCCAGGTGGTGCCGGGATTCAGCCGCATCGCGAGCCGCTCGGCGGTCATGGGATCCGTCGCGGCGAGCGCCAGGCACATGTCCGGCCCGAGGAACTTCGACACCGAGCGCAGCAGCGCATAGCGCCGGTGCTCCGTGCCGATCAGTGAGGCGTACGGGTGCGCCGACAGCATCGAGAAGTGATCGTCCTCGATGATCAGCACGTACGGATGCGGGCGGAGCACCTCGCGCAGCGCCTCGGCGCGGGCGGGGGAGAGGCTCACCCCGGTGGGGTTCTGCGCGCGCGGGGTGCTGATGATCGCGCGGACCCCCGCATCCAGCGCCGCCTGAAGGCCCTCGACCGTCATCCCCTCCGCGTCGACGGGCACGGGCACCGCCCGGTAGCCCCCGAGCCGGACGGTGTGGATGCTGGCCAGGAAGCAGGGGTCCTCCAGTGCCACGGCGTCGTCGCGCATGAGCGCCTGGGCCAGCAGCCGCTCGACCGCATCGACCGCGCCGCTGGTCACGGTGATGCGCAGGTCGTCACGGGGCAGGTCGGCGAGCATCCACTCTCGAGCCCACTGCTCGAGGCCGGGATCGATGACCGGTTCGCCGTAGAGGACGGGCCGCCCGACGATGCCGGCGAGCGCAGCGGTCGGGTCGGGGATGAGCCGTGGGTCGGGGTTCCCCGAGCCGATGTCCTGCAGCACGGTGTCGGCGGCGATGCCCTCCTGCGCCACGTGCGCGGCGCCGGCGATCAGCGTTCCGCCACGGCCCTTCGAGATCACCAGGCCGGCCTGCGCGAGCTGACGGTAGGCGGCGACGGCGGTGTTGCGGTTGACGCCGAGGAGGCCGGCGAGCTCGCGCACAGGGGGGAGCGCATCGCCCGGGCGCAGCATCCCGCGCTCGCGCAGCGCCCGCACGCTGTCGGCGATCTCCGCGGCGGTCGTCCCGGCGATATCCATGCTCACATGCCGATTCTATGGTGCTATCTTTTGACATAGGCCAAAGAATCTTTTGTGCTGACCTTCTTCCCGAGGAGACACGATGGCAGACCAGACCCCCACCACCGGCTCGCAGCGCGTCAAGCGCGGACTCGCCGAGATGCTGAAGGGCGGCGTCATCATGGACGTCGTCACCGCCGACCAGGCCAAGATCGCCGAGGATGCCGGCGCCGTCGCCGTCATGGCGCTCGAGCGCGTCCCCGCCGACATCCGTGCCCAGGGCGGCGTCTCGCGCATGAGCGACCCCGACATGATCGACAGCATCATCGACGCGGTCTCCATTCCCGTCATGGCGAAGGCCCGCATCGGCCACTTCGTCGAGGCGCAGGTGCTGCAGGAGCTCGGCGTCGACTACATCGACGAGTCCGAGGTGCTCTCGCCTGCCGACTACGTCAACCACATCGACAAGTGGGGCTTCACAGTTCCCTTCGTCTGCGGTGCCACCAACCTGGGTGAGGCGCTGCGCCGCATCAACGAGGGGGCGGCGATGATCCGCTCCAAGGGCGAGGCCGGCACCGGCGACGTCTCCGAGGCCATGAAGCACATCCGAAAGATCCGCGGCGAGATCGCCGCCCTCGGAGCGCTGTCGAAGGACGAGCTGTACGTCGCGGCCAAGGAGCTGCAGGCGCCGTACGAGCTGGTGTCCGAGATCGCCGAGACCGGCAAGCTCCCCGTCGTCCTGTTCGTGGCGGGCGGCGTGGCGACCCCCGCGGATGCCGCGATGATGATGCAGCTGGGCGCCGACGGCGTGTTCGTCGGCTCGGGCATCTTCAAGTCCGGCGACCCGGTCGCCCGCGCGAAGGCCATCGTCAAGGCGACGACGTTCTACGACGACCCGAAGGTGATCGCGGAGGTCTCCCGTGGCCTCGGCGAGGCCATGGTCGGCATCAACGTCGCCGACCTGCCCGCGCCGCACCGTCTCGCCGAGCGGGGCTGGTGACCACGGCACGCGTCGGCGTGCTCGCGCTGCAGGGCGATGTGCGCGAGCACGTCGCCCTGCTCGAGCGCCTCGGTGCCGACGTCGTGCGCGTGCGCCGTCCGGAGGAGTTCGCCCAGGTCGACGGTCTGGCCCTCCCCGGCGGCGAGTCGACGGTGATCGACAAGCTGTCCCGACAGTTCGATCTGGCGGAGCCGATCCGCGCGGCGATCCGCGAAGGGATGCCGATGCTCGGCACCTGCGCCGGGCTCATCATGCTCTCGAACCGACTGATCGACGCGATCGAGGGCCAGCAGACCTTCGGCGGGCTGGACGTGCTGACCAGGCGCAACGCCTTCGGCCGCCAGACGGAGTCCTTCGAGGCGGAGCTCGACATCCCCGCGCTCGGCACCGGTCCGGTGCACACGACGTTCATCCGCGGACCGGTGGTGGTGGAGGTCGGTGCGGATGCCACCGCCCTGGCGTCGCTGGAGGACGGACGCGTCGTGGCCGTCGAGCAGGGGAACCTGCTGGGCATCAGCTTCCATCCGGAGCTGAGCGGTGAGCCGCGGTTCCACCAGCGGTTCCTGGACCGGGTCGCCGCGCGCAGCTGAGCCGGATCAGGCGGTAGCGTGGCCGGATGCGCCTTCCCCTCGGATCCACGGATGTCAGCGCCAGCGGCGGGACGGTCACCCTCGTCGGCCGGAGGGGAGAGGCGTGGGACCCACTGGGTGGGCGGAGCATTCCGCTCGACGAGGCTGTGGAGCTCCTCCTCGACCAGCACGAGGGTGCTCATGCCTGCGAAGAGTTCGCGGATGCCGTGCCGGCAGACTCGGCAGAGGCGCCGCGCTTCGCCGCGGGCCAGCCCATCCTCTGGCGCTACGGGCGTCACATCGAGACCGCACGGGTCATCCGGGACGACGCACGCGGCCTGGTGGTCTGGATCCCGTCCGGATCCGCCCGGCTGGAATCCGTACCGGCGGACGGCAGGTCCACCAGAGAGGTCCCGCTCGAGGAGCGGTTCAGCGTGCCCTGGGAGATCCGCGAGTCGACCTGGCGCGGACCGGGCGTGGTGCGCGTCGCGCCGAGCGGCCGCCCCTGGTCGGTGTGGTTCTTCCGGGCGGCGGATGGGACGCCCGAAGGCGCGTACGTGAATCTGGAGCTGCCTCATCTGCGCCCCACGTCGGGCGCGCCCGGAATCTTCTCGCGCGACCTCATCCTGGACCTCTGGATCGACGCCGGGCATCCAGGGGAGGAGGACGTGTGGCTGAAGGATGCAGACGAACTCGCCGCGGCGGTCACGCAGGGGCGCTTCACCGCCAAGCAGGCGGATGCCGTCCGGGCGATCGCCGACCACGCGGCGGCCGAGTTCCTGCTGCCGGGAGGGTGGCCGCTCGACGAGGGCTGGGCGCACTGGACGCCGGACGCCGCGATGGACGAGCCGATCGCTCTGCCGGAGAGCGCTGCCGTCGCAGAGGCGCGAGGGGGCACGGGCGGCACGCGGCTGAAGGGCTGACGGCGGAACGTTCGCGATTCGTTAGAATGGACGATGCCCTGGAGGCGACTCCGGGCATACGAGACGAGCGGAGATATATGTCCGGGCATTCCAAGTGGGCCACGACCAAGCACAAGAAGGCGGTCATCGACGCGCGCCGTGCCAAGTCGTGGGCCAAGCTCATCAAGAACATCGAGGTCGCGGCCAAGCTCGGCGGCGCCGATCTCGACGGCAATCCGACGCTCTTCGACGCCGTGCTCAAGGCCAAGAAGACCTCCGTCCCGAAGGACAACATCGATCGCGCGATCAAGCGCGGTGCGGGGATCGGCGGCGAGGCCGTCGAGTACACCTCGATCATGTACGAGGGCTACGGCCAGGGCGGTGTGGCCCTGATGATCGAGTGTCTGACCGACAACAAGAACCGCGCAGCCGCCGAGGTCCGCACGGCTCTGAGCCGCAACGGCGGCACGCTTGCCGACCCGGGTTCGGTCGCCTACAACTTCACCCGCAAGGGCGTCATCGTGGTCGGCTCCGAGGGCACCACCGAGGACGATGTGATGATGGCCGCTCTCGAGGCCGGTGCCGAGGAGATCGAGGACCACGCCGAGGGCTTCCAGGTGATCACCGACGCCAGCGACCTGGTGCCGGTGCGGTCCGCGCTGCAGGAGGCGGGCATCGAATACGAGTCCGCCGACGTCGAGTTCGTCCCGAACCTCAAGGTGGAGATCGACGCCGACACCGCGCGCAAGATCTTCCGCCTGATCGACGCGCTCGAGGACAGCGATGACGTGCAGAACGTCTACGCCAACTTCGACCTGACCGCCGAGGTGCAGGCCGAGCTCGAGAGCGACGACGAGTAAGAGCTTCGCAACGGCCCCGGGCGCGCCTGCGTCCGGGGCCGTTCTGCGCCCGTAGCCTGAGGGAGTGACCTCTCTGCGCGTACTGGGCATCGACCCCGGCCTCACCCGGTGCGGTGTCGGCATCGTCGACGTCGACCGCACGCGGCGCGCAACGCTGGTGCACGTCGGCGTGGTGCGGACGCCGCTGGACGCGGAGCTGCCGGTGCGCCTGGCGGCGGTCGCCGCCGGCATCCGCGCGGTGATCGAGGACCACCACCCGGACGCCGTCGCCGTGGAGCGCGTGTTCGCGCAGCACAACGTGCAGACCGTGATGGGCACCGCCCAGGCATCCGGCGTGGCACTGCTGATCGCCGCCGAGGCGGGACTTCCCGCCGCGACTCACACGCCGAGTGAGGTGAAGGCCGCCGTGACCGGCTACGGATCCGCGGACAAGAAGCAGGTGCAGTCGATGATCGCCCGGATCCTGCGCCTCGACGCGCCACCTCAGCCCGCGGATGCCGCGGATGCCCTGGCCATCGCGCTCTGCCACGCGTGGCGCGGCGGATCCGCCGCGCCCTCGGCGTCCGGCTCGCTGACGCCGGCGCAGCGCGCGTGGGCGGATGCCGAGCGCGGCGCCAGGGGCACGACTCGTGTCGCTCGAACGAATGTACGATCGGCCCGTTAGGCTGGCAGCATGATCTCCTCGCTGCGCGGCACGGTGCTGCACACGGCCTCCGACCACGTCATCATCGAGACCGGCGGGGTCGGCTTCTCGGTCTTCGTGCCGGCCGACGTCGCGCACACCGCCACGATCGGCGAGCAGCTCCGGCTGCACACCAGCCTGATCGTGCGCGAGGACGCGCTGACCCTGTACGGTTTCGGAGACCGCGACGAGCTGGAGATCTTCGGCCTGCTGCTGAGCGTGACCGGCGTCGGTCCGAAGTCCGCGCTCGGCGTGCTCTCGCACCTCACTGTCGATCAGATCGCCGAGGCGGTCACAGCGGAGGACGACGCCCCGTTCCGACGCGTCTCGGGCATCGGCCCGAAGACCGCGAAGCTCATCGTGGTGCAGCTGGCGGGCAAGGTGCAGGCGCGCGTCGCCAGCGCGCCGTCGGCATCCGCGAGCACGGCGGTCGTCGACCAGGTGGCCGCGGCACTCGTCGGGCTCGGCTGGTCGGAGAAGGTCGCGGCCGAGGCGGCGGTCGAGTCCGCCGAGGAGGCGACGGATGCCGAGCGGGAGTCCGTTCCCGCACTGCTGAGGCGAACGCTCGCCGCGATGGGGCCGGGAGCGAAGCGTGGCTGAGGATCATCG
>NZ_MKRT01000028.1:21502-32253 GCF_001897945.1 Microbacterium sp. 69-10
CGCCCCACCAGCCTGAGCGAGTTCGTCGGCCAGCCGAAGGTGCGCGGCCAGCTGCAGCTCCTGCTGGAGGCCGCCCGCATCCAGGAGCGTCCCGCCGACCACATCCTGCTCGCAGGCCCTCCGGGCCTGGGCAAGACGACTCTCGCGATGATCGTGGCGCACGAGAGCGGGCGCCCCCTGCGGCTCAGCAGCGGCCCCGCCATCCAGCACGCCGGCGACCTGGCCGCGCTGCTGTCGAGCCTCACGCCGGGTGAGGTGCTGTTCATCGACGAGATCCACCGCATGGCGCGCTCCGCCGAGGAGATGCTGTATCTGGCGATGGAGGACTTCCGCATCGACATCATGGTCGGCAAGGGCGCCGGAGCCACCAGCATCCCGCTGGATCTCGCACCCTTCACCCTCGTCGGCGCGACCACGAGATCCGGCCTGCTGCCCAATCCGCTGCGCGACAGGTTCGGTTTCACCGGCCACCTCGAGTTCTACGACGACGGCGACCTCGAGCGGGTCATCGCCCGCTCCGCGAACGTGCTCGGCGTGGCGCTGCCCGCGGACTCGCTGGCCGAGATCGCGCGGCGCTCCCGTGGCACGCCCCGCATCGCCAACCGCCTGCTGCGCCGGGTGCGCGACTACGCGCTGGTGCACGGCTCGGGGGCATCCGCGTCGATCGGCGACGTGCGCTCGGCGCTCGACCTGTACGACGTGGACGCGATCGGGCTCGATCGCCTGGACCGTGCGGTGCTGGATGCCCTGGTGCGGCGCTTCCGCGGCGGCCCCGTGGGCCTGAGCACCCTCGCCGTCGCGGTCGGCGAGGAGGCCGAGACGGTGGAGAGCGTCGTCGAGCCGTACCTCGTGCGCATCGGATTCCTGGGCCGCACACCGCGCGGGCGCATCGCGATGCCCGAGGCTTACCGTCATCTGGGCGTCGCGCACCCCGAGGGCGCGGCATTGTTCGATGACCTATAATCGCTGAAGGCTTCCCGGATTCCCGGTTTCCCCCTCACGCAACGCCGCGTCCGGCGTGCATCTGAAAGGCTCTTGCTCCTATGGATCCCATGTCCCTCATGCTCTTCGGTCTTCTCGCCGTGATGCTCGTGTTCATGTTCATGAACACGCGCAAGCGCCAGAAGCAGATGAAGGAGCAGCAGGAGGAGAAGGCCGCCAAGACCGTCCCGGGCGCCAAGGTGCTGCTGCAGGGCGGCCTGTACGGCACCATCGTGTCCTTCGACCCGGTCGACCTCGACAAGCCCGCCCAGGTGGAGCTCGCTCCGGGCGTCGTCATCGAGGTGCACAGCCAGGCCATCATCCGCGTCATCGACCCCACCGAGGAGACCGCCGACGACGAGGCCGACACCGAGGACACTGCCGCTGAGACCACGCCGGCGCAGGGCGCGAACGACGGGATCGAGTCGATCCAGGTCGAGACGCCCGAGGAGACGAAGGCTCGTCTCGAGCGCAACAACGACAACTGACGCGCAGCGTCCTCTCTCGCGGAAAGCGGAACCCCGTGGCATCCACATCCCCGACCCGTCACGCCTGGCGGGTCCTCCTCGGCCTGCTCGTCGTGACGGCGGTGCTGTTCGGCATCAACGCGCTCGGCGTCTACGTCTTCAAGGCTGACAACGACAAGCCCGCCAGCTCCTGGACCCCCGAGCTCGCGCTCGACCTGCAGGGCGGCACGCAGATCATCCTGCAGGCGGCGACGCCCGACGGCGCCGCGCCTTCGTCCGACCAGCTGACCCAGGCGGTCTCGATCATCCGCCAGCGCGTGGACGCATCGGGCGTGTCCGAGGCCGACATCACCACCGAGGGCGGCCGCAACATCGTCGTCCAGATCCCGGGTGCTGCGTCCAAGGCCGACCGCGCGCGCATCACCGCCAGCGCGAAGCTCGAGTTCCGGGCCGTGCTGTACACGGATGCACCGGTGAACAGCTTCGTCGGCGAGGACGGCAAGAGCACGCCGTACCCGACGCCGGCGGCCACCCTGGAGGCCACGCCGACGGCGAAGCCCACCAATGCCTCGGATCCGGCGTACATCACGCCCAAGCTGCAGGCCCAGTTCCAGGCCTTCGACTGCAAGGCCGAGCAGGAGAGCAACCCGCCGGAGGACCAGCCTCTGATCGCCTGCGAGTTCGACAACCAGGGCAACGCCCAGGCGAAGTACATCCTCGGGCCGATGGAGCTCGACGGCACGGTCATCAACGACGCCACCGCCGGGCGCGAGCAGCAGTCCGGCCAGTGGACCGTCAACCTGTCGATGAACGCCAAGGGCACCAAGGTCTTCGGCGAGATCAGCCAGCGGCTGAACGCCAACCGCATCGCGAACCTCAGCCCGCGCGACCAGTTCGCGTTCGTGCTCGACGGCAAGGTCATCTCGGCACCCGTCATGCAGGCCGCGATCCTCAACGGCAAGCCCAGCATCTCGGGCAACTTCACGCAGGAGAGCGCGAAGACGCTCGCCGACCAGCTCAAGTACGGCGCACTGCCGCTGAGCTTCACCGTGCAGAGCTCGGACACCGTGTCCGCGACCCTCGGCTCGCAGCAGCTGCAGTACGGTCTGATCGCCGGTCTGATCGGTCTGGGCCTGGTGGCGGTCTACTCGCTGCTCAGCTACCGCGCACTCGGCTGGGTGATCATGGCGTCGATCGCCGTGATGGGCGTGCTGACCTACATCATCATCGCGATCCTCGCGTGGCGCATGGGCTTCCGGCTCTCGCTCGCCGGCGTCGCCGGTCTGATCGTGTCGATCGGCTTCACCGCCGACTCGTTCATCGTGTACTTCGAGCGCATCCGCGACGAGCTGCGCGACGGCAGGTCGATCACCGGCTCGATCGAGTACGGCTGGGAGCGCGCCAAGCGCACGATCTACATCGCCAAGTCGGTCAACATCCTGGCCGCCGTCGTGCTGTTCATCCTCGCCGACGCGACGGTCAAGGGCTTCGCGTTCACGCTGGGTCTCACGACCCTGATCGACGTGTTCATCTTCGTGATCTTCACGCACCCGGTCATGCAGATCCTCGCGCGCACCCGCTTCTTCGGCGGCGGCCACAGGCTCTCGGGTCTGAACGCCGAGTCGCTGGGCGCCGTCCGCGGCGCCGAGGTCGAGTACCGCACCGCGGAGACCGCCTCGAAGGGGCGCGCGGCGCGCAACAAGGGCGCTCGGGGCGAGGCCGAGCGGCGCCAGACGATCGCCGAGCGCAAGCGCGCTGAGGCACTCACCGCGATGGGATCCAAGGATGCCGGGAAGGACTCCGACGCCTCATGATCTCCATGAATGAGTTCGGCAACAACCTGTACTCCGGGAAGACCTCCTTCCCGTTCGTCGGCAAGCGCCGCCTGTGGTTCGTGATCGCGATCCTGCTGGTGCTGGGATCCGTGCTGGTCCCGCTCGTGCGGCCGGTGCAGTTCTCCATCGAGTTCACCGGCGGATCCCAGTTCATGGTGGTCGGCCCCGCGTCCACCAACCAGGGCCTGGCGAGTGACGCCGTGCGCTCGGTGGTCCCCGGCGCGACGACCAAGGTCGCCATCGTCAACAAGAAGGACGTCCGCGTCCAGACCGACCGGATGACCCCGAACCAGACGCAGGACGTCAAGGCCGCGCTCGCGAAGGCCTTCGACGTGAAGGCCGACGAGGTCTCGGACTCCTTCATCGGTCCCGCCTGGGGTGAGGGCGTGACTCGGCAGTCGCTGTGGGGTCTGGCGATCTTCCTGGCGCTGACCTTCCTGATCCTCGGCATCTACTTCCGCACCTGGAAGATGTCGGCGGCCTCGATCCTCGGACTCCTGGACGTGCTGGTCATCACGGTCGGCATCTACGCCCTCGCCGGCTTCGAGATCTCCCCGGCCGCGGTGATCGGATTCCTGACGATCCTGGCGTACTCGCTGTACGACACCACGGTCGTGTTCGACAAGGTGCGGGAGAACACCCAGGAGGACGCCGTCAGTCTGCAGCGCACCTTCGGCGAGTCGGTCAACCTCGCGGTCAACCAGACCCTGGTCCGCTCGATCAACACGTCCGTCGTGGCCGCTCTTCCGGTCGGCGCGATCCTCTTCATCGGCGCCTTCTGGTTCGGTGCGGAGACGCTCTCGGCCATCTCGCTGTCGATCTTCGTCGGCATCCTCGTCGCGACGTACTCCACCCTGTTCGTGGCGGCCCCGCTGTATGCGGCGTTCCGCCAGAACGAGCCGGAGATCCTCGCGCACGACAAGAAGGTGCTCCAGGCGCGCGAGCGCGCCGCAGCGACCACCTCCGTGTGAGCGGACCCCTGCGGGGATCGGGTGAGCCCGGTCCCCGCGTAGGATGAACACATCGCGGGGACGGGAGCACAGATGGCCGATTCGCAGGTCGCATCGCAGGGATCCAGCCTGCGCAGGCTGGTGCCGCGCATCTTCTCCCGCGCGCCCCGCGTCAACGACCTGGACAATCTGATCCGCACGGTCCGTGCGAATCATCCCCGTGGCGATCTCCCGATCATCGAGCACGCGTATCGCGTCGCGAAGGAGAAGCACGAGGGGCAGTTCCGTCAGAGCGGCGAGCCCTACATCACGCACCCCCTCGCGGTCGCGCAGATCCTCGCCGAGCTGGGGCTCGGGCCGCGCGCGATCGCGGCCGCCCTGCTGCACGACACGGTGGAGGACACCGGCTACGCGCTGAGCGAGCTCACCGAGGAGTTCGGCGACGAGGTCGCGATGCTCGTCGACGGCGTCACCAAGCTCGACAAGGTCAAGTACGGCGAGAGCGCCCAGGCCGAGACCGTCCGCAAGATGATCGTGGCCATGTCCAAGGACATCCGGGTGCTGCTCATCAAGCTCGCCGACAGACTGCACAATGCGCGCACCTGGGGATTCGTTCCCCCCGAGAAGTCCGCTCGCAAGGCCAAGGAGACGCTGGAGATCTACGCGCCCCTGGCCAACCGGCTCGGCATCCAGACCATCAAGTCCGAGCTCGAGGACCTGTCCTTCGCCGTCCTGCACCCGAAGATCTACGCCGAGATCAACAGCCTGATCGCCCAGCGCACCCCGCAGCGAGAGAAGTACCTGCAGCAGGTGATCGAGGCGATCGACGAGGACCTGCGCGAGCTGCGGATCCGCGGCAAGGTGGTCGGCCGTCCCAAGCAGCTGTACTCCGTGTACCAGAAGATGGTCGTGCGCGGACGCGAGTTCGACGACATCTACGACCTCATCGGCATCCGCGTGCTGGTCAACTCGGTGCGCGACTGCTACGCGGTCCTGGGAGCGATCCATGCGCGCTGGACGCCGCTGCCGGGCCGCTTCAAGGACTACATCGCCACCCCGAAGTTCAACCTTTACCAGTCGCTGCACACCACGGTCATCGGGCCCTCCGGCCGCACGGTGGAGATCCAGATCCGCACGCACGAGATGCATCAGCAGGCGGAGTTCGGGGTCGCCGCGCACTGGATGTACAAGGAGCGGATGAACGGCGGCAAGGTCGAGACCCGCAAGACCGATGCCGACATGGCCTGGCTCGCCCACATCTCCGACTGGCAGGCCGAGACCGCGGACCCGAGCGAGTTCCTCGACTCGCTCCGGTTCGAGATCGGCGCCAAGGAGGTCTACGTCTTCACCCCGAAGGGGCGTGTCATCGGCCTGCCTGCGGGCGCGACGCCGGTGGACTTCGCCTACGCGGTGCACACGGAGATCGGCCATCGCACGATGGGCGCCAAGGTCAACGGCCGGCTGGTCCCGCTCGAGTCGGAGCTGCGCAGCGGTGATGTGGTCGAGGTGTTCACCTCGAAGAACCCGGATGCGGGCCCCAGCCAGGACTGGCTGACGTTCGTCAAGAGCACCCGCGCGAGGAACAAGATCAAGGGCTGGTTCACGAAGGAGCGCCGCGAGGAGGCGATCGAGCAGGGCAAGGAGTCCATCGCCCGCGCGATGCGCAAGCAGAACCTCCCGCTGCAACGACTGATGAGTCAGGAGTCGTTCGCGGAGGTCGCGCACCAGCTGCGCTACGAGGACGTGACGGCGCTGTACGCCGCCGTCGGCGAGGGGCACGTCTCCACGCAGTCAGTGCTGGAGAAGGTCACCGCGCTCGTCGCCTCGGAGCCGGACACCAGCACCGGCGCCATCGAGCTGCCCGGCCACACTCCGGCGAGGGAGGCACGCTCCGGCGACTCCGGCATCCTCGTGCGCGGCGCCGCCGACATCCTGGTGAAGCTCGCACGCTGCTGCACGCCCGTGCCCGGCGACCCCATCGTGGGCTTCGTCACCCGCGGCAGCGGCGTCTCGGTCCACCGCAAGGACTGCGTCAACGTCAAGGCCCTCGGCAGCGATCCCGAGCGCTTCGTCGAGGTCGAGTGGGCGCCCACCACGAAGAGCGTGTTCCGGGTGCAGATCCAGGTCGAGGCGCTGGACCGCTCGGGGCTGCTCTCCGATGTGACCCGGGTGCTCAGTGAGCACCACGTGAACATCCTGTCTGCGACCGTCTCGACCACGGACGAGCGTCTGGCGCTGAGCCGCTTCGTGTTCGAGATGGGCGACTCGGTGCACCTGGACCGCGTGCTGAACGCCGTGCGGCGGATCGACGCCGTCTACGACGTGTACCGCGTCACGACGTCCTGACCGTCGCGAGCTCCGACATCAGCTGCACCGCGCGGCGTCTTCCGGGGCGCCGCGCCGTGGCCGCGAGCGTGGACCGGAGCGCGTCGACCAGCTCGGGGTTCAGCAGCAGCAGCGCGCGCAGCCAGATCTCGTCGTCGCCGTCCGGCCTCGTCGCCGCGAACAGCAGCTCCTCTGCGGTGGCGAGGGGCGTCGTGACCGCGATGCCGCCGATCGACAGGAGCTCCTCGGGCGCGGCACGACGCTCGTGGTAGACCACCCGGGGTGAGAAGCCGACGCGTCCGCGGGTCGGGCCGGCTCGCCGCACGTGGTGGATCTGCGGCGGCGCGTCACCGGCGCCGTGGATCCACGCCGCCGTCGGACCGCAGGCGGCCAGATGCGCGGGGATGAGGTCGCGCAGGCTCGTGGCCCTGGCATCCGCCTCCTCGACGGTGTCCGCAGGCATGAACCCCTCGCCGACCTCGAAGACGTCTCCGTCGAGCCGCGCGGCGCCCAGTTCAGGGAGCGAGAGGCGCTCGCCCGGCCGGTAGAAGAGGGCAGGATGCATGCAAAGAAGTATGAGCCGTGCCGCCCGATGACGGGCGCGCACGACTCATACTGTGGATAACGCGGATCAGGCGCCGAGCGCGCTGAGCCAGGCGCGACGGGCGGCCAGCGCCTCCGTCGCCTCCTTGACGGCCTTCTTGTCGCCGGCCTTCTCCGCCGCGGCGAGCTCCTGCTCGAGCTTCTCGATCGCGTCGAGCAGCTGTGAGCTCATGTCGTTCGCGCGCGCCTTGGTCTCGGGGTTGTTCTTCTTCCAGTCCACGTCCTCGCGGGACTTGAGCGCCTGCTCGATGGAACGCATGCGGTCGTCCAGCGCGCGCTCCTTCTCACGCGGGAAGATGCGCCCGACCTCGTCCCACTGACGCTGGATGCGGGTCAGCAGCTGACGCGCGCGCTTGAGGTTCGGCTCGTCGGCGACTGCCTTCGCCTCCTCGAGAAGCGCCTCGCGGGCCTCGATGCGCGGTGCGGAGTCCGCCTCCTCGGCGGCGGCCTGCTCGGCGCGCGCCGCGTAGAGGGCGTCACCGGCGGCCTTGAACTTCGCCCAGAGCGCGTCGTCGGCCTTGCGGCCGGCGCGGCCGGCCGCCTTCCACTCGTCGAGCAGGGTGCGGTAGGCGGGGATGCCGTCGATGCCGCGCGGAGCGAGCGCCTCGGCGCGCTCGACCAGACGGGACTTCACGTCGCGCGCGGCGCGGTGCACATCGTCGAGCTCGGAGAAGAACGCGCGGCGCGCCTTGTCCACGGTCGAACGGGCGTCGCGGAACCGCTTCCAGAGCTGCTGCGCCGTGCCCTTGGGCAGACGCGGCCCGTCCTGCTGGTGCGCCTGCCACGCGTCGAACAGCTCGGCCATCTCGGCCGTGACCTGCTTCCACTGCACCTTGGCGAGATCGCGGCCGGCGATGGCCTCGGCCTTCTCCACGATGACGGTGCGCTCGGCGATCGCGGCGTCCAGCGCCTCCTTGGCGGCTTCCGCCTCCTTCGCGGCGGCCTCGGAGAGCGAGCTGATCAGCGTCTCGATGCGCGTGCGGAGTCCTGCGAGGTCGCCGACCGCGGCGGCGCCCGTGACCTCGTCGAGGAGGTGCTTCGCCTGCTTGGTCAGATCGGATGCCGAGCTCCCGCCGCCCTGCGCCCGGGTCTCCAGCGTGCCGAGCTTGACGGCGAAGTCGTCGAACTTGCGCGCGTAGTAGGCGAGGGCCTCGTCGGGCGTGCCGTCCGGGTACTGCCCGACCGGACGCCAGTCGTCGCCCTCCCGCACTTCGACGGTGCCGTCCTCGGCGACACGGCCCCACTCGGACGCGTCCGAGGAGACCGGCGCAGGGACCGTGGGGGCTGCGGCGGGAGCGGCGGTGACCCGCGGCATCGGCTTGCGCGGCGGTGCGGGGATCGGCGGGGTGGGCTTGGGTGCGTTGTCGTCAGACACGGTGTTCTCCTTGCGCGGTCTGTCCGCGGGAGTGGGAAAGGACTCCGCTCAGCCTAGTTCACTCGCCGGGAGTCTGCGTGGGTGCGGGCGACTCGTCGGCGGGCGGGGTCAGCAGCGGTTCGGGCGCCGGCTCGGTCGCCGTGGGAGACGGCTTCGGAGCGGGTGCGCTGACCTGCGCGTGGACCGCCTGGCTCACTCCGGCCCCGATGACGATGAGTCCGCCCGCGACCACGGCGATCACCGTGTCGCGGCGCCTGCGAGCGACGAGTCCGTCGTTCCAGTCGCGACGTGCCGCGTAGAGACGTGCTCGTTCCGCATCCGTGCGTGCGCGCTGCTGCGCGCCACGGGAACCGCGTGCCGCCATCGAAGCTCCTGACCCTGGTCGCTCGGTACTGTCGCTGCAGTGAGCCTACCCGGGTGCGTCCCGGTGTCCGACGCCCCCAGTAGCCTGGAGTCATGACCTCCGCTCCGCTCCTCTCGGGTCAGACGCCGCTCGCCGTGCGCATGCGGCCGGTCTCGCTCGACGAGGTGGCGGGGCAGGCGCACCTGCTGCGCTCGGGGTCTCCCATCGTGGCCCTCGCCGATCCTGACGCCAAGGCACCCGGCGCGGTGTCGATCATCCTGTGGGGCCCACCCGGCACCGGCAAGACGACGCTCGCGCAGGCGATCGCGCGGTCGTCCGGTCGACGGTTCGTCGAGCTGTCCGCGATCACCGCGGGCGTCAAGGACGTACGCGAGGTGATGCAGGAGGCCATCACACAGCGGGACCTCTACGGCCAGACCACGATCCTGTTCCTGGATGAGATCCACCGCTTCACGAAGGCGCAGCAGGACGCCCTGCTCCCGGGTGTCGAGAACGGCTGGGTGATCCTCATCGCCGCGACCACCGAGAACCCCTCGTTCTCGGTCATCTCACCGCTGCTGTCGCGTTCCCTGCTGCTCACGCTCCAGCCGCTGACCGACGACGACATCGGCGTTCTGGTCGATCGCGCCATCACGGATGCGCGCGGTCTGTCCGGCGCGGTCACGGTGGCCGACGATGCGCGCGCCGCGCTGATCAGGCTGGCCTCCGGGGATGCCCGCCGGGCGCTGACCGGGCTCGAGGCGGCCGCCGCCGTCGCGCTGTCGCGCGGAGGCGAGGCGGAGATCACGGCCGACGACGTCGCTCAGGCCGTGGACCGTGCGCTGCTGCGCTACGACCGCCAGGGCGACGAGCACTACGACGTGATCAGCGCGTTCATCAAGTCCATCCGCGGGTCGGACCCGGATGCCGCGGTGCACTACCTCGCGCGGATGATCGAGGCGGGGGAGGACCCGCGTTTCATCGCCCGCCGGCTGGTCATCTCCGCGGCGGAGGACATCGGTCTGGCGGATCCGCAGGCGCTGTCGATCGCCACCGCCGCGGCGGATGCCGTGGCGTTCATCGGCATGCCGGAGGGCCGCATCCCGCTCGCCGAGGCGACCATCTATCTCGCCACGACGGCCAAGTCGAACGCCGCATACCTGGCGATCGACGCCGCGATCGCCGATGTGCGCGGCGGCGGCTTCGGGCGCGTGCCCATCCATCTGCGCGACGCGCACTATGCGGGTGCGAAGCGGCTCGGCCACGGCAAGGGCTATCGCTACCCGCACGACAGCGATGCGGGCATCCTGGCGCAGCAGTACCTTCCCGACGAGCTCGTCGGCCGGCACTACTACGAGCCGAAGAACCTCGGTGCCGAGCGCGATGTCTCCGCACGGCTCGAGCGCATCCGCCGCATCCTCGGCGACCGCTGAGACGTCCGGGCTCGTCTGATAGCATGGATCGGCTCGAAACCCAGTTTTCGGGCATCCCTCCATTCCTGAAGCACTTCCCGGCGCGCCTCGGCGTACGCGGCGGAAAGGCGGAGCAGAGGAGATACGCCCGCGAGTCGTGAAAGACACGTCCGCGTCATGGAAGGAGCACTTCGTGGTCACGAAGTCTCAGGACCGCCGCAAGGTCCGCCTCAGCCGCGCGCTGGGCATCCCGCTCACCCCGAAGGCCGCCCGCTACCTCGAGAAGCGTCCCTACGCCCCGGGTGAGCACGGCCGCACCAAGCGCAAGGCCGACAGCGACTACGCCGTCCGTCTGCGCGAGAAGCAGCGTCTGCGCGAGCAGTACGGCATCCGCGAGAAGCAGCTGCGCATCGCGTTCAGCGAGGCCCGCCGCAAGGACGGCCTGACCGCTGAGAACCTG
>NZ_MKRT01000028.1:32318-32797 GCF_001897945.1 Microbacterium sp. 69-10
TCACATCCTGGTCGACGGTCAGCTCGTCGACCGCCCGTCCTTCCGCGTGAAGCCGGGTCAGCTCATCCACGTCAAGGCCAAGTCCGAGGCTCTCGAGCCCTTCCAGGTCGCAGCCGCCGGCGGTCACGCCGAGGTCCTGCCCCCGGTCCCGGGCTACCTCGAGGTCGAGCTCGACAAGCTGCAGGCCCGTCTGGTCCGTCGTCCGAAGCGCGTCGAGGTCCCCGTGACCTGTGAGGTGCAGCTGGTCGTCGAGTACTACGCGGCTCGCTGATACAGCATCCGTGCGAGAGGCGTCGGGGGATTCCCCGGCGCCTCTCGTCGTAGGATGGCGGAATGAAGAATCTGCTCTGGTTCCTGATCGGTGTGATCGGCGGTTTCGTCGCCGCGCACTTCATGAACAAGGACCCTCGGGGTCAGGAGATCTTCGCCGACATCGACGCGCGCATCTCGGAGTTCACCGGCATCCTCGGTGAGGCGTA
>NZ_MKRT01000028.1:32839-35864 GCF_001897945.1 Microbacterium sp. 69-10
GATTCCCCCATCCCGTCGCGTCCTCGGACGCGGCTCCGCCACGCAAGGAAACCCACGAGCACTATGAGAACTGCGGAGATCGCGCAGCGCTACCTCGACTACTTCGAGAAGAACGACCACCTCATCGTCCCCTCGGCGTCCCTGGTCAGCGACGACCCGTCGTTGCTGTTCACGGTCGCCGGCATGGTCCCGATGATCCCGTATCTCACGGGCGTCGTCCCCGCGCCGCATCCTCGCATCGCCGACCTGCAGAAGTGCATCCGCACCAACGACATCGAAGAGGTCGGCCGCACGGCCCGGCACGGCACGTTCTTCCAGATGCTCGGCAACTGGTCGTTCGGCGACTACTTCAAGGAAGGCGCGATCCGCTACGCGTGGGAGCTGCTGACCTCCTCCGAGGCGGACGGCGGCCTCGGCTTCGACGAGAAGGACCTCTGGGTCACGGTCTACGAGACCGACGATGAGGCCGAGGCGATCTGGCGCGACGAGATCGGCCTGAAGCCCGAGCGCATCCAGCGCCTGGGACGGGCCGACAACTACTGGAACACCGGACAGCCCGGCCCCGGCGGCCCGGACTCGGAGATCTTCTTCGACCGCGGCCCGTCGTACGGTAAGGACGGCGGACCCGCAGCCGATGACACGCGGTTCCTGGAGATCTGGAACCTCGTGTTCATGCAGGACTTCATCGAGAACATCCGCGGCAAGACGGAGTTCGACATCGTGGGCGAGCTCCCGATGAAGAACATCGACACCGGCATGGGCCTCGAGCGCGTCGCCTTCCTCAAGCAGGGCGTCGAGAACATGTACGAGACCGACCAGGTGCGCCCGGTGCTCGACCGCGCCGTGGAGCTCTCCGGAAAGAAGTACGGCAGCGTCCACGAGGACGACGCGCGCTTCCGCGTCATCGCCGACCACGTGCGCTCCTCGCTGATGCTGCTCTCCGACGGCGTGCGCCCGTCCAACGAGGGACGCGGCTACATCCTGCGCCGCCTGATGCGCCGCACGGTGCGCGCCATGCGCCTGCTGGGCGTGGACGAGCCGGTCTTCCCCGAGCTCTTCGCCACGTCGCGGGATGCCATGAAGTCGGCTTACCCGGTGCTGGAGACCGAGTGGGCGACGCTGTCCTCGGCGGCCTTCGCCGAAGAGGACACGTTCCGCCGCACGCTGGCGCAGGGATCGACCATCCTGGATCTCGCCCTGGAGGACACGAAGAAGTCCGGCGGCTCGACGCTCAGCGGGTCCGAGGCGTTCCTGCTGCACGACACCTACGGCTTCCCGATCGACCTCACGCTGGAGGTCGCGGAGGAGGCAGGGCTCGACGTCGACCGCTCCGCATTCGACTCGCTCATGAAGGAGCAGCGCGAGCGCGCCAAGGCGGATGCCCGCAACCGCAAGCGTCAGCTGGCCGACGTCTCGGTGTACCGCGACTTCCGTGCCGCGGGCGAGACCGTGTTCGCCGGCTACACCGATCTGCAGACCGACTCGCGCATCCTCGGGATCATCCTCGACGGCGCGCCCGTGCGGGCGGCGTCCGAGGGTCAGGTCGCCGAGGTCATCCTCGCCGAGACCACCCTCTACGCCGAGTCCGGCGGTCAGGTCGCCGACAAGGGGACGATCGTCGGCACCGGCTTCGAGCTGGACGTCCTGGACGTGCAGAAGCCCGTCCCCGGTCTGATCAGTCACACCGTGCACGTCGCCTCGGGCAGTGTCGCGGTCGACGACCGGGCCACCACCCTCGTCGACGCCCCGAACCGACGCGCCGCGCGCCAGGCGCATTCGGCGACCCACCTCGTGCACGCCGCCCTGCGCGACACGCTCGGCAAGACGGCGACGCAGGCCGGCTCGCTGAACCGCGCCGGCTACATGCGCTTCGACTTCGCTTGGTCGCAGCCGCTCTCGGCCGAGACGCGCTCCGAGATCGAGGACATCACGAACCGCGCCGTCCAGGACGCGCTCGAGGTCACCACCCGCATCGTGTCGCTGGACGAGGCCAAGGAGGCCGGTGCCATGGCGCTGTTCGGAGAGAAGTACGGCGACGTCGTGCGGATGGTCGACATCGGCGGTCCGTGGTCGCGCGAGCTCTGCGCGGGCACGCACGTCTCGTCGAGCTCCGAGATCGGCCTGGTCAGCGTGGTCGGCGAGTCCTCCGTTGGTGCGTCGAACCGACGCATCGAGGCCCTGGTGGGGCAGGACGCCTTCCGGGAGCTCGCCGCGGAGCGCACCGTCGTCTCGCAGCTGTCCGCTGCGCTGAAGGCGCCCCGTGACCAGCTCTCCACCCGCATCGAGGAGCTGCAGGCGAACCTGAAGGCCGCCGAGAAGCGCATCGCGCAGTTCGAGGCCAAGGAGCGCGAGGGACGCGTTCCGGCTCTTGCCGAGGCCGCACAGCAGGTCGGTTCGTTCCGCGTCGCGTCGACCTCGCTCGGCGAGATCGGCTCGGCCGACGACGTGCGCACTCTCGCTCTGAGCGTGCGGGAGAGGCTCGGCACGGATGCCGCGGTCGTCGCCTTCGGCGGCGTCGCGAACGGTCGGCCGATCGTCGTCGTGGCCACGAACGACGCCGCGCGAGCCGCGGGTGCGAAGGCGGGTGCGCTGGTGCGCGTCGCGGCCGGCGTCCTCGGCGGCGGTGGCGGCGGGAAGGACGATGTCGCTCAGGGCGGTGGCACCGATGCATCCGCTCTGGACGCCGCGCTGGCGGCCGTCGTCGCGGAGCTCGCCGCAGCGTGAGCGGATTCCGTCGCGGTGTGCGGCTCGGGATCGACGTCGGGAAGGCCCGGGTCGGTGTGTCCCGATGCGATCCTGACGGGATGCTGGCCGTGCCGGTGGAGACCGTCCCGCGCTCGGACTCGTCGATCGAGCGCATCGCCGAGCTCGCGCGCGAGTGGGAGCCGCTGGAGTTCGTCGTCGGGCTTCCGGTGAACATGCGCGGTGAGGAGACGCCGGCCACGACGGATGCCAGGGAGTTCGCGGCCCAGCTCGGCCGGCGAAGGGGCGTGCCGGTTCGCATGGTGGACGAACGGTTGAGCAC
>NZ_MKRT01000028.1:35874-46764 GCF_001897945.1 Microbacterium sp. 69-10
CATTGTCGACCAGGTGGCTGCGGTCGTGCTTCTGCAGCACGCTGTGGACACGGAGAAGAGCACCGGACACCCCGCCGGTGCGGTGATCGACCTCGATGAGGAGTCCGCTGACGATGCATGACCCCGACGCATCCCCGCAGGGCCCAGGGCTGGGAGACCTCTTCGACAACCTCCCGACGGCGTCCTCGTCCTCGCTGCCCTCGCGCGAGAACCGCGACGAGCCGGCACCGGGCTCCCGCCGGGCGATGCGTGCGGCCAAGGAGGCGGCGGAGGCCGCCGAGCGTCGTGCCCAGCAGGATGCGGAGGCCCGCCGGGCGCTCCAGCAGGATGCCGCAGCGCGGCGTCCCGCAGATCAGCAGCAGCCCCCGGCCACGGACGCGCAGCCCGCGGAGACCCCCGATGCACCGACGGCGATCCTGCCCGCGGTTGCGCCGCAGGCTCAGCCTCGGCCTCAGGCCGCAGCAGAGCCGCGATTCGAGGACCTCATGACGCCGCGGCCGGCATCGGCGTCCGCTGCCTCGGAGGAGCCGGCCGCGTCCGCTCCGCGCACGGCGGCACCCATGGCATCCGCGGTGCCGGACTCCGCTGCGACGGATCCGGAGCCCGACCACGGCGACCTATCGCACGACGAGCCCGAGCTCGGCGGTTCGCTCGACGCCCTGTTCGCACCCGAGCAGCACCGCTCCGTCCCGAAGAAGAAGCGCGGACGCGGCTGTCTGATCGGCCTGATCGTCGTGCTGATCGTGCTCGGCGGGATCGCCGCCGGCGGCGCGTGGGTCTACAACACCTACCAGGACAAGATCAACGACATGATGGGCTGGGGCGAGCCCAAGGACTACGCCCCGGGCGAGGCATCCGGTGAGGTGCAGGTCACCATCCTGAAGGGCGACACCGGTTCGCCCGTGTCGACGACGCTCTACAAGGCCGGTGTCACCAAGACCGATCGCGTCTTCTACGAGTACCTGCTGGCGGAGCGGCCGACGGTCACGTTCTACCCCGGCGTGTACAAGCTGCAGAAGAAGATGACCGCGGCTGCCGCTTTGAAGGCTCTGGACGATCCGAAGAACCGCATGGCCAACACCGTGCGCATCGCCGAGGGCGGCACCGTCGAGTCGTCCCTGCCGCGCATCGTCCAGGGCGTCGGACTGAAGCTCGAGGACCTGCAGGCAGCCGTCAAGGATCCGAGCATCTACGGCGTGCAGGCGTCGAGACTGGACGGCTGGCTCTTCCCGGCGACCTACACGTTCGATCCCGGTGTCACGGCGAAGGAAGTCATCCAGCGGATGGTCGACGAGACGCGTGCGCAGCTGAAGAAGGCCGGTGTCCCGGACTCCGACGCGCAGCGCGTGCTGACCATCGCCTCGATCGTGGAGCGCGAGGGCCGCACGCCCGACTTCCCGAAGGTCTCCCGTGTGATCCAGAACCGGCTCGACACGGGCATGATGCTGCAGATGGACTCGACTGCGCAGTACGGCTACGGGCAGCTGCACGCGGGCAAGGCGAGCACCTCGAAGGAGGCGCAGCACGCCGAGAACGAGTGGAACACGTACGTCATCAAGGGACTGCCGGCGACACCGATCGCCAACCCCGGTGCTCGCGCGATCGACGCCGCCATGCATCCCGCCGACGGCACCTGGCTCTACTTCGTGACGGTGAACATGAGCACGGGCGAGACGGTCTTCTCGAACACCTATGCCGAGCACCAGCAGGCCATCAAGCAGATGCAGGCATGGTGCAAGGCGAACCCCGGCACGGGCTGCTGAGGTGAGCACGCGCTCGCGTCTCGCCGTCTGGGGCGCCCCGATCGGACACAGCCGGTCGCCCGCCCTGCACGGTGCCGCCTATGCGCAGCTCGGTCTGGACTGGCAGTACGGCCGGCAGCGCGTCGACGTGGCGGGTTTCCCCGCCGCGCTGAACGCCCTCGACGACTCCTGGCGCGGGCTCTCGCTCACCATGCCGCTCAAGGAGATCGCGCACGACACGGCGACCGAGCTGGACGGACGCGCGCGCCTGACCGGAGCGGTCAACACGCTCCTGCTGGGAGAGCGGCTGCGCGGCTTCAACACCGACGTCGGCGGCATCGTCGACGCGTTCCGCAACGCCGGCGTCTCCGGCATCCGGTCGGCGCGGATCCTCGGTGCGGGGGCGACCGCGGCATCCGCTCTGGTCGCCGCACACGACCTCGGCGCGCAGCGCGTGGAGGTGCGCGCACGCCGCCCCGAGGCGGCAGCCCGGCTGCTCCGCATCGGTGACGCGCTGGACGTCGCGGTCGACGCGGTGCCCTTCGACGCGGCCGCCGGCTCCGTCGACGCGACCGTGGCGACCCTGCCCAGCGGCACCGTGCTGGATGCCGCCCTCGCCGCGCCGCTGTCGAGCTCCGGCGGAGTGCTCTTCGAAGCCGCGTACGCGCCGTGGCCCTCGGCCCTCGCCGCGGGCTGGTCGGGGGAGAGTGTGATCTCGGGCTTCGAGATGCTGCTCTACCAGGCGGTGCGGCAGATCCGGATCTTCCTGACGGGGGAGCAGGACGCTGCGCTCCCGGACGAGCACGTCATCGTGGCAGTCATGCGGTCGGCGGTCGTGGAAGACTAGAGGCATGCTCCGCGTGCTCACGGCCGGCGAATCCCACGGCCCCGAACTCATCGCCGTCATGGAGGGTCTGCCCTCCGGTGTGACGATCACGGCCGAGGCCATCCAGGCCGACCTTCAGCGCCGCAAGCTCGGCTACGGGCGCGGCTCGCGCATGAAGTTCGAGCAGGACGAGCTGTCGATCTCCGGTGGCGTGCGCCACGGCCTCTCGCTGGGCAGCCCGATCGCCCTGCGGATCGGCAACACCGAATGGCCGAAGTGGACCGAGGTGATGAACCCGGCGCCGACCGAGCTGACCGAGAAGTCCCGCGGTCGTGGTGCGGCGCTGACGCGTCCCCGTCCCGGCCACGCCGACCTCGTCGGCATGCAGAAGTACGACTTCGACGAGGCCCGGCCCATCCTCGAGCGCGCGAGCGCCCGTGAGACGGCCGCCCGGGTCGCGCTGGGCGCGATCGCGCGTGCGTTCCTGTCTGAGCTCGGCGTCCGCCTGGTCAGTCACACGCTCTCGATCGGGCCGGTGCAGGTGCCGGACGGCTCCGCGCTGCCGACGCCCGACGACGTGGACGCGCTCGACGCCGATCCGCTGCGCTGCTTCGACGCCGCCACCTCCGCGCTGATGGTGGCAGAGGTGGACGCCGCTCGCAAGGACGGCGACACCCTCGGTGGCATCGTCGAAGTGCTCGCCTACGGTCTGCCCCCGGGGGTCGGCTCGCACGTGCACTGGGACCGTCGTCTCGACGGACGTCTCGCGCAGGCGCTGATGAGCATCCAGGCCATCAAGGGCGTGGAGGTCGGCGACGGCTTCGAGACCACGCGCCGTCGCGGCTCCGCCGCCCACGACGAGCTGTTCGAGACGGACGGCGGCATCACCCGCGGCTCCGACCGCGCCGGTGGCACGGAGGGCGGCATGACCACGGGTACGGTGCTGCGCGTCCGAGCGGGCATGAAGCCCATCGCCACGGTGCCCCATGCGCTGCGCACGATCGACGTCGCGACCGGCGAGGAGGCCACGGCGCACCACCAGCGCTCCGACGTGTGCGCCGTGCCCGCAGCGGGCGTCGTGGCCGAGGCCATGGTCGCCATCGAGCTCGCCAACTCGGTGCTGGAGAAGTTCGGGGGCGACAGCATCCGCGAGACGCGTCGCAACCTGGAGGGCTACCTCGCCGGAATCCCGGAGGCACTGCGCACCGCTCCCGCATCGGAGGCGGCGCTGCTCGCCCATGATGAGCTCTCCTGAGCGGGCTGATCCGCCGCTGACGCTGGTGCTCGTCGGCCCGATGGCCGCGGGCAAGACGAGCGTCGGTCGCAAGGTCGCGAGGCTGCTCGAGGTGCCCTTCAGCGACACCGACAAGAGGATCGCGGCCGTGCAGGGGCCGATCCCAAAGATCTTCGCGGAGCACGGCGAGCCGTACTTCCGCGAACTGGAGCGTGCGGCGGTCGACGCCGCTGTGGCGGACGGCGGTGTCGTCTCGCTCGGAGGCGGCGCCGTGACGGATGCCGCGACGAGGTCGCTGCTGACGCGGCATCCGGTCGTCTTCCTCACGGTGTCCCCGGAGGCGGTGTCCCGGCGGATCGGCGGAACCGGACGACCGCTGCTCGCAGGCGACGACGACCCGCTGGAACGATGGCAGAGGATCTTCGACGAGCGCCGTGGCTGGTACGAGGAGGTCGCGGATCTGACCGTCGACACTTCCCGCACGCCGATGCGGATGCTGGCGGAGAGGATCGCCGCCTGGAGGAAGGAACTGGAATGACCGTCAAGACCATCAGCGTGACCGGACAGGCCGCCTACGACATCACCGTGGGGCGCGACATCCTCGACCGGGTCAGGACGGCCCTGGACCCGGCGGTCAAGAAGGTGCTCGTGGTGCACCCGCCGACCCTGGCGAACCGCGCGGCAGAGCTGCGCGACCGCCTGGTGGCGGACGGCGGAGTGCAGGTGCTCCTCGCCGAGATCCCGGACGCCGAGGCGGGCAAGCGCATCGAGGTCGCGGCGTTCTGCTGGCAGATCATGGGCCAGGCGGACTTCACCCGCTCGGACGCCGTGATCGGGTACGGCGGTGGCGCGGTCACCGATCTCGCCGGATTCGTGGCGGCGACCTGGCTGCGCGGCGTGCAGGTGGTGCAGGTGCCGACCACGGTGCTCGGCCTGGTGGATGCGGCGGTGGGTGGCAAGACCGGAGTGAACACCAACGAGGGCAAGAACATGGTCGGGGCGTTCTGGGCGCCGCGGGCCGTGATCGGCGACCTCGACGAGCTGGGCAGCCTGAGCGCGAACGAGGCGACCGCCGGCTACGCGGAGGTCGTGAAGGCCGGCTTCATCTGGGCGCCGGAGATCCTGGACATCATCGAAGCCCACCCGGCGCGTGCCGTCGACACCTCCACAGACGAGTTCCGCCGCACGATCGAGCTCGCGATCGAGATGAAGGCGAAGGTCGTCTCCGACGACTTCCGCGAGGCGGGGTTGAGGGAGATCCTCAACTACGGGCACACGCTCGGGCACGCTATCGAGCACACCGAGCGCTACCAGTGGCGGCACGGCGCTGCGATCTCTATCGGCATGATGTACGCGGCGGAGCTGTCGCGCCTGGCCGGACGCCTGCCCGATGCCGCCGTCGACCGGCATCGGAACGTGCTCGAGTCGCTGGGCCTTCCGACCACCTACCGGGCCGGAGCGTGGAACACGCTGCTGGCGACCATGCAGCGCGACAAGAAGGCGCGCGGCGGGATGCTGCGCTTCATCGTGCTGGATGACATCGCCAAGCCGACGGTGCTGCAGGCGCCGGACGAGTCGCTGATGTTCGCCGCCTACCAGGAGGTCGGAGCATGAGCACCCGGCGCCTGCTGCTCGTCAACGGCCCGAACCTGAACCTCCTTGGAACGCGGGAGCCGGAGGTGTACGGTACCGCGACGCTCGCCGACGTCGAGCAGCTCACCGCAGAGACGGCGGCCGCCCTCGGCTACGAGGTGCGCGCCGTGCAGAGCAACCACGAGGGCGTGCTGATCGACGCCATCCACTCCGTGCGCGGGGACTGCGCGGGCATCGTCATCAACCCCGGTGGCCTGACCCACACGTCCGTGTCGCTCCGCGATGCGCTCACCGGCGTCGGCATGCCCTTCGCCGAGGTGCACATCTCGGACGTCTACGCCCGGGAGTCGTTCCGGCACTTCTCGTACCTGGAAGATGTCGCCGCGGTGCGCGTGGTCGGCAAGGGCATCGACGGCTATGCCGAGGCCGTGCGGGAGCTGATCGCGCAGCTCGGCGAGTAGTCGGTGGTTCGGGGGAGCGGAGCAGCGGGATGCGGGTGCCCGGGCTCGCTGCGAAGCCGATCATCGACATCGACATCGTCGTCCGGCGGCCGCACGTGGCCCAGGGGGTCAAGGCGCTCGAGACTGCAGGGTACGAGCATGTCGGCGACCTCGGGCTGCCCGACAGGGAAGCGTTCACGGCGCCCGACCAGGGTCCCTCTCGTCACGTCTATGTCTGCGTGGAGGGGACTCTGCACCTGAGGAATCATCTGGCAGTGCGTGAGATCCTGAGGAGCGATGTAAAGCTCCGGCAGAGATACGAAGCTGTGAAGCTCGCACTGGCCGGTGATGCGGAGATGGACATCGACACCTACATCGCCGGAAAATCCGCCGTGCTCCAGGAGATGCTCTCGATCTCGGACCTGACGGCTGGCGAGAAGGCACAGATCCTCGCCTTGAACAGCCAGACCTGAGTCGAGCTCCGGACAGCCGGTTCCCGGCATCCGATAAGATGAGTCCTTGGCCACTTCCTGCGCGCATCCGCGCTCGGCCATTGAACCTTCGAAACGAACGGACTCGCACCAGCATGGCATCCACTGCAGACATCAAGAACGGCGTCGTCCTCTCGATCGACGGACAGCTGTGGAGCGTCATCGAGTTCCAGCACGTCAAGCCCGGCAAGGGCGGTGCGTTCGTGCGCACCAAGCTGAAGAACGTCGTCTCCGGCAAGGTCGTCGACCGCACCTACAACGCCGGCGCCAAGATCGACATCGAGAACGTCGACCGTCGCGACTTCCAGTACCTCTACACCGATGGCGACAGCTTCGTCTTCATGGACGTCGAGGACTACGACCAGCTCACCGTCGGCGCCGCGACCGTCGGCGACGCGGCGCACTTCATGCTCGAGAACCAGCAGGTGCAGATCGCGCTGAACAACGGCAACCCGCTGTACATCGAGCTCCCGGCATCCGTCGTGCTCGAGGTCACCTACACCGAGCCGGGCCTGCAGGGCGACCGCTCGTCGGCCGGCACCAAGCCCGCCACGCTCGAGACCGGCTACGAGATCCAGGTTCCGCTGTTCCTCGAGCAGGGCACCAAGGTCAAGGTCGACACCCGCACGGGTGGCTACCTCGGCCGGGTCAACGACTGAGTTGAGCGCACGCACCAAGGCGCGCAAGCGCGCCCTCGACATCCTCTTCTCCGCCGACGTGCGCGGAGAAGAGGTGTCGGTGTCCCTCGCCGCGGCCGCCGCGCGCGCCGCGAGCGAGCCCTCCCGCCAGGCGTCGTGGATGTACGCCCGCGACATCGTCGACGGGGTCATCGACCACGGCGACGAGATCGACGCGCAGATCACCACGCACAGCCGTGACTGGAAGCTCGAGCGGATGCCCGCGGTCGACCGCGCCCTGCTCCGGATCGGCACCTGGGAGATCCTCTTCAACGACGAGGTCCCCACCGCAGTCGCGATCGACGAGGCGGTGGAGCTGGCCAAGGAGCTCTCCACCGAGGACTCCGGCGCGTTCGTGCACGGCGTGCTCGCCCGCATCGACCGCGCACGCTGAGTTGCGCAGGATCCCCGCTGAACCGGGTGGAGCGTCGGTGCTGTCGGGAAGGATGCTGAGATGAGCATTCCCCGGCCCAGTGCACAGCAGCTGCGCCGGCTCGCCGGTGACGGCGGCTATCAGCGCGGTCTGGACTACGCCCGCCGTGGCCACGTCGAGCGCACGTCGTGGGATGCTGCCACAGAGACGCTCACGGCCGATGTGTACGGCAGCGCGCCCGCGCCGTACCGATGCCGCATCCGCTTCAACGGCGGGGAGATCGCCGGCACCGCGTGCTCCTGCCCCCTGCAGCGCGGCTGCAAGCACGTGGTCGCGGCGATGCTCGTCGCGCCCGAGAAGGAGGCCCGCGAGCGGATCGCGGTCGAACGCCGCCTGGACGCCCAGCGCGCCGCCTGGCGGCGGCTGGTGCCCGAGGCCGCTCCGGCGCGGCAGATCACGGCGCTCGCTCTGGGCGTCGAGCTGCGCGTGCGTCCGTCGAGGGCACGGGACCGCTGGGGGTCCGCCCCCGCCCGCACCGCCACGCCGCGTGAGCTGACCCGCGAGCACGGCGAGGTGCAGCTGTCCGTGCGTCCGCTCATGCGCAGCGACTCCACCGGCAAGTGGATCCAGGGCGACGTCACCTGGGATGGCATCCGGCGCCCCGGCATCCGCTTCGATGCCGCGCAGTCGCGCTGGTTCACCGACTTCCTCGCCATCGCGCGGGACTCGCTGCTCTCCGGAACGGCCTCCGACTGGATACCGCTGGACCGGGTCGAGTCGCCGCTGCTCTGGCAGCACCTCCGTTCGCTGCCGAGCCTCGGCATCCCCATGGTCGCGGCTCAGACGCACACCACCGTCCGTCTCGCCGACCATGCATCGGCGGGCATCCGCATCGACACCGACGAGGACGGCGGCCTGCTGGTCGACGCGGACGTCCGCATCGACGAGCAGCCTGTACCCGCAGCATCCGTCCGTCCGATCGGGACCACAGGCCTCTACCGCTGGGAGGTCGTGGGCGCCGACATCGAGGTGACCCTCGCGCCCGTGCACCTGAGCGCGCCCGTGCGCGCCGCCATCACGGCGGAGGAGCCCATCGAGGTGTCCGCCGAGGATCGCGACCTGTTCCTCGACGAGGCCTACCCGAGCATCGCACGACAGTCGACGGTCACGGCCGCGAGCGGCCTTTCCCTCCCCGCACCGGTGCGGCCCGTGCCCGTGCTCCGCGTCAACTTCGGCTCGGCCGACCGGCTCGAGCACCGCTTCGAGTGGGAGTACGCGGGCCCCGGCACCGTGCCGGTCGTCTCGGGCGAGCCGGTGCCCGCCGGTCACGCCTTCCGCGACGCCGACGCCGAGCAGCGCGAGCTCCGCGTGCTGGAGCGCATCTGGGCATCCGCGACCGACACCCCGTTCGAACCACGGGCGGCGGTGGTCGGCGTCCCCGCCGCCGAATGGGCGTCCACCGTCCTGCCCGCCTTCGAGGACAGCGACGTGCGCGTCGTGATCACCGGCAAGCGCAAGAAGTACCGCGAGCTCACCGGTGCCCCCGAGATCACGGTCTCGACCGTCGAGTCGACCGATCCGGACTGGTTCGATCTGGGGATCATCGTGAAGATCGACGGCGTCTCGATCCCGTTCACGCCCCTGTTCACCGCGCTCAGCATGCGCCGCACCAAGCTGATGCTCGTCGATGGCAGCTGGTTCTCCCTCGCGCATCCCGCCCTGCAGGCGCTCCGCGAGCTCATCGACGAGGCGGCCGATCTCGCCGAGTGGGAGACCGGTCCGCGCATCAGCCGGCACCAGACCGCCCTGTGGGCGGACTTCGAGGACCTCGCTGACCAGTCCGAGGCGGCAGTGTCATGGCGTGCGCTGGCCGAGGGGCTTCGCGACGTGCAGAACGTGCCGCCTACACCGGTGCCCGAGGGGCTGAACGCCCAGCTTCGTCCCTACCAGAAGCAGGGGTTCGACTGGCTGGCGTTCCTCTGGGGTCACAGTCTCGGCGGTGTGCTCGCCGATGACATGGGCCTCGGCAAGACGCTGCAGCTGCTCGCGCTGATCGCGCACGCGCGTGAAGCAGGGGAGACGCGCCCGTTCCTGGTGATCGCCCCGACCTCGGTTCTCGGAACCTGGCGCAGCGAGGCGGCCCGCTTCGTGCCGGGCCTGCGGATGCGGATCATCGAGGGCACCGCGTCGCGCCGGGACGAGCGCATCGCCGACGCCGTCCAGCAGGCCGACGTCGTCGTCACCTCGTACACGCTGCTGCGTCTCGACGACAGCGAGTACGCGGATGTCGAATGGGCAGGCGTCATCCTGGACGAGGCGCAGTTCGCGAAGAATCCCGCGACGAAGGCGCACAAGGCCATCGCGGCGCTGCGCGCCCGGGTCAAGATCGCCGTGACCGGAACCCCGCTGGAGAACAGCCTCACCGACCTCTGGGCGCTGTTCTCGCTCACCGCCCCCGGGCTGTTCCCGTCGGCACGGCGGTTCCGCGAGGAGTACGTGCAGCCCATCGAGAAGGGCAAGGTCCCCGACAACGAGGAGGGCGGCGACTACCGGCAGCGCCGGCTGGAGCGACTGCGACGACGCATCCGCCCGCTCATGCTGCGCCGCACCAAGGAGCTCGTCGCGGCGGAGCTGCCCGAGAAGCAGGTGCAGGAGGTGTTCGTCGAGCTCTCGCCCGCGCATCGCGCCCGCTACGACGCCGTGCTGCAGCGCGAACGGCAGAAGCTGCTCGGCCTGCTCGCGGACCTCGACCGCAACCGCTTCATCGTCTTCCGCTCGCTGACCATGCTGCGGATGCTGGCTCTCGCGCCGGGCCTGATCGATGAGGCGGATGCCGGGATCCCCTCCAGCAAGCTGGACGTGCTGCTCGAGCACGTCCAGGAGCTTCAGGCTGAGGGGCACAGGGCGCTGGTGTTCAGCCAGTTCACGAGTTTCCTCGATCACGCTGCGGAGCGGCTCACCGCCGCAGGCATCGCGTACGTGCACCTGGACGGCTCCACGCGCAACCGCACCGAGGTCATCGACGGCTTCAAGGACGGCGAGCAGCCGGTGTTCCTCATCAGCCTCAAGGCGGGCGGATTCGGACTCACGCTCACCGAGGCCGACTACGTGTTCCTCCTCGACCCCTGGTGGAATCCCGCGGCCGAGGCGCAGGCCATCGACCGCACGCACCGCATCGGGCAGACGCGCCGGGTGTTCGTCTACCGGCTGATCGCCTCGGGCACGATCGAGGAGAAGGTCCTGGCGCTGCAGCAGCGCAAGGCGCGCCTGTTCACCGCGGTGATGGACGACGACGAGCTGTTCTCGAAGGCGCTCACGGCCGATGACATCCGGGGTCTTCTGGAGACCTGACCGGCGGCCTAGGCTCTGAGCGATGACTTCGCACGAGCTGACTCTCGAGCAGGCGCGGCGCATCGTGGTGCGCGCGACGCTGCTCGACGCCGACCGCCCCGGCGACGTGGTCGAGGTCGCCGAGCAGATCGGACAGATCAAGATCGACCCCACGGCGGTGATC
>NZ_MKRT01000028.1:46826-60536 GCF_001897945.1 Microbacterium sp. 69-10
TCGACGGAGCCTTCCGGCCCGCCTCCCTGCTGCCCGCGATGCTGCCCGTCATGCGAGCGGATCCGCTGCGGCGTGGCGCGGAGGAGTGGCTGGTGGCCAACGATCGGTTCCGGCGGGACGTGCTCGCACGCCTCCGGGCAGAGGGACCGCTGACGGCTTCCGAGATCCCCGACACCGCACAGGTGTCGAAGGCCCCTGACGGGTGGAGCGGTTCCAACCAGGTGCCGATCATGCTCGACCTGCTCTCCCGCCGTGGTGAGGTGGGCATCGTCGGCAGGACCGGACGCAACCGCATCTGGGATGTCGCGGAGCGAGCCTTCCCGCAGGATCTGGCGGAGCTCGAGTCGACGGAGGCGACGGCGGAGCTGGAGCGTCGGTGCCTGCAGGCTGAGGGGCTCGCGCGACCGCACTACTGGTGGAGCGGCGTCGGCAAGGACACCGGCGAGGCCGCCGGTGTCGAGGGGAGCACGATGCGGTTCCGGGTGGACCCCGACGCGCTGCGGGCGCTCGACGAGCCGGATCCGGGCGGCCGCGTCGCCTTCCTCAACCCCTACGACCGCCTGCTGTTCGACCCCCGGCGACTCGCCGAGCTGTTCGGCTTCACGTACGTGCTGGAGCAGTTCAAGCCGAAGCCGCAGCGGGTGTACGGCTACTTCGCGCATCCGATCCTGTTCGGCGACCGCTTCATCGGGATGCTGGATGCGGAGCACGATCGCGAGCGGGAGGTGCTGCGCGTGAACGCCGTCCACGAGTTCGACGAGTGGGGTTCGGACGAGCACGAACTCGTGCGCCTCGAGCTGGGCGAGCTGGCGGATTGGCTGGGCGTGCCGGTGGCCGGACTGGACTGACGGCGCGCCCGGCGCGCTTTCTCCCGGCCGGTCACCGCTGCGGCACAGGAGCCCGCCGGTAGAATCGAGGCTGCCCAAGCACGAGGAGAGACATGCGGATCACGGGACTCGGCCACGCCGGGATGTTCATCGAGACTGTCGGCGGAAACATCATCTGCGACCCTGTGCTCGGACCGTCCTTCTTCGGCTCGTGGTTCCCGTTCCCGGACAATCGCGGTCTCGACTGGGAGCGCTACGGTCGTGAGGCCGACTTCCTGTACATCTCGCACCGGCACCGCGACCACTTCGATCCGCGCCTGCTGGAGAAGTACATCCGCAAGGACATCGAGGTGCTGCTGCCCGAGTACGTCACCGACGACCTCGAGAACGACATCCGGGCCCTCGGGTACGAGAACATCTTCTACGCCCCCGCAGGCGAGATCTTCGAGCGGGGCGGCACCAAGATCATGATCACGCCGCTTCGCGCTCCCAGCGACGGGCCGATCGGCGACTCCTCCCTGAGCGTCGACGACGGCACGGCATCCGTCCTGAACCAGAACGACTCGCACCCCCTCGATCTGGAGGCGCTGCTGTCGTTCGGCAAGCCCGAGGCGTACTTCACGCAGGTCTCCGGTGCCATCTGGTGGCCGATGGTCTACGACCTGCCCCAGGACGCCAAGCAGAACTTCGCGCGCCTGAAGCGCGAGGCGCAGAACAAGCGCGCCATGTACTACATCGAGAAGGTCGACGCCCCGCACGTCTTCCCGATGGCGGGTCCGCCGATGTTCCTGCGCGACGACATCTTCCGCTACAACGGCACCGGCCAGGACGACGACTCGATCTTCACGGATCAGAAGGAGTTCCTCGCCCACCTGAAGGAGCAGGCGCCGCAGTACGACGGACAGCTCTTCATCCCCGGCACGGTCGTGGATCTGAACGGCGGCGAGCTGAACGTCTCGCAGAGCCTCTACTCGGAGGCCGAGATCAGCCACATCTTCGACGAGAAGTGGCAGTACCTCGAGGAGCAGCGCGCCTCGCGGCAGCAGGAGCTCCGCGACGAAGAGGCACGACGGGCCGAGATCATCCCGCCCGCCGAGATGCTCGCCGCGATCAAGGAGTGGTGGGAGCCGCTCATCAAGAAGTCCCGCACCATCCGCCTCGGTGTCGGCGGCAACGTGCGGTTCAGGATCGGCGAGCTGGACATGGTCGTCGACTTCCCCAAGGCCAAGGTGCGCGAGTACGCGGGGGAGGAGTGCATCTACTGGTACACGATCCCCGCCGACCTGGTCTCGACGAACATCGTCGATCACGAGATCGACTGGTCGAACTCGATCTTCCTCTCCATGCAGTTCTCGGTGGGCCGCAGCGGCAAGTTCAACGAGTTCCTGACCACGTTCCTCAAGTGCCTGTCGGTGGACCGCATCGAGTACGTGGAGAACTGGTACCAGGAGCAGACCGACCAGACCGAGGACGCCGAGCTCGGCGACTGGGTCGTGCAGCGCCGCTGCCCGCACCTGCGGGCGGATCTGACCCGCACCGGCAAGATCGACGAGGACGGCGTGCTCACCTGCAGCATGCACGACTGGAAGTGGGACCTGAAGACCGGCAAGTGCCTGACCACCACCGGTCACCCGATCCGCGTCTCGCAGTGCCCCCTCACCGACGAGGCGCTGCGCGCCGGCTGAGCAGATCCTTCAGCTCAGCGGGACGCAGATCGAGGGCATCGAGATCGTCGTCCGTGACGGCCTCGATGTCGTACGTGCCGCGCTCGAGGTCATCGAACTCCGGCCCACTGCGCGCGGACTGCTCCATGCTGATCAGCCGCGCCCGGTAGAAGCGCTCGGAGCGGATGCCGTCGATCGCGCGCTCGAACAGGACAGGCCCGATCTCGGCCTCCGCGCCCAGCTCCTCACGAAGCTCGCGGAGCAGGGCATCCTCCGGCGAGGCGTCGGACAGAGCGACGCCGCCACCGGGTGCCGTCCAGTACGGCTCTTGACCGGGGCGGGTCCGCTTGATCAGGACGTGCCGGCCGTCGGCATCCGTCAGCGCGGCGCGCACGCGCAGCAGCGGGATGCTGAGCTCGATCACGTCGGGGAAGCGCAGCGACTCCCAGAACGCGACGGCTTCCTCACCGGGAGCGACCAGTCCCTGAGCGACCACCCATGCGGTCAGCACCATGCCGTGCGTCCCGACGATCACGTGCTCGGCAGGGTGCGCGATCAGGCCCTCGTGGAACCGCTGCGCGTCGGCATCCGGCCTCTCCCAGGTATGGTGACGCCCATCGAGGCGCCCCGCGATCCACGCCCGCCGCGCCTCGCGGAACCCGTCGTGCACACGCTCCTCGCGATCGACCTCGCGGAACCTCGGGTCCCGGACGATCGCCTCCAGGTCGAGGTCCAGCGCGAGCGCCGTCGTCTGGACCGACTTCGTCTCCGGGCTCGAGATGGCCAGCGTGCCGTTGATACTCAGAGCGGATGCCGCGACGACACCTGCGGAGCTGAGTCGCCAGGCGCTCGGCGACTCCAACGGGTCGATCTCGGGCATCGCATGCCGGAGAAGCGTCAGGCGGCGCCGCGCGATCATGAGCTCAGCCTACCCACATGCTGTACCACCCTGACCTACCGCGGTACACTTGAGACATGGCAACGACACTGCCGCGGATCCAGGTGACGCAGACACCGGAGCTCGCCGCGGGGCTCGAACTGGCGGCGAAGGAGTGGCCGGGGGCATCCCGGTCCGAGCTCGTGGCGCGCCTGGCCGAAGCAGGCACGGAGACACTGGCTGCGAAGCGGGCGGCCCGACGAGCGGAGCGGCGCAAGGTGCTCGACGAGACGCGGGGCATGTTCGCCGACGTGTATCCGCCGGACTACCTCGAGGAGCTGCGGAAGGACTGGCCGGAGTGATCGTCCTCGACGCGAACATCCTGATCTCCTACTGGGGCCGTGGTGATGTTCACACTGCCGAGGCGTACGAGATCCTGGACACCGAGGATGAGCTGCTCATCCACCCGGTCACCCTCGCGGAGACGCTCGTTGCTCCGGTGCGCGAAGCACGAGAGGTCGAAGCGCTCAGCGCGTACACGCGTCTCGGCGTGGAGCGCCATGTTCCGGCCGACGACGAACCCGTGCGCGTCGCGCGGCTGCGAGCCGAGACCGGGCTGAAGCTGCCGGACGCTTACGTGCTGGCTGTCGCGATCCAGCACGAGGCGGCGCTCGCGACGTTCGACAGGCGCCTGGCGGATGCCGCGCACGCACGCGGCGTCGGCGTTGTCGGAGCCTGAGACCACCCGGTTGGTATACCAGCACGCACGGCGTCAGATCGTTAGAATCGAACCATCACCCAACCTTTAAGCCCGTCCTGTGAGGCGGAGAAGGGAGAGGCAGATGGCCGCACGGACAGTGCTGCAAGAAGCCGATATCGCGCGTGCGCTGACGCGCATCGCCCATGAGATCCTCGAATCCAACCGCGGCGCCGAAGGAGTGGTCCTTCTCGGCATTCCGACCCGCGGGGTGACGCTCGCCGATCGGCTCGGCCCCATCATCGCCGGCATCGCCGACACCGAGATCCCGGTCGGCTCCATCGACATCACGCTGTACCGGGACGATCTGTCCAAGCACCCGACCCGTGCACCCAAGCGCACCGAGATCCCCGAGGGCGGCATCGACGGCAAGACCGTCGTGCTGGTGGACGACGTCCTCTTCTCCGGGCGCAGCATCCGCGCCGCGCTCGACGCGATCCAGTCCATCGGACGTCCGTCGGTCGTCCGTCTGGCGATCCTCGTGGACCGCGGTCATCGCGAGCTGCCGATCCGCCCCGACTTCGTGGGCAAGAACATCCCGTCCTCGCGCACGGAGCGTGTGAACGTCCGCCTCAAGGAGCTCGACGGCGCCGATGAGGTGACGATCGAATCATGAGGCACCTGCTCGACACCCGCAGTCTCGACCGGGACGAGGCGCTGCGCGTCCTCGACGTGGCCGAGGACATGGCCGAGACCCAGTCCCGGCAGATCAAGAAGCTTCCCACCCTGCTCGGCAAGACGGTCGTGAACCTCTTCTTCGAGGACTCCACGCGCACCCGCATCTCGTTCGAGGCCGCTGCCAAGCGACTCTCCGCGGACGTGATCAACTTCTCCGCCAAGGGATCCAGCGTCTCCAAGGGCGAGAGCCTGAAGGACACCGCGCAGACCCTGGAGGCCATGGGAGCGGACGCCGTGGTGATCCGCCACTCGGCATCCGGCGCCCCCCGCACGCTCGCCACCAGCGGCTGGATCTCCGCCGGCGTCGTGAACGCCGGCGACGGCACGCACGAGCACCCCACGCAGGCTCTTCTGGACGCGTTCACGATCCGCAAGCGCCGGTACGGCGCCGACAGCCGAGGCCGCGACCTGAGCGGGCTCCGCGTCGTCATCGTGGGCGACGTGCTGCACTCGCGGGTCGCGCGCTCCAACGTCTGGCTGCTGTCGACCCTGGGCGCCGAGGTGACGCTGGTCACGCCGCCGACGCTCGTGCCGCAGAACGTCTCGCAGTGGCCGGTGCGCGTGCTCTACGACCTGGATCAGGCGCTGGCAGAGGGTCCGGATGCCGTCATGATGCTCCGCATCCAGGTGGAGCGCATGCACGCGGCGTTCTTCCCGACCGAGCGCGAGTACTCCCGGCTGTGGGGGCTCGACGCACTGCGGGCCGCGACGCTGCCCGAGAGTAGCATCGTGATGCACCCCGGCCCCATGAACCGCGGTCTGGAGATCTCCTCCGAGGCCGCAGACTCCGCACGCTCGACCGTGCTGGAGCAGGTCACCAACGGCGTCTCGGTGCGCATGGCCGTGCTCTACCTGCTGCTGGCGGGGGAGCGCAACGACGAACGAGGAGAAGCGAAGTGAACCGGAACCTCGTCATCACCGGCGCCCAGCTGCTCGGTGGCGGCAGCGCCGACATCGCGATCGAGGACGGCGTCATCGTCGAGATCGGTGCCGGCCCCACCCGCAGCGGTGCACGCGTCGTCGATGCTGCCGGCCTCGTCGCCCTGCCCGGACTGGTCGACCTGCACACGCACCTCCGCGAGCCCGGTTTCGAGGCATCCGAGACCGTGCTGACGGGCACCCAGGCGGCCGCCGCGGGCGGATTCACCGCGGTGTTCGCCATGCCGAACACCCAGCCCGTGGCCGACACGGCCGGCGTGGTCGAGCAGGAACTCGCCCTCGGCGAGGCCGCCGGCTACGCCACGGTGCAGCCGATCGGCGCCGTCACTGTCGGGCAGAAGGGCGAGCGTCTCGCCGAGCTCGGGGCGATGGCCGGATCCCGCGCTCGCGTCCGCGTCTTCAGCGACGACGGCTTCTGCGTCTGGGACCCGCTGATCATGCGTCGTGCGCTCGAATACGTCAAGGCGTTCGACGGCGTCATCGCGCAGCACGCCCAGGATCCGCGCCTGACCGACGGCGCCCAGATGAACGAGGGCATCGTCTCCGCAGAGCTGGGCCTGGCCGGCTGGCCGGCGGTCGCCGAGGAATCGATCATCGCCCGTGACGTGCTGCTCGCCGAGCACGTCGGCTCGCGGCTGCACGTCTGCCACCTGTCCACGGCGGGCTCGGTCGACATCATCCGGTGGGCCAAGAAGCGCGGCATCCGGGTCACCGCCGAGGTCACGCCGCACCACCTGCTGCTGACCGACGAGCTGGTCCGCGACTACCACGCGCGATACAAGGCCAACCCGCCGCTGCGCACCGCCGAGGACGTCACAGCCGTCCGCGAGGGCCTGGCGGACGGCACGATCGACATCGTCGCCACCGACCACGCCCCCCACCCGGCCGAGAACAAGGCCTGCGAGTGGCAGGTCGCCGCCAACGGCATGGTCGGGCTGGAGAGCGCGCTCCGCGTCGTGCACCAGTCGATGGTCGCCACCGGGATGCTGGACTGGGCCGACGTCGCTCGCGTCATGAGCTCGGCGCCAGCGGGCATCGGACAGCTCCAGGGCTTCGGCTCGCTGGAGGTCGGCGCGCCGGCGCACGTCACCCTCTACGACCCGAGCGTCCCCGGTGTGTTCACCGAGGCCGACCTGCACGGACGCAGTCACAACTCGCCGTACCTGGGCCGCGATCTTCCCGGGCGCGTGCAGTGGACGATCCACGGCGGCGTCGTGACGGTGGACGACGGGCAGCTCGTGCAGGAGCTGGTATGACCCGTGAAGGCGCAGTGCTGATCACGATCGCCGTCGCGCTCGTGATCCTCGCCGCGATGTTCCTCGCCTGGCGACGACGCATCAGCCGGGACTCCGCGCTGACCGCGCCCCTCGGAGTCCCGGAGCACGCTGACGTGATCGATCGCCACGAAGTCCTGTACGTCGCGACGACCGTCCACGATCAGCCCCTGGAGCGCATCGCGATGAAGGCGCTGACGTACCGCGCCCGTGGCGAGCTCGTGCTCACCGACAGGGGAGTGGCGCTCAGCCTGGACGGATCTCCCACCGTCTTCATCGCATCCGAACGGCTGCTCGCAGCCGACCTCGCGACGGTCGCCATCGACCGCGTCGTCGAGCCGAACGGCCTGATCCGCCTCGTCTGGCGGGTCGCCGAGGGCACCATCGTAGATTCCTTCCTGCGTCCCGCATCCGTCGGGCCGCAGCAGATCCTCCCGCAGCTGCAGCGCCTGAGCGCGGGCTCCGAGAACGGAGAGCAGTCTTGACCATTCCCACCACCGGGGCGCCGTCCCCGCGGACGTCCGCCGTGCTCGTCCTCGAGGACGGCACCCGCTTCACCGGCCGCGCCTACGGCGCCGTCGGCACCACCCTCGGCGAGGTCGTCTTCGCCACCGGCATGACCGGGTACCAGGAGACCCTCACCGACCCGTCGTACGCCGGCCAGATCGTGCTTCAGACCGCGCCGCACATCGGCAACACCGGCATGAACCGCGAGGACGACGAGTCCGCTCGCATCTGGGTCGCCGGCTACATCGTGCGCGACCCCGCGCGCCGTGTGTCCAACTGGCGCGCCGAGGAGTCGCTCGACGACGTGCTGGTGCGCGACGGCATCGTCGGCATCAGCGGCATCGACACGCGCGCGCTCACCCGCCGCATCCGAGACACCGGGTCCATGCGCGGCGGGATCTTCTCTGGCCCCGACGCCGAACTGGATGCCGAGGAGCAGCTGCGCCGCGTCACCGACGCCCCGCAGATGGCCGGCCAGAACCTCTCCGCAGAGGTTTCGGTCAGCGAGCCCACCGTGATCCCCGCCGCGGGCGAGCGCATCGGCAACCTCGCGGTGCTCGACCTGGGTGTCAAGCAGTCCACGCTCGACAACCTCGCCCGCCTCGGATTCGACGTGCACGTCCTGCCGCAGTCGGCGAGCTTCGCCGACATCCAGGCCGTCGACCCGGTCGGAGTGTTCTACTCGAACGGCCCAGGAGACCCCTCGGCATCCGACACCCAGGTCGCCGTGCTGCGGCAGGTTCTCGACGCGAAGCTGCCGTACTTCGGCATCTGCTTCGGCAACCAGCTGTTCGGGCGCGCCCTGGGGCTCGGCACCTACAAGCTCACCTTCGGCCACCGCGGCATCAACCAGCCGGTGCTCGACCGGGCGACCGGCCGGGTCGAGATCACCGCGCACAACCACGGATTCGCCGTCGAGGCGCCCCTGGACGGCACCTTCGCCAGCCCCAACGGGTACGGCACCCTCGAGGTCAGCCACGTCGGCCTGAACGACCGGGTGGTCGAGGGACTGCGCGCCCACGACATCCCCGCCTTCTCCGTGCAGTACCACCCCGAGGCGGCCGCTGGCCCCCACGACGCCCACTACCTCTTCGCCAGGTTCCGCGACCTGGTCCTCGCAGACATCGCCGGAAAGGACGCTGAGTAATGCCGAAGCGCGACGACATCACATCCGTTCTGGTCATCGGCTCCGGCCCGATCGTGATCGGCCAGGCCTGCGAGTTCGACTACTCCGGCACCCAGGCGTGCAGGGTGCTGCGCGAGGAGGGAGTGCGCGTCATCCTGGTGAACTCCAACCCGGCCACCATCATGACCGACCCCGACTTCGCCGACGCCACCTACATCGAGCCGATCACCCCCGAGGTGATCGAGACGATCATCGCGAAGGAGAAGCCGGACGCGATCCTGCCGACCCTCGGCGGGCAGACCGCGCTGAACGCCGCCATGGCGCTGCACGAGCGCGGCATCCTGGAGAAGTACGACGTCGAGCTGATCGGCGCGAAGGTCGACGCCATCCGCAAGGGCGAGGACCGCCAGATCTTCAAGGAACTCGTGATCGAGGCCGGCGCGGACGTCGCCAAGTCGGTCATCTGCCACACGATGGACGAACTGCTCGCCGGCGCGGCCGAGCTCGGCTACCCGCTGGTGGTCCGTCCCTCCTTCACCATGGGCGGCCTGGGCTCCGGCTTCGCGTTCGACGAGGCAGACCTGCGCCGCATCGGCGGCGCCGGCCTGCATGACTCGCCCACCACCGAGGTGCTGCTGGAGGAGTCGATCCTCGGCTGGAAGGAGTACGAGCTCGAGCTCATGCGCGACACGGCCGACAACACGGTCGTGGTCTGCTCCATCGAGAACGTCGACCCGGTCGGCGTGCACACCGGCGACTCGATCACGGTCGCGCCGGCGCTGACGCTCACCGACCGCGAGTACCAGAAGATGCGCGACATCTCGATCGACATCATCCGCGCCGTGGGCGTGGACACCGGCGGCTGCAACATCCAGTTCGCGGTCGACCCGACCAACGGGCGCATCATCGTCATCGAGATGAACCCGCGCGTCTCGCGCTCGTCGGCCCTGGCGTCGAAGGCCACCGGCTTCCCGATCGCCAAGCTCGCCGCCAAGCTCGCGCTCGGCTACCGACTCGACGAGATCCCGAACGACATCACCGGCGTGACGCCCGCCAGCTTCGAGCCCACGCTCGACTACGTGGTCGTCAAGGTGCCGCGCTTCGCGTTCGAGAAGTTCCCCGCCGCGGACGCCACCCTCACCACCACCATGAAGTCGGTGGGCGAGGCCATGGCCATCGGTCGCAACTACACGACCGCGCTGCAGAAGGCGCTGCGCTCTCTCGAGCAGCGCGGCTCGTCGTTCCACTGGGGCCCCGAGGAGCGCTCGGTCGAGGAGCTGCTGGAGATCGCCAAGACCCCCACCGACGGCCGGATCGTCGTGCTGCAGCAGGCGCTGCGCAAGGGCGCCACGATCGAGCAGGCGTTCGACTCCACGGCGATGGACCCCTGGTTCCTCGACCAGATCGTGCTGATCAACGAGGTCGCCGAGACCGTCGCACAGGCGGCGGAGCTGGACGCCGCCACCCTGCGGCACGCCAAGGAGCACGGCTTCTCGGATGCCCAGATCGCGCAGCTGCGCGGCATCAGCGAGTCCGAGGTGCGCGGCATCCGCCACGCCCTGGGCCTGCGCCCGGTCTACAAGACCGTGGACACCTGCGCGGGCGAGTTCCCCGCGCTCACGCCGTACCACTACTCGAGCTACGACTTCGAGACCGAGGTGGCGCCGTCCGAGCGCACCAAGGTGGTCATCATCGGCTCCGGACCGAACCGCATCGGGCAGGGCGTCGAGTTCGACTACTCCTGCGTGCACGCGTCGTTCGCCCTGTCGGATGCCGGATACGAGACCGTCATGGTCAACTGCAACCCCGAGACCGTGTCCACCGACTACGACACCTCGGACCGGCTGTACTTCGAGCCGCTCACGCTCGAGGATGTGCTCGAGGTGCTCGACGCCGAGGCGCAGAGCGGGACGATCCTGGGCGTGGTGTGCCAGCTCGGCGGCCAGACGCCGCTGGGACTGGCCAAGGGCATCGAGGCTGCGGGCTACACGGTGCTGGGCACCAGCCCCGCCGCGATCGACCTCGCCGAGGAGCGGGAGCTGTTCTCCCGGCTGCTGGACGATGCGGGCCTGGTCGCACCGCGGAACGGCACGGCGATCGACGTCGACGGCGCGGTGCGCATCGCCGAGGAGATCGGCTACCCGGTGCTGGTGCGCCCGAGCTTCGTGCTCGGCGGCCGCGGTATGGAGATCGTCTACGACACGGCATCACTGCGCGACTACTTCGTCCGCACCGCGGGCAACGTCGTCATCGAGGAGGGCAAGCCGCTGCTGGTGGATCGCTTCCTCGACGACGCGATCGAGCTGGACGTCGACGCGCTGTACGACGGCACCGACCTGTACATCGGCGGGATCATGGAGCACCTCGAGGAGGCCGGTATCCACTCCGGCGACTCGAGCTGCACGCTGCCGCCGATCTCGCTCGGCCGCACGCAGATCGAGCGGGTGCGGGCGGCGACGCTCGCGATCGCCGAGGGCGTGGGCGTCCGCGGTCTGCTGAACGTGCAGTTCGCGATCAGCGCCGGCGTGCTCTATGTCATCGAGGCGAACCCGCGCGCCAGCCGCACGGTGCCGTTCGTCTCCAAGGCGCTGGGCGTGCCGATGGCGAAGGCCGCCAGCCGCGTGATGGCGGGGGCGAGCATCGCCGAACTCATCGCGGAGGGCATGCTTCCCGCGCAGGACGGTTCGAGCGTGCCGCTGGGCGCCCCGATCGCCGTGAAGGAGGCGGTGCTGCCGTTCAAGCGCTTCCGCACGCACGACGGCAAGGTCGTCGACTCGGTGCTCGGCCCGGAGATGCGCTCCACCGGCGAGGTGATGGGCATCGCGGCCGACTTCCCGACCGCGTTCGCCAAGAGCCAGGCCGCCGCGTACGGCGGGATGCCCACCTCGGGCACCGTGTTCATCTCGGTGGCCGACTCGGACAAGCGCGACGTCATCCTGCCCGCCCATCGTCTCGCACAGCTGGGCTTCTCGCTGGTGGCCACCGAGGGCACTGCCGAGATCCTGTCCCGCAACGGCATCCAGGTCGCCCTCGCGGCCAAGTACAGCGAGACGCAGGGGAACGGTGAGCGCAACATCGTCGACCTGATCAACGACGGCGAGATCGACATCATCGTCAACACGCCCAGCGGAGGCGCGGCCCGCGCCGACGGCTACGAGATCCGCGCGGCCGCGGTCGCGGCGGACAAGGCGCTGTTCACCACGATGGCGGTGCTCGGCGCGGCCGTCAGCGGCATGGACGCGGCGAACGAGGGCTTCTCGGTGCGCAGCCTGCAGGAGTACGAGCTGGATCGGCAGGCCGCCGAGTGAGCACTCCCTTCGGAACGCGCCTGCGTGCGGCTCTCGACGCGTACGGTCCGCTGTGCGTGGGCATCGACCCGCACGCGGCGCTCCTGGAGCAGTGGGGGCTGACGCAGGATGCGGACGGTCTGCGCGCGTTCGGTCTGGCGGTGGTCGAGGCCGCCGCCGGCCGGGCGGGCGTCGTCAAGCCGCAGGTGGCGTTCTTCGAGCGCTTCGGCTCGAAGGGCTTCGCCGCCCTCGAAGAGGTGATCGCCGCCGCACGCGCGGCCGGCCTGATCGTGCTGTCCGACGCCAAGCGCGGCGACATCGGCTCGACGATGGCCGGCTACGCGTCGGCGTGGCTCGAGCCGGGCTCGCCTCTGGAATCGGATGCCGTGACCATCAGCCCGTATCTGGGCCCGGACTCCCTGCGCGAGACCATCACGACGGCCGTGCGGGCGGACAAGGGCGTGTTCGTCCTGGCGGCGACAAGCAACCCCGAAGCCGCCTCGCTGCAGACCGCGCGCACCGCGGACGTCGCCTCCGAGGAGGACCAGACGGTCGCCAGGAGAGTGGCGAGGGACGTGTCCTGGGCCAACGGATCGCCGGCGTTCGAGGGCGGTCTCGGGCCGGTCGGTCTCGTGATCGGCGCCACCGTCGATCGTGACGAGGTGGGCCTCGGCGACGAGGTCCTCGGCGGCACGCCGATCCTCGCCCCCGGGTTCGGAGCGCAGGGCGCCACGCCGGAGGATCTGATCACCCGTTTCGGGGCGACGGCGGGACAGGTGCTCGCGAGCGAGAGCCGCAGCATCCTCGGCACCGGCCCCGCAGGCATCGCGGCCGTCATCAGTGAGCGCGCCGCGCGATATCAGGAGGTTCTCCGTGGCTGAAGGTCGAGTCGTCCCCGAGGTGGATCGTGCCGCCGCATCGCGCCGTGCACTGCAGCGTCGGCGTGCGCGGGCCGCGCTGAAGCGGGACCTCACGACCCGGGTGACCGCGCCGCAGGACGTCCTGCGGCGCGCGGTTGAGGATGCCGAGTCGGATGCCGCGACCCTGCGCATCACCGACTTCCTGATGGCGCTGCCCGCCATCGGGGCCGGCAAGCGCGACCGGATCCTCGAGGAGCTGCACATCTCGCCGGTGAAGCGCCTGGGCGGTCTCGGCGTTCGCCAGCTCGCCGCGCTGTCGGAGTGGCTGGACCGGCGCTTCCCACCGCACACCGCTCGTCCGGGTCGCAGCAGGCTGCTCGTGCTGGCGGGCCCGACGGCCGTGGGCAAGGGCACGGTCGCCGCGCAGATCCGCGAGCAGTACCCCGAGATCCACCTCTCCGTGTCGGCCACAACGCGGGCGCCGCGCCCGGGGGAGGTCGACGGCGTGCACTACTTCTTCGTCGACGACGCGGAGTTCGACCGCATGATCGCCGACGGTCGACTCCTCGAGCACGCCACGGTGCACAACAAGTACCGGTACGGCACGCCCCGCGGGCCCGTGGATGAGGCTCTCGCGGCCGGGAGGACCGTGCTGCTGGAGATCGACCTGCAGGGCGCCAGGCAGGTGCGGGCGGCGGAGCCGTCGGCGTCGCTGGTGTTCCTGCTGCCGCCGTCCTGGGACGAGCTGGTGAACCGGCTGGTCGGCCGGGGGACCGAGGACGCCGAGGAGCGCGCCCGCCGGCTGCGCACCGCGCGCACCGAGCTGGCGGCGCGGAACGAGTTCGATTACCTCGTCGTGAACGCCGACGTCGCCACCGCGGCGCGAGAGGTCGTAGAATTGTCCACGGGCTCTT
>NZ_MKRT01000028.1:60542-74653 GCF_001897945.1 Microbacterium sp. 69-10
CCCGAAACCGACTTCGCGACACGTCGTCATCCGATGACAGCGTCGCCCGACCAGGAGGTCCACCATGGCTGGAACCAACCAGGGAATCATCGACCCGCCCATCGACAACCTTCTCGAGCGCGTCGAGTCGAAGTACGAGCTCGTGATCTACGCGTCCAAGCGCGCGCGTCAGATCAACGACTACTACTCCGACCTCCACGAGGGGAACCTCTTCGACAACGTGGGCCCGCTGGTGGACTCGTCCATCGAGGACAAGCCGCTCACGATCGCGCTGCACGAGATCAACGAGGACAAGCTCCGGATCCGTCACGCCGAGTGACACTCCGCACCCTGTGAGCCGCCGACGTCCACACCCGGATGTCGGCGGCTTCCTGCACACTGGGCCTGCAACACACGCGGGTGAGCCGAACCCGACCCGCCCCGATCTTCCCGCTTTGGAGAACCGATGAGCGCGCTGCGCCTGTTCACGTCCGAATCCGTCACCGAGGGGCACCCCGACAAGATCTGCGATCAGATCTCCGACAGCGTGCTCGACGGGCTGCTCTCCGTCGACCGCGGCTCCCGCGTCGCCGTGGAGACGCTCGTGACGACGGGCCTCGTGCACGTCGCAGGTGAGATCCGCACCGACGGATACGTCGACATCCCCACCATCGTCCGCGACGTGGTCAACGGCATCGGCTACACCTCCAGCGACACGGGCTTCGACGGCTCGTCCTGCGGCGTCACCGTCTCGGTGGGGGAGCAGTCGACGGACATCGCCAACGGCGTCGACAACGCGCAGGAGCGCCGCGACGGCGGCTCCACCGACCCGCGCGACGAGCTCGGCGCCGGCGACCAGGGCATCATGTTCGGCTTCGCGACGAACGAGACGCCGCAGCTCATGCCGATGGCGGCCTGGACCGCGCATCGCATCGCCGAGCGTCTCACCGAAGTGCGCCGCTCGGGCGAGCTGGCGTTCCTGCGCCCCGACGGCAAGACCCAGGTCACGCTCGGCTACGACGGCTACACCCCCAAGACGGTCGACGCCGTCGTGCTCTCCACGCAGCACCACCCGGACATCGCGCAGGACGAGCTGCAGGCGCTCGTTCGCGAGAAGGTCATCGACCCCGTGCTCGCGCAGACCGGACTCGACCTCGCTCCCGATCTGAAGTACTACATCAACCCGGCCGGCCCGTTCGTCACCGGTGGTCCCAAGGGTGATGCGGGCCTGACCGGCCGCAAGATCATCATCGACACCTACGGCGGCGCCGCCAGGCACGGCGGCGGAGCGTTCAGCGGCAAGGACCCGTCCAAGGTCGACCGCTCGGGCGCCTACGCGATGCGCTGGGTCGCCAAGAACGTCGTCGCAGCCGGCCTCGCCGAGCGCGCGGAGGTGCAGGTCGCCTATGCGATCGGCGTGGCTCGTCCCGTGGGCCTGTACGTCGAGACCTTCGGCACCGGCACCGTCTCCGACGACATGATCACCAGCGCGATCGAGACCGTGTTCGACCTGCGCCCGCAGGCGATCATCGAGGAGCTGGATCTGCTGCGCCCGATCTACGCCAAGACCGCCGCGTACGGGCACTTCGGCCGTGAGCTGCCCGAGTTCACCTGGGAGCGCACCGACCGCGCCGACGAGCTGCGCCGCGCCGCCGGCGTCTGAGGGGCGCCGTGTCCACGGTGCCCGAGGCGACGCCGGCCGAGGCGACATCCGCCGACGCCGGGCGGTCGGGGGACGGGCGGCGGATCGCGCGTGTGCTGATCGACTCGCCGCTGCCTCAGCTGGACCGGCTGTTCGACTACGCCCTCCCGAAGGACGTAGTCGAGGTCGGTCCTGGCATGCGGGTCAAGGCGCCGCTGCGCACCGCGGGTCGCGTGATCGACGGCTACATCGTCGAGATCGACGTGGAGCCGGATGCCACCCGCACACTCTCCGAGATCGAGAGCGTCGTCTCGACTGTCGAGGTCATGCCCGAGAGGCTCTACCGGCTCGCCCGCAAGGCCGCCGACCGCGCAGCCGGTTCCGCCTCCGACATCCTGCGTCTGGCGATCCCCAAGCGGCAGGTGCGGGTCGAGAAGTCCTGGCAGGAGCCGGAACCGTGCGCCCCGCCGAGCAGCGACGCCGTGGACCGCGCCCGCGCCATCACGGCGGCGTACGACGGTCTCGATGCGGTGCTCTCCGGCTCGGGCCGCGCCGCCGTAGAGGCGATCCCGGTGCTGCAGGACGACCTCCCCGGGTGGGCGCTGCTGCTGGCGTCGGCCGCCGCTCTGCAGCTCGCGGAGGGCCGTTCGAGCGTGCTGGTCGTACCGGACTACCGCGACCAGGAGCTGCTGCTCTCCGCGCTGGCGACGCTGGTCGACGAGGAAGCAGTGGTGCGGCACGATGCGCGCCAGACGAATCCCGACCGCTACCGCGCGTTCCTGCGCACGCTCGGGGACGCTCCGTGCGTGGTGGTGGGCAATCGCTCCGCGGTGTACTCGCCGGTGCAGGCGGGGCTCGTCGCCATCTGGGACGACGGCGACCCGCTCCTGGCGGAACCGCTCGCACCCTACGTGCACGCCAGGGATGCCGCGCTCATCAGGCAGGAGGAGGAGGGGAGCGCCCTGCTGATCGTCGGGCACACCCGCTCCACGGATGCCGAGCGGCTCGTGCAGCACGGATGGCTGCAGGACGTCACCGCCGTGCGGCGCGTGATCCCGCAGGTGCGCCTGAGCACACCGCAGGAGCTCGAGCAGACCGGTCAGCGGGTGCCCTCCAGCGCCTTCGCGACTGCGCGCGCTGCCGCGGCCGAGGGACCGGTGTTGGTGCAGGTGGCCCGGCCCGGGTTCGCGCCGACTCTGGTGTGCGCGACCTGCCGCGCTCCCGCCCGCTGCGCGCACTGCGGCGGCCCTCTCGGCGCCCGCAGGCGCGGCGCGGTGCCCGTGTGCGGGTGGTGCGGTCGCTCCGCCAACTCCTGGCGCTGTGGGAACTGTTCCTCGGACCAGGTGCGCCTGGCCTCGTCCGGTACCGAGCGCACCGCGGACGAGCTCGGCCGTGCGTTCCCCGGCGTGCGCGTCATCGTCTCCGACGGCTCTCACCCCCTCCAGCACGTGGATGCCAGACCCGCACTCGTCGTCGCGACCCGCGGCGCCGAGCCGCTGGCATCCGGCGGCTACCGGGCCGTGATCCTGCTGGACGGGGCGCGGATGCTGCAGGCGCCTGAACTGCGCATCACCGAGTCCTGCCTGCGCTGGTGGGCCAACGCGGCCTCGCTCGCCGCGCCGGGCGCTCCCATCCACCTCGTCGGCGTGGACGGGCCCGTCGCCCGCGCTCTGGCGACCTGGTCGCCCGCTGCGTACGCCCGCAGCGAGCTGGAGGCGCGCCTCCCGCTGCGCATGCCGCCCACCACGCGCGTCGCACAGCTCGAAGGGCTCCCGGCATCCGTGCGCACCGCGCTGGACGCACTGGCGCAGATCGGCATCGCCGGGGAGGCCGTGCTCGGTCCGCTCCCGGTCGGCGACGACGGCAGGGTGCGGGCGCTGGTGCGCTTCGCCTACGCCGCCGGGCAGAGCGTGGCGAGCACGCTGCGCGCCGCCGTCATCGCGGATGCCGCGCAGAGCAGGCGCCCGCGCGGACGTCCCCGGGTGTCGCTCTCGGTCCACCTCGATATCCTCGAACCGGAGATCTGATCGGCATCCGATCACCTCGATCCGTCACTGACCTTCCCACCGGAGAACCTTCATGCGCCTCGTCTTCGCAGGCACCCCCGCCGTCGCCGTCCCCACACTGCGCGCCCTCGCGGCGCACCACGAGATCGCCGGCGTCGTCACCCGACCGGACGCGCCACTCGGTCGCAAGCGCGTTCTCACGCCGTCACCCGTCGCCGCAGCCGCCGAAGAGCTGGGACTGCCGGTCATCAAGGCCGCCCGGCTCGACGACGACGCCACGGCACGGATCACCGCGCTGGATGCGGATCTGGGCGTGATCGTCGCCTACGGCGGCATCGTGCGCGAGCCGCTCCTGTCGGCTCCGGCGCACGGCTGGATCAACCTGCACTTCTCGCTGCTGCCGGCGTGGCGTGGCGCGGCCCCCGTGCAGCGCGCGCTGATCGCGGGCGACGCCCAGCTGGGCGTGAGCGTGTTCCAGCTGGTGCCGGCGCTCGATGCCGGTGACGTGTTCGCGATGCGCACGGTCGATATCCCCTCGGATGCGACAGCCGACGCGGCGCTCGGGATCCTCGCGGAGGATGGGGCGGGCCTCACCGTCGACGTGGTAGCCGGCATCGCCGACGGGAGCGCCGTGGCCGTTCCGCAGCAGGGCGAGTCCAGCCTCGCCCCGAAGCTCGCGCTCGAGGACGGATACCTGGACTGGTCGCAGCCGTTGTCGGCTGTGTTCTCGCGTTACCGCGGAGTCACCCCTGAGCCGGGCGCGCACACGACCGTCGACGGCGCACGGCTGAAGATCCTCTCCGCGGCTCCCGCCTCCGACGGCACCGCACTCGCTCCCGGCGAGATCCAGGGCACTAAGGCGGCCGTCCTCATCGGCACGGCCGACGGCGCGCTCGAGGTCACGCGCGTGCAGCCGGCGGGCAAGGGCGCCATGAACGCTGCCGACTGGTGGCGCGGGCTGCGCGCCGACCAGTCGGTGAGGGCCGGATCATGAGCGGCGCTCAGCGCGACGCGGGTTCGCAGCGCAAGCGCGGCATCCAGCCCGCCCGGTGGGTCGCCTATGACGTGCTGCGCGCCGTGTCCGACGATGACGCCTACGCCAACCTGCTGCTGCCCAGGCTCATCGTGGAGGCGCAGCTGGACGGGCAGGATGCCGCGCTGGCCACCGAACTCGCCTACGGCACGCTCCGGCGACGCGGGACCTACGACGCGATCATCGCCGAGGCCGCGGGCCGTCCGGTGGCCGACATCGATCCGGCGGTGCTCGACGCCCTCAGGCTCGCCACGCATCAGCTTCTCGCGACCCGGGTGGCACCGCATGCTGCGGTCAACGAGTCGGTGAACCTCGTCGCCTCCGAAGTGGGCCGCGGGGCGTCGGGCTTCGCGAACGCCGTGCTGCGCCGCATCAGTCGCGATGACGCCGAGACGTGGCAGGAGCGCATCGAGGCCGGCGCCCGCTCGGATGACGAGCGGCTGTCCCTGCGCACGGCGCACCCGGTGTGGGTCATCCGCGCGCTGCGCCGCTCGCTGGCCGCCGAGGGACGTGCCGACGAGCTGGAGACCCTGCTCGCTGCGGACAACGTCTCGCCCGAGGTCACGCTCGTCGCGCTGCCCGGGCTGGCGGAGCGCGGACAGCCCGCCCGGCCATACGCGCCGACGGCGTTCGGCTCGCCCGGCGGCGATCCCCGCGATGCGATCGGAGATGCCCACGGCACCATCCGCGTGCAGGACGAGGGATCGCAGCTCGTCGCACTGGCCCTCGCTGCGGCCGCGCCGGTGCGCGCGGGGGAGCGCTGGCTGGACCTGTGCTCCGGGCCCGGCGGCAAGACCGCTCTGCTCGCCGCCATCGCCCACAGTGACGGAGCGCACCTCGAGGCGAACGAGGTGGTGCACGCGCGCGCCGGTCTGGTGCGCAACGCCATCCGGCCCCTGCCGATCGACGTGCCCGTGCACGAGCAGGACGGCCGGGAGTTCGCGGCGCAGCATCCGGGCGCATTCGACCGCATCCTCGTCGATGCGCCCTGCACGGGCCTGGGCGCCCTGCGCCGCCGCCCCGAGGCGCGCTGGCGCAAGTCGCCGGCCGATGTCGCCGAACTGGTCGAGCTGCAGACGCAGCTGCTGGACGCCGCGATCGGGGCTCTGGCGCCCGGCGGGATCGTCGCCTATGTGACCTGCTCGCCGCACCTGGCGGAGACCACCGGCGTCGTGAGCGAGGTCCTCCGCCGACGGGATGACGTCGCCCAGCTCGATGCCCAGGCCGTCATGAACGAGGTGTCCGAGGCGCCGATCGACCTCGCCCCGAACCCCGAAGGCACCGCCCGGCACGTGCAGCTCTGGCCGCACCGGCACGGCACCGATGCCATGTTCCTCGCGCTGCTGCAGCGCACCGCCCAGGAAGGATGAGCCATGAGCCTCCCGGAAGCACCCCGCATCAACCCCAGCATCCTCGCCGCCGACTTCGTCAACATGCAGGCGGACCTCGCCAGGATCGCGACCGCCGACTTCGCCCATGTCGACGTGATGGACAACCACTTCGTGCCGAACCTCACGTTCGGGCCACAGATGGTGGAGCGGATCCAGGCGACCAGTCCCGTCCCGCTCGACGTGCACCTGATGATCACCGACCCCGACCGCTGGGCGCCCGGCTACGCGGAACTGGGCGCCGCGAGCGTCACCTTCCACCTCGAGGCCGCCGCCGATCCGGTGGCCCTCGCGCGCCGGCTCCGGTCGATCGGCTCGCGCGCCGGCGTCGCCATCAAGCCCGGCACGGCAGGGGAGTCCCTGTACGAGATCCTCGACGAGTTCGACCAGATCCTGGTGATGACCGTCGAGCCCGGTTTCGGCGGCCAGGGCTTCATGGCCGAGACCATGCCCAAGCTGCGCGCTCTGCGCCAGGAGGCCACGCGTCGCGGCTCGGACGTCTGGCTGCAGGTCGACGGCGGCATCTCCGAGTCCACGATCGCCCAGGCCGCCGGGGCAGGGGCCGACACCTTCGTCGCGGGGTCCGCGGTGTACGGCGCCGAGGACGCCGCTGCGGCCGTCACCCGGCTCCGGGAGCTCGCGCGAGCGGCTAGCCTGGAATCGTGAAGACATTCGACGAGCTGTTCGCCGAGCTCCAGCGCACCGCCGAGACCCGTCCGGAAGGATCGGGCACGGTCGCGCAGCTGGACCGCGGCGTGCATGCGATCGGCAAGAAGATCGTCGAAGAGGCCGCCGAGGTGTGGATGGCCGCGGAGTACGAGAGCGACGAGAACGCGGCTGAGGAGATCTCCCAGCTGCTCTACCACCTGCAGGTGATGATGCTCGCCAAGGGGCTGAGCCTGGAGGACGTCTACCGACATCTGTGAGCGTGCTCCCCTCAGACCGCTCGAACAGAAGGACATCCATGCTGCGCATCGCCGTTCCGAACAAGGGCTCGCTCTCCGAGACAGCCGCCGAGATGCTCGCGGAGGCCGGGTACGCCGGCCGCCGCGACCCCAAGACTCTGCACGTCGTCGACGCCGACAGTGACGTCGAATTCTTCTACCTCCGTCCCCGCGACATCGCGACCTACGTGGCATCCGGCGCTCTCGACGTGGGGATCACCGGACGCGACCTGCTGCGTGACGTGCGCCAGGACGACGCGCGTGAGATCGAGCAGCTGGGCTTCGCCCGCTCGACCTTCCGGTTCGCCGCGCCTCCCGGGAAGTACTCGACCATCCAGGATCTGGAGGGCGTCCGCGTGGCGTCCGCCTACCCGGGCCTGGTGGACGGCTTCCTGCGCGAGCACGGCGTGAACGCCGTGCTCGTCCCGCTGGACGGCGCCGTCGAGTCGGCGGTGCGGCTCGGCGTCGCCGATGTGATCGCGGATGTCGTCGAGACCGGCACCACCCTGCGCCAGGCGGGCCTGGAGATCTTCGGCCCTGTGATCATCGAGTCCGAGGCCGTGCTGATCAGCAGGCCGGGAGACGTGCCCGGCACCGCGCGCCTGCTGCGCCGCCTCCGCGGCGTCATGGTCGCCCGGCGCTTCGTGCTGCTGGACTACGACCTGCCCGCGCACCTGGTCGATCAGGCCACGGCCATCGCCGGCGGCCGTGAGTCGCCGACGATCTCGCCGCTGCGCGACCCGGAGTGGGTCGCCGTGCGCGTCATGATCCCGCGCAAGGGCATGAACCAGGTGATGGACGACCTGTACGCGCTCGGCGCCCGGGCCATCCTCGTCACCGCGATCCACGCCGCGAGGCTCTGATGACGCTCGCCGCACGCGTCATCCCGTGCCTCGACGTGGCCGCCGGCCGCGTGGTCAAGGGCGTGAACTTCAAGGATCTGCGCGACATGGGCGATCCGGTGGAGCTGGCCGCGCATTACGCCGCGCAGGGCGCCGACGAGATCACCTTCCTCGACGTCACCGCCACGGTCGATGACCGCTCCACCACGTTCGACGTCGTGCAGCGCACGGCCGAGCAGGTGTTCGTGCCGCTCACCGTGGGCGGGGGAGTGCGCAGCGTCGAAGACGTGGCGCGACTGCTCGCGGTCGGCGCGGACAAGGTCGGCGTGAACTCGGCCGCCATCGCGCGTCCGGAGCTGATCGACGAGATCGCCGACCGCTTCGGCGCACAGGTGCTTGTGCTCTCGCTCGACATCAAGCGCGCCACGACCACGGAGTCGGGCTTCGTCGTGACCACGCACGGCGGACGTGCCGAGACCACGTTGGACGCCCTGGACTGGGCGCGCGAGGCCATCGAGCGGGGCGCCGGGGAGCTGCTTGTGAACTCCATCGACGCCGACGGCACGAAGGACGGATTCGACCTGGAGCTCGTCCGCCTCATGCGCGAGGTCTCCTCGGTGCCGGTGATCGCCTCCGGCGGCGCGGGCACGGCCGGGCACTTCCCGCCGGCGATCGAGGCGGGAGCGGATGCCGTGCTCGCCGCGAGCGTGTTCCACAGCGGACAGCTGACGGTCGGCGATGTGAAGGACGCACTGCGCGCCGACGGGGTGGTGGTGCGATGCGGCGTACTGAGCGAGCGGAGCGAGACGAAGTGACGACGCTCGACGCGGATGTCTCGAAGGTCGCCTGGAACGCCGACGGGCTCGCCCCCGTGGTGGTGCAGCAGTTCGACACGCTCGAGGTCCTGATGCTGGCGTGGATGGATGCCGAGGCGCTGCGGCGCACGCTCACCGGCGGCCGGGCGGTGTACTGGTCGCGATCGCGGCAGGAGTACTGGCGCAAGGGCGACACCTCGGGCAACACGCAGAAGGTGCACGCCGTGGCCGTGGACTGCGACGGCGACACGATCCTGCTCACGGTCGACCAGCACGGACCCGCCTGCCACACCGGCACGCGCACCTGCTTCGACGGTCGCGGACTGACCGTCGCAGAGAGCGAGTGAGATGAATCGCGCACGCATGTACGCGGTGCTGGGGTTCCTGCTCGCGGGCGGCGTCGGCATCATCTCCTCGACGCAGACCTGGATCACCGTGCACCGCTCCGACGCCGCCGCACCGCTGCTCGTCTCCGGCGCCGAGGCCATGCCGCTGCTCGCGCCGCTGTCGCTGGCCGTGCTGGCCCTCGGCGGAGCTCTGTCCATCGCCGGATGCGCGCTGCGCTACGTCTTCGCGGTGATCGGCCTCGGCGCCGTGGTCGCGCTGGTCACCGGCACGCTGCCGCTCGTGGCGGCACCGCCCCTCGCATCCGCCGCCCCTGCACTCACCAAGGCGACCGGTCTCAGCGGTGACAAGGCGCTCGGCGCGATGGTGACCGACCTCGAGCCCAGCGGCTGGAGTGTCGCCGCCCTGTGCGCGTGGGTCGTTGTGGCACTCGCATCCCTCTTCGTCCTGGCGACCGCGCACCGCTGGAAGGCGGGCACCCGCCGCTACGACCACCTCTCGGACGGACGGCACGCGGATGCGGGGCCCCTCGACGCCGTCGATTCCTGGGACGACCTGTCCCATGGCACGGATCCGACCGGCCCTTCCCGATAGACTGATGACATCGTCGACCCTCCCGGAGGAGAACATGACCAACCCGATCGCAGACCCCGGTCACGGACACTCGCCTGCAGCCTGGACTGCCGTCGTGATCATGCTGGTCGGCTTCGCCGCCGGCACTGTCTTCTTCTGCTTCCCCGACGGTTCGGGAGTGGTGGGTGTCTGGATCTCAGCCGCCGTCGTCGTCATCGGCGCGATCGTCGGCTGGGTCATGGCGAAGGCGGGCTGGGGAGTGAAGGGCCCGAAGTACACCCCGAAGGCGCACTGATGGTCCTCGCCGACCTCACGGCCGGCGCGGTGCAGGACGCCGAGCGGCGTGCCGCGACTCGGCCGCTGGCCGACGTGGAGCGTGAAGCCCTGGCGCGCCCTGCCGCCCGCGATGCGCTCGCGGCACTGGCTCCCGCCGACCGCGTGAAGATCATCGCGGAGGTCAAGCGCGCGAGCCCGTCGCGCGGTGCTCTCGCCGAGATCCCCGATCCCGCGCTGCAGGCGTCGCTGTACGAGCAGGGCGGCGCCTCCGCCATCAGTGTTCTCACCGAGGAGCGCCGCTTCGGCGGCAGTCTCGCCGACCTCGAGGCCGTCACCGCACGCGTGAACCTCCCCGTGCTGCGCAAGGACTTCATCGCGACGCCGTACCAGGTGCTCGAGGCCCGCGCGGCCGGAGCGGATCTGGCGCTGCTCATCGTGGCGGGGCTCGACGTGAAGACGCTGGGCGAGCTGTACGCGCTGATCCGCGAGCTGGGCATGACTCCGCTGATCGAGACCCACTCCGCGGAGGAGCTCGAGGTCGCGATCGATCTGGGGGCCGAGCTGATCGGCGTGAACGCACGCAACCTGAAGACCCTGGAGCTCGATCGGGACCTGTTCGCGTCCCTGTCCGAGCGCATCCCGGACACCGCGATCCGCGTCGCAGAGTCCGCGGTGCTCGCACCCGAGGACGTGCGTCGCTACCGCGAGGCGGGGGCGGACGTCGTCCTGATCGGCGAGGCGCTGGTCACCGGCGATCCCGTCGCCACCCTGAACGCGTTCCTCGCGGCCGGCGACCTGCCGGTGCGCGGGGGAGAGGAGTGAAGAGCATGCGTCGTGCTGAGCGAGCGGAGCGAGACGAAGTGGCGCTGCGCGACCAGCACGGACCGTTCTTCGGCGAGTACGGCGGGCGGTTCATGCCGGAGTCGCTCATCGCCGCGATCGACGAGCTCACCGCCGCGTACGAGGCCGCGATCGTCGACCCCGCGTTCCGCGCCGAGCTCGCGACGCTGCTGCACTCCTACGCCGGACGCCCGTCGCCGATCACGGAGGTGCCGCGCTTCGCGGAGCACGCCGGCGGCGCACGCGTGTTCCTCAAGCGCGAGGACCTCAACCACACCGGCTCGCACAAGATCAACAACGTGCTCGGACAGGCCCTCCTGACGAAGCGGCTCGGCAAGACCCGCGTGATCGCCGAGACCGGCGCCGGACAGCACGGCGTGGCGACCGCGACCGCGGCGGCCCTGTTCGGGCTGGACTGCACGATCTACATGGGCGAGGTCGACACGGAGCGTCAGGCGCTGAACGTCGCGCGGATGCGCCTGCTCGGCGCGGAGGTCGTCGCGGTGAAGACCGGGTCCCGGACCCTGAAGGACGCCATCAACGACGCCTACCGAGACTGGGTGGCGACCGTCGAGACCACCAACTACATCTTCGGGACCGCGGCCGGCCCGCACCCCTTCCCGGCGATGGTCCGCGACTTCCAGAAGATCATCGGCGAGGAGGCCCGCGAGCAGCTGCTCGCCGAGGCCGGCCGGCTTCCGGATGCCGTGGTCGCCTGCGTCGGCGGCGGCTCGAACGCGATCGGCATGTTCGACGCGTTCCTGGACGACGAGGGCGTGAAGCTCTACGGAGTGGAGGCCGCCGGCGACGGCGTCGACACCCCGAAGCACGCGGCCTCGATCGAACGCGGGCGCCCCGGCGTGCTCCACGGCGCGAAGACGTACGTGCTGCAGGACGAGGACGGCCAGACCGTCGAGTCGCACTCGATCTCGGCCGGTCTCGACTATCCCGGCGTCGGCCCGGAGCACGCCTGGCTGAGCGACATCGGGCGTGCGGAGTACATTCCCGCCACCGACGACGAGGCCATGCAGGCCCTGCGCCTGCTCAGCCGCACCGAGGGCATCATCCCCGCCATCGAATCGGCGCACGCCCTCGCCGGCGCACTGCGCATCGGCCGCGAGCTCGGCCCGGATTCCGTGATCGCCATCTGCCTCTCCGGTCGCGGCGACAAGGACATGGACACCGCGGCGCGCTACTTCGACCTGTACGACGAGGAGGACGCGTCGTGAGCCGTGTCGAGGCCGCCATCCGCAAAGCCCACGACGCGGGCAGGGGCGCGTTCATCGGCTACCTGCCGATCGGCTTCCCCGACCTGCAGACCGGCATCGAGGCGGCGCTGACCCTCGCGCGCAACGGCGTCGACGTCATCGAGCTCGGGCCGCCGTACTCCGACCCCGTGATGGACGGCGAGGTCATCCAGCAGGCCACGCAGCAGGCGCTGGCCAACGGCTACCGCACCCGCGACCTGTTCACAGTGGTCAAGGAGATCACCTCCCGCACAGACGTGCCAGTGGTCGTGATGACCTACTGGAACCCGGTGCTGCAGTACGGCGTCGACCGCTACGCCGACGATCTGCTCGCCGCCGGGGGCGCCGGCCTCATCACTCCGGACATCACTCCCGAGGCCGCCGGCGAGTGGATCGCCGCGAGCACCCGCACCGGCCTCGACCGCATCTTCCTCGCAGCCCCGACCTCCACGGACGAGCGCCTCGACCTGGTCATCTCCTCGTCCACCGGCTTCGTCTACACGGTCTCCACCATGGGCATCACGGGGGAGAGGGCGGCTCTCGATCGCGCGGCGCGGACGCTCGTCGACCGCATGCGCGACCGCGGCGCGGCCTCCGCTTGCGTGGGCATCGGCATCTCCAACCCCGAGCAGATCGCCGGCGTCGTCGAGTACGCCGACGGCGCCATCGTCGGCACGGCACTCGTCAAGGCGCTGCGCGACGGCGGCCTGGAGGGCCTCGCCGAGACCACCCGTTCTCTCGCCGGCGGCACCCCGTCGGCGCGATTCGCGACAGGAAACTAGACTCACTCTCATGTCCCTTGCGCTTCACAGCCTCATCTCGGGCGTGCCCGCCAGCATCCCGAGCCCTCCGGTCAGCACGTTCCCGATCTTCGGGATCACGATCCACTACTACGCGCTGTGCATCATCGCGGGGATCATCGCGGCGACGCTGCTCACCAACCACCGCCTCACCAAGCGCGGTGCGGAGAAGTGGGTCGTCATCGACATCGCGATCATCGCGGTGCCGCTGGCCATCATCGGGGCGCGCATCTTCCACGTCCTGACGCACTTCGACTTCTACTTCGGCCCGGGCAAGAACACCTGGAACCCGTTCGAGCCGGGTTCGGTCTGGGCGATCTGGGAGGGCGGCATCGCCATCTTCGGAGCGCTCATGGCCGGCGCTGTGGGCGCCTGGCTCGGATGCCGGTGGACCGGCATCCGCTTCTGGACCTTCGCGGACGCCCTCGCACCCGGGCTCCTGCTCGCACAGGCGATGGGCCGGTTCGGCAACTGGTTCAACCACGAGCTGTTCGGCCTGCCCACCGACCTGCCGTGGGGCCTGGAGATCGAGGCGTCCAACCCGGCGTTCCCGGCCGGTCTGCCCGAGGGCACGCTGTTCCACCCCACGTTCCTGTACGAGGTGATCTGGAACACGCTCGGCGTGCTGGTTCTGCTCTGGCTGGGCCGTCGGCTGCGTCTGCAGTGGGGCCGGCTGTTCGCCTGCTACCTGATCTGGTACAGCGCCGGTCGCATCGTCTGGGAGTCGATCCGGATCGACCCGAGCCAGGTCTACCTGGGCCTGCGCAGCAACGTGTGGGCGGCGATCATCGGCGTGCTCGTCGGCCTGGTCATCCTCATCGTGCAGACGCGTCGTCACACCGGCCTGGAGGCCTCGCCGTACCAGCCCGGACGAGAGCCCGCCGATGCCGTTGTAGACTCGGAGCACGATTCCCATGACTACGTCGACCTGAGTGAGCCTCCGGTGGACGGGATCGACGCTGAAGCACCCGCCACAAGCAGGGCTTCATGAACCGCGAGGACGTCATCTGAGCACTCCCGCAGTGCGTGATCCTTCATACTGAACGAGCGGGCCGACGCTGTCCCCGGATTCACTTTCGACACTGAGGACGGTGACTGGTGTACTTCCAGCCTCCCTACGGCGCCTCCGGCGCTTACCCCCCGAAGCAGGGGATGTACAACCCCGCCCACGAGAAGGATGCCTGCGGCCTGGCCATGGTCGCGACGCTCCGCGGGGAACCCGGCCACGACATCATCGCGCTGGCGCTGGAGGCGCTGCGCAACCTGGAGCACCGAGGCGCGATCGGCTCGGACGCCGGCACAGGAGATGGCGCCGGCATCCTCACGCAGATGCCGGACGCGTTCCTCCCGGCCGTCACCGACTTCGAGCTCCCCCCGGTCG
>NZ_MKRT01000028.1:74674-88734 GCF_001897945.1 Microbacterium sp. 69-10
TGGCGTTCCTCCCTCTGGAGTCGAGCGCCCGCCGCGAGCAGAAGGCCGGCATCGAGCGCCTCGCCGCAGAGGAAGGACTCGAGGTCCTCGGCTGGCGCGTCGTCCCCACCGCCAACGAGCACCTGGGCAAGCTCGCCGATGAGGCCCGCCCGGCGTTCGAGCAGCTCTTCATCACGGCCCCCGGCGCCGTCGCCGGCATCGCCCTGGACCGCCTGGCCTACCGGCTGCGCAAGCGCGCCGGACACGAGCTGGGCGCCTATTTCGTCTCCCTGTCGGCCCGCACCCTCGGGTACAAGGGCATGGTCACCACGCTGCAGCTGGAGCCGTTCTACCCCGATCTGCAGGACGAGCGCTTCGCCTCCGAGCTCGCCGTGGTGCACTCGCGCTACTCGACCAACACGTTCCCGTCCTGGCCGCTCGCGCAGCCGCTGCGGATGCTCGCGCACAACGGCGAGATCAACACGATCGGCGGCAATCGCAACTGGATGCGCGCCCGGCAGTCGCAGCTGGAGTCCGAGCTGCTCGGCGACATCGCCCCGCTGCTCCCGATCTGCACCGACGGCGCCAGCGACTCGGCATCCTTCGACGAGGTGCTGGAGCTGCTCACCCTGACCGGTCGCAGCCTGCCGCACGCGGTCATGATGATGGTGCCCGCCGCATGGGAGAAGCAGACCGACCTCGACCCGGATCTGCGCGCGTTCTACGAGTACCACGCGAACCAGATGGAGCCGTGGGACGGCCCCGCCGCCCTGATCTTCACCGACGGCGTGCAGGTGGGTGCCACGCTCGACCGCAACGGCCTGCGCCCCGGGCGCTGGACCGAGACCACCGACGGACTCGTCGTGATCGGCAGCGAGACGGGCGTGCTGGAGTTCGCACCGGAGCGCATCAAGCGCCGCGGGCGCCTGCAGCCCGGCCGGATGTTCCTGGTCGACACGGCGCAGCGCCGCATCATCGAGGACGAGGAGGTCAAGCGCGATCTGGCCGCCCTGCACCCCTGGGCCGACTGGCTGGCGGAGGGCGCCGTGCGCCTGGCCGACCTCCCCGAGCGCGAGCACATCGTGCACCCCGCGGCATCCATCACCCGTCGCCAGCGCACCTTCGGCTACACGGAGGAGGAGGTGCGCATCCTGCTCACCCCGATGGGGCAGAACGGTGCCGAGCCGCTCGGCGCGATGGGCAGCGACACGCCCATCGCGGCGCTCAGCGAGCGCCCGCGGCTGCTCTTCGACTACTTCGTGCAGCAGTTCGCGCAGGTGACGAACCCGCCCCTTGATGCGATCCGCGAAGAGGTCGTCACCAGCCTGCGTCTCGGCCTCGGACCCGAGCGCAACCTGCTCGACTGGGGTCCCGAGCATGCGCGCACGGTGAGCCTCGACTTCCCGGTCATCGACAACGACGAGCTGGCGAAGATCCGGCACATCGACCGCGCTCTTCCCGGCCGCTCCAGCGCCACCATCCGCGGCCTGTACCACTTCGACGCGGGTCCCCACACGCTGGCTGACCGGCTGGCGGCGATGTGCGCCGAGGCGGATGCCGCGATCGAACGCGGCGCGGAGCTGCTGATCCTGTCGGACCGCGACTCGAACAAGGACCTCGTCCCGATCCCGTCGCTGCTCATGGTCGCCGCCGTGCACCACCACCTCATCCGCCGCGAGAACCGCATGAAGGTCGGTCTCGTGGTCGAGGCGGGCGATGTGCGCGAGGTGCATCACGTGGCCACGCTGATCGGCTACGGCGCCTCGGCCGTGAACCCGTACCTGGCGATGGAGACCGTGGAGCACCTGGTGCGCACCGGCTACATCACGGGCATCAGCACGGAGGAGGCCGTCCACAACGTGATCCACGCGCTCGGCAAGGGCGCGCTGAAGATCATGTCCAAGATGGGCATCTCCACGGTCGGCTCCTACGCGGGAGCGCAGGTGTTCGAGGCGATCGGCCTGAGCCAGGAGTTCGTCGACGCCTACTTCACCGGCACCGAGACCAAGCTCGGCGGCATCGGCATCGAGGACGTGTTCGCCGAGAACCAGGCGCGACACGACTACGCCTATCCCGAGGACGAGGCGGCCAGGGCGCACGAGCGGCTGTGGACCGGCGGCGAGTACCAGTGGCGGCGAGACGGGTCCCCACACCTGTTCAACCCGGACACGGTGTTCCGCCTGCAGCACTCCACCCGCACCCGCCGATACGACATCTTCCGCGAGTACACCAAGCTCGTGGACGACCAGGCGCACGAGCTGAAGACCCTGCGCGGCCTTTTCGAGCTGCGCACCGGCGAGCGGCCGCCCGTCCCGCTGGACGAGGTCGAACCCGTCAACGCGATCGTCAAGCGGTTCTCCACCGGAGCGATGAGCTACGGCTCGATCTCGCAGGAGGCTCATGAGACGCTCGCCATCGCGATGAACCGCCTCGGCGCCAAGTCGAACACTGGTGAGGGCGGCGAGGACCCGGAACGCCTGGTCGACCCGGAGCGCCGCAGCGCCATCAAGCAGGTGGCGTCCGGCCGGTTCGGCGTGACCAGCCAGTACCTGACCGAGGCGACCGATCTGCAGATCAAGCTCGCCCAGGGCGCCAAGCCCGGCGAGGGCGGGCAGCTGCCGCCGCAGAAGGTGTACCCGTGGGTGGCGCGCACGCGTCACGCGACGCCGGGCGTGGGGCTGATCTCCCCGCCGCCGCACCACGACATCTACTCGATCGAGGACCTCAAGCAGCTCATCTTCGACCTCAAGCGCGCGAACCCGAAGGCCCGCATCCACACCAAGCTGGTCAGCCAGTCCGGTATCGGCGCGGTCGCCGCGGGCGTGGCGAAGGCGCTCAGCGACGTCATCCTCGTCGCGGGGCACGACGGAGGCACCGGCGCGAGCCCGCTGAACTCACTCAAGCACGCCGGTACGCCGTGGGAGCTGGGACTCGCCGAGACGCAGCAGACGCTCATGCTCAACGGCATGCGCGACCGCGTCGTGGTGCAGGTCGACGGACAGCTCAAGACCGGCCGCGACGTGATCATCGGCGCCCTGCTGGGAGCCGAGGAGTTCGGCTTCGCGACCGCACCGCTGGTCGTGAGCGGATGCATTATGATGCGGGTCTGCCACCTGGACACCTGCCCCGTGGGCGTCGCGACCCAGAACCCGCTGCTGCGGTCGCGGTTCACCGGCAAGCCGGAGTTCGTCGTCAACTTCATGGAGTTCATCGCCGAAGAGGTGCGCGAGCACCTCGCGGCGCTCGGCTTCCGGTCGCTGGACGAGATCATCGGCCACACCGAGCTGCTGCGCACCGACGCCGCCGTCCACCACTGGAAGACCGAGGGACTGGACCTGTCGCCGATCCTCGCCGGGCCGGTGTTCCCCTCCGGGGAGCCGCGCAAGAGCGGCCGGACGCAGGACCACGAACTGCACAAGCACTTCGACACCACGCTGATCGCGCTGTCCGGGGACGCCCTCGAGCAGGGCGACCCGGTGCGCATCGACCTGCCGATCCGCAACACCGAGCGCGCGGTGGGGACGATGCTGGGCCACCACGTCACGGAGCGCTACGGCGCCGCCGGCCTCCCGCCGGAGACCATAGACGTGACGCTCCAGGGCACGGCCGGTCAGTCGCTCGGCGCATTCATGCCGGCGGGCATCATGCTTCGACTCGAGGGAGACGCCAACGACTACGTCGGCAAGGGCCTCTCCGGCGGGGACATCGTGATCCGCCCGCCGAGGGATGCGTCGTTCGAACCGCACCGGAACGTGATCGCGGGCAACGTGATCGGGTACGGCGCCACCTCGGGGACGATGTTCATCTCCGGTGTCGTGGGGGAGCGGTTCCTGGTGCGCAACTCGGGCGCGACGGCGGTCGTGGAGGGTGTCGGCGACCACGCCCTGGAGTACATGACCGGCGGGCTCGCCGTGATCCTCGGCACCACGGGACGCAACCTGGGTGCAGGCATGTCCGGCGGTGTCGCATACGTGCACGCGCTGCGCGAGACGCAGGTGAACGCGGAGGCGCTCGAGAGCGGCGAGCTCCAGCTCGTGCCGCTGGATGACGCCGACGCCGCGACGCTGAACCACCTGCTGACCGAGCACGTCGAGCGCACGGGTTCGCCGCTGGCGACCGAGCTGCTCGCCGATGCCGACGCCCTGCGGACCGCCTTCGTCAAGGTGCTGCCGCGGGACTACGCCGCCGTGCAGGAGATCCGCCGCAAGGCGCAGGCCGCAGGGGACGACCCCGACGGCGAGAATATCTGGACCCGGATCCTGGAGGTGACCCGTGGCTGACCCGAAGGGCTTCCTCAAGACGACTCAGCGCGAGCTGCCGGCGCGCCGTCCGGTGGCGGTGCGCATCATGGACTGGAAAGAGGTCTACGAGGACACCGACCGCACCGTGCTGCGCCGCCAGGCGGGACGCTGCATGGACTGCGGCGTGCCGTTCTGCCACTCCGGATGCCCGCTGGGCAACATCATCCCGGAGTGGAACGACCTGACCTGGCGCGACGAGCGGCAGGCAGCGAGCGACCGGCTGCACGCCACGAACAACTTCCCGGAGTTCACCGGGCGGCTGTGCCCGGCACCGTGCGAGAGCGCCTGCGTGCTGGGGATCAACCAGCCTGCCGTCACGATCAAGCACATCGAGCAGTCGATCGCCGATGACGCGATCGAGAATGGCTGGGTGCAGCCCCGCCCGCCGCAGCGCCTCACGGGCAAGACGGACGCCGTGGTGGGGTCCGGCCCCGCCGGGCTCGCCGCGGCTCAGCAGCTCACCCGCGCCGGTCACACCGTCGTCGTCTACGAGCGCGACGACCGCATCGGCGGGCTGCTGCGCTACGGCATCCCCGACTTCAAGATGGAGAAGCGCCACGTCGACGCGCGTCTGCGTCAGATGGAGGAGGAGGGCACCCGTTTCCGGCCGGGCGTCGAGATCGGCGCGCAGCTGTCCTGGAGCGACCTCCGGGCGCGCTACGACGCCGTGCTCATCGCGACCGGATCCACGGTGCCGCGCGATCTGCCGATCCCCGGTCGTGACCTGCCCGGCGTACATTTCGCGATGGACTATCTGGTGCAGTCCAACCGTGCGGTGGCCGGTGACGAGGTCCCCGGCCAGATCAGCGCCGCCGGAAAGCACGTCGTGGTCATCGGCGGTGGCGACACCGGCGCCGACTGCATCGGCACCGCCCACCGCCAGGGCGCGCGCAGCGTGACCAACCTGGCCATCGGGCGGCGTCCTGGCACGGAGCGCAGCGAGAACCAGCCCTGGCCGACGCAGCCCACCCTGTTCGAGGTGCAGTCCGCACACGAGGAGGGCGGTGAGCGCACCTACCTCGCCTCGACGGTGGAGTTCCTCTCCGACGACACCGGGGCGCTGCGCGCCCTGCGCGTCGCCGAGACCGCGTTCGTCGACGGCAAGCGGGTACCGCAGAGCGGAACGGAGCGGGAGATCCCCGCCGAGCTCGTGCTCATCGCGATGGGCTTCACCGGACCGGAGGCCGACGTGCTCGGCGAGAGGGACGTGCCCGCCCTCACCGGTCGCGGCGTGTACCAGCGCGACGCGCGGTTCGCATCCTCGGAGCCCGGGGTCTACGTCGCCGGCGACGCCGGGCGCGGACAGTCCCTGATCGTCTGGGCGATCGCAGAGGGTCGTGCCGCCGCAGCCGCCATCGATCGCGACCTGATGGGCGCCACCACGCTGCCCGCACCGGTCGCTGCAACGGAGGTCGCACTCAGCGTCAAGCCTGCGTAGGCTGAGTGTGGCAACGTCGCCAAGTCCCCGTACCCCTTCCCACCCTGGAGATGCCGTTGAGACGCGCGAAGATCGTGGCCACACTCGGGCCTGCAACCTCGACCTATGAAACGGTCCGTGCACTGATCGAGGCCGGTGTGGACGTCGCACGGCTGAACCTCAGCCACGGCGACTACTCCGTGCACGAGGCGAACTACGCCAACGTGCGCCGGGCCGCGGACGACGCCGGCCGCGCCGTCGCCGTGCTGGTCGATCTGCAGGGACCGAAGATCCGCCTCGGTCGTTTCGAGGACGGGCCCTACGAGCTCGCCGTCGGCGACATCTTCAAGATCACCACCGAGGACATCATCGGCAACCGGGAGATCTGCGGCACGACGTTCAAGGGGCTCCCTCAGGACGTCAAGGCGGGCGACTTCCTGCTCATCGACGACGGCAAGGTGCGCGTCGAGGTCGTGGACACCGACGGCACCGTCGTCACGACCCGCGTGGTCGTCGCCGGCGCCGTGTCGAACAACAAGGGCATCAACCTGCCCGGTGTCGCCGTGAACGTCCCGGCTCTGAGCGAGAAGGACGAGGAGGACCTGCGCTGGGGTCTGCGCACCGGCGCCGACCTGATCGCGCTCTCGTTCGTGCGCAACGCCGCCGATGTGGAGCGCGTGCACGAGATCATGGCCGAGGAGGGCGTGCGCGTCCCCGTCATCGCCAAGATCGAGAAGCCGCAGGCGGTCGATGCACTCGAGGAGATCGTCGACGCGTTCGACGGCATCATGGTCGCCCGTGGAGACCTGGGTGTCGAGCTGCCTCTCGAGGCCGTCCCGATCGTGCAGAAGCGCGCGGTCGAGCTCGCTCGCCGCAACGCGAAGCCGGTGATCGTCGCCACGCAGATGCTCGAGTCGATGATCAACAGCCCCGTACCCACCCGCGCCGAGACCTCGGACGTCGCCAACGCCGTGCTCGACGGCGCTGACGCCGTGATGCTCTCCGGCGAGACCAGCGTGGGGGAGTACCCCGTGGTGGTCGTGGAGACCATGGCCCGCATCATCGAGTCGACCGAGGAGCACGGGCTGGAGCGGATCTCCCCGCTCACCAACAAGCCGCGCACTCAGGGTGGCGCGGTGACGCTCGCGGCTCTGGAGGTCGCCGAGTTCGTCGACGCCAAGTTCCTCTGCGTGTTCACGCAGTCCGGCGACTCCGCGCGCCGCCTCTCGCGGCTGCGCTCGCGCATCCCGATGCTCGCGTACACGCCCGAGCCCGGCATCCGCCGCCGCATGGCGCTGACCTGGGGCATCCGCTCGACCCTCGTCGAGATGGTGCAGCACACCGACGCGATGTACCACCAGGTGGACGAGCACCTGCTCGGCACCGGCCTGGCGAAGGAAGGGGACAAGGTCGTCGTGATCTCCGGTTCCCCTCCCGGGATCATCGGCTCCACGAACGACATCCGCATCCACAAGGTGGGGGATGCCGTGGGTGGAGCGGCGCCGATCTACAAGACCGGCGTCTGAGACTGAGACGCTTTCGAAGGGGCGGGCCTGCGGGTCCGCCCCTTCGCCGTGCGCTAAAGTCGATCCGGGCCGGCGTGGCGGAATGGCAGACGCGGAGCACTCAAAATGCTTTGTCCGAGAGGACGTGTGGGTTCGAGTCCCACCGCCGGCACAAGGTGAACAGATAGGATTCTTACCGTGACTGACGTAGAACAGCCTGAGCAGCCCACGGCATCCGCCCCGCGACGCGTGGTCGTCGCCGAGGACGAGTCGCTGATCCGCCTTGACATCGTCGAGATCCTCCGCGACAACGGCTTTGACGTCGTCGGCGAGGCGGGCGACGGTGAGACGGCCGTGGCCCTCGCCACCGAGCTGCGCCCCGACCTGGTCGTGATGGACGTGAAGATGCCTCTGCTCGACGGCATCAGCGCGGCCGAGAAGCTCCACAAGAACAACATCGCACCCGTCGTGCTGCTGACCGCGTTCAGCCAGAAGGAGCTCGTCGAGCGCGCGAGCGAGGCCGGTGCACTGGCGTACGTGGTCAAGCCCTTCCCGCCGAACGACTTGCTGCCCGCGATCGAGATCGCGCTGGCCCGCCACGAGCAGATCATCACGCTCGAGGCAGAGGTCGCCGACATGGTCGAGCGCTTCGAGACCCGCAAGCTCGTCGATCGCGCCAAGGGCCTGCTGAACGAGAAGATGGGCCTGAGCGAGCCTGAGGCGTTCCGCTGGATCCAGAAGGCGTCCATGGACCGCCGTCTCACGATGCAGGACGTCGCCAAGGCGATCATCGAGCAGCTCGCCCCCAAGAAGTGAGCACGATCCCCTGACATCGAACGGGGCCCCGCCTGATGGCGGGGCCCCGTTCGCATCCGCGTCAGGCGGGCATCTCCTTGATCATGTTGGTGATGCGGATCGTGGAGCAGCGCCGGCCCTGATCGTCGGTGACCACGATCTCGTGCACCGTCATGCTGCGGCCGAGGTGGATCGGCGTGCAGACCCCGGTGACGATGCCCGAGGTCGCCGAGCGCGTGTGCGTGGCATTGATGTCGACGCCGACCGCGAGACGGCCGGGTCCGGCGTGCAGGTTGGCGGCCATCGAACCGAGCGACTCGCCCAGCACCACGTACGCGCCGCCGTGCAGCAGGCCCACGGGCTGGGTGTTGCCCTCCACGGGCATCGTGCCGACGCTGCGTTCGACGGAGAACTCGGTGAACTCGATCCCCATCTTCTGCGCCAGAGCGCCCATGCCGCGCTGCGTGGCCCACTCCATACCCGTCATCCGAGCCTGCTCGTCCATCTGAGCCTGATCCGTCACGCGTCCTCCTCGGTGAGTGTCCGTCGCTCTCGTTAGGCTTGCAGGGTGACGGACTCCGCAAAGCCTACCCTCATGGTCGTCGACGGCCACTCGCTCGCGTACCGGGCGTTCTTCGCCCTTCCGGTCGAGAACTTCACGACCAGGGACAACCAGCACACGAACGCCATCTACGGCTTCCTGTCGATGCTGGTCAACCTCATCAAGGCTGAGAAGCCCACGCACATGGCCATCGCCTTCGACACCTCGCGGCACTCGTTCCGCACCGATGAGTACCCGGAGTACAAGGCGACGCGCTCCGAGACCCCGAACGAGTTCAAAGGCCAGATCCCGCTGCTCCAGGACTGCCTGGCAGCGATGTCGATCCCGGTGCTCACCAAGGAGGGCATCGAGGCCGACGACATCCTCGCGACGCTCGCACGACAGGGCTCCGAGAAGGGCTACGACGTGCTCGTGGTCTCCGGCGACCGCGACTCGATCCAGCTCGTGAACGACGAGGTGACGCTGCTGTACCCCTCGGTGCAGGGGGTGTCGCAGCTCAAGCGCTACGACCCGATCGCCGTGCAGGAGCGCTACGGCGTCCGGCCGGAGCAGTACCCCGACATCGCGGCGCTGGTCGGCGAGACCAGCGACAACCTGCCCGGCGTGCCGAAGGTGGGGGAGAAGACGGCCGTCAAGTGGCTGACGCAGTTCGGCTCGCTGGACGAGCTGCTCGAGCGAGCCGGCGAGATCAAGGGCGTCGTCGGCGGCAACCTCCGGGACCACATCGAGGACGTGCGCCGCAACCGGCGGCTGAACCGCCTGCTGAACGACGTAGAGCTGCCCGTCGGCCCCGACGAGCTGGCCGTGGCACCCATCGACGCCCAGGCGGTGCGCGACATCTTCGCACGCCTGGAGTTCCGCACCCTGCTGCCGCGCGTCTTCGAGGCAGTCGGGGCCGCTGACGAGCCCGTGCACGACGAGCCCGCCGTGAAGGTGCCCGAGCCCACCGAGTCGTCGGCGTCCGCCGCGGCCGAGTGGCTCGCCGCGCAGGACGGCGAGATCGGCGTGCGCCTCGTGCTGAACGGCTCGACGATCACGCGCTTCGGCTTCGCCAGTGCGACGGAGCTGCACGAGGGCGGTTGGAACGACGACGCGGCTGCCGCGCTGCGCGGCTGGCTGGAGTCCGACGCGCCCAAGGTGCTCGACGACGCGAAGCCGCAGGTGAAGGCGCTGCTGCGGTCCGGTATCCGCATCGGCGGCATCGCCTACGACACGCTGCTCGCGGGCTGGCTGATGCGCCCGAGCTTCCCGGACAAGACCCTCGCGCACCTCGTCGGCCGTTACCTCGACGAGAAGCTGCCCGAGGCCGATCCCACCCAGCTCGTGCCCGAGACAGACGGCGCGACGCCCTCCCAGGAGGCCTGGTTCACGCTGCGCACGGCCGCCGCGATCCGCGAGGCGATGCCGGACTCCGTGACGACGGTGCTCACCGACATCGAGCTGCCGACCCTGCTCACGCTGGCCGACATGGAGGTCGCGGGCGTCGCCGTCTCCCACGACGTGCTCTCCACGTTCTCGGGCGAGCTGCTCACCCGCACCGAGAGCCTCGCCGCCGACGCGTTCGCGCTCGTCGGCCGGGAGTTCAACCTGGGCTCGCCCAAGCAACTGCAGGAGGTGCTGTTCGACGACCTCCAGCTGCCCAAGACGCGCAAGACCAAGACCGGCTACTCCACGGATGCGGCAGTGCTCGCAGATCTGCAGGACACCAACCCGCACCCGTTCCTCGACCTGCTGCTGCAGCATCGCGAGGCCACCAAGCTCCGCCAGATCATCGAGTCGCTCGACACCGCGATCGGCGCCGACCATCGCATCCGCACCACCTACGTGCAGACCGGGAGCCAGACCGGACGGCTGTCCAGCACCGACCCCAACCTGCAGAACATCCCGGTGCGCACCGAGGAGTCCCGTCGCATCCGCAGCGCCTTCGAGGTCGGGGAGGGCTACGAGTCCCTCCTCACCGCCGACTACTCGCAGATCGAGATGCGCATCATGGCGCATCTGTCCGGTGACGCCGGGCTGATCGAGGCGTTCAACTCCGGTGAGGACCTGCACCGGTTCGTCGGCGCCAGGGTCTTCGGCGTCGCGCCCGAGGAGGTCACCTCGGCCATGCGCACCAAGGTCAAGGCGATGTCGTATGGCCTCGTCTACGGGCTCTCGGCCTTCGGGCTGTCCAAGCAGCTGCGCATCGAGCAGTCCGAGGCCAAGCAGCTGATGATGGAGTACTTCGCCCGGTTCGGCGCGGTGCGCGACTACCTTCGCGCCTCGGTACTGAAGGCGAAGGAAGACGGTTACACCGAGACGATCTTCGGTCGCCGGCGCCCGTTCCCGGACCTCAGCAGCCCCAACCGGGTGCTGCGCGAGAACGCCGAGCGCGCCGCGCTGAACGCCCCGATCCAGGGCAGCGCCGCCGACATCATGAAGATCGCCCTGTTCCGCATCCACGCGGACCTGCGCCAGGCCGAGCTGCGCTCACGGGCCCTGCTGCAGATCCACGACGAACTCGTCGTCGAGATCGCGCCGGGGGAGTGGGACGCCGTGGAGGCGATCGTGCGCGAGCGCATGGGCGGAGCCGCCGACCTCTCGGTGCCGCTGGACGTGCAGGTCGGTCGCGGACGCAACTGGAACGAAGCGGCGCACTGATCCCCTGACCTGCGGCCGTGCGGGGCTAGGCTCGAATCCATGACTGCTGAACCCCGCACCCCCTCCGCGATCGACCAGGTCGCCGAGCGCTGGGTGGACACCCTTGTGGATCTGTCGCCGACGCTGGCGACCTACATCGGCCGTAACGAGGCGAACGGAAAGCTCGACGACCTCAGCCCCGAGGGCCACGAACGCTCGGTCGCCGCGGCACGCGCGACACTCGCCGAGCTCGACGCACTGGAGCCCGTCGACGAGATCGATCGGGTCACCAAGACCGACCTGTCCTCCGAGCTCCGCCTGCAGGTGGAGCTGCACGACGCACAGTGGCACCTGCGCGATCTGAACGTGATCGCGTCCGCGCCGCAGGACTTCCGGCAGGCGTTCGATCTGATGCCCACGGCGACCGCCGAGGACTGGTCGGTCGTCGCGGAGCGCCTGGCCGCGCTGCCCGCGGCCATCAAGGGCTACACCGAAACGCTGCGCGAGGGAATCCGCCAGGGCGTCGTCCCCGCCCGCCGGCAGGTGACCGAGGTGGCCACCCAGATCGGCCGCTACACGGCGGATGACGGCTTCTTCGCGGCGTTCGTCGCCGAGGCCGCTCCCGAGGAGGGTCAGCTGCCGGCGTCCCTCGCCAAGGAGCTCGCCGACCGCTCGGGCGCCGCCCGCGTCGCCTACGACGAGCTGCGCGCCTTCCTCACCGGCGAACTGGCTCCGGCGGCACCGGAGCAGGATGCCGTCGGCCGCGAGCTCTACGCGCTGAACTCCCGCCGCTTCCTCGGTGCCACGATCGACCTCGACGAGACCTACGAGTGGGGCCGCGACGAGCTCGAGCGGATGATCGCCGAGCAGAACTCGATCGCGAACGAGATCCTCCCCGGAGCCACGGTCGAGGAGGCGGTCGCGCACCTCGAGGCCGATCCGTCCCGCAAGCTGCACGGCACCGAGGCGCTGCAGCGCTGGATGCAGGAGACCAGCGACAAGGCCATCGCGGACCTCGGCACCAGTCACTTCGACATCCCCGAGCAGATCCGCGAGCTCGAGTGCATGATCGCCCCCACCCAGGAGGGCGGGATCTACTACACCGGGCCGACCGACGACTTCTCGCGTCCCGGCCGCATGTGGTGGTCCGTGCCCGAGGGCGTGACCGAGTTCGACACCTGGCGCGAGCTGACCACGGTATACCACGAGGGCGTCCCCGGCCACCACCTGCAGATCGCGCAGGCGACCTACAATCGCGCCGAGCTGAACACCTGGCGGCGCGTGCTGGCGGGCACCTCCGGTCACGCCGAGGGCTGGGCCCTGTACGCCGAGCGTCTGATGGAGCAGCTCGGCTACCGCGACGATCCCGCGGACCGGCTCGGCATGCTCGACGGCCAGCGCATGCGCGCCCTGCGCGTCGTGCTGGACATCGGCGTCCACCTGGGCAAGCCGCGCCTCGACGGCGACGGTGTCTGGGACCACGACTACGCCCTGGACATGATGCGCCGCAACGTGAACATGTCCGACGAGTTCCGCCAGTTCGAGGTGAACCGCTACCTCGGATGGCCGGGCCAGGCGCCGTCGTACAAGGTCGGACAGCGCATCTGGGAGCAGGTCCGTGACGCCGTGCGCGCCCAGGAGGGCGACGCGTTCTCGTTCAAGGGGTTCCACAAGCGCGCCCTCGACATGGGCGGCGTGGGCCTGGACACGCTGCGATCCGTGTTCCACGTCTGAGACCCGCGTGCGGGCATCTCATCGTAGAGGTGTGGTCATACTGACCTCACCTCTACGATGAGAGCATGTCCGAACCCTCGCTGACGAGCCGGTCGTCCCTGGCCGCACGACTCGACGCCCTGCCCTTCACGCGCTCGCATCTGCGCGTGCTGACGGGCTCCGGCGTCGGCTGGGCCCTGGACGCCATGGACGTCGGCCTCATCTCGTTCATCATCGCGGTGCTCGCCCGGGAGTGGTCGCTCGATTCGTTCACGACCGGGTGGATCGCATCGGCCGGATTCATCGGGATGGCGATCGGCGCGAGCGTCGGCGGGCTGCTGGCCGACCGGCTGGGGCGCCGGTACGTCTTCGCCGTGACGCTGCTGATCTACGGCCTCGCGACCGGGGCGAGCGCCCTGGTCGGCGGGGTGGCCATGCTCATCGTGCTCCGGTTCTTCGTGGGCCTCGGGCTCGGCGCCGAGCTGCCGGTGGCGTCCACGTACGTCAGCGAGTTCGCACCCGCCCGCATCCGCGGTCGGCTGATCGTGATCCTGGAGGCGTTCTGGGCGGTCGGCTGGACGGCATCCGCCCTGATCGGCTACTTCGTGATCCCGGCCTCCGAGAACGGCTGGCGGTGGGCGTTCGCGCTCGGTGCGATCCCCGCGGTGTACGCCCTGGTCGTGCGGTGGGGCCTGCCCGAGTCGCCGCGCTGGCTGGTGTCACGGGGTCGCATGGGGGAGGCCGAGCGGATCGTCTCGCGGCTGGAGACGGATGCCGACCTGCAGCGAACCCCCGCGATCCGCAGAGAGCCGGTGCGCGAGACGCTCGCCCCCACCGCGTCGCGGCGGGTCGCCCTGCTGTGGGCGCCGGAGTTCCGGCTCCGCACCGCCAGCGTCTGGCTGGTGTGGTTCTGCGTGAACTTCGCTTACTACGGCGCGTTCATCTGGATCCCCAGCATCCTCTTCGCCGCCGGCTACGACCTGGTCAAGTCGTTCGGCTTCACCCTGCTGATCACGCTCGCGCAGCTGCCGGGGTACGCCGCCGCGGCGTGGCTGATCGAGGTGTGGGGCAGGCGTCTGACCCTGTCGGTGTTCCTGACCGGTTCCGCCGTCTCGGCAGTGCTCTTCGGCATCGCCGGAAGCGAGGGCATGATCATCACGACCGGAATG
>NZ_MKRT01000028.1:88783-91027 GCF_001897945.1 Microbacterium sp. 69-10
CTACCCGACCTCGCTGCGCGCGACCGGAGCGGGCTGGGCCGCCGGCATCGGTCGCATCGCATCCATCATCGCGCCGCTGGTGGTGCCGCTGCTGCTCGCCCAGGGCGGTGCGCCGTTGGCCTTCGTCGTGTTCTCGGTGTTCTTCATGATCGCGGCGTTGGCGGCCTGGGGGCTCGTCGACCGGCGCGGCGCGAGCCTCGACGACCGCTGACCCATGGCGCCGAGCGGTCCGGCGCGGCCATAGGCTGGAAAGATGGCGGAAGTGCGATTCGTGGCGATCGGCGACTCCTTCACGGAGGGCGTCGGCGACGAGCCGCCGGACGGCACCGTGCGGGGCTGGGCTGACATCGCAGCGCAGGGCTGGGCCGACGCGTCGGGGCACAGCATCCGCTACGCGAACCTCGCGATCCGCGGCAAGCTGGCCTGGCCGATCGTCGAGCAGCAGCTCGAGCCCGCGCTCGCGCTCCGGCCGACCCATCTCTCCTTCAACGGCGGCGGCAACGACATGCTGCGCCCGAACGCCGACATCGAGCACCTGGCCGACGCCTTCACCCGCGTGCTGCGCAGGTGCGATGAGGAGGGCGTGCAGCTCATCGTGCTCTCGGGTGCGAACCCCAGCGCTCGCCTGCCGATGGGCAGGATGGTGCAGCGACGCGGGGACGAGCTGTCGGATGCCGTGATGCGCCGCATCGAGGACCGACCGGATGTCGTCCGCGCGCTGAACTGGCCCGACACCGAGCTGTCCCGTCCCCAGTACTGGTCCGAGGACCGACTGCACATGAACGCGCACGGCCATCACCGCGTCGCGGCGCGCGTCCTGCACGCACTCGGCTACGAGCCGCCGAGCGAATGGTGGGCTCCGGCACAGCATCCGGTCGCAGGGCCGAGCGGCTATGCGTACTACCGCGAGTTCGTCGCTCCGTGGATCAGACGACGTGTCACCGGCACGTCGTCCGGCGACGGGCGCACCGCGAAGTACGGGGGCTGGGTCGAGCGGACGCCGCGATGAGGTCGCTCGCCGGCCGCCGGATGCTGCGCCGCGTGCCGCAGCTGCTGATCGGCCTGTTCCTGTACGGGATCGGCATCGCGTTCATCGTCCGCGGCATGCTCGGCGCCGCTCCCTGGGACGTCCTGACCCAGGGCATCGCGACGCACCTCCCGCTGTCCTTCGGGACGATCACCATCGTCGTCAGCGGCATCGTGCTGCTGATGTGGATCCCGCTGCGCCAGAAGCCGGGCATCGGCACGGTACTGAACGCCCTGCTCGTCGGCCCCGCCGCGGATGTCGGCTTCCTGATGATTCCCGAGACCGACGTGCTGTGGCTTCGCGTGATCTTCTTCGCGATCGGCCTGACGGTTCTCGCCGCAGCCACGGGCCTGTACATCGGTTCGCATTTCGGTCCCGGTCCGCGCGACGGGCTGATGACCGGCCTGCACCGCGTCACCGGCCGGCCGATCTGGCTGGTCCGCACGGCCCTCGAGGTCTTGGTGGTGCTGGTCGGCTGGCTGCTGGGCGGGAACGTCGGCCTCGGCACCGTGGCGTTCGCTCTGCTGGTCGGCCCGATGTGCCAGTTCTTCATGCGCGTCTTCGAGGTGCGGCTGCCTGGGGAGCGCCTGACTCGGCCGGACGGCGATCTCCGCCCCGACACGGTCGCGGGCTGAGACATGGACCTGTGGGAGATGCGGGCGCTCCCGGGCGGCACGGTGACCCTGCACGACGCGCGGCGGGAGCAGCATCGCACAGTCCGACTCGAGGCGTTCGAGATCGGTGTGTTCGCGGTGACCGAGGAGCAGTTCGCAGAGGTGCTCGGCATCCCGGCCTCCCGTCCGCGGCACCCGGCGCGAGATCTCAGCTGGCTGCGCGCGATCCGGTTCTGCAATGCGGCATCGGAGTGGGAGGGGCTCGACCCCGCCTACGCGTTCGACGGCGAGGAGGTCACCTGGCATGTCGACAGTGACGGATACCGGCTGCCGACGGAAGCCGAATGGGAGTTCGCGTGCCGGGCGGGCTCGACCGGGCCTCAGTACGGCCCGCTCGCGGAGATTGCCTGGACCGGGGCTGACGGAGGATCCGAGCCGCACGACGTCGGGCTGAAGCTGCCCAACCTCCACGGTCTGTTCGACACGCTCGGGAACGTCTGGGAATGGTGCTGGGATCTGCTCGACCCCGAGCGCTGCGACGACTACCGCGTCTTCCGTGGCGGTGGCTTCGCGGATGACAGCTGGAGCGTGCGGGCCTCCGTC
>NZ_MKRT01000028.1:91084-94074 GCF_001897945.1 Microbacterium sp. 69-10
AGGGCTGGTCGGCGCAGGCCGATGTCGAGCGCGGAGGCCGCCCCGGCCCGCATCCGATCGGCTGGACCCGACGCGGCTGAGCGAGGCGACCCGCGCCTGGCCTTCTGCCCGCTCAGCGGTTCCGCGGGCGCTCCGGGTCGAGTCCCATCCGGATGCGGGTGTGCTTGCGCTCGATGATGATCATCGTGAGCCCGAGGATCCACAGCGGCAGCTGGGTCAGGAACGCCCATCGGAAGGCCTCCGGCGAGTAGGTCGCGGGTGTGCCGGCACCCTGCAGATCGAGCATCAGACCGATGAGGAAGATCGCGACGAGTCCGGCGAGGAATCCGCCCGAGTTGGTCACACCGGTGGCGGTGCTGAGCCGGTGCACGGGATTGTGCGTGCGGGCGTGGTCGAAGGCGATCATGGATGCCGGACCACCGGCGCCCAGGCACACGATCAGGATGGTGAGCAGCCACACAGGGGCGGGTGCGGGCCACGCGATGACGAGCAGCCATCCGATGACCTGCACGCTGACGATCGGCACGACCAGCGCGAGTGAGCGGCGCGTGGGGATCCGGCGGGAGAGCTCGCCCAGGATCGGGCTGAGCGCCATCGCGACGATCACGTTCACCGACAGGAGTCCGGCCGCGGCCGCGTTGGAGAGGCCCTCGCCCGCGGTGAGGAACGGCATGCCCCACAGCAGCAGGAAGGCGGTGCCCGCGAACGGCGTGGTGAAGTGCGTCCAGAAGGCGAGCCGCGTGCCGGGGTGGGCCCATGCCGCGCGGATGCCGACACCCGTGTCGATCGAGGAGGTGACGACGCGGATCACGCCGGTCTCGGTGTTGACCGTGACGTCCTGCTCCTGCTCCGGGGGACGGTTGCGCACGAAGGCCCACACCAGCACCGCGAACAGGACTCCCAGTCCGGCGATGCTGCTGAAAGTGATCGTCCAGGACGTGGAGTGCAGCAGGGCGGCAAGGGGGAGCAGCGCGACGAGCTGGCCGCACTGGCCCGCCAGGCCCGTCATCTGTCCCATCAGCGGACCGCGCTGGGCGGGGAACCAGGTGGCGACCAGGCGTATCACCGCGGGGAAGATGGCCGCATCCCCTGCGCCGAGCAGCACCCGGGCGACGATCGCGACGCCGATGCTGGGGGAGACCGCCATCACGAACTGCCCCACGCCCATCAGGAGCATGCCGACGACCATGATCGGACGCGAGCCGTAGCGATCCAGGAGCACCCCGATCGGGATCTGCATTCCGCCGTAGACGGCCAGTTGCACCACCGCGAACAGCGACAGGGTGGCCGCGTCGGCGTGGAACCGCTCCGCGGTGTCCACGCCCACCGCGCTCAGCGAGCTGCGGTTCGTGATGGCGAGGACGTACGCCGCGACGGCGACGCCCCAGATCAGCCAGGCGCGCCAGCCGGGCCCGGAACGGGGGAGGGGAGTGGCGGTCACCCGTACCATGGTAGTCGGCGCCGAGGCTTTAACCGGTTTCCGCTCTCCTCCGTGACAAGAGCAGTCCGGAGGGGCAGACTCGAGGCATGACTGCGGCGCCCTGGGTGCTCCACGTCGACATGGACCAGTTCATCGCGGCGGTCGAGGTGCTGCGGCGCCCCGAGCTCGCCGGGAGGCCTGTGATCGTCGGCGGCAACGGCGATCCCACCGAACGGGCGGTGGTGTCCACGGCATCGTACGAGGCGCGCGCGTTCGGCATCGGTTCGGGGATGCCCCTGAAGATCGCCGCCCGCAAGGCGCCCGAGGACGCGGTCTTCCTGCCTGTGGATCACGCGGCATACGAGGAGGCATCCGCTGGGGTGATGAGCGCGCTCTGCACCCTTCCCGGCGTTGTCGTGGAGATCATCGGGTGGGACGAGTGCTTTCTGGGGGTGACGACGGATGACCCGGAGGCGCTGGCCCGTGACGCGCAGCACGCCGTGCTGGCCGCGACCTCCCTGCACTGCTCGGTCGGCGTCGGCGACAACAAGGTGCGTGCCAAGATCGCGACGGAGTTCGGCAAGCCCCGGGGCGTCTTCCGCCTCACGGCGGAGAACTGTTTCGAGGTGATGGGGGAGAGGACAACCCGCGATCTGTGGGGTGTGGGCTCCCGCGTGCAGAAGCGACTGGCCGACCACGGCATCCGGACGGTGCGCGAACTCGCCGATGCCGACGAAGCCGAGATGATCCGCGAGTTCGGTCCGAAGATGGGCGTCTGGTATCACGGGCTCGGTTCCGGACGAGGTCCGGCGGTCGTGGACGACACCCCGTGGATCGCCCGCAGCCACAGCCGGGAGACGACCTTCCAGCAGAACCTCACGACACGCGCCGAGGTCGAGACCGCGGTCGAGTCCCTCGCAGGGCAGGCCTTCGACGACTGCACAGCGGAGGGGCGACCCGTCATCCGCGTGCACCTGAAGGTGCGATATGCCCCGTTCGAGACGCGCACGATGGGCCGGAAGCTGTCCGAGCCGACGCAGGACCGCGGTGCCTTCATCGCAGCAGCGCGCGAACTGGCCGACGGTCTGGACGCCGGTCGCGAGGTCCGGCTGCTGGGCGTCCGCGCCGAGATGACCATGCCCGAGGGCGGTGACCCGGGGGAGCGGACGCCCGTGCGCGGCCGCATCTGAGCCTGACGGCGTGGAAGCCGGGGCCGCCCGCCCGGTGACGCCGCATCCTGAACCCTCGGTACGGGCTGCACTGTACGGTGGCGGGCGGCCCTAGGCTCTGACCATGACTGCTGTCGTGCGCGTGACGACCGACCTCCAGGACATCGACCTGGACGTGGTGCACCGCTGGCTCTCGGAGGAGGCCTACTGGGCGCTCGGCCGATCGCGCGAGGTCGTGGAGGCGGCGGCGCGCGCCTCCATGAACTTCGGGGCCCTGGATGCCGACGACCGGCTCGTCGGGTACGCCCGCGTCGTCACCGATCAGGTGACGTTCGCCTGGCTCTGCGACGTCTTCGTCGAGCCGGAGGCCCGCGGTCTCGGCGCAGGCAAGGCGCTGGCGG
>NZ_MKRT01000028.1:94133-100035 GCF_001897945.1 Microbacterium sp. 69-10
ATTCGATTTCGAGGGAGTCGTCGACCCCGAGAAGCTGATGATCCTGGGAGCGGGGTGACCGGGATGCTGCGCACCCGCCGACTTCTGCTGCGGAACCAGCAGCCGACGGATGCCGAAGCACGGACGGGAGTGGACACGGAGCGGACACCATCACCGGGGATCGATGGGGGGGTTCCTGAAGCGCCAGGAGCTTCACTGACCTGACATAATGTGCATTATCGGTTATTACCTGATGATCGAGAGAGCGCCGAGAGGGGCTCCACGGCCGCGCCCCTGACGACTCAGCCCGCGAGCACCGTCGACGCGATCTGGACGAGCCGATGGTCGTGATTCTCCTCGTGCGCGGTGATGGTGACGACCGCATCATGCGCACGGTCGACGTACACGTACTGACCGTACAGACCGTCGAGTCGCCAGCCGTAACCTGGACCGGCCCATGCGGCGATGCCGTACTGCGACGAGTCGCCGTCCCAGCCCGTGCGCACCCAGTCGGCGTGCATCGCATCGATCCACTCGGCACCGACCAGCTGATCCCCGTGCCACGAACCTCGGTCGCGCAGCACACGGCCGATCCGGGCGAGCTCCTCGGTCCGCAGCTCGAGGCCGGTCCCGCCGATGATCCAGCCGAGTGGGCAACGATGCCATTGCGGGTTGTGAATCCCGAGCGGCTCGAACAGTCGCGGCATGAGCCAGTCGCGCACGTCGCCGACGACGGCGCCGAGCATGCGCATGGCGACGTAGGTGCTCGCATCGGAGTACTGATAGCCCTCGCCCGCCCCGAGCGAAGGACGACGGAGCATCTCCTGTGCGATGTCGGGCCAGGGCGCCTCCTGGCTGCCGAACCATGCGAAGTCGATGCCGCTCGTCATCGTGAGCAGATGCCGCAGCGTCACGTGCTCCACGCCGTCGCCGAGCTGCATCGTGTGCAGGAGCTCCGCGACGCGCGTGTCGAGCGTGAGGATCCCGGCATCGGCGGCCATCCCCGCTGCCAGCGCGCTGACCCCCTTGGACACGGAGTAGATGTTCACGCGGTCGTCGCTGCGCCAGCGATGCTGCGCCTCGTCGTCGCCGATGAGCACGTGCACGCCGTACGCGCCGAGCCCTTCGGCGTCGATCGCGCTCACGATTCGGTCCAGTGCAGTCGCCGCTGAAATCACTCGATGAGGCTAGCAACGAGCTCCGACATCGGCCCATGCACCTGAGGATCCCGGTCCTGTGGTTGCGCCCACTCCCCTGATCCGCGCGGATTGCTATAGCACCCGTGCGACCGCGATCAGATGCGCGCTCTGGTCACGGATCCCGGGAATCACGGATGCCGCCCGCGCGACGGTGAGCGCAGCATCCCGCACATCGGGATGCACATCCTCGACACTCTCCAGGAACAACCCTGCGGGTCCCTCGACGCCGATCACCTCGAGCACGTCCAGCCCGGCATCCGCGACCTCCGCATCGAGCTCCTCAGCGGTGTGGAAATGCCCGGCAGGAAACCGCAGCTGCGAACCGGGCGTTCCGTCTGCGATGAGAGCCGCCCACTCCCCCGGAATCGGGTTCGGCACCGGCCGCCCGAGAGACGCCGCCCCGAACGCGACATATCGTGAGAGTCCCGCGGCCAGCACGACGCCTCCTGCACGCACGACCCGGGCCGCTTCACGGAGCGCCCTGAGCCGCTCCTCGCGCGAGGCGAGGTGATAGAGCGGGCCCAGCAGGAGCGCCGCGTCGAAGGACCGATCCGAGTGCTCCAGTTGGCGAGCATCGCCTACGGAGGCCCGTACGCCGGCCGCCTGCGCCTGCTCGACGTGGCGAACCACAGGATCGATCATCTCCACCTCGTAGCCTGCGTCCATGAGAGCCCTGGAGTGGATTCCGGCAGCGCCGCCGATGTCGAGCACACGGCCGCCCTGGACATGAGCGCGGATGATCTCCTGCGTGCGCTGGAACTCCAGCGGGCCCTGCGCCGACCGGGTCGTCAGCCGGGCGTGCTCGTCGAAGACCTCGCCATAATACGTCTGGATGCGCGCGTCGAGGTCCTGCTGATCAGCGGATGCCATGCCGTCGAGGCTAGCCGTTCGGCGCGACCGAGCGAGCAGCTCGCGGTCGATGTCGGCCTTTCCGCGGGTGGTGCTAACGTGTTGCCTGGCAGACGTGAGGCGTGACGACCCTCGCGCCGGATCAGTTCCGGCAGACGGCTCCCGCGCGTGACGGCGTACCGACGAGAGGCCGGCGATTCACCGGCGAAGGTGTGGTGGCACCGCGATCTGGCCCCCGCCCACACCTCCAGGGCTCCATGCACCTGGAGGAATGATGAGCAGACCCCCCCGTACACTCGCCACCGAGCTCGGCACCGCCGCACCCGGGACGACAGTGACCCTGATGGGTCATGTCCATCGGCGTCGCATCCTGTCGTCCGTGACCTTCCTGGTGCTGCGCGACCGCTCTGGCCTCGCCCAGGTCGTGCTGCACCGCGATGCGGAGCATCCGGCCGACGTGCCACCGGAGGAGACCGTGGTCCGAGTCACGGGCATCGTGGCGGCGAACCCGCAGGCGCCGGGCGGAGCGGAGGTCGTCTCCCCGCGGATCGAGGTGCTCGGCGAACCGGCCGAGACGCCGCCCGTCGAGCTGTGGCGCCCGACGCTCACGGCCGGGCTGCCCGTCATCCTGGACAACGCCGCGGTGACGTGGCGTCATGCCACGCGCCGCGCCACCTGGGAGCTCGCAGCCGCCAGCCTGCGCGGCTTCCGCGAGACCCTGGACGCCGCAGGGTTCCGGGAGGTGCACTCCCCCAAGCTCGTCGAGTCGGCGACCGAGTCCGGTGCGGACGTGTTCGAGGTGGACTACTTCGGTCGCCCGGCCTTTCTGGCGCAGAGCCCCCAGTTCTTCAAGCAGCAGCTCGTCGGCGTGTTCGAGCGCGTCTACGAGATCGGTCCGGTGTTCCGCGCCGAGCCGCACGACACCGTGCGGCACCTGGCCGAATACCTCTCCCTGGATGTCGAGTTCGGGTTCATCGAGGACCACCGCGACGTGCTCGCCTGCCTGCGCGAGGTGCTCGCCGGCATGGTGTCGGCCATCACCTCGTATGCACCGGAGGCGGTCGACGTGCTGTCGCCCGCGATCCCGGTGGTGCCCGACAGCATCCCGGTCATCCACTTCCGCGACGCGCTGAGCCTCGTCGGCGCGCCGGAGGACGAGCCCGACCTCGCGCCGGAGCACGAACGGCAGCTGGGACGCTGGGCGCGCGACGAGCACGGCAGCGACTTCCTCGCGGTCGAGGGGTATCCGATGGCGAAGCGTCCGTTCTACACGCATCCGCAGCCGTCCGACCCGCGCTGGAGCAACAGCTTCGATCTGCTGTTCCGCGGCCTCGAACTGGTGACCGGCGGTCAGCGCCTGCACCGTCACTCCGACTACGTCTCCGCCCTCCGGGCGCGGGGCGAGGACCCGGACGACTACGCGGCGTACCTGCCTGCGTTCGCGCACGGAATCCCGCCGCACGGCGGCTTCGCGATCGGGCTCGAGCGATGGGTCGCCCGGCTCATCGAGGCGGGCAACGTCCGGGAGACGGCGCTCTTCCCGAGGGACATGCACCGGCTCGCGCCGTGATCGGGAGGGGACGGATGCCGGCATCCGTCCCCTCACCGTCAGGCGCCCACGTACGCCGCGAGGTGCTCCCCCGTGAGGGTTGCCCGCTCCGCGACGAGCGCAGAGGGGGTGCCTTCGAAGACGACGCGTCCGCCGTCGTGACCCGCACCGGGACCGATGTCGATGATCCAGTCGGCGTGGGCCATGACGGCCTGGTGGTGCTCGATGACGATGACGGTCTTCCCCGCATCCACCAGCCTGTCCAGCAGACCCAGGATCTGCTGCACGTCGGCGAGGTGCAGGCCCGTGGTTGGTTCGTCGAGGACGTAGACATCCCCCTTCTCCCCCATCTGGATCGCCAGCTTGACCCGCTGGCGTTCACCGCCGGACAGCGTCGACAACGGCTGGCCGAGCGTGAGATAGCCGAGGCCGACGTCCTCCAGCCTCCCCAGGACGCTCGCCACCGCCGGGATCTTCGTCTCGGCGGCCGTGAAGAACTCGCGCGCCTTCGCCACCGGCAGCTCCAGCACCTCGGTGATGTCCAGGCCGCCGAGCTTGTACTCGAGCACCGTGGCCTGGAAGCGCTTGCCGCCGCAGTCCTCGCAGGGCGTCTCGATCGTGTCCATGAACCCGAGCTCGGTGACGATCACGCCGGCACCCTTGCAGGTCGGGCAGGCGCCCTCGGAGTTCGCGCTGAACAGCGCGGGCTTGACCCCGTTCGCCTTGGCGAAGGCCTTGCGGATGGGCTCCAGCATGCCGGTGTACGTCGCAGGATTACTGCGTCGCGAGCCTCTGATCGCGCTCTGGTCGATCGCGACGACTCCCTCCCGCGGCGAGACCGAACCGTGGATGAGAGAGCTCTTGCCGGAGCCGGCGACCCCCGTGATGACCGTCAGCACCCCGGTCGGGATGTCGACGTCCACATTCTGCAGGTTGTTCGCGGTGGCTCCGCGCACCTCGATCGCGCCCGTCGCGCTGCGCACGGAGGACTTCAGCGACGCCCGGTCGTCGAGGTGACGACCCGTCAGCGTGCCGCTCGCCCGCAGCCCGTCCACCGTGCCCTCGAAGCAGATCTCGCCACCGCCCGCGCCCGCCCCGGGACCGAGATCGACGACGTGGTCGGCGATCTCGATGGTCTCCGGCTTGTGCTCGACGACCAGCACCGTGTTCCCCTTGTCGCGGAGTTCGCGAAGCAGGTTGTTCATGCGCTGGATGTCGTGCGGATGCAGCCCGATCGTCGGCTCGTCGAACACGTAGGTGACATCGGTGAGGGACGATCCGAGGTGACGCAGCAGCTTGATGCGCTGCGCCTCTCCCCCGCTCAGCGTCCCGGACGGACGATCCAGGCTCAGGTATCCGAGCCCCAGGGCGACGAAGGAGTCCAGGCTGGCGCTCAGGGCGGTCAGCAGCGGGCCCGCCTCGTCCAGATCCAGTCCGCGCACCCAGGCGGCGAGGTCGGTCACCTGCATCCGGCAGGCGTCCGCGATGCTCACCCCGGCGATCTTCGACGACCGCGCTCCCTCGGTGAGGCGGGTGCCGTCGCACTCCGGACAGGTGGCGAAGGTCGCGACCTGCTCGACGAAGCGCCGGATGTGCGGCTGCAGCGCGTCGAGGTCCTTGGAGAGCATGGACTTCGTGATCTTGGGGATGAGCCCCTCATAGGTGATGTTGATCCCGTTGATCTTGACCTTGGTCACCTCGCCGTAGAGGAAGAGTTGGCGCTGCTTCTCGGTGAACGACGCGATGGGCTTGTCGGACGGGTAGAAGCCCGAACCCGCGAACTGCTTGACCATCCACCCATCGGCCGTGTAGCCGGGAACCATGATCGCTCCGTCGTCCAGAGACTTCGACTCGTCGACCACCTGCGCCAGATCGATGTCCGACACCGCTCCCCTGCCCTCGCACCGCGGGCACATTCCGCCCAGATAGATCGCATCCTTCACGATCTTCTTCTCGCCGCCCGGCCCGGTCATGACCCCGCTGGCCTTCTGGGTCGGGATGTTGAACGAGAAGGCGGTGGGCCCGCCGATATAGGGCGTGCCGAGCTTGGAGAACAGGATGCGCAGCATCGCGTTGGCATCGGTCACGGTGCCGACGGTCGACCGCGGGTTGGCTCCGAGCCGTTCCTGGTCGACGATGATCGCGGTCGTCAGCCCCTCCAGCACATCCACGTCGGGACGCGGCACCGAGGGCATGAACCCCTGCACGAAGGCGCTGTAGGTCTCGTCGATCATCCGTCGCGACTCCGCGGCGATCGTGTCGAAGACCAGCGAGCTCTTGCCCGACCCGGACACGCCGGTGAACACGGTCAGCCGGCGCTTGGGAA
>NZ_MKRT01000028.1:100063-100620 GCF_001897945.1 Microbacterium sp. 69-10
GCGTCGGCGGCGTGGACCATCGGCATCTCCATCTGGGTGGCGGTCAGGCGATCTGCTGCAGTCGGATCATATTGCCTGCCGGGTCGCGGAAGGCGCAGTCGCGGATGCCGTACGGCTGGTCGATCGGCTCCTGCACGACGTCGGCGCCCCTCGCCTCGATGGCCGCGAATGCCTCGTCGACGTCGCCGGTCGCCAGGACGATGCCGCCGAAGCTTCCCTTGGCCATGAGCTCGAGGATCGTGGTGCGCTCGTCGTCGTTGATCCCGGGGTCGACGGCGGGCGGAGTAAGCACGATCGCCGTGCCGGGCTGCTCGACCAGACCGACGGTGATCCACCGCATCCGACCCGCGCCGACGTCCTTGCGCACCTCGAATCCGAGCACGTCCCGATAGAAGCTCAGCGAGGCCTCGGCATCCGTGTGCGGGAGGAAGCTCGCGTTGATGGTGATGTTCATGTCACCGACGCTACTGATCCGGCGACGGCCGTGCTTCTCGATTCCTGATCGGTCTGGTCGCCTGCTTCTCCAGCCACGACGGGCTGCCCGGGCGGTGGTCGTG
>NZ_MKRT01000028.1:100659-101066 GCF_001897945.1 Microbacterium sp. 69-10
GAACCCGACCTCGAAGCACACCTCGGTGACGGACAGGTCCCCGCGGCGCAGCAGCGCCATGGCCCGCTCGATCCGCCGTGTCATCAGATAGGAGTACGGGGACTCGCCGAAGGTCTGCTTGAACCGGCGGCTCAGGTGACCGGAGGACATGTGCGCTCCGCGCGCCAGCGCCTCCACGTCGAGCGGCTTCGCGTACTCCCGATCGATGCGATCCCGCACACGGCGCAGGATGACGAGCTCCCGCAGCCTGTCCTCGGATCGTGTCGAATCATCAATCACACACCGATCGTCGCATGCAGCCAGTACGCTGGGCGCCATCTCCCACTCTCAGGAGACACCAGGAAAGGACATCATCGTGTCTGACGCTTCCCCCGAAGTGAAGAGCTTCTTCTCCGCCGTGCGCACCT
>NZ_MKRT01000028.1:101112-108912 GCF_001897945.1 Microbacterium sp. 69-10
CCTCGTCTCCCCCACCAAGACCGCGATGTTCTTCGCGGGCATCCTCGCCGTGTACCTGATCATCCAGGGTCTCGTGTACATCGGCACGGGCATCTTCACCAAGGACAGAGGCGGCTGGTCGCGCCTCGGCCACATCGTCCTCGGTCTGCTCTACGTCGTCGGCGGCATCCTCGCGTTCGTCAACCTCTTCGCCTTCACGGCGACGCTCGCGATCTTCTTCGGCATCATGCTCGGCATCACCTGGATCATCGACGGCGTCGTCTCGCTGTCGCTGCTGGGCGATTCCCGCTCGAGGGTCTGGACCGTGGTCTACGCGATCCTCAGCATCGTCGCGGGCGTCATCCTGCTGCTCTCGCCGCTGTACGCGGTCATGCTGTGGTGGCTCGCCGGCATCTCGCTCGTCGTGCTCGGCGTGCTTCAGATCGTGCGTTTCATCACCCTGAAGAAGGATGCCGCGCTCATCGCCGACGCCCTTCGCTCGGAGGAGACCGCCTGAGGAATCTTCCCGGCGCACGAGGAAGGCCCCGTCCGATCGGACGGGGCCTTCCTCGTTTCAGCGGATCACTCGGCCGCGAAGTCCGAGGTGTCTCCGACCAGACGGGTGTTGTCGGCGGGAACGGGGGCGACAGCGGCCTGGGCGACCTCCGCGGCGAACTCCGACACGTTGTAGAGCTTGCCCGCGGACTCGCGGCGCTCGGCGATCGCACCGGGGTTCAGACGGTTCAGGAGCGTGGCGGTGATGGTGCCCTCGATCATGTCGCCGGAGACGACGGTGAAGCCGATGCCCTTCTCCGCGAGGCCGGGGATCAGCTCGCGCAGTGCGTCCTCACCCGCGCGCTTGGACTTCGCGACCGGCTCGTACTCGGGCATCGTCGGGGTCGTGCGGATGAAGTGCGCCTGATGGCTGGTCACGAACACGACGCGCGATCCGTCGCCCAGCAGCGGCTCGCCGGCCTGCAGCACGTTCACCTGCGCGTCGCGGTTGAGTTTGAGGGCGTAGTCCTCGCCCATGCCGGACTCCATGCCGCCCGAGGCGTTGAGTACGAGGATGTCGAGCTTGCCGAACTCCGCCCGCACCGCGTCGAACATCCCCGCGACGGAGGACGGATCGGTGAGATCGGCACCCACGACCAGTGCCCGCACTCCCAGCTCCCGGAGCTCCGCGGCGAGCTTCTCGGCACGCGGCGCCTTGTTGCGGAAGTTGATGACGACGTCCGCGCCGGCCTCGGCGAAGTAGCGGACGGTGTCGGCGCCGATGCCCCGGGACGAGCCGGTGACGAGCGCCACCTTGCCCTGAAGGGATCCGGCGGGCAGAACCTGGGTCATTCCTGACTCCTCGTGATGCGCGGGATATCGCCGGGTCGGCGACCTCCCAACCCTACAACGCGGCGCCGCCGCACCGCGGGATCACCCGCGTGATAGGTTGACCGCAGGAGGGGCGCATGGACTTCATCGCAGGTATCGAGCAGTGGGCCTGGATCGGCTGGCTGGTGCTGATCGCCCTGTTCCTGGTCATCGAGATGATGACCCTGGACTTCACCTTCCTGATGCTGTCCTTCGGCAGCGTGCTGGGACTCGTCTCCGATCTCGTCGGCCTGCCGATCTGGGCGCAGGTCATCATCGCCGCCGCCGCCGCGGCGCTGTTCATCTTCTTCCTGCGCCCGCCGCTGCTGCACCGGCTGCGTCGAGGCGAGGATCCCACCAAGTCGAACGTCGCCGCGCTCATCGATCTCCGCGGGACCGCCCTGCAGGACATCACTGGCGTCTCCGGCCAGGTCAAGCTCAGCAACGGCGACACCTGGACCGCCCGCAGTCTCGACGGCACACCGATCATCCAGGGCAGCCGCGTGGCTGTCGCGGAGATCAACGGCGCCACCGCCATCGTCCGCCCCGTCACCGAATAGGAGCACTGATGGACGACTCCTCGTTCATTCCCACCACGATCGCCTGGATACTGGCGATCGCCGTCATCATCTTCGTGCTGGTCACGATCGCCCGATCCATCCGGATCATCCCCCAGGCGACCGCCGGCATCGTCGAGCGCCTGGGTCGCTACCACAAGACGCTCGACCCCGGACTGAACCTGCTGGTGCCGTTCATCGACCGGCTGCGCCCGCTGATCGACATGCGCGAGCAGGTCGTCTCGTTCCCGCCGCAGCCCGTGATCACCGAGGACAACCTGGTCGTCTCGATCGACACCGTCGTCTACTTCCAGGTGACGGATGCCAGGGCGGCGACGTACGAGATCGCCAACTACCTGGGCGCGGTCGAGCAGCTGACCACGACCACGCTCCGCAACGTCGTCGGAGGCCTGAACCTCGAAGAGGCGCTGACCAGCCGTGACGAGATCAACGGCCAGCTGCGCGTCGTGCTCGACGAGGCGACCGGCAAGTGGGGCATCCGCGTCTCGCGCGTGGAGCTGAAGGCCATCGACCCGCCCGTGTCCATCCAGGACTCGATGGAGAAGCAGATGCGCGCCGAGCGCGACCGTCGTGCGGCCATCCTCACCGCTGAGGGCTCCAAGCAGTCGCAGATCCTCGAGGCCGAGGGGCAGCGACAGGCCGCGATCCTCAAGGCAGAGGGAGACAAGCAGGCAGCGGTGCTGCGCGCTCAGGGTGAGGCGGAGGCGATCCAGAACGTGTTCGCGTCCATCCACGAGGGTCGCCCTGACGACAAGCTGCTCGCGTATCAGTACCTTCAGATGCTGCCCAAGATCAGCGAGAGCTCGTCGAGCAAGCTGTGGATCATCCCCAGCGAGCTCACCGAGGCACTCAAGGGCATCGGCAGCGCGTTCACACCCCGCGCCGGCGGGTCGGACGCCTCGCAGCCCGGCGCGTGACGCACCCGTACTTCGCCGGCTCCCGGCATCCCCGAGTCCTCGCCCACCGCGGATTGGTCCCCGCGGTCGGCGAGGACTCCTCGCTGTGGGAGAACACGGCGGGCGCCTTCGCGTCCGCCCACGCCGCCGGAGCCGAGTACATCGAGACCGACTGCCAGGTGACGGCGGACGGCGACGTGGTGCTGTTCCACGACGACACGCTGGAGCGACTCACGGGCGACCCGCGCGCGGTGTCCGAGGTGCGCACGGCCGAGCTCGCGCAACTGTTCGCACCCCACGGCGGGCTGATGACGGTCGGCGATGCGCTGGATGCCTTCCCCGACACCCGGTTCAACATCGACATCAAGACCGAGGCCGCCGCCGAGCCGATCGGTCCGCTGATCGCACCTCATTCGCACCGCGTGCTCGTCACGAGCTTCTCCGAGCGCAATCGGCGCGCCGCGCTGGCATCCGTGATGCGTGCCGGTGCCGGCATCCGGCCCGCCACCTCCGGCGCGAGCTCGGTCATCCTCGCACTGAGGGTGCTGTCATGGCTGCGGCTCTCCCCCGCGCGGGTGCTGCGCGACATCGACGCGGTGCAGATCCCCGAGCGCCATCTGGGCATCCGGCTGTTCACCCCGGCCCTCGTGCGAGCGGCCCACGCGTGCGGCACCGAGGTGCACGTGTGGACGATCAACGACCCCGACGACATGCGACGTCTGATCGCCGCCGGAGCGGACGCGATCGTCACGGATCGCGCTGATCTCGCGCTCCAGACGATCTGACCGTCGCAGGCCGGTCGGCGCTGGGATTCCCCTGTGAGTTCGACCGGGATCTCGCCGCTGTGGATGAAGCGCACAGGCGCGACCGTTATACCTGACAGCGACGAGAGGACCACACAATGGCAGATCGCAGCCTTCGCGGCATCCGGCTGGGTGCCCAGAGCCTTCAGAGCGAAGAAGGCGTCGTGTTCATGGAGCGGCGCGCCACCACCTACAAGTGCGACACGTGCGGCCACGAGACGACCCTGATGTTCGCGGCAGACGCCGAGCCGCCGCAGACCTGGGAGTGCCGCAGCTGCGGCGCCGAGGCGCTGCTGCAGGTCGACGGCGCATCCGTGAAGCTCGAGGAGAACGACGAGAAGGCCGCGCGCACGCACTGGGACATGCTCCTGGAGCGTCGCACCCGCGATGAGCTCGAAGAGCTCCTCGCCGACCGTCTCGCCTACGTGCGCGCCCGCCGCGGCGCCGGCGACGACCCGACGCGCGAGCGCATCGGCGCCTGATTCAGCGTCGCCGCCGAGCGATCACGCCGGCGGCGACCAGTGCCACCGGGCCCCCGATCACCAGCGCGAGCTGTATGCACGGGCCCAGCAGCACACCAGCCGTGAGGCCGGAACGCAGTTCGACATCCTCGAGCAGCGCTCCGGCCTCATCTGCGTCCAGGGTCGCCAGGGTGCTGCCGTCCGGCCGCATGATCTGGCTCGTGCCGACAGTCGAGATGTTGACCACGCTGCGACCGGTCTCGATCGCCCGCATCCGTGCGAAAGCCAGCTGCTGCAGGTTCTCGTCCGTACCCCGGAAGTCGGCGTTGTTGGTCTGGAAGACGAGCACCTGGGCGCCGCGCTGCACACCCTCCCGGATCACCTCGTCGTAGATGACGTCGAAGCAGATCGCGAGCCCCACACCCACGTCGCCCACCTTCACCAGCGGAGGGTTCGTTCCCGGCGTGTACTCCCGCTGCAGGAGACCGATCAGATCCGGGGCCAGGGCATTGAAGAACTCACGGTTCGGCACGTACTCGCCGAACGGCACCGGATGCCGTTTGTCGTGCAGCTGAGCGGCAGTGCCCTCGTCCGTCCACAGGAACGAGGTGTTGAAGATGTCCTTGCCGCGCTCGGTGGCCGTGTTGGCGAGCAGGGGCGCGTCCAGCCATGACACGACCCGGTTGAGTCGTCGAGCGGTGGAGGCGTCCTGGAACGGGTCGTAGTCGACGCCGCCCTCCGGCCAGACGACCAGGTCGGCCTTCTTCCCCTCCAGCGGTTCGGTCGCGGCCATCTGCGCATCGATGACGCTGTACTGCTCCCTGGCGTCGAAGTAGCCGGTCGGGCCGTTGCCCTGCACGGCTGCGATGCGCATGGTCCCCGCGTGCGCGGTCGGGAACACGGGCAGGAACAGCAGCACGAGCGCGGTGACGACCGGTGCGACGAGTGCGAGAGGACGCCGCCAGGCACGGGCCCGGACGGCCTCGACGATCATCGCGATGGCGAAGACCATGAGGAAGCTCAGCCCGCTCACGCCCACCCAGGACGCGACGGGCGCGAAGGGCCCCTCGGCCTGCGTCATGCCCAGCCGCGCCCACGGGAAGCCGCCGTAGGGCCAGTTGCCGATGAACAGCTCCTGCACGGTCCACAGCGCGGCCACGACCGCGGGAAGCAGGATCGGGCGGCTGCGCGGCCAGGCGCGCGGCACCCAGCGGTATGCGAGTGCGATCGGCAGCAGCGCCACCGCGGTCAGCACGCCCTCCACGACGGCCAGGGCGACCCAGGGAACCGGGCCGAGATACCGTGCCACCCAGCCGACCAGCATCGAGTAGAAGACGAGGCCGTACACGCCGGTGACCAGAAGCGCCGGCCAGAGACGGCGCCCGTCCAGGCAGACGATCAGAAGCGCGACCGCGACCAGCGCGAGGGGCCAGATCGCCAGGGAGGGGAACGAGACGCTCATCAGCACCCCTGCGATCGCGGCGAGCCAGACCGCGAGCCACAGCGGCACGAGCGGGCGCACGGATGCCGCGGGGCGAGTCCTTCCCACCGTCACACTCCCGCGTAGGCGACGATGCCGCGACGCACGCCGTCCAGCGCGCGTCGCGCGGTGGACGCGAGGTCACCGTCGTCGGCGACGATGGAGAGCTGATCCAGCAGGTCGATCGTCTGCTTCGCCCAGCGCACGAAGTCGCCCGCTGCCATGTCGGCGTCGATCAGCACGCGGTCCAGCGAGCCCCCGCGCGCCCAGGAGTGCATGGCGGCAGCCAGGCCCGGCGCGAGCGGCTCGGTGCGCGGGAGGGAGTAGTCGTGCTCGATGTCGTCGAGCTCGGCCCATAGCCGCACGGTGGCGTCGTAGGCGATGCGGAACGCGCCGCGGGGCAGGCCCCGCTCCCCCGCGTTCTGCTCGTCGCGTCGGGGCTCGTAGACCAGGCAGCTCGCCATCGCCGCGAGCGACGGCGCGTCCAGGCTGCGCCAGAGACCCTGACGCAGCGCCTCGGCCACGAGCAGATCCCGCTCACCGTAGATCCGCTTCATGGTGCGCCCCGCATCGGTCAGCGAGAGGTCGTCTCCGTCGCCCTCCACGTAGTCCACGACCCGGAGCACGTCGATGACGCGGTCGAAGGTGCGCGCGACCGTGCCGGTGCGGGTCTCGATCTGGCGGCGGATGCGGTCGGTGTCGCGCTTCAGGCTGAAGTAGCGCTCCGCCCAGCGCGCGTGCGCCTCACGGTCGGGGCATCCGTGGCACGCATGCCGCTGCATGCGAGTACGGAGAGCCTGGATCTTGCGCATCCGCTTCTCCCGTGCCGCACGGGGGCCGGCGGCGTCACGGCGGTTCTTCTTCTCCAGGTCGCTGAGCTCGCGCCGGATGGCCGCGTACTCCAGGAAGTCGCCGTGCTCGCACTGCATGGCCTTCTGATAGCCCGCCAGCGACTCCTCGGCGTCCTTCACCTTGCGGGCCAGCCCGACCACCGCTCGGTCCGCCTGGAACTGGGCGAACGACGACTCCAGGATCTCCCGGGCGCGCGAGCGCCCGAACCGGTCGATCAGGTTCACCGCCATGTTGTACGTGGGGCGGAAGCTGGAGTTGAGCGGGTAGGTGCGGCGGGATGCCAGTGCGGCGACGGCCTGAGGGTCCATGCCCTCGGTCCACTGCACGACGGCATGACCCTCGACGTCGATCCCGCGACGGCCCGCGCGTCCCGTCAGCTGCGTGTACTCGCCGGAGGTGATGGCGACACGCGCCTCGCCGTTGAACTTCTCCATCTTCTCGAGCACCACGGTGCGTGCGGGCATGTTGATGCCCAGTGCCAGGGTCTCGGTGGCGAAGACGGCCTTCACCAGCTTGCGCTGGAACAGCTCCTCGACGACCTCCTTGAACGCGGGGAGAAGACCGGCGTGGTGCGACGCGATGCCGCGCTCGAGGTCGTCGCGCCATTCCCAGAAGCCCAGGATGTCGAGGTCCTCGTCCTGCAGCGACCGCGTGCGGTCGTTGACGATCTCGCGGATCTCGGTGCGCTCGTCCTGCGTCGTGAGGCGGATGCCGGCCCGGCGCACCTGCTGCACGGCGGCGTCGCAGCCGACCCGGCTGAAGATGAAGAAGATGGCGGGGAGCAGGTTCGACCGCTCCAGCAGCCGCACGACGTCCGGCCGGTCCATCCGCTCGATGCGCCGCATGTTGGCTGATCGGACGGGCCTCTTCCCGCCTCGCGGAGGTCGCTTCGCCTGCCGCCCGGCATGGCGGTTGCTGGCGTACTCCTGGGCGCTGCGGTTGCTCTCGTACCGGGACCCGGTAAAGGAGCGGATGCGGAACAGCTCCTGGTTCACCTGCGCGGTCGCCACGCCCGCGCGGTCGTCGAACAGCGGCAGCAGGTCGCCGCGGACCAGCACGTGCTGCTCCAGCGGCACGGGCCGGATCTCGGAGACGATCACGTCGGTGTCTCCGCGCACGGTGTCGAGCCAGTCGCCGAACTCCTCGGCGTTGGAGACCGTGGCGCTGAGCGAGATCAGGCGCACCTCCTGCGGAAGGTGCAGGATGACCTCCTCCCAGACCGGCCCGCGGAATCGGTCGGCGAGGTAGTGCACCTCGTCCATCACCACGTAGCGCAGACCTCGGAGCGAGTCCGAGCCCGCGTACAGCATGTTGCGCAGCACCTCAGTGGTCATCACCACGATGCGCGCGTTGCCGTTGATGTTGGTGTCGCCGGTGAGCAGGCCC
>NZ_MKRT01000028.1:108956-115176 GCF_001897945.1 Microbacterium sp. 69-10
TTGTCCCCCGGCGTCTGCATCGCCCGGTGGATCGCGAACTCGCCGACAATCGTCTTGCCCGCTCCCGTGGGCGCGGCCACAAGCACGCTCCGGCCGCGCTCGAGCGCCTGGCAAGCATCGAGCTGGAACGGATCCAGAGCGAAGCGCTGAGCGGCGGCGAACAGTTGCGTCTGAGGGTGCTGCGCCGCCGACTGTGCGGATGCGTAGCGCTCAGCCGGCGAGCTCATGCGGCGGCTGCGTCCGGATCGAGACCGTCCGCGATCCGCTTCTTCCGCTTACGACGGTCGAAGAGGAGCGACACTCCGGCCGCGGCGAAGTACAGCACGATCAGGATGCCGCCGACCAGGAACATCGATCCGATGTCGGCCGCCGGCGTCGCGATGGCGGCGAAGACGGAGGCGACGAGCACCGCGATCCGCCATCCCTTCAGCAGCCCCCTGCCGGTGATCACACCGGCGAGGTTCAGCGCCACCATGAACACCGGGAGCACGAACGAGATGCCGATCACCAGGATGAACTTGAGGATGAAGTCGTAGTAGTACTCGGCGTCGAGGAAGTTCTTGCCGATGCCGGGCACGAATCCCGACATCACCTCGATCACGTGCGGCGCCACCCAGATCGCGACCGCGCCGCCGGCGAAGAAGAGCGGGATCGCCGCGACGACGAATCCGACCGTGTACTTGATCTCCTTCTTCGTGAGCCCGGGCACGATGAACGCCCAGACCTGCCACAGCCAGATCGGTGCGGACAGCAGCAGGCCGATGGCCAGGGACATCCGCAGGCGGAGGTTGAATCCCGACGAGATCTTCGTGAACATCAGCGCGGCGAAGTCCTTGCCGCGCAGCGCATTGATCTCGTTGATCGGCCACGCCATGAGCTTGAGCACCGGTTCGGTGAGGATAGCCGCGATCACCATTCCGACGACAAGCCCGATCACCGCGATGATCAGGCGCCGACGAGCCTCCCTGAGGTGCTCGCCCAGCGACATCCGTCGATCGTGGCTCCCCTCGGAAGAAGGCGCGTCGACGCTCAGTTCTGTCACGACCTACGAGGCGCGAGGCGGTGTGTCCTGATCAGCAGGACGCTCAGCCGCCGGGGCTGCAGTACCGGTCGACGTCGCGGTGGTGCCGTCGGTGCCGGCCTCCGGAGCGTCGTCGTCCTTCATCGCCTTCATCTCGCCCTTGAACACGCGTGCGGACTGTCCCAGGCTCTTCGCCAGCGCCGGCAGCTTCGCCGCGCCGAACAGAAGAAGGATGATGATCAGAATGATCCACAGGTGCGGGCCTGCGAAAAGATTACTACCCATGGATTTCTCCTCTTGGTGGGTCGGATTCCGTTCAGTCTACCTGTGCCGAAGAGGCCTCGGGCACCGTATAGAGGTCGAGTGCGGCGGATGCCCATTCGCGTGTCGCGCACCGCGCGAGAGGCGGATCGAGCACCTCCAGCGCACCCCCGAATCGTCCGGCGATCCGCTTGATCCCACGGGGGTCCGCCATGCTCATCCGTACGGTGACGACGGCGTCGGTCCGGTCGATCTCCTCGTACGGGAAGGCGCCCAGCAGCGGCAGCACCCGCTCGGGAAGCCGCACCGTGACGTGATCGGAGACGTCACCGCCTCCGCCGAACTCCGCAGGCACAGGCGCGTCACCATGGGTGATAGGGATCTCGGTCAGATGCGCATCGCTGACGCGATCGAGATGGAAGGTGCGCATCGCCTGCCGCAGATGACACCATCCCTGCAGATACCACTGCCCGTTCGTGATGAGGATCTGACGCGGGTCGACCGTGCGCGTCGTGGGCTCGGCATCCGGGGCCTGATACCGGAACGCGACGGCCACGCCGTCGTGCAGCGCGCGCGAGACGACCTGCTGCACCTCGGTGACCTCCACCGGCGCGATGAGCAGATCGGGAGGAGCATCGGCGGAGCCCCGGGAGAGCTTGGCGATCAGGCCGCTGACAAGTCCGGAGTCGGCCACGGCGGGCACCGCGGCGACGAGCTGGAGGCCGGCGAGCAGCGCCGCCGCCTCCCGGGCGGTGAACCGGGGAACCCGGCGGAAGGCGACGTCGTGCGTGATCTCGATGATGTCGTGCTCGTCGAGCAGGTCCCAGTCGATGTCGAACATCTCCTGCGGGAGCTGCCAGTACCCGGAGTCACCCGGCAGGCCGATCACGGTGAGCTTCTCGACCATGGCGCGCATCTGCGCGGCCGTCACGCCGAACTCGGCCGCGGCCTCGTCGAGCGTGACCTGGCCGCGCTCGAGCAGGTACGGGACGAGCGTGAGGTAGAGGCGCACGCGGTCCGCGGCCAGAAGCGGTGCGGAGCTCATTCGGCGCTCCCCTCTCCGGCGGTCTCTTCCGCGGCGTGCGCGTCGACGATCGCGTGCAGGCGCTGGATCACGCTGTCGCGGAGATCGGCAGGCTCCACGACCCGCACCTCGGGTCCGTAGGTGGCCAGCTCGTCGGCGAAGATGTGCCGGTCGACGTAGGGCACGCGGATGCCCTGGACTGCGGGAACACCTCGGCGCCCGAGCCGCAGGGCGGCCTCGGTCCCCGGGGTGATCTCGAGCAGGGCCTGCTGCGATGCGGCCACCTCCGCGAGACCCGCGAGCGCCCGCTCCGCGGCGCCGTCGCGCGCGACGGGGTCGAAGCCCTGGCCCGTGACCTTCACATCGCTGACGATGCGGCTGAGCAGGAAGGTCCGCTCACCGTCGGCATCCACGTCGAACCCGTACAGGTGCCAGCGCGACTCGTACTCGACCTGGACCAGCGGACGGATGCGGCGGCGCGTGGGTGCGTCCTCGCCGGGCTTCAGGTAGTCGAAGACCACCACGCGGTTGCGTTCGATGCCCTCCTGCAGGGCGGGGAAGGCCGCATCCTGCACGGCGATGCGCGGCGCGAAGCCGATGATCGGCTCGTCCCCGTCGATGCCGAGCGCCCGGATCTTGCGGACGCCGGCCTGGGCATCGGCGGAGACGGATTCGCTGCTCCACACGCTGCCGGCGAGACGCAGCACCGCGAGCTCCGCGTCCGTGAACTCGATGTCGGAGGGCAGGTCGTAGTCGGCCTGCGGAATCCGGTAGCGGGCCTCGCGCATGTCCTGGGGGTCGGCCGGATCGCCGATCGTCTCCACCGGCATGCCGAGCGCGCGCAGCTCGTCCTTGTCGCGCTCGAACATCTTCTCCAGCGAATCGGGCTTCGCGCCGGCTTCGACGCGCTGGCGGTACCCGGAGACGTTGTCGAGGATCTGCTGCTTGGTCAGGCCGATCTCCGTGGCCATCAGCGCCACGACGAGATTCGTCAGCCGCTCCTCCGCGGGGATCTGCGCCGGTGTCATCCCCGGACCAGCTCCGGCGGGACGATGCCCAGCACGTCGACGACGTAGACGATCGCGTCGTCGCCGGTCTTCTCGGGGTCGACCACGAGAAGCTGGCTCCCCACGGTCGCCTTCGCGACCTGCGTCATCACCTGCGGCGGGAGGGTGGAGGTGTCGTACACGACGCCCTTCTCCCACGAGGAACCGGTCACGGCACGGGTCGACCACTTCACGGCCGTGTACTGGAACATCGCCAGGCCCTTGCCGACCTTCGCGCCGTCGCCCTTGATCAGGGTCTCGGTCACGAGCTTCTTCGGCGCCGCACCGTCGGGGACGATGATGCCCGGCTGCCCGCTGGGCGCACGCACCACCGACGGGATGCCCTGCGCGTCGTTGAAGACGTCGCGGCCCTGCGCCTTCGGACGCAGCACCTCCTGGATGTCGATGGTGCCCACGATGCTCTCGTCGGGGCCGAGGCCGACCTGGGCTGCCATGCCCTCGGGAAGGTCCTTTGCGGGGACCGCGAACGCGACCCGGGAGCCGTTCGTCGCGCACTGCAGCGCCGCGCCGATACCGCCGAACTGCTCGCTGAGCGTCTTCGGGGACCACACGCCCGCGCCGCTGTCGATCATCTGGCCGGTGGCGCCGTTCAGCAGGGTGATGGAGCCGACCACGTCCTGGGTCTTCTCGCGCACGACCGCGCCGTCGCCCACCACGAGGTCGTCGTAGACCACCTTCGACGTCGGCATCGGCGCCGTCAGGCTCACTTTCGCGGAGCCGATGTCACCGGTCGCCTTGACGGCCATCGAGAGCGCGGCGGACTCGCTGCGCTCGCAACCGGCGGCGCCGGATCCCGGCGCGGTCGAGCAGCCCGTCAGGACGAGAGCGGACAGGGCGAGGGCCGAGACGGCAGCGGTCGTTTTACGCACGCGCCCCAGTCTATTCCGAAGCGCTGTCGCCCTCGCGCGATGCGGCGGCGGTGCGCGCGCCGTTCGCGGCCTTCTGCGCCTCGCGCACCCGCTTGCGCAGGTTCTTGTCGGTGATCTCGCGGTCACCGACCGCACCGGGGGTCCACAGCTCCACGTCCTCGTCGCCGTAGCTGGACTTGGAGGCACGGCGCTTCACCTCGGGAGGAACCGCACCCGGCGCCAGGCGCCGCGCGGTCAGCAGGAACCCGGTGTGCGCGACCATGCGGTGGTCGGGTCGGACGGCCAGCCCCTCGACATGCCATCCGCGGACCATGGTCTCGGACGCATCCGGATCCGTGAACAGTCCCGTGCCGCGGATGTACTCCGCGACGCGCGACAGCTGCGTGGCCGTGGCGACGTAGCAGATCACCACGCCGCCGGGCGCGAGGGCATCGGCGACGACGTCCATGCACTCCCAGGGTGCGAGCATGTCCAGCACGACGCGATCGACCGTGCCGTCCTCGAACTGCGCGGGCAGCTCCTCCCCCAGGTCGCCGACCACGACGCTCCAGGTGTCGGGCCTCTCGCCGAAGAAGGTCTCGACGTTCGCGCGCGCCACCTCCGCGAAGTCCTCGCGCCGCTCGAACGAGGTCAGCCTGCCCTCGTGGCCGATGGCCCGAAGCAGAGCGAGCGAGAGGGCGCCGGAGCCGACGCCGGCCTCGACGACGACGGCGCCCGGGAAGATGTCGGCCTGCATGACGATCTGCGCCGAGTCCTTCGGGTACACGATCGCAGCGCCGCGGGGCATCGACATCGCGAAGTCCCGCAGCAGCGGACGCAGGGCCAGGTAGTCGTGTCCGCCGCTGTTGGTCACGACGGAGCCGTCCGGCTGACCGATCAGCTGGGTGTGCTTGAGCACTCCGTGGTGGGTGTGCAGCTCCCCGTCCCCGCGCAGCGTGATGGTGTGCATCCGCCCCTTCGGCCCGGTCAGCTGCACGCGGTCGCCCTCTCGGAACGGCCCGCGGGGTCGAGTGGCGCTCATGCGTTCTCCTTGGCGTGGCGGCCGGCGAGGTCGCGGATGTCGGCGGATGTGCGTCCCGCAAGCGTCGGCCACAGTTCGTGCGCGTCCGAGCCGTCCAGGGAGACGATGTGCGGCACGCCCAGGGTCACCGCTCCGGATGCCCGACCTGCGGCGACGCCGGTGCCGGAGTCCTCGATCACGACGGCATCGGTGATGTCGATCTCCAGCAGCTCGGCGGCTCGCAGGTACGGGTCGGGGAAGGGCTTGGGGCGGGCGACGTCATCGCCGGCGACCACGAGGTCGAAGGCGTCGAAGTCGATCAGCGAGACGACGTCGAGCGCCATGCGGCGCAGGGACATGGTCACCAGGGCCGTGGGGATGCCGTTGGCGCGCAGGTCTGCGAGCAGTTCGCGCGCGCCGTGCCGGAACGGCACCCCGTCGGCGCGGAGGCGGCCTGCGACGGCATCCGTGAGGTGCTGGACGATGGCGTCCGCCTCCATGTCGACGCCATACCTCTGCAGGATGAGGGCGCTGTCGTGCAGGCCGTTCCCGACCAGCTGGAGCGCGTCCTCGTGGGTCCAGGTGCCGCCGAACGACTCGACCAGGACGGTCTCGGCGTCCATCCAGTACGGCTCGGTGTCGACGAGGGTTCCGTCCATGTCCCACAGGACTGCGCTGGGCTTGTTGCTCACTGAACCCATGCTAGCCGGGAGCCGGCCCAGGGCTGATGCCGGGCGACTAGCCTGGAGGGACACTTCCGGGGGTGCAGGCCCCGGATGACAGGAGGGAGAACGGTGGACGCTCTCGGCTCACGCATCATCGTCGCCGCGTTCGACGGCTGGAACGACGCCGGCGAGGCGGCCAGCGGCGCCATCGGCGCGCTGCGCGACGCGGGGAGCTACGAGGCCGTGCACTCCGTCGATCCCGAGCTGTACTTCGACTATCAGTACACCCGTCCCTCATCCCGGATGGATGCCT
>NZ_MKRT01000028.1:115185-117061 GCF_001897945.1 Microbacterium sp. 69-10
GCGATGCACTGGCCGGAGGCCACGCTGTGGCGCCCCACGAGCACGGCCGAGGGCCCGGAGCTGTGGCTGCTCACCGGGTCGGAGCCGGCGCGGGCGTGGCAGGCGTTCGCCACGGAGTTCATCGACGTGGCACTGCGCGACGACGTGACGGGCCTGGTCACTCTCGGGGCGATGCTCTCGGATGTGCCGCACACCCGTCCCATCTCGATCTTCGCGTCGAGCCAGAACGAGCGGGTGCGCACTGCGCACGGCCTGGACAAGTCCACCTATGAGGGGCCGGTGGGCATCCTGAGCGTGTTCGAGCACTTCGCCGAGCGCGCCGAGATCCCCTCCGCGAGCCTGTGGGCCAGCGTGCCGCACTACGTCGCGACCGCCGCCCCCTCGCCCAAGGCGACCCTGGCGCTGCTGGATCGGCTCGAGGAGCTCACCGGCGTGGGTCCCGCCCGCGAGCACCTGCGCACGGCGGCCGCGGCGTGGGAGGCGTCCATCGACGCCGCTGCGGCCGAGGACGAGGACATGACCGAGTACATCCACCAGCTGGAGCGGACTCGCGACACCTGGGACTCGCCCGATGCCTCCGGTGACGCCATCGCCCAGGCGTTCGAGCGCTACCTGCGCCGCCGCGGCGACGGCCCCGACAAGAAGTGACCGATCAGCGCGGCGAGAGCACGCCCGTGGACAGCAGCACGATGAGCGTGCCGCCCAGCAGCACACGGTAGATCACGAACGGCAGGAAGCTGCGCTTGGAGATCCAGTTCATGAAGAACGCGATCACCCCGAGCGCCACGACGAATGCGATGCCGGTCGCCGCGAAGGTCTCCCCCAGGCTGAAGTACTGGCCGGCCTCGCCGCCGTGCTTGAAAAGCTGGTAGAAACCGCTGCCGAACACCGCGGGAATCGCGAGCAGGAACGCGTATCGGGCGGCTGCTGCGCGCTCATAGCCGAGGAAGAGGCCCATCGTGATGGTGCCGCCGGATCGCGACACGCCCGGCACCAGAGCGAAAGCCTGCGCCACGCCGTAGGCGATGCCGTGCGGGTAGGTGAGCTCGTCGAGCTTGCGCTTCTTGGCGCCGATGTAGTCCGCGATGCCGAGCAGCAGACCGAAGCCGATGAGCATGATGGCGACGATCCAGAGCGATCGCAGCGTCGTCTCGATCTTGTCCTGGAACAGCAGCCCCAGCAGGACGATCGGGATGCTGCCGAGGATGATCAGCCATCCCATCCTCGCGTCGGGGTCGTTGCGCGGCGCCTTGCCCGTCAGGGAGCGGAACCACGTGCCGATGATGCGCACGATGTCACGCCAGAAGAACACCACGACGGCCGCCTCGGTGCCGATCTGGGTGATCGCGGTGAACGCCGCACCCGGGTCCTCACCGGAGGGAAGCAGCGCCCCGACGATGCGCAGATGCGCGCTGGAGGAGATCGGCAGGAACTCGGTGAGTCCCTGGACGACGCCGAGCAGAAGGGCTTCGAGCAGGTTCATGCGGTGCTTTCCAAGGGTGAGGCGTCGGTGTCCCCGGACGGATGCCGGTCAGCAGGAGCGCAGCAGATCGGTCAGCACGCGCTGACCGAAGACAAGAGATTCTACGGGGACGCGCTCGTCCACTCCGTGGAACATCCCTGTGAAGTCGAGATCGGCGGGCAGCTGCAGCGGCGCGAATCCGTACCCGGTGATGCCGATCGAGGCCAGCGCCTTGTTGTCCGTGCCGGCGCCGAGCAGGTACGGGATCACCGGCACTCCGGGGTCGTGCTTCCCCAGGGCCGCGACCATGGCATCCACGAGGTCGCCGGTGAAAGGCGTCTCCATGCCGATGTCGCGCACGACGGTCTCGATGCGGATGTCGTCGCCGACGATCCGCTGCAGCTCCGCGCGCAC
>NZ_MKRT01000028.1:117127-125310 GCF_001897945.1 Microbacterium sp. 69-10
GTGCTGGTAGCCGGTGGTGAGCGCGGTGGGGTTCGCGGTGGTGCGGAACGTGGAGCGCAGGAAGGCCTCTGCCGGTCCGGCGGCCGCGGCCAGCGCGTCCGGATCGTCGATCGGCCGGCCGGTCAGGTCGCTCAGGCCGTCCAGAAGCGCCTGAGTCGTCGGAGTGAGCCGGATGGGCCAGCGGGTGCGGCCGATGGCGGCGACGGCCTCTGCGAGGCGCGTGACGGCGTTCTGCTCGTGGTAGCGACTGCCGTGCCCGGCGCGGCCCTTGGCGACGAGCCGAAGCCACATCAGGGCCTTCTCCCCCACCTGCAGCAGATAGGCGCGGTGATCGTCCACCGTGATCGAGTACCCGCCCACCTCGCTGATCGCCTCGGTCGCGCCGGAGAACCATTCCGGCCTGTCGCGCGCGACGAGCGCGGAGCCCTCGACGCCGCCGTTCTCCTCATCCGCGAAGAACACCAGGATCAGGTCGCGCTCGGGCTGCTCGCCCGCCCGCAGCAGGTCGGCGACCGCGGTGAGGATCATGGCGTCCATGTTCTTCATGTCCACCGCGCCGCGCCCCCACAGCATCCCGTCGCGGACGACGCCCTCGAACGGGTCGACGCTCCAGTCCTCGGCCATGGCGGGCACCACGTCCAGGTGCCCGTGCACGACCAGTGCGGGACGCTCGGGGTTGCGACCCCTGACGCGTGCCATCACGTTGGTCCGGTTCGGGATCGGCTCGTAGTACTCCGGCTCGAGTCCGAGCGAGGCGAGGTAGGCCCCGACGTACTCCGCGGCTTCGCGTTCGCCCTTCGAGTTCCCTCCGCCGAAGTTGGAGGTGTCGATGCGGATCAGATCACGGGCGATCCGGGCGACTTCGGGCAGGGAGGAATCGGACATGGCTCCAGGCTATCGAAACGGCGTGCCACGCCCGGGCGTCAGCGTGGTTCGTGGCTATCCGCGGACCGTGCTAGAGTCATTCTTCGGTCGGCAACGACTTTTCATCACCTGCGCGGGTGGCGGAATAGGTAGACGCGCTAGCTTGAGGTGCTAGTGCCCGCATAGGGCGTGGGGGTTCAAGTCCCCCCTCGCGCACAGAACGGAGAAGGCCCCGGATCGAGAGATCCGGGGCCTTCTCCGTGTCACGCGTCGACGTCGCCGCGCCAGGCGCCGGTCGCCGTTCTGCGGTTCTCGATGAAGTCCTTGAAGTTGTCGAGGTCCTTCCTGACCGCGTGGGATGCGAGGCCCGCCATCGAGCCGACCATCTCGGCCAGGCCCTCCGGCTTCCAGTCGATCTGCACGGTCACGCGACTGGAATCGTCGCTCAGGCGGTGGAAGCTCACCACGCCCGCATGGGCTGTCTCACCGCCGACGCTGCGCCAGGCGACACGGTCATCCGGGTGCTGCTCGGTGATCTCGGTGTCGAACTCGCGGCGCACGCCGCCGACCTCGACGACCCAGTGATTGCGCGTGTCATCCACCTGGGTGATCGAGACCACCTCCTCGAGGAAGTCGGGGAAGCTCTCGAACTGGGTCCACTGGTCGTACGCGACGCGCACGGGGACGTCGACGTCCACGGTCTCGATGATCTGGGCCATGCTCTGCTCCTTGCTCTTCGGTGCGGAGCATCCAGTCATCCGCATGTCGCCGAGCCCGGAAAGGGGGTTGACGACACGCGGATGACTCAGCGCATGGCTCCGCTCACACCGCGCCGACGCCGAACACGAGACCGAGCACGTACGTGATCGCCGCCGCCCCGAAGCCGATCGCCAGCTGCCGCAGTGCGCGCTTGAGCGGCGGACCGCCGGAGAGGATGCCGACCATCGCACCCGTGCTGAGCAGCGCGACTCCGACGAGAACCAGCGCTACGACGATCGCGGTGAAGCCCGTGAGCCCGAAGAGCCACGGCAGCACCGGCACGATCGCGCCGGACGCGAACAGCAGGAAGCTGGAGATCGCTGCCGTCCAGTCGCTGCCGACGATCTCGTGATCGTTCGGCACGCCGATCGGTCCGGTCGCGTCGCGACGGATGCCGGCCTGCGCCGCGCTCATGACCCGCTGGGCGCGTGCCAGAGACTCGTCCTCGTTCATGCCGCGCGCCCGATACACGAGCGCGAGCTCGTTGGCATCGATGTCCAGATCGCCCGCGGTGGCATCCGCGTCGTTGCTCTCCTCCGTCGCAGCCAGCAGCTCGCGCTGGGAGCGCACGGAGACGAACTCCCCCGCCCCCATCGACAGTGCGCCGGCGAGAAGGCCGGCGATGCCGCTGAAGAGCACCAGGCCTGAGCCGACCCCCGTCGCCCCGATGCCGAGCACCAGCGCGAGGTTCGACACGAGCCCGTCGTTCGCGCCGAAGACCGCAGCACGGAACGAGCCGGAAAGCCGGCGGCGTCCGCGTGCGGCGAGGCCGCGGACCACCTCGTGGTGCACCTTCTCATCGGCCCGCATCGCCGGGGTGGCGTACTTCTCGCTGTCGTAGGGCGAACGCGCCTCCGCGCTCTGCGCGAGCGCGAGCACGAAGATGGACCCGAACCGGCCGGCCATCCAGCCCAGCATCCGGGAGCGGAGACCGGTCCGGGGAAGCCGGGAGGGCTCCTCTCCTCCGAGCAGATCGAGCCAGTGCTGCTCGTGACGGCGCTCGGCTTCCGCGAGGGAGAGCAGGATCTCCTTCTCCTCGCCTTCTCTCCGAGCGGCGAGCCGGGAGTACACGGCTCCCTCGGCGCGTTCCTCGACCAGATAGCGGGCCCATTGCTTGCGATCCGCAGCAGTGGCGTGGGCAGGGGCAGACATGCATCCTCCGTGGGTAGATCAGCATTCCACGGTATCGACGCGGGCACCTCCGAACCGCATCAGGACGCGGATTGACAGGATTTCGGACTCCCGAACCAGCGCGCGCCACCGGGCGGCCGGCGCGGGGGCGTCAGGTCCGTACGCGCTTGCGCAGCAGGTCGATCCGCGCCTGCAGCTGCGAGACGGTCGCCTGGGCGACAGCCGGGCCGCCGCACATCCGGCGCAGCTCGGCGTGCACGGATCCATGCGCCTCGCCGGTCTGTCGCGCGTACAGGCCGACCAGGCTGTTCAGCAGCTGCCGCTGCTCGCGAAGGGTGCGATGCAGGGGCGCGGGGAGGGTCGTCGTCTCGACCGGGGTGGCCGCCTCCCGCGCCTGTCGCAGCTTGCCCTGCCTGGCCTGGCGCTGCATGAGCAGCTCATGCACGTGCTCGGGTTCGAGAAGACCGGGGAACCCGATGAACTCCTCCTCCTCGGGGGTGCCCGGCTCGGCGAGCTGACCGAACTCCTTGCCCTCGAACACGACCCGATCGAAGTGCGCCAGAGACGAGATCGCCTGATAGCTGAACTCCTGGGTGAGAGCGTCGGACGCGTCCTCCTCGCGGTTCGCGCTCTCCAGCAGCGAATCCTCGAGGCCGTCCTCGTCCTTGTCCCGCCGATCGAGCGCGTGGTCGCGCTGACGCTCCATCTCGTTCGCGAGGGTCATCAGCACGGGGACGTTCGGCAGGAACACGCTGGCGGCCTCGCCGCGTCGCCTCGCGCGCACGAAGCGCCCGATGGCCTGCGCGAAGAACAGCGGGGTCGACGACGACGTCGCGTACACGCCCACCGCCAGGCGCGGAACGTCGACGCCCTCGGACACCATGCGCACGGCGACCATCCAGCGCCGGTCCGTCTCGCTGAACTTCTCGATGCGCTCGGACGCCGAGGCGTCGTCGGAGAGCACGACGGTCGGCTGCTCGCCCGTGATGCTGTGCAGGATCTTGGCGTACGCGCGCGCCACCGTCTGATCCGTCGCGAGCACGAGTCCGCCGGCATCGGGAACGTGGTGACGGATCTCGGTGAGGCGGCGATCGGCTGCGGACAGCACCGCCGGCATCCACTCCCCCTCCGGGTCCAGCGCGGTGCGCCAGGCCTGCGAGGTGACGTCCTTGGTGTTGTCCTGTCCGAGATGCGCCTCGAGCTCGTCACCCGCGCTGGTGCGCCAGCGCATCTTGCCGGAGTACATGTGGAACAGCACCGGCCGCACGACGCCGTCGGCCAGGGCCCGCCCGTATCCGTAGCGGTAGTCGGTGCTGGAGACCCGTGCGCCGGACTCGTCGGGGATGTACTCCACGAACGGGATGGGCGCGGTGTCGCTGCGGAACGGGGTGCCCGACAGCAGCAGTCGCCTCCGGGCCGGCCCGTAGGCATCGCGGATGGCGTCGCCCCAGCTGAGGGCGTCGCCGCCGTGGTGCACCTCGTCCAGGATGACGAGCGTCCTCGCGTCCTCGGTCAGGTGCCGGTGCACGCTGGACTTCGCCGCCACCTGCGCATAGGTGACGACCACGCCGTGGTACTGCCGGGAGGGCGCCCAGTGGCTGTTGCGGAACCGGGGATCCAGGCGGATGTGGACGCGCGCGGCCGCATCCGCCCACTGCGTCTTCAGATGCTCGGTCGGCGCGACCACGATGACACGGTTCACCTCACCCATGCGCAGCAGCTCGACCGCGAGCGTGAGCGCGAAGGTGGTCTTGCCTGCCCCGGGGGTGGCGGCGACGAGGAAATCCCGCTGATCGGCCTGGAAATACGCGTCCAGTGCCTCCCGCTGCCATGCCCTCAGCTTGTCGGCGGTACCCCATGGGGCGCGCTGGGGGAAGGACGGAGAGAGCACTGCTCAACGATAATCCAGCCCGCCGACAACGCTCTGCGCGCCCGCCCATCAGCGCGGGTAGGCTCTCTCAGGCGCCCGCACCCCGGGCCCGCGATGCCGAAGGAGAACCCGATGGTGGACCAGGAGACGTCTCGCACCCCGTTCGTCGAGAACGAGGGACCGCATCCGTGGCGGCGGTTCGTCGCCGTCGGCGACTCGTTCACGGAGGGCGTCGGCGACCCCGCGCCCGATCTGCCCGGCGGGCTGCGCGGCTGGGCGGATCGCGTCGCCGAGGTGCTGGGTCAGGACGTGGACGACTTCGCCTACGCCAATCTCGCGGTGCGCGGCAAGCTGATCGCCCAGATCGTCGCGGATCAGATCGAGCCGGCGGTCGCGCTCAAGCCCGATCTCGTCTCGATCTGCGCCGGCGGGAACGACGTGATCCGCCCGGGCACCGATCCCGACGAGATCGCCGTGCAGCTCGAGGACGCCGTCGCCCGGCTCTCCTCCACCGGCGCCGCGGTGGTTCTCTTCACCGGGATCGACACCGGCTTCACCCCGGTGTTCCGGCCGTTCCGCGGCAAGGTCGCGATCTACAACGAGAACGTGCGCGCGATCGGCGACCGGTACGACTGCATCATCGCCGACCAGTGGTCGCTGAAGGTCGTGCAGGACCCGCGCTTCTTCGACGACGACCGGCTGCACTACAACGCGCTCGGTCACCACGAGATCGCTCGGATGGTGCTGCGTGCGCTCAACGTGCCGAACGACCTGCAGGCCATGCAGCCCGATCCCGTCCCGGTGCGCACCTGGCGCGAAGCGCGCGCCGAGGACATCGGCTGGGCGCGCGAGCACCTGGTCCCCTGGGTGCTGCGGCGGCTCCGTCATCAGTCCTCGGGCGACCACGTCGAGGCCAAGCGGCCCGAGCCCTCTCCGGTGCGGATGCCCGGCACCGAGAACTGATCGCGCGGCCGCGCCCGGCCCTCCGACCAGGCGCTCTCCGCGGCGAGCTCATCTGGTGGCGTAGAAGGCCACGGCCGACGCCGCCGCGACGTTCAGCGAGTCCACGCCGCCCATCATCGGGATCGTGACTCGGCGGTCCAGCAGGGCGTCCGTCTCGGGACGGATCCCGTCACCCTCTGTGCCGAGGATCATCGCGAGTCGGGTGTGATCCTCGGCGACGAGGTCGTCCAGCTCGATCGCGCCCTCGCCCAGCGTCATGCCCGCCACGACGAATCCGGCCTCCTGCAGCTCGCGCATGCCCTCCGGCCATGCCGGAATGCCCGTCCACGGCACCTGGAACACGGTGCCCATGGACACCCGCACGGAGCGGCGATACAGCGGATCGGCGCAGTCGGGCGTCACGAGCACCGCGTCCACGCCCAGCGCTGCGGCCGAGCGGAACACGGCGCCGACGTTCGTGTGGTCAGTGAGCCCTTCGAGCAGGGCGATCCGCCCCGGTCCGGCCGTACCCGTTGCAGCACGTCGGCCACGGACGGCAGCGCCGGCCTGTGCATGGCGGCGAGCGGGCCCCGGTGGATGGCGAAGCCCGTGACCGTCTCGGACACCTCGGCGGATGCCGTGTACACGGGCGTGTCGGCGACGCTGCCCGCCTCCCCCAGCGCGCTGACGACGGCGTCCAGCCACTTCTCCTGCGTGAGCACGGATCGGGGCCGGTGGCCGGCCTGCACGGCGCGGGCGATCACCTTGGCGGACTCGGCCATGTAGAGCCCGCCCTCGGTCTCGTTCCTGCGGCGAAGCGCCGTGTCCGTCAGCGAGCGGTAGTCGTCGAGCCGGGGGTCGGCGGGATCGGAGACCGGGATCACGTGCATCCTCCCACTCTGTCAGGCCCCGGACGCGGCGGTGGCGCCCCGACCCGCACGGAGACGTAGACTGCCGAGCGTGCAGCTCTCGGACACGATCGACGACGACACCCGGACGCGCATCGATCACGTCGCGGAGCTGCTGAGAGGTCGGCGGGTAGCGGTGCTCACCGGCGCCGGCATCTCCACCGATTCAGGGATTCCCGCGTATCGCGGCGTCGGGGCGCGGACGCGCGCGAACCCGATGACCATCCAGACCTACCTCGCCGACGAGTCCGCGCGTCGCCGCTACTGGCTGGGCGGGCACCTGGGCTGGCTGGCGTTCACCGCACCGGAGCCGAACGAGGGCCACGTGGCGCTGGCGCGGATGGAACGCGCCGGCGTGGTGAGCGGCGTCGTCACCCAGAACGTCGACGGCCTGCATCTGCGCGCCGGAAGCTCCCGGGTGGTGGAGATCCACGGCACCATGCACCGCACGCTGTGCCTGGACTGCGGGCAGGTGTTCGACCGCCGGGCGATCGCCGACCAGCTCGAGGCGCTGAACCCCTGGGTCCGCAAGCCCGAGAACATCGAGCTGAACCCCGACGGGGACGTGACCCCGGAGAACACGGAGGGCTTCGTGATCCCGCCCTGCACGGTGTGCGGGGGCATGCTCAAACCCGAGGTGGTCTTCTTCGGTGAGTTCGTCCCCGCCGTCCGCTTCCGGTCGGCCGAATCCGTCGTGACCGCGGCGGACGCGCTGCTGGTGGCCGGCACCTCGCTCACCGTGAACTCCGGCATCCGCATCATCGAGCGCGCACGGCGCCGCGGCATCCCGCTGGTGATCGTCAACCGCGAGCCGACGAGGGCGGACGCCTGGGCCGACGCCGTGCTCGCCGGCGGCACCTCCCCCGTGCTGAGCGCCCTCGCAGGCGCTCTCGCGTAGGGTCGGAGTGTGACTCTTCTCACCCTTGTGCGCCACGGGCAGACCGACTGGAACCTCGCTCGGCGAATTCAGGGGTCCACCGACATCCCCCTGAACGACACCGGACGCGCGGATGCGCTCATGGCCGCCGGGCGGCTGTCGAGGGACACGCATCACGCGATCTACGCGAGCCCGCTGCTCCGCGCGCGGGAGACCGCGGAGATCATCGCGGATGAGCTCGGCCTCGAGGCGCCGGCGCTCGTGCACGATGTGCGCGAGCGCGAGTTCGGCGAAGGCGAGGGCCTGCTGGTCCAGGAGTACATCGACGCGTACGGCGACTGGCACGCCGTGGTCCCCGGGGCGGAGACCCTCGACGAGGTGTGCATCCGTGCGATGAGCGCCCTGCACCGGATCGCGCGTGACGCCCGGCGTCGTTCCGCGCCGACGGCCGAGTCGATCATCGTCGTGACCCACGGCGGCGTCATCCGATCTCTCATCGACCACGCCTCCGGCGGGACACTGCCCAAGATCGGCAGTGTGCTCGGGAACGGCTCGCTGCACCGCTTCGAGGTGTCACCGGGCTCGCTGCGACTGCTCGAGGACGTCCCGGTCCTCTGACGCGCCTCGGCTCGATCCGGGTCAGTCCCGGCTCAGCACCGCCCTGGCGTGCCGCAGCACCGGCTCGTCGACCATCCGCCCCTGGAAGCGGAACACGCCCCGCTCCCCCTCGGCGGCGGCGAGCACAGCGCGCGCCCAGTCCAGGGTCGCCGTATCGGGCCGGTAGGCGTCGCGGATGATCGCGACCTGCTTCGGGTGGATGCAGGCGGTGGCG
>NZ_MKRT01000028.1:125341-129102 GCF_001897945.1 Microbacterium sp. 69-10
GATGCACCGCGTCGATCGCGGCCTTCCCGTGCGCCGCGGAGGCGACCAGCACGGATGCCCGCGCGTGGCGCGCCACGTCTCGGTATCGTCCGTCCGGGAACCGGCTCGCGGTGCCGCCGATCGACGCCACCAGGTCCTCCGCGCCCCACATCAGAGCCGCGACCCGCGGATGGGCGGCGATGGCCCCGGCGTGCAGCACGCCGGCCGCCGTCTCGCAGAGCGCCAGCAGGGAGTACTCGTCTCCGAAGGCGTCCAGCGCGGACGGATCCTCGGTCTTGGCGACCATCACGGTGCGGAACGGAGTGCGCGCCACGGCCTCGAGGTCGGCGGCGAAATGAGCAGATGCCGGGTCGTTGACGCGCACGATCACCCGCGCGGGGTCGAGATCCGCCGCCACGAGATGCTCGCGCGCCTGCGCCTTGGCATCCGGGAGCACCGCGTCCTCGAGGTCGAGGATCACGGCATCCGCCTTCGCGAGTCCCCCGGCATAGCGCTCCGGACGGTCGGCCGGGCAGAACAGCAGGGCGGGTCCGAGGTCGAAGGCCATCATTCCCCTTCCGGCATGCAGTGCATCAGCGCCACGCGCGTGGCGGTCGCCACGATCACGCCGTCCTGGTTGCGACCCGTGTGCGCGATCGTGACGATCCCCTGACCCGGCCGGGACGACGACAGGCGCTTGTCGGTGATCACGCTCTCGGTGTACAGCGTGTCACCGTGGAACACCGGGTGCGGGAAGGCTATGTCGCTGAGTCCCAGCTGCGCCACGAGCGTTCCCTGAGTAAGCTGCGCGACGGAGGCTCCGACCATCGTCGACAGCGTCCACATCGAGTTCATCAGGCGCTGCCCGAACGGTTGCTCGGCCCCCGCGAACGCGGCGTCCAGGTGCAGGGCCTGCGTGTTCATGGTGAGGGTCGTGAACAGCACGTTGTCGGCCTCGGTCGCGGTGCGGCCCGGACGGTGCAGGTATCTGGCACCGAGTTCGAACTCCTCGAAGTACAGCCCGCGCTGGACGATGTCGGTCATGATCGCACCATAGCTCCTCTGCGGACTCAGCCGGCCAGGCCGAGTTTGCGGGCGATGACCAGGAGCTGCACCTCGGTGGTGCCCTCGCCGATCTCGAGGATCTTCGAGTCACGGTAGTGACGTGCCACCGGGTACTCGTTCATGAAGCCGTTGCCGCCGAAGATCTGGGTCGCGTCGCGGGCGTTGTCCATCGCGGCGTCGCCGGAGACGAGCTTGGCGATGGCCGCCTCCTCGGCGAACGGCAGTCCGGCATCGCGCAGACGCGCGGCGTGGTGCCATGCGAGGCGCGCCGTGTGCACGCGGGCGCGCATGCGCGCGAGCGTGAACTGCGCGTTCTGACGGGTGCTCAGGGCGGAGCCGAAGATGGTGCGCTTCTTGGCGTAGTCGACGGCCGCCTCCAGGCAGCCCTCCGCGGCCCCCGTGGCGAGAGCGGCGATGGCGATGCGTCCCTCGTCGAGGATGCTGAGGAAGTTCTTGAACCCGCGGCCGCGCTCACCGAGCAGGTTGCCCTCCGGGACGCGCACGCCCTGGAAGGTGAGCGGATGGGTGTCGGAGGCGTTCCAGCCGACCTTGTCGTAGGCCGGCTCCACCGTGAAGCCCGGGGTGCCGTTGGGCACGATGATCGTGGAGATCTCCTTGCGACCGTCGTTCACCCCCGTCACGGCCGTGACCGTCACGAAGCGCGTGATGGCGGTGCCGGAGTTGGTGATGAACTGCTTCGAGCCGTCGATGACCCACTCCCCGCCCTCGAGACGGGCAGTGGTGCGGGAAGCACCGGCGTCACTGCCGGCCTCCGGCTCGGTCAGGCCGAAGCCGGCGAGGTGCTCCGCGGCGAGCAGCGAGGGCAGGTACTCCTGCTTCTGCTCCTCGGTGCCGAACCGGTAGATCGGCATGGCGCCCAGGCTGACACCGGCCTCGAGCGTGATGGCGATGGACTGGTCCACGCGAGCGAGACCCTCGATGGCCAGGCCCAGGGCAAGGTAGTCGCCGCCCTGCCCGCCGTACTCCTCCGAGAACGGCAGGCCGAACAGGCCCAGCTCGCCCATCTGGCGCACCACGTCGAGGTTGAGCGTGTGGGAGCGGTCGGCCTCGTAGGCCTGAGGCGCCACCACCTGCTCGGCGAAGTCGCGCACCATGGCGGCGAGTTCGCGCTGCTCCTCGTTCAGGCCGATGCTGCTGAGGTCGTCGGTCATGATGTCTCCACTTCGCTGACGCGGGCGACCGGCTGGTCGCGCCGTACCTGATCGCCCACGGCGACCAGCAGGTGCACCGTGCCGTCGTGCGGCGCGAGCACCGGATGCTCCATCTTCATCGCCTCGATCGAGACGAGCGGGTCTCCTTCGCGGACGGTGTCGCCGTCGGCGACGTGCAGTGCCACGACCGATCCGGGCATGGGGGCGCGACCCTCGGGGTCGCGCGGGCCGGATGCCCGTTCGAGCTCCGCGAGCCGGCGCTGCATGCGCGCACGGCGCGACAGCGGACGAAGGCGCAGCGTGACGCCGTCCTCGGATGCCCAGATCGCGCCGTCCGCGTCGGCCATGACCGGGATGCCGTGACTGTACGCGGCCGGCGCCTCGACCTGCACGTCGTCGTCGGTCAGGAAGACCGTGCGCGGCAGCGGCTGAGCCGCGCCGATCCGCCAGCCGGGCACGTCACTCCAGAGATCCGCGGCACCGTGCGCACGCGGCCGGCGCACAGCGTGCGCGGCGGCGGCCAGCACCGACTCGGTCGGCTGCTGCGCCGGCAGCGGCAGCATGGTCTCGATCAGACCGGTGTCGAGGTCGCCGGCGACGACGCGCTCATGCGTGCTGAGGGCGCGCAGGAAGGCGATGTTGGTCTCGACGCCCAGCACGACGGTGCGTGCGAGAGCGGCATCCAGACGGCGCAGGGCGGTCTCGCGGTCGGATCCGAACGCGATGACCTTGGCGATCATCGGGTCGTAGAAGCCGGTGACCTCGGAGCCGGTCTCCACCGCGGCATCCACGCGCACACCGCGCGGTGCGTCGAACAGCAGCACGCGCCCCGTCGAGGGCAGGAAGCCCCGTTCGGGGGACTCGGCGTAGACGCGGGCCTCCACGGCGTGTCCGCGCACCTCGGGCGGCTCCGGAAGCGCACCGCCCGCGGCGACCTGCACCTGCAGTGCGACGAGGTCCAGCCGGGTGACCTCCTCGGTCACGGGGTGCTCCACCTGCAGCCGCGTGTTCATCTCGATGAAGAAGATGTCCTCCACCGAGTCGGCCTCCACCAGAAACTCGACCGTTCCGGCACCGACGTAGTCGACGCTCTGCGCCGCGGCGACCGCGGCATCCAGCAGTCGCTGCCGCACGGCTTCCGGAAGGTGCGCGGCCGGCGCCTCCTCGACCACCTTCTGGTGACGGCGCTGCAGCGTGCACTCGCGCTCACCCAGAGCGATCACGGTGCCGTGCGTGTCGCCGAAGACCTGCACCTCGATGTGGCGCGGGCGCTGCACCAGGCGCTCCAGCACCATGGCGTCGTCGCCGAAGGCCGCTCTGGCGACCCGTCTGGCGGTCGCGAGAGCTGATGCCAGTTCGTCGCCGGAGCGCACGACCTCCATGCCCTTTCCGCCGCCGCCGGCGCTGGGCTTGACGAGCAGCGGATAGCCGACTTCATCGGCACGAGCGCGGATCTGCTCGTCGTCCATGCCCACCGCGTTGAAGCCGGGCACGACGGGCACGCCGTGCTGCGACACGTGGTCGCGGGCACGGGCCTTGTCTCCC
>NZ_MKRT01000028.1:129110-136745 GCF_001897945.1 Microbacterium sp. 69-10
CCCGATGAACACGATGCCGGCGTCGTCGCAGGCCTGCGCGAGCGCGACGCTCTCGGACAGGAAGCCGTACCCGGGGTGGATCGCCTGCGCCCCGGTGCGCCGGGCGGCGTCGATGATGGCATCCACACGCAGGTAGGAGTCGGCTGCGGCCGCCCCGCCGATCCACACGGCCTCATCCGCCTCGCGGACGTGCGGTGCTTCGGCATCCGCATCGCTGTAGACGGCGACGCTGCGGATGCCGAGGTCGCGCAGGGTGCGGATGACGCGACGGGCGATCTCGCCGCGGTTGGCGACGAGGACGGATTCGAAGGTGCTCATGTGCATCACATCCGGAAGAGGCCGAAGCGCGGTTCGGGCAGGGGGCTGCGGGAGACGACGTCCAGGGCGAGGCCCAGTAGGTCGCGGGTCTGGTCCGGGTCGACGATGCCGTCGTCCCATAGTCGGGCGGTGGCGTAGTACGGCTCGCCCTGACTCTCGTACTGCTGACGGATCGGGGCCTCGAACTCCGCACGCTCCTCGGGCGTCCAGGGCTCGCCGCGTCCTTCGAGCTGCTCCTCCTTGACCGTGGCGAGCACGGATGCAGCCTGCGGACCGCCCATCACCGAGATGCGGCTCGCCGGCCAGCTCCACAGGAACCGAGGCGAGTAGGCCCGCCCGCACATCGAGTAGTTGCCCGCCCCGAAGGAGCCGCCGATGATGACCGTCAGCTTGGGGACGCGCGTGGTGGCGACGGCGGTGACCATCTTCGCGCCGTCCTTGGCGATGCCCCCGGCCTCCGCGTCGCGGCCGACCATGAAGCCGGTGATGTTCTGCAGGAACAGCAGCGGGATGCCGCGCTGGTCGCACAGCTCGATGAAGTGCGCGCCCTTGAGCGCGGACTCGCTGAACAGCACCCCGTTGTTCGCGACGATCCCGATCGGATGCCCGTGCAGCACGGCGAACCCGGTGACGAGCGTCGTGCCGTACTCCGGCTTGAACTCCGAGAAGCTGTCGGCATCGACCAGGCGGTCGATGACCTCGTGCACGTCGTAGGCGGCGTTCACGTCGACGGGCACCACGTCGTACAGGCTGCCGGTCTGCGCGGCGGGGCGCGAGGCGACGACCTCCCAGGCGGGCGCTGCGGGCTTCGGCAGCGTCGCGACGATGTCGCGCAGGATCTCCAGGGCGTGCTCGTCGTCCTCGGCCAGGTGGTCGACCACCCCCGATCGCCTGGCGTGCAGCTCTCCCCCGCCGAGCTCCTCCGCGGTCACCACCTCGCCGATCGCGGCCTTCACCAGGGGCGGGCCGCCGAGGAAGATCGTGCCCTGGTTGCGCACGATCACGGTCTCGTCGCTCATCGCAGGGACGTATGCGCCGCCCGCCGTGCAGGATCCCAGGACGGCCGCGAGCTGCGGGATGCGCTCGGCGGACAGGCGGGCCTGGTTGAAGAAGATGCGGCCGAAGTGGTCGCGGTCGGGGAAGACCTCGTCCTGCTTGGGCAGGAAGGCGCCGCCCGAGTCGACCAGATACAGGCAGGGCAGGCGGTTCTCCAGCGCGATCTCCTGCGCGCGCAGGTGCTTCTTGACAGTCATCGGGAAGTACGTGCCGCCCTTGACCGTGGGATCGTTGCAGACCACCATCACGTGCCTGCCGTGCACCAGCCCGATCCCCGCGATCACGCCCGCACCGGGTGCCTCGCCACCGTAGAGGCCGTCCGCCGCGAGGGGTGCGATCTCGATGAAGGGGCTCCCCTCGTCCAGCAGCCGGGCGACGCGGTCGCGCGGGAGCATCTTGCCGCGGGCCACATGCCGCTCCCGGGAGCGCTCCGGACCTCCCAGAGCCGCCGTGGCGAGTCGCTCGCGCAGCTCCTCGGCCAGTTCCTGCTGGGTGAGAGCCATCGTGGGTCCTCCTCGACGCACGTCAGTGCTGATATTTCGCGCTGAGTTGGTTAGTGTGCATTAACCAGATAATTCAGGTTAGCGAGGATTAACCGAAATGACAACGCCTGGGACCGCCCGCGATCGTGCGAAGGCCGCGCGCACCGACGCCATCCTCTCCGCGGCCGCGGAGCTCTTCGCCGCGCGCGGTTACACCGGCGTGAGCCTGGAGGACATCGGCGCTGCGGTCGGCGTATCGGGACCCGCGGTCTACCGCCACTTCGCCGGCAAGCAGGCGCTGCTCGGCGCGCTTCTGATCGGCGTCAGCGAACGGCTGGTGGCGGGCGGCCAGGACGTGTCCTCCGGCGCCGCCTCGGAGCAGGACCGGATGCGGGCGCTGGTGGTCTTCCACGTCGACTTCGCACTGGGCAATGCCGACGTCATCCGCGTGCAGGATCGCGACTTCGTCTATCTCACCGACGAGAGCCGCGCTGACGTGCGACGACTGCAGCGCGCCTACATCGAGCTCTGGATCGATTCGCTGGCCGCGCTGGTCGCCGATGACCGTGACGCGCTGCGACTGCGGGTCCAGGCCTGCTTCGGGCTGCTCAACTCCACGCCGCACTCCACCAGCACGGCGCTGCGCGCCCGGGTTGACACCGCGCGCCTGCTCACGGCGATGGCGCTCTCAGCCCTCCTCGCCGGCAGCTGACGTCGCGCACGGCTGAGGGCGGAACTCCGGGGAGCCCCGCCCTCAGCCGCGCACCCTCAGGCGCTCAGAAGAGCATCGCCCGACCGGGCTGCTCCAGCAGGTCGGCGACGTCCTTCAGGAAGCGCGATCCCTCGGCGCCGTCCACCAGGCGGTGGTCGAACGACACGCTCAGCGTCATCATCTGACGCAACGCGATCTCACCCTTGTACTCCCAGGGCTGGTGCCTGACCGCACCCACGGCGAGGATGCCGGACTGCCCGGGCGGCAGGATCGGCGTGCCGGCATCGATTCCGAAGACGCCGATGTTCGTGATCGAGAACGTCCCGCCGGCGAGCTCCGCCGGGCTCGTCCTGCCGGAGCGCGCGGTCTGCGTGAGCTGGGTCAGGGCATCCGCCATCCCGGTCAGGGACAGGCGCTCGGCGTCGCGGATGATCGGGACGATGAGGCCGCGCTCCGTGGCTGCGGCGATACCCAGATCCACGAAGTGGTTCTGGACGATCTCGCCCGCCTCCTCGTCCCAGGTCGCGTTGAGCGAGGGATTGCGTCCCAGGGCGAGGCAGACGGCCTTCGCGATCAGCACGAGCGGCCCGATGCGGTGGTCGGACAGCGACCGGTCCGCGCGCAGCTGCTCGATCAACTCCATCGTCGCCGTGACGTCCACCGTGTGGAAGCAGGTGACGTGCGGGGCGGTGAAGGCACTGCGAACCATGGCCTGAGCGGTCGCCTTGCGCACGCCCTTGATGGGGATGCGGATCTGTGAGCGCTCGCCCGCCGGCGCCGCCGGAACGGTCAGCGCGGCCGCCTCGGCGACCTCGTGCTCGGCCGGCTCCGCCGTCGCGGCTCCGACGCGGTCCGCGTAGGCGTCGACGTCGGATCGGGTGATCACGCGATCCCCCACCTCAGCGGCGACCAGCACGAGGTCCACGCCGCGACGCTTCGCGTAGGCGCGCACCGGCGGAGTGGAGCGCGGGCGCTCGCCGACGACCGGCTCCGCGACCGCGGGGGGCAGTGCGTCATGCGGTGCGGCGGCGATCACCGCGGCATCAGCCTCGTGAGCGACGGATGCGGCTCCCCGGCGGGCGCGCCGGGCGGGACGAGCACCGGATGCCGGAGCGGCGCCGTACCCGACCAGGTTCGGCTGCGCCTTCTCCTCGGCATCCGCTCGCTTCTCGTCGCCCGCGATCGCGGGAGCCTCCGGCTCGGCACCGGCCACATCGAAGGCGATCAGCGGCGCGCCGACGGCGACCGTGTCACCCGCGTCCGCGTGCAGCGTGGACACCGTCCCCTCATAGGGCGAGGGCAGCTCGACGACGGCCTTGGCGGTCTCCACCTCCGCCAGTGTCTGGTTCAGCGTCACCGGATCGCCGGGCTTGACCAGCCACTGGACGACCTCGGCCTCGGTCAGCCCCTCGCCGAGGTCGGGCAGACGGAACTCCGCGATCACTGCTGCTCCCCCTTCGTGAGGCTGTTCGGCCGGTCCATGACCCGATCGACGGCATCCAGGATGCGATCGAGGTCGGGCAGGTGGAACTTCTCCATCTTCGCGGGCGGGTACGGGATGTCGTGCCCGGTCACGCGCAGCGGAGCGGACTCGAGGTACTCGAAGCAGAACTCCGTGATGCTGGCGATGATCTCGGCTCCGACGCCTGCCTCCCGGGAGGCCTCGTGCGCGACCACCACGCGTCCGGTGCGGCGCACGGACGCCGTGACGGTCTCGTAGTCGACCGGCGAAAGGGACCGGAGGTCGATGACCTCGAGCGAGATCCCCTCGTCCTCGGCCGCAGCGGCTGCGTCGAGCGCCGTGCTCACCATCGCGCCGTAGGCGATGAGCGTGGCATCCGTGCCCTGTCGCACCACCCGGGCGAGCCCCATCGGCGGTGCATCGGCCAGCGGCGCCTCCAGATCGACCTCGCCCTTGTGGTGGTAGAGCCGCTTCGGCTCGAAGAACAGCACGGGGTCGTCGCTCGCGATGGCCTGCTGCAGGCAGCGATACGCGTCCTGCGGGTCGGAGACCGCGATCACGCGCAGCCCTGCTGTGTGCACGAAGTACGCCTCGGGCGACTCGGAGTGATGCTCGGCCGCGCCGATGCCCCCGGCCCACGGCACACGGATCGTGATGGGCATCTTGATCCTGCCCTGCGTGCGGTAGTGCAGCTTCGCGACCTGCGAGACGATCTGATCGAACGCCGGGTAGATGAACCCGTCGAACTGGATCTCGATCACAGGCCGGTAGCCGCGGAAGGCCAGACCCACGGCGGTGCCGACGATGCCGGATTCAGCGAGCGGCGTGTCGATGACGCGCTTGGCCCCGAACTCCTCCTGGAGTCCGTCGGTGATGCGGAAGACGCCACCGAGGGTTCCGATGTCCTCCCCCATCAGCACGACCTTGTCGTCGTCGCGCATCGCCTGGCGGAGGCCGGCGTTGAGGGCCTTGCCCAGGGTCATCTGCACCATCTCACGCCTCCTCGAAGGTGGCGAGATACGCGGCGTACTCGTCGCGCTCGCGCTCCAGGCCGGAGTGCGGCTCCGCGTAGACGCGGTCGAAGACCGCGAGTGCGGGGCGGGTGACCATGCCCAGGCAGGCAGCGCGCATCTCGCGCGCCATCTCATCGGCCTGCGCCTGTACGGCGTCGACGTGCTCCTGCGGGAACTCGCCTGCGGCGCGCAGGTGCGCCTCCAGCCGCGCGATCGGATCGCGGCGCCGCCACTGCTCGAGCTCGGCCTCGTCGCGGTAGCGCTTCGGGTCGTCGGCGGTGGTGTGCGGGCCCATCCGGTACGTGACCGCCTCGAGGTAGGCCGGGCCCCTGCCGGAGCGCGCGTGGCCGAGGGCCCAGCGCATGGCAGCCATGCACGCGAGCACGTCGTTGCCGTCCACACGGAGGCTCGGGATGCCGAATCCGGGGGCGCGACCCGCGAGCGGGAACTGCGACTGCAGCCCGACCGGCTCCGAGATCGCCCAGTGGTTGTTCTGGCAGACGAACACCACGGGAGCGCGATAGGACGAGGCGAACACCATCGCCTCGTTCACGTCGCCCTGGCTCGTGGCGCCGTCGCCGAAGTAAGTCACGGCGACCTCGTCGGCACCGTCGTGCTGGATGCCCATGGCGTAGCCCACGGCGTGCAGGGTCTGCGCGCCGATGATGATCTGCAGCGGGGCGATGCGCAGCTCGGCCGGGTCGTAGGCAGCCCCCTCCTCACCGCGCCACATGCGCACGTAGTCGCCGGGCTGCGCGCCGCGGCTGTACATCACGCCGGTCTCGCGGTAGCTGGGGAAGACGAAGTCGCGGGCCTCGAGCGCGCGGCCGGTGCCGATCTGCGCGGCCTCCTGGCCGTTGCACGGCGCCCACAGGCCGAGCTGGCCCTGGCGCTGCAGCGCGACACCCTCGGCATCGATGCGGCGGAGCACCACCATGTCGCGATGCAGATCGCGAAGGGCGTCGAAGTCGATGTCCTGGATGTAGCGGTCGAGCTGCGGGTTCGCCACCCGCGTCCCATCCGGAGCGATGATGCGCTCGGTGAGCTCGAGATCGCTCTCCGTGTCGGTGATCGGTGAGATGTGCGGTGACATCGGCGTCCTCCTGACGTGGGGCCCTTGTGGGGCGTGCACGGCTGATCCGACGACTCCGTCGGCTTATCTGAAGGGTACGTCCACCTGACACCTCGCTCAAGCATGTATGCGCCAGTTGAGCATGTTGCCCAGAAGGTGCCCGCGTGATCCTGATATCGTGTGGCACTATGCCAGCCCTCGATCGCGTCGATCTCGAACTGCTCACCGCACTGGCGGAGGATCCGCGCACCACCGTCGTCGCCCTCGCCGAGCGGCTCCGCCTCTCCCGCAACACGATCCAGGCCCGGATGGCCCGGCTCGAGCAAACGGGCGTGTTCGAGTCCTACGAGCGGTCCTACTCGACCGAGGTGCTGGGCTTCCCCCTGCAGGCCTTCATCAGCATCGGCGTGCGGCAGACCGAGCTGCCGCGGATCATCGCCGAACTCGCGCGCGTGCCCGAGGTCGTGCAGGCGCACGGCCTGAGCGGATCGATCGACCTGCTCGCCCGTGTTGCCTGCCGCGACGCCCGCCATCTGTTCGACACGGACGCGCGCATCCTGTCGATCGACGGCGTGGAGCGCACCGAGACCTCACTCGCCATGGGCGAGGTCATCCCCTTCCGGGTGGCGGGGCTCATCGGCCTCGCGCGACGGGAAGCCTGAGGAAGCGACGGATGGCGCCCGCGGCCTCCGCGGGCGTCTCGTAGTGGATCAGGTGCCCGACCTCGGCGATCTCCACCAGCTCGGCGTCGGGGAACATCCGCGCCAGACGACGTTCGGCCTCGATGGGCGTGATGTCGTCACGCTGCGCCGCGACGAGGAGCGTGGGCGTGTCGATCACGCCGGCGAACGCGCGCACGTCGTGCGAGACGCTCGTGACGAAGGCGTCGTGCAGCACGTCACGGTCCGAGAAGCGCGAGAAGTAGGTGTCGTGCTGGTCGTGGATGAAGCGCCGCAGCGCGGGGTCCCTGGTCTTGGCCATCGCGATGCTCATCACGCGCACGATCAGCGGGTTGCGGAGCAGGGCGGTGCCGATCCTCTCCGGGAGTCGCGCACCGAGCGAGTAGTAGAGGACCGCGAGTCGCGTCAGGACACCCTTCGGGCCCTCCAGCGCGGGCGCGCCGATCGGATTGATCAGGATCAGCTGCGGAGTCCTCAGCCCGCCCGCGACCGCGGCTGACGAGACGATCGACCCGAAGGAGTGGCCGAGGATCACGGCATCCGGAGCCACTGCGCGAGCGAACTCGGCCAGCCAGCCGGAGTACAGCGCCAGGTCGTGCTCGCGCCCGGGGATCGGCGCGGTCTCGCCGAAGCCGGGCAGGTCGGGTGAGATCACCCGCACATCGGGAAGGTACGCGATCACCGGCTCCAGGCCGTGATGCTCGCCGCGGAAGCCGTGCACGGCGATGACCGTCGGGGCCTCCTCGCCTGCGGGACCGTAGACCCAGTAGGCGGTGGTGGATCCCAGCACCTCGACCTCGCGTCGCTCAGTGGGGATCTCCCCCAGTCGGGCGGCGTACG
>NZ_MKRT01000028.1:136829-139404 GCF_001897945.1 Microbacterium sp. 69-10
CGCCGTGCTGTGGGAGACCCCCGTCCTCCGTTCCCGCGCCGAGCGACTCGAGCGGGCAGGCGATCATCTCTGGCGCGTGATCGCCGCATCGGGAACCATCCGCGGCCATCTGCGCGTCGTGGCCGACCCGCTCGGCATCCGCTATCGCGCGGAGCGCCTGCATCTGCCGTCCGGTGCCTTCCGCCTGGTGGGCGAGTTCTGGGATGCCGATGACGCGGTGGCGGCGCTGCGGGGCTGACGAGCGATCATGCCCAGCAGAGGCCCGCGTCTCAGGGAGTTCCAGGAACGACACCGCGAACGCAATCACGCTCATGTACTCGAGTACCTGCTGGCGCACCCGTGTACCGATTGCGGCGAACCGGATCCTGTGGTTCTCGACTTCGATCATCTGCCCGGATTTGAGAAGCGCTTCGCCATCTCCCGGGCAGTGGGCGCTTCAACACGGTCTTGGAAGTCGATCCTGGCCGAGATCGCCAAGTGCGAAGTCGTGTGCGCCAACTGCCACCGCAGAAGGACCGCCGCTCGGGGCGGCTTTCGCAAGCAGAACTCGATCTGAGCTGGAACCGGCTCGCCACGGACGACGGCACCCGGGAAAGAAACCGGATCAGCAGCCCTGTGCCCCCTGCAGGATTCGAACCTGCGACCAACGGATTAGAAAGCCGATGCTCTTCCTCTGAGCTAAGGAGGCGGGATCCCTCCAGATTACCGTGTCGGACCCGTCGATAAGATCGAGGCATGGTTTCTGCGTCTGAGAACGATCGGCTCGTCTGGATCGACTGCGAGATGACGGGCCTCGACCTCGCGGTCGACGAGCTGGTCGAGATCGCCGTCGTGATCACCGACTTCGAGCTGCGACCACTCGATCCGGGATTCCAGATCGTGATCAAGCCGGACGACGCGGCGCTCGCGAACATGAACGAGTTCGTCACGAACATGCACCGCACCTCCGGGCTGATCGAGGAGATCCCCGGCGGCGTGTCGCTGGCCGAGGCCGAGGAGCGGACGCTCGAGTACATCAAGCGGTTCGTCCCCCTGGAGCGCAAGGCACCCCTCGCCGGCAACACGATCGGCACCGACCGGATGTTCCTCGCCAAGTACATGCCGCAGATCGACCAGTACCTGCACTATCGCAACGTCGACGTGTCCAGCGTCAAGGAGCTGTCCCGCCGGTGGTACCCGCGCGTGTTCTTCCAGGCGCCTGAGAAGAACGGCGGGCACCGCGCTCTGGCCGACATCCTGGAGTCGATCCGCGAGCTGCAGTACTACCGCGAAGCGGTCTTCGTCGCCGAGCCCGGACCCAGTTCGGACGAGGCGCGCGAGATCTCCACGGCCGTCGTGTCAAAGTTCGCCCCGAACATGTAATAGACTCGTGGAGTTGCCTGCTCCGGCGGGCACATGGTGGCTATAGCTCAGTTGGTAGAGCACCGCGTTGTGGTCGCGGGGGTCGCGGGTTCAAGCCCCGTTAGCCACCCCATATGGGCGAGGTTCAAACCTTCGACAAGAGTCTCCACTCTTGAAAAGGTTTGAACCTCGTCCTTTTTCTTTGCCGTGGCGGCCCAGTTCAGAGCGTTCGCCTGCGACTGCACGTCGCAGAGCGCCTCGTATGACGGCTGGTACTCGACCTTCACTTCCCGATCCTCGTCGATGAAGATCTTGCGGAAGAACGCCTGGTTACACAGCCTCCTGTTCTGGTTATCGCACCGGCTGTAGATCAGCGAGATGTTCGCCAGCAGCGCCAGGCAGTCATCGAGATTCGCACGTGCCGCCGCGTACTCGTCATGGTGTGCCGACAGCCTCCCCTTGATGTCATCGAGCCTGGCCTCGATCCGCATCTGCTCTTCTTTCAGCAGTTCGAGCGAGATCGCACCCGAATAGTGCGCACGCAGAACGACGAGCCGCTCCTCTTCCAGCGAGGCGCGCTCCTTCGCCAAGGCTTCCAACTCGCCAGAGTCCGACGCCAGCAACCGATCAAACTCGGCGTGGATCATCCCCGCCAACGACTGGCGGAGGTCCGCGGAGATCTGGATCGTCTCGTAATACTTCTCGACCATGCGCTCGACATCTTCGATAAGGATCGCCTGCCGGGTGCAACCGGTCTTCTTCGAGTGGCGTCCGTTGCATACGAAGTATGGGTAGATCTTGCCCTTGCCGTTGTTCGCGTTCACGATGATGAATCTTGAACCGCACGCCCCGCAGTAGATCGTGCCCTTCAAATAGTGGGCATGCAGCTGGGTCGCGTCTGCCGCCGAAATGTGGGATTCGAGGACGTTCTGCACCTGATACCAGACTTCCTTCGGCACCAATGCCTCGTGGGACCCCGGATAGACCGCGCCCTTGAAGCGCACCATGCCCCGGTAGTACGGGTTCGTCAGCATCCTCTGAACGCTCGTCTTCCCAAGCGGCTTCGATGCTCGCTTCGGCGTCGGCGGAGTCGTCAACCCGCGGGCTTCGAGTTCGCGCTGCATCTGAGAGAGCGTCCACCTGCCTGACGCGAACTGCTCAAACGCCCACCGCACCAGCGGCGCACGCTCCTCGTCCAGCACCACCGTCCGGTTCTCGCGGCCCAGCTCATCAC
>NZ_MKRT01000028.1:139448-143956 GCF_001897945.1 Microbacterium sp. 69-10
GCTGCTTTCTGCGAGAGTCCCTTCACGGTCTCGGTGGCGAGGTTGCGCGAGTAGAACTCCGCGATCGACGACATGATGCCGTGCAGCAGCATGCCCGATGGCGTCTCGTCGATGTTCTCGCTTGCCGACACCAGCGTGACCCCGGCATCGCGCAGCGCCAGGTGAATCGCGACGTCATCGGCTCGGTTTCGGGCGAGACGGTCGACCTTGTGGACGATGCAGTAATTCACCTGGTGAGCGGCGACGTACTCGATCATCTTCATCAACTGCGGCCGGTCAGCCTTACGCGCTGACTCGCCCGCGTCGACGAACTCCTCGATCACCGTCGCACCGAGCGACTCTGCCTTGCGCAGGTTCGCCTCGCGCTGGGCCGGGATCGAGTACCCCTCCTCGGTGCCGCCCTTCTCCGCCTGCTCCTTCGTGGAGACACGCAGGTACATGACGGCGACCGGGCCGCCAGTCGCATAGGCCGGATGCATCAACCCGCTCGATGGGGATACGGCTGTGGTGTTCGTGGTCATGGCTCTTCTCCGCGTGTGCTTGACAGCGCCCGCCGCGGAATCGTCAACTGCGAATGTTGATCGTGAGAAGAGCCCGAAGGCTGTAGGACTAGGCCGAACCGGCCACGTATTCGTGCCCCAAGCCGACGCTTGGGGGTTTAGGACCACAACATCCACCGCTAGCGGCGGACGGTTACATTCTACGCCTGCCCCTCCCGAGCGGTATCGAAAATCTTGTCGCCTGACTCTGCCGCGCGACACTCGCCGAGGTCCTGTAGAGCGAAGCGAATCATGAGCTCCGTCAACAGGTTCAGATCCGGCTGCTCGCGGTGAACCGCGCGAACGCTCAGACGACGCTCCTCACGGCTCCGACGGTCCGTCTGCTTTTCATAGTGCCCGCTCACGGCTCCTGCACCTCGCCCGTGCTGGGGTCGGCGTTGGCGAAGAACGCATCTTCCGCCGCCTGCCGGGCCGAGACCGTATCGAGCACGAACTTCACGAAGTCAGCGTCACGGTCGGTAATGACTTCCTCGACGACCTCCTGGTCGTTGTTCTCGCCCGGCCAAGGCGTCTGCCGGGTCGGGCGGTCACGGTCGCGCTTGGTGCCACAGGCAGCAACCCAATCGCGGAGCCGGCCCCGCGCATCCGCGAAGTCGCGGTGCCAGCCGAACGGCGCTGAACCGTCCTGGTCAGGGTCGTAGGCGCAGAGCCAGTGCAAATGCAGCGCTGAGAGCTCCCAGAGCAGCTCAGGATGCCGGTGCCAGTACGGAGGGATCTCCGAGGCCGGCAGCCCGTACTCGATCCGAAGCCAGTTGACCCACCGATTCAGCTCCAGCAGCTCCTGTTCGAGATCGTGAGCCGTGAGAAGATTCCAGTTGATCGGGTGCGGCGGCCCAATCTGCGGTTCGGGCTCGTAGTTCGGTTCAGGCGCATCATCGATGCCGTGATGCTCGTTCACGTTCACAGCCCCATCCCACGAGTGTCTGTGCCAGGTCGAGGTGCGGGCGCATCGAACGCTCGGCTCTGTCCCTGCTCGGGGGTGGTGGTGCGCGGCGTGCGGTCAACCTCGTAGCGGGTGCGGGCGGTGTCGTGGCCGATCTTCTTCGCGACGAACTCAACGTCCTGGACCGTCTCGCCGTCACGCTCGACCGTGTACTCGTGCTGGTATCCCTCGGCAACGAACTTGTCGCCCTTGGCGAAACGCTCAAACGCGCGCTGGGCGGTCTTGCGGTACATCACGAGGTTGTTGAACGTCGTTTCCAGCTTGGTGAAGCTGCCGTCTTCTTCGCGCCGGTAGTTCTCCTGCCCGAAGCGCGCGTAGAACCGCGCGTCACCGTTCTCGGTCTGCGTGAGCTGCGGATCGCTGGCAATGAAACCAGAGACTGACTGCTGGGTGCGGATAGCCATCGGACTGTCCTCCTGACGAATCGTGAGCAGCTCCCGTCGAGCAGCTCGTACAGGTCAGGTGCACGCCCCTACCCAGCGGAAAGCCCGCCGACTCAGTCGGCGGGCCTCTGCTCAAGAAGGGCTTCGATCTCGGATCTCTCGTGTTTGAGATCCGTTGCGGTAGGGCGTTTCGGCCACGGAATCAGATCCGTGATGATCGGCGGTGCAGAGCGCAGCAGGACCACACCGGTGCCGAGCGGCATGGTGCGGATTCGATCCGGCGGCAGGATCGGTACCCGTCGGATCGAGCGCTGGTTTGTGCGTGAGCCGTAGTCGCCGAGCGTCACCGAGTCGGTGAACTCGTCCCGCTCACCGATCAGTGTCGAAAGATCCTGAAGGTCCCGAGAATTGGAAGCACCGCCGAGGATGATCTTGGTGATGCTCGCATCCCAGATCGCCGAGGCCTGGTCGTCGCTCCACTTGTCGCGTGCCTGCGCGAGCGACTGGAGCACGGGCATCGTGGTGATGCCCGTACCGCCGCCCTCGGCCATGAGCGTCGGAAGCGACGGCAACGGGGCGAGGTTCCCGATCTCATCCAGCGCAAGCAACAACGGCGGGTCAAGCCGTGCACCGGGCATCCTGGCGGCCATACGCCGGGCCGTCTCCGCGAGATCCTCCACGAACGCGGCCACAAGGGCGGCACTGTTGCCCGCCCCGGCACCCGTGGCGAGCAGGTACAGCGTGCCCTTGTTTCGGATGAAGGCTTCCGGGTCGAAGGCTTCGTCTTCGCCGGGGCTGACGGCATCCAGCACACGAGGGTCAGCGAGGGCGGCGAGGGCGAGCGATACGCCCTGCCAGATCGAATCCCGCGTGCGCGGGTCGGTCTCGATCATCGCCTCCAGGCCCTCAGCCCACCCGGTCGCTGCGCGTGGTGATGCGTTCAGGATCGCGACGGCATCGGCCGCAGCAGACGGATCGAGCGTCCACCGGAACAGCTCCGCCGGGCTCCGCCGGTCGATCGCGGCCGCGTGCAGCAGCGCCTGGAGCGCGACGCGTGTTTTGCCTTCCCAGAAGCCACCGCCGTCGACACCGCCGTCGGCGAGCCCCGTCGCGGCGGCGAGACCTGTAGCGCGGATCATCGCGGTGAGCGGGTCCTCGCACCCGCGGATCGGCGACCACCGGAGTCCCGCGGGAACGCCCTCGGCGAGATGTTGCGGATCGAACACCATCACCGGACCGATCCGCCGCCGCGCGCGCAGCGTCGCAGTGAGGTTGTCGGGCCGGGTCGAGGTCGTCACCACCGCTCCGGGAGCGTCGAGGATCGCGTTGATCACGATGTGCAGGCCCTTGCCCGAGCGTGGCGGCCCGATGAGCAGGATCGAGTCCTCCACGCTCGCCCACACGTCCTTGCCGCGCGACTGTCCGAGCCGGTAGCCCACCTCGGCAGGCTCAGGGCTTTCGATCGAAGGCCGCAATGTTCCGGCTCGGCGGAGCAGTGCTCGACTCGATGCAGCGAGCGCGACTTCGTGTGCGGTGGCGGTTCCTGCGAGCCGGTGCGGGTCAGTTTCGGTCTTGCGCGTGTGTCTGTGCCAGAGCATCCAGAGCCAGGTGATCAGTGTGCCGAGTCCGAGGATCAGGACGGCGGCGACGGCCCAGTAGACGATGGCGTTGAGATCCTTAGTGCCGAGTGCTGTACCGGGCTCGCCTGGGTGCGTGAGTACGCCGAGGCCTCCGGCGATTCCGGCGTCGGGTTGGGCGGCGTTGGTGATGAATGCGGCGATCGATCCGGCTGCGCGCAGGATGAGGGTGAGGCCGAAGAGTGCGATGAGCCCGGCCATGAGGATGTTGGTGAGTTCGTCGCCGAGGGACCCGGTCTGGCGTCCTGGCGCGTTCACGAGATCCTCACCGACTGCGTGTGGCCGGAGATGTCACCGAGTAGTACGCCCTCGGTGAGGTGCTCACCGAGCTGGTCGAGGTCGATGAGCGCTCGGGCGTTGCCCTGCATGTCGCTCTCTGTACCGGTGACGACGACCGCGACGGTGATGTCCTCGCCGGGGACGAATCCTGACCCGTGGAGCTCTACGAGTCGTGGCTTCTTCGTGCGGCGTGCGCGTCGGGTCTCCGGCTGAGAAGGATCGAGAGGCTCCGGTGTCGTCGTCCGTCTGTGTGCCTCGATGATGTCGGTGTAGATGCTGCCGTCGTTCTCGTGTACCTCGATGCGGACGGTTCGGGTCCGATGCTCGGTGAGTGCGTCGAGTAGTGTCCCGAATGCTGCCCTCGTCCAGGGCGGTGCGAACGGTGGCGGTAGAAAGTCGTCGCCGTCGAAGCTGACGGTGACGATTCCCATGTCGCCGACGGTGATGACGGCCACGGGCATGGTGATCGGCGAAGACGCGTCGGGCTCGGTAGTCCTGTTCGAAGGGGGCATGCAGTGAAAGTGCACCGCCCGTTCCGAACTATGAAGCAGCGCGAGGCGCGATGAACGATTGATGAATGATCGTCCTAAAGCTGTTCCCGGGTGGATTCTCGCATTGATATCTGTCAATATAGAAGCATGTCGATGCAACAGGTAGTGATCGTCGGGTCCGGCCCGGCAGGGTACACAGCCGCGGTCTACGCGGC
>NZ_MKRT01000028.1:143991-151593 GCF_001897945.1 Microbacterium sp. 69-10
CGACCACCGAGGTCGAGAACTTCCCCGGCTTCACCAACGGCGTGCAGGGTCCGGAGCTGATGGAGGCGATGCGGGCGCAGGCCGAGCGCTTCGGTGCACGCATTCTCTACGACGATGCGACCCGCCTCGAGCTCGCAAGCGACGTCAAGACGATCGAGACCGGTTCGGGTGAGACGTTCCGCTCGCGCAGCGTGATCCTCACCACCGGTTCTGCGTACCGCAAGCTCGGCCTGGCCGAGGAGGAGCGGCTGTCGGGACACGGGCTGTCGTGGTGCGCGACCTGCGACGGGTTCTTCTTCCGCGAGAAGGAGATCGCCGTCGTCGGCGGCGGTGACTCGGCGATGGAGGAGGCGCTGTTCCTGACGCGTTTCGCGTCGAAGGTGACCATCGTGCACCGCCGCGACGAGTTCCGCGCGTCGAAGATCATGGCCGAGCGCGTGCTCGCCGATCCGAAAATCGAGGTCGCCTGGAACAGCGAGGTCGCTGAGCTGGTCGGCGAGAGCGCCGTCGAGGCGCTCCGCCTGCGCGACACGGTCACCGGCGACGAGAGCATCCTGCCCGTCTCCGGGGTGTTCGTCGCGATCGGCCACGACCCGCGCTCGGAGCTGCTGGCCGGTCAGGTCGATCTCGACGACGAGGGCTATGTGCTCGTCGACCACCCCACGACCGCGACGAACCTGCCGGGCGTCTTCGCCGCCGGCGACCTCGTCGACCGCCGCTACCGTCAGGCGATCACCGCATCGGGCACCGGCTGCGCCGCCGCGCTCGACGCCCAGCACTTCCTCGCCGGCCTCTCCGTCGACGAGACCGAGACCGAACTCCTGGAGGCATCCGCATGAGCGCGACCATCCCCGTCACCGACGCCACGTTCGAGGCCGAGGTACTGCAGTCCGACATCCCCGTGCTGGTCGACATCTGGGCGACCTGGTGCGGACCATGCAAGGCGATCGCCCCGATCCTCGAAGACCTCGCCGGCGAATACGACGGCCGGGTGAAGATCGTCAAGCTCGACGCGGACGCCAACCCGCAAACCGTGATGGCTGCCGGGGTCACGTCGATCCCGACCCTCGGCTTCTACCGCGACGGTGAGCGCGTCGACGTGCTCATCGGCGCGAACCCCAAGCCCGTCATCGCGGGCAAGATCGACGAGCTGATCGCATGAGCACCGCGACACAGACCCGCGCGAAGCCCGCAAGGCTCTCCACCCTCGACCGGTGGCTGCCACTCTGGATCGGCCTCGCCATGGTCGCAGGGCTCCTCCTCGGCCGGTTCATCCCGGCACTGTCCGACGTGCTCGCACACATGGAGGTCGGCGGAATCTCCGTGCCGATCGGTCTCGGGCTGCTCGTCATGATGTATCCGGTGCTCGCGAAGGTCCGCTACGACAAGGTCGCCGCCGTCACCGGGGACAAGAAGCTGCTCGCATCGTCGCTGATCCTGAACTGGATCGCGGGACCTGCGGTGATGTTCGCCCTCGCGTGGATCTTCCTCCCCGACCTGCCGGAGTACCGCACCGGCCTCATCATCGTGGGTCTCGCGCGCTGCATCGCGATGGTCGTCATCTGGAACGACCTCGCCTGCGGCGACCGCGAAGCCACCGCCGTACTGGTGTTCATCAACTCGGTCTTCCAGGTCGTCGCGTTCTCACTGCTCGGCTGGTTCTACCTCACAGTGCTGCCGGGATGGCTCGGCCTCGACTCGCAGGGCCTCGATGTGTCGATCGGGCAGATCGCGATCAACGTGCTCGTCTTCCTCGGCGTGCCGCTCGCGGCTGGCTTCCTCACCCGTTTCTTCGGCGAGAAGGCGAAGGGTCGCGACTGGTACGAGGCAAAGTTCATCCCCGTGATCGGCCCGTTCGCGCTCTACGGCCTGCTGTTCACGATCGTGTTGCTATTCGCGCTCCAGGGTGAAGCGATCACCTCCCAGCCGTGGGACGTCGCCCGCATCGCGTTGCCGTTGCTGGCGTACTTCGCGATCATGTGGTTCGCTGGCCTCCTTCTCGGCAAGGGCATTGGCTTGAACTATGCCCGCTCCACCACCCTCGCCTTCACCGCAGCGGGCAATAACTTCGAGCTCGCCATTGCCGTCGCGATCGGCACCTTCGGCGCCACCAGCGGCCAGGCCCTCGCAGGCGTTGTCGGCCCGCTCATCGAAGTACCCGTGCTCGTGGGCCTGGTGTATGTCTCCCTCTGGGCGGCGCGGAAATGGTTCCACACTGACCCGTATGCTGTTCCCGCCGTCTCCGAATCGAGGGCATCATGACCACCACCGAACTCTGTACCCCGGCCCCGACGCACGCCATCGGCGAGGAGGCCGCCGACGCCGTCGCGACGACGCTCAAGGCACTCGCCGATCCGTTCCGGCTGCGCATGCTGTCGGCGATCGCAACCGACCCGCGCGGCGAGGCCTGCGTCTGCGACCTCGCGGAGCTCGCGGACGTGTCGCAGCCCACCGTGTCGCATCACCTGAAGAAGCTCAAAGACACGGGTCTGCTCGCCTCCGAACGACGCGGCACGTGGGTGTACTACAGCATCCTCCCCTCGCGGAAGCAGGCCGTGACCGCACTGCTCGATGCATTCGCACCCGCCGCGATCACCGAAGCAGCGACCGAGCAGGAAGATCGCGCGGCTGCGCTGGAAGCCCTCAACGCGAAGGTCGAGCGCCTCGCCGCAGAGCTCGCCGACGAGATGGATCACCTGAATCGCGACCTCGTCGTCACGATCGTGCGGGAATCGTTCGCCGGCCTCGTCCGCTCCGCGAAGCTCACCGGCCATATGGTCCCGCTGACCGAACGCTTCGCCCGCCAGCGTCTCGCCGACATCACCCGCGACCGCGAAGCGGGTAAGCCGCAGGTCCTGTTCGTCTGCGTCGCCAACGCGGGCCGCTCGCAGCTCGCCGCGGCACTGGTGAACCAGCTCTCCGGCGGCGACATCGTCGCACGCTCCGCCGGCTCGACGCCCGCGTCCGAGGTGCACCCGCACGTCCGCTCGATCCTCGCCGACATCGAAGGCGAACAGGATGCCTCGGCTGCATTCCCGAAGCCGCTCACCGACGACGCCGTGCGCGCCGCCGACGTCGTCGTCACGATGGGCTGCGGGGACGTATGCCCGATCATCCCGGGCGTGCAGTACCAGGACTGGGCCGTCGGCGACCCCGCCCTCGCCTCCGAAGAAGGCGTCGCCGCGATCCGTGACGACATCGAAGCCCGCGTCCGCACCCTCATCGAATCTCTCGCCACCCGCTGAGAAGAAAGAAGACCTCTCTCATGACCACTGCAACGCACAGCGTCCTGTTCGTCTGCGTCCACAACGCCGGCCGCTCCCAGATGGCCGCGGGCTTCCTGCGCCACCTCGCGGCAGGCCGCATCGAGGTCCGTTCGGCCGGGTCCATCCCCGCCGACCAGATCAACCCCGTCGCCGTCGAGGCCATGCTCGAAGAGGGCATCGACATCCGCGGCGAGGCACCCAAGGTCCTCACCACCGAGGCCGTGCAGGACTCGGACGTCGTCATCACGATGGGCTGCGGCGACGCGTGCCCATTCTTCCCTGGCAAGCGCTACGAAGACTGGAAGCTCGACGACCCCGCCGGCCAGGGCATCGAGTCGGTCCGCCCGATCCGCGACGAGATCAAGCGCCGCATCGAGGAACTCATCGCGTCGCTCGAGCCCGCAGCCGCAGAGGCGGCCAGCGCATGAGCGCGTCGGTGCTGTTCGTCTGCAAGAAGAACGGCGGCAAATCGCAGATGGCCGCAGCCCTCATGCGCCAGCACGCAGGCGACGCGATCACCGTGTACTCAGCCGGCACCGCACCGAGCGATAAGCTCAGCGCCCTCGCCGAGGAAGCGATCATCGAGGTCGGCGCGTCGATGGAGGGCGAGTATCCGAAGCCGATCGACCCGGAGATTCTCCGCAGCGTGGATCGGGTCATTGTCCTCGGCGACGAGGCGAAGGTCGCGTCGGTCGACGGCATGGCGGGTGTGATCGAGACTTGGACTTTCGCAGATCAGGACGCTTCCGACATCGGTGGCGGCGACCGCACGCGTGCGATCCGGGACCAGATCGCTGAGTACATCCGTGCGCTCGCTGTCGAACTCTTGCGCTGACAGTGGAGCGGAAGATGCCCCTGGTGCCGCGATTCAGCGGCACCAGGGGCATCTTTCGTTTACGTCAGCTGCAGCGTGGTGATGCAGGTGGCGTCATCGTTGTTGCCCGTCGACAGAGTGCCCTCGGCGGTGCGCCCATCCTTCTCGATGATCACGTCAGCGGTGACTCCGCGCGGGAGCCAGACGCCGATGAAGCCGTTATCGAAGGTGCGGACCGTGCCGTCGGTGTATGCCTCGCCCGTCGCAGAGTCGGTGATGGTGACGTCGACGTCGGTGTCGCTCTGTTCTCCGACGCAGCTGACGGGCGCGTGGTAGTAGCAGTCGTGAGTCTGCTGCTCGTACGGTGCGATCGCGACATACACCTCGTCATCGGGCATCGGGAAGGATTGCTCGCCCGAATCGTCGGTGATGATGAGTGCGTCTGGCCGGATCTGCGCGGTGAAAGTGTCCGGGCGTTCATTGACGGGCATCCGGTCAAGGGTGTCGATGATGGTGCGTGCGTCAAGGCCGGCAAGATCATCGACGTCTTCGATGCGCACATCGCGTGGAGACTCGGTCGCCGCGGGAGCAGGCACCGGCCCGGACGTCGCCGAACAGCCGACGAGGACACCCGTCGCCAACAGGAGCGCCCCGACAGTCGCAAGGATCTTCGCCCGCGGAGGGTTCGTGTGTGTGAAATGCATGATGAAGCCTTTCGAGTCCGTGGTGCGGCGGGCCGGAGCTGCGCTGCGGCCCGCCGCACCACCAGAAGGAGTCAGAGGGTGTCGAGGATGTCGTTCATCGCGGTGATCTCGGCGCTCTGCGAGTCGATGACCTGTTGCGCGAGGTCGAGCGCGTCGGGGTTCTGGCCGTCGGCGAGCTCGGTCTCGGCCATGTCGATCGCACCCTCGTGGTGGACGATCATGCCTTCCAGGAACAGGCGGGCCGCCTCGTCTCCGGTGGCGTCGTCGAGGGCGGTCATGGCTTCGTCGTCCATCATGCCGTCCTCGCCCATGTCGTGACCGGCCATGCCGTCCCCGGATGTGGCGCCCCAGTCGTCGAGCCAGCCGGTCATGGTCTCGATCTCCGGCGCTTGAGCGTCCTTGATCTGCTGGGCGAGGTCGGTGACGCGCGGATCGATGCCGTCCTTGTCGAGGATCATGTCCGCCATCTCCACGGCCTGTTCGTGGTGCGGGATCATCATCGCCGCGAACATCTCGTCGGCGGCATTCGCCTCCGACGAGGTTGAGGCATCGGGGGTGCTGGTGGAGTGCGAACTGTGATCAGCGCCGCCGGTGGTGTCGTCGGCGGCTGTCGAGCACCCGGCGAGGAGGAGGGAGGCGGCCAGAGCGGTCGCGAAGAGAGTGATCGTGCGAATACGCATGAGAAGAGGTCCTTGTCTTGTCAGTCGAAATGTGGGGTGGTGATCCGTCGCCCGGGCAGGGCGAGACCCCGCCGACCGCGCCGAGGGTTCGGGCGGGCGGCAGGGTGGTGCGGATCAGGTTCGACTGATCGACAGGACGAGGAGAGAGGGCGGGCGCGGCCACGGCAGAGACCGCAGCAGCACGCGCACCCGGACCAGCGGTGACGGTACGGGCAGGAGCCAGCCGCCGAGCAGGCGCGGCGCGCTAAGAACCAGCGCGACGGCGAGCAGCGCGAGCACGCACATCATCATCTGCATCGCAGGATCGTGCGACATCCCGCCACACTCATCACCCGCACAGGCGCCCTGCTCCGTGGCCTCCAGAGAGTTCGACGCATCGTGGCGCATCGTCGACACCGGCTCGGAGGAGGCGTCGTGTGTGAGGGCGACGTCGTGCACCGAAGCAGAGTAAGCCGCCGCGTGGTCGTGTCCGGTCATGGGCAGGGTGTGCCCGACGGAGAGGGCATGCATGCCGAGCAGGCCGGTGATGACGAGCAGGGTGAGCCCGACGCTGAGCAGCACACGGCGCACGGTCGTCGATACGACCCGCTGCTCACGCGCTGCACTCAACGGCTGCTCCCTCCTGGTCATAGTCAACGATAGTTCGGTCAGGCTGACCGTTCCCGTGCGGCGCGCGTGCTCGCTGCCGGGCTGAGGTCGAGACGGCGCAGCAGTTGCGCATTCGCGGCGACCACGATCGTCGACAGCGACATCAGGATCGCGCCGACCGACATCGGCAACACGAACCCCACCGGCGCGAGCACACCCGCGGCCAAAGGCACGGAGACGAGGTTGTAGCCGGCGGCCCACCACAGGTTCTGCCGCATCTTCCGGTACGCCGCCTTCGACAGCTCGATCACCGACAGCACCGAGCGCGGGTCGGAACTGGCGAGGATGACTCCGGCCGACGCGATCGCGACATCCGTGCCCGCGCCGATCGCGATCCCGACATCCGCCTGCGCGAGCGCCGGGGCGTCGTTCACCCCGTCGCCGACCATCGCGACCTTCAACCCTTCCGCCTGGAGTGAGGCGATCTTCGCGGCCTTGTCCTCGGGGCGCACCCCGGCGAAGACGCGGTCGATGCCGAGCTCCCGACCGACCTGGTGCGCGACGGCCTCGGCGTCGCCGGTGATCATCACCACCTGCACCCCAGACGCGTGCAGCGCCTCGACCGCGTCACGCGATTCCGGACGGATCTCGTCCTCGAGCGCGAGACCACCGGCCACCCGCCCGTCGATAGCGATGTGCAGGATAATCGCGCCCTCGCCCCGCCATGCCTCTGCCTCGGCGATCTCGGCGGCGCCGAGCTGTTCGAGCAGGCGCGGCCCGCCAACCCGCACCTCGTGCCCGTCCACGCTCGCGCTCACCCCGACGGCCGGCGACGAGGAGAACCCCGACGCAGCTGGGATTGTGAGTTGCTTCTCGTGGGCGGCGCGGACGATGGCCTGCGCAAGCGGGTGCTCACTGTCGGCCTCCGCCGCCGCGGCCAGCGCGAGCAGACGATCCACATCGATCCCCTCGACGGTCGCCGCCTGGGTGAGAACAGGTTCGCCCTTGGTGAGGGTGCCGGTCTTGTCGAACACGACGACATCGACGGTGCGCATGCTCTCCAGCGCGAGACGGTCCTTGACGAGCACACCGCCCTTCGCCGCACGTTCGGTCGCGATCGACACCACCAACGGGATCGCCAGTCCGAGCGCGTGCGGGCACGCGATCACCAGTACCGTGATCGCCCGCACCACCGCGTCATCCGGGCTCCCGACGAGCGTCCACACCACCGCGGTGGTCACCGCCGCGGTGAGAGCGAACCAGAACAGCAGCGCCGCCGCACGGTCTGCGATCCGCTGCGCCCGCGACGACGACGCCTGCGCTTCGGCGACCAGACGCCCGATCCCCGCCAACGCCGTGTCCTCGCCCGTCGCGGTGACCTCCACCCGCAGGCCGGAGTCCGTGGCGACCGTCCCCGCCGTTACCGGGTCGCCGAGGCTCCGGGCGACGGGACGGGATTCGCCGGTCACCATCGACTCGTCCATATCCGCCCGGCCGTCCACGATGCGACCGTCCGCGGGCACACTCCCACCGGGACGGACGATCACGAC
>NZ_MKRT01000028.1:151643-154543 GCF_001897945.1 Microbacterium sp. 69-10
CCCAGACGTACATGATCGTGCCGAGCACCGGCGCGCCCCATACCGCCCAGCCCGGAACCGTGTAGCCGAGGATCATCGCGAACATCGGCGAGAACGCCACCACCGGCACCGCGATCAGCAGATTCACCCAGAACAGGCGACGGAACTGTCCCACATGATCCCCATGCCCCACATGGCCGCCGTGCCCCATGTGCCCGCTGCGCTGCGCGTGCGCCTCATGCCCGGGAGCAGTGGGCTGCTCGTCGTGCATCTGGTGCGATGGCACGTGGTCGTCGTGATGCGCGTGGTCGCTCGCGGACGTCGTCGCCCCCGTGCGGTGCAGGCCTGGATCGTGGTGGTGCGCATGCGGATCGGACATCGATCACTCCTTCGTCAGCGCACCCGCATCAGGTGCGTCACCCACAACAACCCAATACCCCCAGGGGGTATTCCTGACATCCTACGACGAACAGCATCCGTCCTCGCAGCGGTCCGCCTCGCGCTCCCCAGTCAGCACGGCAACTGGCTCGGTGCAGGTCTCACCCCGCCAGGCTTCGATGCCTTCACGGATCGCGAACACGGCGATCACAAGCGCGGCGATCGAGTCTGCCCACGCCCATCCGAGCAGGCTGTTGAGCACGAGCCCGACCAGGAGCGCGGCGGAGAGGTAAGTGCAGATCAGGGTCTGCTTCGAGTCCGCGACCGCCGACGCCGACCCCAGCTCACGTCCGGTGCGGCGCTCGAACCACGACAGGAACGGCATCACCACGAGACTGAGGGCGGCGATCGCGATCCCCACCGGTGAATGCTCTGGGTCACGCAGCCCCGCCAGCGACAGCACCGCATCGACCGTCACATAGGCGGCGAGAGCGAAGAACGACACCGCGATCACACTCAGCGTGATCTTCTCCCGCCGCTCCGGATCAGGGGCAGCGAACTGCCACGCGACCGCCGCGGCCGAGAGCACCTCGACGATCGAGTCCAGCCCGAACCCGATCAATGCCGCCGACGACGCCGCCCCACCCGCGGTGAGGGCGACAATCGCTTCGACGACGTTCCAGGTGATCGTGATCGCCACGACGATCCTGATCCGCCGCCGCAGCACCCCGATCCTCGCCGGAGTCAGCGTCGCCCCGGTCACGAGACGGTCTCCGGCTCGCAGCACCCCGGGACCCGGCAGGCCGGGTCGATGCACGGCGCGTGCTCGTCAACCGCGAGCGTCACGTCCACGAGCGCTGTCAGCGCGGCAGCGAGATGCGGATCGGCGATCTCGTACCGTGTCTGCCGGCCCTCGGGCTCGGCGACCACGATCCCACACCCACGCAGGCACGCGAGATGGTTCGACACGTTCGTGCGCGTCAACTCCAGCTCACGGGCGAGCCGTGCCGGATAGCCCGGACCATCCAGAAGCGAGAGCAGGATGCGCGAACGCGTCGCGTCTGCCATCGCCCGGCCCAGTCGGTTCATCACGTCAACCCGCGAAGCAATAGTCAGCATGCGCTGACTATACAGTTATAAGTGACCAATTGACAAGGGTGTACTGTCAGGCGGCGACGCCGCCGCAGATCTCTTGCCAGAGCCCCCGGTCTTGCGGCACAATCACGCGACCGGGGACGGACGAACCGTCGCTGGGGTTGCAGGTTCCGCGAACATGCAACCCCACGCCCCAGAAGCCACGGCCTGAACCCGCATCTTCCGGCGTTTTACCCTTCAGGAATCGTGAACTTGCGGGTTTCATCTGTCATCCGACCAGTCGTGTCGAAGAGCTCCAGCTCTGCCGGGTGCAGCTGGTGCTGACAGACGAATGAGCGGTCCTTGATCCGCCACAGCCCCTGCCCGACGCCGAGGCCGGGCAGGAGCTTCTGTTCTGTGCCGGTGAGGCCGAGCGCGTTCGCGGTGACGCCAAGCTGGTCGGTCTCTTGGCGGTAGATGATGCGGGTCTCGGCGTTAGCGAGCAGGCTGTTCGCGAGCGACCGCATGGCCGATCCCTGGTCGCCGACGTTCTCGAGGTCGGTGAGCTTGTGGAAGATCAGCATGTTCGCGATCCCGTACGCCCTAGCGAGCCGCCAGTGCGCATCCATACGGCGAAGAAGCGCCGGGTGTTGCATGAGCCGCCAAGCCTCGTCGTAGATGCACCACCGCTGCCCGCCGTTCGGGTCAAGCAGCGCCGATTCCATCCACGCTGACGAGCACGTCATCAGCACCGAGATCAGTGTCGAGTTCTCCGCCACTCGTGAGAGGTCGAGGGAGATCATCGGCAGGCTCGGATCGAACGTCACCGTCGACGGCCCGTCGAACAGCCCGGCAAGGTCACCGGCGACGAGACGCCGTAGTGCGTGCCCGACAAGGCGACCGTCCTCGGCAAGCCGATGCTCAGGGTCCGACGTCCGGCTGGGGTTGAGGACCCGGTCGACGACCATCGGCAAGATCGGAACGTCATTCTCCGCCACCGTCTCCGTCAGCGCCGTGTCGATGGCCGTGTGCTCGAGTGGTGTGAGCGGCCGGTCAAGCACGGTCTCCGCGAGTGCACCGATGAGATCCCGGCGGCGGGACGCGACGGTGCTGATCCAGGTCTCGTCGCTGAGACCGGCGGGCCGGTATCCCTCGTCGAGTGGGTTGAGCCGGGTGGAGAGGCCGTGGCCGAGGACGATGGCTCGGCCGCCGACCGCTTCGGCGACCGCGGTGTGTTCGCCCTTCAGGTCGCCGGGCACGTAGACGCACCGCCCGAATGGGAGCGAGCGCGTGTAGAGGCTTTTCGCGAGCGAGGATTTCCCGGACCCGACGATGCCTGCGAGGACGACGTTGGGTGCGGTGATGAGACCACGTGAGTAGAGCACCCATGGGTCGTAGACGAATGAGCCGCCGGAGTAGAGATCCTGGCCGACGAAGACGCCGTCGGAGCCGAGGCCGCCCTCTGCGAG
>NZ_MKRT01000028.1:154592-174216 GCF_001897945.1 Microbacterium sp. 69-10
GCCCCCGCCTCACCCGCCTTCGGGAGATACGTCGTCGCCCTGCGTTCGGCTTTCTCGGCCTCGAACTTCGCGACGGCTGCTTTCTTCTCGGTGGCGCGCTTCTGCGCCTGGACCTGCTGGGCCGCCTTACGGCGCTCCTTGCGCAGGCGACGCTTCTCGCTCGCGGGGGCAACGAGCACCGAGGTGTGCAGTCGCTCGGAGTCGTCGCGGTTCACAGCCCCAGCCCCCGCTCGCGCTTGACCGCAGCGATACCGGGGTGCTCGAACCAGTTCGTCGGCCCCGACTGCGCAAGCTCGGCCTGCTTGTCGACGGCGTCCTCGGGCGGGATCTCGTGGAGTCGGTAGAGGCCGACGTGCCCGAACGAGTGGCTGTAGGTCATGTCGTAGTCGCCGTCACGGACTTCCTGTTCCAGCGGGCCGGTCGGCGGCAGGTCGTACACATACCCGTTCTCGAGGGCCGCGTCGGTGGTCTCGTCGCCGTAGTCCCAGTTCTTCAGGAAGCTCATCGCGGCATCCACGCCCTCATCGTCGATCAGCTCGAGCACCTCGTCGGCTTCTTCGCCCTGGAGGAAGCAGATACTGACCCACCGCTTCACCGTCACCTGCTCCACCGCGGGCTCATCCCGCCACGCGACACGGCCGCTCGCGGCATGCGCCTTATCGAGCCGGTCCTCGACCTGATCAATCAACGTCGCCGCCTGGTGCAGCTCGTCGGCGGCATCGAGCGCGGCTTTCGAACCGACCTCGTGGCCGCCGTGATCGTCGAAAGCACGCGGCCGGTTCTCGACGTGAGCGCGGGCGAGCTGGTCGAGCACCTGCCGAAGCGAACGGACACCGTAGAGCACGTCTCCGAGGACCCCGTAGAGGTCTCGCGGGTGTTCGAAGGTGCGGCTGGCGTGTGCAAGGCCCCGGAGTGCTTCCGAGGCCTCACCGGCGTCAGCACCGGGATCGTAGAACGTGGGCATGATGACCTCCTGAGCAAGTGGATTGCCCCGTAGGTGCACCGCCACATCCTGTGTCAGACCCCAGTTATACGATTGCTTTCATGGACACCCCGAATGAAATCCAGAGCGCTGGTACGAAATTTACGCAGGTACTAGACGCCGCTGCGAAGCTTCCCGGTGTCCGGATCAACCGAGCGCAATACTTGAGGACTGCGCTGAAGCGACACTGCGCTCAAGACCAGATTGAGGAAGCTATCCGGACCTCTCCGGCTGCAGTGATGGCAATGATGGGCATGCCGAGCGGGCCGGCTATCTCGGTATAGCCCGTGAGAATGATGTCGAGCCAGGGTGATCGGAGTGTCATCGCGAAATCGAGCAGAGGCCGGTCGATCCCCGCGACTCCATCGGCGTCGACGACGTTGTCGTACACCTGCGCGGCGGCGATGCTTAGAGCGACAACAAGAACCAATCCGAAAGCCAGGATAAGAATCAGCGCCCCGTTAGGTCCGAGCCGCTCGCTAAGCGCATGCGCACCCTGCGCGAGGCGACGCCACAGCGGCGCACCACGCCGGGGAAGGCTCTGGCTATCTTGCGTCAGCTCGCCGTGGACCCCCTCATCAGGTTCATTGGCGTGAGTCATGAATGGATCCAATCGTGGGGTTCGTATTCACCGTATAGCGCCGGCTCGACGTCTCTTCCGTTCGCAGCGAGGGGTGGTCGAGGTCAGCCGCGAATGGACGGGAGTTGGGTGGGCGCACCAAAGAATGCTGTGACTAGAGTGGCGGCGATCGCGGCTGCGGTGAGAATGGCGGCGAGTACGAGAAGTTGAAACTGTGCGGCGTCCAGTGGGGAGGCGCCAGCAAAAACGGCTCCGACGAATGCGCCGGGAAGAGTGACTATCCCAGTGGTTCGGGCCTGATCGGTCGAGGGGATGAGCGCCGTTGCTGCTGCGGTTCTGACGGAGTGTTGCGCGGCCCGGCGGGGTGTTGCGCCCAATGCGAGCCATCCCTCGATTTCGTCGTGATCCGTCACAAGGGCTTGCTGCACGTTCCGCCCCATCAAAGTCGTGACGGTCATCGTGTTTCCGATCACGATGCCAGCAAGCGCCAGGGTGTACCGGGTCGTGAAATCGACGGCAGTGGTGGAGAAAATGATCGCGATTGGGACCAAGGCGGCGACAATGATCGTCAAGGCGATGACGGGAATGTGCCGCCATCCGACGCGGAGCCGTCCCGCCACCACACCGGTAGCGGCACCGGCCATGACAACAAGGAAAACTCCCACCCACAATGGCTCGGTGATGACGACGTTGAGCAGAAGGCTGAGGATGCCGAGCTGCACGCAGGCGCGGACGATTGCCCACGGCTGCAACCAGGGTTGCGGGATATTCAACCGTCCGACGATCACGAATGTGACGGCGGTGAGCAGCAGTACGGTGAGCCCGGTGGTGAGGAGCGACATGGGTCACGTTGGAGAGAGAACGCCGGTTGCCAGAAGTGCGGCGACGACGACTCCGAGCGCGATGCGGTACCAGATGAACACGGTGATCGGATGTCGGGCAACCAAGCGAAGCAACCAAGCGATCGAGGCGTAGGCGACCACGAAACTCACCACGGTTCCGATCAAGACCGGCCCCCAACCGACAGTGACGCTGACAGCGCCAGCTTCACTGACAGCCTCATACGCACCGGCTCCAACCAGAGCGGGGATCGCGAGGAAAAACGATAGGCGAGTTGCGGTCACGCGATTCAGGTTGCGGAACAGGCCAGCGCTGATCGTCGCACCTGATCGGGAAACCCCGGGGATGAGGGCGATGCACTGCACCAGGCCGATGACCAGGGAGTCGTTCAGAGTGAGGCTCCTTTCTGACCGGGTTTGTTTCCCGACGAGCTCAGCCATGAACATCACCGCGCTCCAGAGGATCAGACCGGCGACAACGACCCACAGGTTCCGGAGTGATCCAGCGATGAGTCCGCGAGCGAGGAACCCGACGATGCCGATGGGGATCGACCCGGCCAGGATGTACCAGGCAAACCGATAGTCCTGGTTCTGCCGCGACTCTGATCTGAACAGGCCGTGCCACCACGCGGTAACGAGCCGACTGATGTCCGACCGGAAGTACAGGACGACCGCGATGATCGCGCCGAATTGGATGATCGCTGTGAACGCGGTCAGACCGGGGTCATCAATGGGGAGACCGAGCATCTTCTCAGCAAGGGTCAGGTGACCAGTGCTGGAGACGGGAAGAAACTCAGTGAGTCCTTCGATAATGCCAAGGAGGATTGCGTGCAGGAGGTTCACGGAAAACGTAACTTTCGGGTCGGGCTCGGCGAGCCGGACGAGGCTGGAGGTGCTCCTGGTGAGGCTTCTCGTGCTGTCCTCAATGAGAGTGTTGAAGCACAGGTAATCGGCGCTAAGGGGCTCGGAACTACCGGGTGTGCGTGGGCAGCACGGGTGACCATCCGCACGCGTCGCGAATGGTCGGTGGTTGAGTTGGGCTGATGTCTCACAGGATCGTGCCTATCGTGTATCCGATGACGGCCGCGCTGACGGTGAGGACGAGTGTGCCGATGCCGTTGGTCGCTGCCGCGATGGTTCGCCGGTCCTGGGCGAGGCGGATGGTTTCAAAGCTCGCTGTACTGAAGGTGGTGTATCCGCCGAGGAGACCAGTGCCCACCAGCAACCGCAGGTCCTCGGGAAGGGCTGCGGTTACGGCCAACCCGGTCACCAGACCGAGAAAAAAGGACCCCGTCACGTTGATGAACATTGTGCCGAACGGGTACGAGCCCGTGGTGCGGGTGCGGATGAGCCCGTCGATGAGGAACCTCAGTGCCGCGCCGATGCCGCCGGACGCTGCGATCGCGAGGAACAGCCAAGGCGTCATCGTGCGTCCTTCCGTCGGATCGCTCTCGCGCTGATGATCCCGCCTGCGGTCGCTGCACCGCCGATCAGTAAGGTGCCGACCGCGTAGGCGAGCCCGACAGCGGGGGCGTTCTGGAGGAGGAGGACCGTGTCGGTGGCAAGCGCACTGTAGGTGGTGAATCCACCGAGTATCCCGGTGCCTGCGAACAACCGGAGAACTCGTCGACGGCCGGCATCTTCGCCGCGGTGCGCGAGCGTCTCGAGGAGGAACCCGAGCACGAACGCGCCGATGATGTTGATCGCTGCTGTGGTGAAGGGGATGCCTGCCACGGGAGGGATCGCGAGGCTGAGCGCCTCGCGTATTCCGGTGCCGATCATTCCGCCGAGCGCGACGAGCCCAAGATAGCGCCAGTGGAGATGGACCGGGCGGGGCGCGGGTGTGCGTGCGTCGTCGACCTCGATGTCGCTGTCTAGCGGCAACGGAGACGTATCTGGCGTCTGTGCACCGGCGGTCATCGCAGTCCGAACGACAGATGGGCGTTGGTTGCCTCGATCTGAGCGAGGCGGTTGTACTTTGCGAGTCTCTCGCCGCGGGCGGGGGCGCCGGATTTGATCTGGCCGACCCCGGTACCGACGGCCAGGTCGGCGATGAAGGTGTCGAGGGTCTCACCGGAGCGGTGCGACACCATGCAGGCCATGTCGGCTTCTCGGGCGGCGCTGATAGCGGCGAGCGTGTCGGTGACGGTGCCGATCTGGTTGGGTTTGATCAGCGCAGCGTTGGAGTAGTGGTGTTCTGCACCGTCGCGGATGCGGGCCGGGTCGGTGACGTACAGGTCGTCGCCGACGAGTTGGATCTTGTCTGCGAGGCGCTCGAACAGTAGGGCCCAGCCTGGGTGGTCGTTTTCTGCGAATCCGTCTTCGATGCTGCGGATCGGATACGAGTTGACGAGTCCTGTGTAGTAGTCGGCGAGTTGTTCGCTGTTCATTATGCGGGAGCTGATGCGGTAGCCGCCGTCCACCGCGAAACCGTTCGCTGCGGGGTCCATCGCGATCGCCACCTGGTCGAGCCCGGGCGTGTATCCGGCGGCGGTGATGGCCTCCATCAGCAGGTCGAGTGCTTGTTCGGGATCGTCGATGGGCGGTGCGAATCCGCCCTCGTCACCCAACCCGGCCATTCCGAAACGGCTACGCACGAGTCCCGCGAGGGCGTGATAGATCTCCGCCCCCATCTGCAGGGCATGCTCCTCGTTTGCGGCACCCACCGGGGCGATCATGAACTCTTGGAACGGTAGGCCGCCGGGAGCGTGAGCGCCACCGTTGATCACATTGAAGTGCGGCACGGGGAGCCGCTCTTCGGCGCCGGAGAGGTGAGCGAGGTAGCGGTGCAGCGGAACGTTTGCAGCATGTGCGAATGCTCGGGTGGCCGCCATCGATACGGCGATCACCGCGTTCGCTCCGAGCCTCGATAGCGAGTCGGTGCCGTCCAGCTGACGCACGGCCGCGTCCAGGTCGCGCAGGGAGGTCCACCCGTGGGCGGTGAGCAGCGGTGCGATCTCCTCGTCGACATTCGCGACGGCTCGCCGCACGCCACGCCCCGAGAACGCATGGCCGCCGTCGCGAACCTCGACCGCTTCATGCTCCCCGGTGGACGCGCCCGCCGGCGCCGACGCTTCGACAGTGTCCCCATCGGTCAACGTCAGGGTGACCTGGACCGTCGGGTATCCGCGGGAATCCAGAATCTGAGAAGCGGCGACCATCTCGAACCCTACGGGCCGATCGCCGTGGTGAGTGATGTAGTCCCCGCCGCCGGCAAGCGTGTGCGGGTGGGCTCCGGTGTAGTCGTTCATGTCAGGTTCCTCCTTGTTGGGCCACGGTGGCGGCTGCCTGCCGTGCGGTGATCGGATCGAGGTATTCGCCGCCGCGCACCTTCGGGGTGCCGTCGGCGGTTAGTCGGTAGACGAGGGGCTGGCCGGTGGGGAGGTTCAGGTCCTCGAGTTCGGGTTCGGTGAGGTCGTCGAGAACCGCGCAGTAGGCGCGTAGTGAGTTGCCATGGGCGACGACCAGCACGTTCACACCCACCTGCAGCCGCGGTCGTGCTCGTTCCCAGTGGAACTGTCGAACCCGGGCGATCACGTCAGCGAGCGACTCGGTGGCCGTGAGGGCCGCAGCTGGAAGGTGACAGAACGGTTCCTTCCGGCGCAGGAGTTCCACCTGTCGGGCGCTCAGCGGTGGTGGAGCCCCGTGAACAGACCTCCGCCACTCGCGAAACAGGGCTGGGCCATGCTCGGCGAGGATCTCCGCTTTGCTTCGCCCCGTCAGAGCGCCGTAGTTGCGCTCATTGAGTCGCCAGTCCCGCAACGCAACATCCGGCCCCACACCCTCCTGAGCGAGGATCGCGGCGGTGTCTGTGGCGCGGGTCAGCTCAGAGACGAACGTTGCGCCGACGGTCATCCCCGTTGCGCGCAACAGGCGGGCCGCCTGCGCAGCCTCGCGACGACCGCGCACGGTAAGGGGAGCATCCGAGATGCCCGTGAAAGTCCCCGCAGCGTTCGCGGTGCTCTCCCCATGGCGCAGCAACACGATCGCCCCGCTCATGCCGACTCCCACGGCAACGCGCCATCATGCACCGGAGCCTGCGGAACCACAAGGACCGGGCGGTGCTGCTGGTGAGCCAAGTGCGCCGCCACCGATCCGTCGAAGAACTCTGCCATCGCCCCACGGATCCCGGGACGGCGAGTCCCGACCACGATCATCATCGCGCTCTCGCGCTCTGCGAGATGGGAGAGCGCGGTCGCCGGATTGCCCGCCAGCTCACACTTGTCCCATGCCACACCGGCACGTGCGAACCGATCTCTCAGTTGCTCAGCGAGCGTGTGGGGAAACGGAGAGGGACCGTCGTCGTACGCGTCCGAATCAACTGGCCTTGATGTGGTGGACCCGTCGGGGCGTTCGTCCACGACGAAACGGGTCGTGTCGACATGCGCACACACAACACGGGCACGAAGCGCAAGAGCAACGCTGATCGCGGCGTCGATGACGGCCGGAGCCTGCATCGGAATCACGCCGAGGACGAGAACGGGGGCTGAAGCGCCGGCCTGGTCCACGAGGGTCTCCTATCTCCGCGCACGTTGAAGTGCTGAGATAGGGACTGTTGTCGGGATATCCGAGGTTTGGGTCGGCGAGCCCCACCGCCGAAACGCTCTCGCGTTATCGCCAAGGTAGCACCCCTACGCTCGATTGTCATCAGCATCCGACCATGCGATGGGCGCGAATGAACTATGGTTCCCGTCCAGGTGCGACCTGATCCACGTCCACGACTTCCCAGCCCGATGTCCCCGCCACCATGACGCACCATGACGCGGTCGGCACCGACAATTGCCGCCCCCGATCAAGATGATCGATCACGGGTCGAATGATCGCGTCGTGAGTGACGATGACGGCACTGCTCGAAGACGTCCACAACTCCTGCAGCCGCTTGATCTCCGCCGCCGCATCCGTCGTCAACCCGGGCTTCACCCCGGCGTCGACCTCGTAGCGGCGCTGCCACAACCGCAGCGTCTCTGGGCTCATCCCCAGCAGCCCGGCGACATGCCGGACCGCGCTCATCATCGTCGGATGCGACGGCCGCGTCTCCGCGAGCATCCGCAACGCCCGCTCACGCATCTCCGGCGAGTACTTCCTGTTCATCGTGTTCCATCCTTACTTGAAGAACGGAACGAAAGTCAGGCCGATTCAAGTTTCGAGGGCCGCGGCGTCAGGCAAGCGTTCGATGAGTTCAACCGCAAGTTCGCCATGACCGCAGTCGGAGTCGGCCGCGGCGGGATGAAGCGCCGCCGTGCTGGGAGATGAAGCGCGAGCTCCTCCCGCCGAGGTGCTTCACGAACTGGGATGAGCTGCTCGTGGCCGCGGCCTGATAGCTACGCGGTTACAAAGTGCTGCTGGGCGCGACCTGCGGCGCGACGCTCACTAAGCCGAACTCGCATCAGTGTCACCAGCGAGATCGGCCCGAAGACCAGAAACTTGAACGCGTTCCAGATGCACACGAGCATCACGACGTAGAGCCACTTCGACGAACCACCATCGACGAGCACGTTCATGACAGCGGCGAGGTAGAAGTAGACGCCTGCGAGGAGCATCGCCGGGACACCCCACTTGAGACCCCGGCGGGTGCGGAGCTTATCGAGAGCGATGTTCGTCGGCATAAATCGGCGCATGAAAGCGCGGACGTAAAGGCTGGCGATCCAGATGGTGCGAAGCATGGGAACAGTCCTCTCCTGTCAGGAGGCGACAGGTAGTAGAAGGACCGTTCGACCGAAGCCGCACGTCGTGCCGTCACAACGAGTGATGGCGTAGCAGGTAGAGGTCGCCTACACCCAGGCTACGCCCGAAGCTCCGCAGACGAAAGGGCGACTTGAGCGGCCTCTGCCTTGGGTCGACCGTCCGTCTCTGATGACTGCCGACATGTGAGCTGCGGAATCTCCCGGTAGCGTTCCAACGTCTTCCGCACCGAGTCCCGGCTGGCTCCGATCGTGCGGGAGATCCCTCGAAGCGATTCGCCCTGTCGGAACAGTCGAACGGCCTCGGCAGCCTCCCATCCGTGGAGCCCGGCCGGGCGACGCACGACGCCCTTGTCGGTGAGGTGCCGGGAAACGGTGGCGCGGTGCACCTCGTACTTGACGGCGAGGTCGGTGACGGTCGCGCCGCCGAGGTAGTCGTCGACGATCTGGTCGATCTGAGACGGGGTCAGAAAGGTTTGAACAGTTGCAATCGTCCCCACGACCGGCCCCCGAAGGTCGCGAATCGGGGGTTCGGACGCCCTCTGAGAGGTGCGGTAGACACCCCGCTTCCAGCGCTTGATCAGGGCATTCTGTCCAGGGGTAAGGTTTGTGAAGAGATCACGCAGGGACCCAGAGAAAGAGCCCCGGCGTCATGACGCCGGGGCTCTTCGCATCCCGGGAAGCGACGCCCCCGCACCTAGAATCCGTATGTGGTCACCCGGGTTCTGGTCGTGGACGACGAGCCGCAGCTCGCCGATCTCATCGCGCGCCATCTGCGGCGCGAGGGCTATGAGGTCACCGCCGTGGGCGACGGCATCGCGGCGCTGCTCGCCGGCGGACAGGACGAGTTCCAGCTCGCCGTCGTGGACGTGAACCTTCCCGGGATGAACGGCTTCGAACTGGCTTCGCGGCTGCGCGATCGCGACGAGCGGATCGGCATCCTGCTGCTCACCGCGCGCGATGCTGTCGGAGATCGGGTGCGCGGTCTGGATGCCGGGGCGGACGACTACCTGATCAAGCCGTTCGAGTTCGCGGAACTGTTCGCCCGGTTGCGTGCTCTGCGACGTCGCGACCACCTGGAGAGCCATCGCCTCGAGGTCGGCGACATCACCGTCGCCGTCGACCGCGCGGCCGCGCAGGTGGACGGAGCCGACGTCCCTCTCAGCCGGCGCGAGTTCGACCTGCTGCGCGCCTTCCTGGAGCGGCCGGACGACACCCTGAGCCGCGAGTGGATCCTCTCCGAGATCTGGGGGTCGCCCCACTTCGCCTCCAACGTCGTCGACCAGTACGTGGGATACATCCGGCGCAAGCTCGCGGATGCGGGTTCCGGCATGCGGATCGAGACCGTGCGCGGCGTCGGCTTCCGGCTGACCTCCGCACCGGAGCCCGAGGCGGCCGGATGAGACGCATGCTTTCGATCCGCGCCCGGATCATCATCGGCTCCACCGCCGTGGTGGTGCTGCTGGTGCTGGCCGCGTGCATCGCGGTCTACGCTCAGATCTCCTCGATCGCCGTGTCGCGCGAGAAGGCTGTGCTGCACAACATCGCCGAGGTCTATCGCGGCATCATCGTCGAGGATCCGTCCGAGCCGTTCGAGAAGCCCGGCATCGACCAGCATGTGGCCATCATCGCCCCGGACGGGACCGAGAAGATGAACACGCTGCCCAAGACCCTCCGGACCCGGATCGACGAGCTCACCGTGCCCGGTCCCACGCTGCGCGAGGTGCATCACGGCGAGACCTACTACGTGTACGTCGACGCCGTCGAGACGCCGCAGGGCACCTGGACGGTGCTGGTGACCCGCGACAGCGACATCGCCGCGGGCATCGTGTCGGGTGTCGTCGCCCTGCTGTGGGTCCTGGTGATCGGCAGCGCCGTGATCTTCGCCGCGGGCGCGTGGGTGATCGCCACAGCCGCGCTCCGTCCGGTGGAGCGTCTCAGGCGCAGCGCGGAGCGACTCGCCCTGCGACGCAGCGAGAAGGAGTTGCTGCCCGTCGGCAGTGCCGGCGACGAGATCGACTCGCTCGCCCGCACCCTCAACCAGCTGATCGAGGACGTCCGGGCCGCCAGCGCGCGGGAGCAGCAGATGGTGGCCGACGCGAGTCATGAGCTGCGCAATCCGCTCGCCGTGCTGCGCGCGCAGCTGGAGCTCGTCGACGGCGTCGATCCGGATGCCGATCGCACCCTGCTGGCCGAGTCCCGCGCCACCCTCAACCGACTCATCCGGCTCGCGCAGAGCATGCTGGAACTGTCGCGGATCGAAGCCGGCGCGGCCTCGGGCGACAGCACGCTCCGCGAACTCGCCGAGGAGATCACCGAACGCGTCGACGACGTGCGCTGGCGACTCGCCGAGCCGGCCTCCGATCTGCGCGGCTCCGTCGACCTCGACTTCGACATCTCCGCGCCTGAGGCGCGCGCGCGGCTCGATCGCGCGGATGCCGCCCGGGTGGTCGACAACCTGATCGACAACGCGCTGCGCGCGTCGAAGGGCGACCCGGTGCACGTGGCGGTGACGCTGCGTCAGAACGCCGCGGACATCGAACTGATCGTGGCCGACGACGGCCCCGGCTTCGATCCGTCGGTCACCGACCGGGCGTTCGAGCGCTTCACGCGCAGCGACTCCTCCGCCTACGCGGGCGGCGGGCTGGGCCTGGCGATCGTCGCACGCGTGGCGGAACTGGCAGGCGGCTCCGCGACCATCTCCTCGAATCGCACCGCGGGGGCCGAGGTCGGCATCCGCATCCCGCTCATCTCCGACTCCCCGGACGGCTCCGGCGACGGCAGACGCCGGTCTCCGAACACCCACCAGCGGTAGGCGCAGAAGCGCACGGCGGAGCCGAGGAGCAGCCCGACCACGTTCGCCGAGACGTTGTCGTCGAGCGCGCTGGTGAGGCCGAGCACATCGCGCGACACCACCAGGCACAGCAGCGACACACCCCCGCCGATCAGGCTCGCGACGAGGAACTCCACGGCCTCGCGCCCGGTGTCCGCGCGGCGATGCTCCCGGAAGGTCCAGGACCGGTTGCCGATCCAGTTGACGGCGATCGCCAGCACGGTCGAGATCGCCTTGGCCGCGACCGGCCACCACGCCCACCCGAACGGGGTGTGGGCGCGCAGCACGTTGAACACCGCGATGTCAACGATGAAGCCCATCCCGCCCACGACGCCGAAGCGCACCACCTGGGTGAGCAGGGCTCCCGCGCGGCCGTCCGTCATCGCCCGCTCAGACATGGGCGTGCTCCCGCGGCGCCTGCAACACCGCCCGGTCGGAGTGCGGGTGCAGCCGGCGGGCGATGCCCCATGCCGTCACCTGTCGCAGCGCCTCGACGACGATGCGCCCCGACATCTTGGACTCGCCGCCGCCGCGCACGTCGAAGGTGATCGGCACCTCGACGATGCGACCGCCGACGGCGACGGCGCGGTCGAGCATCTCGATCTGGAAGCAGTATCCACGGCTGCTGATGCCGGCGCGGACGATGCGGTCCAGGGCATCCGCGCGGAACACGCGGTACCCGCCGGTGATGTCGCGCTGCGGCAGGCGCAGCATGATCCCCGCATACCGGCTGCCGGCGCGTGAGAGGAGGAGGCGCCGCCAGGCCCATCCCGGTGCCGATCCCCCGGCGACCCATCGCGAGCCGATCACGAGGTCGGCGTCCTCGGACGCCGCCAGCAGCGCGGGCAGGTCCTCCGGCCGGTGCGAGCCGTCGGCGTCGCTCTGCACCACGCGGTCGTACCCGTGGCGTAGCGCCCAGCTGAAGCCCGCGAGGTAGGCGGGGCCGAGGCCCTGCTTGACCGTGCGGTGCAGCACGTGCACAGCGGGATCGGCGTAGGAGATGGCGTCAGCGAGCGCTCCGGTGCCGTCCGGCGAGGAGTCGTCGACGATCAGCAGGTCGGCCTCGGGCACCGCCGCGCGGATGCGGGAGATCATCCCGGGCAGTGTCTCGGACTCGTTGTAGGTCGGCAGGATGACGACGGTCGTCTCAGGCATGGTGGGCTCCCTTGGTGAACTCGTAGACGGTGGTGCGGTGCACGTGCTGCTGCGCCGTGAGCGTGTAGCCTGCGCGACGCAGCGCGGACAGATCGGCGGAGGCTGAGCGGGCACCCTTCGCCTCCAGCAGCCAGACTGTGCTCTCCTGCAGCTCCGGTGCGGTCGCCGAGACGGAGGCGAGCTCGTCCCAGAGCCCGGCGCGGGTGTCGTACGAGGCGAGCAGCTGCGGGTCCTGCAGGCCGGCGAAGTCCTCCGGATAGAGCCGGAAGGCCAGCCGCGACGTGCGGGAAGGTCGCGGACCGTCGCCGAACAGCACCGCATCCCCGAGGTGCGCACGCTGCCCGACGACCTGGGCGGCGAATCGGAAATCGGCTCCGCCGTCCTTCGCATACGGCGTGCGCTGATGCAGGTACTGCGGCACTGTGGCGCCCAGCACCACGGCTGCCAGCACTGCGGCCGCGACCGGCGCCAGACCCGGCATCCGGCTTCCGACCACGGACAGGATGCCGGTCAGCCCCCGCGCGGCGAGCAGTGCGACCGCGCCCAGGCTGACCGCGAGGTAGCGCGGGTTGTACGTGGGGGCGACGATGACGTCGAGGGTGATGAGCACCGCGGCCGGCGCGAGAAGCCAGCTCAGAGCGAGACGCGCGCTCGTGCGCTCGGCGGGCCGGCGCAGGGCGAACGCGACGCCGAAGGCGATCAGGACCCACATGACGGCGGCGACCGCGCCGTGCGTGAACCAGGGCGTGACGAGCACGCCCTTCGGCGACAGATAGCCACGGTGGGCCAGGAAGCTCACCTGATTGCGCTGGAAGGCCGCCAGCGCGATGATCGGCAGCGCCGCGATGAGCGTCGCCGCGGCCGCCGCCGTCAGGTCGCCGCGGAGTCCGCGCACGCCGCGTCGCAGCAGGGCGCCGCGGCGCGGGACGAGGAACGTCACCGCACAGAGCGCGAGCGGCACCAGCAGCAGGTAGAGGAAGAACCAGGAGCACAGGCCGACCAGCACCCCGAACAGCACCCAGCGGCGCCTTGGAGCGCCCTGCCGCAGCAGATGCGAGAGCAGCACGGCCAGCCAGACGACGGCCGCTGCGGTGATGGCGTACCCGCGCGTCTCGATTGCCAGCGCGCTGGCGCGCGGAATGACCGCCACCAGTGCGCCCGCGATGATCGCGGTGCGCCGGTCGAACCACATCCGGCCGAGCGTGAACACGCCCACGGCCAGTGCGCCGACGGCAATCGCGCTGAGCGCCCTGGTCGACCACTCCCCCGTGCCGAACGCCCACATCCAGACGTGCAACAGCATGTAGTAGAGGCCGTGCACGGCATCCACCGCGCTCAGCTCCTGCAGCAGGCTGGGCAGCGACCGCTGGCCGGACATGACGCTCGCGGCCTCGTCGCCCCAGTAGGACGGGATGCCCGCGCCGATGTAGTCGACGAGAGCGACGGCGACCCCGATGCCCGCGGGCAGCGCCGCAGCCCGCAGCACCGGCCGGCGACGCTCGCGACGCTGCTCGTCCTGGACGAGCTCTCTCTCCGTGATGACCATGAGAAGAGCCAATCGCCGGCCGATCCGCGCATCCTATGAAATCCGGCCTCGCGGCATGAGAGTTCTCACACGAACGGCCGGCGGGCCTGCGCCTGGATAGCATCGAGGTATGGAGATGGATGCCGAGGAGTTCGAGCGGCTCGTGGTCGACGAACTCGATCTGCTCCCCGACGACATGGTCGACGGCCTCGAGAACGTGGTGTTCGTGGTCGAGGACGCCGCGGAGGACGGCGAGGAGCTGTTCGGCCTGTACGAGGGCTTCGCCCTGACCGAGCGCGGGCAGTACGGCATGGGCGAACTCCCCGACCGGATCATCGTGTACCGCGAGCCGCATCTGGCCGAGTGCGACGACGAGGAGCAGCTGCGCGAGGAGATACACACGACCCTCGTGCACGAGATCGCGCACTTCTTCGGCATCGACGACGAGCAGCTCCATGAGCTGGGGTGGGCATGAGCGGGCCGGCATCCGTCCCGGTGATGGACGAGCAGCTGACAGCCGCACCGCTGGTGCCCTGGCAACTGGTGGTGTGGGACGACCCCGTGAACCTGATGAGCTACGTCGCCCGCATCTTCCGCACCTACTTCGGCTACCCGCAGGAGAAGGCCAATCGGCTCATGCTGGCGGTGCACAACGACGGGCACGCGGTCGTCGCGACCGGTCCGCGCGAGACCATGGAGGTGCACGCCCAGGCGATGCACGGCTTCGGGCTGTGGGCGACGGTGCGGGAGGCGGGCGAATGACCGGTGGCGCGCTGTCCGTCCCGTTCGCGAGCATCGAGGGTCGTCACCTCATCGCTCTCCTCGACGACTTCGTCGCGCTGCTGGATGCACCGCGCGAGACTCCGGACGAGGCGCTGGAGCGTCTCGCGCCCGACGCCTACCCCGACGACCCGGCGGCGGCCGAGGAGTACCGGCGCGGCACGCGCGACGACCTCGTCGACCAGCGGATCTCGGACGCGCGGACCGTCCGCACGGCCTTGGAGCGGTTCGAGACGGATGCCGGCGCCGACATCGTCGAGGTCCCCCGCGCGGACCTGGACGGCTGGCTGCGGACGCTCTCGGCGATGCGACTCGTCCTCGCCTCGCGCCTGGGCATCGACCGCGACGACCGACACGATCCCGACGATCCCCGCTTCGGCACATACGACTGGCTGGGCTACCGGTTGGAGCTGCTCGTCCAGCTCGCCGACCGCCTGGATGAGGAGTGAGCCGGCACCGCTACGGCGTGCGGATGCTGATCCCGGCGAGGTTCTGCGGATCGTGAGCGGCCATGTGCGCGTCCTCCTGTGCCGCCCACATGTCCCAGAACGGCCGGAACCCGTCTCCGTCCCGCTCCAGCGCCCTGGTGTGCCGCGACGAGCGGGGACCGTCGACCCACACGGTCACGTCCGCCAGGCGAGCGGATGCCGGCGTCAGTGCGCCGCACCCCTCGAGCACCAGTCCCAGCGCCGGATCGACCGCATGCGCCTCGGCCGTCTGCTCGCGCTCCCAGTCCCAGCGGTGCCAGGTCCCCAGCAGCCCGCGGCCGTGCGGCACGAGCACCGACTCCCGGGCGATCTCCGCGCCCTCCTCGAGCCCGGTCCATCCGGGGTAGATGGAATCCAGCGCGATCAGCTGAGCCGGAGTGCGCAGCGGCCACGCGCGTATCACCCGCGCGGCCAGGCTGCTCTTGCCCGCACCGCTGCGTCCGTCGATCACCACCACTGGGTTGGACGCCTGCACGGCGAGGATCGCGTCGCAGATGCGCGCGGTCGCCGCGGTCAGCGCGGCATCGAGCGGATCGTCACTTCTTGAGTGCACGGATCACACGGCTGAGAGCGCGGCCGACCACCCACACGAAGGGCACGGCGACGGCCAGCAGTGAGACGATGTTCGGCTCGAACCGCAGACCCTCCTCGCGGCGGACGTACACGCCGAGCGGGACGGCGATGCCGCCACCCGTGCCGCCCTCACCCTGCTCCACGCCACCGCCGGCGAAGCCCGTGATCGTCAGCGCAACCGGCGTGACGCTCACGCCGTCGATCTCGAGGGACTCACCATAGGCGCCCTTCACTCCGAAAGAAGCGGCCTGTTCGCCCAGCTTCAGTGCAATGTTCGGCATCCTCCCACGCTAGCCGACAGCACAGGAACCGCGCGACGCTCACTCCCGGCCGAACGGCCTCGGCTGCTGGCCCGCGGACCGATCGCCGGATCGGCCGACATGCCTGGCCCGGGTGATCATGCCGACGCCGAACCGCGCCCTGGCGTCGTCGAGCGTCCCCTCCAGCCGGCGCTGGTCCTCGTCGTCGTCCCAGAGCGCGAGCGCGCCGCCCGACGCCTCCCGGAGCTTCTCGGCCCGCACCCCCACCAGACGCACGGGATCACGCCTCGCGATCTGGTCGAACAGCGCGACGGCGGTCTCCCCGATCCGCTGGCCGACCTCGGTCGGCTCGGGCAGCGACACGGTGCGGCTGAGGGTGGAGAAGTCGGCGAAGCGGATCTTGATCGCGACAGCGCCCGCCTGCCAGCCGCTCGAGCGCAGGCGAGCACCGACCCGGTCGGCCAGGCGCAGCAGCTCGGAGCGCAGCAGTTCGGCATCCGCGATGTCATGCTCGAACGTCTCCTCGTGTCCGACGCTCTTCTCCACGCGCTCGGTCTGCACGGCGCGGGCGTCCTCGCCGCGCGCGAGCTGCTGCATCCGCTGTGCCAGCGCGGGACCCACGGCGCGGGACAGCGCGTCGAGCGGCGTCTCGCGCACATCACGGATGAGGCGGATGCCGCGCCGCTCCAGCGCCTCGGCGGCCTTGGGACCCACACCCCACATCGCGCCGACCGGCCGCGGATCGAGGAACTCCTGGGTGCGCGCGGCCGGCACGATGAGCATCCCGTCCGGCTTGGAGATTGTGGACGCCATCTTCGCGACGTGCTTCGTCGCGGCCACGCCCACGCTGCAGGTGATGCCCACCTCCTCCTGCACGCGCCGGCGCAGCAGCACCGCGATCCGCCCCGGGCTGCCCCACAGCCGCCGGACGCCGCGCACGTCGAGGAACGCCTCGTCGATGGAGAGCTGCTCCACCAGCGGGGTGACGCTGTGGAACACGTCCATCACCGCGGAGGAGACGGCCCGGTACTTCGTGAAGTCGGGTGGGACCACATGCGCCTGAGGGCACAGACGCAGCGCCTGCGACACCGGCATCGCGCTGCGGACACCGAAGCGTCGCGCCTCGTACGACGCGCTCGACACCACCGAGCGGCCGTCCGGCGCCCCGATGATCAGGGGCAGTCCGCGCAGGGACGGGTCGTACAGGATCTCGACCGAAGCGTAGAACGCGTCCATGTCGACGTGCAGGATGCCGGTTCCGGCGTCGTCCGCTCCCTCCGGCGAGACGAGCCGTCCCGATCCGTCTCCACGTCCCATCCCTCCATTCTCGCGGAGGCCGCCGACACCGGATGCAAGAAACTTGACCGTTCGGTCAAAACCCGGCGTACACTGGGCCTCGACCCCCGATTCGGGAGCCATTCTTTCTGCAAGGAGGATGAGTTCAATGAAGAGGTGGACACGCTGGCAGGACTGGGTGGCCGTCGCCGCCGGACTGTACGCCGTCCTGGCGACCATGTGGACGACTCCGCGCACAGGCGCGTCGGTCTCCATGATGGTCGTGCTGGGCATCCTGATGATCGCGGCCGCGGTGTGGAGCCTGGCGGCGCCGGGACTCGTGTCGATGGAGTGGATCCTCGCCGCGATCGGTGCGCTGCTGTTCCTCTCGCCGTGGTTCGGCTCCTTCGCCGGAAGCGCCGGTCCCGCATGGACCGCGTGGATCTGCGGTGGTGTCGGAGTGGTCGCAGGGCTCTGGGCGCTCGCACCCGCGGAGAAGGCGCATCATGCGGGTCCCGGCGGACATCGGGCAGCGCACGCCTGACCTGCAGCGCGAGTCAGAGAGCGGGGCGACGGGCGACCGCCGCCCCGCATCACGACACGAGGACGCCGGGAGGGCGAGATGACCGAGGACGCAGATCCGGTGCGCACCCGCAGCCGCATCCTGAATGCGGCGGAGGCGCTCTTCGCCCGCCACGGCTTCGACGGGACCTCCACGGCACGCCTCGCGGATGCCGCGGGAGTGCCCAAGGGCCTGCTGTTCTACTACTTCCGCACGAAGCCCGAGATTCTCAGCGCGCTGCTCGAGGAGCGGCTCGATCCCGCAGCGCTCGACCCTGCAGCCCTGGCGGTGCCGGGGGATCCGGTGCAGACGCTGGTCAACGTGGGCGAGCGCGTGCTCGGCGACCGCGCCGCATCCGGCGTGCTCCGGGAGGTGATCTGGCACGAGGCGCACACCCGTCCGGAGGTGCACGCCGTGCTCACCCGCTACCGCCATTCCCTGCACGAGACGATCGAGCACGCGCTGCGAGCCGGCCTGACCGCCGCAGTGGACACGCGCGCGCTGCACGCCGCGGCGTCGGCGTGGGCGGCGACCATCACCGCCCGCCCGCTGGAGGCGCCCTCCGCGGACCACGAGCATCTGCACGAGGCCGCCAGCCTCCACGCGGTCGCGCGACTGCTGAGCGCCGGGCTGCTGTCCAGCGCTCGCGCGATCTGAACAGCGGCCCGGTCGGTCACTGCTGGGCGGCGCGCTCCAGGATCAGCTCGCGCACGCGGGCGGCGTCGGCCTGGCCCTTCATGGCCTTCATCACCGCACCGATGATCGCGCCGGCGGCCTGCACCTTGCCGTCCTTGATCTTCGCCATCACGTCGGGCTGAGCGGCCAGCGCCTCGTCGATGGCGGCGATCAGCGCGCCGTCGTCGGAGACCACGGCCAGGCCGCGGGCATCCACGACCTGCTGCGGGGTGCCCTCGCCGGCGATGACGCCCTCGAGCACCTGGCGGGCCAGCTTGTCCGTCAGGGTTCCCGCGTCGACGAGCTTCTGCAGTGCGGCGACGTTCTCCGGGCTGATCAGCTCGGACGCATCCTGCTCGGCGGCGTTCGCGAGTCGCGTGATCTCGCCCGTCCACCACTTGCGGGCGGATGCCGGCGTCGCCCCGGCCGCGATGGTCGCCTCGACGACCTCGACGAGTCCGCCGTTGCGCACGTCCTGGAACTCCAGGTCGGTGAAGCCCCATTCGGCCTTCAGCCTGCGGCGACGCGCGACGGGCTGCTCGGGCAGTGCGGCGCGCAGCTCCTCCACCAGCTCGCGCGAGGGCTGGACGGGAAGCAGATCGGGCTCCGGGAAGTAGCGGTAGTCGTCGGCATCCGACTTCGGACGACCCGGCGAGGTCGTGCCGGTGTCCTCATGCCAGTGCCGCGTCTCCTGCGTGATCGTTCCGCCGTCGGCGAGGATCGCCGCCTGGCGCTGGATCTCGTAGCGCACCGCACGCTCGACCGAGCGCATGGAGTTGACGTTCTTCGTCTCGGTGCGGGTGCCGAGCTTCTCCTGGCCGCGCGGGCGCAGCGAGACGTTGGCGTCGCAGCGCAGGTTGCCGCGCTCCAGCCGCGCCTCGGAGATGCCCAGGCCGCGGACGATGTCGCGAATGGCCGAGATGTACGCCTTGGCGTACTCCGGCGCGCGGTGCTCCGCGCCGAAGATCGGCTTGGTGACGATCTCCACCAGCGGCACACCCGCACGGTTGTAGTCCACCAGCGAGTACTCGGCGCCCTGGATGCGACCCGTGGAGCCCATGTGGGTGAGCTTTCCGGCGTCCTCCTCCATGTGCGCGCGCTCGACCGGGATGGTCACCAGGGTGCCGTCCTCCAGCTCGACCTCGACCGAGCCCTCGAAGGCGATCGGCTCGTCGTACTGCGAGATCTGGTAGTTCTTGCCGAGGTCCGGGTAGAAGTAGTTCTTCCGGGCGAAGCGGCTGGACTCGGCGATCGAGCAGCCCAGCGCGAGACCCAGGCTGATCGACGAGCGCACGGCGGTGGCGTTGACCACCGGCAGCGAGCCGGGAAGGCCCAGGTCCACCGGCGCGATGAGGGTGTTCGGCTCTGCGCCGTGGAACTCCTCGTTGGCGGGGTTCGGCGCAGCGGAGAACATCT
>NZ_MKRT01000028.1:174225-177912 GCF_001897945.1 Microbacterium sp. 69-10
GCCTTGTCGAAGTCCATCAGCTTGACGGCGGCCATCAGCGTGCTCCTCCCAGGACGGGTGCCTTCTCCAGCAGCGGTGCGCCCCAGGCATCCACCAGCGCGGCCTCGAGCGCCGCGCCGACGCGGTACAGCCTGGCGTCCTCCCGAGCGGGAGCGAGGAACTGGATGCCGACGGGCAGTCCGTCCTCGGCGGCCAGACCGGACGGGATCGAGATGCCGGGGACACCAGCGAGGTTCGCCGGGATCGTGGTCAGGTCGTTCAGGTACATCTGCAGCGGGTCGTCGATCTTCTCGCCGAGCTTGAACGCGGTGGTCGGAGCCGTGGGCGTGGCGATGACGTCGACCTGCGCGAACGCCTGGTCGAAGTCGCGCTGGATCAGCGTGCGGACCTTCTGCGCGCTGCCGTAGTACGCGTCGTAGTAGCCGGCCGAGAGCGCGTAGGTGCCGAGGATGATGCGGCGCTTCACCTCGGGACCGAAACCGGCCTCGCGAGTGGCGGACATCACGTCCTCGACCGTCGCGCCGCCCTCGGGGGTGACGCGCAGGCCGAAGCGCACGGAGTCGAACTTGGCCAGGTTGCTGGATGCCTCCGCGGGCAGGATCAGGTAGTACGCCGCCACGCCGTACTCGAAGTGCGGGGCGGAGATCTCCACGATCTCGGCGCCCTGCGCCTCCATCAGGGCGAGCGACTCACGGAAGGACGCCGCGACCCCTGACTGGAAGCCGGAGTCGGGCAGCTCCTTGATCACGCCCACCTTCAGCCCCTTGAGGACCTCGCCGCTCGCGCCCTCGCGGGCCGCGGCGGCGAACGAAGGCCACTCGTCGCGCAGGGAGGTGGAGTCGTTCGCGTCGTAGCCGCCGATCACGTCGTGCAGCAGACCCGCGTCGAGCACCGTGCGGGTGACGGGCCCGACCTGGTCCAGGCTGGAGGCCAGGGCGATCGAACCGTAACGGCTCACACCGCCGTAGGTGGGCTTGGTGCCGACCGTGCCGGTCACGTGGGCCGGCTGACGGATCGAGCCGCCGGTGTCGGAGCCGAGCGCCAGCGGAGCCTCGAACGCCGCCACGGCGGCGGCCGAGCCGCCGCCGGAGCCGCCGGGGATGCGGTCCAGGTCCCACGGGTTGCGGGTGGGGCCGAACGCGGAGTGCTCGGTGGAGGACCCCATGGCGAACTCGTCCATGTTGGTCTTGCCGAGCGGGACCAGGCCCGCGGCGCGGGCGCGCGCGACGACCGTGGCGTCGAACGGCGACATGTACCCCTCGAGGATCTTCGATCCGCTGGTGGAGGGCATGTCCGTGGTGACCAGCACGTCCTTGACGGCCAGCGGGACGCCGGCGATCGGGCCGAGCTGCTCGCCGGCGGCGCGGCGCGCGTCGATCTCGCCGGCAGCGGCCAGGGCGTTCTCGTTGACGTGCAGGAAGGCGCGCACGTCGGATTCGACGGCGGCGATGCGGTCCAGGTGCGCCTGGGTGGCCTCGACGCTGGAGATCTCGCGGGCGGCGAGTTTCTCGCCGAGCTCTGCCGCGGTCAGGCGGATGATGTCGCTCACTGCTCTTCTCCCAGGATCGCGGTCACGCGGAATCGTCCGTCGGCGGAATCCGGGGCGTTCTGCAGCACCTGCGCGTGCGTGAGCGTCTGACCGACCTCGTCGGGACGGAAGACGTTGCTCATCGCGATCGGGTGGCTGGTGGCGACGACGTCGGGGGTCGCAACCTCGGACACCTTCGCGATGTTGTCGACGATGGCGTCGAGCTGACCGGTCAGCTGGGTCACCTCGTCGTCGGAGAGCTGGATGCGCGCGAGCACGCCGAGATGGCGCACAAGATCAGGGGTGATTTCAGACACGCCCCCAGTCTACGAGAGCGGCCATGCTGCGCCGAACGGCTCAGCGCTGCTGGACGAGGATGAGCTCGGTGTCCCCGCAGCTGATCGCGGTGGTGCCGCCGACGGTGCTCGTGCGACCGCCGTCGTGGATCGCCGCGAGGGCGTCGTGCACCTCCGCATCCCGGAGCAGCGACCCCGTGACCCGCCTGGTCTCGCTCGAGACGACCACGCGTCCCTGCGCATTGACGATCGTCGCGGTGCCCTCGGCGTCTCGCAGCGACGGCAGCAGGATGGGCTCGATGCGGGACACGTGCACGTCCACGCCCACCACGCCGACCATCCGCGCGGCATGCACGACAGGCACGGTGACGGTGATCGTGTAGTCGTCGGTGCAGAGGTAGTCGACGTAGGGCCCGGTGACGTGCCGCTCGGCGGTGCGCTCGGGCACGCGCCACCACTCCAGCATCCGGTAGTCGCGGAACTCGTCCGACTCCGGATCCTCGACGGCCTCGAGACGCCGGATGCCGCCACGGTCGCCGCGGTCGAGACCGCTTCTACCAGGGCATCACGCTCCGCACCGTCGGGGTGGCCCTCGCGGTCACGGCGATCGACGTGCTCCTGGCCGTGCCCATCGCCTACTTCATGGCGATGGTCGCATCGCCCGCCATGCAGCGCGCGCTGGTCGTCCTGGTGCTCACGCCGCTGTGGGCGTCCTACCTGGTCAAGGCCTTCGCCTGGCGCTCGGTGCTCTCCAACGACGGCATCCTGGAGTGGCTGCTCCGTCCGCTCGGCGGGCACACGCCCGGCTACGGCATCCCCGCGACCATCATCACGCTCGCGTACCTCTGGCTCCGTACGTCATCCTGCCCGTGTACGCCGGGCTCGAGCGCGTGCCGAACTCGCTGCTCGAGGCGTCGGGCGACCTGGGCGACTACATCACCGTCGGCATCGTCGGCGGCGGCAGCCAGATGCTCGGCACGCTCGTCTACCAGGACATCGGCGCGGCGAACAACCTTCCCCTGGCGTCCGCCATCGCGCTGATCCCGATCATCATCATCTTCGGCTACCTGTTCCTCGTGCGTCGCACCGGCGCCCTGGACAACCTGTAGGAGGCGACGTGCGCATCTCGCTCGGAACCCGCATCACCCTCGGCGTCATCGCCGCGGTCGTGCTCGTGATCATGTACGTGCCGCTGCTGGTCGTGCTGCTCAACTCGTTCTCGACCTCGGCCTCGCTCTCCTGGCCTCCGCCCGGGTTCACCCTCGAGTGGTGGGGCAGGGCGTTCATCAGCGAGGGTGCGATGGCGGCCGTCGGGACCAGCGCGCTGGTCGCCGTCATCTCGGCCATGCTCTCCCTCGTGCTCGGCACCCTGCTCTCCTTCGCCCTGCAGCGGTTCAGCTTCTTCGGCCGCAGCACGGTGAACCTGCTGGTCATCCTGCCGATCGCCCTGCCCGGGATCATCACGGGCATCGCCCTGAACAACCTGTTCCGCACCATCATGGGCGTCCCGCTGTCGATCTGGACCGTGATCATCGCGCACACCACGTTCTGCATCGTGACCGTGTTCAACAACGCGATCGCCCGGATGCGGCAGATGGGCACCAACCTGGAGGAGGCGTCGGCCGACCTCGGCGCGGGCATCTGGACCACCTTCCGGCTCGTCACGTTCCCTCAGCTGCGGTCGGCGCTGCTCGCCGGCGGCCTGCTCGCCTTCGCGCTCTCCTTCGACGAGATCGTGGTGACGACGTTCACCGCGGGCTCGGGAGTCAAGACGCTGCCGATGTTCATCATCGACAACGTCTCGCGCCCGAACCAGGCGCCCATCGTCTCGGTGATCGCCGTGGTGCTGGTGCTGGTCTCCGT
>NZ_MKRT01000028.1:177992-184493 GCF_001897945.1 Microbacterium sp. 69-10
TCCCCGCCCCTGGACTGCCAGCTACGCCGCAGGCGTCCCCGAAGATCTCGCGCCGGTCTCGGGCTCGCTGATCGACATCGTCGAGGCCTCGGTGCGGGATTACCCGGATGCCCCGGCGCTGCAGTTCTTCGGTGCGGAGACCACCTACCGGCAGATGCAGGACGCCATCGACCGCGCGGCGAACGGGCTGCGCGAACTGGGCGTGAAGGCTGGCGATCCCGTCGCGATCGTGCTGCCGAACTCGCCCCAGCACATCATCGCGTTCTACGCGGTGCTGCGCCTCGGAGCCGTGGTCGTCGAGCACAACCCGCTGTACACGCCGCGCGAGCTGCGCAAGCAGTTCGAGGACCATGGCGCGAAGCACGCGATCGTGTGGAGCAAGGTCGTCCAGACCGTGCAGGAGTTCCCCTCGGATCTCGCCGTCGACAGCCTGATCTCGGTCGACGTCACCCGGGCGATGCCCTTCATGACGAGGATGCTGCTGAAGCTGCCGATCGCGAAGGCACGCGAGTCCCGCGAGGCGCTCACGTCCAAGGTGCGCGGCGCGATCTCATGGGACGCGATCGTGGCATCCGCTCCCCTGCCGTCCACGCACCCGCGCCCGCAGACCGACGATCTGGCGATCATCCAGTACACGTCCGGCACCACCGGCACGCCCAAGGGCGCCTCGCTCACGCACCGCAACCTGCTGGCCAACGCGGCTCAGGCGCGCGCGTGGGTGCCGTCCATCACACGAGGGAACGGCTGCGTGGTCTACGCGGTGCTGCCGATGTTCCACGCCTATGGACTCACGCTCTGCCTGACGTTCGCGATGTCCATGGGCGCCCGGCTGGTGCTGTTCCCCAAGTTCGACCCGGATCTGGTGCTCGAGGTCACCAGGAAGCACCCTGCCACGTTCCTTCCCCTCGTGCCGCCGATCGCCGAGCGCCTGCTGCGCGCCGCGAACGAGAAGGGCGTCTCGCTGAAGGGCACCGAGGTGGCGATCTCCGGCGCGATGGCGCTGGCGCACGACCTGGTCGTGCCGTTCGAGAAGGCCTCGGGCGGGTTCCTCGTGGAGGGCTACGGTCTCAGCGAGTGCTCCCCCGTGCTGATGGCCAACCCCGTGGCGGAGAACCGCGTGGCCGGCACCGTGGGCCTGCCGCTCCCCGGCACCGAATGCCGTGTGGTCGACCCGGAGAACCCCACGCAGGACGTCCCGGCGGGTTCCGCCGGTGAGCTCATCGTCCGCGGCCCGCAGGTGTTCTCCGGCTACTACGGCAAGCCCGAGGAGACCGAGGCGGTCTTCGTCGACGGCTGGTTCCGCACCGGCGACATCGTCACGATCGACGAGGGCGGCTTCGTCCGCATCGTCGACCGCATCAAGGAGCTCATCATCACCGGCGGCTTCAATGTCGCCCCGACCGAGGTCGAAGGCGCTCTGCGCCAGCATCCGGACGTCGTGGACGCAGCCGTCGTCGGGCTTCCCAGCGAGCACTCCGGCGAGGAGGTCGTCGCCGCGATCGTCGTCGACGGCGACAAGGACGTGGACGTCGAGGCGATCCGCGAGTTCGCCCGCGGGATCCTCACGCCCTACAAGGTCCCGCGCCGCATCTTCGTGGTCGACGAGCTGCCCAAATCGCTGATCGGCAAGGTGCTGCGGCGCCAGGTGAAGGAGAAGCTGGTCTCCCTGACCTCGGGCTCCTGAACCTCTTCCTGCGGTCGTACAGGCGCAGGCACTATCGTTAGCTAGTGACTGCTGACGATAACGCCGCCGTGCCCACCGACTCCTCCGCCCCGACCGAGGAGACCGCGAAGCCGGGCTTCGACGAACTCGGCATCACCGGTCCCGTCCTGAAGGCCGTCCGCGACCTCGGCTACGAGACGCCCTCGCCCATCCAGGCGGCGACCATCCCGCTGCTGCTCCAGGGACGCGATGTTCTCGGCACCGCGCAGACGGGCACCGGCAAGACCGCCGCATTCGCGCTGCCGGTGCTCGAGAACCTCGACCTGTCGCAGAAGACGCCGCAGGCCCTGGTGCTCGCGCCGACCCGCGAGCTGGCGCTGCAGGTCTGCGAGGCCTTCGAGGCCTACTCGGCGCGCATGAAGGACGTCCGCGTGCTGCCCGTGTACGGCGGGCAGGGGTACGGCGTGCAGCTGTCCGCGCTGCGCCGTGGCGTGCACATCGTCGTCGGCACGCCGGGCCGCATCATGGACCACCAGGCCAAAGGCACCCTCGACCTCTCCGAGCTGAAGTACCTGGTGCTCGACGAGGCCGACGAGATGCTGAAGATGGGCTTCGCCGAGGACGTGGAGCAGATCCTCGCGCAGACGCCGGAGGACAAGCAGGTCGCCCTGTTCTCGGCCACGATGCCCGCCGCGATCCGCCGGCTCGCCCAGAAGTACCTGAACGTGCCCGAAGAGGTCGCGATCAAGGCCAAGACGACCACGAACCAGAACATCACCCAGCGGTACCTGGTCGTCTCGTACGCGCAGAAGGTGGATGCCCTGACCCGCATCCTCGAGGTGGAGAACTTCGACGGGATGATCGTCTTCGTCCGCACGAAGAACGAGACCGAGACTCTCGCCGAGAAGCTGCGCGCCCGCGGCTACTCCGCGGCCGCCATCAACGGCGACGTGCCGCAGGTGCAGCGCGAGCGCAGCGTGAACCAGCTCAAGGACGGCAAGCTCGACATCCTCGTCGCCACCGACGTCGCCGCCCGCGGCCTGGACGTGGAGCGCATCAGCCACGTGGTGAACTTCGACATCCCCACCGACACCGAGTCGTACGTGCACCGCATCGGACGCACCGGGCGCGCCGGTCGCAAGGGCGACGCCATCAGCTTCATCACCCCGCGCGAGCGCTACCTGCTCAAGCACATCGAGAAGGCGACGCGTCAGCAGCCGGAGCAGATGCAGCTGCCGACCACCGAGGACGTCAACACCACCCGCCTGAACCGCTTCGACGACGCCATCACGGCCGCGCTCGAGGACGCCGGCCGGATCGAGGCGTTCCGCGACATCATCGCGCACTACGTCCGCCACCACGACGTCCCCGAGGCGGACGTGGCGGCCGCGCTGGCCGTCGTCGCGCAGGGCGACACCCCGCTGCTGCTCGACCCGGAGCGCGATGAGCTGTCGCGGGCCGTCGAGCGCGACAACCGTCCCCCGCGAGAGCGGTCAGACCGCCCGGAGCGCTCCGACCGTGCCCCGCGCGAGCGCCGTGGACGTGGCGACTACACCGCCTACCGCATCGAGGTGGGCCGCCGTCATCGTGTGGAGCCGCGTCAGATCGTGGGCGCCCTGGCCAACGAGGGCGGCCTGGGCCGTGACGACTTCGGTGCGATCGCGATCAAGCCGGACTTCTCCATCGTGGAGCTGCCGGTGGGCCTCGACGCCTCCGTGCTCGAGAAGCTGCGCGACACCCGCATCTCCGGCCGCCTGATCGAGATCAAGCCCGATCGCGGCGTGCCGAACCGCCGTGCGCCTCGTGACGGCGATCGGCGCGACGGCGATCGCCGTGGCGGATACCAGGACGACCGACGCGGGCGTGACGCGGGTCGCGACCGGGGCTACTCCCGGGATGACCGACCCGTTCGCGGCGATCGCTTCGAGCGCGATGACCGTCCGGCACGGAAGCCGCGTCACAAGGGCTGAGCGGATGCCCGAGAGCAGCGACCTCGATCTGGTGCTCGCGCTGGAGCGCGAGCTCCAGGCACCCGCGTGCCGTTCCGATGCCGCCCGGCTCGAGGAGCTGCTCGCCCCCGAGTTCACGGAGTTCGGGGCGTCGGGTCAGGTCTGGAGCCGTACCGAGATCATCGCCGAGCTCGCCGGTGAGGACGAGGGTGTCATCGAAGTGCACGACCTCGAGGCCCGCGGGGTCGGGGACGACGTGGTGCTCGTTCTCTGGCGATCCCGCATGGCGGATCGGCAGGCGCTGCGCAGCTCGCTCTGGCATCGCGAGCCCAGCGGCTGGCGTCTGGTGCACCATCAGGGCACACCCACGGGCTGACCGGATCACATCACCGCCATCAGGTAGACCCCACGCCGATGAGCGTCGGGACCAGATCCTGCGCGGCGTGTCCACGAACGCGAGCTCAGACCTGCTCAGAGGTCGAGAGCGAAGTGGTGCGCGGTGATGCTCATCCGCTCGCGAAGGTAGAACCGATGCGCGTCGACGCGCTGCACCCCGGAGTCCAGTTCCAGGGAACGGCGCCCGGCGGCGACGGCCCGCTCGCGCAGCTCGTCCATCAGCATCCGCCCGTATCCGCGCGACCGGTCGGACGCGGCTGTGGACAGGTCGTCGATGTACAGCTTGCGGATGGCGCTGGTGCTGGCGACGATCCGCCACCCCGCGATCGCCACGCAGCGCTCGCCGGCGAAGACCGCCGTGAACCGGAGCCCCTGCGGTTCCGCCTCGCGCATCACCTGGGCGAACAGCTCGTCCGTCAGGTGCGGGCGCAGCTCCCGCAGCACGGGCAGGGCGCGAATCCAGCGCGTGTCCTCGGGCTCCAGGTCCACCACGGTCGCATCGTTCACAGCATCTCCTTCACAGCGCGGGCGAGGGCGGTCACGTCGACGGGACCGGTGGTATCGACGGTCAGCACCGGGAACCCTGTCATCGGCCGCGCCGCATCCGCGGACCGCTCCCACTCCTCGCGTCTGCCCTGGTCGTCGTGCACGGCGTGCCGTGGCCGAGTGAAGAACCGCTCGCGCATGACCTCGCGTGGCGCCTCGCACCACACCTCCACACCCGCCGGCGAGCCTGCGGACTCCCAGCCGCGCCGGAACCACTCCTCGTCGCGGTCGGCCAGCCAGACCGACTCGACGAGCACCGTCGCCTCCAGCATTCCGACGATGCGCCACAGTGCATCCGCCGCGAGGGCACCGAGTGCTCGGGTGGGCAGTCGTGCGTCCACCGCGTCCCCGAGAGCCTCCTTGAGGGCATCCTTCGACACGAACGGCACGCCGAGCTCCGTGGCCAGCGGGCGGGCGAGCGTCGTCTTCCCCGCTCCGGCCATCCCGTTCAGGACGATCAGACGGTCAGGCATCCAGGGCGTCCGGGCCCTGTGTCACCAGCACGTGGAACTGCGCGGCGTCCAGCACCCGGATGCCGAGCTCCTCGGCCTTCGCGAGCTTCGACCCCGCTCCGGGCCCTGCCGCGACGAAATCCGTTTTCTTGGAGACGGAGGACGCCGCCTTGCCGCCGGCCTTGATGATCGCCTCCTGCGCGCCCTCGCGCGTGTAGCCGTCCAGGGATCCGGTGGCGACGACGGTGAGACCTTCCAGCACCCCGCCCTCGGCGACCGCCGCGCCCGGGCCCGGGTGGCCGGGCGTGGACCACTGCACACCGGCATCCGCCCACTGCCGCACGATGTCCTGATGCCAGTCGACCTCGAACCAGTTCAGCAGCGAGTCGGCGATGATGCCGCCCACGCCCTCCACCGCGGCCAGCTCGTCCCGCGATGCGGCACGGATCGCGTCGAGCGAGCCGAACCACTGCGCAAGAGCGCGCGCGGCGACCGGGCCGACATGGCGGATGTTCAGCGACACCAGCAGTCGCCACAGCTCCTTGGTCTTTGCCTTCTCCAGCTCGGCGAGCAGCTTCACCGCGGCGGACGACGGCTGCGGGCCCTCGATGCCCGCCTTCTTCTCGTCGGCGGTGGGGTTCCGGCTGAACGGTGAGCGGGTCTTGACGATCCCGTCCTCGTCCTCCTTCGGCAGCCCCGTCTCGGAGTCCCGCACCACCACCGAGATCGGCACGATCTGCTCCAGGGAGAGCGAGAACAGTCCGGCCTCGGTGTCCAGCGGCGGCACCGCGGGATGGCTGGGCTGCGTGAGCGCGGCGGCCGTCACCTCACCGAGCGCCTCCACATCCAGCGCCCCCCGGGAGCCGATGTGCTCCACACGCCCGCGCACCTGGGCCGGGCAGGAGCGCGCGTTCGGGCAGCGCAGGTCGATGTCGCCCTCCTTCATGGGGCGCAGCGGCGTGCCGCACTCCGGGCATCCGACGGGCATGACGAACTCGCGCTCGGTGCCGTCGCGGCGCTCGACCACCGGACCGAGCACCTCGGGGATCACGTCTCCCGCCTTGCGCAGCACCACGGTGTCGCCGATCAGCACGCCCTTGGCCTTGACGACGTCCTTGTTGTGCAGCGTCGCCTGGCGCACCACCGACCCCGCCACGTGCGCGGGCGCCATCACCGCGAACGGCGTCGCACGCCCGGTGCGACCGACCGAGACGACGATGTCCAGCAGCTTCGTCTGCACCTCCTCGGGCGGGTACTTGTAGGCGATCGCCCAGCGCGGCGCCCGGCTGGTCTCGCCGAGCTCCGCGTGCAGTGCGAGCTCGTCGACCTTGACGACGATGCCGTCCAGCTCGTGCTCGATGTCGTGCCGATGCTCACCGTAGTGCGCGACGAACTCGGCGACCTCGTCGGTCGAGTGGCACACCTTCGTGTGCGGACTGGTCGGCAGCCCCCATTCCGCGAGCAGGTCGTACACCTCGCTCTGCGCGGCGACCGG
>NZ_MKRT01000028.1:184570-186178 GCF_001897945.1 Microbacterium sp. 69-10
CTGACGGAGGCCGCCGCTGGCGGCGTTTCGCGGGTTGGCGAAGGACGGGAAGCGGCGTGCGGCTGCCGCCCTGGCCTTCTCCTCGTCGAACGGCTTCTTGCCCGCGCCGCCGCGCGCCTCCCAGCGCGCCAGCGCATCGGCGTAGGCGCGGTCGCGGAAGGCCGCCTGCGCAGCGTTGAGGCGCTCGAAGGCCGCGACCGGGATGAAGACCTCGCCACGCACCTCAACGATCTCAGGATGCCCCGTGCCGGACAGCCGTTCCGGGATCTCGGGCAGGCGCAGCGCGTTCTCGGTGACGATCTCGCCGACGCGTCCGTCGCCGCGGGTGGCGGCCGAGGTGAGGACGCCGTTCTCGTAGCGCAGGTTGATCGCGAGGCCGTCGATCTTCAGCTCGGTGAGCCACGCGACGTCGCGTCCGGCGGCAGCGCGCGTCTTGGTCTCCCAGTCCCGCAGCTCGTCGAGCGAGAACACGTTGTCCAGGCTCAGCATCCGCTCGGCGTGCTCGATGGTGTCCAGCCCCGTGGACTCCGCCGCGCCCACCATCTGGGTGGGCGAGTCCTGGCCCTGCAACTCGGGATGCAGCCGCTCGAGCTCCTCCAGCCTGCGCATCCAGCCGTCGTAGGTGGCGTCGTCGACCAGCGATGTGTCGCGTCCGTAGTACGCGTCCTTCGCGTCGAGGATGCGGGTGGTCAGCTCCTCGGCCTCGCTGCGGGCGTCTTCCAGTGAGATGTTCTCCGGCACCCCGCAAGTCTACGAGCGAGCACCGACACGGGTGGGGACCTCAGCCGACGGGGACGGCCGACACGGTGGTGTCGATCGTGAACTGCCCTAGCACGCGGGTGCCGACGTAGATCACGGCGCTCTGGCCTGGTGCGACGCCGTCCAGCGGATGCTCGGGCACGACGCGCACGCCCTCATCCGTCACGAACGCGGTCGCGGGCACCGGGTCGGCGTGCGCGCGGATCTGCACCTCGCAGGCGAACTCGGAGGCCTGCGGCGCGGGGCCAGCCCAGGAGTACCGCTCCCCCGAGATCTCCGCGATCGCGAGCGCCTCCTTGGGCCCGACCACGACCGTGTTGGTGACCGGACGGACCTCCAGCACGAATCGCGGCTTCCCGTCCGCGGCGGGAACGCCCAGGCGCAGCCCGCGACGCTGACCGACCGTGAACGCGTGCGCGCCCTCGTGCGTGCCCACCACCGCTCCGGTGCGGTCGATCACCTCGCCCGTCTCCGCGCCGACCTTCTCGGCCAGCCATCCGCGCGTGTCGCCGTCGGGGATGAAGCAGATGTCGTGGCTGTCGGGCTTCTGCGCCACGCTGATGCCGCGCTCGGCGGCCTCGGCTCGCACAATCGCCTTGGACGGCATGGAGCCCAGCGGGAAGTACGTGTGCGCGAGCTGCTGCGCATTCAGCACTCCCAGCACGTAGGACTGGTCCTTGGCGCTGTCGGACGCCCGATGCAGCTGCAGGCCTCCGTCGCCGTCCACCAGTGTCGCGTAGTGCCCGGTGCAGACCGCGTCGAAGCCGAGCTCCAGCGCGCGCTCCAGGAGGGCTGCGAACTTGATCCTCTCGTTGCAGCGCAGGCACGGGTTCGGGGTGCGACCGGCGC
>NZ_MKRT01000028.1:186290-237340 GCF_001897945.1 Microbacterium sp. 69-10
CGCGGCTGCCGGTGCGCAGCGTGCCGCCGGCGCGGGACAGCGCCAGGTGCACGCCGACGACGTCGTGGCCGGCTTCGACCGCGCGGGCCGCCGCCACCGCCGAATCGACTCCACCGCTCATCGCCGCCAGAACACGCATGGCTTCCAGTCTACGAACGCGCGCCTGACCGAGGGCCGGATGCGCAGAGCACCACGTGCCGACGAAAGCACCACCTACCGACGTCGACAAGCGGTGAGCTCGTCGCGGAGTGGTTCAGTCGGCCGCGCGCAGCGCGCTGCGGCTTCCGGATGCGCGCGCGTACGCGTCCGCGATCACCGCGAGCACGGCGTCGACGTCCGCGAGCGTGGAGGTGCGCCCGAGCGAGAACCGCAGCACGCTGCGCGCTTCCTGCTCGCTGCGCCCGAGTGCGAGTACCACATGCGACGGCTCCGCCACGCCGGCCTGGCACGCCGAACCGGTGGAGGCCGCGATGCCGCCCATGTCGAGCAGGAACAGCAGGCTCTCCCCGACGGCGCCGGGGAAGAGCACGTGCGCGTTGCCCGGCAGTCTGTCGGCCGGATCGCCGAGAAGCTCGGCCCGGGGCACCGCCGTGCGGATGCCGGAGATCAGGCGGTCCCGCAGACCGGTCAGGCGTGCGGCCTCGGCGACCCGTTCGGCCTCGGCCAGCTCCAGGGCCACGGCGAAGGCCGCAGCACCGGCGACGTCCTGAGTGCCCGCGCGGAGCCCGCGCTGCTGTGCTCCGCCGTGCAGCAGCGGCGCCAGACGCGCGGTCCGCGCGACGACCAGTGCGCCGATGCCCACCGGAGCGCCGAGCTTGTGACCGGCCACCGTCATCGCGACCAGGCCGGCGCCGGGGGACGCATCACCGCGCAGCGAGCGGAACGACAGCGGGACGTGCCCCCACGCCGCCACCGCGTCCAGATGGAACGGGACTCCGGCCTCCGACGCCGCCGCAGCCAGGCCCGCGCTGTCGTTGACGGTCCCGACCTCGTTGTTCGCCGCCAGCGCGGTTGCGAGGGCGGCCGGGGCACCACCCTCGCTCAGCGCGACGGCGAACCGCTCCACGGGGATCCGCCCCGTCGGGTCCAGCGGGACCGCACGCACGTCAGCGCCGTCCTCCGCGAGGGCCGCGACGGTGTCCATGGTCGCGTGATGCTCGCCGTCCGGCAGCACCACGGCATCCGTCCCTGCTCCTCGCGAGCGCCACAGCCCGTGCAGGGCGGTGTTGATCGACTCGGTCCCGCCCGAGGTGAAGACCACCTCGATCGGCTCGCAGCCCAGCGCGGCGGCCGCGCGCTCCCTGGACTCCTCCAGCACACGCCGCGCATCCTGACCGGCTCCATGCGTGGACGAGGCGTTCCCGATGACGTCGGTCGCCGCCAGCCACGCCTCCCGCGCCTCGGGGCGCAGAGGTGACGTGGCCGCATGATCCAGGTAGAACCGCATCCCTCCATTGTCGCCTCCCCACAACCCTGGGCGGGCTGTCGGAACCGAGGCTCAGCAGACCCGGCACCCGGATTCACGGCCGTCCGCCGCGCACGTTTAGGCTGTTCCTCATGCCCGTGCAGTCCACCCCGTCCCTCGGCGGCTCCGCTCTCGACGATCTCGGCGTGCGCCTGCACGACGGCGTCGCCACGCTCCGCGTCTGGTCGCAGAACGCCTCCTCGGTCGAAGTCGTCGTCTTCGACGCCGACGACCTGGACTGGGAGATCGCCCAGGTGCCGCTGGACCGCAAGCCCGGGGGCGTGTGGGAGGTCACGACCGATCTGCTGCAGCCCGGTGCGCGCTACTCGCTGCGTGTGGACGGTCCGCACGGACCAGGCAACACGTTCAACGCCGAGACCCTGCTGCTCGACCCGTACGGACGCGGGCTCGCGCAGGGCAACGGCTACGAGGAGTGGCGCTCCGTCGTCATCGCCGACGGCTTCGACTGGGGCGGCGTGCGCAAGCCGAACACGCCGATGGACCGCACCGTGATCTACGAGGGGCACATCAAGGGCCTCACCAAGCGCCACCCCGACGTCACGGCGGCGCTGCACGGCACCTACGCGGGGCTCGCCCACCCGGCCATGATCGAGTACTTCAAGAGCATCGGCGTGACCGCGATCGAACTGCTCCCGGTGCAGGCGTTCGTGCCCGAGCCGCGGCTGCTCGAGAAGGGTCTGACGAACTACTGGGGCTACAACACGCTGAGCTTCTTCACGCCGCACAACGCCTACGCCAGCGAGTCCGCCCGCAAGGAGGGCCCGGAGGCCGTGCTCGCCGAGTTCAAGGGCATGGTCAAGCTCCTGCACGAGGCGGGCCTGGAGCTCATCCTCGACGTGGTGTACAACCACACCTGCGAGGAGGGCCTGGGCGGCCCGCGGTCGAGCCTGCGCGGCATCGACAACGCGCTCTACTACCGCCAGCAGCCGGACGGCAGCTACATCGACACCACCGGCGTCGGGAACACCGTCAACACCGCGACGGACGCCGCCGCGCGCCTGGTGCTCGATTCGCTGCGGTACTGGGCGACCGAGATGCAGATCGACGGCTTCCGGTTCGACCTCGCCACGGCGCTCGGCCGCGACGCCAACCACGAGTACGACCGCGAGCATCCACTCCTGACGGCGATCCGCACCGACCCGGTCCTGCAGGATGTCAAGATCATCGCCGAGCCCTGGGACGTGGGCCTGGGCGGCTGGCAGACCGGCAACTTCCCCGACGGCTGGAGCGAGTGGAACGACCGCTACCGTGATCGCACCCGCAACTTCTGGCTGAGCGACATCGACTACGCCCGCCGGGCCTCGGCGCCCGTGGGCATCGGCGGCTTCGCGAACCGGCTCGCGGGCTCCGCCAACACGTACAGCGAGGAGCGCGGCCCGCTGGCGAGCATCAACTTCGTCACCGCGCACGACGGCTTCACGCTGCACGACCTGGTCGCGTACGACGTGAAGCACAACGAGGCCAACGGCGAGGGCAACCGCGACGGCGCCGACATGAACCGCTCGTTCAACCACGGCGTCGAGGGTCCTACCGACGATCCCACGATCCTCGCGCAGCGCCGCAAGGCGATGCGCAACCTGCTGGGCACCCTGCTGCTGTCGGCCGGCGTCCCGATGATCACCGCCGGTGACGAGTTCGGGCGCACGCAGCGCGGCAACAACAACGCCTACTGCCAGGACTCGCCGCTGAGCTGGCTGAACTGGGAGCACGAGCAGTGGCAGCGCGATCTCACGGCGCACGTCGCCCTGCTCACCCGCCTGCGCGCCGAGAATCCGGCCCTGCGTCCGAGCAGGTACGCGCGGCTGGGTGAGCACATCCCCGACTCCTCGGTGATGGACTGGTTCGACCAGAACGGCGAGACCATGGAGGTCGAGCAGTGGAACGACCCCCGCAACCGCACCCTGCAGTACGTGGCGGCCAGCGTCCCTGAGAACGGCGCGTCCAATCGCATCCTGCTGATCGTGCACGGCACCGAGTCGCCGATCGACGTGCGACTGCCGGACTCGATCGAGGGCGCGACGGCGTTCGTCGAGCTGTGGTCCAGCGCGGACGACACGCCGCAGAGCGAGCAGCGCCGGCATGCACCGGGCGAGGTGCTGCCCGTTCCGGGCACCTCGATGCGCCTTTTCCGGGTGGAATGACCGGATTCCCCACGCGCCTCGTAACCCGCCCTCCGATGGGCTGGCGCGGGGCCCGCTGAGCGGTACATTCATGGTGTGGCAGCACGAACCGCTCAAGAACCCGCGGCGCTGAGAAGCCCCGCCCGGATTCCTCTGCGGCCTGCCGCCGAGACCGGCTCCCCGGAAGGCGTGAAGGCGGGCAGGATCCCGCTCTTCTCCCCCACCCCGCATGTTCCCCAGGGGTACCCGCCGAAGGCGTTCGCGGGCGAGGTCGTGCCCTTCGGCGTCGTCTCCTTCCGCGAGGGCCACGACCGCATCGGCGTGCACGTGCGCCTGACCGATCCCTCCGGCGGCGAGTCCCTGCACCGGCTCACCGCACGTCAGGACGGCACCGACCGCTGGATCGCGGACATCGCCCTCGACGTCGAGGGCTCGTGGCGGTACCGCTTCGAAGGCTTCGCGGACGACTTCGCCACCTGGGCGCACGCGGCATCCGTCAAGGCGGAGGCCGGAGTCGACATCGCGGTCATGAGCGCTCTCGGCGCGACGCTGCTGACCTCCGCCGCGGCCGAGAAGGATCGCCCCGCGGCCGAGCGCACCCGGCTGCGTGCCGCCGTGAAGCGGCTGAAGGGAGCGGATGCCGGTGAGCTGACCGCGGTGTCGACGGACCCCGCGCTCGCTGCGGCCTTCGCGGACCGTCCGATGGCGTCGCTCGGCTCCGTGACCGACTGGCTCGAGCTGACGGTCGAGCGCGCCCGCGCGGGCGTGGGCTCCTGGTACGAGTTCTTCCCGCGCTCCGAGGGCGCCGTCCGCCGCAAGGACGGCACGGTCAAGAGCGGCACCTTCCGTTCCGCGATCAAGCGCCTGCCCGGCGTCGCGGGGATGGGCTTCGACGTGCTGTACCTGGTGCCCGTGCATCCGATCGGCGAGACCAACCGCAAGGGACGCAACAACACCCTGACCACCGAGCCCGGCGACCCCGGCTCGCCCTACGCGATCGGATCCCCCGACGGCGGGCACGACGCACTGCATCCCGAGCTCGGCACCGAGAAGGATTTCACAGCGCTGCTGCGCGCGGCCCAGAAGCAGGGCCTCGAGGTCGCCCTGGATCTCGCGCTGCAGGCATCCCCAGACCATCCCTGGGTCGCCGAGCATCCGGAGTGGTTCACCACGCTCCCTGACGGCACCATCGCGTACGCCGAGAACCCGCCCAAGAAGTACCAGGACATCTATCCGCTGAACTTCGACAACGACCCCGAGGGCATCTACGCCGAGATGCTGCGGGTCGTCATGCACTGGGTCGGCCTGGGCGTGCGGATCTTCCGCGTGGACAACCCGCACACCAAGCCGCTGCAGTTCTGGGAGTGGCTGATCGCACAGGTCAACGCGAAGGATCCCGGCGTCGTGTTCCTCGCCGAGGCGTTCACCCGCCCGGCGGTCATGCGCGCGCTCGCCGCGGTCGGCTTCCAGCAGAGCTACTCCTACTTCACCTGGCGCAACACCAAGGCCGAACTCGAGGAGTTCCTCACCAGCGTGTCGCAGGAGACCAGCGACTACATGCGGCCCAACCTGTTCGTGAACACCCACGACATCCTCACCGAGTACCTGCAGTACGGCGGGCGCGCGGCGTATCGCATCCGCGCCTGCATCGCCGCGACCGCGGCTCCCACCTGGGGCGTCTACGCCGGCTACGAGCTCATCGAGAACGTCGCCCGGCCGGGCTCCGAGGAGAACATCGACAACGAGAAGTACGAGTTCAAGTTCCGCGACTGGGACGGCGCCGAGCAGCGCGGCGAGTCGCTGGCGCCGCTGCTGCGCCGGCTGAATGCGATCCGCGCCGAGCATCCCGCTCTCGGGCAGCTTCGCAACATCTCCTTCCACTGGAGCGATGACGACGCGGTGCTGGTGTACTCCAAGCATCTGGACGCCGCGTTCACGGGCACCGGCCACGACGACACGCTGATCGTCGTCGCCAACCTGGACCCGCACTCCGTCCGTGAGACGACCGTGCACCTCGACACGCGCATCTGGGGCGTTCAGCCGGGTGACGGGTTCGAGGTGGAGGATCTCCTCACAGGAGCTGTGTGGAGCTGGAACGACCACAACTACGTGCGGCTCGACGCCTTCGCCGAGCCGGTGCACATCCTGAGGGTGAAGGAGCGATCATGAGCTACATCGAGGACGTCTCCGTATCCGAGCAGTGGGAGAAGGCCGCCGACGGCGCGCACCACAACCCCCACATGCTCCTCGGCGCGCATCCGAGCACGGATGCGGCCGGGCGCACCGTCACGATCATCCGCACGCGCAGACCGCTCGCGGAGTCCGTCACCGCCGTCTTCCTCGACGGCGACCGGCTCCCGCTCGAGCATGTCGCACGCGGCATCTGGGAGGGCCGTCATGCCGGTCCTCCGTCGGCGTACCGCATCGCCACCGTGTACGCGGGGCAGAACGAGATCATCGCCGGGGACCCGTACCGGCATCTGTCCGCGCTGGGTGAGATGGACCTGCACCTGATCGCCGAGGGGAGGCACGAGCGGCTCTGGCAGGTGCTGGGCGCGCATCCGCGCGTGCTCGACGGCGAGACCGGCGTGGACTTCGCCGTATGGGCCCCGGATGCCAAGGCTGTGCGGGTCTGCGGAGACTGGAACTCCTGGAACGGCACGGGCCACGCGATGCGGTCGATGGGCGCCAGCGGCGTCTGGGAGCTGTTCATCCCGGATGTCTCCGTGGGCAGCCGCTACAAGTATGAGATCCTCACCCCGGACGACCGCTGGATCCTCAAGGCCGATCCGATGGCGCAGGCCGCCGAGGTACCGCCCGCCACGGCATCCGTCGTGACGCAGAGCGCGTACACCTGGGCGGACGGCGCATGGATGACGCGCCGGGCGGCGACGCACGCGGTGGCGCAGCCGATGTCGGTGTACGAGCTGCATCTGGGCTCCTGGCGCGAGGGCCTCGGGTACCGCGAGATCGCCGATGAACTCATCGAGCACGTCATCGCGACCGGCTTCACGCATGTGGAGCTGATGCCCGTCGCGGAGCACCCGTTCGGCGGCTCGTGGGGCTATCAGGTCAGCGGCTACTACGCCCCGACCAGCCGGTACGGCTCCCCCGACGACCTTCGGTACCTGATCGACCGGCTGCACCAGGCCGGCATCGGCGTGATCCTGGACTGGGTGCCCGGCCACTTCCCCAAGGACGACTTCGCGCTCGCGCGGTTCGATGGCCGGCCGCTGTACGAGCACCCGGACCCGCGGCGCGGCGAGCACCAGGACTGGGGAACGCTGATCTTCGACTACGGCCGCAACGAGGTGCGCAACTTCCTGGTCGCGAACGCGCTGTACTGGCTCAGCGAGTTCCACGTCGACGGCCTGCGCGTGGACGCGGTCGCCTCGATGCTGTACCTCGACTACTCGCGCAAGGACGGCGAGTGGGAGCCCAACGTGCACGGCGGCCGGGAGAACCTCGAGGCCATCCGGTTCCTGCAGGAGGTCAACGCCACCGCATACCGGCTGCACCCGGGCATCGTCATGATCGCCGAGGAGTCCACCGCCTTCCCCGGCGTGACCGCGCCCACCTCCGCCGCCGGCCTCGGTTTCGGCTTCAAGTGGAACATGGGCTGGATGAACGACTCGCTGCAGTACATGAAGCGCGACCCGATGTACCGCTCCCACCACGAGGGCGAGATCACGTTCTCGTTCGTGTACAGCTTCGGCGAGAACTACGTGCTGCCCATCAGCCATGACGAGGTGGTGCACGGCAAGGGCACGCTGGTGTCGCGGATGCCCGGTGACCACCACCACAAGCTGGCGAACGTGCGCGCGTACCTCGCCTACATGTGGGGACATCCCGGCAAGAAGCTGCTGTTCATGGGCCAGGAGTTCGGTCAGATCGGCGAATGGTCGGTCGACCGCGAGCTCGACTGGTGGCTGCTCGACCAGCCCGCGCACGCCCAGCTGCAGCACTTCGTCAGCGCCATGAACGCGGTGTACCGTCGTCAGGCCCCGCTGTGGGAGCGCGACAACGACAGCAGGGCGTTCCACCGTCTCGGCGCACCGAGCTGGGACCCCAGCGTGGTCGCCTTCGAGCGGCACGACGCGCACGGTGGACGACTGGTGGTGGTGACGAACTTCGCGGGGGTGACCCGCACGGGGTACCGGCTGCAGCTCTCCTGCGAGGGAACCTGGGTCGAGGTGCTCAACACGGATGCCGCCGAGTACGGCGGCTCGGATGCGGGCAACCTCGGGATGATCCATGCGCACTGCGAGACCGACGACGCACCGGCGATCGCGACGGTCACGCTGCCGGCGCTGTCGACGATCTGGTTCCGCTACCAGGCCGACCCGCACATCCCGACGGTCAGCCACGACTGACCGCTCGCGGCCCGCCTGACCTCAGAGCCTCAGAGCCTCAGAGCCTCAGAACAGCAGCGACGCCAGGCGGGTCCGCGCGGCGGCGACGCGCGGATCCGCAGCGCCGATCAGATCGAACAGCTCCACGAGGCGCTCGCGCACCAGCGTGCGCTGGTCGGAGTCCACCGCGCTGAACAGGTCCAGCAGGCGGGAGAACGCATCCTCGACGTGCCCTCCGGCGAGGTCCAGGTCGGCGACGCGGAACTGCGCCTCGACGTCGAGCGGAGCGGCCGCGGCGGCCTCGCGCACCTGCTGCAGGTCGAGACCCTGCACACGATCCAGCAGACGCACCTGGCCGAGCCCGGCCTTGGCGTCCTCGTCGCGGGGGTTCTCAGCCAGCGCATGCTGATACGCCTGGATGGCGCGCGCGTAGTCGCCGGCCTCGATCGCGGCGAACGCCTCGGCGTGCAGCGGGGGAAGCGGCGCCTCCTCGGGCTCGGCGGCCGGCTCCTCGCCGTCCGTCGGGACGCTTCCGGTCACGCCGTTCTGCGCGGCGACCTCGAGCAGCTTCGCGAACACCTCGCGCACCTGCTCCTCAGGCACCGCACCCGTGAACATCGGCACCGGCTGGCCGCCGATGAGTGCCACGACCAGCGGGATGGACTGCGCGCGGAACGCCTGCGCGATCTGCGGGTTGGCGTCGACGTCGACCTTGGCCAGCACGACCCGGCCGCCCTGCTCCCTGGTCACCTTCTCGATGATGGGGCTGAGCTGCTTGCACGGCCCGCACCACTCCGCCCACAGATCGACGACCACGGGCACAGACCGCGAGAGCTCGAGGATCTCGCCGAAGCTCGCGTCAGTCACATCGACGACGACGCCGCCGGACGCCGCCGGCGCGGCCCCTTCCGGTGCGGTGGCGGGCTGGGCTACACGGCCGCGCAGCGAGGAGAGGTCGACGGCGCCGCGGAGGGCGGCAGCGGAGATTTCGGTCACTTGATCACCTGCACACTGAGAAGGTCCTGCTTGTAGGCGAGCAGACGGATCTGCTCGTTGGAGCCCTGCGCTGGCACGGCGAAGAACAGCTGGATGCCGTACGTCGTCGTGTAGCCCTTCGCGGACTCGGACACGCCGGTCAGAGCCACCGCCGTCGCGTCGGAGCCGAAGCGGATCACCGCGTCGGGGTTCGTCGGGGTGATCGTCTGCGTGTCGGTGACGCTCACGCTGACCACCGCACCGCTGTCCAGAGTCGCCAGCGACAACGGCTCGTTGTCGGATGCCGCCATCTTGAAGGCGGCGCTCGAGGTCGCACCGGCACCGGCATCCGCGGCCTTCTTCACCAGCGCGGCACGGCTGTCCCGGACCGACTTCGCGAACTCCTTGGAGGCCTCGTCGAAGTCGCCGGCGTACTGGCTCTTGTCATCGGCGTCCACGAAGTCGGAGAACGCACCGGCGAGCTCCGACGGGGGCAGCGACAGGAATGCCGACTCGGCCGGGACGCGGGTGGTGCCGAGCCATGCAGGCGCCACGTTCGGGAAGGTGCTCTTGGCGAGCATGTCGGCCATCGAGGTGACCCGGTAGTTGGCCCACGGGTCGCTCTGCACCATGGTCAGGAGCACCGGGGGCTTCTTGGCGTCCTTCTCGTCCACGGTCAGCGCGAGCACGGTGCGCGGCCACCCCTCCGTCGCCTCGGGGAGCAGGATCTTCACCTTGACCAGCGGCGTCACGAGGGCGCCTTCGCGGCCCTCGATCTTCCCGCGCAGCTGGTACTCCAGCCGACGGGCGTCGAGCGCGGCTCCGGTGAGGCGCGTCTCCGCGAGCTTCTCGTCCAGGTCGGTGTCGGCCTTGGTCAGCGTCGAGGCGACGTCGGCGACGATCCGCTGGCCCTGCTTGTCGGTGACCACGGGCTGCTTCTGATTCTCCGGCGCGACGACGCTGGGCGACGGCGTCGGCGAGGGCGCGTCACCGCCGAACTGCGGCCAGGAGTCGGCCGTGCATCCGGTGGCGAGCAGCCCGGTCAGCGCGAGAGCCGGCAGCGCGATCGCCAGGCGGCGACGCGCCGGCGTCATGGTCCGCTGAGCGGTGCCCGCGTCTCCGGGCTGATCGATCTCGGCGCGCTCGGGCATCGTGATCGGCTGCGTCTCGGGCAGCGGCCCCGGGCCCTTGCGGCGCGGACCGCGTCCGCGCCGCTGGTGACGGATGCCGAGGATGTACAGCACGATGCCGACCGCCAGCAGCAGGCCGCCGGCGGCCATCAGCGGACCCGCCCACGGTGTGCGCGTGTCCAGCGCCCAGGAGACGAGGATGTCGGTCGGTGCCGGCTTGACGCCGTCGCGGGCGATCAGCACGCTGTTGCCCTTGGTCAGCTGCAGGTTCGCGACCAGCGAGTCCTTGTCTGCGAACGAGTCGAGCCAGAGGTCCGAGCCGACCGGCGAGCGGCCGGACGTCTCACCGCCGTCTGCGGGCGGCTGCTCCGCCTCGACGTGCGCCGTCTTCGGCTTCCCCGACTTGGTCAGGGACACGTGGTCGTAGGCGGTGTCGGACAGCCACGACTTCATGTCGTCGGTGCGGGCGTAGGCCACGAAGACGTCGCCCCTGCCGCGCACCAGCAGCGTCTGCAGACCGGTGTGGGCACGCAGCACGTCGGCATCGACGAGCACGTACGGAGTGGGCTGATCGACCGTCAGCTCCATCCGCTGCTCGGTCGGTCCCATGAAGATGGTCCGCTGAGCGATTCCCGCTCCGATGAGAACCGTGGCCAGCACGAAGGCCACGACGGCCCATACGAATCGCACGAATCAACTCCTTACGTGACCCCGGACGCGTTCCAGGGGTCCCCGCTCGACGTTCCAGACTATCGAAAGCACCTGAGCATTGCCCACGAGCACATCGGCCCGTCGTGGACGGCTTGCGGATCGCAGGCGATTAGGCTTGCTCGCATCCGACCGGGAGAACGATGAAGATCCACAGCCCTTTCCGCACCGCTCTGGTGGCCACGCTCGGCGTGGGCCTGGGAATCATGCTGCTCACCAGCGTGCAGATGCTGTCGACGGTGCTGCTCTACATCGGCACGGCGCTGTTCCTCAGCCTGGGCCTGGACCCGCTGGTGTCGTTCCTGGAGCGCAGGGGCATGCCCCGCTGGGCATCCGTGCTCACCACGATCGTCGCCGTGCTCGGCGTGTTCACCGCGATCGTGCTGATCATCCTGCCCGTCGTCATCGAGCAGATCTCCCAGCTGGTCACGAAGATCACCGACCTCATCGTGAACGGCGACCAGACGATCCAGAACCTCAAGGACTGGATGACGGACACATTCCCGAACCTGCGTGTGAACGACGTCTTCGCCTACGTCGAGGACTGGCTGTCCAAGGAGGACTGGGCCAAGAACGTCACCGAGTGGGGCGGCTCGATCGGACAGGGCGTGCTGATCGTCGGCGGCGCCGTGCTGACCGGCCTGTTCGGCGCGTTCATCGTGCTCGTGCTCACGATCTACCTGACCGCGTCCACCCCATCGCTCAAGCGCGCGGTGTACCAGCTCGTCCCGGCGTCGCGCCGGGAGCGGTTCATCGACATCGCCGACCAGATCACCGACTCCGTCGGGCACTACGTGATGGGTCAGGTCACGCTCGGTGTGATCAACGGCATCCTGAGCTCGATCTACCTCTCCATCATCAACGCGCCCTTCACGGCGGTGCTCGCCGTGGTGGCGTTCTTCTTCTCGCTGATCCCGCTGGTGGGCACGCTCACGGGCTCGACCCTGATCGTGCTCGCCTGCCTGATCCCGGGGGTCGGCTCCCCCGCCACCGCACTCGCGGCGGCGATCTACTACCTGATCTACATGCAGATCGAGGCGTACTTCATCGCCCCGCGCATCATGAGCCGCGCGGTGGCCGTGCCCGGCGCCGTGGTCGTCATCGCGGCGCTGTCCGGTGGTGCGCTGCTGGGCCTGCTCGGGGCGCTCATCGCGATCCCCGTCGCGGCCAGCATCCTGATCATCTACCGGCAGGTGCTGATCCCGCGCATGAACGAGCGCTGACCCTCAGGCGTCCCAGACCGTCGCCAGCGGCAGCGCGTCGGGGTTCACGGCTGCGACGATCTCGGTCAGCACCCGCCTGGTCTGGCTCTCGCCGACCCACAGGTGCCGCCCGCCGTCGACCGCGATGAGCCGGGCGTGCGGTACCAGCCCGAAGCGCACGCGGGCCTCGTCGGGACGCAGGTAGTCGTCCAGCTCGGGAACCAGCACGACCAGCTCGCGCCGGTCGCCCCGCCACGCCGACAGGTCGGCATCAGTCGCGCGGTGCAGCGGCGGGGAGAGCAGGATGGCGCCCTCGACATCGTGGTCTCGGCCGTACTTGAGCGCGAGCTCGGTGCCGAAGGACCAGCCGACCAGCCAGGGCCGGGGCAGCCCGCGCTCGCGGACGAAGTCCATCGCCGCGGCCACATCGAACTGCTCGGCCTCTCCCCCGTCGAATGCGCCCTCGCTTCTGCCTCGGGGCGACGACGTTCCGCGGGTGTTGAAGCGCAGCACGGCCATCCCCGCCTGGGCGGGCAGACGGGCCGCCGCCTTGCGCAGGATGTGGGTGTCCATGCATCCGCCGGCCGTGGGGAGCGGATGCAGCGTCACCAGCGTCGCCACAGGTGGACGGTCCAACGGCATCGAGAGCTCACCGACCAGTGTCAGGTCGTCCGCCGTGGACAGCTCGACGTCGGTGCGCTCAGCAGGCAGCAGGACGGGCCCGCGGATCTCGAAGGTCATCCGATCCTCCAGCAGTGCGTGTGCCAGTGGCGACGTGCGGCGAGATCGGCCGAGTCGCCCATCACGCCGTCCGCACGCCAGGCGACCAGATGCGCGGTGCCCGGCGGGATGCTGCGTCCGCAGCCCGGGCAGACGTATTCCTTGACGGCCGATGCGCCCGACACGGGCTGCACGGTCCATTCCTGACCGCGACGGCTCTCGGTGCGCTTCCAGCCCGCCAGGAGGCGGTCGAAGGACTCGTCTGCGCGGGAGCGGTCAGTGCGCCGCCGGTGGGATCGTGCCATTCCTCCGGTCTACCACCAGTGGTTGCGGGTCCAGAACGCGTAGGCGCCCGCCCAGCTGCCGTAACGGCCCGTCGCGTAGCCGGTGCCCCAGCGCAGGTTGTCCACCGGGTTGTAGCCGTTTCCGGGGACCTTGCTGCAGGGCAGCGCCTGCACGAGACCACAGGCCCCGGAGGACCTGTTGGTCGCGTTCGGGTTCCAGCCGCTCTCCCGCGAGACGATGTAGTCCACGTAGGGATAGTCGCTCGGGGAGATCCCCGCCGCAGCCATCCACTCCTCCTTGGTGCCGCCGCCGGTGTACTTCGGGCGTGCTGCACCACCGCCGCCGCCGCCGCTCTTCGCGGGCGCCGAGGCGACCGTGGGCTTGGGGGTCGGCTTCGGCTTGACGTACACCTCGAACGCGCCGCGATCGACGGGCTGGATGGTCGCGCCCTCGACCGTGACGGTGATGTTCTGCGTGTCCTCGGAGGCGAGGGAGAACGTCGTCACCGCCGCGTCGGCCGCAGTGCTCGGATCGGCGATGGCCGTCCCTGTGGGTGCCAGCAGTGCGGCGGAGACGCCGACGACCGCGAGGCCCGCGCCGACGGCACTGAGCCGTCGTCGCCAGGGAGTCTTCTGCGTCGAACCGGACGCGTTCGGGCGCGTCGGGTTCGATATCGATTCGTTATCGGGAGTCACGATGGTGGTCAGTCTACGCAGAACTCCCTGAGACGTCCATGAGAGTTCGCCGCGTGGCGGCAGATCAGCGGACCGCAAGCATCACTTCCACGGTGGCATCGAGCAGTGCGTCCACCTGCTCCTCGCGGTATCCCCCGCGCTGCATCCGGAACGCCGCGCCGCGAACCTGCTCCACCGTGAGGGGGTCGCCGTCGCGCAGGAATCCGCTGATGCGGTCGGCGACATGATCCACCTCGTCGACGCGGTACCCGAAGGTGAGCCGCCCCGTACGCGCGAACCGGTGGTGCGCAGGGCGCGCGAGGTGATCGAGGATGCGCTGCGCGTCCTCACGGGCCCTCGCGACCCACTCGGTGACCCCCAGCGAGCGCACGGCGCGCTCCCGGGTGCGCGCGGCGAACGCATCCTCGACGCGTCCCAGCGCGGCATCCACCGCTGCGATCTCGTAGCCGTGCCGGACCAGCGGGAAGGAGGCGGCGCGCACGTCCTCGGCTCCGAAGTCCTTCCGGTCGTCCTCGAACGCGCCGCGGGCGGCGTCGAGGAACGCGTCCACGGCCGCCCGGTGATAACCGCGTGTGCGCCCCGACGTGAGCGGGAACGCCGGAGGGGCGGCCTCGTCATCGCCGTCGAACACATCCAGATCAGAATCAGACATCACGAGACCATCCACGGAGCGAGCAGGAATGAGAGGGCGAGTGCGGGGATCGTCGACGGCAGGATGCTGTCCAGCCGGTCGAGCAGACCGCCGTGGCCAGGCAGCCAGGAGCTCATGTCCTTGATGCCGAGATCGCGCTTGAGCATAGACTCCCCGAGGTCGCCGAGCGTGGCGGAGAGCAGGATCACGGCGCCCAGGACGAGACCGCACCACCACTGCAGGTGCAGAAGATAGGTCGCCAGCAGCACACCGGCGATCAGGGATCCGAGCACCGCCCCGCCGAAGCCCTCCCAGGTCTTCTTGGGGCTGATCCTCGGCGCCATCGGATGCTTCCCGAAGGCGAGACCGGCCGCGTAGGCGCAGGTGTCGGCTGAGACGGCGATCGCCACGAAGGAGAGCACCCACCACTGCCCGTTCTCCCGGAAGAGCAGCATGATCGCGATCGAGGTGAGGAAGGGCACATAGACCTGCACGAACGCGCCGACCACGACATCGGACAGGACGTCTCCGTAGGTGCGGCCGTCCTTGACGACCATCTGCGCGATCATCCGCCACACGGCGATGAACGACACGGCGACGATGAGCACCACCCAGCTGATCCAGAACTCCCCGGACGCTCCGGCCAGCAGCACGCCCGTCGCCGCGATCAGCTGCGGAACGACGTCGACCCGCCGGCCACCGGCGCGCAGCGCGCGGGAGAGCTCGTAGGTGCCCAGCAGGCCTGCGGCCAGCGCGATCGGCACGAAGAGCCACTTGATGAACAGCAGCGATGCCACCAGTGCGGCGCCGAAGGCCACGCCGATCACGATCGCGAGGATCAGGTCGCGCCCGGTGCGCTGCTTGATGCGCTCGTTGGCCTGGTCGAAGTGGTCACGCGCCTGCGAGACGTGCGTCTCCAGCTGGTCGCGCGCCTGCGACACGTGCGACTCGATCTCGTCGCGCCTGGCCCGCCACTGCTCGCGGATCGCGCTGTGATCGGCGGTCGACAGCGGACCCGCGTGCGGATCGGGTTCCGCCGCAGGCAGCGGGGGGCGCGGCGGAACGCGGGCGGCGTCGAACTCCGGGAACGCCGCATCCGACAGCGGCACGGCCGTCACCGGAACATCGCCGTCCACCCGGCGCGTGCCGCGCGCGGGGGTGGCGGCATCCTCGTTCCCGGATGCCGCCGGCAGCCCCGCGGACGACGCCGCATCCGGTTCCTGCGACCCGGCAGTCCCGGGCCGCGGTTCCTCGGAGTGATTCTCGCCGGACATGCCGATCAGACCTCGAGGAGCTCGGCCTCTTTGCGCTTGAGGGCCTCGTCGATGGCGTCGACGTACTGGCGCGTCAGAGCGTCCAGCTCCTTCTCGCCGCGTGCGATCTCGTCCTCGCCGACCTCGGCCTTGAGCGCGTCCATCTCGTCCTTCGCCTTGCGACGGATGCCTCGGATGCGGACCTTGGCGTCCTCACCCTTGGTACGCACGAGCTTCACGTACTCCTTGCGGCGCTCCTGGGTGAGCTCGGGCATGGTGACGCGGACGATGTTGCCGTCGTTGCTGGGGTTCGCACCCAGGTTCGGCATGTCGCGGATGGCCTGCTCGATGGCCTTGAGCGCGGACTTGTCGTACGGGGTGACGATCAGCGAGCGAGCCTCGGGGTTCGCGAGCGACGCGAGCTGCGCCAGCGGCGTCGGCGTGCCGTAGTAGTCGACCAGCACCTTCTGGAACATCTGCGGGTTGGCACGCCCGGTGCGGACCGTGGCGAAGTCCTCCTTGGCGGCATCGACCGCGCGGGTCATGCGTCCGGTGGTTTCAGCGAGGACATCCGCGATCACGGGGGCTCCTTAGGTTCGGGGGTTTCAGAAGATTCTATCCGGCACGCCTCGGCGGTCCGTGGAGGAAAGGCCTCAGGCCGTGACGAGCGTGCCGATCGGCTCGCCCAGCAGGGCGCGGGTGACGTTGCCGGCCGGCTCCATGCCGAACACGCGCATGTCCATGGCGTTGTCCATGCAGAGGCTGAACGCGGTGGAGTCGACGACCTTCAGGCCGCGCTGCAGGGCGTCGCGGTAGGTCACGCGGTCGATCCGTTCCGCGTCGGGGTCCTTGTTCGGGTCGGCGGTGTAGATGGCATCCACACCGTTCTTCGCGACCAGGACCTCCTGCGCGCCGATCTCGAGGGCACGCTGCGCGGCGACCGTGTCGGTGGAGAAGTACGGGAGACCCGCGCCGGCGCCGAAGATCACGACGCGGCCCTTCTCCATGTGGCGCTCCGCGCGCAGCGGGATGTACGGCTCCGCGACCTGGGTCATCTGGATCGCGGACTGCACGCGCGTCGGCGCGCCGGCCTGCTCGAGGAAGTCCTGCAGGGCGAGGGCGTTCATCACCGTGCCCAGCATGCCCATGTAGTCGGCGCGCCCGCGGTCCATGCCGCGCTGGCTCAGCTCCGCACCGCGGAAGAAGTTGCCGCCGCCGACGACGACGGCGATCTCGACCCGGTCGACCGCCGCGGCGATGTCGCGCGCGATGGCGCTGACGACGTCGGGGTTCACACCCAGCGATCCGCCGCCGAAGGCCTCGCCGGAGAGCTTGAGAAGGACGCGACGGCGTCCGGTGCGTTCAGTCATGGGGTGGGTCCTCTCGTCCGGATTCAAGATAGTGCCTTCAGGGCATGAAGAAGGGGTTCGGATCGTGTGGATCCGAACCCCTTCCGAGGTGTTACGCGCCGACCTTGAACCGGGCGAAGTCGGTGACGGTGATACCGGCATCCTTCGCGACCTGGCTCACGGACAGCTTGTTGTCCTTCGCGTAGTCCTGCTCGAGCAGGGCGACCTGCTTGAAGTACGCGGTCACGCGACCCTCGACGATCTTCGGCAGGGCGGCCTCAGGCTTGCCCTCGTTGCGGGAGATCTCGGTGACGATCTCGCGCTCCTTCTCCACGTCGGCGGCGGGGACATCCTCGCGCGTCAGGTAGGAGGGGTTCGCGAACGAGATGTGCTGCGCGATCGAGCGAGCGGTCTCCGCGTCGGTACCGGAGTACGCGACGGCGACGCCGATCTGCGGGGGCAGGTCCTTGCTGGTGCGGTGCATGTACACCGACAGGTTCTCGCCCTTGACGGTGCGGACCTTGCGCAGCTCGACCTTCTCGCCGATGATCGCGGCCTCGTCCGAGATGAGCTGCTCGACGGTCTGAGCGCCCGCGGGGGCGGCCAGAGCGGCCTCGACCGAGTCGGCACCGACAGCCGCGACGGCGTCGGCGACCTTGTCGGCCAGAGCGATGAAGCGCTCGTTCTTGGCGACGAAGTCGGTCTCGCAGGCGAGCTCGATCAGCGTCACGGCACCGGCGGACTCACGAGCGGCGATCAGGCCCTCGCTGGTCGAGCGGTCGGCGCGCTTGGCGTTGCCCTTGGCACCCTTCAGACGCAGGATCTCGGTGGCCTTCTCGACGTCGCCGTCAGCCTCCTCGAGCGCCTTCTTGGTGTCGACCATTCCCGTTCCGAGCTGCTCGCGCAGCGCCTTGATGTCGGCGATGGTGAAGTTGGCCATGTGTGGTGGCTCCTTGCTTCGTGTCTGTGCGTGGTGTGCTGGTTGCTTACTTGGCGTCTGCGTCGGCAGCGGCCTCGGCGGCCGGAGCCTCGTCAGCGGCCGGAGCCTCGACGACCTCAGCGGCCTCGGCGGCGGGAGCCTCGGCGTCACCCTGCAGGAGCTCCTGCTCCCACTCGGCGAGCGGCTCGGCGTCGCCCTCGGGGTTGTGCTTCTGCTGCAGGCCCTCGGCGGCGGCGTCGGCGATGATGCGCGTCAGCAGCGAGACCGAGCGGATGGCGTCGTCGTTGCCGGGGATCGGGTACTGGAAGTCGTCCGGGTCGGCGTTGGTGTCGAGGATGCCGATCACCGGGATGCCGAGCTTCTTGGCCTCGTCGATGGCGAGGTGCTCGCGCTTGGCGTCGACGACCCACAGGGCCGACGGGGTCTTCGACAGGTTGCGGATGCCGCCCAGCGACTTGTGCAGCTTGTCGAGCTCGCGCTTCTTGAGCAGCAGCTCCTTCTTGGTGAAGCCCGATGCGGCCGGGTTCTCGTAGTCGAGCTCCTCGAGCTCCTTCATGCGGGCGAGGCGCTTCGCGATGGTCGAGAAGTTGGTCAGCAGACCACCCAGCCAGCGCTGGTTGACGAAGGGCTGGCCGACGCGGGCAGCCTGCTCCGCGAGGACCTCCTGCGCCTGCTTCTTGGTGCCGACGAAGAGGATGGTGCCGCCACGGGCGACGGTCTCCTTGACGAAGTCGTAGGCCTTGTCGATGTACGACAGCGACTGCTGCAGGTCGATGATGTGGATGCCGGAGCGCTCGGTGAGGATGAAGCGCTTCACCTTCGGGTTCCACCGACGGGTGTGGTGTCCGAAGTGCACGCCGCTGTCGAGCAGCTGGCGGATGGTGACCACAGCCATGGTCGTCTCCTTGTTCTGACGCTCTCGCGTCGTTGAGGTTGTTGCGCCGATCAGATGATCGACTGTCCTGGCGCCCGGCGCACACCCGCCCTCGCTGAGGAGGGACCTGTGGGAGTGGATGCCGCGACCTCCGTCTTTCGACGACGTCGCTCTGGGCACGCGTAGTCATCCCGATTGCGGGATGCCCCTCCAGCATACAGGATGCCGCGCGGGACCATCGGCGCGAACCGGTGCGCTCTCCCTGCACAGCAGCACCGATTCCGCGGCTTGTGCACGGTTGCCGGGGATCGGGCACGACGTCGTCGGGCTCACATGCCAGGGTGGGCGGATGGTCAGCGGGAATCCGGACGCGGAGCGGCGCCGTCGTCGCGTCGCGATGAGCCGCGCGGTCGTGCTCGCGGTCGTCATGGGGCTGTGCGGCAGTCCGTCGGCATCCGCGACGGCTGCTCTCGGCGCGCCGACGCCGGCGTCGGCGGCCGGCTCAGCCGACGCGGCGCGACCGAGCGGTTCCACGGCGCCCGTCGATGTGGCCCGCGGCGCGGTCAGCGGGCCGGCGGAGGAGGCTCCCGGCTACCCCTGGCGCTGGCCGGTCACGGGCCCGCGCACGGTGATCGCTCCGTTCCGCGCACCCGCGCACGAGTACGGCCCCGGCCATCGAGGCATGGATGTCATGGCGGCGCTGGGCATTGAGGTGCTTGCCCCGGCAGCGGGCGTCGTGGCATTCCGTGGGACGGTGGCCGACCGGCCGCTGATCACGATCGATCACGGCGACGGGTACATCAGCACGCTGGAGCCCGTGTCGTCGGATCTCGCAGTGGGTGACGCCGTGCTGGCGGGCGACGTGGTGGGGATCCTGGCCTCAGGAGGGCACGTCGCCCCGAGGACGCTGCATGTCGGCGTCCGCATCGACAAGCGGTACGTGAATCCGCGAGGGCTTTTCGGCCTGCCGCCTCGTGCCGTGCTGCTCCCCTGCTGCGAGGGCTGAACCCTTCGCGCGCCGCGCGATTCCGGCGTCAGGCCCGAGGATGCGCGAGGCGGTAGGTGGCGGTGAGCCGCTCGGCCGAGACGTGCGTGTAGATCTGGGTCGTGCCGAGGCTCGCATGTCCGAGGATCTCCTGCACGGCGCGCAGGTCGGCCCCGCCGTCGAGCAGGTGCGTCGCCGCCGAGTGCCGGAGGGCGTGCGGACCGACATGCTCTGCGCCGACGATGGGCCCGAGCACGCGGGCGACGAGCGCGTACACCGTGCGCGGCCCGATGCGCGCACCGCGTGCGCCGAGGAAGAGAGCGGGGCCGGGTGACTCGGTGCGGGCGAGCAGCGCGGGCCGTCCGCGGGTGAGGAACGCGCCGAGCGCGGTCGCAGCAGGTGCGCCGAACGGCACGACCCGCTCCTTGGACCCCTTGCCGAGCACCCGCACCACCCGCCTCTGCAGGTCCAGGTCGTCGACGTCGACGCCGCAGAGCTCGGAGACGCGAATGCCGGCGGCGTAGAGCAGCTCGAGGATGGCGTGATCCCGCAGTGCGATCGGATCCCCCGTGGATGCGGCGATGCGCTGCGCATCCAGCAGCTCGCGCATGCCGTCGGCGGATGCGACGACGGGGAGGGTCTTGGCCCGCCGGGGCGTGACCAGGCGCAGGCTCGGGTCCACGGTCACGAGCTGGGCGTCGTGGGCCCATCCGAAGAACGACCGCACGGCGGCCGCGCGACGCGCGAGCGTGGAACGGGCGTCGCCCCGCTGGGTCGCCTGCCACAGCCAGTCCCGGAGAGCCTCCAGGTCCATCTCGGTGACGTCGGCGTCTCCGACCGCTCTACCCAGGTCGGCGAGATCCGAACGGTACGCGCGCACGGTCGCCGGCGAGAGCCTCCGCACCTGCGCGAGGTGCGCGATGAACGCCTCCACCGCCTGCGTGTACCTCATGGATCCAGCATGCCGCGCCGCAGCCTCACCGGCGTGCTCCCCCGCCGATGCGCGAGCCTCAGGCGGTCCGCTTCCACCCATCCGGCGTCTGCTCCGCGCTCCCCTCGAGAGCGAGGAGTCCCAACAGGCTCCTCACGCGCTCCGCTGACAGTCCGCTGCGCCGCGCGAGGTCATCGGCGTCGCGGGCGGTCCGGCTGCTCATCGCATCGGTCAGGCGGATCCGGTCCGGATCGGCTCGTGCCGCCTGCGGTGCGATGGGCACGCGGTCGTCCCAGAGCTCACGCACCTCCTGCGCGTTCGTCACGCAGATCGCGTCGAACTCGCGGAGCAGACGATGACAGCCCGCCGAGGCGGCGGAGGAGATCGGGCCGGGCACCGCGCCGATGGGGCGTCCGAGCGCTGCAGCGTGCCCGGCGGTATTCAGCGTGCCGCTGCGCCAGCCGGCCTCCACGACGACGGTCGCGAGTCCTGTGGCGGCGATCAGGCGATTCCGCTGCAGAAACCTCCACTTGGTGGGTGCGCCGCCGCAGGGAACCTCGCTGACGACCGCTCCGCCGCGCCGGATGCGATCGAAGAGCTGCTGATGGCCGATCGGATAGGCCCGGTCGACTCCTCCGGCGAGGAACGCGATCGTGGTGCCGCCGACGCCCAGTGCTGCGCGATGCGACGCGCCGTCGATGCCGTACGCCCCGCCCGAGACGACCACGACGCCGGAGCCCGCCAGATCCCCCGCCAGCTCACCGGCCACCGCCTCTCCGTAGGGCGTCGCCGCCCGGGCCCCCACCATCGCCACGGCGGGCTGCGCCGTCAGCGCGCCGATGTCTCCGCGCACCCACAGCAGCAGCGGCGCGTGCGGTCCCAGATCGTCGAGTCCGCTGGGCCATTCGGGATCACCGGGAAGGAGTACGCGACCGCCGACCTCGGCGCAGGAGGTGAGCGCGTCCAGGACCGCCTGAGAACGGGCTCGCGGGCGCCACCGCGCCTGCGCCTCCGCGAACTCCCGCGACTCCAGCACGCCCGGTGTCAGCATCCGGTCCTGACTCAACGCGCGATCGAGCGCATCCGATGCCCCATGCGCCGCCACCAGTGCACCGGCCGCTCCGTCGCCCGGCTCGACGAGAACCGACCACGCCGCGCGCGCGAGGACCTCGTGAGGATCCGCATCCGGCCGCAGCCGCTCGGCGGCGGGCAGCAGCCTCGCATCGTCCAGCATCCGATTCGTCTTCGTCCTCATGCCAGCAACCCCTTCTTCAGGAACAGAGCCCGTCCCAGTTCGTCGATGCCCGGCGTCGTCGCACCGGCGAGGTCCGCGATGGTCCACGCGACGCGGAGCACCCGGTCGTACGCGCGGAGCGTGACCGTCCCGCGCTCCAGTGCACGATCCAGTGGTGCCCGCACCTTCACCGGCAGGCGCAGCGCCCCGACCCGCAGCCGCTCCCCCGGCACCTCGCCGTTCACGCGCCAGGGAGTGCCGCGAAGCCGTTCGGCTGCAGCGTCCCTCGCGGCCACCACCCTGACGCGCGCCAGAGCCGAAGTGAGCTCCGACGCCTCTCCGGAGGTCGCTCGCGAGGCGGCGACGCGCGCCACCTGAAGATCGATGTCGATGCGATCGCGGAGCGGCCCGGAGAGCCTCCCCGCATAGCGCCGGATCGCCATGGGCGGGCAGGTGCACTCCGCACCGCGGACGCCGTAGTTGCCGCACGGGCAGGGGTTCATCGCCAGCACCAGCTGGAACCGCGCGGGATAGCTCGCGGTGAAGCCGGCGCGGTGCACCTCGATGCGGCCGGACTCCAGCGGCTGTCGCAGCGCGTCCAGGGCGACCCGCTGGAACTCGGGCGTCTCGTCCAGGAACAGCACGCCGCGGTGAGCGCGGACGATGGCGCCGGGCCGTGCGACGCGCGTGCCCCCGCCCACGAGCGCCGCTGGGGACGCGCTGTGGTGCGGCGCCACGAACGGGACGACGGGATCGAGGTGCGTGATCGGCTCCCCCGCCAGCGAACGGATCGCCGCGACCTCCAGCGCCTCCTCCTCCCGCAGCAGAGGCAGGATGCCGGGCAGCCGCCGGGCGAGCATGGTCTTTCCCGCGCCCGGGGGCCCGCTGAGCATGAGGTGATGCCCGCCGGCGGCGGCGGTGACGAGCGCGTCGACCGCCTCGTCCTGCCCGATCACGTCGGCGAGATCCAGACGATCCGCATCGGCCGGTGCGGACACCGGCATCTCGACCGCGTCGACCTCCGGCACCTCGACCTCGGCTCCGTGCATCGCCGCCACCTCGGCCAGGGATGCCGCCGCCCGCACCTCGATGTCGGGGACGAGTGCCGCCTCGGCGGCGTTCGCATGCGGCACGACGACGCGGCCGAAGCCCGCGCGCGCCGCGGCGTACACGGAGGGCAGCACTCCGGGCACCGGGCGCAGCCTGCCGTCCAGGCCCAGCTCGCCGATGTGCACGGTGGAGCGGATCGCCTCGGCGGGAAGCGCACCGCCGGCGGCGGCGGTGGCGACCGCGATGCTGAGGTCGAAGCCCGAACCGTGCTTCGGCAGGCTGGCGGGTGACAGGTTCACGGTGAGCCGGCGTCGCGGCACGTCGAGTCCGGCATTGCTCGAGGCATTGCGAACCCGCTGCACCGCCTCACCGAGCGCCTTGTCCGGCAGCCCGATGATCCGGAACTCGGGCGTCTGCGCGGTGAAGTCGGCCTCGACCTCGACCATGTGCCCGTCCACGCCCGTCAGGGCGACCGCCCAGGTTCGCGCCGTGCTCACAGGATGTCCACGAGGTGCTCGAGCCGGGCGGTCGAGGCATCCGCTCCGACCAGGCCGATGGCCTCCAGGCGGATCTCACGACGTCGTGCGGCATCCGGGTGCGCTGCGGCCCAGGCGAACGCCAGCCGCCACAGCCGTCGCCGCTTGCGCTCGTCGATCGCGTCGAACGGATGCCCGTAGAGCTCGGATCGGCGGGTCTTCACCTCGACGATGCACAGCCGATCGTCACGGAACGCGACGATGTCGATCTCACCCTGCTCGCACCGCCAGTTGCGGTCGAGGATGGCGTATCCCCGCGAACGGAGGTGCTGCGTCGCGCGCTCTTCGCCCGCGCGCCCGAGTTCGTCTTTCGCTGCCATGACGACAGCCTGACGGGGCGTGCCGACGCCGGAGCTCCGGAATCACGGCGGCTGTGCACAACCCGCAGAAGTCAGCCGAATGTGGAAACCAGTGGGATCACTTGCCGTCGAGCGAGAGCTCGTCGGGCAGCTCGAACTCGCGGCGCTGCAGCTCCTCGACGTTGACGTCCTTGAACGTCAGCACCCGCACGGCCTTCACGAAGCGGTCGGCGCGGTAGATGTCCCACACCCACACGTCGGTCATCGAGATCTCGAAGTAGAAGTCGTTCTCGGTGTCGCGACGGACGACGTTCACCTCGTTGGCGAGGTAGAAGCGCCGCTCGGTCTCCACGACGTACTGGAACTGCGCGACGACGTCACGGTACTCGCGGAACAGCGCGAGCTCGAGCTCGCGGTCGTAGTCGTCGAAGGAATCCTCATCCATGATGCTTCCATCCTAGGAGAGAGTGCGCGCTAGAAGAGCGTCGGGGCGTCGGCGATCGCCCACGACGACCTGTGCAGCGGTGACAGGCCCTGCTCCCGGATCGCCGCGCGATGCTCGGGGCTCGCGTAGCCCTTGTTGCGGTCCCACTGGTAGGCGGGATGCTCGGGGTGCAGATCCGTCATCAGCGCGTCCCGGGCGACCTTCGCGATCACGGATGCCGCTGAGACCGATGCGCAGTCGCGATCGCCCTTCACGATGGTGCGCACGGTCAGCCGCGCCGGGTGCACCCGGGAGACGTAGTCGTGGTTCCCGTCCAGGATCACCAGGGCCCGCTCCAGCGCAGCGCCCTGATCGACGACGCCCTGCACCGCGCGAGATGCGGCCAGCCCCAGGGCGCGCATGATCCCGACCTCGTCGATCTCGGAGGCGCTCGCCCAGCCGACGGCGGAGGCCTGCACCCACTCGGCGGCGCGCGATGCCATACCGGGTCGCCGCCTCTCGGTGATCAGCTTGGAGTCGCGCAGGCCCTCGGGAACGCGCCGGCGGGATCCGGCGGCATCGATCACCGCCGCTCCGACCGCGACGGGACCCGCCAGCGCTCCGCGCCCGACCTCGTCGAGCGCGATGATCAGGTCGAACTCCTCGTCGCGCAGCAGCCGGCGCTCCAGACGGAGCGTGGGCGCGACGACGGTCACTTCTTCGGTCCCGGGATCGAGCGGAACACCTCATCGTGGGTGTCGATGAGGCCGAAGCGGTCCAGCGGCCACGTCGTCAGGAACGCACGGCCCACGACGTCGCCGAGCGGCACGAACCCGCCACCGGGAAGGTCCTGGTGCGCGCGCGAGTCCTGCGAGCGGTCGCGGTTGTCGCCCATCACCCACAGCGAGTTCGCCGGCACGGTCACGTCGAAGTCGACGTCGGATGCCGCGGTGTCACCGCCGGGGAGGTTCAGGTAGGAGAGCTCATCGATCGGCGAGCCGTTGATGGTGATCTGGCCCAGGGCGTTGCAGCACACCACGTGATCGCCGGGGAGGCCGATGACGCGCTTGACGAGGTGGTCCTGGGCATCGGTGGTCGACAGGCCCACGAAGGTGAGCACCCAGTCCGCCGCCTCGACGAGGAAGGGGCGCGCCGGTGTCTGCGGGGCCGGCGGGAGCCATCCGCCCGGGTCCTTGAACACCACCACGTCGCCGTGGTCGTATCCGCTCCAGCGCGGGGTCAGCTCGTCGACGAGGATCCGGTCGTTGATCAGCAGGGTGCGCTCCATCGACCCGGAGGGGATGTAGAACGAGCGCACCACGAAGGTCTTGACGACGAACGACACCAGCGCCGCGATGACGATGATCACGAGCACGTCGCGAAGGAAGACCCAGGGTCCTCGCCGCCGCGTCGGCTTCTCCGCGGATTCGGCGGCGTCGGATGTCATATGGACTCTCTTCGTCTGATTCGCCGCGCGACGGCGGCATCTACAAGGTTCGCACACGGACGTGCAGACGACAGAACCCCGAGACGGGAGTGTCTCGGGGTTCTGCGGAAGAGCTGCGCGTCAGTTGTCGCGCTTCTCCTTGATCTTCGCCTTCTTGCCGCGCAGGTTGCGCAGGTAGTACAGCTTGGCGCGGCGCACGTCACCGCGGGTGACGACCTCGATGTGGTCGATCACCGGCGAGTGCACCGGGAAGGTGCGCTCCACGCCCACCTGGAAGCTGATCTTGCGAACGGTGAACGTCTCGCGCACACCATCGCCCTGGCGGCCGATGACGACGCCCTGGAAGACCTGGATACGCGAACGCGAACCCTCGGTGATGTTCACGTGCACCTTGACGGTGTCACCGGGGTGGAAGACAGGGATGTCGGAACGGAGCGAAGCCGCGTCGACGGCGTCGAGGATCTGCATGATCGTCTCTCTCTGCACTCGCCACAGGTCGGATGCATGATTCAAAGGAATAAGAACGGGTGTGTGCCGAGCGGCGCGCGAGGCGTCCGCGGGTTCCCCTGAGGCAGAACCGGTTCACGGCACAAACATCTATTCTGCCATGAACCGGAGCCCGCTCAAAACCGGCCGGCTCAGTCCTTCGTGCGGCTCTCCTCGATCACGATCACGTCGTGGGCGGGCTGGGATGCCGAGTCGTCGACGCGCGGCGCCGTGCTCCAGCTCACGGTCTCGCGGATGCGGATGCCCGTGCCCCTCGCCTCGTTCCACAGCTGCCAGAGCTGCAGCCAGAAGAGCGCGATCGCGGCGAGGATCGCCCCGGTCAGGAGCCACCCGAAGCCGCCGTCCACGAAGAGCCCGACGGCGATGGTGAGTCCGTGCCAGACCGTGAAGCCGGCGACGTCCCACCAGGACACCGCCCGCTCGGCTCGCACCGAGGGACGCGAACGGGTGAGCAGGGTGAGGATCAGCTGCCCGACGAAGACCGTCGGCATCGCCATCAGCAGCACCCACAGCAGGCTCCACGCGTTCTGGCCGAAGATCGCCCAGCCCACGAACAGCCACAGCGGCAGGAGGAAGGCCGCCGGCACGAGCCAGCGGAAGAACGCCTCACGCAACCACATGCTCCGATGGTACGCACCCGCCCGCATCCCGCGGCGGGTGTTCGCTGTGAGCTTGCTGCGTCCGCGGATCGGGGAGAATGGAAGCTGACGAGAGGATCCTTCCCATGATCGAACTGCGCACACCTGCCGAGATCGACGAGATGCGCGCCGCCGGCCGCTTCGTCGCGGAGACCCTGGCGACGCTGCGCGCGGAGACGAAGGTGGGCACCAACCTGCTGGCCATCGACCGTCACGCCCACGATCTGATCCGCAAGGCCGGGGCCGAGTCCTGCTACATCGACTACGCCCCCTCGTTCGGCAACGGCCCGTTCGGCAAGGTCATCTGCACGTCGATCAACGACGCCGTGCTGCACGGTCTCCCCCACGACTACACGCTGCGCGACGGGGACCTCGTGTCCCTGGACTTCGCCGTGTCCGTCGACGGCTGGGTGGCGGACTCAGCCGTGTCGTTCGTGGTGGGGACGCCTCGCGACGAGGATCTCCGCCTGATCGACACCACCGAGCGCGCACTGGATGCGGCGATCGCCGCGGCCGTGGTCGGCAACCGGATCGGCGACATCTCGGCCGCGATCGCCGAGGTCTCGCACGGCGCGGGCTATTCGATCAACACGGAGTTCGGCGGCCACGGCGTCGGCCGCATCATGCACGGCGATCCGCACGTTCCGAACGACGGGCGCGCGGGCCGTGGCTTCCCGCTCCGCGAGGGCCTGGTCTTCGCGCTGGAGCCGTGGCTTCTCGCCACCACCGACGAACTGCGGACGGACGCCGACGGCTGGACCCTGCGCAGCGCGGACGGCTCGCGCGGCTCGCACTCCGAGCACACCGTCGCGGTGACCAAGGACGGCCCGATCGTCCTCACCGACCGGAGCTTCCTCGGCGTCGACTGACACGGCGCGGGCCGCTTCTCCCTGTCGCAGGCGCTCTGAGCTGGGGGCAGCTCGAATGCGGTGCACCCCTATCCGGAATGGCTGTGTGGCATCCTGACTGCATGATCCCTCGCGACAGACACGTCCCGGAGAGGGTCATGCTGGCCAGACACGGTCAAACCGTGTGGAACGCGGAGCATCGCCTGCAGGGCCAGCTGGACTCCCCGCTGACGGCCGACGGCATTCGTCAAGCGCGCGAGACCGCCGGGCGTCTGCAGGGCCGTGGCATCTCCGTGGTGTGCTCGAGCCCGCTCGGGCGCGCGCTGCGCACCGCGGTGATCATCGCCGATCGCATCGGCGCCAATCTGGTGGAAGTGCCGGAGCTTGCTGAAGTGCACCACGGCGACATGGCCGGCCTCACGTGGGAAGAGATCGACGAGCTCCACCCCGGCGCACGCGAGGAGCGCGCGGAGAACCGGCACGGCTGGTCCTTCCCCGGCGGGGAGAGCTACGCGCAGGCGCGCAGCCGCGCGCGCGAGGCGCTCTCCGCCTGCGGCTGGGCCACCGACTCCGCACCTCTACTGGTCGCGCACGAGATGATCGGACGGATGCTGCGCGCAGAGCTGTGCGGTCTGGATGCCGCTCAGGCACTCGCGCTGCGGCATCCGCACGGCGTAGTGTTCGAGATCCAGCGCGGCGTGGAACGGATCCTGTAGGCGTCCAGCAGGACTAGTCGTCCAGCAGGTCGGGGCGGCGAGCCCTGGTGCGCTCGACCTGCTGCTCACGGCGCCAGGCCGCGATGGCGCCGTGGTTGCCGCTGAGCAGGATCGGCGGCACCTCCCTGTCGCGCCACACCGACGGCTTCGTGTACGAGGCGTACTCGAGCAGACCGTCCTCGTGCGACTCCTCGACGAGGCTCTCCGGATTGCCGACCACGCCGGGGATGAGCCGGCCGATGGCCTCGACCATCGCCATCACGGCGACCTCTCCCCCGTTGAGCACGTAGTCGCCCAGGCTGATCAGGCGCACCTCGCCCAGCTCGGCGGCGTACTCGAAGACGCGCTCGTCGATGCCCTCGTAGCGGCCGCAGCCGAAGATCAGGTGCTCCCGGGTCGCGAGCTCCCGCGCCGTCGCCTGCGTGAAGACCTCGCCGGCGGGCGAGGGGAAGATGATGGTCGGCCTGCCCGTGTCGGGTGCCAGGGCATCCAGCGCCTCGCCCCACGGCTCGGGCTTCATGACCATGCCGGCGCCGCCGCCGTAAGGGGTGTCGTCGACCGTGCGGTGCCGGTCGTGCGTCCACTCGCGCAGATCGTGCACGTTCAGGTCGAGGATGCCCGAGTCCTGCGCCTTCCCGAGCAGGGACAGCGTCAGTCCGTCGAAGTACGACGGGAAGATCGAGACGACGTCGATGCGCATGGCGCCGTCACTCCGATGCGGTCTGGTCCGCAGCATCCGCTTCGTCGGCGGCGTCCGCGGCCGACGGCAGCTCCTCGAAGAGCCCGGCAGGCGGGGTGACGATCACTCGACCGGCCGCGATGTCGACGGTGGGCACGATCGCAGAGACGAACGGGACCATGACCTCGGCGGAGTCGGTCTTCACGATCAGCAGGTCCTGCGCGGGCAGGTGCTCGACCCGCAGCACGCGGCCGATGACCTGATCGTCGCGGACCACGTCGAGACCGGCGAGCTGATGCGCGTACCAGGCGTCGTCCTCGACCTCGTCGTCCTCATCCATCCAGAGGATGGCCTTGACGAGGGATTCCGCGGCAGTGCGGTCCTCGACGCCCTCGAGGAAGACCACGGAACTGCCGTTCATGACGCGGTAGTCGCGGATCGTGACCGTCTTGCCGTGCCACGCGGATGCCTCCGGCACCTGCAGCGTGAACTCGGCGCCCGGGACGAAGCGGCGCTCCGGGTTGTCGGTGTACAGCTCGAGCTTCAACGCGCCCTTGAGGCCGTGTGCCTTGAGCAGGCGGCCGACGCGGAGCTGGTTCTTGTCGCCCGCCACGTCAGTCGTCCGCGACGTCGACGCGGACGCGACGTCCGTCGGCGAGGGCGGAGATGAGCGTGCGCAGCGCCTTGGCGGTGCGGCCGCCGCGCCCGATCACGCGACCACGGTCATCCGGGTGCACGTGCACCTCGAGGAGGTCGCCCCGGGGCGACGCGGATGCGGTGATGCGGACATCGTCCGGGTGATCGACGATCCCCTTGACGACGTGTTCGAGCGCGGCGGCGAGCACAGCGGATTACTCTGCGTCGGCGGCGGGAGCCTCAGCGGCCTCCGCGTCAGCGGCGGGAGCCTCGACGGGCTCGGCCTTCTTCTCGGCCTTGGGCTTGATGACCGACTTCTTCGACGAGTCGGCCTCGAAGGCGCCCTTGGCCTCGGCGACCTGGACGGTGGACTTGGCGTTCTTGTCGCCCTTGAACTTGCCCCAGTCGCCGGTGAGCTTCAGCAGCGCGGTGACCTGCTCGGTCGGCTGCGCGCCGACGGACAGCCAGTACTGCGCACGCTCGGAGTCGACCTCGATGAACGAGGGCTGCTCGGTGGGGTGGTACTTGCCGATCTCCTCGATCACGCGACCGTCGCGCTTGGTGCGCGAGTCGGCGACGACGATGCGGTAGTAGGGGGCGCGGATCTTACCGAAGCGCTTGAGACGGATCTTGACAGCCACGATTCTCCTGAATGGTGTGGAAAGGAAGATGAACGACGCCTGGAGAGTGGGGTGCACAACCCGGCGGAGGCTCTGATGGGGGAACGGATGCTGGATAGAGGGTCGAGCAGCCGTCCGACCCTCTATTCTGCCAGATCCTCCCGCGGACCGCGAAACCGGGCGACACGGCGTGTGCGGTGGGACCGGGCCGCGTGTCAGACTGTGCGCGTGCCGATCGAATTCGCGCCCTCAGCCCGCTCCACGGTCGGTCTGGAATGGGAGATCATGCTCGCCGATCCCGCCACCGGGGACCTGGTCGGGCGCGCGCCGGAGCTGCTGGCTCAGCTGGAGGCGCAGAGCGCGGCGGAGCGGCATACCGTCACCGGCGAGCTCCTCACCAACACCATCGAGGTCACCAGCGGCGTCGGGGCGACCGTCAGGGATGCCGTGGCCGACATCGCCGCCGCGATCAGTGCGGTGCGGGGCGCGACCGATCCGGCGGGCATCGAGCTGCTCTCCGCGGGCAGTCACCCGTTCGCGCAGTGGTTCAATCAGCGCGTCACCGAGAAGACCCGCTACCACCAGCTCATCGAGCGCACGCAGTGGTGGGGCCGGAACATGATGATCTGGGGCATCCACGTGCACGTCGGCGTGGAGGACCGCAGCAAGGTGCTGCCCATCGTCGGCGCGCTGTCCGCGTTCCTCCCCCATCTGCAGGCGCTGTCGGCGTCGAGCCCCTTCTGGGCGGGCGAGCGCACCGGCTACGCCTCGAACCGCTCGCTGGTGTTCCAGCAGCTCCCGACGGCGGGCCTGCCGTGGCCGGTCCGGACCTGGCAGGATTTCGAGGGCTATCTCGACGACATGATCCGCACCGGAGTGATGCGCGATGTATCCGAGGTGCGCTGGGACATCCGCCCGGCGCCCCGCTGGGGGACGATCGAGGTGCGCGCCTGCGACGGGATGTCGACCCTCACCGAGCTCGCCTCGGTCGCCGCGCTCACCCAGACCCTGGTCGAGTTCTTCTCGCGGGAGCTCGACGAGGGCAGGGAGCTGCCGACCCTGCAGCCGTGGTTCCACCGCGAGAACAAGTGGCGCACCGCGCGCTACGGCCTGGACGCGCGGGTCATCGTGGACTCCGCGGGCTCCCAGGTGCCCGTCCGCGAGCACCTCTCGGCGGTGCTCGACGATCTTCGACCGATCGCGGACGATCTGTCCTGCGCCCGCGAGCTCGAGGGCGTGCGGACGATCCTGCAGAACGGCGCCAGCTACGCTCGCCAGCTCGAGGCGGCGGATGCCGCGGGAGGCGATCTGCACGAGGTCGTGCACCACCTCATCCGGGAGTTCCGTGCGGGTCCCGAGCACTCCGCGGCAGACTGAGCAGCCGCCGGGCCCGACGTCAGTCGTCCTCGACCAGCAGCCGCGCCAGGGTCTCGTCCAGCACCACGTCGGTGACGATCCCTGCGGCGATCGCCGCCCGGAGCGTGCCGACCTTCGCCGCTCCCGAGACGACGCACACCCGGCGGGGCACGCGTCGCAGCCGGTCCAGCCCCAGTCCTGTGGACCGCGCGTTCAGGCGGATGTCTTTCCAGCTGCCGTCCGCCCGGAAGAACACCGTCGCCACGTCGCCGATCGCCTCATCCTCCCGCAGGCTGCGGTAGTCGTCGCGGTTGAGGTAGCCCCCGACGTACACCCTGCTGGGCACCTCGGACTGCGGCGAGCCGAGCCCGAACACGGCGATGTCGGTCTTGGCCTGGAACGCCAGCACGCGGCGCGTGCTGCGCTCCCGCCACATCGCGGCCCGGGTGTCGGGGTCATCGAAGAACGCCGGCACGGGGAACTGCTCGACCTGCGCGCCGAAGGCGTGGCCGAATCGCTGCAGGATGTCGCTGGAGTACTCCAGCCCGCTGGTCTGGATGTTGCCCGCGCCGTTCAGCTGCACGATGGTCGTGCCGTGAGTCTCCTTCTGCACGAGCGCGCGGCTGACCATGGAGATCGTCGACCCCCAGGCGATGCCCACCACCATGTTCGAGTCGATGAACTGCGAGAGCAGACGCCCGGCCGTCAGTGCCACGCGTTCCAGCCGCTCCACCTCGTTCACGATCCCCGACATCGGCACGATGTGCGCCGCGATCCGGAACCGCCGGCGCAGCTGCTCCTCGAGCTGTCCGACGCGCTCGAAGGGCGAGTTGACGCGGATGTCGACGAGTCCGGTGTCCCGCGCATGCGCCAGGAGCCTCGACACGGAGGAGCGGGAGGTGCCCAGCTCCGACGCGATCGCTTCCATCGTCATGTCCTGCAGGTAGTAGAGCTTCGCCGCGGTGAGCGCGGCGGTCACCTTGGCATCCTGTCGCCCCTGATCCGCAGCCATCCGAACCACCTCCGCAGTCAGCTTTGCACATTCGTGCAGAACGTTTGCATGATCCTGCCAGAGGTCGGATGCTGGAGGCAGGGACGAAGGGGACACCATGGTCGACAAGACGCGAAGCACACGACGGGCGGCGGAGCTGGCATCCGTGCGCGAGGCCGGACGGACCACCGTCCTGATCATCGGCGCCGGCATCAACGGCATCTCGCTGTTCCGCGATCTCGCGCTGCAGGGCGTCGACGCAGTCATCGTGGATCGGGGCGACTTCGCCGGCGGCGCATCGTCGGCATCCAGCCACATGATCCATGGCGGCATCCGCTATCTGGAGAACGGCGAGTTCCGGCTGGTCCGCGAATCCGTGCAGGAGCGCAACGGCCTGCTGCGCATCGCACCGCACTACGTGAAGCCGCTGGAGACCACGATCCCGATCTACTCCACCTTCTCCGGCATCCTGGCCGCGCCGCTCCGCTTCCTCACTCACCGCAGCGGCAAGCCCCAGGAGCGCGGCGCCGTGCTGATCAAGCTCGGCCTGACCATCTACGACACCTTCTCCCGAGACGGCGGATCCGTTCCGCGGCACCGGTTCCTGGGCCGCAAGGCGTCGCTGGCCGAGCTCCCCCACCTGGATCCGCGGATCAAGTACACCGCCACCTATTACGACGCCTCCATGCACGATCCCGAGCGCCTGGCGCTCGACGTGCTCCAGGACGGCCGGTCGGCGAACCCGCGCTCGCACGCCCTGAACTACGTCGAGGCCGTCGGCCGTGACGGCGACGGCGTGGTGCTGCGGGATCGTGAGAGCGCCGAGGAGTTCACCGTCCGGGCGGACGTGATCGTGAACGCATCCGGCCCGTGGACCGACCTGACCAACGACGCCCTCGGCGACGCGACCCGGTTCATGGGCGGCACCAAGGGCTCGCACATCGTGCTGGATCACCCCGAGCTGCTCGCCGCGACGCAGGGTCGTGAGATCTTCTTCGAGCACTCCGACGGCCGCATCGTCCTGATCTACCCGCTCAAGGATCGCGTGATGGTCGGCACCACCGACATCGACGCCGATCCGAGGGAGCCTGCGCGCTGCACGGAGGAGGAGGTCGACTACTTCTTCGATCTCATCCACCATGTCTTCCCCGCAATCGAGGTGGACCGCGAGCAGATCGTCTACCGGTTCGCCGGCATCCGCCCGCTCCCCCGTCACGAGGACACCGCTCCCGGCTTCGTCTCACGCGACTACCGGATCGAGCTCGACGAGAGCGGCCCGACGCCGATGCTCAGCCTGGTCGGCGGCAAGTGGACGACGTTCCGCGCGCTCGGCGAGCACCTCTCGAACCGCGTGCTCGAACTGCTGGGACGGCCCCGCTCGGTGTCGACCGCCGGCCTGCCGATCGGCGGTGGTCACGGCTTCCCCCGCACCACGAGGGCTCGTGCGGCGTGGAAGCAGGCGAATCTGCCCGGAGCCGACGCCGCGCGCGGCGATGCGCTGCTGACCCGCTACGGCACCCGCGCGGCCGAGGTCTGGTCGCACATCGAGCAGGAGGACGACCGCCCCCTGGCCGGTGGCGCGCTGTCCCTGCGCGAGCTGGAGTGGATGGTCGAGCACGAGCTGGTCGTCCGGCTCGCCGACGTCGTGCTGCGCCGCTCGAACGTCGCCTTCGTCGGCGACGTCACGGGTGACCTGCTCGTCGAACTGGCCGACGCGCTGGCGCCGCTGATGGGCTGGGACGAGGGCCGCAGGGATGCCGAGGTCGAGGCGACCGTGCAGCTGCTCAACGACGCGCACGGCCTGTCGATCGCCGTCCCGGCGCGCAGCTGACCACACTGGTGAGGACGCGGATCGCCGGAGATCCGCTGAAGGAGGGCCGGATGGCCGAGTACGTTCTGTCGATCGATCAGGGCACCACCTCGAGCAGGGCGATCGTCTTCGACCGCGCCGGCCGGGTCGTGGCATCCGGCCAGAAGGAGCACGAGCAGATCCTGCCTCGCGCGGGCTGGGTCGAGCACGATCCTGCCGAGATCTGGCGGAACGTGCAGGAGGTCATCGGCCTCGCCCTCACCCGGGCGCACCTCACCAGGCACGACATCGCCGCGGTCGGCATCACGAATCAGCGCGAGACCGCCGTCGTGTGGGACCGGCACACGGGTGAGCCCGTGTACAACGCGATCGTGTGGCAGGACACCCGCACGCAGGAGATCGTCGACCGGCTCGCGGCCGATGAGGGCATCGACAGGTTCAAACCCGTCGTGGGGCTGCCCCTGGCGACCTACTTCTCCGGCACCAAGATCGCCTGGATCCTGGAGAACGTCGACGGCGCCCGCGAGCGGGCGGAAGCCGGCGACCTGCTGTTCGGCACCACCGACTGCTGGGTGCTGTGGAACCTCACCGGAGGGACGGACGGCGGCGTCCACGCAACGGACGTCACGAACGCCTCACGGACGCTCTTCATGGATCTGACCACGCTGGAGTGGCGCGACGACATCCTGGAGGCGTTCGGCGTCCCCCGATCGATGATGCCGGAGATCCGGTCCTCGTCCGAGGTGTACGGACGCGCGGAGAGCCGATCGCTGCTGCGCGAGGCGCCCATCGCCGGCATCCTCGGCGACCAGCAGGCCGCCACATTCGGCCAGGCAGCGTTCCAGGCCGGCGAGAGCAAGAACACCTACGGGACCGGCTGCTTCCTGATCTTCAATACGGGCGAGAAGATCGTGCACTCGAAGAACGGCCTGCTGACCACCGTCGGCTACAAGCTCGGCGACGCGCCGGCGCATTACGCGCTGGAAGGGTCGATCGCGGTCGCCGGCTCCCTGATCCAATGGCTGCGGGATCAGCTGGGACTGATCTCGTCCGCGCCCGAGGTCGAGAAGCTCGCCGCGCAGGTGAAGGACAACGGGGGCGTGTACATCGTGCCGGCGTTCTCCGGCCTCTTCACGCCGTACTGGCGCCCGGATGCCCGCGGCGCCATCGTGGGTCTCACCCGCTTCGCGAACCGGAGTCACATCGCGCGGGCGGCGCTCGAGGCCGTCGCATTCCAGACGCGTGACGTGCTCGACGCCGTCAACGCCGATGCCGGTGTCGCGCTGAGCGAGCTGAAGGTGGACGGCGGCATGGTGGCCAACGACGCCCTGATGCAGTTCCAGGCCGACGTGCTGGGCGTGCCGGTGGTCCGCCCCGTCGTGGCCGAGACCACGGCGCTCGGCGCCGCGTACGCGGCGGGCCTCGCCGTCGGGTTCTGGAAGGACCTCGACGAGCTCGCCGCGAACTGGCAGCAGGACCGGCGCTGGGAGCCGGCGATGGATGCTGCCGAGCGGAACCGTCAGCTGCGGCTGTGGCGCAAGGCCGTGACGAAGTCCATGGACTGGGTCGACGACGATGTCCGGTGATCCATAGGCGGCTCAGGGCGCGCGCCCACAGTCGGGGCGTAGCGTCGGCGCCGTGTTCCGGTTGTCTCGAATGACGGATGCTGCACTTGTGGTGACGGTGCTGTGCGGCGTCCTGCTGAGCGGATGCGCAGCCGCGGCGGCGGCGCCTGCACGTACGACGCCCACCAGCGATCCAGTGATCGTCACGATCGGCGACTCGATCATGTCCGGCCATGGTCTCGACGACGGCGAGGACTGGCCGAGCATGCTCTCCCGGCGCACCGGCGTCACCATCGACAACCTCGCCTGCAGCGGGGCGGGATTCCTCGCGGTCGGCACCTGCGGCAAGGACTTCCGGGACCTGGTGGATGCTGCGGCGAGGGATGATCCGACCCTCGTCATCGTGCAGGGATCGGACAACGACGTCGGCCGGTCGGATGCCGACATCGCCGCCGCGACCGAGCGCACGGTCGACGCGATCCATCGCACCATGCCCCGCGCAGAGCTGGTCGGGCTGAGCACGCTCTGGGATCCGTCGGAGCCGAAGCCGTCCGAGATCGACGTCAGCTCCGCCGCGGTGCGCACCGCCGTGACCGCGCTCGGCGGGAGGTACATCGACATCGGCCAGCCGCTGCGCGGAGATCCCTCACTGCTGCAGGACGACGACGAGCATCCGACCGTCGCGGGACAGCAGCGGCTCGTGCACGTGATCCGCGTCGAGCTGGAGCACGCCGGCTACCGGCTCTGACGTGAAGTGCTCAGTTCTTGCCGAAGAGCTTCTGGATCTCGGCCAGGTCGGCCTCGGTCGGCGCCTTCTGCCCGCCGCCGAGCCCGAAGCCCGACCCGGTGGGCGTCGAGTTCGACATCGCGATTCCGGCGTTCTCGGCCGCGCGCTTCGCCGGGTTGCCCGAACGGGATCCGCCCTTGTTCTTGGCGCCCTTCTTGCCGCGCTTGGCCGAAGCCCCCGGCTTGCCCATCGGGCCCATGCCGGGGATCTGCGGGGTGCCGCCGCGGGCGACCGTCTTCATCATCTTGGCGGCCTGCTCGAAGCGCTGCACGAGCTGGTTCACGTCGGTCACGGTCATACCGGAACCACGTGCGATGCGGAGTCGGCGCGAGCCGTTCAGGATCTTGGTGTTGCGGCGCTCGGCGGGGGTCATCGAGCGGATGATGGCCTCGGTGCGGTCGACCTCGCGCTCATCGAAGTCCTCGAGCTGCTGCTTCATCTGGCCCATGCCCGGCAGCATGCCGAGCATCTTCTTCATCGAGCCCATCTTGCGCATCTGCTGCATCTGCTCGAGGAAGTCCTCGAGAGTGAAGGCCTCGTTGGCGAGCTTCTCGGCCATCTTCATGGCCTCTTCCTCATCGAAGGCCTGCTGGGCCTGCTCGATGAGGGTCAGGATGTCGCCGAGGTCGAGGATGCGGCTCGCCATACGGTCGGGGTGGAACGGCTCGAGGTCCTCGAGGTTCTCTCCCGTGGAGGCGAAGATGATCGGGCGTCCGGTCACGGATGCCACGGACAGGGCGGCGCCGCCGCGCGCGTCGCCGTCGAGCTTGGACAGCACGACACCGGTGAAGTCGACGCCCTCCTGGAAGGCCTTGGCCGTGTTGACGGCATCCTGACCGATCATCGCGTCGATGACGAAGAGCACCTCGTCGGGGTCCGTCGCCCTGCGGATGTCGGCCGCCTGCTTCATCAGCTCGGCGTCGATGCCGAGGCGTCCCGCGGTGTCGATGATGACGACGTCATGCTGCTGGCGGCGGGCGTGCTCGACACCGGCCTTGGACACCTGCACAGGGTCGCCGACGCCGTTGCCCGGCTCGGGGGCGAAGATCGCCGCTCCGGCGCGCTCGGCGACGACCTGCAGCTGCGTGACGGCGTTCGGGCGCTGCAGGTCGGCGGCGACCAGCAGCGGGGTGTGCCCGTCGGCCTCGAGCTGCTTCGCGAGCTTTCCGGCGAAAGTCGTCTTGCCCGAGCCCTGGAGCCCTGCGAGCATGATCACGGTCGGCGGGGTCTTCGCGAACTCCAGACGGCGCTGCTCGCCGCCGAGGATCGCGACGAGCTCCTCGTTGACGATCTGGACGACCTGCTGCGCCGGGTTCAGCGCCTTGTTGACCTCATCGCTCAGGGCGCGCTCGCGCACCTTCGCGGTGAAGTCCTTGACGACGACGAGCGCGACATCCGCGTCGAGCAGGGCGCGACGGATCTCGCGGACGGTGCCGTCGACGTCGGCGGGGCTCAGCTTTCCCTTCGTGCGGAGGTTGCGGAAGGTCTCGGTGAGCCGATCGGAGAGCGTGCCAAAGGTAGCCATGGTGCCTCTGATTCTACGGGAGCGCAGCCGCCTGTCTGAGCGCCGCCCTCAGCTGGTCCTTGGCGCGCTGGTAACGGCCGCGCGCGGTGGAGGCCGGGATGCCGAGCAGGCCTGCGGCATCCGCGACGCTCAGACGCTCCCAGTGCACCAGCCGGACGAGCTCCGCGAGTTCCGGCTCGAGCCGGTCGATGGCGTCGCGCACCTCGGCGCCTTCATCCGCGGGCGGCGCCGTGGCGGACTCCCGCACCTGCAGTCGGATGCGATCGGCCAGCGCCCAGCGCCGGCGCTGCCCTCGGGAGTGATTCAGCAGAGTGCCACGGGCGATGCCGAACAGCCACATGCGCGCGCGTTCGTCGTCGGACGGGAGCTCCTTCACCCTGCGCCAGGCGACGACCATGGTCTCGCCGAGCAGGTCCGGCGCGTCATCCGCGCCGACGCGTCGCTCGAGGTAGGCGAGAAGATCGGATGCCGAGGACTCGAGCGCGCGCGTGAGCGGCTCGACGCTGGGCGTCACTCGCCGCCCTCGCCGCCCCAGTCCTCGCCCTCGCAATGGAGCTGGCTGCGACTCTCCGTTCCGGCGAGGTCCCCGGCTCCGCTGTCGTAGCCGTGCGCCTTGAGCTCCTCGTGCAGCGCCGTGGAGAGCGCCTGATCGTGGGCCTGCCAGGCGTTGAGGTCGGCGAGCCGCGGGTCGGGGTCGGGGTCTGCGGCGGCCTTCTGATCCGCCTCGATCTGCGCCAGGTGCTTCGCCGCATACGGATCCGCGGCGGCCTCGACATCCGTGTTCGCGAACCACTCGTCGATGACCCGGTTGACGTCCGCCTGGATCAGCGGGTTGTGCGTCTCGAACCCGCTGTACCGGATCTCGCACTGTCCCCACGTCGGCGACGTGTACGTGTAGCTCCGGTCCGGATTCTCCAGTCCCTGCCCCCAGGGCCAATCCGAGTTGGCCGTCGCTATCCCCGCGCCGCCCATCAGCACCACCGCGAGCGCGCCGCTCAGCAGCGCGATCCGCCGCCGGGGTCGCTTCTGCGGGCGAGCGGTGTCGCGGGCGTCGTGCACCATCTGCGCCAGCGCGGCGTCGCGCCCGCTCCCCCGGTCGGCGAGATGCGGAGCGGAGCGGTCGAGCAGGACATCCATCGGATCGGACATGAGCGCCTCCTTCAGCGGCTTGCACTCATGACCTGTCCGGCGGACCGCGAAACGTCCGCTCAGCCCCAGGGAAGATCATGGATGCTGCGCAGCGCCTCGTCGAACTGTGCCTCGAGCGACGCCTGCCCGGCGCCCTGCTCCGCCCACACCCGCAGCGACGACAGCACGGCGGTGGCCAGGGCCGACCCGAGGATGTCCGCGCGGATCTCGTCGATCCCCGCGCTCCTCGCCGCTGCCGCGACCGCCGAAGCGATGCGCGCGTGGCGCAGCCCCGTGTCGCGCAGCAGCTCCTGCTCGAGCCCCATGGCCGCCGCGTTGCGCAGCGCGAGCGCGAGCGGGTCGGGCGCGAAACCGTGCACGATCGGCAGCACGGCCGCGCGCACCGACGGGCCGTCGGCGCCCCGGCCGAGTGCGGCCAGCGCGACGGAGGCCGCGGCGATACGGGCATCCAGCCCCGACCAGAGCACATCGCTCTTCGAGGAGAAGTAGTTGAAGAAGCTCGATCGGCTCACGCCGGCACGCTGCGCGATGTCGACGACGGAGGTCGCCTCGTACCCCTGCTCCAGGAAGAGCTCGCACGCCGCCTCGGCCAGCGTCTCGCGCGACGACGCCCTCGGCCTGCCTGCTCGCGACTCGGTTGCCATGTCCGTCAGCGTAGCGTCATGCCGATGCGCGACAAGCCCCGCGGAGAGGCGTAGGCTGTACCGAGCCGCTTTCTTGCACTGCATCCAACAACCATCGGGAGCGATCATGCTCGACATCCGGATCGCCGGTCTCGCACCGGAGTTCGTCCCCTACCTGGACGGGTGGGAGCTGCAGCGCAGCATCCACCGCGAGGTCGTCGCGGGCGACCGGCCCGACACGCTCCTGCTGCTCGAGCACGAGGCCGTCTACACGGCCGGCAAGCGCACGGAGCCGCAGGAGCGCCCCCAGGACGGCACACCGGTGGTCGATGTCGACCGCGGTGGCAAGATCACCTGGCACGGCCCCGGTCAGCTCGTCGGCTACCCGATCGTCCGCCTGCCCGAGCCGATGGACGTCGTCGCGCATGTGCGCCGCATGGAGCGCCTGCTGATCAGCATCCTGAAGCCCCTCGGCGTCGACGGGTACCAGGTCGAGGGCCGCAGCGGCGTGTGGGTGCGCCGGCCGCTGTCCGAGGACAAGGTCGCCGCGATCGGGGTGCGCGTGCAGCAGGGTGTGACCATGCACGGCTTCGCGATCAACTGCGACAACTCGCTGGCCGGATTCCGCGGCATCATCCCGTGCGGCATCACGGATGCCGGAGTGACGACCGTCAGCGAGATCGTCGGCGCCGACGTCTCCCCCGCCGACATCGTGCAGGCCGTCTCCGACGCCTTCGCCGCCGAGTACGCCACCGAGACCCGCAAGGAGGTGGCCGCATGAGCGCCGCCCACCCCGACGGACGCAGGCTGCTGCGTCTGGAGATCCGCAACTCCGAGACCCCGATCGAGCGCAAGCCCGAGTGGATCCGCACCAAGGCGAAGATGGGCCCCGAGTACAAGGCGCTCCACTCGCTGGTGAAGGACGAGGGGCTGCACACGGTCTGCCAGGAGGCCGGCTGCCCCAACATCTTCGAGTGCTGGGAGGACAAGGAGGCGACCTTCCTGATCGGCGGATCGCAGTGCACCCGGCGCTGCGACTTCTGCCAGATCGACACCGGCAAGCCCGCCGACTACGACACCGACGAGCCGCGTCGCGTGGCGGAGAGCGTCACCCGGATGGGCCTGCGCTACGCCACGGTCACCAGCGTCGCCCGTGACGACCTGCCCGACACGGGCGCGTGGCTGAACGCCGAGACGGTCCGGCAGATCCACGCCCAGAACCCGAACACCGGGGTCGAGCTCCTCGCCAACGACCACGGCGGGAGGCCCGAGAACCTGAACCAGATCTTCGAGGCCCGCCCCGAAGTCTTCGCGCACAACGTCGAGACCGTGCCGCGCATCTTCCGGCGCATCCGCCCGGCGTTCACCTACGAGCGCTCGCTGAACGTCATCACCCAGGGTCACGATGCGGGCCTGATCACCAAGTCCAACCTCATCCTCGGCATGGGTGAGGAGCCGGAGGAGGTCGTGCAGGCGCTCCAGGACCTGCACGACGCCGGCTGCGACATCATCACCATCACGCAGTACCTGCGGCCCTCACCGCGGCACCTTCCCGTGGCGCGCTGGGTCAAGCCCGACGAGTTCGTCGAGTTCAAGGCCGAGGCCGAGCGGATCGGCTTCCTCGGCGTGCTCGCCGGTCCCCTGGTCCGGTCGTCCTACCGGGCCGGGCGCCTGTGGGCGCAGTCGATGATCTCGAAGGGCCGCGAGATCCCGCCGCACCTCGCGCACATCGCGGAGAGCGCCGACCTGGGCTTCGCTCAGGCGGTGTGATGTGCTGTCCCGGTGATGAGTGCTAGTCGGCGCTCATCACCGAGATCACCGAGCCGTTGTCGGCGAGGTTCACGAGCAGCACATCGTCGGTGGCATCCGCGTCCAGCGCGTACTCCATGACGGCGAACGGATCGGTCCCGCCGTGCTCGTCGGCGAGGATCGTCATGCTCATCAGGCACAGCGAGCGGATGATGTCGACCGCGGCGTCGCCGCTGATGTCGACCAGCACCTCCTCGAGCTGATCACCGTAGGCCTCCTGCTGCTGCAGGATGTACTCGGTGACCTCGCTGGTGCGATCGTCGACTTCGGCCAGCATGGCGCGGCGCACCGTGGCATCCAGGTCCTCGATGCCGGAGATCAGAGCAGCGGCGACGTCGAGCGCCTCCTGAGAAACGTCCTCCTGGTCGGGAGCGGTCAGATCGACCGTCACCGACTGGTCGCCGAAGTCGACCCGCTCGGTCCAGAAGATGGCGCCGTCGGGCCCCGAGGAGAGGACTCCGAAGTAATCGTGTTCGATCGCCATATCGCTATGAAACCAGCCTCTCCGCCCGTCCGGTAGTCCTACGCGCCGACAAGCGCCGACACGAAGACGTGCGGGGTGAAACCGGTGAGATCGTCGATGCCCTCGCCCTGCCCGAGGAGCTTCACCGGGATGCCGGTGCGCTCCTGCACGGCCAGGATGAAGCCGCCCTTCGCGGAGCCGTCGAGCTTGGTGATCACCAGCCCCGTGACGCCCGCGTGCTGGAGGAACGCCTCCGCCTGCATGACGCCGTTCTGGCCCGTGGTGGCGTCCAGCACGAGCAGCACCTCGCTGATCGGGGCGAGCTTCTCCACCACCCGGCGCACCTTCGACAGCTCGTCCATCAGGCCGCCCTTGGTGTGCAGACGGCCGGCGGTGTCGATGATCGCGATCTCCGTGCCGTGCTGCTTGGCGTACTCCACCGTCTGGAAGGCGACGGATGCGGGGTCCTGACCCTCGTGCTGGGGCCGGACCATCGCAGCGCCGCCGCGCTGCGCCCAGGTGGCCAACTGCTCGACCGCGGCCGCACGGAAGGTGTCGGCTCCGCCGACCACCACGCTGCGCTCGAAGCCGCGCAGGAACTTGGTGAACTTGCCGATGGTCGTGGTCTTGCCGACGCCGTTGACCCCGACGACCAGCACGACGGCCGGACGCTCGGTGAGCTTGAGCGTGGTGTCGAACTGCGCGAACCGCTCCTCGAGCGTCTCGCGCAGCATCCGCTGCAGATCCTTCGGATCGGTGGTGCGGTAGCGATCCACCTTCTCGCGCAGCTCCTCCAGCAGCGCCTCGGTGATGTCGGGGCCGAAGTCCGCCGTGATCAGCGCGGTCTCCAGGTCGTCCCACGTCGTCTCATCGATCGTGGGTTTGACGAACATGCCGCGCAGGGCGCGGCCGAGGGACCAGGACTTCTCCGCCATGCCTCCAGCCTATCCAGGCGACGGCCGGCGGGTTCTCAGGCGGATGCCGCGGCGCGGTCGCCCACGCGCTGACCGACCACGGCCGAGACACCGTCCTGGCGCATCGAGACTCCGTACAGGGCGTCGGCGATCTCCATCGTGCGCTTCTGATGGGTGATCACGAGCAGCTGCGAGTTCTCGCGCAGCTGCTCGAACACCGTCAGCAGCCGCCCGAGGTTGGCGTCGTCGAGCGCTGCCTCCACCTCGTCGAGGATGTAGAACGGGCTGGGCCGCGCCTTGAAGATCGCGACCAGCAGCGCGACTGCGGCCAGGGACCGCTCTCCACCCGAGAGCAGCGAGAGCCGTTCGATCTTCTTGCCGACCGGACGCACCGCGACCTCGATGCCCGTGGTGAGCATGTCGTCGGGGTCGGTCAGCGAGATGCTCCCGGATCCTCCGGGGAACAGCAGCGGGAACACCTCGCCGAAGGCCTGCCTGGTGTCCTCGAAGGCGCTGGCGAAGATCACCTGCATCCGCTCGTCGAGGTCGGCGATGATCGCCAGCAGGTCCTGCCTGGTCTTCGTCAGATCGGCGAGCTGCTCGGTGAGGAAGGCATGCCGCTGCTCGAGCGCTGCGAACTCCTCCAGCGCGAGAGGGTTGACCCGGCCGAGCTGAGCGAGCTTGCGCTCGGCGTCCTTGAGCCGTCGCTCCTGGATGCGCCGGCCGAACGGGATCGCGGCGTCCTCGTCCTGCTCCTCCGCGCCCGGATCCCGCGGGACCGGCTGATCCGGACCATATTCCGCGATGAGAATATCTTCGTCCAGCGCGAGCTCAGAGGCCACGCGCTCGAGCAGGCTCGTGAGGTGGAGCTTCTTCTCGTGGATCTGCAGCTCGAGCCCGTGCACGCTCTCGGTGAGCCCCGCCAGGCGCTCGCGCAGCGAGCCCTCCTGGGCCCGCAGGCCGGTGAGCTCCTCGTTGTGCGCGGAGCGCTCCGCCTCGGCTGCGGCGAGGGCCACGCGCGCCTCGGCGACGGAGCGGTCGATGGAGTCGAGCACCCGCGGCACCTCGTCGGCGACGGCGGAAGCCGCTTCGCGCTGCGCCCGGCGGATCACGGCGCGGCGGGCGGCCTCGGCCGCGGCGTCGCGCTCCTGTTCGCGCTGCCGCTCCAGCGACACGACCCGGGCCTGCGCAGCGCGGACGCGCTCGCGCAGCGTCTCGATCTCGAGGCGGGCGCGCACCTCGCCCTCGCGCGCCGACTCCAGCGCCTCGAGCAGCCCGTCACGGGCGGATACGTCGAGCACCGGCCGCGGCTCGGACTCGGATGCCTCCAGCTCGGCCTTCGCGCGCTCGGCGGACGCCTCGGCATCCGCCACCGTGCCCTGCACTTGGGCGAGCCCGGCCTCCAGACGCTCGCACTCGGCGACCGCGGCCTCGTGACGCACCGTCACCCGGTTCACCTGCTCGGCGTGCGTGGCCAGGGCCGCGTCGTGCTCGCGGAGCGCGCGGAGCGCATCCTTCGCGCGGCGCCGCGCGTCCTCGACGGCTTCGGTCGAGCCCTCGCGGGCCTCGCGCAGTTCGGCGACGGTCTCCCGCACCTCGGCGAGCCGCTCCGTCGCCGCGTCCCGTTCCGCCGCCAGCTCCAGCCGTGAGGCCTCCCCCGTGCCGGCCCGCATCGTGTGCGCCGTGATGACCTCGCCGGTGCGGGTGACGACGGTCGTGCGCGTGTCCGCGAGCGCGTCGAGCGCCAGCCGTGCGGTGCGAGCGGCATCGAGGTCGTCGGCGACGAGCACGGCGGCGAGGATGCCGCGGATGCCGGCCGGTGCGTCCACGACCTCGGCTGCCGAGACCACGCCCGGCACGTCCAGGGCCACGGGGGTCGCAGCGAGCGTGGTGTCGGCGATGACGAAGTCGACGGTTCCGCGGGCACCTCCGGAGGACACCAGCGCGAAGGCGTCGTCGACGCCGTCCACGAGCACGCCCTCGGTGAGCGGGCCGAGCACGGCGGCGACGGCCGCCTCGAAGCCGACCCGCACCTGCACGGCGTCGCCGACCAGCCCCCGCACGCCGGATGCCCCTGACGCGACGATCTCGGCGGCGCCGCCGGAGAGCGACAGCGCGCTGCCGAGGGCGGCGGCCTTCGCCGTCAGAGCATCCGCCTCGCGCTCGGCCTCGTGCAGCCGCTCGCGCAATGAGTCGCGATCGGTCTCCGCGGCCGAGACCAGCTTCTGCGCTTCGTCGTAGGCGGCCGCGTACTCCGCCGCGGATCCGTCGGGCGCCTCGGCATCCGCGATCGACTCCAGCGCCTCCTCCGCTTCGCGGCGTCGAGCGTGCGCGGCCTCGAGCGCGTTCTCCTGGCGCAGCACCGCTCCTCGCACGGCTGCGAGAGCGGATGCTGCGGCGTCCGCGTTGCCGCGCAGGGTCGTCAAACGCATGTCGTACTGCGAGACCAGTGCGCTCTGCTCGGCGATGTCGACGTCGAGCGTGTCCAGCTCGGCTCTCGCGTTGACGACCTCGCGACTGGCGGCAGCGGCGGCGTCCTGAGCATCGCCCAGACCCTCGGAGATCCTGGTGATCTCCTCCTTCGCCTCGTCGATCGTGTCCTGCGTGACGGTGATGGCTGTGATCGTGTCGTCCTCGCCGCCGAGCAGCGCGAGACGCTGGTTCGCGAGCGTGAACAGGCTCCTCATCCGCTCCTGCGCCTGCTCCAGCCCGAAGGCGATGCGCCGCGCCTCGTCGACCGCAGCCGAGTTCTGCTGGGCCTCCAGCCGCTGGATGCCGGTCCGCACCGTGTCGAGCTGGTCCGAGAGCACGATCCGCTCGGTGTGCCGCTCCTGCTCGGTGCGGGTGTGGTCGGCCAGCGCGGTGCGCAGCGCGACCACGTCGTCGGCGAACAGGCGCGCCTTCGCATCGCGCACGACGGCCGCGATCCCCGCCGCCTCACGGGCGATCTCGGCCTGCCGTCCGAGCGGCTTCAGCTGACGCCGGATCTCCCCCGCCAGGTCGCTGAGGCGCGTCAGGTTGGCCTCCATGGCGTCGAGCTTGCGGAGGGTCTTCTCCTTGCGCCGGCGGTGCTTGAGGATGCCGGCGGCCTCCTCGATGAAACCGCGGCGGTCCTCCGGCGACGCCTGCAGCACGGTGTCCAGACGCCCCTGACCGACGATCACGTGCATCTCGCGGCCCAGGCCGGAGTCGCTGAGCAGCTCCTGCACGTCCAGCAGTCGGCAGCTCGAGCCGTTGATGGCGTACTCGCTGGAGCCGTTCCGGAACAGCGTGCGGCTGATGGTGACCTCGGCGTAGTCGATCGGGAGGGCGCCGTCGCCGTTGTCGATCGTGAGCTGCACCTCGGCCCGGCCGAGCGGCCCGCGGGTCGACGTGCCGGCGAAGATGACGTCCTCCATCTTGCCGCCGCGAAGCGTCTTCGCCCCCTGCTCGCCCATCACCCATGCGAGCGCGTCCACGACGTTCGACTTGCCCGAGCCGTTGGGACCGACGATGCAGGTGACGCCGGGCTCGAACACGAACGACGTGGGCTGCGCGAAGGACTTGAACCCCTTGAGCGTCAGGCTCTTCAGATGCATGCCGGGACTCCGAGCGTCGGAAGGGCGTCATCGGTCGGGGGAAGCACGCCCATCCGCTACCCGAAAGCCGCGGAACGGCGGGGATCCCGCGCTGCGTCGGGTGCGATCCCGAGCGGTCGCCCGATGGCCGGCCCAAGGGGCGACACGCCGACGACACGCCCGAATGCTTGACTCCGCTGGGAACTTCCCGCTAGCGTGACTCACCGATCACAAGAGAGGAGGTCACCGATGATGATCACAAAGCTGAACGGCGTCACTCGCACTGCCGGCAACGTGTCGGCGAAGTCACCACGTATCTCGGTGGCCTTCGCACGCACGGCCGCATAACGCCGCACCGCACCTCTCACGACTCGTCAGACGCTCCGCGTCCGGTCGATGATCGTCGCCCCACGCATCGCGCGGCTGGCGCCCCGCCCGTTCCAGGGCGATTCCCGGCACGTCCGCTCGGCTTCTGAGCGCGTGTCCTCCGGATGCCACCGGCATCGCATCCGCGCGCCTCACCGGCATCCGCTTCGTTCCCCACCATGAGAACAAACCGACAGAAAGCGCACACATCGTGAGCACCTCCTTGCTGACCGATCGTCAGCACACCACGTCCATCCACCCGCCGGATACCGAGGATCGTCAGATCCTCAACATCCCCGACCAGGCGGCCCTGCAGCGGCTCCCGCTGTCCGACCGCCTCAGCCTCCGCATCGGACTCTGGCTGCTCGAGCGGGGTCTGCACAACGGCGAGACCGCCGATGACGCACCACGCCCCCGCCGCAGCCATGGCGTCACCGAACACGAGGCCATCACCCTGCTCGCCTTCGATCTGCAGAGGGGCCTGCGATGAGCATCGCGACCGAGAACACCGAGAACACGCCCATCGCACTCCCCGCAGGCGCGACCCTTCGTCCGCTCGAGCTCCCCGCTCGGGCGGACGCGGGGCCGACCGCCCTGATCCGCGAGTACGCGGAGGTGCGCAACCGCTCCATCCTGGAGACGACCGGCCGCGAGGACGACTTCCTCACGCCGGAGGCGCTCCTCACCGGCCTGCGCAGCACGGCTCAGCGCACCCGTCGCCAGTGGTACGTCGAGCGCGACGGCGCCGTGATCGGATGCGCGGCGCTCGACGTGCTCCTCGACGGAGCGGGCGACACCGCGATCATGACGGTCGCCGTGCCGCAGGCATCAGCCGGCCAGGGCATCGGCCGCGCCGTGTACGAGCACGTGGAGGCCACCGCCCGCGCGCTGGGCGTGACCAGGCTCCAGCACTGGGCCGAGCACCACGACGACGCGGGCACGCTGCCCGTGCTCGAGGCCCCCACCGGCTTCGGCTCGATCCCCGCCGATCGCTCCGCGGTGTTCCTCGAGCGCAGCGGTTTCACGCTCGAGCAGGTCGAGCGGGCCAGTGCACTGGTCTGGGAGGCCGGCACGGCGGACCATCTCCGCACCCTGCACGCCGCCGCCCGGCAGCACGCGTCCGACTACCGGATCGTGTCCTGGAGCCTGCCGACGCCCGCCGAGCACCGCGACGGCTACGCCTGGCTGAAGTCGCGGATGTCGACCGACGTCCCGGATGCCGAACTGGGCACTCCGGAGGAGGTCTGGGATGCCGCCCGGGTGATCGAGCAGGACGAGCGCATCATCCGACGCGGGTGGTCGGCGCTGGTCACGGCCGCGCAGCACATCGGGACCGGCGAGCTGTGCGCCTTCAACGAGCTCTCCATCGCGGCGGACGAGCCGACGAGGAGCACCCATCAGTGGGACACGCTCGTGCTCGCCGAGCATCGTGGACATCGGCTCGGGATGCTCGTGAAGACCGCCGGGCTGCTCGCCTGGCGCGAGCGCCACCCCGAGTCGCCCCGCGTCGTCACCTACAACGCCGAGGAGAACCGGCCGATGCTCTCGATCAACGAGGAGATCGGATTCTCCCCCATCGCCTACGAAGGCGCCTGGAAGAAGGAACTCGTATGACATACCCCACCGCCGACCTGACGGTCACCGAGGTCGCCGTCCCCGCTTCGCTGGACGATGCGGATGCTGCCGACTTCATCGCAGCCGTGGCCCTGAACAATGCCGTGTGCCTGGCCGACAGCGGTGTGGACGATTACGAGCGCACCGCCGCCGAGATGCTGCCGCTGTGGAAGGACCGCACCGACCACGTGCACCGCACCTTCATCGCGCGCGCCGGCGACAGCATCATCGGCGCGATCTCGCTGAACTGCGGGGTCGCCGAGCCCACCAGCGCGGAGGTCGACCTGATGGTGCTCCCCGAGCACTGGCCCACGGGCGTCGGGCAGGCACTGCTCGACCGCGCCGAGGAGGAGGTGCGCCTGCAGGGCCGCCGGGTCCTGCAGGCGTGGACCCTGCACCCGGCCGTTCCCGGCAGCGAGACCCTGACGCCGAAGACGGGTTGGGGCGTGATCTCGTCGAGCCCGCACACGCGCCTGCTGGAGCGGAACGGCTTCGCGCTCGAGCAGGTGGAGCGCAGCAGCGGCTTCGATCTGCAGGCCGACCTGTCGACGGTCGAGCGGATGCTGTCGGGGGCGATCGCAGCGGCGGGACCGGACTACCGCCTGGTCGAGTGGAACCTGCCGACGCCGCCCGAGCAGCGCGACGGCTACGCCTGGGCGCTCTCGCGGATGTCGACGGATGCTCCCAGCGGAGACCTCGAGATCGACGAGGAGACCTGGGACGCCGCCCGCATCGCCCGCCGCGATGCGCGAATCATCGGTGGCGGCCAGACGATGTCGGTCGCCGCGGTCGAGCACGTGCCCACCGGCACTCTGGCGGCGTTCAACGAGCTGGTCATCGGCGAGGACCCCACCGGTGTGACTCATCAGTACTGCACGCTGGTGCTGAAGGAGCACCGGGGGCACCGGCTCGGTCAGCTCGTGAAGTGCGGGAACATCCTGCGCTGGCGCGGCATCGCCCCCGCGTCGCCGAGGATCTCGACGTTCAACGCCGAGGAGAACCGGCCGATGCTCGACATCAACGAGGCGATGGGATTCGTCCCGCGGGCGTACGCCGGCGCCTGGCAGAAGCGCCTGGACTGAGCGCGGAATCGATACCCGGGTCGCTGACGCAGCGATCCGGGTACGATCCGCCGCCGCCCGCGGCGGCGAACGCTGGGTACGCCATGGACCCGACGGTGACCGGCAGCGGCTTCGGGCCGGCTCCCTGGCTGCTCGGCATAGGTCTGCTGGCCGCGTGCGCGGTCGCCGTCCTGATGGGACTGCTGCGACGGGCGGAGCTGCGCACCACCGCGCTGCTCGAGGAGCGCCTCGACTTCGTCAGACGCGATCAGGAGAACCGCGAGCGCCAGATCGCCGGCGCGGAGCGCTCCCGGATCTCGGGTGAACTGCACGACGTTCTGGGACACTCCCTCACCGTCATCGTGGCGCAGGCGCGAGTCGCTCAGTTCACTCCCGCCCGCACCGCTTCGGCGCTGGAGGTGATCGAGGAGACGGCCCGCACCTCTCTCCGCGAACTGCGGCAGACGCTGCGCACACTGCAGGAGGGGCACGCGGATGCCCCGTCTCCCGCGCCCGCGACCGCGGACGCACTGGCGGAGCGGATGCGCGCTCTGGGCCTGGCAGTGGACCGTCGCGTCCAGGGCGAGCCGCGTCGACTCGGCCCGGACTCCGAGCTCGCGCTCGGCCGCTTCCTGCAGGAGGGGCTCACGAACGCGCTTCGGCACGGCACCGGCCGCGTCGACTGGGTCGAGGACTGGCGAGACGACCTGGTCGCGATCCGATTGAGCAACCACGCTGCCCGCGGCGCGAGGACGGGTGAGGGCACAGGACTGGGGCTCCCCGCGATGCGGAGGCGGATCGTGGCCGTCGGCGGCCACCTCGACATCGAGCCCGACGATCCCTTCGCCGTCGTCGCCACCGTGCCCTACGCGACGGCGGCCTCCCGAGGCGCGGGGGCGGTCCGATGATCCGCATCCTGGTGGCCGACGACCAGCCGCTCGTGCGGGCCGGCATCGTCGCGACGGTCGATGCGCAGGCCGACATGGAGGTCGTCGGGGAGGCGGCAGACGGCATCGGGGCGATCGAGTCGGCAGACCGCCTCGCGCCGGACGTCGTGCTGATGGACATCCGGATGCCCGGGATCGACGGAATCGAAGCCACCCGTGCCGTGCGGGAGCACGATCCTGATCGGCGGGTGCTGATCCTCACCACGTTCGACGCCGACGAGCACGTGTACGCCGCGCTCCGGG
>NZ_MKRT01000028.1:237464-238830 GCF_001897945.1 Microbacterium sp. 69-10
CCCCCGCCGCCGCTCCCCTCGGGCGAGATCCTGACGCCGCGCGAGATCGAACTGGTGCGGCTGGTCGCGGACGGTCTCAGCAACCTGGAGATCGGCGAGCGGATGCACCTGTCCGAGCCGACCATCAAGACCCACATGGGTCATGTCCTGGCCAAACTCGGGATGCGCGATCGGCTCCAGGTGGCTGTGTGGGCGCACCGTTCCGGCACCGCGCGGTGAGGGCGATGCAGGATCATCCGGGAGGATGACCGCCCCGCACTCGAGTCATCCTGCGGACCGACGACGCGCGCCTGCCACGGATCTGATGCTGGAATCATGAACGATCCGGTCCTGAACGCGCACGCACTCACGAAGAACTACGGCCCCACCCGCGCCCTGGCGGGCGTCGACGCCGCCGTCCATCGCGGCGAGTCCCTCGCCATCATGGGCGCGTCGGGCTCCGGCAAGACCACGCTGCTTCATGCGCTGGCCGGCATCATCAGCCCCGACAGCGGGTCGGTCGCGTTCACATCGGCATCCGGTGAGCGCATCGACGTCACCGGACAGTCCGAATCGGTCCGCTCACGGCTACGGCGCGAGCGCTTCGGGTTCGTGTTCCAGCAGGGACTGCTGATCCCGGAGCTCACCGCCATCGAGAACGTCGCGCTCGCACTGATGATCAACGGCGCCAAGCGGCAGGACGCCATCGGCCCGGCAGCCGCCTGGCTGCAGTCGCTGGGTCTCGCCTGGATGGAGGACCGCCGCATCGGCGAACTCTCCGGCGGGCAGGCGCAGCGGGTCGCGATCGCCCGCGCTCAGGTGACCGGGGCGGAGCTGATCTTCGCCGACGAGCCGACCGGCGCTCTGGACTCGCACACCTCTGCGGAGGTGATGGACGCGCTCCTCTGGTCGACCACAGGTCAGGGGCGCACGCTCGTGGTCGTCACGCACGACCCCCAGGTGGCGGCGCGCTGCACGCGCGTGCTGCGGATGCGCGACGGCGTCATCGTGGATGCCGAGGTGAACGCATGAACCCGCAGGTGGTCCGGGTGCTGCTGCGACCGGCGCCGGGCAATGCCGCGACGCTGGTGATCCCCGCCACGGCGTTCGCGATCGTCACGGCGCTCGTGCTGACGGTCGTGGGCGGCGCCCAGTCGTTCTGGGGCTGGGACGACGAGATGGCGCTCATCTATCAGGTTCTCGCCGCAGTGGCCCTGGTGCTGCTCGTGGTGCCCCTGGCATCCCTCGGCGGCGCGGCCGCCCGGCTGTCGGCCCGTCGCCGTGACGAGCGGCTGTCCACCCTTCGGCTGCTGGGCGTGACGCCAGCGGGCGTGGGCACCATCACCGTCGTCGAATCGACCCTCATCGCCACCGCCGGCGTCGTGGC
>NZ_MKRT01000028.1:238887-256172 GCF_001897945.1 Microbacterium sp. 69-10
GCCGTGCTGCTCTCGCCCGCCATGATCGCCGTCGTCTGCGCCGGCGCGGTGCTGCTCGCCGCGGTCAGCGCGATCCTCGGACTCCGGCGTGTGATCGTCTCACCGCTGGGCGTGCGCATGCGTGCTCAGGTCACTCGGGTGCACTGGGTGCGCGGCGTCGTCGCGGTGCTCGTGGTGGCGGCCGCATTCCTCACCGCCCAGGCGATCCCGGCCCTCACCGGCGCCGTGACGATCACGGTGGTGCTCGCGGGAATCTTCGCCGGCACGCTCGCGGTGCTCAACCTCGTGGGTCCGTGGGCGCTCGCCGTGTTCTCCCGCAGCCGGCTCAAGCGGGCGCAGACCCCTGAGCGCCTCCTCGCCGCACGCACTGTGCTCGATGATCCGAAGGCGGCATGGCGCCAGGTCGGCGGAATCGCGATGGCGAGCTTCATGGCCGTGTTCGCCGGCACCGGCGTCTCGCTGATGAACGTCATGAGCTCATCGGATGCCGGGGACTCGAACCTCGCGCTGGTCGAGGACATGCGCACCGGCCTGATCATCACGCTGGTGGCGTCGTTCATCATGGTCGCGGCATCCGTGGGGGTGACCCAGGCGTCTGATGTGCTGGACCAGCGTCCGCTGCACCGCAGCCTGCATCAGCTCGGCGTCCCCGCCGAGACGGTCGACGCGGCACGGCGCCGTGCGATCATGTCGCCCCTGCTGTTCACCGCCCTGGGATCCGCGTTGTGCGCCGGCGTCGTCGTGTTCCCGCTGCTGGGGATCACGCTGATCGTCGCGCCCGTCTCGCTCGTGACGATCATGGCCGTGCTCGCTGCGGGCATCCTCACGGTGTGGCTCAGCACGCTCGCCACCAGGCCGCTGCTGCGCCGCGCGTTCGCTCCGGCGTGAGTGGCAGGATCGAAGGATGATCCTGCGCACACCACGGCTCGACCTCCGCGAGATGACCGAGGAGGATCTGCCCGCGCTGCGCGCGATCCTGCAGGACCCGGTCACGATGACCGCCTACGAGGGCGCGTTCGACGAGGACATGGTGCGGACCTGGCTGCAGCGGACACTGGATCGGTACCGCGACGACGGGTACGCCCTGTGGGCCGTGGTCCTGCGCGAGACCGGCGAGATGATCGGACAGTGCGGGCTCACGGTGCAGCACATCCTCGACGAGGACGTGCTCGAGGTCGGTTATCTCTTCAACCGGGCGCACTGGCACCGGGGGTACGCGACCGAGGCGGCCGCGGGCGTGCGCGATCATGCCTTCGAGTCGCTCGGTGCCGACCGCGTGTACGCCCAGATCCGCGACACCAACATCACCTCGATGAACGTCGCGATCCGGCTGGGCATGACTGTTCGCGGCCGGTTCGTGAAGAACTATCGCGGCATCGACATGCCGCACCTGGCCTTCGCGGTCGACCGGCCGTCAGCGGTCTGATCGGGGCCTCGGCGTCGGGCTGATGTCGAGGGTCCCGATCACCGCGTTGCGGTCGAGGTTCACCGCGGTGAGCACGGCATCCGCCACCTGCTCCGGTCGGATCCAGGCGTCACCGTCGTACGGGAGCCCCTCCCAGGCACGGAGCTGCTCCTGCATCGGCGTGGCCACGCGACCGGGGTGGATGGAGGTGACGCGAACGCCGTTCTCCGCCTCCTCCTGTCGCAGCGCATCGGCGAAGGCCCGCAGGGCGAACTTGCTCGCGCTGTAGGCCCCGGAACCGGCGATCGAGCGGTGGCCGAGACCGGAGTTGATCAGGATCACCTGCCCCGACGCGCGCCGCAGTGCCGGGAGCAGCACGCGCGTCAGCTCCACCGGCGCGAGCACGTTGACCTCGAGGCTCTCCCGCCACTGCGCGGGGTCGAGGTCCTCGGTCGAGCCCATGTGCAGCACTCCTCCGCTGTGCACGAGCACGTCGAGCCGGTCGATCTCACCTGCGATTCCGGCGATCTGCGCGCCGTCGGCGAGATCGGCCACGTGCACATCGGACGAGGGCAGCGCCGCCGCGAGTTCGTCGAGCGCTCCGCGGTTGCGGCCGATCAGGTGAACATGGTGCGTCGTCGCGAGGGCGGCGGCGATCGCACGCCCGATCCCACTGGTCGCACCGGTGACGAGGGCTGTGCTGGTCGTGGTCATCCTCCCAGCCTGGCACAGTGCATCTCGCGACCGGCGCGTGGGGCGCGCCCGAGCCGCCCGGCGCCTGTGGTTAGGCTTGCGGACATGACCGGAGCCCCTGACGACCTCGATCTCCTCGCCGCCGCGGACCCCGCCACTCCCCCTCAGCGCCTCGCCGACATCGCTGCGCGACGTCACGATCTGCACGCGGTCATCGTCACCAACCCGAGCACCTACCCCGAGCTGCGCCAGTGGATCGCAGACGTGAACCCCGGCCACGCGCAGGTGCAGATCGCTGTTCCTCCTGCGTCCGGCGTCCCGCCCTACGCGGGCGCACCGTACGGAAGTGGTCCCGTCGCGCCGCCGGTCGCGCCGCGCCGCAAGGGGCTCGGCTGGATCTTCGCCGGCTGCGGGTGCGTGACCCTCGTCGCGGGCGTCGTGATCGCCGCCGTCGTGATCGGCGGGCTGGGCGCTTCCACCGCAGGGGGTGGCGGGTCGGACCGTGGCCCCCCCACCGCCTCGACGGTCGAGGAGCAGCTCGCCGTCATCCGCACCGAGAGCGCGGAGTACGAGAAGCTCGCCGCCCAGCTCGATGGCAACCCGGTCGCGCCCCTGGTCACGCAGCCCGCCAGGTTCCAGCGGCTCCAGGCCGACGTGGAAGCGCTCAAGGCGAGCACGGCCCTCGAGAAGGTCAGACAGGCGCAGGCACGGACCCTCGCCGAGCGGGCGGGTCAGTACCGCTCGGATCTGCAGCGGCTCATCACCGCGGCGGAAGGGCGCCGCGCGAATGCGTCCGGGACCGGCGAGGAGCAGCTCGTCGACAGCGCGGGGAACGGCTTCATCGACATCCAGTGGAACGCGGACTCGGCGTGCCGCACGTCGGACGATCCGGAGAGCACGACGGTAGGATGCACGACGAGCAACCCGGACCAGCTGATCGTGCACATCCTCCCGCGGGAGAAGAGACTCGGCGGCGACCAGGCCGCCCGCCTCACCACTCTGCACGAGCTGGCGCACCTCCACCAGAACGTCGATGTGGAGACCACCTCCGACGGCGAAGTGGGCCCGGCGATGAAGCTCAAGAACGCCGGGCTCTTCCAGGGAAGCGGCGAGGTCATGTCGGACTGCTACGCGCTCACCTACCTCGGCCTGTACTCCCTCTCCGTCGGAGATGCCACGCTCGGCTACGGCTACGTCTGCAACGACTCCGAGCGGCAGGCGATCCGGGAATGGGCGAAGACGATCCACGCCCCGATGCCGGGCTGATCAGGACTGTCAGCGCCGGCGCTGACAGCGCGGGCAGAAATGGCTCGAGCGGTTCATGAACGCCGCCCGTCGGATCAGTCCACCGCAGCGCGGGCAGGCCTCTCCCCCGCGCCCGTACGCGTTCAGACTGTGCGCGAAGTAGCCGGCCTGGCCGTTCACGTTCACGTACTGGGCGTCGAAGCTGGTGCCGCCCTCGGCCAGAGCCTTCTGCAGCACCAGTCGCACCTCGGCCATGAGACGGCGTACGGCCTGCGCTGAGAGGGCACGGCCCTCGGTCTCGGGATGGATCCGGGCCGCCCACAGCGACTCGTCCGCGTAGATGTTGCCGATCCCGCTGACCAGCGTCTGGTCCAGCAGCGCGCGCTTGATGGCGCTGGCCCGGCGGCGCACGGATGCTGTGAAGCGGGCATCGTCGAAAGCGGGATCGAGGGCGTCGCGTGCGATGTGCACGACCTGGGACGGCACGAGCGCGCTGTCCGTTCCGAACCCGCCGGCCGCCTCGTCGCCGGTGGGCACGAGGCCGTCGATCGCCAGCGAGCCGAAGGTGCGCTGATCCGCGAACACGACCGCGAGGCGCCCGTGCTGCGGGTGCTCGATGTGCAGTCGCACGCGCTCGTGGCGCTCGGTCGCGGCGTCCGGCGCCCGGAGCAGCATCTGGCCACTCATGCCGAGGTGCGCGACCACGGCATCCGCTTCCCCCTCGAGCGGGAGCCAGAGGAACTTGCCGCGGCGCGCCGCGGCGGTCACCACGCGCCCCTCGAGACGCCCGACGAAGTCGACGGCGCCCAGCGGATGCCGGGTCAGGGCGCGCTCGTCGAGCACGTCCACCGCGGTGACGCGCGCGCCGACGACCGCCGGCGCCAGCCCGGAGCGGACGACCTCGACCTCAGGAAGCTCGGGCACGGCGGGGTTCAGGCGGCGCCGGACTCGGTGGAGCGCAGGCTCAGCTCCCGCCAGGCGGTGAGCGCCGCGGCCATCTCGGCGGTCTTCTTGCTGGTGCCCTGCCCGGTGCTGGCGAGCTCGCCGACCGTGACTGTCGCCGTGAAGACGCGGTTGTGGTCGGGTCCGGACGACACCACGGAGTATCCCGGTGGCGTCCGCCCCAGACGGGCGGCCAGCTCCTGCAGGCTCGTCTTCGGATCCATCGCGGCGCCGTAGCGCTCGGGGTCGGCGAGCAGCGGCTCGGTCAGTCGCAGCACGAGCGCCTCGGCGGCCTTGGCCCCGGCGGACAGGTACGTCGCACCGAAGACGGCCTCCATGGTGTCCGCGAGGATCGAATCCTTGTCGCGGCCGCCGGTCTGCTCCTCGCCGCGTCCCAGCCGAAGGTGCGCGCCCAGCCCGATGGCACGGGCCACTTCGGCCAGCGCGACGGTCGATACGACGCTGGCGCGCCGCTTGGCGAGCTCGCCCTCGTCGAGGTCCGGGTGCGTCGTGAAGAGCATCACCGTCACGGCGATGCCCAACACGGAGTCCCCGAGGAACTCCAGTCGTTCGTTGTGCGGGATCCCGCCGTGCTCGTACGCGTACGAACGATGCGTCAGTGCCCGCTCAAGAAGCTCGGCGTCGATATCGACGCCGAGCTTCTCGATGAGAGCCTGTGCTCCCGCGGAATCCTCCGCCATGATCGCCTGATCAGACGTCGGCGACCTTGCGGCCCTTGTACTCGAGGAACAGCTCGGTGCCCTGCGAGTCGGTGACGACCTTCGCCTGGTGCGGGCGGCTGTAGACGACCTGACCGTTCTCGACGGTCTTCACCAGGGCGACGGGAGCCGCCTTCCACTGCGCACGACGGCTGCGGGTGTTCGAACGGGAGACCTTGCGCTTCGGGGGGTTACCGGCCATGACTAGCTCTCTTCTTTCTCGGCGCCGCGGCTCCCTGCCGGGGCGTCCTGGTCTGTGATCTGGCGGAGCGCGCTCCATCGAGGATCGATGGGAGCGGTGCTCTCTGCGTCGGTGCTCACGGTCAGCTTCTCGCCCGTGCTCGGGTCGAGACCCGGGCAATCCGGCTGACACACCGGCTGAAATGGAAGCGACAATACGATCGCGTCCCTGACCAGAGTTTCAAGATCCACGTGGTCGTCTTGAACTTCGAAGTCAGTTTCTTCCTCACCAGGATACGCGAAAAGCTCCTGGAACTCGACTTCGACAGGCGCCGTGATGTCGGTGAGGCAGCGACCGCACACTCCGACGTAGTCGGAATCGGCCGTTCCGGAGACCAGAATGCCCTCGTGGACCGACTCCAGACGCACGTCGAGGTCGATGCTCTCGCCGGCCTCGACGGCCACGATGCCCTCTCCCCACTTGTCTGCGAGGGTCACCGAGAAGCGGTGCTCGCGCATCTCCCCCGGCTTGCGGGTGATGTCGCGGACGGGCAGGACGAAAGGTCCGTTGACTCGGGTCTTCACCCGACGATTCTACCGGCTCGGATGCTGTGAGGGCCCGATGCGCTCGGGCCGGGGGACTCAGATGCCGCGTGCACCCGTGTCGAGGAACGCGGCCACGGCCGGGGGCACGAACGGCGAGACGTCCCCGCCGAGCGAGGCCACCTGCCGAACGAGGGAGCTCGAGACGAGGGCGTGCGCGGGGTCCGGCAGCAGGAACACCGTCTCGATGTCGGCGAGGTGCCGGTTCACGATCGCCATCGGCGACTCGTAGGCGACGTCGACCTGGGAGCGGATGCCCTTGACCAGCACCCCCGCATCCACGTCGCGCGCGTAGTCGACCAGGAGGCCCATGCTCCACGAGCCGACGACGATGTGCCCCTCGACGCCGGCCTCGGCGATCGACTGCTCCAGCAGGCTCAGGCGCTGCGCGATCGGCAGCATGGCCGCCTTGCCCGGGTTGTGCACCACGAGCACGTGCAGCTCCTCGTACAGACGCGCCGCGCGGCGGATCACATCGAGGTGACCGAGCGTGGGCGGGTCGAAGGAACCGGGGACGACGGCGATCCGACTGTTCACGCTCTCAGCCTAGGCCCCCGGACCCTCAGTTCTTGCTGAGAGCCGCGCGGTCGGCCTCGCTGACGCGTCCCGCGATCGCCACGCGCAGTCCGGGGTGCTTCACGAGCATCGGATCGTCCTTCAGGATGTCGGCGGCGATGTCGCGGGCGTGCGCGATGAGTCCGGCATCCTTCACCACCCTCAGCAGGCGCAGGGACGACTTCGCGCCGGCCTGCGCCGCGCCGAGCACGTCGCCCTCGCCGCGCAGCTCCAGGTCGACCTCGGCCAGTTCGAAGCCGTCGAGGGTCGCCGCCACCGCCTCCACCCGCTCACGCGCGATCGAGCCGCCCTCGGCCTCGGTGACGAGCAGGCACAGACCCGGGAACTCCCCACGGCCGACACGACCGCGCAGCTGGTGCAGCTGGGAGACGCCGAATCTGTCGGCATCCATGATGACCATCGTCGAGGCGTTCGGCACGTCGACCCCGACCTCGATCACAGTCGTCGCGACGAGCAGGTCGATCTCCCCGCGCGCGAACGCCCGCATCGTGGCGTCCTTCTCGTCGGCGGGCATCTTGCCGTGCAGGATCGCTCGGCGCACGCCGCCGAGCCGCGGATGCGTGGCCAGGAGCTGCTCGAGCTGCACGACGCCCCAGCGAGGACCCTTGCCCTCGACGTCGGGTGGTGGCGCATCGTCGGACTCGACCGAGTCCTCCGCGGTGTCGATCGCCGCGCACACCGTGAAGACCTGTCGGCCCAGCGCGATCTCCTCCGCCGACCGCTCCCATACCCGCTGGAACCACTCCGGGTGCTCGGCGAGCGGTGCGACGAACGTGCTGATGCCCGCCCTGCCGGCCGGCATCGAGCGGATCACCGAGGTGTCGAGGTCGCCGAACACCGTCATCGCGACGGTGCGCGGGATCGGTGTGGCCGTGAGCACGATCGCGTGTGGGGCGGTGCCCTTGGCGCGCAGCATCTCACGCTGCTCGACGCCGAAGCGGTGCTGCTCGTCGACGACCACGAGCGCGAGGTCGGCGAAGGTGGTCTTCTCCGAGAGCAGCGCGTGCGTGCCGATCACCAGGAGCGACTGGCCGGATGCCACTCGCAGGGCGGCCTTGCGCCGCTCGGGCGCGGACATCTGCCCGGTCAGGAGGGTGGGGATGACCTGGGGGGCCAGATCGGGCCCGAGCATCTTCGTGATCGACCGGAGGTGCTGGGCGGCGAGCACCTCCGTCGGCGCGATCAGGGCCGCCTGTCCCCCGGATTCCGCCACCTGCAGCATCGCCCGCAGCGCCACCAGCGTCTTGCCGGAACCGACCTCGCCCTGGATCAGCCGGTTCATGGGGCGCTCGAGCAGCAGATCGTCGGCGATCTCGGCACCGACGCGCTGCTGATCCGCCGTGAGCGTGTACGGGAGCTTCGCGTCGAACTGCTCGAGCAGACCGCCCGCATGCGCCGGGCGCGGCTGCGCGATCAGCGACCGGACAAGGTTGCGCTGCTGCAGGAGCGCCGTCTGCAGCACGAGCGCCTCATGCATCCGCAGCGTTCGGACGGCGGGATCGACGTCGGCGCGGCGGTGCGGGCGGTGGATGCTCTGCAGCGCCTCCGCCGCGGTCAGCAGTCCCTCGCGGCGACGCAGGTCCTCGGGAAGCGGATCGGGCACCTCACCGAGCTGATCGAGGACGGCGACGATCACCTTGGCGATCTGCCAGCTCTGCATCGCGGAGGTGGCCGGGTAGATCGGAATCGGCACGTCCTGCAGCGCGTCGGCCTGACGGTACGCGGCCTCGCTGTCCTCGAAGAGCTGGTAGTCGGGATGCGCGAACTGCACCGTGTCGCGGAACTGGGAGACCTTGCCGGAGAAGATGCCGCGGCGCCCCACCCGGAGCTCTTTCGCGCGCCATTCGGCCTGGCCGAGGTTCTTCGCGAAGAACGTCAGCGACATCTGGCCGACGCCGTCGCCGATGATCACCTCGAGCATCGCCCCTCGACGGTTGCGCATCTGCCGCGGCCGTGTCGAGAGCACCTCGGCGACGATCGTGACGGTCTCGCCCACGGGCAGCTCGAGGATCGGGGTGAGCTCTCCGCGGTCCGCGTAGCGACGCGGGTAATGCCCGAGAAGTTCGCCGACGGTGCCCATCCCGAAGGCGCGCTCGAGGGTCTTCGCCGTGGACGCGCCGACGGCCTCGGCCAGCGGCGTCTCGAGGGTGAAGGACATGCTCCGAGTCTAGGGAGCACCACGGACCCCGGCCGACGCCCGGCCGCCCGATATCGTGAACGGGTGACCAGGATCATCGCCGGTGCCGCCCGGGGCATCAGAATCGACGTGCCGGATGCCGGCACTCGGCCGACCAGCGATCGCGTGCGCGAGTCGGTCTTCGGCGCACTGGAGGCGATGGACGCCATCGAGGGCGCGCGCGTCCTCGACCTCTACGCCGGCAGCGGCGCCCTGGGACTCGAGGCATGGAGCCGTGGCGCGGCATCCGTCGATCTGGTCGAGCGCTCGCGCCCCGCTGCGACGGTCATCGGGCGGAACACGGCGGCGGTCGCCAAGGCGGTCGGCGGGCCGAACGCGGTCAAGGTGCACCAGAGCGCCGTGCACGCGTTCCTCGGACGGGCGACAGGGACCTACGACCTCGTCTTCACGGATCCGCCCTACGACCTGGACGACTCCGCGATGACCGCCGACCTGCTCTCGCTGGCCCCGCTGCTGTCGTCGGAGGCCATCGTCGTGATCGAGCGCGCCAAGCGCTCCACCGCCCCGGACCTGGATGCCGCAGGGCTCGAGCTCGTCCGAGAGAAGGCGTACGGCGACACGGCGGTGTGGTGGGCGCAGCCGGCATGAGCGCCCTTCGATCCCCACGCCCCGCTCCGGGGCGCGTGGGCCCGGGCGCAGGGACCAGGGCTCTGATGCGGGATCAGCCGACGACGCCGTCCCAGTCGCGGTAGGGGTCCCAGCCCGTGTGGGCGATGGGGGCGCCATCGAGCAGTACGCCGTCCGCACCGCGCGCGGTCACCCTCCCGAGCCCGCGGAAGCCCTCCGGAAGCGGGGCGGTCGCGGGGAAGACCGCCAGCAGACCGTGGTCCTCTCCCCCGGCCAGCGCTCGCGCCCGGTCGCCCGCGAACGCGAGTTCCCCGATCGCGTCGCCGGAGAAGTCGATCGTGACCCCGGAGGCGTCGGCCATCCGGCCGGCGTCCAGCGCCAGACCGTCCGAGACGTCCATCATCGCTGTCGCACCGGCATCCGCGGCGACCACGCCGAGCCGCACGGGCGGCCGCGGTCGCAGCTGACGTTCGAGCCCCACCCGCGCGGTGTCGTCCAGGGCATCCGCATCCACCACGATCGGCGTCTCGCCGTCGCGGAACCGGCCGAACAGCGTCTCCAGCCCTGCCGCCGCGGCTCCCAGCTCACCGGCCAGCGCAACGACATCGCCCGGACGCGCTCCGGCCCGCGTCACCGCCCGACGTCCGCCCAGATCGCCGAGAGCCGTCACGGCGATCATCAGCAGCTCCGAGACGGTGAGGTCGCCGCCGACCACGGCGCAGCCGGGCGCGAGCGCATCGCAGGCCTCCCGGAATCCATCGGCCATGGCCGAGACGAACGAGAGCCGCGCATCACGGGGCACCGCCAGCGCGACCAGCAGCGCCGTGGGAGTCGCACCCATCGCCGCGACGTCGGCCAGGTTCACGGCCGCAGCCTTCCACCCCAGGTCGTAGCCGCTCGACCAGGCCGTGCGGAAGTCCGGGCCGTCGACCAGCGTGTCGGTGGTCGCGACGACGGACGCCGAGGGCGCGGAGATCACCGCGGCGTCATCGCCCGGCCCGAGGATCGCGTGCGATGCCGTCGACGTGCGGGCGAGGATCGCGCGGAGCACCGTCCCCTCCGAGATGTCGCCGATGCGCGGGTCGTCGTCGGGATCGGATGCCATGCCGTCAACGGTAGCCTGGAAACATGCTTCGTCGTCTCGTCCCGGTCGCCGGAGTGCTGACCCTCCTCGTGCTCACCGCCTGCTCGAGCACGGTCGCGCTCAAGCCCGAACCCGACTCGAACAACCCCGCCTGCGCGGAGGTGACGGTGCGCCTCCCCGACGCGGTCGGCGAGCTCGGCAGGCGCTGGACGGATGCCCAGGCCACGGCCGCCTACGGCGACCCGACGGCCGTCATCGTCGCCTGCGGCGTGGAGGTCCCAGGGCCCACCGCCACTCTGCAGTGCGTGACCCTGGACGGCATCGACTGGCTCGTCGACGACTCCCAGGCGCCGAAGATGCGCATGACCACCTACGGACGGAACCCCGCCGTCCAGGTGTTCGTCGACACGAAGCTGGTGGGCGCCAACGAGGTGCTCTCCAACACCGGTCTGGTCAGCGGCATCCGCACGATCAAGGCGACCGGCCAGTGCACCGCACCGGCCGAGCTCCCGAAGTAGTCCCTACTTCCGGAGCCCCGCCTCGATCAGCTCGGTGATCAGCTCGCCGTAGGTCATGCCGGATGCCATCCAGCACTTCGGGAACATGGAGAACGGCGTGAATCCGGGCATGGTGTTCAGCTCGTTGATCACGAGCTGCCCGTCGGGGGTCACGAAGAAGTCGACGCGGGCCAGGCCCTTGCCGTCCACCGCCTCGAACGCGCGCACCGCGGTCTCCTGAAGGCGTCCGATCAGCTCGTCGTCGACCTGCGCGGGGCAGACGATCTCCACTCCCTCGCCGCCGAGGTACTTGCCCTCGAAGTCGTAGAAGCTGCGGGAGGTCAGCACGACCTCGCCCGGCAGCGACGCCCGCGCCCGCTCGCCGTCGCGTCCGGCTAGGACGCCGACCTCGATCTCGCGGCCGGTCACGCGTGTCTCGACGAGCACCTTCTCGTCCTCGTCGAACGCGATCCGGAACGCCTCGTCCAGTCCGTCGCCGCCGTCGACGCGGGAGACCCCGACGCTCGATCCGGCACTGGCCGGCTTGACGAACACGGTCTCCCCCAGCGCGCGCACGCGCTCGCGGACGCTCTCCGGGTCGGCATCCCACTCGGCACTGCGCACGGTGATGCCCGGCGCCACCGAGATGCCGGCCGCCGAGAGCGCGAGCTTGGTGAAGTGCTTGTCCAGGCACACCGCGGAATCGAGGATGCCACCGCCGGCGTAGGGCACCTCCAGCACGTCGAAGAAGCCCTGGATGGCGCCGTCCTCGCCGTGCAGTCCGTGCAGGAGCGGGAGCACCACGTCGATCTCGCCGAGGTCGACGGTCGACCCGTCGGGGGCGACGACGCGCAGAGTGCGGTCCCCGCCCGGCTCCGGCCACCGCATCCGCGTGCCGTTGTCGACGACCTCGGGCATGTTCGCGGCGTCCAGCGCGAACTTGCCCGGGTCGTCCTGCTCGAGGACGAACGCGCCCTCGCGGGTGATCCCGACGGGGATCACCGCGTAGCGGTCACGGTCGATCGCCGCCAGCACCCCGCCCGCCGTTGCGGAACTGATCGAATGCTCGCTGGAACGCCCGCCGAAGAGCACCACCACCGTCTGCCTGTCCATAGTTGGTCCTCTCCTCCTGGGGAGTGTCGTCGTCGGTGGTCAGGTGCGGTGCGATGTCGCGCGGGTTCATCTTCCCGTCGAGCACCATCTTCACCTGCTCCACGATGGGCATGTACACATCGGCCTCATGCGCGAGCTGCAGGATCGGAGCGACGGATGCCAGACCCTCGGCGGTCTGGTTCATCTGCTTGATCACGTCCTGGATGCCGTATCCCTGGCCCAGCAGGCGGCCCGCGGTGTTGTTGCGGCTGAGCGGCGACTGGCAGGTGGCGATCAGATCGCCGAGGCCTGCCAGCCCCTGCAGCGTCTCGGGCTGCGCGCCGTTGGCGACCGCGAAATCGGTCATCTCCACGAGTCCGCGCGTGATGATCGAGGCCTTGGTGTTCTCGCCGTAGCCGACGCCGTCGACGATGCCGATCGCCACGGCGATGAGGTTCTTCAGCACACCGCCGAACTCCGTGCCGATCACGTCGGTGTTCACGAAGGAGCGGAAGTAGCGGTTGCGGGCCGTGCGAGCCACGGCATCCGCCGTCTCCTGGCTGCGCGAGGAGATCACGGCCGCCGTGGGCTGCTCGCGGGCGATCTCCAGGGCCAGGTTCGGTCCGGATGCCACGGCGATGCGCATCGGGTCGATGCCGAGCTCCTGCTCGATGACCTGGCTCATCCGCAGGCCTGTGCCGCGCTCGACGCCCTTCATCAGGCTGACCACAGGGAAGTCGCCGGCGGCGAGCAGCGGGCGGAAGGCACGCAGGTTCTCGCGCAGCGTCTGGCTGGGCACCGACAGGTACACCTGCTGCACGCCGTCGAGCGCGCGCTCGATGTCGGCGGTCGCGCGCATGCTGCGCGGCAGGTTGATACCGGGCAGGTACCGGGAGTTGCGCTTGGCCTCGTCGATCTCCTGCGCGAGTTCGGGGCGACGCGCCCACATGGTCACTTGAGCGCCGCCGTCGGCGAGGATCTTGCCGAAGGTGGTGCCCCAGCTGCCCGCGCCGACGATCGCCGTGCGGGTTCCCGTGCCGGACGGCTCTCGTCTAGGAGTCAAGACGCCCCGTCTCCTTCTGTCCGTGGTCGGTGGGGTTCCAGCGCGTGGCAGGCGCCTTCTCGTCGCGGAGCTGCTCGAGGAGCGCGGTGATGGCGGCCATCAGGCGCGCGGTCGCCTCGTTCAGCACGGCGGGCTCGGGTGCACGCCCGCGCAGATCGGAGAGGTCGACCGGATCGCCGATCAGCACGTTCACCGGCTTGCGCAGCGGCCAGAGGCTGAGGCCCTTCTGGTAGCGGCCCATGATCTCCTGCGTGCCCCACTGCGCCATCGGGATCAGCGGGAGGTCTCCGGAGAGCGCCAGGCGCACCGCGCCGGACTTTCCGCGCATCGGCCACAGGTCGGGATCGCGGGTCAGCGTGCCCTCCGGGTAGACGATGACGCCGCGGCCGTGCTCGACCAGCTCGGCGGACTGCTTGAGGGTCTGCTTCGCCGCGGCGGCCGACGCGCTGCGCGACACCGGGATCATGCCGGTGCGCTTGAGCAGCCAGCCGACCACCGGCACCCGGAACAGGCTCTCCTTCGCCATGAAGCGGGGCAGCCGCCCGAGACGGTACACGGACATGGCCACGATCAGCGGGTCCAGCTCCGAGTAATGGTTCGGGGCGAGCACGAAGGCACCCTGGCGGGGCAGCTTCTCCGCCCCGGTGACGCGGATCTTCGCCAGCAGGGACATCGGCGGGATGACGAGCACCGCGAGCACCCAGAAGAGGCTCGGGCGGCTCCGCTCGGAAGCAGCCATCAGTTCACCGGACGACGTCGAAGTCGGCGCCCAGGGCCTGCAGCTTGTCGAGGAACTTCTCGTAGCCGCGGCTGAGGATGTCGACACCGGAGACGACGGACTCGCCCTCGGCGGTCAGCGCCGCGATCACGTGGCTGTACCCGCCGCGCAGGTCGGGCACCACGATGTCGGCGCCGTGCAGCGGCGTCGGGCCGGTGATCACGGCGGCCTGCTCCAGCTCGCGGCGGGGCACGCGACGGGGGCCGTCCTGCAGGCCGTGCGGGTGCACGACGATGTCGGCGCCCATCTTGACCAGGGCCTGCGTGAACCCGAACCGGTTCTCGTACACGGTCTCGTGCACGATCGAGCGACCCTGCGCCTGCGTGAGCGCGACGATCAGCGGCTGCTGCCAGTCGGTCATGAAGCCGGGGTGCACGTCGGTCTCGACGACGACGGGCTTGAGCGCGCCCTCGCGACGGAAGAGGATGCCGTCCTCCTGCACGTCGAACCAGCCGCCCGCCTTGCGGAACACGTTCAGGAACGTCAGCATCTCCTGCTGGCGGGCTCCGGCGACGAAGATCTCGCCGTCGGTGGCCAGCGCGGCGCATGCCCAGGACGCGGCTTCGTTGCGGTCGAAGATCGCACGGTGGTCGTAACCCCGCAGCGTCTCCACGCCCTCGATGAGGATGACGCGGTTCGGCTCGTAGGAGATGATCGCGCCCATCTTCTGCAGCACGGCGATCAGGTCCATGATCTCCGGCTCGATGGCCGCGTTGCGCAGCTCGGTCTGCCCCTGTGCGCGCACGGCCGTCAGCAGCACCTGCTCGGTGGCGCCGACGCTCGGGTACGGGAGGTGGATGTTCGCGCCCTTGAGCCCGTTGGGGGCCGACAGGCGGATGCCGCTGGGCTGCTTCTCCACGATCGCGCCGAACTTGCGCAGCGCGTCGAGGTGGAAGTCGATCGGGCGGTCGCCGATGCGGCATCCGCCGAGGTCGGGGATGAACGCCTGACCGAGACGGTGCAGCAGCGGGCCGCAGAACAGGATCGGGATGCGGGAGGCGCCGGCGTGAGCGTCGATCTCCTCGTAGTGGGCGGACTCGACCAGGCTCGGGTCCAGCACGAGCGAACCGGGCTCGTCGCCCTCGGTGACGCGGACGCCGTGCACCTCGAGCAGCGAGCGGACGACCGCCACGTCGCTGAGGTCGGGCACATCCCGCAGGATGCTGGTGGTCTCCCCCAGGAGGGCGGCGACCATCGCCTTGGTGGCGAGGTTCTTCGCGCCCTTCACGTCGACACGGCCGCGCAACGGCCTGCCTCCGCGGATCGCGAGCACGGATCCGGCGGGAACCGGAGCCTCGTCAACTGCTGCATCGCGGAGCGGTGTCGTCATTCGGGCCTCTTCTTCGTCAGGACAGGCGCGGCGGTGGCCGCGAGCCTCTCATCCAATCACGGCTGGTGCCGTGGGGGCTCTTGACCCCCGGCCCACCGCGCGCCTCGTCCTATCGAACAGGGAGCGTACGTGGCCGCCACGACTCGCGGCGGGCCTCGAACTGCGCGATCTTGTCTTCGTTGCGCAGCGTGAGCCCGATGTCATCGAGCCCTTCGAGGAGCCGCCATCTAGTGTAATCGTCGATCCCGATGGCGGCCTGGAAGTCCCCGATCGCGGCGGTGCGCGCCTCGAGGTCGACGGTGATCCCGCGACCGGGCTCCTCATCGATCAGCGCCCAGATGCGCTCGATGTCGGCCTCGTCGACGGTCGCCGCCAGCAGGCCCTGCTTGCCCGAGTTCCCTCGGAAGATGTCGGCGAAGCGGGGGCTGAGCACGACCCGGAAGCCGTAGTCGCGCAGCGCCCAGACCGCGTGCTCGCGGCTGGATCCTGTGCCGAAGTCGGGTCCGGCGACCAGGACGGACGCGTTCTGGAACGGTGCCTGGTTCAGCACGAACTCCGGGTCCTTGCGCCACTCGTGGAAGAGGGCGTCGTCGAAGCCGGTCTTGGTGACGCGCTTGAGGAAGACGGCCGGGATGATCTGGTCGGTGTCGACGTTGGAGCGCTTCAGGGGCGCGGCGACGCCGGTGTGGGTGGTGAACTTCTCCATGGTGATCAGGCCTCCAGGTCGCTCGGGCTGGACAGGGTGCCGCGGATGGCGGTGGCGGCCGCGACCAGCGGCGAGACCAGGTGCGTGCGTCCGCCCTTGCCCTGCCGCCCCTCGAAGTTGCGGTTCGAGGTGGACGCGCAGCGCTCACCCGGCGCCAGCTGATCGGGGTTCATACCCAGGCACATCGAGCATCCGGCGAAGCGCCATTCGGCGCCGAACGCCTCGACGATCTTGTCGATGCCCTCGGCCTCGGCCTCGAGCCGCACCCGAGCGGAGCCGGGGACGACCATGACGCGCACGCCGTCGGCCTTCTTCTTACCCTCGATGACCGACGCGAAGGCGCGCAGGTCCTCGATGCGGCTGTTGGTGCACGAGCCCATGAACACGGCATCGACCTTGACGTCCTTCAGCGGCGTGCCGGGGGTCAGGTCCATGTACTGCAGCGCCCGCTCGGCCGCGGCGCGCTCGTTGGGGTCCGCGATCGCGGCGGGGTCGGGGACAGACGCAGACAGCGAGCTGCCCTGACCGGGGTTGGTGCCCCATGTGACGAACGGCTCGAGGGCGGAGGCGTCGATGTCCACCTCGGCGTCGAACACGGCATCCGGGTCGGAGGGGAGCGTGCGCCAGTACGCGACGGCGTCCTCCCAGTCCTGTCCCTGCGGGGCGTGCGGCTTGTCCTTCACGTAGGCGAAGGTGGTCTCGTCCGGTGCGACCATGCCGGCCCGGGCGCCCGCCTCGATCGACATGTTGCAGATCGTCATCCGGCCCTCCATGGAGAGCGAGCGGATCGCGCTGCCGCGGTATTCGAGCACGTAGCCCTGTCCCCCGCCGGTACCGATCTTCGCGATCACGGCGAGGATGATGTCCTTGGCCGTGACGCCGGGGCGGAGCTCGCCCTCGACGTTGATCGCCATGGTCTTGAACGGCTTGAGCGGCAGCGTCTGCGTGGCCATCACGTGCTCGACCTCGCTGGTGCCGATGCCGAACGCCATCGCGCCGAACGCGCCGTGTGTGGACGTGTGCGAATCGCCGCAGACGACCGTGATGCCGGGCATGGTCAGCCCGAGCTGCGGACCGACGACGTGCACGATGCCCTGCTCGGCATCGCCCAGCGAATGCAGGCGGACGCCGAACTCCTCGGCGTTGCGGCGCAGGGTCTCGATCTGCGTGCGGCTGGTGAGGTCGGCGATCGGCTTGTCGATGTTCAGCGTCGGCGTGTTGTGGTCCTCGGTGCCGATGGTCAGGTCGACCCGGCGCAGCGGACGGCCCTCGGCGCGCAGTCCATCGAAGGCCTGCGGGCTGGTGACCTCGTGGATCAGGTGCAGATCGATGTAGATCAGGTCGGGCTCGCCGTTCTCGCCCTTGACGACGAGATGGTCGTCCCAGACCTTCTCTGCGAGGGTGCGGGGTGCGGTGCTTGTCATGCGGTGTGTTCCTTGTGGCTCGATGAGTCGGCCCATGATGGACTCCGCGGCGAGGAAGGCCTAGATCGAGGTCCCGCCGCGGCTGCTAAGGAGGAGAACCACACGCCGCATGCCGGCAAGTCTACAACGCGGCATCGGGTGCTCCGCCCGATGCCGCGTTGTGTGACGATCCGCGCTCAGCTCG
>NZ_MKRT01000028.1:256223-256847 GCF_001897945.1 Microbacterium sp. 69-10
ATCGACGTGAAGATCACGCCCAGCGACACCCAGTTGTTGATGTCGGGCGCCCACTCGATCGGCTGACCGCCGTTGATGAACGACAGCTCGTTCTCGTGCATGGCATGCAGCACGAGCTTGACTCCGATGAAGCCGAGGATGAACGCGACGCCGTAGTGCAGGTAGCGCAGCCTGTCGAGCAGGTCGCCCAGCAGGAAGTACAGCTGGCGCAGGCCCATCAGCGCGAACAGGTTGGCGGTGAACACGATGAACGCGTTCGTCGTGATGCCGAAGATCGCCGGGATGGAGTCGACCGCGAACATCAGGTCGGTCACGCCGAGCGACACGAAGACGATCAGCATCGGGGTCCAGATCTTCTTGCCGTTGACGGTGGTGCGCACCTTCGGCCCGTCGTACTCGTCGCTGATCGGGATCACCCGGCGGATCTGGCGGACGATGAAGCCCTCGGTCTGGGCGTCGTCCTCCTCCTTGTCCGGAAGCGCCTGCCGGATCGCGGTGTACAGCAGGAACGCGCCGAAGATGTAGAAGATCGGGCTGAGGTGCTGCACGGCGGCGCCGACGATGATGATGAAGATCGCGCGCAGCACGAGCGCGATGATGATGCCGACCATCAGCGCTTCCTGC
>NZ_MKRT01000028.1:256863-271981 GCF_001897945.1 Microbacterium sp. 69-10
GAACTGGGTCATGATCAGGATGAACACGAACAGGTTGTCGATGGAGAGGCTGTACTCCATCGCCCATCCGGTGAGGAAGTCGAGCGATGTCTTGGCATCGCCGATGAGGAACAGCACACCGGCGAAGATCAGCGCGAGCGTCACGTAGAACACGACCCACAGGGCCGATTCCTTGGTGCTGGGAATGTGCGGGCGCTTCAGGATGAGCAGCAGATCGCCGATGAGGATGGCGGTCAGCACGACCAGCGAGGTGATCTCGAACCAGACAGGGATATCCAAGGGCGGAGGACCTTTCGGAGGGTTGGCGGAAGTCCGAAAGTCTCTCCCCGCACCGGTGGTGCGCCGCGCGACCGGAGCAGCGATGACGGTGCTCGTGATGACGATCTGCGCGATGTCGGGATACTCCCTCTCGCAGATCCCATGCTACCGAACAATCCGCGGTGTCGAGGAATCTGAGACGATGAGGCCGGACGCGACACTTCCTGATCAACAGACACGGACGGGACGGTCATGCCGACCAGCACAGAGGATCGCGAGTGGGCCGCACGGGCGGCATCCGGGGATCAGGATGCCTTCCGCGAGATCTATCGCGCCCATGTGCGGCCGGTCTACTGGATCGCGCACGGCATCCTCGGCTCGGCGCAGGATGCCGAGGACGTGGCGCAGGAGACCTTCGTGGTCGCCTGGCGCAAGCTGCCCGGGCTAGAACTGGCCGGGGATTCGCTGCTGCCCTGGCTCGCGACCATCTGCCGCTTCCAGGCGGCGAACCGGCTGCGGATCCTGCGCCGCGACCGGGCCAACGCCGCGGATGCCCTGGAGGAGACGATCCCCGACACGGTCAGCGTCGAGGATCAGGTGATCTCCGCCGCTCTGGCCGAGCGCATCGCCGAGGAGGTCGGCCGTCTCGACGAAACCGACCGCCGCATCTTCCTGTTGTGCGCGGTGGAGGGCTACGCCTACCAGGTCGCCGCGGAGGAGCTCGGCGTGAGTCATGCGGTCGTCCGCAACCGTCTGTCCCGGGTTCGCACGCGCCTGCGGGGCGCTGCTCAGGAGATGAGGGACGCATGAGCGAGAACGACGGCGTGGAGCTGCCGCCGCTGAGTGACGAGACCATCGCACGGATCGAGGAAGCGGTCTTCGACGACATCGCCGATGAGCGGCCGCTGCTGCGTCCGGCGCAGCAGCAGAGCACAGCGCGCCGCAGGCGACGACGCTGGGCGCTCGGCCTGGGCGTGGCCGCCGCGTTCGCGGCCGGCATCCTGATCTCGCCGCCGCTGCTGTCGGCGATGTCCCACGGCCCGACGGGAGCCGGCGGCGACACCGCCGCCTACGACGCGGGCCCCCTGCCCGCGGTGGGGATGCCGGAGTCCGCGCAGGGCGACGCGGTGAAGAGCGCGTCCGGCGGGAGCGCCCCCGGCGCGAGCACGGATTCCCCCGCCGCGGGCCGCGACATCATCACCACCGCTCGGGTCACGCTGCGCGTCGCCGACATCGCGAAGGCGGCCGATGCGCTGACCGCTCTCGCCGAGAAGCACGGCGGCTACGTGGAGTCCAGCGACATCGGGCTCGAGCCGGGTGCACGATCCGGGACCGCGCCGGACACCGCGCAGGGCGCGCCCACCGAGCCGTCGCTGCCGAGCGGGGACGGGTGGGTCAGCATCCGCGTGCCCGCCGACGACCTCACAGCGGTGATGGATGCTGTCGGGGATCGGGGGCAGGTGCTCGGTTCGTCGATCTCGCGGGAGGACGTCACCTCGACGGCGGTCGATCTGCGCGCTCGCGTCGAGGCGTCGAAGGCGTCGGTGCAGCGCCTCACCGAGCTGATGTCGAAGTCGGGTTCCGTGGCCGATCTGATCGCCGCGGAGACCGCGCTCAGCGAGCGGCAGGCGCAGCTGGAGAGCTACCAGCAGCAGCTGAAGTCGCTCGACGATCAGGTGTCGATGTCCAGCCTGCAGGTGCAGCTGACCAAGCGCACGAAGGCGACGCAGGCCGATCCGGCCGGCTTCGGCGACGGACTGCTCGCCGGGTGGAACGGGCTGATCGCGGCGCTGAACGGCGTGGTCATCGCGTTCGGGTTCCTGCTCCCCTGGCTCGCCGTCGCCGGCGTGGTGCTGCTGGTGGTCTGGCTCATCCGCCGCAGGATGCGCAAGACGCGAGTTCCTTGATTTTCCGGGGTATACAAGAAGTCTTGTGAGAATGCGGAAGCCCGCTTAGCGTTGCGGGCGTGGAACACATCTCCGTCATCACCGCGATCGCGCATCCGCTGCGGCGTCGCATGATCGATCATCTGCAACTGCACGGCGAGACCCAGGTCGGGACCTTCGCACGGGTCCTCGACGCGCAGGTGGGCAGCGTCAGCCACCATCTGCGGATGCTGGAGAAGGCGGGCGTCGTCGAGCGCGTCGACGCACCGGACGGCGACGGACGGGCGAGCTGGTGGCGGCTCGCCAGGAGGTCGTTCACGTGGTCGTCGAACGACTACGAGTCGCCGGCCGACGCGCTTCTGGCCCGTGAGGCGCAGCGCGCGAACGTGCGTCACCAGCTCGACCTGCTGCAGCGCTGGTACCGGGTCTCTCCGCAGAGCGAGGCGACCGGCTTCAGCACGGACTCGCTGGCCTGGGCGACCCAGGAGGAGCTCAGCGACCTGCAGACGCGGTTGAACGCGATGGTCGACGAGTGGCGCCGCGGGATCGATCGCGAGGACGGCCAGGACCGGATGCCGGTGTTCTTCTTCGCCCACGGCTTTCCGACGGAGGTGTGAGATGACCGCCACCGAGCCCACCCTGCTGCGCACGCCGCCCGCGTTCCGCCGCGATCGCCTGGTGCAGGCATGGCTGGTCATCAAGGCGCTGTCGGATGCCGGGGACGCCATCTTCACCATCGCGTTCGCGTGGACCGCGGTGCAGATCGCCTCCCCCGCCGTCGCGGGCCTCGTGGTCGCCGCAGGCACGGTGCCGCGGGCGATCGTGCTGCTGGTGGGCGGGGCCTACGCCGACCGCAAGGACGCCCGGCGGCTGATGGTGCTGTTCAACGCGCTGCGCGTGGTCGTGCTCGTCGCGGTCGCCGTCTGGTGCCTGGCCGCGCAGCCCACCGTCGCGGTGCTGCTGGTCGCGAGCATCGCGTTCGGCCTGTGCGACGCGTTCTTCGAGCCGGCCGCGGGGACCATGCCGCGACAGCTCGTCTCGACCGCCGATCTCCCCGCCTATTCGGCGCTCAGCCAGACACTGTCCCGGCTCGGGACGATGGCCGGCTCGGCGATGGGCGGCTTCCTGGTGGCCGCGTTCGGCCTGTCGGGCAGCGCCGGCCTGAACACGCTGACCTACGTGGTGGTGATCGTGTTCATCGTGCTGTGGCTGCGTCCGCGCTTCGCGCTGCCCCGCGCATCGGCCGAGCAGAGCGTGCTGCGCGGTGTGGCCGACGGGTTCCGCTATCTGGGCCGGGAACGCGCCACCCGCACGCTCGTCATCGCCCTGTCGGGCCTGAACCTGGCCGTGGGGCCGGCGATCTCGATCGGCCTCCCGCTGCAGGCGACGGCTCACGGGTGGGGTGCCGGAGCGGTGGGCGTGTTCGAGGCCCTGGTCGGCGGTGGGGCCATGATCGGCGCGCTCGTCGTCGTGCGACGGCGACCTCGTCGCGAAGCGATCGGCGGATTCGCCGCCCTGATGGTGCAGGGCACGGGGATCGTCGCTCTCGGCATCGGATCGCCGATCGTCGTCGGCGCGGGGAGTCTGGCGATCGGGTTCACCGCGGGCTTCGCCTCGGCTCTGCTGGGGTCGACGTTCGCCGCGACCGCTGCCCCCGACTATCTCGGCCGGCTGGGATCGATCCTTCGGCTCGGCGATGACTGCCTGATGCCCGTCGCCATGGCGATGTTCGGCCTGATCGCGAGCGTCCTGCCGCTCTGGGTGCCGTTCGCGGTGTACGGGGGCGCCATGGCGATGCTGATGATCATGACGCTGCGCAATCCGGGCATCCGGGCGATCTCCTTGCGGGATGCACCCACCTCCTAGACTCATCGGCATGAGCAGCGCCGCCCAGACGCCGACCCGTACCCTCCCGGAGGGGCGGGACCTCACCCTCGACCTGGTCCGGGTCGCATGCGTCGTCCTGGTGGTGTTCGCGCACATCCTGTTCAGCGGGGTGGGACGCAATCCCGACGGCTCGATCCTGATCGAGCGGACGGTCGAGGCGCAGACCTGGTTCGACGTGGCCTCATGGATCGCCGACATCATGCCGCTGTTCTTCGTGGTCGGCGGGTTCGCGGCAGCCGCCGGCTGGAGATCCGCGCAGAAGCGCGGCCAGAGCGAGAGCGAGTTCGTCCGGGTGCGACTGGCGCGGCTCGCCCGGCCCGCGCTGCCGCTGTTCGTGTTCTTCTCCGTCGCGCTCGGCGCCACCCGGATGCTGGGCATCGACCCCTCGCTCGTCGACACGGTCGCGATCGGCGTCGGCTCGCCGCTGTGGTTCCTCGCGGCCTACATGCTCGCGCAGGCGCTCGCGCCGCGGATGATGGCGCTGCACGCCCGGTACGGCCGGCGGGTGCTCGCGGTGCTGCTCGGCTGCGCGCTGGCGGTCGACCTGGTGCGATTCCTGCTGGTGCGCGACGTGTTCGGCGTCCATTCGCTCGCGCCGGATCGCTACGGGGTCGGCGAGGAGCTGTTCGGCATTCCCAACGTGCTGTTCGTCTGGCTCTTCTGCCAGCAGGTCGGCTTCTTCCTGTTCGACGGATGGTTCCGCCGGTTGCGCGCGTGGCAGCTGCTGGCGCTGATGGCGGCCGGCACAGCCGTGGCCGTCGGGCTCGTGCCGGTGATCGGATACTCGTGGAACATGCTCGCGAACCAGTGGCCGCCCACCGTGCCGATGGCGCTGATGGCCATCGTGCAGGCGGCCGGACTCACGCTGCTGCACCGGCCGCTGACCGCCCTGACGCGTGTGCGCGCCGTGCAGGCGGCCATGCTCCTCATCGGCTCGCGGCTGATGACCGTGTACCTGTGGCATCTGCCGATGGTGATGGTGCTGATCGGCATCGAGCTGCTGCTGCCTGTGCCGCTGCCGCACCCCGGCGGGCCGGTGTGGTGGTGGACGCGAGTGCCGTTCCTGCTGCTGGTGCTGGCGGCCGTGTGGCTTCTCTCCCTGCCGCTGGCGCGGTTCGAGAAGGTGCCGCCGCTGACGCCCGTGCGCTCGGGTGCGGCCACCCCGCTGGGCGTCGCACTGTTCGTCGTCGCTCCGCTGGCGATCACAGCCTACGGGCTCGATTTCCCGCTCGCGCTGCTCGGAGCGGTGTGCACGGCGCTCGCGCTGTGGCTGACCGGCGGATTCGCCCGGCGCGGGGCCGCGCCCGCCGTGGGCTCCGCAGGGCGCCCCGGCTGACCCATAAGCGGCTCTCAGCGTCGTCTCACAGTCCTGCGGCATCCCGTTTCTAACGTGGGATGCAACGGGGTTCTTGGTTGAGCACCGGAGAGGACCCCATGGTGAATTCCACAGTGCATCCGCATACCGGACCAGCGCAGACGAGCGCGCGACCGCTGTCCGGATGGTCCGGATGGCCCGGATCCCCGCAGTCGCTGCGCATCGCCGCGTCGACCGCCGCGGTGGGCCTCGTCGCGATGCTGGTCGCCGGGCTGGCCCTGCGCGGCTTCCGTACGGAGATCAGCGCGGACCTGCTGCTCAACCGTCTGCACTCCCCCGTGCTCGATGCGATCTCGCAGGCGGTCTCGGTCGCCTTTCAGCCGGCATCCGCGGTGGTGATCGGGGTGCTGCTGGCCGTCGTCGTGGCCCTGTGGTCAGGGCGCCTCGTCGCCGGTCTGGCTGCCGGCGCGACCGTCGCCTGCGGCTGGCTGGTGACGGGCGCGCTGAAGCTGATCGTCGCGCGGCCGCGGCCGGAATGGACGGATGCCGTTCATCGCGTCGTCGCCCCGGAGACCGACGCTTCCTACCCGAGCGGACATGTCGCGTTCGTCACGGCACTGGCGACCGTGCTGGTCCTGCTGATGTGGCGCACACCCGCGTGCGGGTGGGTGCTCGCCGGTGGAGTCGCACTGGTGGCGGTCACGGCGCTCGCCCGCGTGTACGCGGTGGTGCACTATCCCTCTGATGTCGTCGCGGGTGCGGTGTGCGCGGTCTGCGGCGTCATCCTGGCGTTCGCCGCGATGGAGTCGTTCACGAGAAGGCGCTCTCGAACGGGTGACGCCGCAGCGGCGATCTGAACCGAGCGCACCGAAAGGAAGAAGGCCCTCCGGGAATCCGGAGGGCCTTCTGGTGAGTGACCCCAGCGGGATTCGAACCCGCGTTACCGCCGTGAGAGGGCGGCGTACTAGGCCGCTATACGATGGGGCCGTCACTGCAACCGTTCAAGTATGCCATGACCGCGGAGGCCCCGCCAAATCGAGGCGCGACCTCCGCAGACGGCCCTCAGCCGAGCATGTCCTTGACCATCGGGACGACCTTCTCGCCGTACAGGCCGATCGAGTCCAGCATGGTCTGGTGCGTGATCATGCTCTGGTCGTACTTGAAGTCGAACCGGTTCACGCGCAGCGTGTTGAGCGTCGCGACGATCTTGCGGGCGACGGTTTCGGGCGAGCCGATGTACAGCGCACCGCTCTCGATCTCGCGCTCGAAGTCGCCGACCGCCGGCGGCGCCCATCCGCGCTCCTTGCCCATGCGCGTGCGCATGGCCAGCCAGCCGTCATAGGTCAGCGCGCGCGCCTTCTCGTCGGACTCGGCGACGAGGCCGGGCGAGTGCACCGCGACCGGCTTGCGCTCGACGCCGAACTGGTCCTGCGCGCGCTCGAACAGATCGATGTACGGCGCGAAGCGTGCGGCGGGCCCGCCGATGATCGCGAGGAACAGGCCGAAGTTGTAGCGCGCGGTGCGCACGACGGAGTCGGGGCTGCCACCCACGCCCACCCAGGTGCGCAGCCCGTTCGCGGTGGTCGGGAAGACCCGCTGGTTCTCGAGGGCGGCACGCGTGTTCCCCTGCCAGGTGACGGGCTCCTCCTTCAGCAGCTGCGAGAGCAGATCCAGGCGCTCCTCGAAGAGCTCCTCGTACTGTCGCAAGTCGAATCCGAAGAGCGGGAACGACTCGATGAAGGAGCCGCGTCCTGCGACGATCTCCGCTCGGCCGTTCGAGACCGCGTCGAGAGTCGAGAAGCGCTCGAACACGCGCACCGGGTCATCGGAGCTCAGCACCGTGACAGCGGAGCCGAGTCGGATGCGCTCCGTGCGTGCGGCGATCGCCGACAGCACCACCTCGGGGCTGGACACGGCGAAGTCCGGTCTGTGGTGCTCCCCCAGTCCGAAGAAGTCCAGACCCAGTCCGTCGGCCAGCACGGCTTCCTCGATGAGGTCGCGCACCACCTGCGGGTGCGGGACGGGGTTGCCCTCTGCGTCATGGGTCACGCCGCCGAAGGTGTCGAGCCCGAATTCGATGTCCGTCATGCTCACGACAACCGCTTCCCAGGGAATTTCATTCCGATGCATGGATTCTGCCGCAGGAGCCCGAATCCGCTCGGAAATGCCGAAGGCCCTCCGATCGCTCGGAGGGCCTTCGTGTCGCTGTGACCCCAGCGGGATTCGAACCCGCGTTACCGCCGTGAGAGGGCGGCGTACTAGGCCGCTATACGATGGGGCCGTTCTGGCCCTTGCGGGCCGTTTTGGCAACCGTGCAAGTCTGCCACGGCGCATCCTGCGAATCCAAATCAGGGCGTCTCTTCTCGGTCCGACGGGCGTGTCGCGGCATCCGGCTTGCCCTCGCACCGGCGACGGAGTTGACTCGGCGACATGCGCGTCACCAAGTTCGAACATGCGGCCCTCCGTCTCGACCACCTCGGCCAGACGCTCGTGATCGACCCGGGCTCGTTCACCACTCCCCTGGACGACCTGCACGATCTCGTGGCGATCGTCCTCACCCACGAGCATCCGGACCACTGGACACCCGGGCACCTCGACCGGATGCTGCGCGATGCCCCCGGCACGCCGATCTACGCCCCCGCGGGCGTCGCCGCGGCGGCGGGCGACTACGACATCAACATCGTCCGGCCCGGCGACACGGTCACCGTCGGCGAGTTCACCCTGCGCTTCTTCGGCGGCGATCACGCCGTGATCCACTCATCCCTGCCGCACGTCGACAACGTCGGCGTCCTCGTCAACGAGCAGCTCTACTACCCCGGGGACTCGTACGCCGTGCCCGAGGGCGTCGAGGTGGACACGCTCGCGGCGCCGCTCGGCGCGCCGTGGCTGAAGATCGGCGAGGCCATCGACTTCGTGCTCGCGGTCGCTCCGAAGCGGGCGTTCGGCACGCACGACATGACCCTCTCCACGATCGGGCGCACCATGCATCAGCAGCGGCTGCAATGGGCCGCCGAGCAGGGCGGAGGCGCATTCGTCGACCTCCAGCCCGGGGACGCACTGGACCTCTGACAGCGACACCTCGAGAGGCTGAGCGACCCAGCGAGGCGCGACCTGAGAGTCAGGCCTGCGCCGCCCGCACCCGGATCTCCCGCGCGAGGTCGTCGCGCGACTCGATCACGAGGCGCCGCAGCGCACCTGGTGCGTCGGAGTTCGCCTCCAGCCACGCGTCCACGAGGTCCGTGTCGGCCGTCGCGGGGAACAGCCCCACGACCAGGCGCTGTGCGAGCTCGATCGAGCGGGTGCCCCAGACCTCGCGGATCCGGTCGAAGTACTCGCCGTCGAAGGCGGCGATCAGATCCCGGCGCCCGCCCGCCCGGAAGCCGCCGATCGTCGCGTCCAGGTGATCGTTGCTGAGGGTGAGGTCGTTCCACGCGGAGTCCCACGCCGCCGCGCGCGTCGCCGCATCCGGGCGGGACGCCAGCGCGCGGATCTCCGCGGTGCGGCCGGTGGCGGTGTCGTCCGCGGCGCGCTCGGCGATGATCTCCTCGACGGTCGCGTCGCCCGTGGTGGCGAGGGCCGTCAGCATCAGCCAGCGCAGGTCCGCGTCCACAGGAAGTCCGCGCGGCGCGCCGCCGTTCAGGATGCCGCGCACGGCATCCGCATGGTGCGCGTCGAAGCCGGATGCCGCCGCGAACGCGCGTGCCCAGGCCAGCTGCGCGTCACTGCCGGCATCCGCCGACTGCAGCGCGGACCACGCCGCATCCACCCACGCGCGGCCCTGCTCGTCGCGGGCATCGTCGGCGACGTAGTGGCGCACGGCGAACGCCGCGTTCACCAGCACGGTGGTCAGCAGGGCGACGTTGGACTCGGCGGGCGCGTGGCGGCGGACGATCTCGAGGTAACGGATCGCCGCGAGCTCGCCGTCGCGGGTGGCGTTCCACAGCGACGACCACACGAGGCCGCGCACCAGGTCGTCCTCCAGCGTCGACAGCGACTCCTCCACGGCCGTCAGCGACCGCTCATCCAGCCGCGCCTTCGCATAGGTCAGGTCGTCGTCGTTGAGCAGGGTCAGGTCGGCGTCCGGGATCTCGACCTCGGTGCGCTCCTCATCGATGCCGAGCTCGATGCGCTCGCGCAGGGCGAGGCGGCCGCCGTCCAGGTCGTACAGGCCGATGCGCAGACGGTGCGGACGCGGCCCCGCCGCGCCTCCGTCCTGCACGAGGAAGCGCCGGCCGTCGGCATCCGTCTCCAAACGGAGAGCCGAGACCCCGCTGGTCTCGAGCCAGGCGCGCGACCAGGCGCGCAGGTCCTGCCCGGACACCTCGCCGAGCTTGTCGAGCAGGTCGTCGAGCGTGGTGTTCCCGAACGCATGCGCGGCGAAGTAGCGGCGGGCGCCCTCGAAGAACGCGTCCTCGCCCACGAACGCGACGAGCTGCTTGAGCACCGCCGCACCCTTGGCGTAGGTGATGCCGTCGAAGTTCAGCTTGGCCGCCTCCAGGTCGGGGATGTCGGCCACGATCGGATGCGTGGTGGGCAGCTGGTCCTGTCGGTACGCCCAGGCCTTGCGGCTGTTCGCGAAGCGCGCCCACGCGTCCGTGAAGCGCGTCGCCGCGGCGGAGGCGTGCGATCCCATGTAGTCCGCGAACGACTCCTTGAGCCACAGGTCGTCCCACCACCGCATGGTGACCAGGTCGCCGAACCACATGTGCGCCATCTCGTGCAGGATCGTGTTGGCACGGCCGCCGCGCTGCGCGTCGGTCGCCGCCCCGCGGTTGATGTACGCCTCGGTGAAGGTGACCAGGCCCGGGTTCTCCATGGCGCCGAGGTTGTACTCCGGCACGAAGATCTGGTCGTACTTTCGCCAGGGGTAGGGGTAGGCGAACGCATCGCTGAAGAGGTCCAGGCCCTGTCGTGTGACCTCGAGGATCTCGTCGGCCTCGAGGTGCTCGGCCAGCGACGCGCGGCACAGCACGCCCAGGTCGATGTGCTGGCCGTCGCGCGACCACTCGCCGTCGATGCGCGCGTAGGGACCTGCGGCGACCGCAGTGATGTAGCTGGAGATCGGCAGCGTCGGCGCGAACTCGATGCGCTGCACCCCGATGCCCTCGTGCACGCGCGCGGCCGACTGGTTCGAGAGCACGTGCCAGCCGGCGGGCGCCGACACGTCGAACGTGTAGGCGGCCTTCATGTCGGGCTGCTCGAAGCACGCCATGACGCGTCGCGCGTCGGCCGGCTCGTACTGGGTGTACAGGTAGGTCTCGCCGTCGACGGGATCGTGGAACCGGTGCATCCCCTCGCCGGAGCGGCTGTACGCCGCCACCGCCTCGACGCGGACCTCGTTCTGCGCCGCCAGGCCCTCGATCGAGATGCGGGCGCCGTCCCAGCGGACATCCTGCTCCTCGCCGTTCACCACCACGCGGGAGACGCTCTCGCCGATGAAGTCGATCCACGTCTCCGTCGCGGTGGCGTCGAAGCTCAGCGTGGTGACGGTCGGGAATCCGGTGCGGGCCCGCTCGGGTGCGCCGCTCAGGTCGAGTTCGACGCGGATGCTGTGGACGGTGATGTGCGCCGCACGCTCCGCGGTCTCGTCACGGCTGAGGTTGGCGGTCACGTTGGCAGAACTCATTGCTCCATCGTGTCACGTCGGCCGACCCCATCTCCCCCGGATCCGTCGCGAACCAATGTTGCGAAGAGTTCTTCGCAACATTAGCCTGGCGGGCATGGAACGCGACGAGCTCAGCACCGCGCAGCTGCGCGTGCTCTCCCATCCCATGCGCCTGGCCTTCCTCCGTCGCCTGCGCGAGCAGGGACCGGCGACGTCGCGCATCCTCGGCCGGGAGTTCGAGCTCGACTCCGGCGCTGCGAGCTATCACCTGCGCCGTCTGGAAGCCGGCGGTCTCGTGACCGAGGAACCCGGCATGGGCACGCAGCGGGAGCGCTGGTGGCGTGCGGCCGCGGGTACGCTGCAGTTCGACGCCGCCGAGCACGAGGACGACGCGATGACCAGGCAGTACGTGCAGTCGACCGTGCTGATGAACGCCGAAGAGCTGTACCGCGTCGCAGCCGACGTGCCGCGTGCCGATGCCGCATGGCTGGCGGAGTCGGCCTTCATCGATCTGCGGATCCCGCTCGACGGGCCCGGGCGCAGGGCGCTTCGCGCGGAGCTCATGGCGGTGATCGACCGTCATCGGGCCGCAGAGGGAGACCCGACCACGCAGATCCGCCTGCAGATCTACGGCAGGCCCTGATGATGGGCATCCGAGGAGACGCAACTCGATGGGTGCTCGCGTACACGCTCGCGATCCTCGGCGACGTCGCGTACTACCTGGTGCTCACCTGGGCGGCAGCGGAAGCCGGCGGCGCCGGCTGGTCGGGACTGATCCTGGCCGCCGGCTCGGTTCCGCGCCTGCTGCTCCTGCTGGTGGGAGGCCTGCTCGCCGACCGCATCGACCCGCGCCGCATCGCGATCTGGACGGACACCGCCCGCTCGGTGACCCTCATCGCCGCGAGCGCCCTCACCGCCCTGCTCGGCGTGCTCCCCTGGTGGCTGCTGGCCGTCGCCGTGATCTTCGGGATCGTGGATGCCTGTTTCATCCCGGCCGTCGGCGCGATGCCCGCCCGGCTCGTGGCGGCCGAGGACCTCACGCGTCTCCAGGCGTGGCGGCTCAGCGGACTGCGCATCGGCAACGCCGTGGGTCCGCTGCTCGGTGCTGTGCTGCTGGCTGCGGGCGGCACCGCCGCGTTCGCGGTGCTCGCCGTTCTCTTCCTCGGGTCCGTGCTGCTGCTGCGCGGCATCCGACCGCGCACCGCGTCGACGACCGACGACGCGCCGCAGCCCCTGGCCTCGGGATCGGGCTGGCAGACTGTCCGGCGGCTGCGGATCGCACCCCTGGTGATCGGCACAGCCCTGTCCGAGCTGCCGTTCTCCGGGCCCGTCGGCGTGGCCATGGTGCTGCTCGCGCAGGAGCGCGGCTGGCATCCCGGACTGGCAGGCGCCATGCTGACCGCCTTCAGCCTGGGCGGACTCGCCGTCAGCCTGCTGATGTCGACCCTGCCCGCGGTGGGCGGCCGCCTGACCGTGCTCGGCTCGGTGGCGGCGACAGCGATGCTCCTGCTCCTGTTCGGGATGGCTGCAGATGCCGTCCCTGCCGTGCTGCGCAGTACCGGGCTGGGCGTCGCGAGCGGCGTGACGCAGGTGATCTGCCAGGGCCAGGTGCAGCGCTCCGCGCCGGTGGCGATGCTCGGCCGGGTAACTGCAGTGCTCACCCTGCTCACCCTCGGGCTCAGTCCGCTCGCCTACGCCGGCGTCGGCGTCGTGGCGGACCTCGCGGGGCTGCCGGTCTTCTTCGCCGTGGCCGCGGGCGTGATCCTGCTGTCGGGACTCCTGCTGGCGACCGCGAGGTTCGGACCTCCGCGCGCGATCACGCCGATCGCGGCCTGACGCGGATCAGCCGAAGGAGCCCGTCGTGAGGAACACCGCACCGCCCAGGAGGAAGATCGCGAGCAGCAGGTAGCCGACGCAGCCGATGTACCCGAGGATCAGGCCGACGATCGCGAACGCGGAACCGCTCTCTCCTCGAGTCCTGATCTGCGACAGGGCGATGTGGCCCATGACCACGGGGATCAGCGCGAAGCCGCACAGTCCCAGGATGAACGATGCGATCGCCAGACCGTTCGTCCTCGGCTGAGCCGCGACGTAGACGGGTGCGTACTGGGGTGCGGGGCTGTGGCTCATGCTTCGAAGATAGACGCCGCGCCCGCGCCTGTGGTCGCGGCCCCGTCGCGATCCTGTCGCAGTCCTGCGACAGGATCGCGGGTCGTCAGACCGTCGCGACGGCCTGCGCCTTCACGAGCGCCTGCTCGAGGTCGGCCGCGAGGTCCTCGACGTTCTCGAGGCCGATCGACAGCCGCACGATGTCGGCTCCGGGACGGGCCTCGGGTGCGACGGGACGATGGGTCAGGGCAGCCGGATGCTGCAACAGGGAGTCCACTCCCCCGAGCGAGACCGCGTGGGTGAACAGGCGGACGGCGCCGGTGAGAGCCTCGGCCGCCGCGTAGCCGCCGGCCAGCCGAATGGCGATCATGGCTCCGCCGCCGCTCATCTGGCGTCCGACGATGCCGCGCTCGTCACCGAGCCCCGGGTAGAAGACCTCGGCCACCGCCGGGTCGCCCTGAAGCCGCTCGGCCAGCGCCTGCGCGCTCGCCTGCTGCGCCTGCATCCGCACCGGCAGGGTCGCGAGCCCTCTGTGCAGCAGGTACGCGCCGAGCGGGTGCAGGAGCGCACCCGTGATGGCGCGCACGCGGCGCAGCGCCTGCGCGGTCTCCTCCGCGCACGCGATCACGCCGGCGATCACGTCGCCGTGACCGCCGATGTACTTCGTCGCGCTGTGCAGCGACATGGCAGCTCCCAGGTCGAGCGGGTTCTGCAGCAGCGGTGTGGCGAAGGTGTTGTCGACCATCACCGGCACACCCTGCGCCTGCGCGACGACAGCCGCGATGTCGACGAGATCCAGGGTCGGGTTTGCGGGCGTCTCCAGCACGATCAGCCCGGTGTCGGGCCGGATGCTGGCCGCGACCTCGGTCTCGTGGCAGAAGGTGACCTCGGCGCCGAGGAGCCCCGAGTCCAGCAGGTGGTCCGTCCCGCCGTACAGCGGACGAACGGCGACGATGTGGTGCTTGCCGGCCGCGGTCGTGTGCGAGAGGATCGCCGCCGTCGTGGCGGCCATCCCCGAGCTGAACGCCACCGCGGCCTCGGCGTGCTCGAGCTCCGCGAGCGCCTCCTCGAAGCGCGCGACCGTCGGGTTCCAGAGTCGCGCGTACACGTTGCCGCCGTCCGGCAGCGGGTGCCCGCCGTTCGCCATCGACTCGTAGGAGTCGCCGCCGTGCAGGATGTCGGGCAGCGGATTGGTCGATGACAGGTCGATGGGTGCGGCGTGCACACCCATCGCGGCGAAATCGGAGCGCCCGGCGTGGACGGCGACGGTCTCAGGATGCAGCGGCAGATCGGACATGCCAACAGGATGCGTCGGTGAGTGATCAGAGTCCAGCATGCTTGTCGCAGCGACCTCACTACAGCGATAACCTTGCTCGTAGAGCAAGCCGAGTCGTTCCACAGGAGGATCCGTTGGCCAACTCGCATGGATCGGCGTCCACAGTCGACGCACTGGACCTCCGCATCCTGTCAGCCCTGTCCGCCCAGCCGGACGCTCCGGTGAAGCAGCTCGCCGCGATGCTCGGCATCCCCGCGTCCACCTGCGCCTTCCGCGTGCGCTCGCTGCGCGCCCGCGGCGTGATCGCGGGGCTCGAGCTGGTGATCGACCCCGCGGCGCTGGGGGCGACGGTGCAGGCGATGATCCGCGTGAGGCTGGCCAATCACAGCAAGAGCGGTGTGGACGCCCTGTTCGATGCGCTGGTGGCCACCCCTGGTGTGCTGCAGGTGTTCCACATCGCGGGCGCGGACGACTTCCTGGTGCACGTCGCGGTGGCGGATGCCGCAGCGCTGCGCGACATCGTCCTGGAGCACATCACGGTGCACGACGTCGTGCGCGCCACCGAGACGCAGCTCGTGTTCGAGCGCCGCCGGGGCGCAGGGGTGCTGACCGCACTCGCCGCGTCATGACATCATCACCTTCATGACTCTGTCCATCGACCAGTTCCGCTCCGCTCTGCTGGACTCCCGCCGGCGCGCCGGGCTCGGGATAGCCCTCACCGACGCGGACGCGCAGCTGGTCGTCGCCGATCCGATGTCCTCACAGGCCTGGTACGGGTACTG
>NZ_MKRT01000028.1:272089-272472 GCF_001897945.1 Microbacterium sp. 69-10
CCGGCGTCGTCGTACGGACTCGACTCACCGTCCGGCACCCCTCCGACTCCCGCCGCCTACCCGACCGTGTCCGCCGCGCCTGCTGCCGACGGCGTGACCGCGGTGATCGAGCCGGCGCCGTTCGGGATACTCGATGCCTCGCCTCCGCCGCGCCGGAGGAACGTCGGCCTCTGGGTGACCCTGGCGATCGTCGGCGTGCTGATCCTGGCCGTCGCGATCACCACGGTCTACGCGTTCGTCACCGCCCGGCACTGGGACAAGGTGGATGTGCCCGCCCAGGCGGCGACGACGCATTCCGAGGAGTACGAGACGGGCCGGTACGACGTCACCATGGACACGGTCAATCCCTGTGCGGTCAGGCAGGATTGGACCGAGTGCACGGA
>NZ_MKRT01000029.1:0-21426 GCF_001897945.1 Microbacterium sp. 69-10
CTTGGAGAGGATCAGACGGCCTTCCTTGTCCTCCTTCTGGAGAACGAGGGCCTCGACCTTGTCGCCGACGGCGACGACCTCGTTGGGGTCGACGTCGTGCTTGATGGAGAGCTCACGCGAGGGGATGACACCCTCGGTCTTGTAGCCGACGTCGAGCAGAACCTCATCGCGGTCGATCTTGACGATCGTGCCCTCGATGATGTCGCCGTCGTTGAAGAACTTCAGGGTCTTCTCGACCGCGGCCAGGAAGTCCTCGGCAGATCCGATGTCGTTGATCGCGACCTGCTTGGTGGCCGGGGCGGTCGTTGCGCTAGTCATGTAGTGGGTTGTCCTTGTGAATGGAGAGTCAGGCCTCGGGCACCGGCGACGTGCCAGTATGGTGCCGAAGCGAATGGATGTGGGATTGCGGTGTCACGAGGGCACGCAGATGCTCGCCACGAGTGACACTCCAGGTTATCAGATGCGGGCCACGTCCCGCTCCCCCTGTCGGAGCCGGCCTCTAGGCTGGTCGCGTGACCGATCGCCTCATGCTGCTCGACACCGCCAGCCTCTACTTCCGCGCCTTCTACGGTGTGCCCGACAAGGTGAAGGCGCCCGACGGCACATCGGTGAACGCCGTGCGCGGCCTGCTCGACATCGTCGCCAAGCTGGTGACGCTCTACGAGCCCGCCCAGGTGATCGCATGCTGGGACGACGACTGGCGGCCGCAATGGCGCGTCGATCTCATCCCGAGCTACAAGGCGCACCGCGTGGTCGAGGAGGTGCCGGCCGGTCCCGACGTCGAGGAGGTGCCCGATCCCCTGCTGCAGCAGGTCCCGCTGATCCGCGAGACGCTCGCGGCGATCGGCATCCCGATCATCGGCGCGGCCGAGCACGAGGCCGACGACGTGATCGGCACGCTCGTGACCCGGTCGGCCATCCCGGTGGACATCGTCACCGGCGACCGCGACCTGTTCCAGCTCGTCGACGACTCCCGTGACGTGCGGGTGATCTACACGGCCAGGGGGATGAGCAATCTCGAGATCGTGACGGATGCCGTCGTCGTCGCCAAGTACGGGGTGCTCCCCTCGCAGTACGCGGACTTCGCCACCCTGCGCGGCGACGCCTCCGACGGGCTGCCGGGCGTGAAGGGCGTGGGCGAGAAGTCCGCCGCCACGCTGCTGCAGGCGCACGGCGATCTGCGGGGCATCCGCGAGGCCGCCGAGGGCGGCTTGCTCAGCGCGGCCGCGTCGGCGCGCTTCGCCGCGGCATCCGACTACCTCGACGTCGCGCCGACCGTCGTGGAGGTCGTGCGCGATCTGGACGTCGTCGCACCTGGCGCACCGCTGCGTGCGCTGGATCCTTCTGAAGCGGATGCCGCGGCCGCCCTGGCCGAGAAGTGGAACCTCGGGACGTCGATGACCCGGGCTCTGGCGGCGCTGGCGCGCTGAGTCGCCGGTCGGCACCGGCGAGCCGGCGTCATCCGGTCCAGGCGCGCAGCCGCTCCAGTCCCCAGGTCGTGACGATGCGCTCGGCGGGAACGCCCGCCGACTCCGCCCGCACGGCGCCGTGGTCGAGCAGCGAGAGCTGACCGGGTGCGTGCGCATCCGAGTCGATCGAGAACAGGCATCCCTCCTGCAGCGCGATCGCGATCAGCTCGTCCGGCGGGTCCTGCCGTTCCGGACGGGAGTTGATCTCCACCGCCACGCCGTTCTCCGCGCACGCCGCGAACACGGCGCGCGCGTCGAAGTCGGATGCCGGCCTCGTGCCGCGCTCGCCCTGCACCAGACGCCCCGTGCAGTGGCCGAGCACGTTCACTCGTGGGTCGGACACCGCGGCGATCATCCGCCGCGTCATGGGAGCCGCCTCCATCCTCAGCTTGGAGTGCACGGAGGCGACCACGACGTCCAGCTCGTCCAGCAGCTCCGGCGACTGGTCGAGGCCGCCGTCCTCGAGGATGTCCACCTCGATGCCCGCGAGCACCGTCAGCCCCTCACCCGACTGCGCGCGCACCAGCGGGATCTGCTCGCGCAGCCGCTCGGCGGACAGACCCCTGGCCACGCGCAGACGTGGCGAGTGGTCGGTGATCGCGAGGTACTCGTGACCGAGCGTCCGGGCGGCGGCGACCATGGTCTCGATGGGCGTGGTGCCGTCCGACCAGTCGGTGTGACTGTGCAGGTCGCCCCGCAGTCGGGATCGCAGCGCGGAGACCTGCTCGGGCTCGGCCTCGCCGCGGAGCTCGGACAAATAGTCGGGCACGCGTCCCTCCTGCGCCTGCCGGATCACCTCGAAGGTGGAATCGCCGATGCCCTTCTGCGCCCGCAGCCGCGCGGGATCGTGCACGACGTCCTCGGGCAGCGACTCCAGCACCGCCGCGGCCTGCCGGAACGCCTTCGCCCGGTAGCGCGAGGCGCGCTCGCGCTCCAGCAGCGTGGCGATCTGGAGAAGAGCGTCGACGGCGTCCATGCTGCTGCGCCCGGTCAGGCGGGCGCGGTCTCCCGAGTGGCCTGGATCCAGGTCTCCAGCTTGGCTGCCGCGCGGCCGTCGTCGACGGCCTCGGCGGCGCGGGCGTACGCGTCGCGCAGCCGCTCGACGATCGGCTGCTGCGTGAGCGCCGCGTCGTGGGACAGCTCGTACGCGACGATGCCCGCGGCCGCGTTGAGCAGCACGATGTCGCGCACGGCGCCCTTCTCGCCCTCGAGCGTGCGCCGCAGGATGCGGGCGTTGTGCTCGGGAGCACCGCCGACCAGGTCGGACAGGTCGGCCAGAGGGATGCCGAGATCGCGCGGGTCCAGGTCGTGCTCGTGGATGTCCCCTCGCGCCACCTCCCAGATCCTGCTGTGGCCGGTGGTGGTGAGCTCGTCCAGGCCGTCATCGCCGCGGAACACGAGTGCGGTCGCGCCGCGGGTGCGGAACACGCCCGTGATCAGAGGGACGAGGTTGAGCTTGGCGACGCCCACCGCGTTGGCCTCGGCGCGAGCGGGGTTGCACAGCGGCCCGAGCACGTTGAAGACGGTCGGCACGGCCAGCTCGGCGCGCACGGCGCCCGCGTGCTTGAACCCGGGGTGGAACGCCGCGGCCCACGCGAACGTGATGCCGGTGCGGTCGAGCACGGAGGCCACCTGCTCGGGATCCAGCGAGATGTTCAGCCCGAGCGCGGCGAGCACATCCGAGGACCCCGACGACGAGCTCGCGGCGCGGTTGCCGTGCTTGACGACCGGGACGCCGGTGGCGCCAATGATCACGGCGGCGGTCGTGGACACGTTCACGGTGCCGACCCTGTCGCCGCCCGTTCCGACGATGTCGAGCACGTCGGAGGAGACCGGGAGCGGAACGGCGGCCTCCAGGATCGCGTCGCGGAAGCCCACGACCTCGTCGACCGTCTCCCCCTTGGCGCGGAGCGCCACCAGGAATCCGGCGAGCTGCGCCTGACTGACCTTGCCCTGCATGACCTGACGCATCGCCCAGGTGGACTCCCAGACGCTCAGATCGCGCCTCTCGAGCAACGTGGTGAGCAGATCGGGCCAGGTGAGGGAGTCGGGCATGTCTGCGATCATAATCGGGCACGAAGAGATGCCGATTCGAGATGACGCGTCGCAACTTCCGCCGCGACCTGCGGGAATCATCGGCGACCAGGCACATTCGCAGGCTCTTCGAAGGTCGCCCAGAGGCTCCGAACAGGGAAACGGGCGATGGCGGTGCAAGAATCGTCGGGCCGAATCAGCCATAATGGGATCGTGACCACCTCAGCGACGCATGCCCCGGCGGCAAGAACCATCAAGCGGCCCAACCCGGTCGCTGTCGGCACCATCGTTTGGCTCGGCAGCGAGGTGATGTTCTTCGCGGGACTCTTCGCGATCTACTTCACCCTGCGCAGCACCTCGCCCGAGCTCTGGGCTCATCGCACCGAGGAGCTCAACGTCCCGTACGCGCTCGTGAACACGATCATCCTGGTGATCTCGTCGTTCACCTGCCAGATGGGCGTGTTCGCCGCGGAGGACCTGCAGCCCTACCACGTCGCCAAGGGCAAGGTGAACGCCGCCGGCCGCCGCCGCCTCTTCGGCTGGGGCATGGTCGAGTGGTTCTGGCTCACCTTCATCCTCGGCGCGATCTTCGTGAGCGGCCAGGTCTGGGAGTACGCCACCCTCGTCGCCGAGGGCATGCCGATCCAGGCCGACTCGTACGCCTCCGCGTTCTACCTCACGACCGGTTTCCACGCCCTGCACGTCACCGGCGGTCTCATCGCCTTCGTGCTCGTGATCGGCCGCGCGTACGCGGTGAAGAACTTCCGCCACAAGGAGGCGACCTCCTCGATCGTCGTGTCGTACTACTGGCACTTCGTCGACGTCGTCTGGGTGGTCCTGTTCTTCGTCATCTATTTCCTGAAGTAAGAGCGGAGCGATTTTCGAAATGGCACGAGAGAAGAAGCACCGCTCGCGCGGTCGTCGCAGCCCCTTCGCAGCCGCCGCGCTCATCGGCGCCGGTCTGCTGCTCACGGGCGGCGTGTACGCCGGCGCATCCGCCGCGATGGCATCGACCACGGATGCCCAGACCAGCGTCACCACGGAGCTGACCGCGGCCGACGGACAGAAGCTCTTCACGGCGAACTGCGCGACCTGCCACGGCATGGACCTGCAGGGCACCAAGGAGGGCCCCAGCCTGGTCGGTGTGGGCGAGCTCGCCGTCGAGTTCCAGATGTCCACCGGCCGGATGCCGCTGCAGATGCAGGGACCGCAGGCTCCGCAGAAGCACCCGCAGTTCACCGAGGCGCAGATCCGTGCGGTGGCCGCGTACGTGCAGTCCGTCGCCCCCGGGCCCACCTACCCGGACAGCTGGGTCACCGAGGGCAAGCCCAACCCCGACGACTCCTCCGACGAGGTCAGCCTCGCCAAGGGCGCCGAGCTCTTCCGCGTCAACTGCGCGATGTGCCACAACGTCGCCGCAGCCGGTGGCGCCCTCACCGAGGGCAAGTACGCCCCGGCACTGACCTCGACCAGCGCGCTGCACATGTACGCCGCCATGGTCACGGGCCCGCAGAACATGCCGGTGTTCGGTGACATGAACCTGAGCACCCAGGACAAGCGCGACATCATCGCCGCGCTCGTCTTCCAGCAGAACGAGGTCCAGGTCGGCGGCTTCACGCTCGGCTCGCTCGGCCCCGTCTCCGAGGGCCTGTTCATCTGGATCTTCGGCATCGGCGCACTCGTCGCCCTCACCGTGTGGATCACGGCGAAGTCCAACTGACGCACTTTCATCGACGAATCACGTACGAGGAGCACCATGGCACACGACGACGACACGCAGGCTCTGGACAGGGCCTACCAGCCCTCGCCGGGGCTGGGCGTCGCAGTCAGCGACCCCGCAGTGAACCCGGGGCTGCCGCCGCACCGTCAGCGCATGACGGACAAGGACCCGAAGATCGAGCGCACTGCGGCTCGCACCGTCTACACGCTGTTCTACCTGTCCCTGGCGGGCAGCATCTGGGCGGTCGCCGCGTACATGCTGTTCCCGATCGAGTCCGGCGCGCTCATCGACGTGCGCTACAACAACATGTTCATCGGCCTCGGCATCGCCCTGGCGCTGCTGAGCATCGGCATCGGCGCGATCCACTGGTCCAAGTCGCTGATGAGCGACAAGGAGTTCGTCGAGCACCGTCATCCCACCCGCGGTCGTGACTCGACTCGCGAGGCGGCCGTGCAGGCGTTCGCCGACGCCAACGAGGAGTCCGGTTTCGGACGCCGCGTGATGATCCGCAACTCCCTGATCGCCGCAGTGGTCGCCTCGATCGTCCCCGGTGTCACGCTGTTCCGCGGCCTCGCGCCGTTCAACACCGAAGAGGACCCGATCGCCGGAGACCCGGTGGCGCTGCTGAAGCACACCATGTGGAAGAAGGGCACGCGGCTGGTCCACGACCCCGCGGGCACCCCGATCCGCGCCGCGGACGTCACGCTCGGCTCGGCCGTGCACGTCATCCCCGAGGGGCTCAACGAACTGGGTCACGAGGGCGGGCTGCTGGAGGAGAAGGCCAAGGCCATCGTCCTCCTCATGCGCCTGCGTCCCGAGGACCTTATCGAGAGCGAAGACCGCAAGACCTGGTCGTACGACGGAATCGTCGCGTACTCCAAGGTCTGCACCCACGTCGGCTGCCCCGTGGCGCTGTACGAGCAGCAGACGCACCACCTGCTGTGCCCCTGCCACCAGTCGCAGTTCGACGTCACCGATCACGCGAAGGTCATCTTCGGACCGGCCTCGCGCCCGCTGCCGCAGCTGCCGATCGCCGTCGACGACGAGGGCTACCTCATCGCGCAGAGCGATTTCCAAGAACCTGTCGGCCCGAGCTTCTGGGAGCGTCATTGAGCACCGCAACTCTTCACGAGGACACCAAGCCCGCTGAGACGCGCGACAAGCCCCTCGGGGGCCGCTTCCTCGCCGGCACCGCCAACTACCTCGATGAGCGCACCAGCCTGTCGGGCTTCGTCAAGGAGCTCGGTCGCAAGATCTTCCCCGACCACTGGTCCTTCATGCTCGGCGAGATCGCGCTGTGGAGCTTCGTCGTCGTCTTCCTCTCGGGGACGTTCCTGACGTTCTTCTTCCAGGCCTCCATGGTGCCCACGCACTACACGGGCGCCTACGAGCCGATGCGCGGCATCGAGATGTCGGCGGCCCTCGAGTCGACCCTGCACATCTCGTTCGACCTGCGCGGCGGCCTGCTGGTCCGGCAGATCCACCACTGGGCCGCTCTGGTCTTCGTGGCCGGCATCGGCATCCACATGCTGCGCGTCTTCTTCACGGGCGCGTTCCGCAAGCCCCGCGAGCTCAACTGGGTGATCGGCTTCGTGCTGTTCGTCCTGGCCATGGCCGAGGGCTTCACGGGCTACTCGCTCCCCGACGACCTGCTCTCGGGCAACGGTCTCCGCATCATCGACGGCATGATCAAGGGCATCCCGCTGATCGGCACCTGGACCTCGTTCCTGATCTTCGGCGGCGAGTTCCCGGGCAGCGACATCGTCGGCCGCCTGTACACGCTGCACATCCTGCTGCTGCCGCTGCTGGTCATCGCCTTCGTGGCGCTGCACCTGATGCTCATGGTCATCAACAAGCACACCCAGTTCGCCGGTCCCGGCCGCTCGAACGACAACGTCGTGGGCTACCCGATGATGCCGGTGTACATGTCGAAGATGGGCGGCTTCCTGTTCATCGTGTTCGGCACGATCGTGCTGATCGCGACGTTCTTCCAGATCAACCCGATCTGGAACTACGGCCCGTACGACCCGTCGCCGGTCTCCGCCGGCACCCAGCCCGACTGGTACATCGGCTTCGCCGACGGTGCGCTGCGTCTGGCTCCCCCGCACCTGGACGTGCCGCTGGGCGACTTCACGCTGTCGCTGGGCATCCTGATCCCGGTCGCGGTCCTGGGCCTGTTCATCGTGGTCGTCGCCATCTACCCCTTCATCGAGATGTGGGTCACCGGCGACAAGCGCGAGCACCACATCGCCGACCGCCCGCGCAACGCCGCCACCCGCACCGCGATCGGCGTCGCAGGCATGATCTTCTACTCGGTCCTGTGGGCTGCGGCCTCGTCCGACCTCATGGCGACGCACTTCATGCTGACCATGGAGGGTGTGATCCACACGCTCCAGGCGCTGCTGATCGTCGGCCCGGTGCTCGGGTACTTCATCACGAAGCGCATCTGCATCGCGCTGCAGAAGAAGGACCGCGAGATCGTCCTGCACGGGTACGAGTCGGGCCGTATCGTCCGTCTTCCCGGCGGCGAGTTCATCGAGGTGCACCAGCCGGTGGACGTGTACGACCGCTGGAAGCTCGTGGACTACGAGACCTACCAGCCGCTCGTCGTGCGCCCCAACGCCAAGGGTCGCATCCCGTGGCACGAGAACCTGCGCTCCTCCCTGTCGCGCTGGTTCTACGAGGACCGCCTGCAGCCGCTCACCCAGGCTCAGATCGAGGAGGCCGACGCGCACCAGCAGCACGCTCTCGCGCACGACGCCGAGATCGAGGCCGAGGAGATCGCCGGTGCGCACACCCGTGCGGGTGTGACCGACGAGAGCCAGATCGAGGCCCCGGACGAGACGGTCGGCGAGACGCCGAACACGCCGAGCTCCGTGATCGCCAAGGATCCTGCGCCGCGCAAGCGCCGTACTGAGCAAGCGGAGCGCGACGAAGTGAAGAAGTCGGAGGACGGCGAGTAACACCGCCACTCCCCCGCTGAGGCCCCCGTCCCATGGACGGGGGCCTCAGTCGTGTCGGCGCCTCGATACGCTGGAGGACATGTCCCTTCGCATCCGTCCCGCCGTCGATGAGGATGCCGCCGGCATCGAGGAGATCGAGGAGGCGGCCGATCAGCTGCTCGTCACCCTCTTCCGGGCGACGGACTGGCCGGCCCCGGATGCCGCGGCCGAGCGTCTCACGCTGCCGGGCTTCCTGCTCATCGCCGAGCACGAGGGCACCCCGGCGGGCTTCGTGCACGTCCTGGACCTCGCCGGGCATGCCCACCTGGAGCAGGTGTCGGTCCTCCCCCGGTACGCGCGACGCGGCATCGGACGCATCCTGGTGCTTGCGGCCATGGACGAGGCGGCACGGCGCGGACACGACGACATGACGCTCCGCACTTACGCCGATGTACCCTGGAACGCCCCGTTCTACGCCTCCTGCGGCTTCATCGAGACCGAGCCCGACAGTGAGCCCCTGCGCGGTCTCGTGGCGGTGGAGGAGCGCCTGGGCCTGCCCGAGTACGGCCGCCGCGTGCAGATGACAGCGTCCCTCACGGACTCCGTCATCTGAGATCGCCGCGGCAGGCGGCCGCGTAGTCTGAGCCTCATGGACCGCACCGCCTATTTCGAAGCCAAGCTCGCCCACGAGACCGACGCGAGCGACCTGTACGCCGCGCTGAAGGCCGGAGAGCAGGTGACGGTGGTCGACGTGCGCTCCGACGAGGCATGGGCGCAGGGACGCGTCTCCGGCGCCGTGCACATGCACTACCGGGAGATCGCGGAGCGCGCACCCAAGGAGATCCCCGCCGGGTCGGAGGTCGTCGTGTACTGCTGGAGCCCCGGATGCAATGCCGGGGCCAAGGGCGCACTCGAGTTCGCGAAGCTCGGCTACGCGGTGCGCGAGATGATCGGCGGATTCGAGTACTGGGTGCGGGAGGGCTATCCCGTCGAGGATCACGACGGCGTGCACCGCCGTTCCGTCGACCCGTTCACCGGCGTTCCCCGCGTCCGCACACGGGCCTGAGCACACACGAGCAGAAACGCTGAGGGCCTCCCGGAAAGTTCCGGGAGGCCCTCAGCGTGTGATGGAGGATCAGCGCGCGAAGTGACCGCGATAGTACTCGTACACCCAGCCGACGATGGCCACCACGAAGATGGCGAGGCCGATCGGGAGGAGGAATTGACCGACCGCCAGCCCGACGATGAAGACCCCGGCGGAGCCTGCGAGCACCAGCGGCCACCAGGACCACGGGCTGAACTCGCCCAGCTCGGGATCACCGTCATCGATGTCCGCCGTGAGCACGTCCTCGGGCAGCTCGCCGCCCTGGGCCTTGTACGTCTTGCGAAGGTACACAGCGATCATGGCGCTCATGAAAGCAGTGAACAGCAGCGCGACGGTCCCGACCCACTCCACCTTGCCGTGGTACTCGTCGAGCAGGCTCCAGCCCGTGTAGACGCCCGCGACGATCAGGAAGAAGACTCCGATGATCCACCACAGGATGATGTTGCTGCGCATGGGTTACTTCGCCTCTCCGGCTGCGGCGGCGACCGGGTGCTCGGCTGCCTCGGGGTGGTTCAGGTCGAAGGCGGGCCGCTCGCTGCGGATGCGCGGGATCGACGTGAAGTTGTGGCGCGGCGGCGGGCAGGACGTCGCCCACTCGAGCGATGCGCCGTAGCCCCACGGGTCGTCCACGGTGACCTTCGGCGCCTTGCGCGCGGTGATCCAGACGTTCAGGAAGAACGGCAGCATCGAGGCGCCCAGGATGATCGCACCGATGGTGGAGACCTGGTTGCCCCACTCCCAGCCGTCGTACGTGGAGTAGTCGGCGTACCGGCGCGGCATGCCGTCGACGCCCAGCCAGTGCTGCACGAGGAAGGTCATGTGGAAGCCGATGAACAGCATCCAGAAGTGGATGTAGCCGAGTCGCTCGTTCAGCATCCGGCCCGTCCACTTCGGCCACCAGAAGTAGAAGCCGGCGAACATGGCGAACACGACGGTGCCGAAAATCACGTAGTGGAAGTGCGCGACGACGAAGTACGTGTCACTGAGGTGGAAGTCCAGCGGCGGCGATGCCAGGATCACGCCGGTGAGTCCACCGAAGACGAAGGACACGAGGAAGCCCAGCGAGAACACCATCGGCGTCTCGAAGGTGATCGACCCTCGCCACATCGTGCCGATCCAGTTGAAGATCTTCACGCCCGTCGGCACCGCGATGAGCATCGTCATCAGCGAGAAGAACGGCAGGAGCACGCCGCCGGTGACGTACATGTGGTGCGCCCACACGGCCACGGACAGGGCCGCGATCGAGATCGTCGCGTAGACCAGCGTCTTGTATCCGAAGATCGGCTTGCGGCTGAACACGGGGAAGATCTCCGAGACGATGCCGAAGAACGGCAGCGCGATGATGTACACCTCGGGGTGGCCGAAGAACCAGAACAGGTGCTGCCAGAGCAGGACGCCGCCGTTGGCGGGGTCGTAGACGTGAGAGCCCAGCACGCGGTCGGCGCCGGCGGCCAGGATCGCAGCGGCCAGCACGGGGAAGGCCATCAGGATCAGCAGGCTCGTGATCAGGGTGTTCCATGAGAAGACCGGCATGCGCCACATCGTCATGCCCGGTGCGCGCATCGTGATGACGGTCGTGATGAAGTTCACCGCACCGAGGATCGTGCCGAAACCGGACATTCCGAGGCCCAGCATCCACAGGTTGCCACCCGCACCGGGCGAGAACGTGGCACTGGCGAGCGGCTGGTAGGCGAACCAGCCGAAGGCGGCCGCACCCTGCGGGGTGAGGAAGCCGGCGACCGCGATCGTCGAGCCGAACAGGAAGAGCCAGAACGCGAAGGCGTTCAGACGCGGGAACGCGACGTCGGGAGCACCGAGCTGCAGCGGGAGGATCGCGTTCGCGAATCCGGCGAACAGCGGCGTAGCGAACATCAGCAGCATGATCGTGCCGTGCATCGTGAACAGCTGGTTGTACTGCTCCTTCGTCGGCACGATCTGCATGCCGGGCGCGAACAGCTCGGCACGGATGATGAGCGCCATCACGCCGCCGAGGAGGAAGAACAGCACCGAGGAGATCAGGTACATGTACCCGATGGTCTTGTGGTCGGTGGAGGTGATCCACTTGACGACGATGTTGCCCTTCTGCTCCACGCGCGTGGACGCCAGCAGCGCGGCCTGGCGCGGCGGGATCGTCGCGGGGCGCGCGCCCTGCAGCATGTTGGGTTCAGCTGTCGTGGTCATGACTTACTTCCCTTCCTCTTCGCCCGTGCTCGGAGCACCGGTGCCCGGAAGATTGTCGAGGCGGTCGTAGGCGTCGGTGATGTCGCCCGTGTTGCCCTCATCGCGAAGGGTCTGCAGATACGCGTCGTAGTCGGCCTGCGACACGACCTTGACGTTGAACAGCATCATCGAGTGGTACTCGCCGCAGAGCTCGGCGCACTTGCCGTCGTACTCGCCGATGCGCGTCGGGATGAACGACCAGCTGTTGTCCTTCCCGATGAACATGTCCTTCTTGTAGAGGAAGTCGATGATCCAGAAGGAGTGGACGACGTCGCGCGACTGGAGATCGATCGCCACCTTCTTGTCGACGGGCAGGACCAGCGTCGGCAGTTTGGCGCGATCGATGTCGCCGTTCGCGTCGGCATCGGCCTGGACGCCCATCGTCCAGACGGCGTCGGAGTTGTCCTTCTCCTCACCGTCGTACTGGAAGTCCCACGCCCACTGCTTGGCGATCGCGGTGATCTCCACATCGGGCTTGGCCCAGGGGCGCTCGATCTCGGCCTGGTCCTTCGCGGTGAAGAAGAACATGCCCAGGATCAGGATCAGCGGGATCACCGTGTAGAGGATCTCGATCGGCATGTTGTAGCGCAGCTGAACCGGCAGTCCGGTCTGGCCGGCGCGGCGGCGGTACATGACCAGCGCCCAGGCCATCAGGCCCCACGTGACGATGCCGACGATCAGCAGGATGACCCATGAGGTCACCCAGAGCCCGCCGACCCGGTCGGTCTGGTTGGTGGCCGACTTCGCGCCCTCCACGAATCCGGGAAGGAATCCGTGGGTTTGAGCGGCAGAACATCCTGCCAGGGCCACGGCAACCGCTACTCCCAGGGGGAGTGCGGCCCAACGAAGGCGGCGTTTCGAGGGCACGATGCACCTTTCAGATCTCGGACAGGAGCTCTCTCAAGTCTAGAGCAAGCTCACATGCGATTCACGCCAACCACGCAGGTTGGCGACCGTTCAGTGGAAGCTGTCGCCGCAGGCGCAGGAGCCCGCCGCGTTGGGGTTGTCGATGGTGAACCCCTGCTCCGAGATGGTGTCCTTGAAGTCGATCGAGGCGCCCTCGAGGTACGGGACGCTCATGTTGTCGACGATGACCTCGACGCCGTCGAAGTCGACGGTCTCGTCGCCCTCGAGGAACCGCTCGTCGAAGTAGAGCTGGTAGATCAGGCCGGAGCATCCGCCGGGCTGCACGGCGACGCGCAGACGCAGGTCGTCGCGGCCCTCCTGCTCGAGCAGGCTCTTGACCTTCTGCGCGGCCGCATCCGTCAGCGAGACGCTGTGGGCGGCGGTGGTCTCTTCGGTCAGCGTGATGTCGCTCATGTCACTCCTTGCAGACGTGCAGCACGGACGGCTGCTCACGCTCGATCCTACCGCCGGCGCGTGCACGGAGGGCCTGCCCCGCGCACGCGCCGGTGCCGTCAGGATGCCGCGGAGCGGCTGTTCATGCGGGTCAGGAGCAGCGCCTCGGTGCGCACCGCGTTGCGGAACGTCTCCAGGTGCAGCGACTCGTTCGGGCTGTGCGCGCGGGCGTGCGGGTCCTCGACGCCCGTGACGAGGATCTGCGCCTCGGGGAACTCCCGGACGAGGTCGGCGATGAACGGGATGGAGCCGCCCACGCCCAGATCGACGGCGTCCTTGCCGTAGCCGGCGGCCATCGCCCCGCGGGTGAGCTCGACCGCCCAGCCCGAGGTGTCGACGAGGAATCCGTCGCCCAGGTCGACGTCCGTGAAGGTCAGCTCGGCGCCGAACGGCGCGTGCGCGCGCAGATGCGCCTCGATCGCCGCGTAGGCGTCCTTCGCGTCCTGCCCGGGTGCGACGCGGGCGCTGATGACCACGCTCACCTCGGGCAGCAGCGTGTTCGACGCCTGAGCGACGCTCGTCGCGTCGATGCCGGTGATCGTGATCGAGGGCTTGTTCCAGATCCGGCCGAGGATGTCGTCGCGTCCGACCGGGGAGACGCCGGGGAGCAGGCCCGTCTCATCGCGCAGCGTCGTCTCGCTGTAGGCGGGGGTCTCCCCCTCCCGGGCGGTCATCCCCTCCACGGCCACGGCGCCGTCGGCATCCCACAGCGTGGACAGCAGCGTGACGGCCGCCATCATGGCATCCGGCACGGCTCCGCCGAACATGCCGGAGTGCGAGGCGTGCTCGAGCGTGCGCACGCGCAGCGTGAACCGCGCGTTGCCGCGCAGCGAGACCGTCAGGCCCGGCGTCTCGGAGTCCAGGTTCCCGGAGTCGGCAACGACGATGGCGTCCGCACGCAGGGCGTCGGCGTTGTCGCGCAGGAAGCGGGCGAAGGAGCGGGAGCCGTACTCCTCCTCCCCCTCGATGAACAGCGCGACGCCCAGCTCCAGGTCGTCGCCGAGCACCTCGGCCACCGCACGCAGCGAGGCGATGTGCGCCATGATTCCGGCCTTGTCGTCGGCGGCGCCGCGCCCGTACAGGCGTCCGTCGCGCACGGTCGGCTCGAACGGAGGCGTGTCCCAGAGCTCGTCCGCCCCGGGGGGCTGCACGTCGTGGTGGGCGTAGAGCAGGATGGTGGGCTTGCCGTTGCGTGCGGCGCGAGTGGCCAGCACGGCCGGCTGGCCGAGCTCCTCGGTGTCGTCGACGTGGGCGCGAAGCACCTGCACGTCATCGAAGACGCCGGTCGCGCGCGCGAGCTCGGCGATCGCAGCCGCGCTGCGCTCCAGCTGGGTCTGGTCGAAGGCCGGCCAGGCGATGCCGGGGATGCGCACGAGGTTCCCGAGGTCGGAGAGTGCGGCGGGGATGCCGAGGGCTACCGCCTCGAGGACGGCGGATTCGGATGCCGGCGAAGCCGACGATGAGGACGAGGTCATGCGAGTAATCTTAAGGTGAACCCGATTCCGAACTGAGGTCGAACGTGCCCAACGCCACCCCCGCCGCCAACGACGACGCACCCGAGACGCCCACTGTGGGCAAGGGCCGCGCGACGCCGACGCGCGCCGAGCGCGAGGCGGCGAACCGCCGCCCCCTCGTCGCGAACACCAAGGAGGCCAGGGCTGCCGCGAAGGCCGACCTGCAGGCGCGTCGCGAGAAGGCCCGCATCGGGATGGAGCAGGGCGACGACAAGTACCTCCCCGCTCGCGACAAGGGCCCGCAGCGCCGCTGGGTGCGCGACTACGTCGACGCCGGCTGGCACATCTCCGAGTGGTTGATGGCCGCCATGCTGGTGGTCATCCTGCTGAACCTCACCCCGATCGCCGACGTGCAGCTGTGGGCCATGGTCGCGCTCTGGGGCTACATGCTCCTCGCCATCGGCGACATGGTGCTGCTCAGCATCCGCGTGAAGAAGAAGGCCGCCGACAAGTTCGGCGCCTCGCGCCGGGAGAAGGGCCTGGGCTGGTACGCCGCGATGCGCGCCCTGCAGATGCGCTTTATGCGCCTGCCCAAGCCGCAGGTCAAGCGCGGTCAGTACCCCGCCTGACGCGAAGAGCTCTCACCCGAGGCCTGTGCCGCTCAGCGGCGCAGGCCTCTGTTGATCTGGCGCGCCCAGAACGGACCACGGTAGAGGAACGCGGTGTAGCCCTGCACGAGGGTCGCACCGGCATCCAGCCGCTTCTGCACGTCGTCCGCCGTCTCCACGCCGCCGACCGCGATCACGCAGAAGTCCGCGGGGACGGCGGCCTTGACGACCGCGAGGACCTCGAGCGAGCGCTCCTTCAGGGGCGCTCCGGAGAGTCCACCGGCTCCGGCCGCCTCGACGACGGCCGGATCGGTGCGCAGCCCTTCGCGGGAGATCGTGGTGTTGTGCGAGATGATGCCGGCGAGTCCCTCGTCGACGGCGAGCCGTGCGATGGCCGCGATCTCCTCGTCGGGCAGGTCGGGCGCGATCTTCACCAGCAGGGGCGTCGCGCCCGCGGCTTCCTTGACCGCGCGCAGCAGCGGCGCGAGGGTCTCCACGGCCTGCAGGCCGCGCAGTCCGGGCGTGTTCGGGGAGGAGACGTTGACGGCGAGGTAGTCGGCGAGCGGTGCCAGGCGTGTGGCGGATGCCACGTAGTCGGCGATCGCGTCCTCGACGGCGACCACGCGGCTCTTGCCGATGTTCACGCCGATCACCGCACGCGGGGCGCGACGGCGGAGCTTGGTCAGTCGCGCCTCCGCGGCCTCCGCGCCGTTGTTGTTGAACCCCATCCGGTTGACGACCGCGCGGTCCGGCACGAGGCGGAACAGCCGCGGCTTCGGATTCCCGTCCTGCGGGATCGCCGTCACCGTGCCGACCTCGATGTGGCCGAAGCCCAGCGCGTCCAGGCCGCGCACGCCGACGACGTTCTTGTCGAAGCCGGCTGCCACGCCGAACGGTGAGGGGAACGTCAGGCCGAGCGCGTGCACCTGCTGCTCCGGCGACGGCGCTGTCAGCGCGCGGGTCGCCCAGGAGAACGGCGGGACGCCGAGCACGCGGATGACCGCCATGGCGGCGTGGTGCGCGAACTCCGGATCGAAGCGCGACAGGACGTGGCGGAAGAGCAGCGGATACATCCCTGCCAGATTACCGGTCCGCGGCGTCCGTCCCCGCCTTGGCGTGATCGGCGCGCAGCTCGCTGATGGAGCGCTCGAAGTCCTCCAGCGAGTCGAACTCCTGGTACACGCTGGCGAATCGCAGGTAGGCGACCTCGTCGAGCTCGCGCAGCGGCCCGAGGATCGACAGCCCGATCTCGTTCGTCTCCAGTTGCGACACTCCGGTCTGGCGGATGGCCTCCTCGACCTTCTGCGCGAGAACGGCGAGGTCGGCCTCAGTCACAGGGCGCCCCTGACAGGCCTTGCGCACGCCGGAGATCACCTTGTCCCGGCTGAACGCCTCCATGACACCGGAGCGCTTGATCACCACGAGGCTCGCGGTCTCGGTCGTCGAGAAGCGGCCTCCGCATTCCGGGCACTGCCGCCGACGACGGATCGACAGACCGTCATCGCTCGTGCGCGAGTCGATGACGCGGGAGTCCGGATGCCGGCAGAAGGGGCAGTGCATGATGCTCCAGCCTACTCGGCGCGCTCCGCGCCGGACGCCCCGGCGAATCGCGCCTCGACGGCCTCGCCGTGCGCGGGCAGGATCTCGGCGTCCGCGAGCGCGACGACTCCGGAGCGGACCCGCGCGAGCGCATCGTGGTCGTACTCGATCACCTGCTGCGGACGGAGGAAGGTGTAGGCGCCCAGCCCCGACGCGTACCGCGCCTGTCCCCCGGTCGGCAGGACGTGGTTGCTCCCGGCCATGTAGTCTCCGAGGCTGACCGGCGTCTGCGCCCCGACGAAGACGGCGCCGGCGCTGGTGAACCGGCTCGCGGCCTCGGCAGCATCGGCCAGGTGCAGTTCGAGGTGCTCGGGGGCGTAGGCGTTGCTGAACGACTCCGCCATCCGGCGGTCGTCGACGAGAACGATCGCGGACTGCGGTCCGCTCAGGGCCGCGGCCACCCGCTCAGCGTGGCGTGTGGCCTCCGCACGCGCGGCGACCCGCTCGGCGACGCGCTCGGCGAGGGCGGCGGAGTCGGTCACGAGAACGGCGGAGGCCTGCTCGTCGTGCTCGGCCTGGCTGATGAGGTCGGCCGCGACGAGATCGGCATCCGCGTCCTCGTCCGCGACGATGAGGATCTCCGTGGCACCCGCCTCGGAGTCGGTTCCGACGACGCCCGCGACGGCGCGCTTGGCCGAGGCGACGTAGTTGTTGCCGGGGCCGGTCACGACGTCCACGGGGTCGAGACCGAGCTCGGGGACGCCGTAGGCGAGGGCGCCGATGGCCCCGGCGCCGCCGATCGCGTAGACCTCGTCGACCTCCAGCAGGGCGGCGGCCGCGAGGATCGTCGGGTGCACGCGCCCGTCGTGCCCCGCCTGCGGGGGCGACGCGAGCGCGATGCTCGTGACGCCGGCGACCTGGGCGGGCACGACGTTCATGACGACACTGGAGGCGAGCGGCGCCTTGCCGCCCGGGATGTACACACCGGCCCGGGTGATCGGCTGCCAGCGCTGCGTGATGCGCGCCCCCGGCCCGATGTCGGTGGTCTGCGGCGCGGGAACCTGGGCGGCCGATCCGCGCCGGACTCGCTCGATCGCGGTCTCCAGCGCGGCCCGCACCTCGGGGTCGACGGAGGCCAGGGCCTCGGCGAGGTGCTCGGCGGGGACGCGGATGGCGTGCCCGGTCACGCGATCGAAGCGCTCGGCCTGATCGCGCAGCGCTGCCTCTCCCCCGGAGCGCACGTCCTCGACGATCTGCGTGGCGGCGGCGAGGGCCTCGGCGCGCGCCTGAGTGGCGCGCGGGACGGCGGCGAGAAGGTCCGCGGGAGAGAAGCTCTTCCCGCGGAGGTCGATGGTGCGCACGATGTCAGCCCTTCGTGATGTCTGCGAGGTCGTGGAGGTATCCGATCCGGCCGTCGTCGTGTCGTACGACGTAGGCGCCGCCACGGTCCTCGATCACGAGAGTCCACGCCGCGGGTCCGATCCGGAACAGCGGATGCCCGTGCTCGTCGAGCACGTCGCGCTCGGACTGGGCGAGGATCCAGAACGGCTGCGTCTCGTGCTCCGCGGCCCTCGCCTGCTCGTTGCGGGTGCGCCGCAGCGGAGCCTCGGTCTCGACGGCCGGCTCGTCCGAGGACGACCCCACCGCGGGGAGCACCGCGGTCGTGTTCTCCGCGAAGTCGCCCTCACCGTTCGTGTCCTCGGCGGTCGTGTCCTCGGCCACCGTCTCCTCCGCGGTCTCGTTCGCGGCGAAGATCTCGTGCAGTGCCCCGATCGGGTCGGTGTAGGCGGTGTCGAGCTGACGCGGCTCCGGGTCGGCCGGCGGCGCCGGTGCGAGCTCGGCGTCCGCCTCCGGGGACGGCTCGGCGCCGGAAGCTGGCGAGAAGACCTCGTCCGGGTCCTCGTGGACGATCGCAGGCTCCGCCGTCACGGGCGCCGCTGCGGTCGGCAGCACCTCGATGACGCGCGTGGCATCGGCGTCGTCCTCGATGACGAGATCCGTCTCGATGATCGGCTCCGCCTGGGCATCGGCATCCGTGCCTGACGCAGCCGGCGCAGCGACGGCCGCAGGACGCGGCCGGGTGATCACGGGGCGCACGGGATTGGCGTTGCGATGCGCGAGCGTCTCCATCCGGCCTTCGAAGTCGTCGCGCAGGCGCGGGATCAGGGGCGCCGCGACGGTGGCCGCGACCAAGGCCAGCGTGGCCAGCTGCGCCACGATCGGGACCCAGCCGACCAGGAACGCGCCCGAGTCGACGCTCGCCGCTGACTGCAGCCAGAGCAGCTGGGCCCAGGCGACCGCTGCGACAGAGGATGCGACGGAGGCGAACTGGTCGATGCCGAGCGACCCCACGCGTCGGATCCCCTCGGGCGAGAAGCGGCGAAGGGCGATCAGGAAGACGGCGGCCGTGGGCAGGCCGATCGTGAGGATCCAGTCGATGCCGCGGGTCCACACCGATCCGCCACCGCCGAACACCGGGAAGAAGGACACGACGAAGACCAGGACCCAGGCGCCGACGATGATGAGCTCTCGGAGCGTGAAGCCGAGGATGCCGTACTCCGGCTCCACCTGCTCCTCGTAGTAGACCGCGTCATCGTCCTCGGAGGCGGGCTCAGCCGCCACCGGATCCCGGTCTGCGGCCGCGGCTCCCGTGCTCCGCTGCTCTCCCTCGGAGTCCGACGGGCTCCCGCCGGTCACGTCTTCGGGCCCGGTGCCGATGTGTTCGGTGCTCATCGAGCGATCCTTTCGTCGTGGTCGCGTCCCCACGCGAGTCACGATCCTACCCAGACCTGCCGGGGGAAGCTGGGAGCGGTGTCATCGCATGACCGCTGCTCAGCCCAGGCAGGTCGGGCCGAGCAGCGACTTCAGGTCGCCGAACAGGTCGGCGGAGACGGTCACCGGCATCGGGACCTCGAACACCTTCGCCGATCCGCCGCGATGCACGCGGAGGAGCACCTCGGTCTCGCCGGCGTGGCGGCGGAGCACCTCCGCGAGGTCGATCATGGTCCGCTCGGTGGCGCGCTGCTCGGCGACCTGGAGCGACAACGGCCCCGCCGCGTCGAAGGAGCCGACGTCGGGTGCGAACGCCGACTGCGCGTGCAGGTTCAGCCCGTCATCGCGACGCGAGACCCGTCCACGCACCGCGAGGATCGCGTCCTGCTGCAGCACGTGCTGGTACTCGGTGTAGGTCTTGCCCATGAACATGACCGTCACCTCGCCGTTGAAGTCCTCGACGGTGATCATGCCGTACGGGTTGCCGCTGGCCTTGGCGACGCGGTGCTGCACGCTCGTGACCAGACCCGCGACCGTAACCTGATCGCCGTCCTGCAGGTCCTCCGACGTGAGCAGGTCATGGATGGAGATCGACGCGTGCTTGGCCAGCGGCATCTCGAGCCCGGCCAGCGGGTGATCGGAGACGTACAGGCCCAGCATCTCGCGCTCGAACGCGAGCTTGTCCTTCTTCGTCCACTCGGGCCGCTCCGGCACCTTCGCGGGCGCCGCCTCCTCCATGTCGTCGTAGAGGCTGTCGAAGTCGAACCCGATCGCGCCCTGCGCCTCGTTCCGCTTGCGGTCGACGGCCGCCTCGACGGCGTCCTCGTGGATCTCGAGCAGGGCACGACGGGTGTCACCCATCGAGTCGAACGCGCCGGCCTTGATCAGCGACTCCACGGTGCGCTTGTTCGCCACGTGCAGCGGCACCTTGCCCAGGAAGTCGTGGAAGGACGTGAACTTCTCCTCCTTGCGGGCCTGAATGATCCCCTCGACGACGTTCCCACCCACGTTGCGGACGGCGCCGAGGCCGAAGCGGATGTCCTCGCCGACGGCGGCGAAGAAGTTGATGGACTCGGACACATCGGGCGGGAGCACCTTGATGCCCATCCGGCGGCACTCGTTGAGATACAGCGCCATCTTGTCCTTCGAGTCGCCGACGCTGGTCAGCAGCGCGGCCATGTACTCGGCCGGATAGTGCGCTTTGAGGTAGGCGGTCCAGTACGAGACCAGCCCGTATGCGGCCGAGTGGGCTTTGTTGAACGCGTAGTCCGAGAACGGGAGCAGGATGTCCCACAGCGCCTTGATGGCGCCTTCGCCGTAACCGCGCTCCTTCATGCCGCCGGAGAAGCCCTCGTACTGCTTGTCCAGCTCCGACTTCTTCTTCTTGCCCATGGCGCGCCGCAGGATGTCCGCCTGGCCGAGGCTGAACCCGGCGACCTTCTGCGCGATGGCCATGACCTGCTCCTGATAGATGATCAGGCCGTAGGACTCCTGCAGGATGTCCTTGAGCGGTTCCTCCAGCTCCGGGTGGATCGGCGTGATCTCCTGCAGCCCGTTCTTGCGCAGTGCGTAGTTGGTGTGCGAGTTGGCACCCATGGGGCCCGGCCGGTAGAGCGCGATCAATGCCGAGATGTCACCGAAGTTGTCCGGCTTCATCAGGCGCATGAGGGAGCGCAGCGGCGGGCTGTCGAGCTGGAACACGCCGAGCGTGTCACCACGGGCCAGCAGATCGTACACAGGGCGGTCGTCCAGCGCGAGGTGCTCGAGGTCGAGCTCCTCCCCCCTGTTCGTGCGGATGTTGTCGAGCGCGTCGGAGATGATCGTGAGGTTGCGCAACCCCAGGAAGTCCATCTTGATCAGGCCGAGCGATTCACACGACGGGTAGTCGAACTGCGTGACGATCTGGCCGTCCTGCTCGCGCTTCATGATCGGGATGATGTCGAGCAGGGGGTGCGAGGACATGATCACACCCGCGGCGTGCACGCCCCACTGTCGCTTCAGCCCCTCCAGGCCCAGCGCACGATCGAAGACGGTCTTCGCCTCGGGATCGGTCTCGATCAGGGCCCGGAACTCGCTGGCCTCCTTGTAGCGCGGGTGCGCGGAGTCGAACATGCCGCTCAGCGGCATGTCCTTGCCCATCACGGCGGGAGGCATCGCCATGGTGAGACGGTCGCCCATGCTGAACGGGAACCCGAGCACGCGGC
>NZ_MKRT01000029.1:21564-50203 GCF_001897945.1 Microbacterium sp. 69-10
GCTCGAAGATGAGGCCGTGCTCGAGCGGGTCGAGGTCGGTGATCCTCATCGCGTAGGCCACCATCGAGCCGGCTCCCGAGCCTCGGCCCGGTCCGACGCGGATGCCGTTGTCCTTGGCCCAGTTGATGAAGTCTGCGACGACGAGGAAGTAGCCGGGGAAGCCCATCTGCAGGATGACGCCGAGCTCGTACTCCGCCTGCTTGCGCACCTTGTCGGGGATGCCGCCCGGGTACCGGTAGTGCAGTCCCGCCTCGACCTCCTTGACCAGCCAGCTGTCCTCGGTCTCTCCGTCGGGAACCGGGAACTTCGGCATGTAATTCGCCGAGGTGTCGAACTCGACCTCGCAGCGCTCAGCGATCAGCAGCGTGTTGTCGCACGCCTCGGGGTGGTCGCGGAACAGCTGGCGCATCTCCTGCGCGGTCTTGATGTAGTACCCGTCGCCGTCGAACTTGAACCGGTTCGGGTCGTCCATGGTCGAACCGGACTGCACGCACAGCAGCGCCTCGTGCGCGTCGGCCTCGTGCTGGTGCGTGTAGTGCGAGTCGTTGGTCGCGACCAGCGGGATGTTCAGGTCCTTGGCCAGGCGGAGCAGGTCGGTCATCACACGGCGCTCGATCGAGAGCCCGTGGTCCATGATCTCCGCGAAGAAGTTCTCCTTGCCGAAGATGTCCTGGAACTCCGCCGCAGCGGCCCGCGCCGCGTCGTACTGCCCGAGGCGGAGCCTGGTCTGCACCTCGCCCGACGGGCATCCGGTGGTGGCGATCAGCCCCTTGCCATAGGTCTGCAGCAGCTCGCGGTCCATGCGCGGCTTGAAGTAGTAGCCCTCCATGCTCGATCGCGAGCTGATGCGGAACAGGTTGTGCATGCCCTGCGTCGTCTCGCTCCACATCGTCATGTGGGTGTACGCGCCCGATCCGGAGACGTCGTCGCTCTTCTGATCCGGCGATCCCCACGACACGCGGGTCTTGTCGCTGCGGTGCGTGCCCGGCGTCATGTACGCCTCGAGACCGATGATCGGCTTGATGCCCGCATTCTTCGCGGCGTTGTAGAACTCGAACGCCGCGAACGTGTTCCCGTGGTCCGTGACCGCGATCGCCGGCATCCCGTACTCGGCCGCGGCCTGCGTCATCGCCCCGATCTTCGCCGCACCGTCCAGCATGGAGTACTCACTGTGGACATGGAGGTGCACGAAGGAGTCGGAGGCCATGCATCGAGTCTACGAGGCGACCCCGACACCCGGGCATGCGGCCGTGGCGGCCGCTCCCGATACGCTGAGCCCATGGCCACTCCCGACTTCGTCCTCGCGCTGCGCGAGCACATCGGACACGCTCCGCTCCCCCTCGTCGGCACCACTGCCGTGGTGTTCCGCGACGAGAAGGTGCTGCTCGGCAAGCGCGCCGACAACGGCGCCTGGCAGTGCATCGCCGGCATCGTGGAGCCCGGCGAGGAACCGGCGGATGCCGCCGCGCGGGAGTGCCTGGAGGAGGCCGGGGTCGTGGTGTCGGTGGATCGGCTGGCCCTGGTGCATCAGCTGCCGAGGATCACGTACGCCAACGGCGACCAGGTGGACTACACCGACATCGTCTTCCGGTGCACGTGGGTGTCCGGCGACCCGCATCCGGCGGACGGCGAGCTCACCGAGGTCGGCTTCTACGACCTCGCCGCCATGGGCGACGTCGACGACGCGCATGTGCGCAGGATCGCGCTGGCGATGGCGGAGGACGATCCCGCGCATTTCCGCGGCGGACGCGTCAAGCGCTGAGGTCCAGCCGCATCAGCACGCGGGGGAAGCCGTCCAGCACCGATCCGGCGTCGGCGGCCTTCTCGAATCCCGCGCTCTCGAACAGTGCGCGGGTGCCGACGTACGCCATGGTGAGGTTCACCGCATCGCCGCCGTTGTCGACCGGATAGCCCTCGATCGCGGGCGCACCGCGTTCCCGTGCGTACGCCACCGCCCCCTCGATGAGTGCGTGCGTCACGCCCTGTTACCTGTACCCGGGACGCACGCGGAAGCACCACAGCGACCACACGTCCAGCTCGTCGACATGCGGGATCAGGCGGTTGCGCGCAAAACTCGTCTCGCGCCGGGGGTGCAGCGCCGCCCAGCCGACCGGCTGATCCTCCTGATAGGCGATCACTCCGGGAGGCGGATCCTGCCGGCAGAGCTCCCTGACCTTCGCGGACCGATCCGGTTCACGCAGCTTCCTGGCCTCGGTGCTGCCCAGCCGGTAGTTCAGGCAGAAGCACACGTTGGATGCGGGATTCCTGGGGCCGACGACGGCGGCGACGTCGTCGAACTCAGTCGCGGGACGCACCTCGATGCTCATACTGCGAGTCTGACGCACACCACCGACATCCGCCGGCTCACTTCTTCGCGACCATCCGCTGGTCGGTGTTCGTGTAGCTGATCGAGTCCGCGATCGTTCCCACCAGCCCCATCTGCACATGCAGCAGGCCTGGTTCGACGTCGTCCAGCGACGGGGGCGTGTCCAGCCCGAAGGTGAGCAGGGTCTGGCCGTCCTGGCCGGTCGCGGTCAGCGACCCGAGGTACACCGTGACATGTCCCTTGAGCGACATGGTGTCGGCGTCGGTGACCAGACCGTCGTGCTCCGGCGGGCGCACGGAGAGAGAGAAGCCGGTGATCGTGATCGTGTCGGCGCTGATCTTCAGCACGCGGATGCGATCCCCGTCGACGGTCGGCACGGTGACCAGGCCGATCGACTTCAGACCGGTGAAGGACAGCCCCTTGGAGGCCATCTGCGCCGGGGTCTTCGTGAACACGGGTGCGCTCTCGTCCGGCACGGCGGGCGCCGGCGTCGCGCTCGCGTCCGGTGCGGGCTGCGTCGGCTGACCGGCATCCGGTGTCTGCGCGCCCGGGCCGCCGGGCAGCGGCAGCCCCGGCAGCGGGATGCCCGGCTGGCCACCGGTCCCCGGCGTCGTCGGCGTGGGGGTCGGAGTCGGGCTCGGCGTCGGTGCCGGGCACCAGATGAGCGGGATGCACAGTGCCGGCCGCACCGCCGTCGGCACCGCCGCGCCCATCAGCAGCGGGGTCACCAGCGCGCACAGCGCGGCCGCCGCGAAGGCGGCGCAGGCGGGGCGACGGATCATGCGTCCTGCTCCTCGACCTGCCCGTCCCGGCGCGCCGCGCGCCTCTCGCGGCGCGTCAGTCTGCCGGGCATCCAGGCGACGACGAGGATGCCGCCGATGCAGCCCAGCAGCATCCCGACGACGAATCCGCCGAGGTTCACTCCCACGAGCGAGTACAGGGCGACGGCCAGCGCGATGACGCCGTAGAAGACGTGATGGGCGGGCATCAGCACGGCCAGCACGCCGAGCAGCACCAGCAGGATGGGGATGATCGTGGCCTGCAGCCCCTCGATGCCCAGCTGGATGTGCAGCTCGCCGAAGTCCAGCTGCCCGGAGAAGAACATCTCGATGCCGGACACGACCAGCAGCACCCCGCCGATCAGGGGGCGCTGCCGCCGCCAGTGACGGAATCCCGACTCGGCGGGCGCGTGCTGGGCATCCGTCATGGTCGTCTCCGAGGACTCAGCGAGCTCGTCGCTCAGAAGCATCCCTGCGATCCGTCCGTGAGCTCCAGCGTCATGCCCGTGAGGGTGAAGACGGACGCCTGGGTGCTCCATGCGGTCTGCTGCAGGTTCTTGATGGTGACCGAGTCGGCGTCCTGGGCGAAGTCGCCCGCGGTGCCCTTCGACTCGGTGTTCACGGTCGACGCGTCCACGCCGATGCGGATCTTGCCGAAGGACGCGTCGCCCTTCAGGCCGGTCATGCCGATCTGCAGGTCGGAGGCGCTGGCGGGGTTGCCGCCCCCACCGGCCTTGATGAGCACGCCCACCTTGCCGAGCGGGGTCTCGGAGACCACCGACTGGCAGAGGTCGGCGAGCGTGGCGCTCTTGATGTTCGCGATCGCGACGCTGTGCTCCCCGCCCTCGGTGTCCTTCGTGACACCCGCGTACTGCGAGAACCCAGTGCCCTCGAGCAGGCTCGCGCTGATCTGGAACTGGCTGCCGGACACGGCGAAAGACACCGGGACCTGGCCCTGGGCGACACCGCCCATGAGCACGGCGGCGACGATGCCGACCGGCACGGCGGCCAGAGTGATTCGGCCTGCGTGCGAGGCGGTGGCCTTCGAGATCAGCTTCTTCGGGTTGCGGAACTTCATCGATCCTCCTGATGGTCGCGTCGACATCGGCGCACGAGCCAGATTACCGCTCATTGACTTCTAGTCAATACCGCGCGCCGATAGGATCGGGACATGTCCGCCGAGCGTCGCCTCCGTCTCACGCCCGACGAACGCCGGGAGCAGCTGATCGCCATCGGCGTCAACTTCCTCGCCGAGCACACGCTCGACGAGCTGACGATGGAGGCGCTCGCGCAGCGCGCCGGCGTCTCCCGCCCCCTGCTGTTCCACTACTTCGACACGCGCCAGGGCATGCACCTCGCCGTGGTCGCGACCGCCAGGGACAGCCTGCTGCTGGCCACCGAGCCACGCCCCGAGCTGCCGCCGCGCGAGCGCATCGAGGACACGCTGCTGCGCATCGCCGAGTTCGTGCAGCAGCACCAGGGCACGTTCCACTCGCTGGTGCGCGGCATCGCCAGCGGGGACTCGGCTGTGCGCCGTGTGGTGGACGAATCCCGCGAACGCAACGCCGAGCGCCTGGTCGAGGCGTTCACGGAGCTCGGTGCGCCGGACTCCCCCGCGCTGAGGATCGCGCTGCGGGCCTGGGTGTCGTTCACGGAGGAGACTCTGATCAGCCTGCTCGTGGAGCGCGACGCCTCCCCCGCGGACGTGGTGCGCTTCCTGCTGGGCACCATCGACGGCGTGGTCGGCGCCGCCGGCGAGCTCAGGGTCTGAGGCCGGCTACTCGCCGCGCAGCACGTCGAGCGCGTGCTGGAAGTCCTCCGGGTACGGCGACTCGAACTGCACCCACTCCCCCGTCGCCGGGTGGGTGAACGCGAGCTGATGCGCGTGCAGCCACTGCCGGGTCAGGCCGAGCCGCGCGGACAGCGTGGGATCAGCGCCGTACAGCGGGTCGCCGACGCACGGATGCCGGTGCGCGGCCATGTGCACCCGGATCTGGTGCGTGCGGCCGGTCTCCAGGTGGATCTCCAGCAGTGAGGCGCCGGGGAAGGCCTCGAGCGTCTCGTAGTGGGTCACCGAGGGCTTGCCGTCCGGGACGACGGCGAACTTCCAGTGGTGGTTCGGATGCCGTCCGATCGGCGCGTCGATCGTGCCGACGAGCGGATCCGGATGCCCCTGCACCACGGCGTGGTAGATCTTCTCGACCGTGCGCTCCTTGAACGCGCGCTTGAGCGCCGTGTAGGCCGCCTCGGTCTTGGCGACGACCATCAGGCCGCTGGTTCCCACGTCGAGCCGGTGGACGACGCCCTGCCGCTCCGGCGCACCGCTGGTCGCGATGCGGAAGCCCGCGGCGGCGAGAGCGCCGACCACGGTGGGCCCCTCCCAGCCGAGGGAGGGATGCGCGGCCACCCCCGTGGGCTTGTCGATCACGACGATGTCGTCATCGTCGTGCACGATTCCCAGCTCCGGCACCGCGATCGGCACGATGCGCGGTTCCTCCTTGGGCGACCAGCTCACCTCGAGCCAGCCTCCGGCGCGAAGCCGATCGGACTTGCCCAGCTGCACGCCGTCGAGGGTCACGCCACCGGCCTCGGCGACCTCGGCGGCGAAGGTGCGCGAGAAGCCCAGCATCTTCGCCAGCGCGGCGTCGACGCGGGACCCCTCCAGCCCGTCCGGGACGGGCAGGGTGCGGCTCTGCATGCTCACGCCTCGTTCGCGGCGGCCGCGGCGTCCGCCGTCGGCGCGTCGCCCTTGGCGTGATCGCGCTCGCGCGTGCCGTCCAGGCGGAGACCCACGACCACCAGCAGCGCCACCGAGATCATCCCGGTCACGATGAACACATCCGCGACGTTGAAGATCGCCGGCAGCATCCACGGCATCGAGATCATGTCGACCACGTGCCCCACGGCGAAGCCGGGCTCGCGGAAGAGACGATCGGACAGGTTGCCCAGCACGCCGCCGAGCAGGCATCCGAGCACCAGGGCCCACAGCCGGGAACGCACGCCCAGGGTCTTCCAGACGATCACCACGGCGACGACGGCCAGCGCGATCGTGAAGATCCAGGTCATGCCGGCGCCGATCGAGAAGGCGGCTCCGGAGTTGCGGATGTAGAACAGCTGCAGGAACTCCCCCAGCACCGGCACGGCCTTCTCGGAGGGCAGATGCTGGATGGTGAGGTACTTCACAAGCTGATCGGCGGCCAGCACGAGCGCCGCAAGGATCGCGACGATCGCACCGGCCGCCGACCGACGAAGGGGACGACGTCCTGTCAAGATCGACCTACAGGCCGATGGCGGAGACAGGGGTCGAGTCAGACGTCGACTTCTGGTCCAGGTCGCGGAGCTGACCCTCGATCATGGCGCGGAGCTTGCCGCGGTAGTCGCGCTCGAACTCTCGCAGCTCGGTGATGCGTCCCTCGAGCGTGTTGCGCTCGCGCTCCAGGCGTGCGGACTCCTCGCGCTGCTTGGCCTCGGCCTCGGTGCGGATGCGGGCGACCTCGGCCTCGGCGTCGGCGATCAGCTGGCGGCGCTTGGACTCGCCCTCTGCGACGTGCTCGTCGTGCAGGCGCTGCGCCAGCTCGATGATGCCTGCAGACGTTCCCGTGGCGGATGCACCGCTGGCCGGAGCCGGAGTGATCGGGGCTGCGGCGACGGGGGCGGCAGCGACCGGACCCGTGTTCTGGCCGGACTCGAAGGCGGCGAGCTTGGCCTTGAGCTCGTTGTTCTCCTCGAGGGTCTTGCGCCACTCAACGACGATCTCGTCGAGGTAGTCGTCGACCTCTTCGGGGTCGAAGCCGTCCTTGAAGCGGACGTGCTGGAACTCCTTGTGGACGACGTCATCCGGGGTAAGTGCCATGGGTGGCTCCTCTTTCGATGAGTTCTTTTCGGCCAGTCGTTGAAGACGGCGCGGTGTTCTTCAGACGCGTACCCGGGGCGCGCGTCTGGGAGCCAAGCATAGCCCCCCAGCCTGTGCGCCGCGATGAGAGGACGACTCGGAAGTCACCTCAGAAGGCACGCGCGACGGTCAGCAGGATGATCACGAGGATCATCGTCAGGGTCCAGCCGAAATCCAGCGCGATCGTGCCGATCCGCAGCGGCGGGATGACCCTGCGGAAGAACCGGATGGGCGGGTCCGTCAGAGTGAAGACGGCCTCCGCCAGGACCAGGCCGACGCCTTTCGGACGCCAGCCGCGATTGAACATCGGGATGTAGTCCAGCACCAGCCGGGCCAGCAGCACGATCATGTACAGCGTCAGCACCAGCTCGGCGATGCCGCCGATGATGCTGAGGGGTGTCGCCAAGGTCAGGAGTCGAACGAAGCGGACTCCGCCTGGGCGAGGCCGCCCTGGCCGGACACCGCGATGTTCTCAGGCGACAGCAGGAACACCTTGCTGGTGACGCGCTCGATGCGTCCGTACAGCCCCAGCGACAGGCCGCTCGCGAAGTCGATCAGACGACGCGCGTCGGCATCGCTCATCTGCGAGAGGTTGATGATCACCGGCACGCCCTCGCGGAAGTTCTCCGCGATGACCTGCGCGTCGCGGTACTGCTTGGGGTGCACGGTGAGGATCTCGTTCACCGCGCCGGCAGCCGGCTGGTGCACGGCCGTGGGGCGACGCAGCGGGGTCACAGGGGCAGGAGCGTGCTCCTCGCGCTCGCGCTCGCGCGGTGCACGGGCCACGGGCTGCGTGGCCTCCTCCTCGTAGACCTCTTCCTCGTCGGCGAGGCCGAGATACACCATGGTCTTCTTCAGCGGGTTACCCATCGTGTCCTCCGGTTCGAGCGATGCGGGCTGGTCTGGTTGAAAGGTTAACCCCGGTCGGGGCGAGGTCCTGTGATTGCGGAGCCGATCCGCAGGTGTGTCGCGCCGGCGTCGATCGCCTGGACGAAATCGCCGGTCATGCCTGCCGAGATCCAGGTAGCGCCCGGCGCGATGACGCGGACGCGGTCGGCCACCGCGCGCAGGCGCGCGAACGCGGATGCGGGATCCTCATCCAGCGGGGCCACTGCCATGACCCCGCGCAGGCGGAGCGACTCGAGGCCGAGCACGTGCTCGGCCAGCGCCTCGGCATCCGCCAGCGTGCTCCCGCCGCGCCCGGCGTCCTCCGTGAGGTTCACCTGCACGAGCACATCGAGCACGCGGTCGTCGTCGGCGGCGCGGTGCAGCGCATCCGCCAGTCGCGTGCGATCGACCGAGTGGACCACGTCGGATGCCCGCCGGATCGCGGCGGCCTTGTTCGTCTGCGCCTGGCCGATGAAGTGCCAGCGGACGTCGTCCAGGTCCACGAGGTCGGCGCGCTTGGCACTGAGCTCCTGCTGGCGATTCTCACCCACCTCGGTCACGCCGAGGGCGCGCAGATCGCGGACCAGCTGGGCCGGGTGGAACTTGGTGACCACGATCCGGGTGATGTCCCCGGGATCGCGGCCCGCGCGCCGCGCGGCCTCGGCGATGCGGTCATCGATCGCCGAGAGCCGCGCCGCGAGAGTCACTTCAGGAACTCGGGGATGTCGAGGTCGCCGTCGTCCGGGAACGCCGGCTCGATGCTGGTGGGGGCCGAGACGGACACCGTCGGCTTCACCGGCTCGACCACGACGTCCTCGACGGACTTCTCGTCCACGCGCACCTCGGGCAGCGGAGCGGCCTCGGGACGCTTGACGTCGAACGGCTCCAGGCGCGGAGCGGGCTCGCCGCCGTCGAACCCGGCCGCGATGACGGTGACGCGCACCTCGTCGCCGAGGGTGTCGTCGATGACGGTTCCGAAGATGATGTTCGCCTCGGGGTGCGCGGCCTCCTTGACGAGGTCGGCGGCGTCGTGGATCTCGAAGATGCCGAGGTTCGACCCGCCCTGGATCGAGAGCAGCACGCCGTGAGCGCCCTCGATGGACGCCTCCAGCAGCGGGGACTCGACGGCGAGTTCGGCGGCCTTGATCGCACGATCCGCGCCGCGCGCGGATCCGATGCCCATCAGGGCGGAGCCGGCGCCCTGCATGACCGACTTGACGTCGGCGAAGTCGAGGTTGATCAGACCGGGGGTCGTGATGAGGTCGGTGATGCCCTGCACACCGGCGAGGAGCACCTGGTCGGCCGTGGCGAACGCCTCGATCATGGAGATGCCGCGGTCGCTGATCTCGAGGAGGCGGTCGTTCGGCACCACGATGAGGGTGTCGACCTCTTCCTTGAGCTTGGCGACGCCGGCCTCGGCCTGGCTCTGGCGACGGCGTCCCTCGAAGGAGAACGGCTTGGTGACGACACCGATGGTCAGCGCGCCGATCGACTTGGCGATCCGCGCGACGACGGGCGCACCGCCGGTACCCGTGCCACCGCCCTCTCCCGCGGTAACGAAGACCATGTCGGCGCCGGTCAGCGCCTGCTCGATCTCCTCCGCGTGGTCCTCGGCGGCGCGACGGCCCACCTCGGGGTCCGCACCGGCGCCCAGCCCGCGGGTGAGCTCCCGGCCCACGTCGAGCTTCACGTCGGCGTCGCTCATGAGCAGCGCCTGCGCGTCGGTGTTCACGGCGATGAACTCGACCCCGCGGAGCCCGAGATCGATCATGCGGTTGACGGCGTTGACGCCGCCACCGCCGACGCCGACGACCTTGATCACGGCGAGGTAGTTCTGGTTCTGGCTCATGGCCGGCCTCCGTTATTCGAGCCTGACGAGGGAGAAACCTTAAACCTCAAGAAGAGGGTTAAACTATTTCCCGGTATTGCGTTCTCGTCATCGACGGTATGCGCAACCGACGCCGCTGCCCGCACCGACACGGCGTGTCGTCGCGATCCCTCAGCGGACGACCGGAACAGAGCCCTCAGCGGACAACGGGAACGGAGGGCGCCGACACGTCGAAGCTCCGCGCCTCGGGCGAGTTCTTGATGAGCACGACCAGCACCAGCGCTTTCGTCACGGAGTCGTCCTCGCTCCCCCACAGCACGGTCTTGCCGTCGGCGAGGGACAGCGTGACGTCGTCGAGGGTCGACGCGGAGACGGCGGTGACCTGCGCCCGCAGATCAGCCGGAAGGGAGCGGATGACGAGTCCCGCGCTGCGGAAGGCGGCGGAGTCCGCCCCACCGGTGATGCTCAGGACTGGCTGTCCCTCCGGCTTGTCCGCCGTGGTGGCCAGCACGACCCCCGCCGCATCGACGAGCGTGTAGCCCCCGTCGGTGCGGACCACTCCCACCGGCGTGCGCTCCACGATGCGCACCAGCAGTTCGTGCGGCGGTCGCGCCTCCAGGGAGTACGACTCGATCATCGGGAACTCCGTGAGCGCGGACTTCACGGCGCTGTCGTCGATCAGCGCGAGCGGAGACCCGATCTCGCCTTCGAGTGCCTTCTGCACCGCTGCCGGATCGAGCGCCTTCGCCCCCGCCACCGTGATCTTCTCCACGGCGAACAACGGACTGTAAGCCGCGAGGACGCTGCCGAGCACGAGCGCGACGACGGCGCCGATCGCGGTCCACCAGACGATCCTCCTGCGACGCGACCGCTGGGTGAACCGGCGGATCTCCGCTCTCAGCGCCTTCCGCCGCGCACGGGCCGCGCGCCACACGTCGCTGCTGCGCACGGGAGGAGCCTGCTCCTCGGCATCCGGCGTCGCGTCCTCGATCACCGCGGTGTCGGCTGCGGAGCCGGCCTCCTCGGGATCCGTGCCCGCGGCGGGGCGCGCTCCGCGCCTCGCGTCGCGCACGTCCGCCCGGTCGGCGTCCGCCCTGTGCTGAGGTCGAGGCGCGGACGTCTCGGCCTTCTCCGGCTCCTTCGCGGAGGCCGGGAGCGGTGCGGGGCGTCGCATGCCTCAGACCTCGGGCGTGCGCCGGAGGGAGTCGAGCACCTGTGGGATGATCTGGTACACGTTGCCGCAGCCGAGCGTCACCACGACGTCGCCGTCGCGCGCCACCTGAGCGGTGTAGTCGGCGGCCTGCTGCCAGTCGGGGACGTAGTGCACGTGCGCCTGGTCGGCGAACGCGCCGCTCACGAGCTCGCCGGTCACGCCGGGCACGGGATCCTCGCGTGCACCGTAGACGTCGAGCATCACCGTGTGGTCGGCGAGCTCCTCCAGCACCTCGGCGAACTCCCGGTACATGTGCTGAGTGCGCGAGTACGTGTGCGGCTGCTGGATCGCGATCAGGCGGCCCGAGCCCACCACGCCGCGCATGGCCTCGAGTGCGGCCCGCACCTCGGTCGGGTGGTGGGAGTAATCGTCGTACACGCGCACGCCGCGCGCCTCGCCGTGCAGCTCGAGCCGGCGCACCGTGCCCGCGAAGCCCTCCATCGCCCCCGCGGCATCCGCGAGGCCGTATCCGAGCGTCATCAGCACGGCGACGGCGCCGGCGGCGTTGATCGCGTTGTGCGCCCCCGGGACCGCCAGCTGCATCCGCACCGAGTCGTCACCGTGCACGAGCGTGGCGGAGACCGGACCCGTCGTGTCGATGTCGACGATGCGCAGGTCGGCATCCGCCGCACGGCCGAACGTGATGACGTTCTGGTGGTCCAGGCCCGCGTGCACCCGCAGCGCGCCGGGGTCGTCCGCCGAGATCACGACCGCCTCGCGGGCCTCGTTCCCGAAGCGCACGAACGCGTCGTAGAAGGCGTCCTCGGAGCCGAAGAAGTCCAGATGGTCCGGGTCGACATTCGTGATCAGCGCGACCGAGGTGTCATAGAGCAGGAACGTGCCGTCGGACTCGTCGGCCTCGATCACGAACAGCTCGTCGGCGCCCGAGGAGCTCGAGATGCCGAGCTGCTCGATCACTCCGCCGTTGACGAAGTTCGGGTCCGCTCCCAGTGCCTGCAGCGCGGTCACCAGCATCCCGGTGGAGGTGGTCTTGCCATGCGCTCCCGCGACCGACACCAGGCGTCGGCCGCCGATCAGCCAGTGCAGCGCCTGCGAGCGGTGGATCACATGCAGCCCCCGCTGCTTGGCGGTGACGAACTCCGGGTTCTCCGGCCAGATGGCGCCGGTGTGCACGACGGTGTCCGCATCGCCCAGGTGCGCGGCGTCGTGGCCGACGTGCACGGTCGCACCGGCCTCGGCGAGGGCGCGCAGGTTGGCGCTGTCGGCGCGGTCGGAGCCGGACACGCGAATGCCGGCGTCGAGGAACATCCGGGCGAGGCCGCTCATCCCTGATCCGCCGATCCCGATGAAGTGGGCGGAGGTGATCGTCTCGGGGATGGGGAGGGTGAGGTCGGGTCTGATCATGTCGTCACCAGTCTACTTTTCCGCGAGTGCGCGATCGATGAGCGCGACCAGGTTCTCGGTGCCGGTGCGCGTGCCGACCCGCTGTGCGGCCTCGGACATCCGGGCGATCCGGTCCGGGTCGCCCAGCAGCGGCACGACCTGCGTGCGCACGGCATCCGCGTCGAAGGTGGCGTCGTCGAGCAGGACGGCCGCACCGGCCGCGACGGCCGAGGCCGCGTTCAGCCTCTGCTCGCCGTTGCCGACCGAGTACGGCACGTAGAGTGCGGGGAGCCCGAGCGCGCTGATCTCGCTCACGGTCGCCGAGCCGGAGCGCGACACGATCAGATCGGCGAGGGCGAAGGCCAGGTCCATTCGATCGACGTAGCGGCGCATCGTGTATCCCGGCACTCCGGGGTCCGCCAGGTCGCTGCGCTCCCCCGTCACGTGCAGCAGCTGCCATCCGGCGTCGAGCACATCGCGCCAGGCACCGGCGAACGCCTCGTTCAGGCGCAGCGCGCCCAGCGAGCCGCCGAACACCAGCAGCACGGGACGGTCGGCGTCCAGCCCGAACTCCTCTGCGGCCTCGGCACGGCTCGCGGCGCGGTCCAGCTCGACGACCTCACGGCGCAGCGGCATCCCCACGACCTCGCCGCGCTTGAGCGGCGTGCCCTCGAAGGCGACGCCGACGCCCGCGGCACGACGCGCGCCCAGCACGTTGGCGAGGCCCGGCTTGGCGTTGGCCTCGTGCACCACGAAGGGGATCCGCTCCCGGCGCGCGGCGACGTAGGCGGGAGCTGCGGCGTACCCGCCGAAGCCGACGACGACATCCACACCATGGGTGCGGATGTGCGCGCGCACCTGCGCGACGGCGCGGCGGAAGCGGGCTGGGAACGCCAGTGCGGCCCGGTTCGGACGGCGCGGGAAGGGAACCTTGTCGACGATCAGCAGCCGGTACCCCCGGGCGGGGACCAGACGCGACTCGAGGCCCTCCCGGGTGCCCAGCACGAGCACGTCGTCGCCATCGCGCTCGCGGAGCAGATCACCGACGGCGAGCAGCGGATTGACATGGCCGGCGGTGCCTCCGCCGGCCAGAAGATAGGTGGTCACTTCGTCTCGCTTCGCTCGCTCAGTACAACGCCCCTGGCGACCTTACCCTTTCGGGATGCGGCGCCCTTTCGGGGGGCGATGCTCTCGCGGCCTGCCGCGGTCTTGCGGGGTGCGGTGCTGCCGCGTGTCCCGGTCGCGTTCCGGGGCGCTGCGACGGCGTCCTTCTGCTTCGCCGGTATCGTGCGCGCGAAGGCCAGCAGGATGCCGCAGGCCATCATGGCCGACAGCAGCGACGTGCCGCCCTGCGACATGAACGGCAGCGGAACGCCCATGACGGGGAAGATGCGCACGACGACGCCGATGTTGAACAGGGCCTGGCCGATGATCCAGACCGTGATGCCGCCCGCCGCGATGCGCACGAACGGGTCGGACGTGCGGCGGATGATGTGGAAGGCGCCGACCGCGAAGACGCCGAACAGCACGAGCACCAGCAGGCAGCCCAGCAGTCCCAGCTCCTCGCCGACGATGGCGAAGATGTAGTCGTTCGAGGCCGCGGGCAGCCAGTACTTCTCCTGGGAGTTGCCGAGCCCGACGCCGAAGATCCCTCCGTTGGCCATGCCCCACATGCCGTGCACGGCCTGGTAGCACTCCTTCTCGGCATCGCACGTCGACGGGTCGAATGCCGCCAGGATGCGCTTCATGCGGTTCTCGCTGCTGAGCGCGAAACCCAGCACGCCGATCAGGCCGAGGATCGCCGGGATGATGAACAGCCGCAGCTTCGCGCCGGAGAAGAACAGGCAGCCGAGCACGACGAGCACCAGCACCATCACGGTGCCGAGGTCGTCTCCGGCGAGCACCGTCCCGATCGCCAGCACCGCGACGGGCACGACGGGGATGAAGACCTGATGCCAGGTGCCCAGCTTGGACTGCTTGCGCATCAGCACGAACGCGATCCAGACGGCCAGCGCGAGCTTGAGGAACTCGGAGGGCTGCAGCTGCACGCCGGCGACCCTGATCCAGTTCTTGTTGCCGTAGGAGGACACGCCAAGACCGGGGACGAACACGAGCAGCTGGAACAGCACGCCGAAGATGAGCATCGGCCAGGCGACCTTCTTGAAGAACGCGACCGGCAGTCTGCTGACGATGAACATCAGCGGGATGCCGACGGCCGCGAACATCCCCTGCCGCAGCGCGTCCGCGTACGGCGCGGTCGGCTTCGCGCTGGTCGCCGACAGCACCATCACCACCCCGAAGATGGTGAGCAGCACGGCGGTCGACGCGATCATCACGAACTCGGTCGAGGGCGGCGTGAACAGCCTTCCGAGCGAGACGCGGGCGGAGAGTCCCCTGCTCGCGGCGCCGGTGCGCTCGGCGCCGTCAGCGCTCTCAGTGCGCGGTGGGTGAGTCGTCTGCGTCATCAGCGCTCCCCCGTCCGATCCATTCGCGCACCGCCGTGGCGAAGCGCTCTCCCCGATCCGCGTAGCTGGAGAACTGGTCGAAGGATGCCGCCGCGGGAGCCAGCAGAACCGTGCCCTCGCCGTCGATCATCTCCGACGCGATCTCCACCACGCGGTCCATGACCCCTCCAGTCTCAGCGGGGACGACCTCCTGGACCGGCACGTGCGGCGCGTGTCGCCGGAATGCCGCCAGGACGGGCTCGCGGTCCACCCCGATCACGATCGCGCCGCCCGCGGTGCCGCCGGCGTGCGCGACGAGATCCCCGAGGTCGACGCCCTTGAGGTCGCCGCCCACGATCCAGATCGCGCCGGGATAGGCCCGCAGCGAGGAGGCCGCGGCATGCGGATTGGTCGCCTTGGAGTCGTCGACCCAGCGGATGCCGTGGTGCTCCGCCACGACCTCGATGCGGTGGGCGTCCATCCTGAAGGTCTGCAGCGCATCGCGGATGTCCGCCGGCTCCACTCCCAGCGACCTGGCGAGGGCGGATGCCGCGAGGATGTTCTGCACGACGTGCGGTGCGGCCAGGCCCGCGGCGCGCAGCGCGTCCACCGTCGTGAGCTCCAGCGCGCTGTGCCTGCGGTCGTCGTGGAACGCCCGATCGACGAGGATCCCGTCGACGACGCCCAGGTCGCTCGGCCCCGGAGTCCCGAGGTCGAAGCCGATGGCGCGGGCGCCCTCGGTGACATCCGCCTCCTCGACCATCCGCAGGGTGGCGAGGTCCGACTTGTTGTAGACACAGGCGACCTTCGTATGACGGTAGACGAACGCCTTGGCGGCACGGTACGCATCGGCGCTGCCGTGCCAGACGAGGTGGTCGTCGGCGAGGTTGAGACAGGTCGCGGAGTACGGGACGAGCTGACCGGCCGGAGCCGACTGCCCGATGTACCAGAGCTGATGGCTGGAGAGCTCGACCACCAGGACGTCGAAGCCGCCCGGATCCCGAACGGCATCCAGCACCGGGACCCCGATGTTGCCGCACGGCGCCGCGCGCAGTCCGCCCGCGTCGAGCAGGGTCACGGTCAGCTGGGTGGTGGTGGTCTTGCCGTTGGTGCCGGTGATCAGCACCCACTCGGCCGGGGTGCCGTCGGCGCGCAGCACCTTGTCGCGAACCCGCCAGGCCAGCTCGACGTCGCCCCACAGCGCGATGCCGTTCTCCTTGGCCCATCGGATCACCGGGTGCGAGGGCGGGAACCCGGGCGAGGCGAGGACCACGTCCGGCGCGAAGTCCTTCAGGACGGCGGGCACCTCGGAGAGCGGGCCCAGCTCGAGCCGGGCGCCGATCACGGGCACGAGGCGCGCGTACTCCTCGGACGCGTCCTCGGAGAGCACGAGCACCTCGGCGCCGAGCTCGGTGAGCGTGTCGGCGGCGGAGAAGCCGGTGACGGACAGGCCGAGCACGGCGACGCGCAGGCCGGTCCAGTCGGAGTGCCAGCTGGTCAGGCCTTCGAGACGTTCGGATGCCATCGCGTCAGCCGTTCGAGGCCTGGGCGAACCAGTTGACGTAGAACAGCCCGACCGCGGTCGCCGCCAGCAGGCCCGCGATGATCCACAGCCGCACGACGATGGTGACCTCGGCCCATCCGCGCATCTCCAGGTGGTGATGGAACGGGCTCATCAGGAACAGCCGCTTGCCGCGGGTGAGCTTGAAGTACGCGCGCTGCAGGATGACCGAGCCCGAGGACAGCACGAAGATGCCGGCGATCACGAACAGCAGCAGTTCGGTGCGGGTGAGGATCGCCATCGCGGCGACGACGCCGCCGATCGCCATCGAGCCCACGTCACCCATGAAGACCTTGGCCTTGGGCGCGTTCCACCACAGGAATCCGATCAGGCCGCCGGCGAACGCCGCCGCCACGATAGCCAGATTCAGGGGCTCGCGCACCTCGTAGCATCCGACGGTGTTCGCCCCCTCGCCCACGCAGGACTGCTTGAACTGCCAGAACGCGATGAGACCGTAGGAGCCGACGACGAAGATGCCGGAGCCGGCGGCGAGTCCGTCCAGGCCGTCGGTGAGGTTGACGCTGTTGGACGTGGCGACGCCGATCACGGAGATCCAGATGAGGTAGAGGATCCAGCCGAGCACGATGCCGAAGGCGAACAGGTTGAGCCAGGCGATGTCCCGGAACAGCGACACGGACCCGCTGGCCGGCGTTTGGCCGAACGAGTTCGGGAAGTTCAGCGCGACCACGCCGAACGGGATGAGGACCGCCAGCTGGCCGATGATCTTGCGCCATCCCGACAGCCCCAGGCTGCGCTGGCTGCGGACCTTCATGTAGTCGTCGATGAAGCCGACCACGCCGAATCCGACCATCAGCCACAGCACGAGGATCGCGGAGAGGCCGGGCGTCATGCCGCCGAAGAAGGTTCCGGCGAAGTAGCCGACGATGGTGCCGAGGATGAAGATGACACCGCCCATGGTGGGCGTGCCCCGCTTGGCCTGGTGGCTGGGGTTGGCGATGTCCTCGGGGGTGCGGATGACCTGCCCCCAGCCGATCCTGCGGAACAGCTTCAGGAACACCGGGGTCAGGAAGAGCGAGAAGGCGAGCGAAATCGCCGTCGCCATAAGCAAGGACCTCACGAGAACAATTCTCCCAGACGATCGCCGAGATGCCGGAGCCCGACGGAGTTCGACGATTTCACGAGCACGCGATCGCCGTCGCGCAGCTCGTTCTTCAGATATTCGAAGGCGGCCTCCTGATCGGAGAGGTGAACCGCCTCGCTGTCCCAGGATCCCTCGCCGACGGCGGCGAGGTAGAGACGGCGGGCCTCGGCGCCGACGACGACGATGCGCTGGATGTTCAGCCGCACGGCCAGCAGCCCGATCCGGTCGTGCTCCTCCCCCGCGGACTCGCCGAGCTCGCTCATGGCGCCGAGGACGGCGACCGTGCGCTCGTCGGGGCCGGTGATCTGCGCGAGCGTGCGAAGGGCGGCCGCCATGGAGTCGGGGCTGGCGTTGTACGCGTCGTTGATGATGCGCACGCGCTCGTTGCCCATCGGCTGCATGCGCCAGCGCTCCGCCACCTCGACGGTCTCGAGACGGGAGATCGCCGTGGCTGCGGGTACGCCGAGCACGCCCGCCGCCGCGATGGCGGCGAGGGCGTTGGAGACATGATGCGCACCGAGCACCTGGAGGTGCAGCGGCAGGCGCTCATCGCCGCGGATGACGGTGCAGGATGTGCCGTCGGCCGAGACCGCGATATCCTCGGCGCGCACGTCGGCGTCCGGAGCCTGGCCGAAGGCGACGGTCGTCATGCCGCGCTCGTCGGCGATGTCGTGCATGGCCCAGACCCGCGGATCGTCGATGTTCAGCACCGCCGTCCCGCCAGCGCGAGCGGCGAGCACGAGCTCGGACTTCGCCCGCGCCGTGGCCTCGATGCCCCCGAACCCCCCGGCGTGGGCGAGGCCCACCATGAGGACCACGGCGACGTCCGGCTCGACGAGCCCGGCCAGGCGCGCGATGCTGCCCTCACCTGCCGCGCCGAACTCGCTGACGAGGAAGCGAGTGGTGTCCGTGACGCGCAGCATGGTCAGCGGTGCGCCGACCTCGTTGTTGTACGAGCGTATGGGGGCGACGGTCTCGCCCTCGTTTTCCAGGATGCGGGCCAGGAGGTTCTTGGTCGTGGTCTTGCCGTTGGATCCGGTGATGCCGACGATCCGGAGCGAGCCTGCGGCACGCACGCGCGCGACGACCGCCCTGGCAAGATCGGCCAGCGCCTGCACGGCGTCCGCGACGACGATCTGCGAAACCTCGACGTCGACCGGGTGCTCCACGATGGCCAGCACGGCGCCCGCCTCGACCGCAGCGCCGACGAAGCGGTGTCCGTCGGTGGTCTCTCCTGGCTTGGCGACGAAGATCGACCCTGCCGTCATCTCGCGGGAATCCGTGTCCACGGCCCCGTCGACGATCGTCGCAGCGGTGTCCGCACCGGCGAGGCGCAGCTCACCGCCCAGGATCTCCGCGATCTCAGCGAGCGAGAGAGCGATCATGTGGCATCTCCATGCACGGCCGAACGCCGTTCAGTTGAATTTGGGAAGCAGCGGGCCCATCGGCTCCGACGAGGGCGCGACGTGGTAGGTCTTGAGCACCTGGGTCATCGCCTGCTGGAACGCCGCGGCGTTCGCGGCGGAACTCCTCATCTTAGTCGGCTCGTCCAGCGTGACCACGACGACGTACTGCGGGTCCTCGATCGGTGCGATGCCCACCATGCTGGTGAAGAAGACGCCGCTCTTGTACTTTCCGTGCCCGTCGGTCTTCTGCGCGGTACCGGTCTTGAGCCCGATCCGGTACCCGTCGACCTTGGTCGTCTTGGCGTTGCCGCCCTGCACGGCGACGTTCTCCAGCATCTGCCGAACAGCGGCCGCGGTCTCGGGCTTGATGATCTGCTCGCTCTGCGGTGCGGCAGCCTCGTGCACCGTGCCGTCGGCGTCGGTGCAGGACTCCACCAGCGACAGGTCGATCTTCTTCCCGTCGTTCGCGAGCGCCTGGTAGGCGCCGGCGATCTGCGCCGGGGTGACGGTGAACGCCTGACCGAACGTCGTGGTGTACATGGTCGTGCCGTCCCACTTCGCGGGATCCCGGAGGAGGCCGGACTGCTCGGCGGGGAAGCCGATGGCGGTCTTCTGGCCCACGCCGAAGCGCTCCAGGTACTCGGCGCGGGTGGCCGGATCGACCTGGGTGCCGAACTTCGAGAGGCCGACGTTCGACGAGTCGATGAGCGCCCCGGCGAGGGTGTAGTCGTACACGGGGTGCGGGAAGGCGTCGTTGATGACCGTGCCGTTGGGGAACTTCTCCCGCGCCGGCACGGTGACATGCGACAGCGGAGTGGCCTTGCCCTGGTCGATCACGGTCGCGGCCGTGATGGCCTTGAACGTCGATCCGGGCTCATACGCATCCGAGAAGATGTGCGAGCGCCAGTACTCCGGGTCCACCGTATTGACGTTGTTGGGGTCGACGGAGGGGTATTCCGCAGCCGCCCGGATCTTGCCGGTCTTCACCTCGACCACCGTGGCGGTCGCGGCCTTGGCGCCCTGGCGCTGCGCCTGCTCGCCGATCATCTGCTGCAGGTACCACTGCAGGTCGCTGTCGAGGGTGAGCTTGACCGTGCCGCCATCCACGGCTCCGACGATCCGCTCGCTGCCGGGAATGCGCACGCCGCCCTGGCCCTTCTTGTAGCTGATCGACCCGTTCGTGGCGGCCAGGCACTGCTGATCCATCCGCTCGATGCCGTACTGCGCCTTGCCCTCGCCGTTGAGGAAGCCGACGATGTTGCCGGCGACCGCGCCGTTCGGGTACACCCGGATGGCGCGCGGCTTGTTGGCGATGTACGCGAGCCCGAGATCGCGCAGTGCGAGGTACTTCTCGGTGGACAGTCCGTTCTTCAGCTTGGCGTATTGGCTGTTCGGGTTCTTCGCGAGAGCGTCCGAGACGAGCTTGCGCACGTCGTCGCCGGTCATCCCGACGACCGCGGCGATCTTCTCACTGGCCTCCGCCCACGGCATCTTCGGCTTCTTCTTGGGATCGGTCTGCTTCTCGTAGTCGTCGATGAGCTTGGGGTCCAACTGCGCGTCGTACACGAACGCGTCCGAGGCCAGCACCGTGCCGTTCTCGTCGACGATGTCGCCGCGAGCGCCGGGCACCGGGTTGGAGTTGCTCAGCTTGCTCAGCGAGGCTGCGACGTTGTCGTCGGCGTGCACGACCTGGATGTCGATGAGTCGGAAGACGAAGGCCGACAGCACGGCCAGGATGACGGCGAGTGCGACGACCGTGCGCCGTCGCGTTCCGCGTGTTGCTCGAGTCGTCATGCGGCGGTCTCCATCCTGGGACTAGCGGGTGGTCGGCGAGGGCAGGCCGTCGGTGATGGCGGGAGGCAGGTCGGGCTGGGTCGCGGCGTCCTGAGCGGTCGAATCGGCCGCCGGAGCGCCGTCCGCCGGCACGCCGTCGGCCGTGCTGCCTTGAGCGTCGGCGCCGTCTGCCGGCGTCTCGGTGGATGCCGAGGGGGGCGGCGCGAGCAGGGCGTTGCCGACCTTCGTGGGCCCGTTCGGCGTGACCGTCGAGACCCACGACGCGGCGTCCCCCGCGCCGAGCACGGCGCCGTCGCTGAGCCGGAGGTACGACGCGGCTCCCGCGACGACGAGACCCATGGCATCCGCCTTGGCCGCGAGCGCCTGCGGCGAGTTCAGCGCCACCAGCTCATCGCCCAGCGCCTGCTTCTGCAGGCTCAGCTCGCGCTGCTGGTTGTTCAGCTTCGCCAGCGCGAAGGCATCCTGGGTCGAGGCCAGAGACACGATCATCTGCGCGGCGCCGATCGCCAGAGCCCCGCCGACAGCGAGAGCCGCATAGGCGAGCTTCGGTCGGCGCAGCCCGGCGGGCGCGGTGACCGCCCGCAGCCGGCGTGCGGGTGCGGGGCGCGTCTCGGTGCGCGGCTGGACGCGGACGTTCAACAGGCTCATGCCGACTCCCTGAGCTTCTCGGCGGCGCGCAGTCGCACCGGGATGGCACGCGGGTTGCGGGCGCGCTCCTCCTCGCCCGCGAGCTCGGCGCCCTTGGTCAGGATGCGGAAGCGGGGGGCGTGCTCCGGCAGCTCGACGGGGAGCCCTGCGGGCGCGGTCGATGCGGATGCCGCCGCGAACGCCTGCTTGACGAGGCGGTCCTCGAGGGACTGGTAGGCCATGATCGCGATGCGACCGCCCACGTTCAGAGCATCCATCGCCGACGGGATGGCGTCGGCCAGCACGCTCAGCTCGGAGTTGACCTCGATCCGCAGCGCCTGGAAGACGCGCTTGGCGGGGTGTCCGGCACGCTGGGCCGCCGCGGGCGTCGCAGCGACCAGCAGGTCGACCAGCTCGCCGGAGCGGGTGAGCGGCTTCTCGGCGCGCGCCGCGACGATGAACCGGGCGTAGCGTCCCGCGAGCTTCTCCTCGCCGTAGCGCTCGAAGATGCGGCGCAGCTGTCCCTCGCTGTACTCGGCCAGGATGGTCGCGGCCGTGCGCCCCTTGGTCTGGTCCATCCGCATGTCCAGCGGCGCGTCCTTGGAGTAGGCGAAACCGCGGTCGGCCTCGTCGAGCTGCAGCGAGGACACACCCAGGTCGAACAGGATGGCGGACGCGCCCTGCGCGTGCAGGCCGATCTCGTCGTACACGCTGTGCACGAGGGTGACGCGGTCACCGAACGGCGCCAACCGCTCCCCCGCGATGCGCAGCGCGTCGGTGTCGCGATCCAGGCCGATCAGCCGGATGTGCGGGAAGCGCTCCAGGAAGGCCTCGGAGTGCCCTCCCATCCCAAGGGTGGCGTCGACCAGCACGGCGCCGTCGTGCGCCAGCGCAGGGGCGAGCAGCTCGATGCAGCGCTCGAGGAGCACTGGGGTGTGGATGTCGCGGAGGCTCATCGTCTTCTATCCCGTGACCTCCGGCTCTGATTCCTCTCCGCTCGACCCGGCACCGGGGAAGTGTGTCGGGGCAGAGCGGCGAGGCATCACAGCCGTGGTCAGAACAATCCGGGAATCACCTCCTGTTCCAGATCTGAGTAGGACTCTTCGTTGCTCTCCAGGTACGCGTTCCAGGCGGACGCGTCCCAGATCTCGGCGTGGGCGCCGACTCCGGTGACGACCAGTTCCTTCTCCAGTCCGGCGTACTGACGCAGATGGCCGGGGATGGTGATGCGGTTCTGGCTGTCGGGCATCTCCTGGCTCGCCCCCGAGAGGAACATGCGCAGGAAGCTGCGGGCCTGCTTGTCGGTGAGCGGGGCCTGACGGATCTTCTCGTGCTGCGCCTCGAACTCGGCGGTGCTGAAGACGTACAGGCAGTGCTCCTGGCCTCGGGTCACGACGATGCCGCCGGCGAGGTCCTCGCGGAACTTCGCAGGAAGGATCACACGGCCCTTGTCATCGAGCTTCGGAGTGTGCGTCCCCAGCAGCATCGGCCAAATCACCCCCTCTGCGTCCGGCCAACTCGAGGTGCGCACCACTTTACTCCACTTCCCTCCACTTTCCTACGACGACCTGGGCTCATTCCCAGCCTTCCGCCGACCCCGAACGCAGAAACCCCCGTGATATCGCGGGATCACGGGGGTGGAGGACGGTGGAGGGCTGGTGGAGGGAAAAGGGAGGATGCGGCGCGTCAGGACACGAAAAAGCCCGGATGCTCTGCATCCGGGCTTCGTCTGAGGGTCAGATCATCACTGGGGATCAGCGCTCATCCTGTCGCCTGTCCCATCGATCGTTCATCCGATCCATGAACGAGGAGTCGCGTGATCGCTGCGCGCGCGGAGCACCATCGAGACGGGACCCGTCGAGCGGACGGCGGACGGGCGTGAAGGCGAGGATCGCTCCACTCAGCATCGCGAGGAACGCGACCACGCCGATGATGATGCTGCCGACGGCTCCGATGGGCCCGCTCGCGACGACGGCGGCGATCAGACCGCCCACGCCGACCAACAGCAGGAGCGCACCGTAGATCAGGTTGCGGTAGCTGAGTGCACGATCACCGGACGGCGCCGTGACGACATCGGCATCGTGCTGAAGGAGATGGCGTTCCATCTCGTCGAGCATGCGCTGCTCTTGTTCGGAAAGAGGCATCTCCGACCCCCTTGGTTCGTTCTATCCACTCTACTCGCCTCGAAGAGCGAGCGGCTAGCCGGGCGCCGTCGAATTCCTGCATCTAGGCTGGGAATCGTGCCCTCCACCCTCGTCTCGGACGCCGTCGCCGCACGCCTTGAGAGCTTTCTCATCCGAATGCAGGCCGACGCGGCCGACTACGGCCCGGATGCCGTGCTCTTCCTGGACGCGGCGCGGACCACTCTGCTCGGTGGGAAGCGCCTGCGCGCCCGCTTCTGCCATGCGGGCTGGCGAGCGGCCGCCCCGGCTCCGGATGCCGATGCCGCCCCGCTGTGGGGACTCTGCTCGGCCCTGGAGATCTTCCAGTCCGCGGCGCTCGTGCACGACGACCTGATCGACAACTCCGACACCCGACGCGGACGCCCGGCGTCCCACCGCGAGCTCGAGGCCGCTCACCGGGCCGCGGGGTGGGCGGGCGACGCCGAGGCGTTCGGCCGCTCGTCGGCGGTGCTGCTGGGCGATCTGCTGGTGGCCTGGAGCGATGATCTGCTCGAGGAGGCGCTGCAGGGGCATCCGCACGCCGCGGCGACGAGGGCCGAGTACGCGCGCATGCGCCGTGACGTGACGGTCGGGCAGATGCTCGACATCACCGAGGAGTCCGCATGGAGCGTGAGCGAGCCAGAGGCGCTGCTGGAGCGCGCCCTGCGCGTCGCATCGCTGAAGTCCGCGCGTTACAGCGTGACCGAGCCGCTGCTGCTCGGCGCCACGCTGGCCGGTGCCGACGAGCCGCTGCTGGCGTCGCTGCGCACCTTCGGGCATCCGATCGGGATGGCCTTCCAGCTGCGCGACGACATGCTCGGCGTCTTCGGCGACCCGCGCGTCACCGGCAAGCCGGCCGGCGACGATCTGCGGGAGGGCAAGCGCACGGCGCTGATCGCCGTCGCCCGCGAGCGGATGTCCGCCGCGGACCGGGTCGCGCTGGATGACGCCCTCGGAGACCAGGGACTCTCCCCTGACGACGTCGCCGCGCTGCAGCGTCTCATCGAGGAGACCGGTGCGGTGGCGCGGATCGAGGAGATGATCGCCGGCTTCACCTCGGATGCCGAGCGGGCCCTGGCGGCGGCGGACATCGATGGCGATGCGGCCGACGATCTTCGCGCGCTGGCCGATGCCGCGATCGCTCGCTCTGCGTGAGACCGGGCTGGAGCCGGCGCTCAGCCGGCCGCTCGCGCGACGGAGACGCTCAGGCGAGCGTGCGCGCGATGCGACGCACTTCGCTCTTATGCCCGTCGAGCAGAGCCGCGATCGGGGTGCGCCCGAGCGTGTCCTCCTCAGCGAGCAGCCAGTCGATGACCTCGTCGTCGCTGAATCCGGCATCCTGCAGGGCGATCACCGTGCCACGGAGCGAGGTGAGCGGGCGACGGTCGACGATGAAGACAGCCGGCACGGCGAACGCGCCGTTACGGCGCGAGCCGATCAGATAGCGCTCGTCGAGCAGCCGGCGCACACGACCAGGCGTCTCGCCGAGCACCTCGGCCAGGTCGGGAATGGTCAGCCAGTCGGCGGTTTCAGCGGCGTTCTCAGACACGTCTCCACTATCTCATCCCGCCTCCCTTCCGACATCATCGGGAACTCGATTCACTCCAGTAACAGCAGCCACTTCTGTTGACAACTCTTTACATACGTGTCAGCGTGTCCTCAGGATCACCAGGGGGAATCGCATGCATGATCTTTCGACTCGCACCGGGGCAATCCGATTCGGAGCACCCACGGCGGTCATCGGAGCACTCGCCGCCGTGCTCACGGCGGCACCCGCCGACGCCGCCGAACCCGTGCGCAGCGCACCCGTACCGGCAGGCGTGCTCCCGTCCGTCGCACCGCGCCCCGTGACGGCGGCGGTGCACGCGGCCGCCCGCCCGACCTCCTATGTCGTCCGACCCGGCGACACGGTCTCCAGCATCGCGATCCGCAACGGCCTGCGACCGGCGGACGTCCTCGCCTGGAACGGCCTGGGCTGGCGTTCCGTGATCTACCCCGGCCAGACCCTGCGCCTCGCTCCCGGTGCAGCACCCTCCGCCGCACCCGCGCCGGCCGCCGCACCCGCGCCAGCCGCCGCTCCCGCCGCGGCGACCGGCGCCGTGCACACCGTGGTGCGCGGCGACACGGTGTACGCGATCGCTCGCAAGTACGGCACCACCGTCGCGAACATCATCGCCGCGAACGGGCTGGGCCGCTCCGCGGCGATCTTCCCCGGGCAGAAGCTCAACGTCGGCGCTTCGGCGGCTCCCGCTGCCGCCCCGGCACCCGCCGCCGCACCCGCACCTGCTACGGCACCGGCACCCGTAGCGACACCGGCCGCTCACACCGTGGCACGCGGCGACACACTGTTCGGCATCGCGAAGAAGTACGGCACCACGGTGTCCGCGCTCCTGCAGGCCAACGGACTCGGCACAGGCAGCATCATCTACCCGGGCCAGACGCTCCGCCTCGCTCCCCCGGCACCGGCGCAGCGCTCCGCCAACCTCGACGTCGCCCAGCGCGCGAATGCGGTGCGCATCATCCAGATCGGCCGCGAACTGGGCGTTCCCGACCGCGGCATCGCCATCGCACTGGCGACCGCGATGGTCGAGTCCACCATGCGCAATCTGGACCACGGCGACCGCGACTCCCTCGGCCTCTTCCAGCAGCGGCCCAGTCAGGGATGGGGAACGCCCGAGCAGATCCTGAACGCCGATCGCAGCATCCGCGTGTTCTACGGCGGTGCGGGCGACCCGAACGGCATCGCCAGCAAGGGCCTGCTCGACATCGCGGGGTGGCAGGGCAAGTCGTTCACCGACGCGGCGCAGTCCGTGCAGGTCTCGGCCTACCCGGATCGCTACGGGCTGTGGGAGCAGCAGGCCCACAAGTGGGTCGCGACGCTCCGGTGACGCGCCAGTCGTCACCGGATCGAAACCTGTCGCAGGTGCGCCGTTGCCCGGGCTCACAGCCTGTTCTTCATAGACTCGTGCTGTGAACACTGCGCAGGCCGACCCCCTCATCGGGCGGCTTGTCGACGGCCGATACCGGGTGCGAGCACGGATCGCACGCGGCGGCATGGCGACGGTCTACGTCGCCACCGACATGCGCCTGGAACGACGCATCGCCCTGAAGGTGATGCACGCCCATCTGAGCGACGACTCCGCCTTCCAGAGCAGGTTCATCCAGGAGGCCCGATCGGCCGCGCGGCTGGCCGATCCGCACGTCGTGAACGTGTTCGACCAGGGCCAGGACGGCGACCTCGCCTACCTGGTGATGGAGTACCTGCCCGGCATCACCCTGCGCGAGCTGATGCGCGAGCAGAAGCGGCTGACCGTGGCCCAGACGATCACGATCATGGACGCGATCCTCGCCGGTCTCGCCGCGGCGCACCGCGCCGGGATCGTGCACCGCGACGTCAAGCCCGAGAACGTGCTGCTCGCGGAGGACGGCCGCATCAAGATCGGGGACTTCGGGCTCGCCCGCGCCACCACCGCGAACACCGCCACCGGAGCGCAGCTGCTGGGCACGATCGCGTACCTGGCACCCGAGCTCGTCACCCGCGGGACGGCGGATGCCCGCAGCGACATCTACGCGCTGGGCATCATGCTGTACGAGATGCTGGTCGGCGAGCAGCCGTACAAGGGCGAGCAGCCCATGCAGATCGCGTTCCAGCACGCCACAGAGCAGGTGCCGCGCCCCAGCGTCCGCAACCCCGGAGTGCCCGAGCAGCTCGACGAGCTCGTGCTCTGGGCGACCGAGAAGTCGCCCGACGAGCGCCCGCTGAACGCGCAGGCGATGCTCGATCGCCTGCGCGAGATCGAGCGCGAGCTCGGCGTGACGCCCGTGCCGACGGCGACGGTCGCGCCTTCATCCGGGCACGATTCCGGAGCGGTCACCAAGATCCTCCCGATGGGCACGGCGGCCATCTCCGACCCCACCGCTCCCGTGGCCGCGGAGTCCGTCGACAACGGCGCGCGCCTGCGGCAGCGCACCGCACGGCGCCGCGCGCGGGGGTCGCTGTTGCTCTCACTGGTGCTGCTCCTCGCCGTCGCGGCGGGCGGGATCGGCTGGTGGTTCGGCTCGGGACCGGGATCGCTGATCGCCGTCCCGACGGTCGCGGGGATGCCGCTGGCGGATGCCGAGAAGACCATCGCCGCCGAGAACCTGAAGTCCACCACGACCGCGAAGTCCGACCTCAACGTGCCCGCCGGCGACGTGATCGACTCCGATCCCGGGGCGGGCGAGCGCGTCGAGAAGGAGAGCACGGTCACGCTGATCGTCTCATCGGGCCCTGCCAAGCACACCATCGGCGCACTGACCGGACTGACCGAGTCCGCCGCACGTCAGAAGCTCGACGCCAACAACCTCAAGGTCGACAAGAACGTCGAGGAGTACTTCGACAAGCTGGGCCCGAACCTCGTGCTGAACGTGCGGATCACCCCGCGCGCGGGCGGCGAGCCCTACGCCTGCGGTGACGGCTGCGAGGTCTTCGAGGGCGACAAGGCGCAGATCCAGGTCTCTCTGGGTCCGGTCCCGAGCGTCGTCGGCAAGCCGCTCGACGAGGCGAAGCAGATCCTGGAATCCGCCCGGCTGAACGTGAACCCGGAGGCACCGGAGGACTGGAGCGACACCGTCGCCAAGGGCTCCGTGATCGCGCAGAGCGCGGAGCGCCAGGGCGGCGGCAGCTGGCGCCCCGGCGACACCGTGACGCTGACGGTCTCCAAGGGCCCGCAGCCCATCACCGTTCCGAACGTCGTCGGCATGACGCTCACCAAGGCCAAGGCCAAGCTCGAGAGCGTCGGCCTGAAGGCGTCCTACCCCGGGTGGGGCGACCTGCCCACCTTCGGCGACCTCGCGACGGTCATCGAGCAGAAGCCCGGGGACGCAACGCTGCCCAAGGGCGGCACGGTCAAGCTCACCCTCAAGCTGCAGGGCTGATCGCCCCGGGATGCTGACAACCGCTCGCGGCGACGGTCAGCATTCCCGGTGCCACCCGCCGAGGGTCAGCGCTTCTCGAGCTCCTCGGCCACGAGGAACGCCAGCTCCAGGCTCTGCATGTGGTTCAGACGCGGGTCGCACAGGCTCTCGTAGCGCGTCGCGAGGGAGGCCTCGTCGATGTGCTCCGAACCGCCCAGGCACTCGGTGACGTCGTCGCCGGTGAGCTCGACGTGGATGCCGCCGGGGAACGTGCCCACGGCGCGGTGCGCCTCGAAGAAGCCGCGCACCTCGTCGACCACGTCATCGAAGCGGCGGGTCTTGTAGCCGGTCGACGTCGTGATGCCGTTGCCGTGCAT
>NZ_MKRT01000029.1:50248-72457 GCF_001897945.1 Microbacterium sp. 69-10
AGCGGCGGCAGGGCATCCCGGATCTTCCCCGCACCCATCCGGGTGATGAAGGTGAGACGCCCGGGCTCGCGGTTCGGGTCGAGCTTGTCGATCAGCGCGAGAGCGGTGTCGGGCGACGTGGTGGGGCCGAGCTTGACGCCGATGGGGTTGCGGATGTGCGAGAAGTAGTCGACGTGCGCGTCGTCGAGGTCGCGGGTGCGCTCCCCGATCCACAGGAAGTGCGCTGAGGTGTTGTACGGCGTGCCCGTGCGGGAGTCGATGCGCGTCATGGGGCGCTCGTAGTCCATCAGCAGACCCTCGTGCCCGGTGAAGAACTCGACGCGCTTGAGCTCGTCGAAGTCAGCGCCGGCCGCCTCCATGAACTTGATGGCCCGGTCGATCTCTGCCGCCATGCGCTCGTAACGCTGGTTGGCCGGGTTCTGCGCGAAGCCCTTGTTCCAGGAGTGCACCTCACGCAGGTCGGCGAAACCGCCCTGCGTGAACGCGCGGATGAGGTTCAGCGTGGACGAGGCCATGTGGTAGCCCTGCAGCAGACGTCCGGGATCCGGCTGACGGGACTTCTCGGTGAAGTCGTATCCGTTGACGATGTCGCCGCGGTAGGCCGGCAGCGTGACGTCGCCGCGGGTCTCGGTGTCACTGGAGCGCGGCTTGGCGAACTGGCCGGCCATCCGCCCCATCTTCACCACCGGCATCGAGGCGCCGTACGTGAGCACCACGGCCATCTGCAGCACGGTCTTGATGCGGTTGCGGATCTGATCGGCCGTCGCACCCGCGAAGGTCTCGGCGCAGTCGCCGCCCTGCAGCAGGAACGCGTTGCCCGAGGCCGCTCTGGCCAGCCTGGTGCGGAGGTTGTCGACCTCACCGGCGAAGACCAGCGGCGGCAGCGTCGCGATCTGCGAGGACACCTCCGCCACCCGCTCGGCGTCGGGCCACTGCGGCTGCTGCTTGATCGAGAGGGACCGCCACGCGTCGAGTTCAGGGTGCGAGGGAAGCATCCACCCAGCTTAGTGTCCGCCCGAGGTCCCTCCCCGCGCTGTGACGGGCCTGCGGCTCAGCGGCGTCGGGCCTTCTGCGGCAGCCGGTCCTTCACCGTGGAGGCGTACACGTCGTCGTACTCCTGGGCGCCCAGCCGCTGCAGCGCGATCATGATCTCGTCGGTGACGGCGCGCAGGATGTAGCGGTCGTTCTCCATGCCCGCATAGCGGGAGAAGTCCAGGGGCTCCCCGATCAGCACGCCCACGCGTCCCACATTCGGGATGCTCTGCCCGATCGGCATGATGACGTCTGTGTCGACCATCACGACGGGGATCACCGGGACCTTCGCCTCGAGCGCCATGCGAGCCAGGCCCGTGCGACCGCGGTACAGCTTGCCGTCGGGACTGCGGGTGCCCTCGGGATAGATGCCGAGCAGGTCTCCCCGACCCAGGATCTGCAGGCCGGTGTTGAGGGATGCCTCGGATGCCTTGCCGCCGGAACGGTCGATGGGGATCTGGCCGGTCCCCTTCATGAACACCTTGGTGGCCCATCCCTTGAGGCCGCGGCCGGTGAAGTAGTCGCTCTTGGCGAGGAAGGACATCGGCCGGTCCAGCAGCAGCGGCAGGAAGATCGAGTCGGCGAAGGAGAGGTGGTTGCTCGCGAGGATGGCAGCACCCGACGCGGGGACGTTGTCGCGCCCCACGATCCAGGGTCGGAAGATCGCCTTGACCAGCGGCCCGATCGCGACGTACTTCATCAGCCAGTAGAACATCGTGCAGAAGTCTAGCCTCGTGGCCACCATCGCGACCGAGTTTCACGTTTTCTGCGACTGGATGCCATGACCTAGACTCGGGGTGTCACCCGTCAATCCGGTACCGAAGGAGCTGCCGTGACCCAGTTCGAAGCCCCCGCCATCGTTCCCGCCGATCCCGAGGCGAACGCGTCCGATCTGCTCGCGATCCGCGCCAAGGAGACGCCGGATCTGGCCATCTTCTCCGTTCCCGACGGCGCCGGCTGGCGCGACATCTCCGCCAAGGACTTCGAGACGGCGGTGATCGCCCTCGCCAAGGGGTTCGTGGCCGCAGGCATCCAGCCCGGCGAGAAGGTCGGCTTCATCGCGCAGACCACCTACGAGTGGACCCTCGTCGACTTCGCGCTGTTCTACGCGGGCGCCGTCATGGTCCCGGTCTACGAGACCAGCTCGCCCGCGCAGATCCAGTGGATCATGGAGGACTCCGGGGCGATCGCGCTGATCGTCGAGTCCCCCGAGCACTTCGCCCGCGTGGACGAGGTGCGCGGCGACCTGGCGCTGGTGCGCGAGGTGTGGCAGCTGCACCTGGGCGCGATCGACGCGCTCACCGCGAAGGGCGCCGAGATCGACGACGCCGAGATCGAGCGCCGCCGCAACCTGGCGGTCGGCTCCGACATCGCGACCCTGATCTACACCTCCGGATCGACCGGGCGCCCGAAGGGGTGCGTGCTCACGCACAGCAACTTCGTCGAGCTCTCGCGGAACGCCGCCGAGTCGCTCAAGCACGTCGTCTACACCCCCGGCGCCTCGACCCTGCTGTTCATCACCCTCGCGCACGTGTTCGCCCGCTTCATGTCGATGCTCTACATCCACGCGGGCGTGCGCGTGGGGCATCAGCCCGACACGAAGCAGCTGCTCGCCTCGCTGGGCTCCTTCAAGCCGTCGCTGCTGCTCGCGGTCCCCCGCGTGTTCGAGAAGGTGTACAACTCGGCCGAGCAGAAGGCCGAGGCCGGCGGCAAGGGCAAGATCTTCCGCGCAGCCGCCGCCACTGCGATCGAGCACTCCACCCTGCAGGAGCGCGGTGAGAAGGTGCCGCTCGGCCTGAAGCTGAAGTTCGCCCTGTTCGACAAGCTGGTGTACTCCAAGCTGCGCCAGGCCATGGGCGGCAACGTCGTCTACGCCGTCTCGGGTTCCGCTCCGCTGGGCGACCGCCTCGGGCACTTCTTCCGCAGCCTCGGCGTGGTCATCCTCGAGGGCTACGGTCTCACCGAGACGACCGCGCCGGCGACCGTGAACCGCGAGGACGGCTTCAAGATCGGCACGGTCGGTCCCGTGCTCCCCGGCGTCGGCATCCGTCTCGCCGACGACGGCGAGATCGAGGTCCGCGGCATCTGCGTGTTCAAGGAGTACTGGAACAACCCCGAGGCGACCGCCGCCGCGTTCCACGACGGCTGGTTCCGCACCGGCGACCTGGGCTCCTTCGACTCGGACGGCTTCCTGACGATCACGGGTCGCAAGAAGGAGATCATCGTGACCGCCGGCGGCAAGAACGTCGCCCCGGCCGTGCTCGAGGACCCGATCCGCGCGAACCCGATCGTCGGGCAGGTCGTCGTGGTCGGAGATCAGAAGCCGTTCATCGCGGCACTGGTGACGCTGGACACCGAGATGCTGCCGACCTGGCTGGCCAACAACGGCCTCCCCGCGGACATGTCGCTGACGGATGCTGCGAAGAACCCCGCGGTGCACGCCGAGGTGCAGCGCGCGATCGACCGCGCGAACAAGTCGGTGTCGCGCGCCGAGTCGATCCGCAAGTTCACGATCCTGCCCGTGGAGTGGACCGAGGCGAGCGGTCACCTGACCCCGAAGATGTCGATCAAGCGCAATGTCATCCTGGCGGACTTCGCCGACCAGATCGCCGAGATCTACGAGGCCCCGGTGCACACCACCACGACGCCGCTGGGCTAGACGCTCAGCACCGACAGACGATGAGGCCCTCCGCGCACCGCGGAGGGCCTCATCTGCATCCGAGTCAGAACCAGTCGCTCTCGCGCACCTGCCGCATCGCGGTCTTCCTGGTCTCCCCCTGGAGCCTGCCCAGGTACACCATGCCGTCCAGGTGGTCGGTCTCGTGCTGCAGGGCCTGCGCGAGCAGCCCCTCGCCTTCCAGCACGACCGGGTTGCCGTCGAGGTCGATGCCCTCGACCCGAGCCCACGGGTGACGCGGCGTGTCGTGCCACAGGCCGGGCACCGACAGGCATCCCTCGCCGATCTCGACAGCCTCGCCGCGCACCTCGACCAGCACGGGGTTGATGACGTAGCCGATGTCGCCGTCGATGTTGTAGCTGAACGCACGCAGCGCGACACCGATCTGGTTCGCGGCGACGCCTGCCCGGCCGGGCAGCTCGACGGTGTCGACGAGGTCGGCGATCAGAGCGCGCACGCCGTCGTCGATCTGCTCGATCGGGGCGCACACCTGGCGCAGCACGGGGTCGCCGTACAGGCGGATCTCGCGGACGGCCATCAGGCGGCCTTCACCCGCAGGCCCTCGACGAGCGTGGCCGCGATCTCGCGAGCCGCGCGCCGGGTCTCGGGCTGGAGGCTGGTGAAGTCGATGGGGCCGCCGCCGGCGATCTGAGGGTCGTAGGGGATGCGCAGAACGTGCTTCGCGCGCGTCGAGAAGTGCGCCTCCAGCTCGCTCAGGCGCACGAGCGGGGTGCCGGGCGTCGACTGGTTCAGCACCACGATGGCCTCCCGCGCGAGCTGCGCGTGGCCGTTGGTCTCCAGCCAGGTCAGCGTCTCCGACGCCAGCCGGGCCTCATCGACGCTGAGCCCGGAGACGACGACGATCTGATCGGCCAGGTCGAGCGTGGCACCCATCACGGAGTGCACGATGCCGGTGCCCGAGTCGGTCAGGACCAGTGAGTAGTACTGCGCCGCCACCGCCGCGACGTCACGGTAGTCCGCATCGCCGAAGGCCTCCGAGACGCGTGGATCGGCGTCGGAGGCGAGCACGTCCAGCCGGGTGTGGTCGCGTGCGACCAGCGCGGAGATGTCGTGGAAGCCGCGGATGTCGTGCTGCGCGCGCACGAGGTCGCGCACCGACTTGGTGTGGCCGCCGACCACGCGCTCGGCGAGCGTGCCGCGGTCGGGGTTGGCGTCCACGGCGATGACGCGGTCGTCACGGGCATCCGCCAGCGCCATGCCGAGCAGTGCGGTGACGGTGGTCTTGCCGACCCCGCCCTTGCGCGACAGCACCGGCACGAAACGCGCAGTGCCGGACATCGGTGCGGCGATGCGCGCGCTGAGCAGCTTGCGCTCGCGCGCCTTGCGGCTGTCTCCGACGTTGATGCGACCACCGGACACGGCGTACAGCAGGTGACTCCACGTGCCCTCCGGCTCCGGCCTGGTGATCCGGGAGGGGTCGAGCAGTCGGTCGGCCGTGAGCAGGTCGGCGCTCTCCCGGCCGGCGTCGCCCAGGTCGTCCAGTCGCTTGGAGGTGAGGGTGACCTCGGCCGCGGGCCGGGCCGGCACCGAGGCGGGCCGGGGCGGCACGGAGTCCGCCCGGGCGATCTCGGATGCTGCGGATGCTGCGGGCTTCGCGTCGTCGGTCGCCACGGGGCGGTTCTCCTCTGTCGTCTCGGCTGCTGCCGGACGGGTCTCGGTCTGCGTCAGGGGGCGCGTGGGCGACATCGCCTCGCGCAGTTCGGCCTTGGCCGCGGCGACGGCCGATTCCAGGGTGGCGAGTTCCGAGGCGTCGGTCTCCGCGCTCTGCGCCGGGCTCGGTGCGGACTCATCGACGGATGCGGGACTCGCGGCGGTCTCGACGGGCTCCGATCCCGCCTCATCGATCTGCGGCTCGGACTTCGCAGGCGGCACGGGCTGGTCGCTCTTCGCGTCCGCTTCGGGCTTCGCCGTCGCCTCGGGCTTCGCCGCGGCCTCTGGCTTCGCGACCTGCTCAGGCGTCGCGACGGTGACGTTCTCGACGGCAGGTGCGGCCTCCGCAGCGGCCGGTGCCGCCTCGTCGAGCTGCGAACCGCTCTTCGACTGCTCGGCCTTCTTCTCCGACTTGGCGGGCTTGCGCACCGCCTTCCGGCCTCGCGCAGCGGTCACGGGCGGGAGGAGCACGGGCTCCGGACGGATGCCCGGCTTGGGCGCGGGTGCCGCGGCGGTCTCCCCCGCAACGGCGTCCGCCTCGGTCACGGGTTCGGCGTCGGCATCCGTGAGGTTCTCCACGGCGGCATCCGCCACCGTCTCGACACCATCGTCCTCCGCGCCATCCGCGTCCGCGCCATCGGTCGCCTCACCGGCGGCGTCGGGCAGGACGTCCGCGTCGACGATGTCATCGGCATGCGCGACGGCGTCAGCCGCCTCGATGCCAGGCTCCTCCGCCTCCACCCCGAGCTCGGTCACGGTCTCCGGGTCGACGGGGCGGTCTTCTGCCGTCTCAGCCGCGGCCGGCAGCTCCTCGGCGGGCAGCTCGATGACGATCTCGGGCGCATCCCGGCTGATGCGGGCGAGCACATCGGCGTCGGCGACGGCCGAGGTGTCGATGATGAGGTCGGACACGACCTCACCGCCGATCACCTCGTCGTCGACGAGATCGTCGTCCTCGCCGCCGGTCGGAAGCGCCACGCTGACCTGCGCGGTGCCCTCGTGCAGGCCGATCGCGATCGTGTCCGACGACGTGGTGTCGTCGAGCACGCCCAGCGAATCGTCCCCCTCGGGATCCACGTTGTTCTTCGACGTCACGGTTCCAGCTCCAAGCTCCGGCGCAGACTTAGCGCCCGCCCAAGATTAGTGCGCCGGACGGACCACGACCAAAAGGTCACCGGCGTCGACCTGCTGGGTCTGGTCGATCGCGAGCCGCTCCACCACACCGTCGACCGACGTCGTGATGGCCGCCTCCATCTTCATCGCCTCGATCGACGCGACCGCATCGCCGGCCTTCACCACCGCGCCCTCCTCGACCTTCAGCGTGACCGCGCCGGAGAACGGCGCGGCGATCTGGCCCGGCTTGGAGGTGTCCGCCTTCTCGGTCTCGTGGGCGTCGACGACGATCGAGCGATCGCGCACGGACACCGGCCGCAGTTGACCGTTCAGCGTCGTCATGACGGTGCGCACGCCCTTCGGGTCCGCCTCGCCGATCGCCTCGAGCCCGACGTACAGACGCACGCCTCGTTCGATCTCGACCGCGTGCTCGACGCCGGGGACGAGTCCGTAGAGGTAGTCGGAGGTGTCCAGCACGGACAGGTCGCCGAACTCCTCGCGGTTCTGCCGGAAGATCTTCGTGGGCGCGGGGAACAGCAGCTCGTTGAGCATCCCGCGTCGCTCCGCGGACGTGCCGTCGAGAGCCGCCTGCTGGGCGTCCGTGATCGGCGTGATCCCTGTCTTCGCGGCGCGGCCCGCGAGCACCTTGCTGCGGAACGGCTCCGGCCATCCGCCGGGCAGGTCGCCCAGCTCACCGGCCATGAAGCCGACGACGGAGTCCGGGATGTCGTAGCGCTCCGGGTTCGCGGCGAAGTCGGCGGGGTCCGCCTTGACCGCTGCGAGGTGCAGCGCCAGGTCTCCGACCACCTTCGAGGACGGAGTCACCTTCGGCACGCGGCCGAGGATGTCGTTCGCCGCGGCGTACATGTCCTCGATGAGCTCGAAGTCGTCGGCCAGCCCCAGCGCGATGGCCTGCTGACGCAGGTTCGACAGCTGCCCGCCGGGGATCTCGTGGTGGTACACGCGCCCGGTGGGGCTCGGCAGGCCCGACTCGAACGGGCGGTACAGGTGACGCATCGCCTCCCAGTACGGCTCCAGGTCCGATGCCGCCTGAAGATCGATGCCGGTGTCGCGCTCGGTGTGCGCGAGCGCCGCGATCAGCGCCGACAGGGACGGCTGGCTGGTGGTGCCCGACATCGGCGCGGACGCCACGTCCACGGCATCCGCTCCGGCTCCGCTCGCAGCGAGCAGGGTCGCCAGCTGGCCGCCGGCGGTGTCGTGCGTGTGCACGTGCACGGGCTGGTCGAACCGCTCGCGCAGCGCCGTCACGAGCTTCGCGGCCGCTGCAGGGCGCAGCAGACCGGCCATGTCCTTGATGCCGATCACGTGCGCACCTGCGTCCACGATCTGCTCGGCGAGGCGCAGGTAGTAGTCCAGCGTGTACAGGTCCTCGGCGGGATCGAGCAGGTCACCCGTGTAGCAGAGCGCCGCCTCCGCGACCGCGGTGCCGGTGCCCAGCACCGCGTCGATCGCGGGGCGCATCTGGGACACGTCGTTGAGCGCGTCGAAGATGCGGAAGATGTCCACGCCCGTCGCGGCGGCCTCGCGCACGAACGCGTCAGTCACCTCTGTGGGGTAGGGCGTGTACCCCACGGTGTTGCGCCCGCGCAGCAGCATCTGGATGTTGATGTTCGGCAGCGCCGTGCGCAGTGCCGCCAGTCGCTCCCACGGGTCCTCGCCGAGGAAGCGCAGTGCGACGTCGTAGGTCGCGCCGCCCCAGGCCTCCACCGAGAGCAGCTGCGGGGTCATGCGGGCGACGTACGGCGCCACCGCGACGAGATCGCTGGTGCGCACGCGCGTGGCCAGCAGCGACTGGTGCGCGTCGCGGAACGTCGTCTCGGTGACGGCGAGTGCCTTCTGCTCGCGCAGCGCCGCCGCGAAGCCGGCCGGGCCCAGCTCCTGCAGTCGCTGGCGCGAGCCCGCGGGAGGCTCGACGCCGAGGTCGAGTGCGGGGAGCTTGTGCGCGGGCGGCAGGGCCAGCGGGTTCTCGCCGTTGGGCTTGTTCACCGTGACGTCCACGAGCCACCGCAGGATCTTCGATCCGCGGTCCTTCGAGACCCGCCCGCGCAGCAGCTCGGGACGCTCGTCGATGAACGAGGTGGACAGGTCACCCGCCGCGAAGGAGGGGTCGTCCAGCACGGCCTGCAGGAACGGGATGTTCGTCGACACGCCGCGGATGCGGAACTCGGCCAGTGCGCGTCGTGCGCGGGAGACCGCGCTGTTGAACGAGCGCCCGCGACAGGTCAGCTTGGAGAGCATCGAGTCGAAGTAGGGGCTGATCTGGGAGCCCGCCGCCGTGGTCCCGCCGTCGAGGCGGATGCCGGCGCCGCCCGGCGAGCGGTAGGTGGTGATCTTCCCCGTGTCCGGCCGGAAGCCCTGCGTCGGGTCCTCGGTCGTGATGCGGCACTGCAGCGCGGCGCCGCGCAGCTGGATGTCGTCCTGCTCGAGATCGAGATCGGCGAGGGTCGCGCCGTTCGCGATCTGCATCTGCGCACGGACGAGGTCGACGTCGGTGACCTCCTCGGTCACCGTGTGCTCGACCTGGATGCGGGGGTTCATCTCGATGAAGACGACCTCCCCCGTGCGGGGTCCGGCCGTCTCGAGCAGGAACTCCACCGTTCCCGCGTTCTGGTAGCCGATCGACCGCGCGAACGCGATCGCGTGACGATGCAGGTCGCTGCGGGTCTTCTCGTCGAGGTTCGGCGCGGGGGCGATCTCGATCACCTTCTGGTGGCGGCGCTGCACCGAGCAGTCCCGCTCGAACAGGTGCACGGTGTTCCCCTGACCGTCGGCAAGGACCTGCACCTCGATGTGCCGGGGGCGCAGCACCGCCTGCTCCAGGAACATCCGCGAATCGCCGAACGCGGCCCCCGCCTCGCGCATGGCCTCGGCCAGCGCCGGCGCGAGCTCGCCCTTGGTCTCCACGCGGCGCATCCCGCGGCCGCCGCCTCCGGCGACGGCCTTCGCGAACAGCGGGAACCCGATCTCGTCGGACTGCGCGACCAGCGCCTCGACGTCGTCGGATGCCTCGGTCGAGCGCAGCACGGGGACGCCGGCCTCCACCGCGTGCCGCTTGGCCTCCACCTTGTTGCCCGCCATCTCGAGCACCTGCGCGGGCGGACCGATGAAGGTGATGCCCGCAGCGGCGGCCTTCTCAGCCAGCTCGGGGTTCTCGGAGAGGAATCCGTAGCCCGGGTAGATCGCATCGGCACCGGCGTCGAGCGCCACGGCGATGATCCCGTCCACGTCGAGGTAGGCCTGCACGGGCTGTCCGCGTTCGCCGATCTCGTACGCCTCGTCCGCCTTCAGCCGGTGCAGCGAGCCCCGGTCCTCATACGGGAACACGGCGACGGTCCGAGCCCCCACCTCGTACGCCGCGCGGAATGCGCGGATCGCGATCTCACCACGGTTGGCCACCAGGATCTTCTGGAACATGCACACCTCTTCTGAGGTCGTCGCGCGCCGGATGCCGCGCGCGGAGCGGAGGCTGAGTGTGTCCCCACACTAACGTGTGCCGCACCTCGACTCCGCCATGTGAAGCCGACCTGCGGGGCACGGAGGAGACTCACTGCAACGGCACGGTAACGTATAGGTCGTGCACGTACTCAGCGTCAGCTCCCTCAAGGGAGGCGTCGGCAAGACGACCGTGACCCTCGGTCTCGCTTCCGCCGCCTTCGCCCGCGGCATCCGTACTCTCGTGGTCGACCTCGACCCGCAGTCGGATGTCTCCACGGGCATGGACATCCAGATCGCCGGCCGACTGAACATCGCCGACGTCTTGGAGAACCCCAAGGAGAAGGTGGTCCGCCAGGCGATCACCACCAGCGGCTGGGCGAAAGTGCACCCCGGCACGATCGATCTGCTGATCGGCAGCCCGTCCGCGATCAACTTCGACGGCCCGCACCCCAGCGTGCGCGACGTCTGGAAGCTCGAGGAGGCGCTGGCCACCGTCGAGAGCGAGTACGACCTCGTCCTGATCGACTGCGCGCCGTCGCTGAACGCCCTCACCCGCACCGCGTGGGCCGCGAGCGACCGCGTCATGGTCGTCACCGAGCCCGGCCTGTTCTCAGTCGCCGCCGCCGACCGCGCACTGCGCGCCATCGAGGAGATCCGTCGAGGTCTCTCCCCTCGCCTGCAGCCCCTCGGCATCGTCGTCAACCGCGTGCGTCCGCAGTCCATCGAGCACCAGTTCCGCATCAAGGAGCTCCGCGACATGTTCGGCCCGCTCGTGCTGGCGCCGCAGCTGCCCGAGCGCACCTCTCTGCAGCAGGCGCAGGGCGCGGCCAAGCCGCTGCACATCTGGCCGGGCGACTCCGCTCAGGAGCTCGCGGCCGACTTCGACCAGCTGCTGGACCGCATCATCCGCGCCGGCCGCGTCGCCGTGCCGGAAGCCGGCGCGCAGGCCTGACGCTCACCACGCGGCACAAAGCGAAACGCACTCCCTCGGGAGTGCGTTTCCTCGTCTCAGGGGCGGTTCTTCACGCCGTGCGCCTGGAGCGCCGTGCGGCGAGCTCGTCGACCGGGTCCGGAGCCGTCGGGTCGAACTCGACGAGGGTGGACTCCACCTCGCGCAGCACCTTGCCCACGGCGATGCCGAACACTCCCTGACCACGGCTGACCAGGTCGATGACCTCGTCGTTCGAGGTGCACAGGTAGACCGAGGCGCCGTCGCTCATCAGCGTGGTGCCGGCCAGGTCGCGGATGCCGGCGGCCCGCAGCTGCTCGACCGCGGTGCGGATCTGCTGCAGCGAGATGCCCGTGTCCAGGAGCCGCTTCACCAGCTTGAGGACGAGGATGTCCCGGAAGCCGTAGAGGCGCTGGGAGCCGGAGCCGGATGCGCCGCGCACGGTGGGGACGACCAGCTCGGTGCGCGCCCAGTAGTCCAGCTGGCGGTACGTGATGCCCGCTGCCCGCGCAGCGACCGCCCCGCGGTAGCCGACCTCGTCATCCATGGCGGGAAGGCCATCCGTGAAGAGGAGCTCGGTCACGAACCGCGGGTCGCCTGTCAGCTCATCCGCATTCATACGTCTGTCCTCTCCTGAACGAATACCTCAACGCTAGGGCCTCACCCCGGCACCGGCAATGACATCCGCACCGCGCCGAAGGTGTGTCGCAACCGGTTCGTTACGAAAGCGCGCGATCGAGCGCCTGACGCACCATGAGGCTGCGCACCTCGTCGATGCGCGTGGCCAGCTCGGGGGCCAGCTCCGCGGCCCGCCCGCGGGATGCGGCATCCGTGCGCCGCAGCAGAGTCGACAGCGCCGACTCGATCAGCGCCGCCTCGCGCTCGGCGTTCTGGCGCAGGCTGCGCAGGTGCCGCGGCTCGATGCCGTGGCGGGCGAGTGCGACCAGACCGGAGAGCAGGGAGGCGACCTCCTCGCCATAGGTCTCCGACGCCGAGATGAGCCCGGCGCTGATGGAGTCGTTCAGCAGCTGCGCGGTCGCGCCGGTGCGCGCCAGCAGCTCGTCACGGCGATGCCGGCGCGCGGGCGGGGTGATCGAGCGGGGCACGATGTCGGCCCAGCCCTGCCCCTTGGCCTCGGCCTCGTCGAGCTGCTCGCGGATCACGCTGAGCGGGAGGTAGTGGTCGCGCTGCAGCGTGAGCGCGGTGCGCAGGCGTTCGACGTCGTGGGCCGAGAACTTCCGGTACCCGGACTCCGTGCGGGACGGGGTGACGATGCCCTGCACCTCGAGGAAGCGGAGCTTGCTCGAGGTCAGCTGCGAGAACTCGGGCGTGAGCCGGGCCAGGACCTGGCCGATGCTGAGGAGCCCAGTGGGCGCGGTGCGCTCCCGGGCGGCGCCGGCCGCCGCCATCAGTCGTTCGCCGCCGCGAGGTCGATCGGGGATGCGAAGAAGTTCATCCGGAACTTGCCGATGCGCAGCTCGTAGCCGTTGGCCAGCTCGCTGCGGTCGACGCGCTCGCCGTTCACATAGGTGCCGTTGAGGGAGCGCTGATCGATGATCTCGAAGGCGCCGCCGGCACGGGTGATCTCGGCGTGACGGCGCGACACGGTCACGTCGTCGAAGAAGATGTCGGCCTCGGGGTGCCGGCCGACGGTCGTCACGTCCGCGTCGAGAAGGTAGCGGGCCCCGGCGAGAGCGCCGGCGCGCACCAGCAGCAGCGCGGAGCCTGCGGGCAGGGCGGCGATGGCCGCGCTCTCCGCCTCGGTCAGATCCGCACCGAACGGCACGAAAGACAGGTCGGACTCATGGCCGAACGTCTGCGTCACGTCGTGCCGCACTTCGCCATTGCGGTGGATCGCGCCTCCGGCGCCGATCGTGCTGTCGTCTGTCACGGGGCTCCCTCCTCCGGTCCTTCAGCCTATCTGATGCGATCGGGTGCTCGGGAGGGCGGTCTGCGTCGCGATCCGGTCGCGCGACCGCTCCCGCGCACGGCGCAGACGATAGGCTTGGTGACATGCCACATTACGATGTCGTCATCCTCGGCGCGGGCCCTGGCGGCTACGTCGCCGCCGTCCGCAGCGCGCAGCTCGGCCTGTCCACCGCCATCATCGAGGAGAAGTACTGGGGAGGGATCTGCCTCAACGTGGGCTGCATCCCCTCGAAGTCGCTCCTGAAGAACGCGGAGATCGCGCACACGTTCAACCACAAGGCCGATTTCTTCGGCATCTCGGGTGACGTGCACTTCGACTTCGGTGCGGCGTTCGACCGCAGCCGTACGGTGGCGAACACCCATGTCAAGGGCATCCACTTCCTGATGAAGAAGAACAAGGTCACCGAGTACGACGGCCGCGGCACCTTCACGGGCCCGAAGGCGATCTCGGTCGCCAAGTCGGACGGCACGACCGAAGAGGTCACCTTCGACAACGTCATCATCGCCACCGGTTCGACGGTGCGCCTGCTTCCCGGCGTGCAGCTGAGCGAGAACGTCGTCACCTTCGAGGAGCAGATCCTCACCCGCGACCTGCCCGAGTCCATCGTCATCGTCGGCGCCGGCGCCATCGGCATGGAGTTCGGCTACGTGCTGTCGAACTACGGCGTGAAGGTCACGATCATCGAGTTCCTCGACCGCGCCCTCCCGAACGAGGACGTGGAGGTCTCCAAGGAGATCCAGAAGCAGTACAAGAAGCTCGGCGTCGACATCCTCACCTCCACCGCGGTGAAGACCGTCACCGACAACGGCTCCTCGGTGCACGTCACCTACGAGACGCGCGACGGCCAGCCCGGTGAGATCACCGCCGGCAAGGTGCTCATGTCCGTCGGGTTCGCGCCGAACGTGAACGGCTACGGCCTGGAGAACACCGGCGTCAAGCTCACCGAGCGCGGCGCGATCGACATCGACGACCACATGCGCACGAACGTCGAGGGCATCTACGCCATCGGCGACGTGACCGCCAAGCTGCAGCTGGCCCACGTGGCCGAGGCGCAGGCGGTCGTGGCCGCCGAGACCATCGGCAAGGCCGAGACCCAGACGCTGGGCGACTACCGGATGATGCCGCGCGCCACGTTCTGCCAGCCGCAGGTCGCCAGCTTCGGTCTCACCGAGGAGCAGGCGCGCGCCGAGGGTCGCGAGATCAAGGTCGCGAAGTTCCCCTTCAGCGCCAACGGCAAGGCCAACGGCCTGGGCGAGCCGGTCGGCTTCGTCAAGCTGATCGCGGATGCCGAGCACCTCGAGCTCATCGGCGGCCACCTGATCGGACCGGACGTCTCCGAGCTCCTCCCCGAGCTGACGCTCGCGCAGAAGTGGGACCTCACCGCTCTCGAGGCCGCGCGCAACGTGCACACCCACCCGACCCTGTCGGAGGCCCTGCAGGAGGGCTTCCACGGTCTCGCGGGGCACATGATCAACCTCTGAGCTCCACTCGACGAGAGCCCGGGCGTGCGTGAGCACGACCCGGGCTCTCGTGGTTCCGGGGGCGGATGCCGTCTGGTCTCAGAACCCGAGGGCGCGGGCGAGCTTGGAGCCGGAGGACGGCGGACGACCGCCGGCGGCGAGCACCGCCTGCTCGACGGCCGCGAAGAACGCCTCGCGTCCCTGCTCGTCGGCTGGCGCCGCCTGCCCGAGCTCCATCTCCCACTCCCGCCACACGCGCTGCGTGCCTGTCGTCAGATCCGTGGCGCGCACGCGGTCGTCGACGAACTCGGCGATCACACCGCCCTCGCCCTCCAGGTGGTAGGCCGTCCGGGTGTTCTCGATGCGGGCGATCTGCACCAGCTCGTCCGAGGTCCACTGGGCGACCGTCTCGGCCACGGCATCCGGCATCCGGCCGTCCTCGTCCAGCGGCCAGCCGAGCTCCACCCGGCCATCGCCCTGACGCGGGCCCTTGACGTGCCAGCCGGCATCCGGCCCGCCGGTGCGCCGGCGCAGCGCGAAGCCGCGCTGCGCGAGAGTGCGGTCAGAGGTGTCGAGGTAGCGCGCGTCGAGTTCGCGCAGCTCGCCCTCGCTCACCGCGGTCACGCCGGGGACGCTGGTCCAGTCCGGCAGCGCCGTGTCGGCATCCGCGTCGTACTTGCGCTCGATCTCGAAGGAGCGCTGCGGCTCCGATGCGGGATCAGTCGTCATGCTCTTAATCAGCACTGGGTGAGATGTCGTCACCGGATTCGACGAACCGGAACCCCACCTCGGTGGGCCCGTCATGGGCACCCGTGTTGGTCGCCTCGCCCTCGCGGCGATACGTCAGCTGAGTCTCGCTGTAGGGCAGGATCAGCGAGGTCTGGTCCGCGCTGTCGAGCGGGAGGATCTGCCCGTCGAGCGGGCCGCCGTGGAGTCGTGCGAGTGCCATGTGCTCAGAGTAGCCCCCTGCGGGGACAACGCGGCGAGGCCCGTCCGCCCGTCGTCAGGTCGCCGCGATCGCGAGCGCCGCGCCGAGGATCATCCACGGCCCGAAGGCGATGCGGGTGGAGCGGTCCGCCCGCTTCAGCATCATGAGCACGATCGCGAACAGTGCGCCCAGCACGAAGGCCGCCGCGGCACCGAGCAGCAGCGTCCACCAGCCGTGCCAGGCGAGCACCACCCCGATCACGGCGGCGAGCTTCACATCGCCGCCGCCCATCCCCTGCTTCGATCCGAGGTGCATCAGGGCGTAGAAGACGCCGAGGGCGAGTCCGCCGAGCAGGGCGCGCAGCATCCGTCCGGCATCCCCCGTGGCGACCCCCTCGAGGACCAGCAGCACGATCAGCGCGCCGAGCACGGGCAGCACGATGCGGTTGGGCAGCCGGTGCTCGCGGGCGTCGATCACGACGAGCCACAGCCCCACGCCGGCCAGAGCGAGGTGCACGAGCAGCACGGCGACGGCGTGGAGGGTCATGCTGGAAGGCTAGGCGAATCCGCCGAGGCCTGCCGATGCCCTGTGGACAACCGGCGAGGGGCCTCAGACCTCGAGGATGTCGAGATCGACCAGTACAACGCCGCCCTCCTCGATCCCCTGCGCATCGCGCACCTGCTTCTTCAGCGGCAGCACGAACGCCGTCCCGCTGAAGAAGATCGAGGTGTCCCAGCTGGTCAGGCCGATCCTCGCTCTCACGCGCAGCGAGCCGAAGCCGCGCGGCGGTGCGGGCAGCTCGCGGATCTCGAGGGAGAGGTCCTCGGGCAGCGTCGCGAAGAACCACGAGTCCACCCGCGCACTCCAGCGGGTGACCTCACTCTCGAACTCGATCCGCATGGGTCCAGCGTAGACGAGACGACCGACTCTGCGATGTCGGATGTGCGATCTACGCTTCGATATGGACTTGAACTGTTCGAATCTTTCTTCGAGGATGGATGCATGGGGATCAGCACGATGACGGCGCTCTCCCCCGCCGACGAGCGTGCGGGGGACGTGCTGCGGCTGCGCCGTGAAATCGCGCGGATGCAGCGCCGGCGCAGCGATGACGCGGTGCTCCCGCTGCACCCCGTGCTGCAGGAGCTGCTCCCCGAGCGGGGGCTGCAGACCGGCACGGTCTACTCGGTGTCGCCCTCGCCGAGCCTGCTCTTCGCACTGATGAGCACGATCTCCCAGCGCGGCAGCTGGTGCGCCGCGGTGGGCATGCCCACGCTGGGTCTCGAGGCCGCGGCATCCTTCGGCGTCGAGCTGTCCCGGCTGATCCTGGTCCCCGAGCCCGGGGAGAGATGGCTGGCGGTCGTCTCGGCCCTGGCCGAGGTGGTGCCGCTGATCGCGGTCAATCCCGGATCGCGGGTCGGGGATGCGGATGCCGCCCGGCTGGCCGCCCGGCTACGCGACCGCGGATGCACGGTGCTGGCCGCCTCACCCTGGCCGCAGAGCGAGGGCATGATCAGCCTGCACGACCCGCACTGGGAGGGGCTCGGCGAGGGGTGGGGTCTGCTGTCGAACCGCACCGTGACCCTCACCGCGCAGACCCGCACGACGCCGCGGCCGCAGAGCCTGCGCGTGCAGCTGCCCGGAGCGCTCGGCAGCGTCGAGGCCGCGCACGTCCCGGATGCCGCGCCCCGGCACGACGGCGCACCCGACCGCCGGCTCTGGGCGGTGGCGTGATGGACGGTGGCGAGGTGGACGCTCCTGCCGTCGCACGGATGCACGTGCTGTGGTTCCCGGACTGGCCGCTGCGCGCCGCCCTGGGCGCCGCTCCCCCGCATCCGCCCACCGCGCTCGTGCACGGCGGGGTCGTCACGGCGTGCACGGCGTCGGCACGGGCGCACGGGGTGCGCGTCGGCCAGCGCAGACGGCTCGCGCAGAGCCGGATGCCGGAGCTGCGGATGCTGCCGCACGACACCGCTCAGGACAAGCGCGCCTTCCTGCCGGTGCTGCGTCTGATCGAGTCGCACGCCCCCGGTGTGCACCTGCTGCGGCCGGGCCTCGCCGCCCTGCGCTCCCGCGGGATCTCGCGGTACCACGGCGGCGAGGGCGAGGCCGCGGCCGCGCTGCTCGGGATCCTCGCCGAGGCGGGGTACGCCGAGACACGCATCGGGGTCGCGGACGGGATGTTCACCGCCGAGCTGGCGGCCCGCGGCGCGGGCCAGGCGGGGTGGGCGCTGATCCCCTCCGGGCAGGCGCGGGAGTTCCTCGCCCCGCTTCCGCTGCAGGTGCTGAACGAGCCGCAGCTGGCGGATCTGCTGAGGCGGCTGGGCATCAGCACGCTGGGCGGGTTCGCCGCCCTCGAGCCCCTGGCGGTGCGGGAGCGCTTCGGCGAGCACGGCGCCCGGCTGCACGCCCTGGCCCGGGGTGCGGATTCCCGGCCTCCGACCCCGCGGCGGCCCGATCCTCAGCTGGCGAGGGAGATCGAGTTCGAGACGCCGCTGGGGCAGTCCGACCAGATCGCCTTCGCCGTGCGTCAGACCGCGGACGCCGTGATGCTCGCCCTCGCCGATGCCTCCGTGGTGTGCACCGAGGTCCGCATCGACCTCGGCGACGATGACGGGGCGGTGTTCTCGCGCACCTGGCTGCACCCCACCTGCTTCGACGCCTCGGACCTCGTGGACCGGGTGCGCTGGCAGCTCGAATCCCTCGCCGCCGCCTCCCCTGATGCCGGAGCGGATGCCGACGCCGCGCACGCCTTCCGCGGGATCGTCGGCGTGCGGATCGCCCCGGTCGCGGTGGACGACGCCGCACATCATCAGCCGGGGCTGTTCGGATCCGGCACGGATGAGCGCCTGCACCACGCCGTCTCGCGGGTGCAGACGCTGCTCGGGCACACCGGGGTCGCCACCGCGAGCGTCTCCGGCGGGCGCCTGCTGGCGGATCGCCAGGTGCTGACTCCGTGGGGCGAGCGCGCCGTCGTGGAGCGCGATCCTGCGCAGCCCTGGCCGGGGAGCCTGCCGGATCCCCTGCCCGCCGAGGTGTTCACGCCCCTGCGCCCGGTGCGGGTCACGGGCGCCGAGGGCACGCCGATCAGCATCGGCGAGCGCGGCGAGCTGTCCTGCCCGCCTGCGCTCATCGACGACAGCGAGGTGATCGGCTGGGCGGGTCCCTGGCCGGTGCACGAGCACCGCTGGGATGCCGAGCGCAGCCGCTCCGGGCATCGATTCCAGCTGCTGGACCGGCAGCACCGGGCCTGGCTGGTGCTGCACTCCGAGGGCGCCTGGTGGGCCGAGGGGAGGTACCGCTGATGGGCTGGCACAATCCGGATCTCTCCTGGACGGAGCTGGAGCGCACGCTGAGCGCCCCGACGGAGCCGGTGTCCGCCGAGCCGATCGCACCCCGTGCGGACCCCGGCCCGCTGAGCCGGCACCGGCCGCCGGCATCAGCTCCCCCCATCGCCCGCCCCGAGAACGCCGTGCCGTACGCCGAGCTGCACGCGCACTCGTCGTACTCCTTCCTCGACGGGGCGTCCTCCCCCGACGACCTGCTGGCCGAGGCCGAGGCGCTGGGACTCACGGCCCTCGCGATCACGGATCACGATGGCTTCTACGGCGCGGCGCGGTTCGCCGAGGCCGCCGAGTTCACCGGCGTACAGACTGTGTTCGGTGCGGAGCTGTCGCTGGGCGAGGCATCGGAAGATGGGTTTCTGAGCCTGTCGAAGGGTAAGGGCCGCACCGGCATGCCCGATCCGCTCGGCGAACACCTGCTCGTGCTGGCGAACGGCGTGGAGGGGTATCACCGGCTGGCGGGCGCCATCACCCGGGCACAGCTGCGCGGCGGCGAGAAGGGGCGTCCGCGCTACGACCTGGACGATCTGGTGGCGAGCGGACGAGAGCACTGGACGATCCTGACCGGATGCCGCAAGGGCGGCGTTCGTCGGGGACTCGACCGCGGCGACGCCGGGACGCCGCTGCGCCGGCTGGTGGATCTGTTCGGGCAGGATCATGTGGCCGTCGAGCTCATCGACCACGGCGATCCGCTGGACAGCCGGCGCAATGACGTTCTCCGAGGGCTGGCGTCCGAGCTCCGCCTGCCCGTCGTCGCCACCGGGAACGTGCACTATGCGACCCCGGAGAGGGCGGGGCTCGCGGAGGCGATCGCCGCCGTGCGCGCCACGCGCAGCATGGACGACCTCGACGGCTGGCTGCCCGCGCACGGGGCCGCGCATCTGCGCAGCGGCGCCGAGATGACCGAGCGGTTCCGCCGCTACCCCGGTGCGATCTCGAACGGACTGCGCATCGCCGCGGACTGCGCCTTCCCGCTGCGGCGGGCCAAGCCCGCGCTCCCCGTGCAGGAGGTGCCGCCCGGGGAGACTCCGATGAGTCATCTGCGGATGCTGGTGTGGCAGGCGGTGCCCGCGAAGTATCCCCGGCTCGGCGAGGACGGCAGGCGGCGCATCGCGCGCGAGCTGGACGTCATCGAGGAGAAGGACTTCCCCGGCTACTTCCTGATCGTGCACGGGATCGTCGAGGAGGCCAGACGCCGAGGCATCCTCTGCCAGGGTCGCGGCTCGGCCGCGGCGAGTGCGGTCTGCTACCTGCTGGGCATCACGGCCGTCGATCCGATCCTGTACGGCCTGCCGTTCGAGCGGTTCCTCGCCACCACGCGCAGCGAGGAGCCCGACATCGACGTGGACTTCGACTCCAGCAGGCGCGAGGAGATCATCCAGTGGGTGTACGCGCAGTACGGACGGGAGCGGGCGGCGCAGGTGGCGAACGTCATCCAGTACCGGCCCAAGAACGCCGTGCGGGACATGGCGCGGGCGCTGGGGCACTCCCCCGGTCAGCAGGATGCCTGGTCCAAGCAGGTCGACGGGTGGAGCGCCGGGATCGAGGCATCCGACGACAACGACATCCCTGCCGACGTGCTCTCCTACGCGAGCGAACTGCTGAAGGCGCCACGGCATCTGGGCATCCACTCCGGCGGGATGGTGCTGACCGCGCGGCCGGTAGGCGAGGTGGTGCCGGTGGAGCACGCCCGCATGGAGGACCGCACGGTCATCCAGTGGGACAAGGACGATGCCGCGTGGATGGGGCTGGTGAAGTTCGACCTGCTGGGGCTCGGGATGCTGTCAGCGCTGCGGCACTGCTTCGACCTCATCGCCGAGACCACGGGTGAGGTGTGGACGCTGGACGGCATCCCCAAGGAGGAGCAGGCGGTGTACGACATGCTCTGCCGGGCCGACTCGATCGGTGTGTTCCAGGTGGAGTCGCGCGCGCAGATGGGGCTGCTGCCGCGTCTGCAGCCCCGGGAGTTCTACGAGCTGGCCATCCAGATCGCGCTGATCCGCCCCGGCCCCATCCAGGGCGGGGCCGTGCATCCGTTCGTGCGCCGCAAGCTGGGTCAGGATGACGTGACCTACCCGCATCCGGCGCTGAAGCCGGTGCTGGAGCGCACTCTGGGCATCCCGGTCTTCCAGGAGCAGCTGATCCAGATGGCGACCGTGCTGGGCAACTGCACGGCCGACGAGGCCGATCTGCTGCGCCGGGCGATGGGCTCCAAGCGCGGCCTGGAGAAGATCGAGAAGATCCGGGAGTCGCTGTACGAGGGGATGCGGGAGAAGGGCCTGAGCGAGGAGACCTCCGATCGCATCTACGCGCAGATCCAGGCGTTCTCGAACTTCGGCTTCGCCGAGTCGCACTCGCTGTCGTTCGCGCTGCTGGTGTACGCCAGCTCCTGGCTGAAGCTGCACTACCCGGCTGCGTTCCTGGCGGGGCTGCTGCGCTCGCAGCCGATGGGGTTCTACTCGGCGTCGTCACTCACTGCGGATGCCCGTCATCACGGCGTACAGGTGCTGCGACCCGACCTGCACGCTTCGGGGGTGCTGGACGGGCTCGAGCGGATCGAGGACGGCGATGCGCCGACCGGCCTGGACTCCTGCCTGACCGTCCTGCAGCCCCCGTTCGGCGACTTCGACCGCACCGCCCCCGACGAATCCGCGGCACACCGCCGGGACGGCCGGTTCGCGGTGCGCCTGGGGCTGTCCGGCGTCCGCGGCATCGGCGAGAGGCTTGCGGAGCGGATCGTCACGGCACGCGACGAGCACGGGCCGTTCCGCGATCTGCACGATCTGGTGCGGCGCACGGATGCCACGGCTGCGCAGCTCGAGGCGCTCGCCACCGCCGGCGCCTTCGAGTGTCTCGGCCTGAGCAGGCGCGAGGCGATGTGGATGGCGGGTGCCGCCGCCGAGGATCGCGCACGCTTCCTGCCGGGCACGGCGATCGCCGTGCAGCCGCCGCTGTTCGCCGACCAGTCGGGGTACGAGCGTCTGGCGGCGGATCTGTGGGCCACCGGGGTCTCCACCGACGACCACCCGATGACTCACCTGCGGGATGCCCTCATCGAGCGCGGCGTGCTCACCTCTCAGCAGCTGCGCACGCACGAGTCCGGCCGCCGCATCGAAGTGGCGGGCGTGGTCACGCATCGGCAGCGGCCGGCGACGGCCAGCGGCATCACCTTCCTGAACCTGGAGGACGAGCACGGGCTGGTCAACGTGATCTGCTCGGCCGGCGTCTGGGGGCGCTATCGGCGGGTCGCCCGCGACTCCCCCGCGCTCATCGTCCGCGGCATCCTGGAGCGTTCCCCGGAGGGCGTCGCGAACGTGCTCGCCGACGCCTTCGAGGATCTGCGCACCGGCCTCGCGCACCGCTCCCGCGACTTCCGGTGAACCGCGCCCGATGTGAGGCACACCCCGCGGGCGGACTTCGCGTCGTGCTCAGCCGCGCTTCACGGCTCTCGCCGCCCAGCGCCGGCCGTGCCGGGTCACCTCGATCGGATGGCGGAAGGCCCGCGAGATCGTCTCCGTCGTGAGCACCTCGGCCACGGGGCCCGCCGCGACCACCTCGCCCGCCGAGATCACGAGCGCGTGCGTCCTGGTCTCGGGCAGCTCCTCGGGATGGGGCGTGACGAGCATGCTGGTCAGCTCCTGCTCTCGACGCA
>NZ_MKRT01000029.1:72505-75492 GCF_001897945.1 Microbacterium sp. 69-10
GTCGAGCAGAAGCAGCTCGGGCTGCACGACGAGGGCGCGCGCGATCAGTGCGCGCCCTCGCTCGCCCTGCGACATGGTGGACCAGTTCGCCTCATGCCGATCGGCAAGGCCGACGGCGTCGAGCGCGGCGCGGGCTCTCGCCACCTCCTCGGGCCGCGGTGTCCACCTCATCGGGAGCTCGACGGTCCCGGTCACACCGGTGAGCACCACCTGCGTCGCCGAGAGCGCCGACTGGAGCGGATGCCTCGGGTCGACGTGTCCGATGCGCCGGCGCAGCGCCTGCAGATCGACGCGACCGATCCGCTCCCCGAGCACATCCACCGTCCCGGCGCTGGGGTGCGTCTGCGCACCGCAGAATCCGAGAATGGTGCTCTTCCCCGCGCCATTCGGACCCAGCAGCGCCCAGCGCTGCCCCGTCCTCACCGTGAACGACACCTCACGCAGGATGGGACGCCCGTTCCGGCGGAGATGGACGTCCTGCAGTTCCAGCACCGTGTCCGCATGACGATGAGTCATGCGATCGCCTCGGCGAGTCCGGCGAGGTGCGCCCGGCTGAGCGCTGACGCCTCCGACGACCGCCTGCCCACCACCGCTTCGACCAGATCCACGTGAGCCTCGTGGTCGTCGTCATCGCCGAACGACCGGCGCATCCTGAGCATGTCGATCATCGCCTGACGCAGTCGCGGTGTGAGGCTGTCGTACAGGTCGAGCAGGACCGGGTTGTGCGCGGCGACGACGATGCACCTGTGCAGCGCCAGGTCGGCGTCGACGTGCCCCTCGATCGACGCGGCGCGGCGCGAGGCGCGGGCTGCAGCACGAGATGCATCACGCCCCGCCAGCGCCTGCCGCAGGGCGCGGAGGTCCGCCTGCGTGCGTCGCCGGGCGGCGAGATCCGCGGCCTCGCTCTCGATCGCGGTCCGCGTCTCGATGACGGCGAGGATGTCGGCGCGGCGCAGCACGTCGTCCCAGTCGCTCCGCACGTCGAGGGCGGTCAGGAAGACGCCTGCGCCCTGCCGGGTCTGCAGCACGCCCTTCGCGGCGAGCTGGCGGATCGCCTCGCGCACCGTGGATCGGCCGACTCCGAGCTGGGGCGCGAGCGTGGTCTCGCCGGGCAGTCTCTCTCCGAGCGCCCATTCCCCGCTCCGGATCCGGTCGAGCAGCAGCTGCGCCGCCCGGTCAGCCAGTGTCTCGCGCATCACCTGTGCCATCTCAACCCATCTGCTTGTCTGAGGAATTGTGTTACAGTCTAGCCATGCTTCACCAGGGTCTCCTCCTTCGTCGCCACGACGGGGCCTAGTTCGATCGGCTCCCCGTCGTGGAGCCTCGACGTCCCCAGGCCGGTCGCACCCACCAGACCGGAAGAAGAGAACCATGTCCGCATCCATCACTCCTCCCTCCCCCGCCGTCGACTCCGAGCGAGTCGCACCGGCATGGAACCGGCAACGACATTCGCCGATGCCCTCGCACCGGTACTCCGATGCCTTCTCCCGCGTGTCGGTGCTCCTCGGAGACGAGCGGCAATGGCCCGCCCGACGCCCGACCGCGGCGCCCCTGTGGGTTCCCGTCGACCTGCGCGACGGCAATCAGGCCCTCGCCGAGCCGATGAGCCCGCAGCGCAAGCGCCGCTTCTTCGAGCTCATGGTCGCGATGGGCTACAAGGAGATCGAGGTGGGCTACCCGTCCGCCTCGCAGACCGACTACGACTTCGTGCGGCTGCTCGCCGAGACCGATCTCGCGCCGGAAGATGTCACGATCGTGGTGTTCACGCCTGCCCGACGGGACCTCATCCAGCGCACAGCCGCCGCGATCCGCGGCATCCGGAACGATGTCGTCATCCACCTCTACACGGCCACCGCCCCGATCTGGCGCGAGGTGGTGCTGGGCCGCAACCGGAGCGAGCTGCGGGAGCTGATCCTGGGCGGTGGCCGGGACGTGCTCGAGGCCGCGGGCGATCTGCCGAACGTCCGCTTCGAGTTCTCCCCCGAGGTGTTCAACCAGACCGAGCCCGACTACGTGCTGGAGATCTGCGACGCGATGACCGCACTGTGGGATGCATCGCCTGATCGCCCCGTGATCATCAACCTGCCGGCCACGGTGGAGATCGCCACGCCGAACGTCTACGCGGATCAGATCGAGCACATGCATCGCAATCTCGCACGGCGGGATTCCGTGATCCTCTCCGTGCATCCGCACAACGATCGCGGCACCGGCGTCGCGTGCGCGGAGCTGGCGATGCTCGCAGGGGCCCAGCGCGTGGAGGGCTGCCTCTTCGGCAACGGCGAGCGCACGGGGAACGTCGATCTCGTGACGCTCGCCCTGAACCTGCACACCCAGGGCATCGACCCGATGATCGACTTCTCGGACATCGACGAGATCCGCACGACGGTCGAGGAGTGCAATCGAATCGAGGTGCACCCGCGGCATCCGTATGCCGGATCGCTGGTGCACACGGCATTCAGCGGAACGCACCAGGACGCGATCCGCAAGGGACTGGCCGAGCACCGGAGCCGTGCGGCCTCGGAGGGGCGCAGCGAGAGCGAGATCGCCTGGCGCGTTCCCTACCTGCCGATCGACCCGGCCGACATCGGTCGAGGCTACGAGGCCGTCATCCGCGTCAACTCGCAATCGGGCAAGGGCGGCATCGCGCACCTCCTGGAGGCCGCCCACGGCATCCAACTGACGCGCGAGGAGCAGGTCGAGCTGGCGGTGCGAGTGCAGCAGCACACGGATGCGACGGGTGGGGAGATCACGGCCGACGAAGTGCTGCGGATCCTGCAGGACGGCTGACGGCACCGGCGTCGTCGAGCGCGGTGCGGCCCCGTGCATCCACGATCGCGGGGTCCGCGCCGACGCCGGATGGTGCCGTCAGCGCCGCGGGATCGGGAGCGACCAGAGCGACTCGGTGACGCGGTATCCCTCGCGCTCGTACAGCCGTCGCGCGCCCGGGTTGCTGCCGAAGACGTTCAGGGCCAGCACGCCGAGCCCCG
>NZ_MKRT01000029.1:75537-93295 GCF_001897945.1 Microbacterium sp. 69-10
GCCGATCCTCATCCATGGCGATGTCGTAGATGAACCCGAGGTTCTCGCGCAGATGCAGCCACAGGATCCCCACACGCCGGTCATCGCCGTCGCGGACGGTCCAGAACCGGTTCCCCGACGTCTGCAGCCCGTCGGGCAGCAGCTCGAGCATCTGCTCGGCCGTGGTCCGGCGCGCGGCCTCGATCGTCGGGTCGGCGCCGGAGTCGAAGCGCTCCTGGGCGTACTCCTCATCCGACGCGTCGCGGAAGGCTGCGTAGTCCGCGTCGTCCATCGGATGCAGTCGGATGCCGCTCGGCGCCGGTACCTCAGCCACTTCGACGCGCATCTTCGTCGCGACCCGCAGTGCATCCGCGGATTCGGCGAGCGCGGCCATGAAGGGGTCGCCGCTGAAGGAGCTGAAATGCCAGATGCCCGTCCAGCCCGCCACGACCGCCAGGTCTTCGAGAAGCGCCCAGACCGCCTCGGGGTCCTGCTCAGCGGTGTGCACATCGGCGAGCACCACCTCGCCTTCGCCAGGGATGGCCCACACGGTCGACCGTCCGTCATCGGTCGACCAGATCTCGCCGGAGGGCGACTCGGGGGCCGGGGTCTCCTGTCGTTCGGCCGCGGCCTTCGCCCCGTACGCGCGGGCGACGGCCGCCGCGAGCAGTTCCTCTCGCCGCCGGGGCTCGGTGATCTCGTCCCAGCTCACCAGAAGCGGTCCTTCGGCTCGGTGGGCTTCTTGTCTGCGCCGCCCCAGCGATTCGCCTCAGCCTTCGCGGCGCCCGCAGCAGCGTCGGCTTCGCGCAGCGCCTCCTCGGCGTCGACGGCGGCCGGCCGCTCGGGCTCCTCCGCTCGATTCTTCTCCATGACCACACTCTAGGCACCGCGAGCGCTCGGTGGGCGGGGCGGCGGTCAGTCCTCCGGCTGCCGCTGAGTCCACGCCTCGTCGCCGGGTGCGATCTCGCGCGCCATGTCTCTCAGGAAGCGGATCACCACATCGCGCTCGGCTGCGGTGAGTCGCGCCGCCGCGTAGAAGCGCTTCGCCTGCTGCCTGCCCACCGTCTCCATGGCGGCCTGATGCGTCTGCGGGGTGATCGAGATCGCCAGCGCCCGCCGGTCGGTGGGGTGCGGTGCACGCACGATGTGCCCGCCGCGCTCCAGCCTGTCGAGGAGCTTGGTGGTCGAGGCCGACGATATGCGCAGATGGTGGGCGATGCCGCCGGGCGTCGCGAGGATCCCGCGGTGGGCGCACACGATCAGGTAGTGCAGGGCGCGCATGTCGGTGTCATTGAGCCGCATGTAGCGGCGCGAGGCCTCGGAGAGCCGCTCCTCCGCGTCGCGGAGCTCCCCCAGCGACGACATCAGCTCGGTGATCTGCCGCACGTCGGCGGCCGGGATGCCCTCGCGATCGACCAGCAGCTGGTCCGGATCGCTGTAGTCGACGTCGTAGACGTCGGCATCGGCAAGGCCGTCGGGCGTCTGCGTCGTCCGGCCGTCTTCGGCCGGGATGCCCGCTGCGGCGGATTCCTCTCGCATGCCCCGCATTCTAGCCTTTCCTCTATTCACGCCCAGTTGTTTTCTAGCTTGGCTAGCAATATCCTCTTCTTGATTCCAGCGAAGAAGGGCCCGTCATGTCGCACAGCACCGAGAAGACGCACCGCACCTGGCCGCGAGTCCTCTTCTCGTCCGCGCTCATCCTGCTGTGGCTGGTGGGAGCCGGCCTCGGCGGACCGCTGTTCGGGAAGATCGACGAGGTCTCGTCCAACGACGCCACCGCCTATCTGCCGGATTCGGCGGCGGCCACCGCGGTGCAGAAGTCGCTGGGCGACTTCCTCGGTTCCGACTCGATCCCGGCCGTGGTCGTCTTCTCATCCGATGCCAAGATCGACGACGCGCTCGAGGACGAGCTCGCCGCCGCGCTCGAGGATGCGACCGCCGCCGAAGGTGTGAAGGACAGCTCCTCCCCCGTACTGGTCTCGGACGACGGTCTGGCCGCGCAGGCGTTCGTGCCGATCGACGCGGATGCCGAGGTCGGCGAGGTCACCACCGCACTGTCGGCCGATCTGCGCAAGAGCGTGCCCGACGGCGTCACCGTGCACATCACTGGACCGGCCGGGTTCACCGCGGATCTCCTCGCCGGCTTCTCCGGCATCGACGGCATCCTGCTGCTGGTGGCACTGCTGGCCGTGCTCGTGATCCTCGTGATCGTGTACCGCTCGCTCCTGCTGCCTCTGATCGTGCTGTGCACCAGCATGTTCGCCCTGTGCGTGGCGCTCCTGGTCGTGTGGTGGGCCGCGAAGCTCGGGATCCTGCTGTTGAGCGGCCAGACCCAGGGCATCCTGTTCATCCTGGTGATCGGCGCCGCGACGGACTACTCGCTGCTGCTGGTCGCCCGGTTCCGCGAGGAGCTGCACACCACCGAGAACCGCTGGACGGCCGTGCGCGCAGCGTGGAAGGGCGCCTTCGAGCCGATCCTCGCCTCCGGCGGCACGGTGATCGCAGGTCTGCTGTGCCTGCTGCTGAGCGACCTGAAGTCGAACAGCACCCTGGGCCCGGTGGCGGCGATCGGCATCGTGTTCGCCATGCTCGCCGCGCTCACGCTGCTGCCCGCACTGCTGGGTCTCGCCGGGCGGGCGGCGTTCTGGCCGCGCCGGCCCGCGTTCGAACCGGGCCTCACGACGCAGGCCGACCCGCTGCAGGGTCGGGGCCTGTGGCCGCGGCTGGCGCGGGGCATCCGCCGTCACCCCCGCGCGATCTGGATCCCCACCGCACTCGTGCTCGCGGTGGCCGCCGCGGGCGCGGTGCAGCTCGATGCCGGCGGAGTGCCGCAGTCCGACCTCGTGCTCGGCACGTCCGAGGCGCGGGACGGGCAGGCCGTGCTCGGCGAGCACTTCCCCGGAGGCTCCGGGAGTCCGGTCTACGTGCTCGCGGAGGAGTCGCGACTGCAGGACGTCGCCGACGTGCTGCTCGCGGACGACGGAATCGACGGCGTCTCCGTGACGGCGTCGGACTCGCCGTCCGGCAGCACCCCGATCACCGAGGACGGTATCACCGCCTTCGGTCCTCCCGGTACCCCCGCGCCTGAGCCCACGGTCGTCGACGGCCGGGTGCTGCTGCAGGGCACGCTGACGGATGCCGCGGATTCCGCGTCCGCGGAGCGCACCGTCGAGCGGCTGCGGGCAGACCTGAAGGGCACGGATGCGCTGGTGGGTGGGGTCACCGCCACCGCCGTCGACACGAACGCGGCGTCGATCCACGATCGCAACCTGATCATCCCGGTGATCCTCGGCGTGATCCTGGTCATCCTGATGCTGCTGCTGCGGGCGGTCCTCGCCCCTGTGCTGCTCATCCTGACCACCGTGCTGTCGTTCGGGTCGGCGATGGGCGTCGCGGCGCTGGTGTTCAACGGCGTGTTCCGCTTTCCCGGAGCCGACCCGGCGGTGCCGCTGTTCGGTTTCGTGTTCCTGGTCGCACTGGGCATCGACTACAACATCTTCCTGATGACGCGGGTGCGAGAGGAGTCCCGCCGCCACGGCACGCGCGAGGGCATTCTGCGCGGCCTCTCGGTGACCGGCGGCGTGATCACCTCGGCGGGCCTGGTGCTGGCGGCGACCTTCGCGGCGCTGTCCGTGATCCCGATCCTGTTCCTGGTGCAGATCGCGTTCATCGTGGCCTTCGGCGTGCTGCTGGACACCTTCGTGGTGCGCTCCCTGCTGGTGCCGGCGCTCTCCTACGATCTCGGCCGCGTCATCTGGTGGCCCTCCCGCCTGGCCCGGCGCGATGCCGAGCAGCCCCAGGCATCGCAGGATGCCGAAGCCCGGAATGAGGTCTCGGCATGAGGCTCTGGTCGGTGCACCCCTCGCAGCTCGACCGGGCCGCACTGGTGGCCTGCTGGCGCGAGGCGCTGCTGGCGCAGGCGGTGCTCGCCGGGCGCACCCGGGGATATCAGCGGCATCCGCAGCTGGAGCGCTTCCGCGCCGTTCCCGATCCGCTGTCTGCGGTGGGCGCCTACCTCAGCGGGGTGGCCGACGAGGCGGATGCCCGCGGCTATCGCTTCGATCGGTCCCGGATCATCTCCCCGTCGAGCCCTGGAGCGATCCTCGATGTGACCGAAGGGCAGCTCGAGCTGGAGTGGGAGCATCTCGGAGCGAAGCTGCGGGTGCGAAGTCCGGCGGATGCCGAGCGGTGGGCTCAGGAGCAGCCTCGGCCGCACCCGCTGTTCCGCGTCGTCCCCGGCGGCGTCGCCTCCTGGGAGCGCGCGCTGCCCCTATCGTCGGACTCATGAGCTTCGATGCCGCTGACCGCTCCGCCGTCGCGCAGTTCGTCCGCACCTGCGGAGCGGGCGTGGTCGCGTCGGTCGGGTCGGATGCCGAGCCGCAGGCCGCCTTCGTGGGGCTGACCGCGACGGACGACGGGCTCCTGGTGCTCGACGCCCTCGAGAGCTCCCGGAAGGTGGCGAACATCCGCGCCCGCCCGCGGGTGGCGATCGTGGTCACCGACGCCGACGTGACCGTGCAGCTCGAGGGCCGAGCGCGCGTGAGCGTCGCCGACGAGCGGCGACGTCTGGGCGAGGCCTACAGTGCGCGCTTTCCCGGATCGCGCGCTCTGGCCGACGGCTTCGCGGTCATCGCGGTCGAGGTGCACTGGGTGCGCGTGTACGACGCCGGCGCTCACCCGCAGCGCGTCACCGAGGCCGCCTGGGCCTGAACGCCTGACGCCCCGGCGGATCACTCGTCGGATTCGGCCCTTTCGGCGGCCAGCTCCGCGCGCAACCCGGCGTTCTCGTCCTCGAGCTCCAGCACGCGTCCGATCCCGGCGAGGTTCATGCCCTCGTCGCGCAGTCGCCCGACCCTGCGCAGACGGTCGATGTCGTTGCCGCTGTAGCGCCGGGTGCCGCCGTCACTGCGATGCGGATCGAGCAGGCCGTGTCGTTCGAAGAGGCGCAGCGTGGCCTCGGGCATGTCCACGAGCTGGGCGGCCACGGCGATCCCGTAGAGCGGTGTGGCCCTGTCAGGTTCTGTCATCTCTGAGACTTCTCCGATTGGGTTGCGATTTTCGGTGGCTTGATCTATAACAAATCTACACCTTCGGATGCAGATCCCCTGCATCCTCCACCTGAGCCCGTCTCACGGGCAGATCGAAAGGAGTACACCATGGGAATGACATTCGATCCGATCAGCCAGCTCGATCGTTTTGCTGCGAGCGTGCTGGATTCCGTTCGATCGCCTCGACTGATGCCGGTGGACCTCTTCCGCGACGGAGACGCCTACGTCCTGCATGCGGATCTCCCCGGTGTCGACCCCGGATCGATCGACGTCGACGTCGACGGGTCCCAGCTCTCCATCCGCGCGCAGCGCACCGCTGACACCGGCGAGGGCTCCCGGTGGCTCACGCGTGAGCGCAGCTCGGGAATGTTCCTGCGCCAGTTCACCCTGGGAGACGGCGTCGACGTCGACCGCATCAGCGCCTCCTACGAGAACGGCGTCCTCACCGTCGTCATCCCGGTGAGCGAGCGGGCGAAGCCGCGCAAGATCGCCGTGGAGTCGTCGGAGCACCGCGAGGAGATCGCGGCCTGACGGCGAGGGCCGGGCGCGCTCGGGCGCCCGGCCCTCCCGCCTCCGTGGAAAGGAATGACATGATGACCGCATCCGTCTCCCGTCTCGACCGTTTCCTCGCCGGGATGGAGTATCCCGCCACGACCGACGACCTCGTCCGCGAGGCGACACGGGATGGCCTCTCCGATGAGGACCTCGCCGTGCTCGACGCCCTGCCCGCCGCACGCTTCGACTCCAGCTTCGACGTGCGACGGGCGATGGTGGCCCGGCACGAGCTGATCGCCGCATAGACGGGGCACCGCCGGGAGGACCGCCACGCTGCGGGCCTCCCGGCGGCGTTCAGCGGAGGACCTCGGCGGCGCGGCTAGCGCCCGCGCCTCGGACCCGCCACGCCCCACGGCGGACGGTCAGCACGCTCCCGCTAGGCTTCGGGTATGGGGAGCAGAAGGCCCGCGCGCAGCCCCTGGTTGCGTCGCATGCAGCAGAAGCTGCTCGTCTCCCCCGAGACACTCGCCGCCGACCCGCGCATCGCGTCGCGGGCGCTGCGGGCCGACGCGATCTGCGCGGTCGCCGGCGTCCCTCGTCTCGCCGAGCTCGGCCCGCGGAACGCCCGCTTCGTCGAGACCGCGCGGCTGCGCGATCCCCTCCAGCGCGTCATCGTGCTGCGCGAGGCGCTCGAGCACGGCATCCGGATCCTGTTCGTCGAGGTCGCTTCACCCCTGGACGCCGCGCTGCTCGCCGATGATCTGCCGGGGCTCGTCCACCCCGTCGATGACGCCCCGCAGGACGACGACGCGCTGCACGCCGTGAACGTCGTGCAGCTGCTGCGGTTCTGCCTGGCATCCGCTCCTGCCGAGACGGCCGAGGCGCTCACCGGGATGCCGACCAGGCACGTCCCGCGCGCGGCGATGCGCCTGCTGCCACAGGACGCACCCGTCCGGCGCATGCATCCGCTCCGTCGTCTGTTGGGTGAACCGAGCGTGCCGGTGTACCTGGCCGTCGGCATCTACTCCGCGCTGCGCGCCCTCCCTGTGGCGTTCATCCCGCAGTTCCACGGCAGTCTGCTCGTGCTCTGGATGATCGACATCCTCACCGCGGTGCCGTACACCTGGGGCGTGCTGGCGATGCTGTTCGCCCCGCGCCGGTGGATCCGGATGCTGGCGACGCTCACCACCATCACGACCTTCGCCGCGCCGTATGTCTACTTCTGGATGCACGGACGCGACTATCCGCCGTTCGTGGTGGCCGTCATCGCCGCGCTGACGATCGCGAGCATCTCGATCGAGGTGGTCAAGTACCTGCAGGAGCGGGCTCTGCGCCGGCGCTACCGCAGCGCGCGGGTCGCCGCGACCGTGCGGATGATGCCGGTCAGGATCACCCAGGCGCCCGAGAGCACCCAGACGACGGCGATCCAGGGCTCGCCGGTCGGGTAGGCGATCACAAGGGCAGCGGATGCCAGGATCCACACCGCGGTCGCGACGATGTTCAGCGTTCGGAACCGCGCGACCCGCAGCGGATGCACGAACGCGATCGGCGCCCAGGTCAGCAGCGCCAGCACGATCACGATGATCGCGTTGACCGCGGTTCCGGCGTCCAGCAGCCAGATCGCGAGCGCGACCACGTTCCAGGCCGCGGGGAAGCCGAGGAAGTAGTAGTCCCCGGTCTTCATCTTCGTGTTGGCGTAGCAGAACATCGACGACACGGTGATGAGCAGCAGCAGGATGACGGCGAGCGCGCCCTCCCCGAGCAGGCCCGTGCGGAACAGGAACAGCGCGGGGATCAGCGTCCAGGTCAGGTAGTCGATGATCGAGTCGAGGATCACCCCGTCGAAGTGCGGCGCGTAGGTGCGCACCTCGGCTTTGCGGGCCAGCGTGCCGTCCACTCCGTCGACGACCAGGGCGATGCCCAGGTACAGCCACATGAGCTTGGGGTCGTCGTCGAACAGGGCCAGCAGGGCGAGGGTCGCCCAGATGACCCCTGTGAGGGTGAAGGCGTGCACCGCCCAGGCGGAGAGCACGCGGTTGCGTCGAGAGGACATGACCTGATTTCGCGAATGTCGGATGCGGTCGATCGGCGTCGATCGGCCGGCGCATCGGGAGCGCCGGTTCCACAGTAGTCGGGCGCAGGGCGGGCTCCGTGACCTCCACCGGCATGCCCGGACATACGATGGCGGGATGGATCGCATCCGCACGCTCGGCATCATCGGCGCGGGGCGGCTGGGTTCGGTGCTGGCGGCGCTCGCGGTATCCGCGGGGTATCGCGTGCTGGTCGCGCGCTCCGGTGATCCGGCGCCGATCGCGCGTGCGATGGCCGCCCTGGGCGCGCAGGCCGTGACGGTCGAGCGGATGGCGACCGAAGCGGATGCCGTGGTGCTGGCGCTCCCGCTCGGCGCGTACCGCACGCTGCCCGCCGACCTGCTGCGCGGGATGCTCGTGATCGACGCCATGAACTACTGGTGGGGAGCGGACGGCATCCGCCCCGATCTGACCGATCCGCGAACCTCGACCAGCGAGCTGGTACAGGCGCATCTGGCGGGCGCCCGAGTGGTGAAGGCGCTCGGGCACATGGGCTATCAGGACCTCGAGGACGACGCGCGACCGGCGGGCGACCCCGATCGGCGCGCCATCGCCATCTGCGGCGACGCGGCGGACGATGTCGCACTCGTCTCGCAGCTCGTGGATGCCGTCGGGTTCGATCCCGTGATCGCCGGCCCCCTGGCGTCCGGGATCATGCTGGAACCGGGAGCCGAGGCGTTCGGCGCCGACGTCGACGCCGCGGAGCTGCGCGCCATGCTGGACCGGTTCCCGACGTCGCAGCGCGGGATCGTCGTGGCACGGGCGCGCGGTGGGGAGCTGTGGGGCTGAGCTCTCGCCTCAGTCGACGATCTCCCCCGCGGTGATCACCAGGCGCGACCTGGTGGGATCCGCGATCGCGTCCAGGTCGACGCGCGGATCGGCGTCGACGAGCAGCAGGTCCGCGTCGTATCCCGGCGCGACCCGGCCGATCCGATCCGCGCGTCGCACGATGTCGGCCCCGGAGATCGTGAGCGATCGCAGGATCGCCTCCGGCGTCTGCACGCGCGCCCGGATCCTGATCTCCTCGAGCCGCAGGCGCTGACCGCTGCCGTGCAGATCCGTGCCGGTTGATCCGGCCATGGGAATCCGTCACATCCGCACCGAGGGACGTGGTGCCGCCCTCGAGCGCCAGGCGCAGCTGCTCGCTCTCCCAGTCCGTCGCGCGCTCGGCCGCTCGCCGCGCCGTCAACTGGTCGTGCACCTCGCGGACCTCGAACAGGTTCTCGATGCCCTGATCGGAGAGCGGCCGCACGACCATTCCGCGGTTCGGTATGGCCGAGACGAAGCCCTGACCGCGGAGGAGGTTGAGCGCCTCGCGGATCGGCATCCGCGACACCCGCAGATCGTTCGCAAGGGTCTGCTCCACCAGCCGCTCCCCCGGCTGCGGGTCCCCCGAGATGATCCGCTCGCGCAGCGTGTCGGCGATCTCCCCCACCCGTGGACGGCGATTCACGACGTTCTTGCCGGACTTGCCAGGTGCGCCGACCGGGCTGCTGTGCCATTCGGCTCCATGCTCCCCACCATAACGGAGGCGGCGGTCGCAACATCGCGAGTCGACCTCAGACCGTTCTGCATGTGATCTGCGACCGATCGATCGCACCCTCACCACGCAGCAGGCCAACGGCATCCGCAACGCGATCTGCCGGGCCGTTCACGAAGGGCCCGTGATGGAACTGATCTGAGCATGATCGCGCCGTGCCCGGGCGAAGGGCCGCATCTCGCCCGGGCACGGTATCGACCTCGGTAGAAGTGGCATCAGCCCCGCAGCGCGGTGATCGCCTGTTCGATGCGCCTCTGCCGTGTCTCAGGTCTCTTCGCTCTCTCGACCGAGCGCACGAGTTCGCGCTTGCGACTGGGGGGGTGAGGGCGTCGTAGGCAGCACGGGCAGCCGGGTCCATATCCAGCGCAGTAGCGAGGTCGTCGGGTTCGACGACGATGCGCGGTTCGCTGTCGAGCGTCAGCTCGACCTCAACCTCGTCACCGATCTCCGCCTGTGCCGCGCGTCGATTGGCGTTACTGAGCCCGATCAGGTGGCGGCCTCGCATGATCGCGACCCGGCTCCGCCATGAGTGACCGTTGACCGTGATGCTCACGGCAGGGCGAGCGCCCCCACCGAGCGCTTCGACGACGTGGGGCGGCACCTCCAGCCCCCTCATCGGCTCGGGCGGCTCGACAACGGCCAGGAACTTCATGTTCTCTCCTCTACCTGTGTGCGGTGTCCGGGACGGCACCACCGCCCGACCCCGGACACCGGCATGGTGCTACTCCGCGTATGGCTGATCGGGGGCGTGCTCGCTGTAGCCGACGCTCCAGATGTACCCGTCCGGGTCGGCGAACGTGCCACCGTACCCGCCCCACGGCAGCGGGCCGGCGGGATGGAGAATGGTGGCCCCCGCGGCCTGCGCCTCCGCGACGACCTCGTCAACGCGCGCCTCAGAACGGACAACGTACGTCAGCACGACGCCGCTGAATCCACTGCCCTCCGGGCTCGTGCCCACCTGTGCGGCGAGCCCGTGACGTTCGTAGAAGCCGACCGGCGAGGCGCCGTCGGATTCGAAGAATACCGAGATGCCGAAGTCGCTCTGGACCTTCCAGCCGAGTCCCTCGGTGTAGAACTCCTTCGCGCGGTCCATGTCCTGGACGCCGAGAAGAATCGAACTGACGTGTGCTTTCATGCTGTACTCCCTGTTGGCGTGAGGTGATCGACCGTGTGCGGTGATCGACTCCAGAATGCGAGAGGTGCGAAAGGTCATCAACGGGAGATGTTCCAACGGATCGATCAGTCAGGCTTATGTCGAGGTGGGATAGACTCCGGCCACCGGCGCAGAGGGGACGCAGTGGAACTTCGAGACATCGCGGATCTGCCTGAGGGCCTCGTGGCTCGCCATCCTGTGCCTGAGGATCATCCGCGGGTACTGATGGTTCTCGACAAGTGGTGGGCGAATTCATCGGCGTCGACCCCGGCAGGCGGGGACAGGGTGTGGGGCGTGCACTCTACCGGGCGTTCTTCGATGTCGCCGCGGAGAAGGGGCGACAGAATGTGCACAGCGTGACCAGCCCGGAGAACACCGGGTCGCAGGCATTCCATAAGAGTCTCGGGTTCTCTTCCAGCGAAGTCCTCCCCGACTACGACGGCCCGGGACTCGCGCGGGTGGCATTCAGCACGACGACCGCCGCCCCCGCTCGAGGAGCACGGCGGCTGCGCGTACTCGACGGCGCCCTGGTACTGGAGCGGTACGCCGACGCCGACGTTCCGGTCGGGGACTGGGTCGCGCTCGTCCGGGCACCGGACGGTCTCACTGCAGTTCGCCCGGCACCGGACTCAGGGTCGAAGGATCGGTGGATCGCCCTCTGCGGTCCTCCGGATTCACGATCTCGCGGGAACCGGTTCATCGACCGTCAGCAGGTGATCAGAGCTGAAGCTTCTCCAGGTGCTCTGCCCCGACGGGGGTGATCCGCAGCGCCCGGTCCTCGGATCGGCGCGTCACCCACCCTGCCGCCAGCATCGCCTCGAGCAGCGCCGCACCCAGGCGACCCGCCACGTGCGGTCGCCGGGCCGTCCAGTCAAGGCACCCGCGCACGAGCGGACGCGGCGACTCCACCACTGGGAGGACCAGACCGAGGGCCGACCCGATGTCGTCGACGTCGACGTGTGCAGAGCTGAGATCCTCATCGAGCAGCCCCTGCTCGACCAGCCGATCGGCGACGGCGATGCCCAGGTCGCCGGCCAGATGGTCGTAGCAGGAACGGGCGCGGCGCATCGCCGCGCGCCGATCGCTCGCAGCCCACGATGACACCTGCGGTTCGCCGGTCAGGCGCAGAACGGCCTCGACAGCCTCGGCGACGGCCGGGTCGGCGATGCGGACCAGTCGGGTGCGTCCCTGCTGCTCGATGTCGAGCAGCCCCGCTCCGACCAGCCTGGCCACATGGACGGTCGTCGTCGACGGAGCGATGCCGAGGCGAGCGGCGAGAGCTCCGACGGGGAGCGGGATGCCGCCGAGCAGCTCCTGCAGGATCTGCAACCGGCGGGGCTCTGCGAGCGCCTGCGCCAGCTGCTCGAGCGACGGGCCGGTCATCCCAGCAGCGTCCGCGCACGTTCGACGTCGTCGACCACGAAGACCTTGCGGTTGTCGTGATCGCTGTACTGCGCCTCGACACGGATACCCGCGTCGTGCAGCGCCGACATCATGCGCCCCATCTCTCCCGGCACGTCCGCGCGCAGTGGCACCACGAGCGCGGGTGCCGAAGTCGCACTGATTCCTGCGGCCTCCAGCGCGACGACCGCGGCGTCGCCATCGGCGACGAGATAGTGTGCCTGACCCGCCCACACTCCCCCGCCTTCGAGGCCCACGCCGGCGATTCCAAGGACGGCGCCGATCCGGCTGACGTCGCCGGCAACGTCGTCGACGGGAATGCTGAGGTCATTCACGGCAGCACCTCCACGGTCGGCGCGATGGTCGCCTCCGCTGTCAGGGAGTTGGCGATGTAGCATCCGGCATGCGCTTCCTGGAGAAGCTCGACCACGCGCGCTGCCTCGGCGCCGCGTACGGTGATCTTCGGCGCCAGCGCGACGCGCGTGATGCGCGCGGGCTGCTCGTCCATCGGCATGAACGCCGCGGCATCGTCATCGTAGCGAACCACGTCGACGCCCGCCTGCGCGGCGACCGCGAGGAACGAGAGCAGCAGACACGAGCTCGCCGCGGCCAGCAGCAGCTGCTCGGGGTTGGGCAGCGATGCCTCGCCACGGAACGCGGAGTCGGCGCTGAGCGTGATGATCTCCTCAGAGACCCTCACGTCATGCTCTCGGCGGTACGCGCGGTATCCCGCGCCCGTGCTGCCCTCCCATGAGAGAGTCGTGCTGTACTGGTGAACTGTCATACGGCCAGGCTAGACGCGGAACATTTCGGTGGGCGACGAAATGTGCGACACGACGCGACAGCGGGCCACGCGGATCTGGAGTCGAGCCCAGGGGCCTCGCGCGTCGGTTCAACGGATGCCGCGCAGCACCGCGTCGACCGCGAAGCCGAGTTCTGCGTGCACACCTGAAGTGCCCTGCTCCTCTGCGTCGGCAAGCAGTGGGAACCGATCGACGATCGCCTGCGCAGGCAGATCTTCACCAGCGGGGCCGGCGCGAATATCACAGCATCCGGGCTCGGTGCACTGGCCGTGGTCCCGCTGTCGCACGACGGACTGGCCGCACCTCTGATCGTCGCGGCTGCTGCGCACCTGGTCGCTGCCGGGGTCGCGCGCATCGTCGTCGACCAGTGACTATTCGCCGGAACCCGCCGGAGGCGCGGCTGCGTCCACGATCTCGCGCAGCGCGGCGATGTAGGCGTCGAAGGCCGCTCGCCCCTGCGCGGTGAGGGAGTACCAGGTGCGGGGGCGGCGTCCGGCGTACCCCTTCGTCACCTCCAGGTATCCGGCCGCCTCCAGCGCGGCGAGGTGTTTGGACAGCAGGGAGTCGCTGACCTCCACGGTGTCGCGCAGAAGCCCGAAGTGAACGGCATCCGCGTGGCGCAGTGCCGACATGACTGAGAGGCGCACCGGCGAGTGGATCAGATCGTCGAGGCGATGACGCGGGTGCGTCATGCGCGGGCCACCCGCCACGCGAGGTAGAGGAAGGGCAGCGCCGGGAGCAGCCCGGTGAGCACGACCCAGCCGGAGAATCCTACGGGAAGGAGGCGATTCAGCAGCAGAGTCACGACCATGAGTACGGCACTGATGAGCACTACGCGATTCGACGCCGCGATCGCCGCCGTCGGGATGGTCCGACCGCCCCACATCAGGAGGGCGAGGATCGCACCGACGACCAGCACGCCAGGGACGATCATGTCGGCGAGGCGATCCGGCCACGATGCCAGGGCGATACTGAACGCGCTCAGCGTCACCGCCATCACGAGCGCGCCGGCGATGTACCACCCACGACGTGAGCGGATGCGACGGGTCGCCGCATCGGCTGCACTGAGAGCCTCGGCTGCGGCCGACGGAGAGGGCCCGGCGTTCTCTTCGGATGTCGACATGATGCCTCCTGATGGGGAACGGTGCCTGGGGACGAGAAACTGCGCTTTCCAGAGAAGCATATACTCAACCGGCAGTCAAGTACTTTCCGTATCGCTGAGACGCGCCGGTGCCCCGGGTCGGCTCGGAGCACCGGCGTCGTGTGTCGCGTCACCGTCGGTCGAGAACCTCTCCGTCGAGCACAGAGTGACCGCCGGAGACGATGGCGCCGTGGCTTTCGCCTGCGGCCAGGGACTCAAGTACTACGACCGCGGTAACGCCGTCTACCTCCCGATTGAAGAGCGCCCGATGTTGAGATGGGGAATGGTGCATCGCGCCGGACCGGCAGGTCGCTGGACTCGCGAACTCGTCGAGATCGCCAAGGAGATCGGCCCCCTCCAGCTGTCGCTGGAGCTCGAGTTCGACGCGTGATGGCTGCACCGGCTCGATCTCGCAGGCTGAGTCATCAGCGCTCTCGCACCTCGGCTACCGGGCCCAGGTCTGCGACGGTTCGGGCGAAGGCGCGGATCGGTCCACTCTCGGCGTCCGTGCGCCACACGAGCGCGTAGCTGAGCCGTGGCAGATCCGGGATCGGCAGCCACCGGATCTGTGGCAGCGACCAGTAGTGGGCCACGTGAGCCGGGAACGGGTGGATGATCTCGCCCGTGCTGACCAGCTGCAGCAGTTCGTCAGCGTTGGTGACGGACTCCACGCGTTCTATCGCCCTTCCGCTCGGCGTGCGGAACGGCAGGTAGCCGTTCTCCCACGCCTCCGGCATGCCCGGTACCTTGATGTGGGCGAAATCTGCCAGGGCCTCGAGGGGAACCGACGACCTGCCGGCGAGCTCATGGTCGATGGACACCGCGAGAAGCCGAGAGTCGGTGAACAGCGTGGGACCGACGGTGAGGTCCACCTCTTCCACCGGGAGCCAGGTGACCAGCACGTCGATCTCGCCTCTGCGCAGGCTGCCGAACGGGTCGTTGAACGACGCATGACGCACCTGCAGGTCATATCGCGGGTGCCGCCGGGCGAACTCGTCCCAGTAGCCGTGCAGCGCGGGGACGTTGTAGGGCATCAATCCGACCCGCAGTCGGGCGTCGAAGCCGCGAGCCGACAGCTTCGCCCGTTCCAGACTGCCCTGCAGCGTGTCATGAACAGGGATCAGGTCGTCACGCAACCGGGCGCCGACGGGCGTGAGTCGAACATCTCTGCGGTTCGAACGATCGAACAGACTTCCGCCGATCTGCATCTCGAACTGCGCGATCACCTGACTGACCCGCGCCTGCGAGACGCGCAGCCGCTCCGCAGTGCGGCCGAAGTGCAACTCGTCGGCCAGAGTCAGGAATATCTCGATGTCTCGAAGTTCCACAGCTTCCCCCTCTGTACCGATCGTCTGAGCCTATCCCGATCGTCATAAGCGTGACTGATCGACCGGTCGAACATCTCCTTGTCGGCCTCCGCCGCGCTATCTCGGCTCTTCACAATCGAGGGTGTGCTCGCGGTATGAGCCCGCCGGCTGAGAGTAGTGATCTGGCGATGTCGTTGGTCAGGCTGCGGGAGCCGAGGGCGCTGCCGCGGAGGCGTTCGAGTCGGCCGTGGATCGCTTCGACCGGGCCGTTAGAGGTTCCGGGGTGGTCGACGTAGGCGAGTACATGAGTGGCCGCTACCCGCGCCCGGCCATCAGGCGTCTCTCGTATCGTCGGCTCGGCACGAGGACGGGGCCATCCGATCCTTCGGCCGCATAGATCAGGGGACCGGCATCCCGCCATCCCTCACGCTCGTAGAAGCGGCGGGCGCGGGCGTTGCCAGAGACGACTGCCAGCCACCCGTCCGACCACCCGCCCGACGCGATTCGCTCCTCCGCATCCCGCAGCAATGCGATCGCGATGCCCGTGCCACGCGCCCGCCCGTCGACGAACAGCTCCTCGACCTCATTGCCTGCGACCGTGGCGAATCCGACCACGTGGTCTCCTTGTTCGGCGACGACGGTGCGGGGCACCCGCCGCGCGGCACGCGGGACGAACGACTCAGGGGTGCGGATCTCCTCGAGTGCGGCGTCGACGTGACCGGCGTGACCGTCGCGCCAGGCGGCCGCCCAGATGGCGCTGACGATCGGGACGTCCGCCTCCGTCATCGGGCGCAGCACGGTGGTCGTCATCGCGGGGAGCCCATGCCGGTGACCGCGACGAACACGGCGGCGGCGAGGAAGATCACCTGCAGCACGGTGCGCAAAGGAAGCGGCGTCGTCGGCGCCGCAGGGTGATCGACGCCGTGCGCGGCACGCACGTTCGCGGGGAACATCGCGACGAGGAGCGCAGCGAGGCAGATGGCCGCGGCGACACGCGTCGGCGGCAGGAGCAGGCCAAACGCTCCCAGCATCTCCAGCGCGCCCGTGACGGTGACGACGGCCTTCGGGTGCGGAACCCAGGCGGGCACGATCGCGATCAGCCCGTCGCGCCGCGGCTGCACCCAATGAGAGATCGCGGTCACCGTGAACATCGCCGCGAGTCCTATCGCGAGGGCGGCTGACCAGGAGTCCAGGTAGCCGAGCCCGAGCGCGCCGACTCCCCGTGCCGCCAGGGTGATCACGATCAGGATGATCAGTGGAACCATCATGCGCCTTTCATCTAGTCGTCGTATAGATCATGGCGCCCGACACGCAATGTTGTCAATGTCTAGATCCGTGGTTAGGATGCCGCTCATGGTGGACACGTATCATCACGGTCGGCTCCGGCAGCAGGTGCTGGCGAGCGCCGCGGAGGAGATCGCCCGGAGCGGACCGGAAACGCTGTCCCTGCGGGAGCTTGCGCGCCGCGCCGGCGTGACTCACGGTGCTCCGGCACATCACTTCGGCTCGCGGCGGGGACTGTTCACGGCGTTGGCGACGGAGGGCTTCGAGGCGCTGGCCGATGCTCTGGCGCCGTCCGTCGCCCGTGGCGACTTCGTCGAGACGGCGGTGGAGTACGTGCGATTCGCGCTGAGCAAGCCGGGGCACTACGCGGTCATGTTTCGGCCGGAGCTGCTGGAGGACACCCCGGGCCTCCGCGAGCAGCGTGATCATGCGGCGGCAGCTCTGGCGTCCGGAACGGCGAGTCTGCCCGAAGGACGCGTCGGGATACCCGTGGAACAGGCCCGCCACGCCGCGTGGGCTCTCGTCCATGGCCTCGCATCTCTCGTCCTTGCCGGAGCTCTCGTGGACGCCGATCCGCTCGCGCTCACCCGAGCCGGCGCCCAGCAACTGTTCGGATCTCCTCAGGGTGACGAGCACCCGCACCCCCGAAAGGCGGACGAGTGACACGGATCGTCTACTACACCTCGACCTCTCTGGATGGCTACCTCGCCGACGCGGACAACTCCCTCGACTGGCTCTTCGCGGTCGACGGCGGCCAGGATGCCATCGCCGAAGGCCAGGACTTCGTGTCCGGCGTGACCGTGCAGGTGGAAGGCTCCACCACCTACCGCTGGCTGATCGAACACGAAGACCTCCTCGCGCACCCCGAGAAATGGCAGGAGTTCTACGGCGACCGCACGACGTTCGTCTTCACCACCCGGACGGACCTGCCCGTCGTTCCCGGCGCGGACATCACCTTCGTCAACGGCCCGCCGGCGGACCACCTCGACCGCATCCTCACGGCAGCCGGCGACGGCGACATCTGGATCATCGGCGGCGGCGCGCTCGCCGCAGAGTTCGCGAAGATCGGCCGCCTCAACGAGATCCATCTCTCCATCGCACCGGTCACCCTAGGTTCCGGTGCACCGCTGCTCCCCGGAGGCTTCGACTCGGCCCGCCTCCGGCTCACCGACGCCCACCCGACCGGCCAGTTCATCGTCGCGAAATACATGGTGCTCGACGACGGCGGTCGCGGTGCTGGGCCGCCCACTCCTCCAGGCGAGCGCGGATAAGGAGGACGAGGCTGATCGGGCCCATGATGAGGAACTTGAGAGCGTTCCAGCAGAACCGGAACACGAAAAGGTTCAGCCACCCGGGGCCGCGGGACTGTCAGCGAAACGGTGGATCTGGGACTGGCCTGACCGAAAGGAAGGGCTATGAGCCAGACCCACCGTTTCGCTGACAGTCCCGACTCGGGCGTGCCATATATGTCAACGCATAAGAAGGTGCGCCTTGTTTGAACGTCGAACCGAAGCGGT
>NZ_MKRT01000030.1:0-17082 GCF_001897945.1 Microbacterium sp. 69-10
CAACCTCACGGGGAAGTACAACTAGCGGGTCACGCCGCAGGCATCCGCTCCGATCAAGCCGGGCCGCGCGCAACCCGTTCCCCGCGGCCCGGCATCCGACCTACACTGGGCACACCCCGTCAGCGCCGATCGGAGGCTCCGTGCCGTCTGGATGGTCATCGTCGCGCGACCCCTCGCCGGAGGCGTCGCGGCTGCTCATCGAGCGCGCGCACGAGGAGCTGGTCGCCGGCAATCTCGACGATCGGCGCCTGCAGCAGGTGCGTCCGATGGTGCGGGCGTCGTGGCAGCGCGCCTGGCGGGACCGGGTCGGCGCCGAAGGGCTGCCGCGGCTGGACTTCACGCAGGAGGCGCTGGAGACCTACCGCACCGCCCACCCGCTGGCCGGGGCGATGGACCTGATCCGCACGCTGCTGCTGCCCGGCGCCCCGGAGGACTCCGGCGTGATCGTCGCGGTCGGCGACCACGCGGGGCGGCTGCTGTGGGTGGAGGGCGACCTGCAGCAGCGGATGCTGTCGGGCGAGATGGGCTTCGTGGAGGGTGCGAACTGGTCGGAGAGCGTCGTCGGCACCGCCGCACCCGGCACCGCACTGGCGCTGGGCGAGTCGGTGCAGATCCACCACGCCGAGCACTACAACCGGCTCGTGCAGCCGTGGTCGTGCACGGCCGCACCCGTCTTCGACCCCGAGACGCGCCGCATCCTGGGCGTACTGGACGTGACCGGCGGGAGCGAGGCCGCGACGCCGCAGGCGCGGATGCTGGTGGACGCCACCGCACGCGCCGTGGAGGCGGAGCTGATGATCGCGCGGCTCCGCGCCCGCGCCGAGACGCCCTCCGCAGCATCCGCTCCCCGCCGTCCCCTGCGTGCGGGCGTGCAGAGAGCCCAGCTGCAGGTGCTCGGTCGCGACCGAGCCCGTCTCGAGGTCGTCGGAGCGGCCGACGGCGCGGCGGGGGAGCGCGTCATCGAGCTCAGCGCTCGGCATGCCGAGATCCTGCTCATGCTGGCAGTGCACCGGCAGGGCCTGTCGGCGGACCGGCTGGCCGAGCTGGTCTACGGAGACGGCGCGTCCCCGGACACGCTGCGGCCGGAGATGGTGCGCCTGCGCAAGGTGCTGGAGCGGATCTCCCCCGAGCTCGTGCCGCAGTCCCGGCCCTACCGGCTGCCGATCGCGTTGGAGACCGACGCGCAGAACGTGCTCTCCCTGCTGGACCGCGGTGCTCACCGGGTGGCGCTCTCCGCCTACCGCGGCCCGGTGCTGCCCGACTCCGACGCCCCGGGTGTCGTCGAGGTGCGGGAGGGACTGCGCGGCACCCTGCGCGAGACGATGCTCACCGAGGCGAGCGTGGACGTGCTGCTGAGCTATGCCGACATCCCCGAGGGAGCCGACGACGCCGAGGTGCTGCGCCTGTGCCTGGAGATGCTGCCGGCGCGCTCGCCGCGGCGAGCGGGGCTGGTCAGCCGGATCGAGAAGCTCGAGGCATCCCGCTAGTCGCAACCGGATGCAACGTGACGCACGGGACTGCAACCTCGGGCGACCTACTTTCGACGCATCAGATCGTGCGGCATAGGAGCCGCCGGATGTCGAAGGAGACGCCATGACCATCGTCGAGGAGAGCGTGTCGACCGCCTATGCCGCCCCCGGGCGCCCGGGGGCCATCGCGAACTACCGCCCGCGCTACGGGCACTACATCGGCGGCGAGTTCGTCGATCCCGTGAAGGGGCAGTACTTCGAGAACATCAGCCCCGTCAACGGCAAGCCGTTCACCGAGATCGCCCGCGGTACGGCAGAGGACATCGATCGCGCGGTCGAGGTCGCCTGGAAGGCGTTCGAGTCGTGGAAGCGCACGTCGCCCGCCGAGCGCTCCGTGATCCTGAACCGCATCGCCGACCGCATGGAGCAGCACCTCGAGGAGATCGCTGTCGCCGAGACGTGGGAGAACGGCAAGCCGGTCCGCGAGACGCTGGCCGCCGACATCCCGCTGGCGATCGACCACTTCCGGTACTTCGCAGGTGTCCTGCGCGGCCAGGAGGGCGGCATCAGCCAGCTCGACGAGAACACGGTCGCGTACCACTTCCACGAGCCGCTGGGCGTGGTCGGCCAGATCATCCCGTGGAACTTCCCGATCCTGATGGCCACGTGGAAGCTGGCACCCGCGCTCGCCGCGGGCAACTGCGTGGTGATGAAGCCGGCCGAGCAGACCCCGGCATCCATCCTGTTCCTGTTCGAGATCATCGGCGACCTGCTGCCTGCCGGCGTCGTGAACATCGTCAACGGCTTCGGCATCGAGGCGGGTGCCCCGCTCGCGCAGCACAAGCGGATCCGCAAGGTCGCCTTCACGGGTGAGACCACCACGGGCCGGCTGATCATGCAGTACGCCTCGCAGAACCTGATCCCGGTCACGCTGGAGCTCGGGGGCAAGAGCCCCAACGTGTTCTTCGAGGACGTCGCCCGCGAGGACGACCCGTTCTACGACAAGGCGCTCGAGGGCTTCACGATGTTCGCGCTGAACCAGGGCGAGGTGTGCACCTGCCCGTCGCGGGCGCTCATCCAGCGGTCGATCTACGACGGCTTCCTCTCCGACGGGCTCGCGCGGGTCGGCAAGGTCATCCAGGGCAACCCGCTGGACCCGGCGACCATGATCGGCGCGCAGGCGTCGAACGACCAGCTCGAGAAGATCCTCAGCTACATCGACATCGGCAAGCAGGGCGGCGCGAAGCTGCTCACCGGCGGTGAGCGGGTCGACCTGGGCGGCGACCTCAGCGAGGGCTACTACGTCGCGCCGACCGTGTTCGAGGGCACCAACGACATGCGCATCTTCCAGGAGGAGATCTTCGGCCCGGTGCTGTCGGTGACGAGCTTCAGCGACTTCGACGACGCGATCTCGATCGCGAACGACACGCTGTACGGCCTGGGTGCGGGTGTCTGGAGCCGCAGCGGCGACACCGCCTACCGTGCCGGCCGGGCGATCGAGGCGGGCCGCGTCTGGACGAACACGTACCACCAGTACCCGGCGCACGCCGCGTTCGGCGGGTACAAGCAGTCCGGCGTCGGCCGCGAGAACCACAAGATGATGCTCGACCACTACCAGCAGACCAAGAACCTCCTGGTCTCGTACGCGGAGGGCCCGATGGGCTTCTTCTGATCCACCGTCCGGGCGGGGCCGAGAGGCCCCGCCCGGATTCCATTCACGCAGGAGGGAAGAGGGCACATGGTCAGCATCGGCAGGTATGAGCGGGTGGATGTCACGGATGCCGCGGCATCCCTCATCCGCGATCTCACGGCGCAGCACGGCCCGCTGATGTTCCACCAGTCGGGCGGATGCTGCGACGGGTCGTCGCCCATGTGCTACCCGGTGGGCATGTTCATCACGGGGCCGAGCGACGTGAAGCTCGGCGATCTCGACGTGGGGCTGGACGCGCCGGTCGAAATGTACATGTCGGAGTCGCAGTTCGAGTACTGGAAGTACACGCACCTGACGGTGGACGCGGTCCCCGGCCGCGGTGCCGGGTTCAGCGTGGAGGGTCCGACCGGGATGCGGTTCCTCACCCGGTCGCGGATGCTGAACGACGCGGAGCTGGAGTACTTCGGGCTCGCGCCCGCGCAGTCCTGAGCCTCCGGGATCAGTGGAACAGGGCGAAGCCCAGCACGCCCAGGAACTGCGGCACGAAGAAGAAGCCCAGCATGAGCAGGATCGCCACGATCGTCACCCACGAGACGCCCCGCTTCAGCCTGCGCCCCTGCACGGCGACGCCGGGCGGCGGTGCCAGCATCCCGGCGGGCGGAGCGAACGGCAGCGGTCCGGCGGGCGCGGGGATCGCGACGAATCCCGCCGGAGCGGACGGCGCCGGCATCCCGGGCTGCAGCGGGGCAGCGGCGGGCAGCGACATCGCGGATGACTGCGCCTCGCGCAGCCGGTCATCACGCCAGCGCGCCCACTGGTCGAACTTCGTCATCAGGGCGCCGACGGTGCCGAACAGCCACGCCCAGGTGGCGGCGTCCGTCGTCGACGCCGGCCGCTGCATGTAGAGGAACATCCAGTCGTCGACGATCTCGACGTCGAGCTGCGCGGCGTGGTCGATGAAGCGCGCCATGATGTCGGGCGTGAACAGGTACAGGGCATCCGCCTCGTAGCCGCGGGGGCAGTACAGCGAGAAGTACCGGTCGAAGTCGCCCTCGAGCGAGAGGCGCTGATCGCGCGAGAACGTCGCGGGCAGGTTGCTGCCGAGGGCGTTGTTGCCGAGCGCGTCGAGCACGATGTTCGGCAGCGGCACGTCGAGCTTGACGGCGACGTAGCCCCAGTGGTGGGTGGTCTGGTTCTTGCCCGAGCCGGTCGTGTACCGGTAGTTGCCGAACTCCACGAACCGCGGCGAGTAGCCGCGCACCAGCGAGGACGCCACGCGGCTGGACCCGTTGCCGAAGATCATCCCCGGCAGCGCAGGCTGGTTCACCTGGTGCTCGTAGGCCATGCCGTTCGCGGCCGCGAACTGCGCGATGCGGTACGCCTCAGCGCGCTTGCGGCGCATGGTCACGATGCCGATCGGCACGCCCGCGCCCAGGGCGACGAGCATGATGAGGAGCGGGATGCTGAACACGCCCCCCACCGGCCCGATGCCGGAACCGCTGGCGATGATGCCGATCACGGTGATCCCGATCACGGTGATCCCGAACATCGGCACGAGGATCATGACGGCGACGACGCCGATGATCACCCAGGCCACGATCGTGCTCGTGGAGGTGGAGTAGCGGGAGCGGATCGAGCGCCAGAAGTCGCTGACCGCGCGCGGGTCGACCGGATCGGTCAGCGGCCGCGTGTCGAACGGGTACATCTGCGTCGGCGGGTTGGTCATCGGTTCACCTCGTCGGCATCCCAGGTCAGATCGGCGTTCTCCGTGACGGGCAGCGCTTCGACGGCGGGATCGTCGCAGATCACGCGGATGAGGTCCGCCGAGCCCGCGACGATGGTGGAGTCGTAGTCGATCTCGCTGACCAGCACCCACGCCCGGTCCTCCGGCCAGATCAGGCTCGGATGCTGCGCCGACGGCGAGAAGCCGTGCTCCTCGGCCTCCACGTCCCGCCAGGGGGCGTCGAGCACCCAGTCGGGATCGGCGAACGCCCGCGGCGGTGCGGAGAACAGCACGTGGTCGCGGCCGGGCAGCTCCAGACGCGCGCCCTTCGAGATCTCCTCCGACAGGATGCCGGGCTGCCAGCTGGGCTTGCGGAACGCGTCCTCGAACGGGTTGTGGATGCTGCGCTCCAGCATCTGCTCGTGGTCCGGCTCGTCGCCGAACATCAGGAACGTCCGCGAGGGAGTCTGTCCGAAGTGCCCCAGCAGGCCGCCGCGGCCCTCCCAGAGCGCGGCGAACCCGGCATCCGGAGTCGAGGTGTGCGCGACCAGGTGACGGGCGATCGCCGCCAGCAGCTCGGGCGGCATCGACCCCTCCTCGGGCGAGGTGAACTCGCGCCCGTCCGGTGCGATCCTCGTGCGCCAGTCGCCGTCGGCGGGGGTGCGCACCAGCCGCTGCCACTGGACGAGCGGATGCAGCTGCGTGCCGAACGCCTCCGCGGTCTCCGCCCAGGTCGCGGTCTCGTCGACGTAGTCGCCGTGCAGAGCGGCGCTCTCGGCATCCGGCATCCGCGCGTACTCCTGCGGCGTCGGCACCGCGCGACCCGGCAGCGACCGCACGTAGGCCGGATGGAAGACGCGCGCGTACGCCGGGAACCCGCGCGGCACCACGCAGTGCATCGTGGCGCACCCCTGGTCGAGCCGCTCGCGCAGCCATGCCCCTGGGGAGGGGTCAGCGATCCACTCCATGGCACAACGGTACCTGGCGGGTCTGATCGTGGCTTCGCCCGACTGGCGTTCCCAGAGAGCAGATATACTCGAAGATCAGGTAAGATATATTCGAGGAGGTGGTGCCATGACGAAGACGCTCATCGACATCGACGATGCGCTGCTGGAGCAAGCCATGAGGCTCACCGGCGCGCCGACCAAGAAGGCGGTGGTCAACGACGCGCTCGGTCAGGTCGTGCGCCGGTACGAGGCCCTGGGATACGTCGACCTGCTGCGCGGGGGAGTCGACGCCGAGCTCGACGACGTGAAGGTGATCGAGGACGCGCAGCGGTGAAGCTGCTGTTCCTTGTCGACAACTCAGTGCTGCAGCGCCTGCACCGGTCGGATGAGGTCGCGGCTGCGCTCGTGGATCTGCTGGATCGAGGGGAACTGGCCGGCTGCCTGCCCCAGCTTCTCGAAGAGGCGTACTCCGCGCGCTCGGCCGACGACTACGACCGCATCCGCACCGCGAACGCACGGGCGAAGTTGTTCCTCCAATCGGATGCCGAGGTCGCACGGCTCGCGCTCGATCTGCAGAGGCGCCTGTTCGTCGCGGGAAAGGGGCGCTCCGTCGGAGTGAGCGATCTGCAGATCGCCGCCACGGCGATCAGGCACACGACGCCGACGCAGCGCGTTTCCGTCGTTCACTATGACGCGGACTTCGAGCACGTCGCGGACATCGCGCCGGAGTTTCGTCACGAATGGATCGTTCCGCGCGGAGCCGTGGATTGAGAGCACCGCCTCTCCAGCGCCCTCGCGAAGCGCTGACCGCGTCACCCGCCGTTCACCCGCGCGTCGGCAGCGTGTAAGCGCGGCCCTGCACCATGACCCGGTGGCATCCCCGACCGTGACCGTGATCGTGCCGGCCAAGGACGCCGGCGAGTACATCGGCACCGCGCTCGAGACGCTCACCCGGCAGTTCGACGACCCGGCGCAGCTGAAGCTCGTCGCGATCGACGACGGGTCCTCGGATCACACCGGCGAGGTCATGCGGCAGTACGCCGCGCGGTTCCCGCACGCGGAGGTCGTCGTCAACCCGGTGCCGCGGGGGCTCGCCACCGCCCGAAACCAGGGACTCGCGCACGTCGAGGGCGAGGCGTTCACCTTTCTCGACGGCGACGACTGGATGCAGCCGGGTCGCCTGCCCATGCTCGCCACCGCGCTGCACGACCTGGACTGCGACTTCGTGCGCACGGATCACGTCGCGGTCAAGCGCTCCGAGCGCACGCTCGTGCGCGCGCCGTTCACGCATCGCGGGGTGGTCGCCGACCCCCGCGCCGCGATCCTGCCCGTCGACGACCGCAGCATGGTCGACTACCCGTACGCGTGGGCGGGGATGCTGCACCGCCGCGTGCTCGACCGCGGACTGGCCGGCTTCGGCGACGGCCTGTTCACCGCCGAGGACCGGCCGTGGATCTGGCGGCTGCACCTGGAGGCGGAGTCGTTCGCCGTGGTCGACGCACCTCACCTGCTGTACCGGCGCGGGCTCTCCGACTCGCTGTCGAAGACCCTCGACCATCGGCAGCTGCACTTCACCCGCGCACTCGGCGAGGTCCTCGATCTCGTGGAGGCCGACCGCGAGGCGGAGCGGATGCTGCCCAAGGCCGTCTTCTCGGTGCTGGCGCTGAGCTCCCACCACCTGGTGCGCGCTCGCCGCATGCAGCCCACCCTGCGCAGGCGGCTGCGCACCGGCATCCGGGACCTCCTGGCCCGGCTTCCCCGGGACCAGGCCGAGGCGGCGATCGACCGCATCGGCGGGCCGCGCCGGCGGGTCCTCGCGCGCGTGCTGAGGGAGGCGGATCACGCATGATCCAGCTGTTCGCGCTGCACAGCGGCTACGGCCTGATGGCCGCGGCGGCCGCGCTCGACGCCGGGCTGCTCGGGGAGGCGGAGCAGCGCATCCTCGTGCCGATGAACACGGCATCCGTGCCCGAGACGGCCATCGACCTCGCCACCTCGCCGCGCTTCGCCGCGCTGCGCGCCCGGTTCGACCGCGTGGAGCCTCTGAACGCCCTGATCGACCCGCAGCATCCGACGGCCTGGAAGCCGGACGAGCAGGACCTGCCGATGCTGGAGCGGCTGTTCCGGCGGGCGTGGGGAATGGGCGGTGCGGAGCTGGAGCTGTTCGTGCAGTCGCCGCAGGTCGCCCCGGCGCGCACGCTGATGGCCCTCTTCCACGACGCGCAGCTGGGCGTGATCGGCGACGGGCTGATGACCTATGCGCCGATCCGCAGCCGGCTGCCGCGGCGGATCACCGAACGCGTCGGCCGTGTCGTGCATCCCGACGTCGTGCCCGGCGTGGAGCCGCTCGTGTTCGCCTCGACCGACGCCGTGTGCGTGCCCGTTCCGCCTCCCGCGTTCGGCGCGGTGCTGCAGGAGGTCGGCGAGGCGGAGCCGGATGCCGCACTCGACGCGCTCGCCGACGACCCCGCGCCCACCGGGCTCGTGCTCGGTCAGTACCTGGCGGCGCTCGGTCTGGTGTCGGCCGCCGAGGAGCAGGCCATGCAGGTGGCGATGATCGACCGGGCGGCGGACGCCGGGGTGCAGCGGATCGTGTTCAAGCCGCATCCCTCCGCCGCGCCCGGTCTGACGGCTTCACTCGCCGCGCGGGCGGGGGAGCGGGGCATCGACTTCGCCGTGTACGCGGGCGACCAGCCCGCCGAGCACGTCGCCGCCCGCCTGGGGGCGACCGACGTGGTCGCCGGGTTCTCCACAGCCCTGCCGACCGTGCGCGCCCTGCACGGGACGCGCGTGCACGCGGTGGGGACGGGCACCGTGCTCGCGCGACTGCATCCCTATCAGAACAGCAATCGGATGCCTGCGACGATCGTCGACGCCATGGAGCGGTCGATCTCGGACCTGCGCGGGCTCGTCGAGGCGGTCGGCTACGCGATGCAGCCCGAGATCATGGCGCACCTGCGCGACCACGCGGTGTCGTTGCTGGGCGAGCTGCCCAAGGCGGAGCGCGAGCGGTACGTGCCGCCGTCCCGGCTGCGGGCACTCGAGCTGCCCGGTGCGCCGGCGCCGACCCGGATGCAGCGCCTGATCGAGCCGGCCGGGGGCATCGGACGGCTCGAGGAGCTGCGGCTCACCGCGGCCGGCGCGAAGCGCCGCGCCGCCAGGGTGTGGAAGGCGGCGAGTGGTCGTTGAACGGTGTGCATCGCACACCGGGCGTGCGGCAGGCTCGGCTTTCCCGGCGTGAAGTGACGAAGTGCGAGAAGGAGCGGTCATGACGGATCCCACGGCGCTCACGGTCGCGATCATCCCCGCCCGCGGCGGTTCGAAGGGCGTGCCGGGCAAGAACCTGCGGCGGGTCGGTGGCGTTCCGCTCGTGGAGCGGGCGGTGCGTGCGGCCTCCGCGGCATCGGGTGTGGACCTCGTCGTGGTCTCGACCGACGACGCCGCCATCTCGGCGGTCGCCGAAGGCGCCGGTGCACGGGTGATCGCCCGCCCGGCGGAGCTCGCCGGCGACACCGCGTCGTCGGAGAGCGCGCTGCTGCACGCGCTCGACGTGCTGGAGTCCGAGGGGGCGCGGGTCGGCACCATCGTGTTCGTGCAGGCGACCTCACCGTTCATCCCCAGCGAGGGGATCGCGGACGCCGTCGAACAGATCGTCTCGGGCCGGTTCGACAGCGTCTTCTCGGCATACGAGACCTATGGCTTCCTCTGGCGACGCAACGCCGAGGGCAGGGCCGCCGCGATCAACCACGACGCCGCCCGCAGGCCGCGCCGGCAGGACCGAGAACCCCACTATCTCGAGACCGGGGCGTTCTACGCCTTCGACGCCGTCGGATTCCGCCGCTTCCAGCATCGTTTCTTCGGGCAGGTCGGCATCGTCGAGGTGCCCGAGAGCTCGGCCGTCGAGATCGACGACGAGCAGCAGCTCGCACTCGCGGAGGCGCTCGCTGCAGCATCCGCCGCGCCTCAGAACTTCGGAGAAGTGCAGCATCGCGGAGCGGATGCGAACAGAGCATCCGAGATCCTGCGCATCTCCGAAGTCCTGCCCGAGCCGATCACGGCATCCGTCCTGGTCACCGACTTCGACGGCGTGCACACCGACGACACCGCCACGGTCGACAGCGAGGGGCGCGAGTCGGTGCGGGTGAGCAGAGAGGACGGCATGGGAGTGTCGCGGCTGCGCCGCGCCGGCATTCCGATGCTGATCCTCTCCACCGAGCAGAACCCCGTCGTCGCCCGCCGAGCCGAGAAGCTGCAGGTGCCCGTGCTGCACGGCATAGACGACAAGGCCTCCGCGCTCGCCGCCTGGGCGGCGGAGCACGGCATCCGCCTGGCCGACATCGCGTACGTCGGCAACGACGTGAACGACCTCGGCGCGCTGGGCATCGTCGGCTGGCCGATCGCCGTCGCGAACGCGCATCCGCAGGTGAAGGCCGCTGCCCGCGTCGTGCTCTCCCGCCGCGGCGGGGAGGGCGCCGTCCGCGAGGTCATCGAGCGGATGCTGCCGCACTGACCCTGTGCCCCGGGTCCACTTCGGGGGCCGACACTCCAGATCTCGGACGTCTCCCGCGAATCGGTCCGAAAAGTGGCGTGTCGGCCCCCGATCTGCGTCGTGCACGGCGCGGCCGGCCACGGTTCGGCGGGCGAGTTCGTCGCCCGGGCTTCCGCGAACGGTCACCCGAGCGACGACGGCGGTTCATCTGGCGCCCGTAGACCAGGAAGACGGACCGGAGAACCAATCGAACGGAGCGTCCTCATGACCGTCAGCATCGCAGACCGGGTGGTCGGTGGGGGCCGTCCCACCTACGTCATCGCCGAGATCGGCCTGAACCACAACGGCGACGTCGAGATCGCCAAGCAGCTCATCGACGTGGCGCGCGCCGCCGGCGCGGATGCCGTGAAGTTCCAGAAGCGCACGCCCGAGATCGCCACGCCCGAGCACATGCGCGACGTGCAGCGCGAGACGCCCTGGGGCACCATGAGCTACCTCGACTACCGTCGCCGCGTGGAGTTCGGCCGGGACGAGTACGTCGAGATCGGCGACTACGCCACGATGGCGGGCCTGCACTGGTTCGCCTCCCCGTGGGACGTGCCGAGCGTCGAGTTCCTCGAGGACCTCAATGTCGTCGCCCACAAGGTCGCATCTGCGAGCCTGACCGACACCGAGCTGCTGCAGGCCCTGCGCGACACCGGCAAGCCCGTGATCCTCTCCACCGGCATGTCCACGATCGAGCAGATCGACACCGCGCTCGAGACCCTCGGCACCGACCGCACGGTCCTCATGCACGCCACCTCCACCTATCCGATGGAGCCGGGCGAGGCGAACCTCAAGATGATCTCCACGCTGCGCGACCGCTACGCGGGCATCCCGGTCGGCTACTCCGGCCACGAGCGCGGCCTGCAGATCTCCCTCGCCGCGGTCGCCCTCGGCGCCGTCGCGGTGGAGCGTCACATCACGCTCGACCGCGCCATGTGGGGTTCCGACCACGCCGCTTCGCTGGAGCCAGGCGGGCTGGAGCGCCTGGTGCGCGACATCCGCGTGATCGAGGAGGCCCTCGGTGACGGCGTCAAGCGGGTCTACCCCGGCGAGCTCGCGCCGATGGCCAAGCTCCGCCGCGTGGGCGCATGACCTTTCCCGGCAGCCGCCCGCCCCGGCTGCGCGTCGTCGCGATCGGCGACGCCGACTCGTTCGTCAAGTGGGCCGCGCACCTCGTGGACCGCGTCGACGACATCAGCCAGCACCTGCTGCTGGTGCAGACGCCGCTGGTCGTCAGCGATGCGCAGAAGGATGCTGCGCTCGCCGGCACCCGGTTCGCCGGCGATCCGCGCAGCGTGACGCGCATCGCCTTCGCCGACGTCGTCGACTGGCTCGCCAGCGACGTGCCGGATGTCGTGGTGCTGGCGGGCCGGGCGCCGTTCGTGCGTCTGATGAGTCGGCAGATCGACCGTCTCAGCCGTCGTCCGGTCGTGGTCAGCGGGCTGCCCGGCATGTCGATTCCCGCGCTGCGCGGAGCTCTGGAGTACCGCCGGCACTGCGATCTGATGGTGGTGCACTCCCGCAGGGAGGTCGCCGCATACGCGCGCCTGGGGCGTGCGATCGGTGTGACGGTGCCCGTCGCCCTGGCCACGCTGCCGTTCGCGCACCGCACCTCCGAGCGCGCCGGCGGCACCGACCTGGTCTTCGCCGCGCAGGCCCTGGTGCCGGCGGCCCGCGACGACCGTCGCCGGATCGCGGAGATCCTGCGCCTCGCGGCCGTGGCCGATCCCGCACGCCGCGTCGTGGTGAAGCTGCGTTCGCGGCCCGGCGAGGTCGAGGCGCACCAGGAGCGCGACGGCTACACCGAGCTGCTCGAGAACGCGCCGGACAACCTGGTGTTCTCGTTCGCTCCGATGGCGGAGGCGCTCGCCACCGCCGAGGGACTCGTCACCGTCAGCTCGACTGCGGCGATCGAGGCGATGGCGGCCGGCGTGCCGGTGATCGCACTCGACGAGTTCGGCGTGCGCCCGGAACTGCTCAACGGGGTCTTCGCGGACAGCGGCCTGCTGGGCGGTGCGGATGACGTGGTCGCCCGCAGGTTCCGGCATCCGAATCCGCGCTGGGCGACGACCAACTACTTCCACGACCCGCGCGACTCGCGCTGGTGGGAGCAGACGCAGCGCCTGGTCGCGCAGCGGCGCAGAGGCATGCTGCCCGCCCGCACCGTCCCGCGGGCGCGCGGCGGCGCGCTGCACGAGGCATGGCATCGGCACAACGTGCTCGGGTCCGAGGACCGCTCGATCTCGGGCCGGATGGCTGGGGTCGTCGTCACGCCGGTGATCGCTCTCCTGGCGAGCGTGAAGCGTCGCCGGGGAGCTGCCGTCACGGATGCCATGGCCGAGGACTTCTCACTCGCCCCGAGTCCCGTCGTCGAGCCGGTCGGGAGACTGGTGGGCACCCGCCCCCGACTGTAACCGCAGTCGGAGCCGGACAAGGTGAAGCCCCGTGTTCTCACGGGGCTTCACTTGATCTCTGGTCTATGGCCGGATCCCCGGCCCGCTCGGGTCAGCCGCCGAGGCCGCCGAGGAGACCGAGGAGAGTTTTGAGCAGACCGGTGATGAGACCGAGAACAGCGTCCATGTTCATTCCTTCGTTCGGTGGGCGGCAGCCCAGTTCTGTGGTGCGCCGGGGGGGCGCGCTCTCATTTTCGCGACCGGAATACTGGAATATCAATGGCGGGACGGAACTCTCGACGAATGTCGATCCTCGCCGAGACTTTCGTCGCACCGGGCTGGGCGAGGGGTCGGCCTGCGGCATCCGCTCCGATCCGGTAGACTGTTGTGGTTGTCTGCCCGGCGGCGCCATGCCGAAGGAGCGGATGACACGCAACACACCCTCCTGCTTCCGGGAAAGTCCCGGGAGCCGTTCTAGTCCGAAGGAGGTGGGTAAGTGACGCACCAGTACGAGCTCATGGTCATTCTGACCCCCGAGCTGGACGAGCGCCAGGTTGCCCCCAACCTCGACAAGTTCCTGAAGGTCATCACCAACGATGGTGGCTCGATTGACAAGGTCGACGTGTGGGGCAAGCGCCGTTTCGCCTATGAGATCAACAAGAAGAACGAGGGCATCTACGCCGTCGTCAACTTCACCGCGACGAGCGAGGCCACCCAGGAGCTCGACCGTCAGCTGAAGCTGAGCGAGCTCGTCTTCCGCACCAAGGTCCTGCGCGCCGAAGAGGCACAGGCCATGGTCGCCGCCGAGGCGAAGCGCGCTGCTGACAAGGCCGCCCGCAAGCCCAAGACGGCCGCGAAGGCGTAAGCATCATGGCCGGCGAAACCGTCATCACCGTGGTGGGCAACCTCACGGCGGACCCCGAGCTGCGTTACACGCAGAACGGCCTGCCCGTGGCGAACTTCACCATCGCATCGACCCCGCGCACGTTCGACCGTCAGGCCAACGAGTGGAAGGACGGCGAAGCGCTGTTCCTCCGCGCATCGGTGTGGCGTGAGTTCGCCGAGCACGTGGCAGGTTCGCTGACCAAGGGCATGCGCGTGATCGCGCAGGGCCGTCTGCGTCAGCGCTCCTACCAGGACCGCGATGGCAACAACCGCACGGCGATCGAGCTGGAGGTTGACGAGATCGGTCCGTCGCTGCGATACGCGACGGCACAGGTCACGCGGGCCGCATCCAACGGTGGTGGTGGCGGAAGCTTCCAGGGCGGTGGCCGCCCGCAGCAGCAGGTCTCGGAGGAGCCGTGGTCGACCCCCGGTTCGTCGAGCGCTGACGCGTGGAGCACCCCGGGCAGCTTCGGCGACGACACCCCGTTCTAACTTCTGGATCCCCGAGCCCGTTCAGGGCTCAGGCATCCGATCTCATCTTTAAGGAAAACTCATGGCTGGAAAGTCGAGCGGCGATCGCCGCAAGCCGCGGAAGGGTGGCAAGCCCACCGCTCCCGCGAAGTCGATCCGCGTGGGCGTCATTGACTACAAGGACGTCGCAACGCTTCGCAAGTTCATCTCGGAGCGTGGGAAGATCCGCGCCCGTCGCATCACCGGTGTCTCGGTCCAGGAGCAGCGTCTGATCGCCAAGGCGATCAAGAACGCTCGCGAGATGGCCCTGCTGCCCTACGCCGGCGCTGGCCGTTAAGGGGTACGAAAATGGCAAAGCTGATTCTCACGAACGAGGTCGCCGGGCTCGGAAGCGCCGGTGACGTCATCGAGGTCAAGAACGGGTACGCCCGCAACTACCTCATCCCGCAGGGCTTCGCTGTCGCGTGGACCCGCGGTGGCGCCAAGCAGGTCGAGTCGATCCAGGCTGCTCGCAAGGCGCGCCAGATCCACGACCTCGACGAGGCGACGGCCCTGAAGAACAAGCTCGAGGGCACCAAGGTGCGTCTGGCCGTCAAGGCCGGCGCCGAGGGTCGCCTGTTCGGCTCGGTGAAGACGGCCGACGTGGCCGACGCTGTCGCCGCTGCCGACCTCGGCTCGATCGACAAGCGCAAGGTGCACTTCGCCGCCCCGATCAAGTCGGTCGGCGAGCACGAGGCGACCGTCCGCCTGCACGACGACGTCACCGCCGTGATCACCCTTCAGGTGGTCGCTGCGAAGTAATCGCCGCGCGCATTGAACGTCCCGTCCTCTTCGGAGGGCGGGACGTTCTGCGTATCGCGGGCTCAGCTGCCGTCGGCGGATGCACTGGAGGCGCGGGCATGCAGGGTCGGCTGGAATACCAGATGCTGCGCTTCGGTGCGGTTCTCGATCGAGGTCAGCAGCAGGTCGAATGCTGCCTGTCCGTGTGCCGAGCTGGTGGCGCGCACGGAGGAGAGCGGAATGATCGATGCCGCCGCCACAGGGGCGTCGTCGTATCCCACCACGGCGATGTCCTGCGGTACGCGCATGCCTCCGTCGATGAGCGATCGCATCAACCCGAGCGCGATCATGTCGTTCACGGCGAAGACGGCATCGGGCCTGTGCTGCGCGTCACGTTCGGCGAGCATGCCGCCGATGCGGATGCCGTCGTCGATCGACCGATTCGGGCAGTCCAGTACCTCCACCGAGGACGAGCCATGCTGTGCCAGCGCCTCCTGCAGGCCGGTGAATCTGTCCGCGACCTGCCGGATCGCGAAAGGGCCGCCGGCGAAAGCGATGCGCCGCCGGTGCGTCTCCCAGAGGTGCTCGCCGACCATTGTGACGGAGACGGTCTACATCGCGACGAGTCTCGAGACCATCCTGAGCCGAGTCGGTGACCGGCATGGCAGACGGGCTGACGACTGGCCGCTCACCGAGCAGACGGCGGTCGAGTACTTCGCGAAGTTCGAGCCCCGACGCCCGATGAGGGTCCCCTCGAGGTGGTCGACTAGACCCGTCCTGTCGGCGATGCTCCGGATCTCTCGAAGGACGCATCCTTTCGGGGCGGAGAGAAGAAGGGGCGGGTGCCTCACCATGAGGGAGTGAGGCACCCGCCTGAGCGGCCGGCACTGGAAGGCCGGTGACCGCTCGGTTTGCGACTACGAGGGGGAGGGGATCCCCTCGAAGTCGCTCAAGGATGCCGTGCCGCGCGGGGCGCTGGGATTCGCCGCTGGGCGCGACGTGGCATCCGATCCGTCGGCCGATCGCCTTCCCCCGAAGGCGATGCAGATGCCGACGGAAGTCGTCATGCCGTGCGGAATCGGCTGTCGTCGCTGAGGACGCTGCGCATTGTCGGGTCTCCTGACCAGATCGGTGGATCACTTGCGGACGCGTTCGAAGCCGCGTCGGATGCGACGGGTCAGAGGCTCTGAAAGACAGAGCGCTGCCGTCGAGAGGGCGCAGTGGTCCTGATCAGTCAGGGGAGACGTCGGTGGAACCGACGGGTCCGGTCGGTGGCACCTCGTGCCCGGCACGCGCCGCACGAGTGACCATCCCCAGCGCGTCGTCGATACCGACATCGGCAGGCACCGCGCCTGCCGACATGCCGCCGCCGGAGCCGGCGGACGACGCCTCCGGCGGGGCGGAGAGGGGATGCCGAGGAGCGACGTCCACGTGCTTCGCAGGCGGTCCCTGGGGCGTCTGGGGCAGGGGAGCCGCAGCAAGCGCGGTCGGTGCCGCGGTCGACTGCGGGGCGCTGGCAGCGTGTGCGACGCGCGGAGCGGCGATGGCGTGAGCGTGCGCGGGCTTCGGATTCGCAGCAGCGGCGGCAGCTACGCGATCGCCGCGGGGCCCGCGGTCTCCTCGCGCCTGGTTGAACTGGCTCTTCAGGGCCGCGCGCACCGTCTTCACGGCGTGAGCCAGGGTCTGGTTGCCGTGCTGGTGGGCGCGTACCGCCGTGGATGCGAAGAGCTCCGCAGCATCCGCGAAGTCATCGGAAGCCTGCCGCACAGCGACCCGGTAGGAATCCATCGCGAAGCCCGTGGACAGGCTCTTCGCGGAGGCGGTGGAGAAGGCCGACGTCGCCTCAGACGTCTGAGCGGAGTCTGCCAGCCGCTGCAGGGACGTCGGGAGCGCAGCAGCGGCCTTCTGAAGCCGGGCCTGCACCTGACCGCGTGCGGGTGCCGGCGCGGTCTGCTGGCGCACCTGCGACGGCTGGGCCTGGACGGCCTTCTGCGCCTGAGCGGCCTTCTGCGCCTGCGCCGGCTTCTGCGCGGGTGCTGCGGGATGCTGCGGCTTCTGCGCGGATGCTGCCGGCTGGTGCGCCTGAGGAGCTGCGGGCTGGCTCTGGGCCGGCTGCTGCACGACGGCCGCGACCTGTTCACGGACCTGCTGGACGATCTCAGAGACCTTCGGGGGGAGCGCCACCTGCACGGGCGGCTTCATCGCCTGCGAATCGGCCGTGCCGTGCGG
>NZ_MKRT01000030.1:17136-29286 GCF_001897945.1 Microbacterium sp. 69-10
GAGACGGACGGTCAGAGCGGCCCACAAGAGCGCGCCGAACCCGCACAGCAGCCAACCACGGGCGCTGCGGTAGTCGGCGAGCGCTGACCGCACGTGGTTCCTTCCCCGGAGCATGTCGCGCCGATATTTCGCGCAACACGATCGCTGTGACGATACCCCGTGCGGGGGCGGATGTCCACACGGGAGGAGATCCTCTACAAACCCGCCGCGCGCGGGAAGATCAAGACTTGACTTTCCCCAGGTTCTGCACATGCCCGTAACCAGCCGTCAACCTTAAATCTGGCATTGAAGTCGAATCTCATCCACAAGGGTGTGAATGAAGATAGTCCTGATCAAGCGATATATCCAACCTCGAAGATGTATCTCTCCACCGAGTTCTCCACAGGGGTTCTGCACAGACACTCCCGAGTTGTCCGCACACTCTCCACAAAGTTATCCACAGGGTGCCTTGCATGGGGATGGAGCGGCTCCTAACTTGGTGGAGACCGGATGTCGGTGACTCGTGATTCGCTGTGCGAGCGGGCCGGTTCCACTCCGGTCGTGTTTGCCGAGAAGGTGCCATCAGTCGCCACCGGCGGGGGAGGAGCACGAGTGTCGATCGCGGATATCTCTGACGAGCGTCTGGGCGGACCGCGCCCACCTGAGCGGACACCTCCGCACGACCTGCTCGCCGAGCAGAGCGCGCTGGGCGGCATGATGCTCTCGAAGGACGCCGTCGCCGATGTGATCGAGACGCTCAAAGGCGCCGACTTCTACGTCCCCAAGCACGAGCTGATCTTCGAGGCCATCCTCTCGCTGTACTCGCACGGCGAGCCGACGGATGTCGTCGCCGTCACCGACGAGCTGATCAAGACAGGGGAGCTCGGCAGGGCCGGCGGCGCCGACTACCTGCACACCCTCACCTCGATCGTGCCCACCGCGGCGAACGCAGGCTACTACGCGGGCATCGTCTCGGAGCGTGCGATCCTGCGTCGTCTGGTGGATGCCGGCACGCGCATCGTGCAGCTCGGCTACGCGGGTGAGGGCGATGCGACGGACATCGTCAACAACGCCCAGGCCGAGATCTACTCGGTCACCGGATCGGAGACCGCCGAGGACTACGTGCCTCTCACGATCGCCGTCGACGCGGCGGTGGAGGAGATCGAGGCGGCCAACGGCCGTGACGGCACGATGACCGGCATCCCGACCGGGTTCCGTGAACTCGATGAGCTGACCAACGGACTGCACGGCGGTCAGATGATCGTCATCGCCGCACGTCCCGCCATGGGTAAGTCCACGCTCGCGCTCGACTTCGCCCGTGCGGCATCCATCGGCCACAACGAGCCGTCGATCTTCTTCTCGCTCGAGATGGGGCGCAGCGAGATCGCGATGCGCCTGCTCAGTGCCGAAGGCGCGATCCCGCTGCAGAACATGCGCAAGGGCACGCTCGACCCGCGCGACTGGACGACGGTCGCCGCGACGCGCGGGCGCATCAACGACGCCCCGCTGTACATCGACGACAGCCCCAACATGACGCTGGTCGAGATCCGCGCCAAGTGCCGTCGACTCAAGCAGCGTGCGGGTCTGCGGCTGGTGGTCATCGACTACCTGCAGCTGATGACCAGCGGCAAGCGCGTCGAGTCGCGGCAGCAGGAGGTCTCGGAGTTCTCGCGTGCGCTGAAGCTGCTCGCCAAGGAGCTTCAGGTGCCGGTGATCGCGCTCTCGCAGCTGAACCGTGGTGCCGAGCAGCGCTCCGACAAGAAGCCCGCCATCAGCGACCTGCGTGAGTCCGGCTCGATCGAGCAGGACGCCGACATGGTGATCCTGCTGCACCGCGAGGCGGCCTACGACAAGGACGTGCGTCCCGGCGAGGCCGACCTGATCGTCGCCAAGCACCGTAACGGCCCCACCGCCACCATCACCGTCGCCTTCCAGGGCCACTACTCCCGCTTCAAGGACATGGCCCCCGGCGACTTCGGCGGCGGTGGCGGCGGCGACTTCAACTGAGTCGAAAAGATTCCCCCGTAGGTTGTCGATCGGATGCCTTCTCGTTCGACGTATGAGTGAGGCCGCATCACGGCGGCGCATCCACAAGGAGAATCATGACCTGCGAACTCGTCTACACCGGCTTCATCACCGTTGACGGAATCGTCGACTCGCCCGGCTCGGCCCGGGAAGGACACCCGGGTGGCGGCTGGGTGTTCGACACCCCGTTCCTGCCCGAGGTGTACGCCCTGAAGGGCGAGGAGCTGACCGAGACCACGGCGCTGATGTTCGGACGCCGCAGCTATGACGCCTTCTCGGCGGTCTGGCCCCGGTCCGCGGATCACGCCGACTACAACGGCCTGCCGAAGTACATCGTCTCGACATCGATCGGCGAAGGCGACCTCGTCGACGGCTGGGGCTCCCAGCACATCCTGCGCAGCACGGAGGACGTGGCGCGACTCAAGGAGACGAGCGACGGCGCCATCTTCATCCACGGCAGCGCGGAGCTCGCGACCCGCCTGGGCGAGGCCGATCTGATCGACCGCTACAACCTGCTGATGTTCCCGTATCTGCTCGCCGGCGGGAAAGAGCGTCTTCCGGTCGGATGCACTCGGACGCAGGAAGCTGAAGCTGCGCGAGTCGGATGCCTACGACAACGGCGTCGTCAAGCTCGTCTACGACGTGCAGCGCTGATCCGATCGCACGGTCGGGGTTCCGGCATCCGGGCTGCTGTGCTCTGATGGGGGGGGCATGGCCGCCACGAGGGGGATGACGGGACTGCTGCTCGCGAGCGCAGTCGCCCTGCTGCTGGCGGGCTGCGTCGGCGCGACACCCGGCGGCGCGGCGCCTGCTACGCCGAATGCCTCGCCGACCCCGACGAGAGCATGCCCGCAGATCGACGCGGCTGACCTTCCGCCCGATTGCGTGCCCTACGACCCGGACGACGCCATGGCGCAGAACGAGCGCTACCGGGACCGGATGGAGATGCCGGCCTCGAGCCGGGCGGCAGCCGAGGAGGCGGTCGACGCCCTGCGTCCTGCGCTCGAGCAGCTGCGCGCGAACGGTGAGGTCTCACCCGACTCCGTGCAGGTCGCCCTGCAGGATGCCGGGCTCGACGGCATCCAGATGATCGGCGACGAACGCGGGACGGAGTTCAGCGCGAACGGGCCCGAGGGCGGCTGCATCTTCGGCGTGGTGTCGGACGACCCGCTCACCGTCGAGGTCGGCGGGTACGTCATGGACGGCGGCTGCTTCACGCCGCGCGGCGGGCACTGACACGGGTCGACGGGCAGAGCCCGCCGTCGCGCTCCGCTCAGAGCCGCTCTGCGATCACCTTCGCCGTCGCCGCGGGGTCGGGCCGGTGCATGACCGATTCGGGGACGATCACGAGTTCGGCGCCGGGAGTCTCCGCCGCCAGCCGATCCGATGCGCCGACCAGGAACGGGAACGTCTGCTCGCCGCGCACCACGATGACCGGCTGTGCGACGTCGAGCAGCGCAGCATCCGGCTGCCGCAGCCGCAGGGTGAGCCGCGTGTCGTACACCGTCGACTGACCCAGGGGCGCGAGCGCCGCGAGCTGGCCGTTCTCCCGGCCGGCTTCGACCATCGCGGCCGGCAGGCCGACGGCATCCAGCTGGAACGCGGCGACCGCCTCCTCCGGCGTACCCGCGTCGACGAGCGCCTGCAGCTTCTCCGGCAGCTCGTCGCCGAACCCCGAGCCGTCGAAGTCGATCGGCGGCTCGGAGAGGAACAGCGCTCCGGTCGGCACGCCCCGCGACGCGGCGTACAGCGCGAGCACCGCGCCCGAGGAGTGGCCGAGCACGGCATCCGCTCGTCCCGCCGCGCCGATGACGGCGGCGAGATCGGCGGCTTCGTCGTCGGGACCGGACCCGGGCCGATCGTCGCTGGCGCCGCGCGCGCGGCGATCCCACGTGACGGCGCGGAAGCCGGCGTCCGCCAGCGCGTGCGCCAGCGGCGCGGCGTCAGCGGCCGTCGACAGAGCGCCGTTCACGATCACGATCGTGCGTCCCTGCCCGATGGCGGTGAAGGCGATGGCGGTTCCGTCTGCCGAGGTCGTGATCTCCATGACGTCATCCAACCATCGACGTCGGACACGCGGGCGCTGACCTGAGGCGGAGAGCGGATGCCGATGGCCGACCAGCATCCGCTCTCCGCCTCAGGACTCCGACGGGGCCAGCGGCAGGGCCGGACCGTGGTTCCAGGCGAGGATCGACGGCTGCTCGCGTGAGAAGCCGAGCACCGAGGCCGAGCCGGCGTCCAGCGAGATGGACGCCGCGAACCGCGGCGCCTGGCGCAGGAACACGGCGGTGAGGATGCGCAGGTAGTGGCCGTGCGCGACGAGCGCGACGTCGCCGTCGGCCATCGCCGGCAGCACCCGGGTGAGCACACGCGAGGCGCGGGCGGCGACCTCCTCGACGGTCTCGCCGGGGGTCTCGCCCCGGATCACGCCGTGGGCGAAGGCCGTCCAGTTGTAGCCGAGCTCGGCACGGATGTCCCTGGTCGTGCGTCCCTCGTACCCGCCGTAGTCCCACTCCACCAGCAGCGGATCGATCTCGGCATCCAGCCCGGCCAGCTCGGCGGTGCGCCGCGCGCGCTGCAGCGGAGAGCTCAGCACGAGCGTGAAGTCGTAGCCGCGCACCAGCTCGCCGGCCGCGCGAGCCAGCTCCTCGCCGTGCGCGGTGAGCGGGATGTCGGTCCGGCCGGTGTGCCGGCCCGATCTCGACCACTCGGTCTCGCCGTGCCGCAGCAGCACGAGCTTGCCCCGCGGATTGTCCGGCGCAGGACGGTCGGGCAGCGGGTCGTTCATGGCATCCACTCCTGAACCGTACCGCTGCCGGAACTCAGGGCACGAGCACGCGCGCGGTCTGAGTCAGGCGAGTCCGCACGTCGAAGGCCTCGGTCACGCCCATCGCGCGCGCCCCCGGGATGCCGCTCCGCAGCACCGTGCGCAGCGCGCTGCGCCGCACGACCGCGACGGGAACGCCGCGCACCGCGCCCAGCACGGTGACCGGTTCATCCAGGTCGTCGTCCGGCAGGATCAGGATCGCCCCGGCGAACCGCACCCGTGCGGCGCGGGACAGCGAACGGATGCGGGAGAGCAGATCCGCCACGGGAGTACTGCTGCCCACGGACCGGCCGATCACCTCGCCCTGCCGGAACCGCACCGAGTCGCCGAAGTCCTCCGACGCCAGCCCGTACAGCCCGGTGGGCCCGAGCACCGCATGGTCGAGCTTCTGCGCGGCATCCGCTCCCGCCACCACGTCGTTCCACGCGGTGAAGCCGATGCCCAGGTCGGCGATCGCGGCGGCCGTGCTCTCCTCGGCGAGGGCGTCCGCCAGCATCCGACGGGCCTCCCACGGCGCTTCGCGCACGACGGCCGGATCGTAGATCTCGCGCGTCGTGACCGTGCGCCCGAGGTGCTCGGTCATCAGCTGCAGGTAGCGCAGCCGCCGCCAGCCGCCCGCCTGACCGTACGCCTTGGTGCGCGGCCGCGTCCCGGCCCGGGGAGCGGATGCTGCAGGAGCTCCCCACGACACGTCCTCGCGCCCGCGGTCGTAGGCGGCGCGATCGGCGGGGGTCCCGACGTGCTCCCAGGCGCGCTGCACGCGGATGAACAGCGCCGCATCGCCGCCGGTGTCGGGGTGGGTCTGCCGCAGCCGCAACCGGTACGCCCGGCGCAGCTCGTCGTCCGACGCGCTCGCCGCGACGCCCAGCACCTCGTACGCGGATGCCGACAGGGGCCCCTCGAACATCGCCCTCCTCCGGCATCCCGACGGGCTGCCCGTCGCAACCAGATCTTACGGTGCAGATCGGGGTTACCCGGCCGGACGGCGGAGCGTAGGCAGCATCTCGCTGTGCCGCTCGCTGCTGACCGCGGGGCTCGTCGATCGGTACCGCGTGGTGGTCTTCCCGGTGATCACCGGGAAGACCGGACAGGACCGGATCTTCGACTCCTATCCCGATGTGCTGCTCGAGCTGGTCGAGGCGCGCACCTTCGACCACCGAACCCAGGTGCTCGAGTACATCCCGACCGTTCTCGACGGGCCTCCGGGGAGCTGACGGCATCCGGCGCCACCACGGGACTCCTCTACGCTGGAACGATGACCAAGAGCACGATCTGGAGCATCCTCGGCGCCATCCTCGCCCTCGTCATCGCGTGGTGGATCGTCAGCGCGCTGTTCTCGCTGCTGTGGTTCGTCGCCAAGCTCGCGCTGGTGGTCGTCGTCGCGCTCGCCGTCTACGCCGGCATCCGGGCGATGACCCGCAACGTGCGCGACTGACCACCGCGGGGCTCACTCCGCCCGCAGGAACTCCAGTGCGGCGAGCCGGAAGTCCTTCGATCCCGGCGCGTTGAAGTGGTGCCGGCCGGGGATCGTGAAGAAGCTCGCCTGCGGTGCCGCCGCGGCCAGGCGGCGTGAGCCGTCGATCACCGCGTCCTCCGACCCGGTGGCGAACAGCACCGGCTGCTGCGGCGCGTGGGCGGGATCGGGGTCGATCGAGCGCGAGGCGCGCATGCCCTCGGCGAGGGCGAGCAGCGCGTACAGGTCGTTGCCCGGCACCCGTTCGGCCAGCTGGATGTAGCTCTGCGTGACCGGGTCGGTGACCGGGATGCCCTCGTCTGCGTACCGGCACACCTGATCGACGTCGAGGCGATCCAGCGGGATGCCGTCCGGCACGCCGCCCAGCACTCCGCGAGGGATGCGGTCGCCGAGATCCTGCAGCACCTGCCAGCCGACACGGGCACCCAGCGAGTAGCCGACGTAGAGCGCTTCGTCGATGAGGTGCGTGTCGAGTACGGCCTCGATGTCGCGGGCCAGGTTCACGACCGCGTAGCCCGCGGAATCGTGCGGCTTCTGGCTCGCCCCGTGACCGCGCTGATCGATGCCGAGGATGCGGTAGCCCTCGCGCTCCAGCATCCGCACCCACCCGGTGTGCAGCCAGGTGTCGGCCGTGCTCGACGCGAAGCCGTGAACGAGCACGACCACCGGCGCATCCGGATCGCCCCACGTGTACGTCGCGACCGCGACCCCGTCACCCACCTCGATGAACTGCGGAGCAGGCAGGTTCGTCAACGAGGAGAGGATGTCGGTCACATCACCATCTTGGCCCTGTTCCCGCCGGTCAGGCGCGTTCCTCGTCCGGGTCCTCGCTGGCCCGAGAGAGCGCATGCCGCCGCTCACGCGTCCCCGATGAGCTCTCCGAGCTGGGGCTCGACGCGGCGGCCGGGATCCACGACGATGCCGTCGTCGTAGAGGTCGAGCACGCGTGGGTCGACGTAGCCCGACCGCGCGACCGCGGGGGTGTTCCCCAGAGCGGCGGCGGTCGTCCGCATGGCCGCCGAGACGGCCCGGCGGCGCGCGCTGTCCGTGTCGCGGGGGCCGATCCGCGCCAGCTCCGTGGCCGCGACGATGGTGCCGTGCAGCGTGCGGAAGTCCTTCGCGGTGAAGTCCCCTCCGGTGCGCTCGCGGACGTCGTCATTGATGTCGGCCGGGCGGATCGGATGCCAGGCCGACCCGTCCTGCCAGCTCAGCAGCAGTGCTCGTGGCCCGCGTCTCTTCAGGCCCGCGACGAGCGACGCGAGGTCGGGATCGTCGACCCGCGACTCCCACGCCTGCCCGCTCTTGCCGGGGAACGCGAGCTCCACCGTCCGCTCCGCCGAGACGTGCGCGTGCGATCCGCGGAGCGTGGCGAGGCCGATGCTGCCGTGCTGCCGCGCGTACTGCTCCGATCCCACCCGCAGCAGCGCGCTGTCGAGCATCCGGAAGGCCCCGGCCAGCACGCGGGGCCGCCCGAAGCCGTCCTGGCGCAGGTCACGCGTCACACCCGCGCGCACCCCGGGCATGACGGCGGCGAGCTGCAGCATCCGATCGAACTTCTCCCTCGCCATCCGCTCATGCCAGGCGGGGTGATAGATGTACTGCCGGCGGCCGGCGTCGTCCATCCCGGTCGCGAGGAGGTGACCGTTCTCGTGCGGGCTGATCCAGACGTCGGTCCACGCCGGAGGGATCGCCATCGCGCGCAGCCGCTCGAGCAGCGCGGCATCGGTGATGCGGGTGCCGTCGGGCATCCGGTACTCCCAGCCGCGCCCGCGGCGGCCCCGGCTCAGCCCCGGCCCGTGCGGATCGCTGCGTCTCAGTCGTGTCATCCCCCTGCTCTAGCGTCTCGGTGAGCACGCGGGCAAGCCCCTGGACCCGCATCGGTCCGCACGATATCGCTCCTGCGCATTCCCAAGCTCGAAACGATTCGATAGACTTCTGCGATCCGGCGCCGTGACCGATCACGGTGCCGGTCGTCGCCTCCGGCACCCGCACCCCCGCCCGCCCGCTTCCCTGGGACCCGCATGGCTACCACCCTCATCACCGGCCGCCCGTGGCGCGTCATCCTGGCCTTCTCCGTGCCGCTGCTCATCGGCAACGTCGTGCAGCAGCTGTACCAGTTCGTGGATGCCGTGGTCGTCGGCCGCCATCTCGGCGTGGGCTCGCTCGCCGCCGTCGGCGCGACCGGCAGCCTGATCTTCCTCGTCATCGGCTTCGCCTGGGGTCTGGCGAGCGGCTTCGCGATCCCGACCGCACAGGCGTTCGGGGCGTCGGATGCCCACGGCGTGCGCCGCTCGGTCGCCACCGGCACGCTGCTGACCGCCGCCACCAGCCTGGTGCTGACGGTGGTGGGTCCGCTCATCGCCGAGCCGTTCCTGCGGCTGCTGCAGACCCCGCCCGAGCTGATCGCCGAGGCCACCGCGTTCACGCAGGTGACCTTCATCGGTGGCAGCACGATCATGTTCTTCAACTACCTGGCCGCGATCATCCGCGCGATCGGCGACTCCACCACGCCGCTGGTGTTCCTCACCATCTCCTGCGCCCTGAACGTCGGGCTCGTGATCCTGATGGTGGGCACGCTGGAGTGGGGCGTCGCGGGGGCCGCCTGGGCGACGGTCGTCGCGCAGGCCATCTCGGTGCTGCTCTGCCTGCTGTACATGTGGCGCCGCGTGCCCGTGCTGCACGTGCACCGCGCGGACTGGAAGGTGTCGCGCGCCGACCTGGCCGAGCACCTGCGCCTGGGTCTGCCGATGGGCTTCCAGGCGTCGATCATCGCGATCGGCGCGCTGATCGTCCAGGTCGCGCTCAACACACTGGGCGCGGATGCGGTTGCCGCCTACACCGCGGCATCGCGCGTCGACAGCCTGGCAACTGCGCTGCTCGCCTCTCTCGGTCTGGCCGCCTCGATGTACGCGGCGCAGAACCTCGGCGCCCGCCGGCCCGACCGCGTGCGCCGGGGCACGATCCAGGCGCTGTGGATGGCGGTGATCGCCTCGCTCGTGCTCGGCGCGATCATGATCACGCTCGGCGTCCCGGTGGTGCGGCTGTTCGTCGGCGACGGCGCGGACCGCGTCGTGCACTACGCGCACCTGATGCTGATCATCAACGGCTCCACCTACGTGCTGCTGGGCGTGCTCTTCGTGCTGCGCGGGGTGCTGCAGGGGCTGGGCCGGGTGCTCGTGCCGACCGTCACCGGCGTGATCGAGCTGATCGCCCGTGTGGTGGCCGCGCTCGCACTGGGCGCCGTGTGGGGCTTCGAGGGCGTCGCGATGAGCAATCCGCTCGCCTGGCTCGGCGCGGTCGCCCTGCTCGCCCCCGCATACGTCAGTGCGCATCGCGCCCTCGCCACGATGCCGGTCGCGCCGCTGGAGACCACCCTCACCACGCCGATCCCGGTGATCGGACCCACGGACGGATCGATGGTGGTGGATGCCGTGTTCACCGCGCCCGTGCCCGTGGTGCCGCCGCGCCTGACCCGCCTGCGCCTGCCGCGCCGCACCCGTCGCTGAGTCATCGGGCGTTCACGCGTCATCCTTCAGGATGACGCCGAATCGTTCTTCAGGGGGAGTGACTCCGCGGATCCAGCCGCGTAACCTTGAGGTCAGGAGCACGCGGATGCGTGTCCGTGACGGGGGGTCGTCAGAATGTCAACACTCGGTTTGACCAACACGCTCGTGTCGGTCTTCGTGCCGATCGGAGTGACCGGAGCAGTCATCGCTCTCGCCTGCGCGCTCGTCGCAGCCTTCGCGATCGCTCGTGGCGCTGCCGGGCTCGCAGGCGGGGCGATCGGCGTGTGGATCGTCGGCGCGCTGCTCAGCGTCTCGGCATCCTTCGCCTCGCTGTGGACGCCGTTCTTCGTCGCCGCGATCGGCCTCGGCGTCGCACTCATCGCCGGAACCGTCCTCCGCGTCGTCCTCGCCCCGCTGCTCGCGCGCCGCGCAGCAGCGGCGGAGCGCGTCGAGCTCGAGGCCGAGTCGGCCGCCGCGAAGGCTCCGGCAGCAGCATCCGCTGCAGCTCCTGAGCGAGCGCAGCGAGACGAAGGGCGCCCGGCCACGCTCAGCACGGACGTCGTCGCGGTCGCCTGACCCACGCGGCGGCTCTCGCGCGCGCTCAGCGGTGGTCGCGGTCCAGATGCTGTCCCGTCGTGTCGCCGGATGCCACGCGCTCGGCCTCCCGTGCGCGCAGCTCCACGCGGCGGATCTTCCCCGAGATGGTCTTGGGCAGCTCGGGCACGAACTCGATGATCCGCACCCACAGGTGCGAGGAGAGCCACTCCCGCGCGAAGCCGAAGATCTGCGCGGCCGCGGCATGCTCGGCATCCGCTCCGCTGCCCGCGGAACCGTGCAGGATCACGTAGGCCTTCGGCACCGCCAGGCGCGTGGGGTCGGGGCTCGGCACGACCGCCGCCTCGACGACGAGGTCGTGCTCGAGCAGTGCGGACTCCAGCTCGAACGGTGAGATCTTGTAGTCGGATGCCTTGAACACGTCATCCGCGCGTCCGACGTACGTCAGGTACCCGTCTGCGTCGCGTGCGGCGATGTCGCCGGTGTGGTGGAAGCCGCCGGCACGCGACTCGGCGGTCTTCTCCGGATCCTCGTAGTACCCCGACATCAGGCCGAGGGGAGCCTCGGACAGGTCCAGCGCGATCTCGCCCTCGTGGTCGGTGGGCTCGCCGGTGACGGGGTCGAGCAGCACCACCGGATAGCCGGGCAGGGCCCGGCCCATCGAGCCGTCCTTGACGACCTGCCCGGGGGAGTTGCCCACGCACGCGGTCATCTCGGTCTGCCCGTATCCGTCGCGGATCGTGCTGCCCCACGCCTCGCGCACCCGGTTGATGACTTCGGGGTTGAGCGGCTCGCCCGCGCCGACCAGTTCGCGAGGCGGGTTCGTCAGTCTCGACAGGTCGGCCTGGATCAGCATCCGCCACACGGTCGGCGGTGCGCAGAAGGTCGAGACGTGGTGCGTGTCCATCACCTGCATGAGGGTGTTCGCGTCGAAGCGGTCGTAGTTGTAGACGAACACGGTCGCCTCGGCGAGGAAGGGCGAGTAGAAGCTCGACCAGGCGTGCTTGGCCCAGCCGGGCGAGGAGATGTTCAGGTGCACGTCGCCGGGCCGCACGCCCAGCCACCACATGGTCGACAGGTGGCCGACGGGGTAGGAGACGTGCGTGTGCTGCACGAGCTTCGGCCGGCTCGTGGTGCCGCTGGTGAAGTACAGCAGGGCGGTGTCGGATGCCGGAGTGGGGCCATCCGGCTCGAAGACCGCGGCGGCATCGGCGGACGCGGCGAAGTCGTGCCAGCCGGAGGCGGCCTCGCCCGGGGCGGTGTCGCCGACCGCGATGCGCAGCACGTCGGCATCCTCGACGCGATCCGCCAGGCCGCCCAGCGCGACCACCGCGCGGGCGCGGCCGTGGTCGATGCGGTAGGCCAGGTCGGATGCCGACAGGAGGGTCGAGGTGGGGATGGCGATCGCGCCGATCTTGGTGATGGCGAGCATGATCTCCCACAGCTCGATCGTGTTGTTCAGCATCACGATCAGGTGGTCGCCACGGCGGATCCCGAGGTCGCGCAGCCAGTTCGCGACCTGGTCCGAGCGCTCGGAGAGCTGGCCGTAGCTCCAGCTCTGCACCGACAGGTCGGCTGAGACGATCTGCACGGCGGGGCGGTCGGGGTTCTCGCCGGCGACCACGTCGAACCACTCCAGCGCGAAGTTGAAGGAGTCCACCTGCGGCCAGGCGAACCCGGCGCGGGCACCGTCGTAGTCGTCGCCGTGCGCGAAGAGGAAGTCGCGCATCTCGCGGACGGCGTTCGTGGCGGCGGTGGCGTCGCGTGTCATCTCTGGCTCCCTT
>NZ_MKRT01000030.1:29308-29845 GCF_001897945.1 Microbacterium sp. 69-10
TGCCTCGTCGGACCCGCCGCGGGGGCGGCGCCGCACGATGCGCAGCTCGCTGGCCAGGATACCCAGCACCACCAGCAGGCCGCCGACCAGCGCGGCCGCGGGCAGGCGCTCCCCGGCGATGCGCCCGATCACGGCGGCCCACACGGGCTCGCCCGAGTAGATGATGGTGGCGCGCGTGGGCGAGACCGACTTCTGCGCCCAGTTCATCGTCAGCTGGATGATGCAGCTCGCGACGCCCAGGCCGACGCCGGCGATCACCCATGCCCAGTCGAAGGCGGGGAGGCTCTCGCCGACGAAGGGCATGGTCGCCAAGCCGAGCAGACCCGCGGTGAGCAGCTGCACGATGGTGATGCGTCCCAGGTCGACGCGACCGGCGAACACGCTGATGAGGATGATCTCGCCGACGATCGGGATGGTGCTGATCAGCGTCACCGTCTCGCCGACGCCCAGCGACAGCGAGAACGCGTCCGGTCCGGCGATCAGCAGCAGTCCGACGAAGGCGAGTCCGGCGCCGAGGAAGGCCATGGCGGGCGGGCG
>NZ_MKRT01000030.1:29923-38312 GCF_001897945.1 Microbacterium sp. 69-10
TGCAGGCCGACGGTCTGCAGACCGTAGCCGCCGTAGATCATCACGCCGATCGAGGCGCCTGCGGCGATGTCGGTCCAGCGCATCCCGCGCAGCGCGTGACGGAAGATCAGGATGCTGACCAGACCCGCCACGAGGAACCGCAGCCCCACGAAGAACCATGGGTCGGAGTGCTGCATCGCCCAATGCACGAGCAGGAACGTGCTGCCCCAGACCGCCGTGATGGCGATGAGGGCGAGTTCCTGCGGGCGCAGCCGCATCCAGCGGAGATTCGAGGGCACAGCCGATTCTCCCGCATCCGGGGGACGCCGAGGCGCGGGAACGGATGCACGGTCCGGGAATGGATGCACGGTCGATTCCGCGATCCGGTCGTGCAGGTGTTCCCCGATCGTGCAGGTGTGCCTCGGATGCGGGGGCGAGGGGCGCCGGATGCTGCGGGCAGGGGCGAGCGCTGGCGTGGATCAGCTCGGTTCCGGACGCTCTCCCTGCCCCCAGCGGATCGACAGTGCGCCGGGCCCGAAGCCGCGCCGGATCGCGTGCAGCGACAGAGCACCGTTCAGCGCCCGCGGCGTGACCGTCAGGCCGGCGGGCGTCTCCTCGAGCTCCTCGCACCAGTCCGGCACCCACCCCGGATCGAATCGCGTCCACAGCAGCAGTTCGCGCGACTGGAAGGCCACCCCGTGACCGGTGCCGTCGGTGATCGGGAACCCGGCGGGGTACACGACCGCCCACTCGATCATCGTCGTCTCGGGACTGCTGATCGGCCGGTCGAGCTCGAACATGAACCCGTGCACCTCGCGGCTGGGGTGGGTGTGCCGCACCAAGATGCGGCCACCGCCCAGCGCTTCGAAGCCGGGCTGCGGGGTGGGCTCACCCGTGGTGATCTCCACGAACGGGATGGCCGCGACGACCCCGGAGGTCGCCTGCACCACCATCCGGGTCGTGCGCCGTAGCACCCGTCCGTCGGGTCCGACATCCGTCACGGCGTGGATCGTGAGCTCGCGGGTCGGATCGGGGTACGCGGCGCCCATCGCCAGGAATGTCTCTCGCACCCGCTGCTCGGTCGGATCCTCATCGAAGGGGAACGCCGTCGAGCCGAGGGGACCGGTCCGCATCGTAGGCCCGAGGCGATCGAGCAGTGTGCCCGGATCGAGATCGAGCATCTCTTCGAGATCGCCGATCGCCGCGAGTGACTGCGCCCCCTCGGGGCGCCGCTCACCGGATCGCCAGTAACTCAGCGTCGCCCTCGACACCGGATTGCCGCGCTCCGCGAGCCGGGCGTGCAGACGGGAGAGTGTGATCCCGCGTTCTCGTATGGCCGTGCTCAGGACCTCGGCGAACGTCTCCGCCGACCGGTCCTGAGAAGTCGCGTGCCCCGTCACAGCAGCCCTCCCGGTATGTGAACGTCTCCCGCATAGATTGGCACACGGGTCAGGTCGGCGTCTCCGCTGGGGAGTGGGCGCCGCGGGCCCCCGAGAACGTGCGGACAGGGCCAGTCGGCACGCGCGCTCGGCCCTGTGCGCTTCCCCCCGGCGCACGGACGGGCCGGCGGCTTCTGGGGATGCCGCCGGCCCTCCACTGCGCGATGCTTCCCTCGCGAGCTCGTCGCGGTGGTGCGAAGGCCGCAGCACCGGGGCATCCGCTGCTCCGCCCACGGCGGATCCGCCCGGGGCGGATTCACGCGACAGTGGCGACCCGTCGGACGCACGCTGGAGCCATGACCGATGACAAGCCCATCCCGCAGTTCGGCGCCGAGGCGCGCCGTGCGCTGTTCCACGAGCGCGTCCTCGTGCTCGACGGCCCGCTCGACGACGACAACGGCACCCTGCTGATGACCCAGCTGCTCAGCCTCGCGGCCGAGGATCCGGCCGCCGACATCGCGCTCTGGATCCACTCGCCCGGCGGCTCGGTGCCGGCCATGCTCGGCATCCGCGACATCATCCATGCGATCCCCAACGACGTCGCGACTGTCGCGCTGGGACTCGCCTGCAGCGCCGGGCAGTTCCTGCTCTCGGCAGGCACGAACGGCAAGCGGCGGGCGCTGGCGCACTCGCGCATCCTGCTGCATCAGGGGTCGTCGGGCATCGGCGGCTCCGCGGTAGAGATCGAGGTGCAGGCCGATGACCTCCGGCACATGCGCGACACCGTGATCGGCCTGATCTCCGACGACACCGGGCAGCCACGTGAGCGCGTGTTCGAGGACTCGCTGCACGACCACTGGTACACCGCGGACGAGGCGCTGGAGTACGGCTTCATCGACGGCGTCGTCACCTCGCTCGCCGATGTGTTCCCGCGGCGCCGGACGCGGATCGGGCTGGGTGCCGACAGTGCCGGCACCGTCACGGAGAAGAGGGTGGCGAGTGCCGCCCCCACCCACCCGAACAAGGAGGAGTCGCGATGAGCGGCTACACGATCCCGAACGTGATCGCCCAGAACCCGCGCGGCGACCGGATCATGGACGTCTACTCGCATCTGCTCGCGGAGCGGATCGTCTACCTCGGAACGGAGGTGGATGCCGGAGTCGCGAACACGATCATCGCCCAGCTGCTGCACCTGGACGCGGACAGCCCCGACAGCGACGTGCAGCTCTCCGTCAACTGCGCCGGGGGAGACCCGAGCGCCGCCCTCGCGATCTACGACACCATGCAGCACATCCGCCCACGCGTCACGACCACGTGCGTCGGCCAGGCGATCGGCGTGGGCGCCCTGCTGGTGGCATCCGGTGCGTCCGGCATGCGCTCAGCGCTGCCGCACTCCCGGATCGTGCTGCACCAGCCCGCGGCGCAGACCCGCGGGGCCGTGCCCGACCTGATCCTCGCCGCCGACGAGGTGGTGCGCGTGCGCTCCGAGATGGAGCAGGTGCTCGCGCATCACACCGGGCGCACGGTCGAGGCGCTGCGCGCCGACACCGATCGCGACCGGGTCTTCACCGCGCAGACAGCCCTGGAATACGGCCTCATCGACCAGGTGCTCGCGCCGCGGTGACCGCCGGATGCCTCAGGCGGCGAGGGCGAACGCACCGCCGGTGGCCGGCTGCGCGGCGGTCTCGGCGGGCCGGAGGCCCTGCGCCACCGCGCTGGTGAGCTCGAGCAGGGAGGAGTCCAGAGCGCCGGCGACCGCCGCGATCATCTCGCTCGACGGCTCCTTCAGGCCCCGCTCCATCTCCGACAGGTACTGCGGCGAGACGCCGGCGGCCTCGGCGGTCTCGGTCAGGGTGTCACCGCGCTCGTGGCGCAGCCGGCGCAGCTCGGCGCCGAGCAGCTCGCGCCACAGCGGCTCGGGCTGACGAGGGGTGCGGGGCGAGGGGAAGGGGAGGATCGAGGCCATGGCCCACGGTAAACACGGCCGCCGCTGAGGATCCACCCCTTCCGCCCAGAGCAGAATGCCGAAGCGCGACAGGGGCGTGCCCGGTCCCCGCCTGCCCTCGCGACGGGTGGGCTCATAGCCTCCCGGCGTAGACTGGCAGGGTCACCGATCCGAGGACTGTCATGCCCGCCGCCACCCGCACCTTCACTGCACGCAACGTGCAGCTGACCCGTGCCGCCCTGGCGGCTGTGGCCGCCGTGATGATCACCTTCTCGCCCGACCATTCGGCTGCCGTCGGGCTGGCGGTGTTCGCCGGATTCGCGCTCTCCACTGGCCTCGTGCAGCTGCTGGCGGCGATCATCGTGCACCCCAGCGGCCACCGCTGGCCGTCCGTCATCATCGCTGCTGTGTCGTTCGCGGCGGGCATGTTCGGGGGCATTCCGGGGCTGCGCTCGGAGGGCCTGTTCTTCACCCTCGTGATCGCCTGGGCCGCGGCCACCGGACTCGTCGAGCTCATCGCCGGCATCCGCTCGAAGGGCACCGATGGCGCCCGCGATGCGGTGCTCGTCGGCGGACTCGGGCTGCTCCTCGCTCTGCTGCTGGCGCTGGTGCCGGCCGGATTCGTGCAGGAGTCGGTGCTCGCCGGCGGCGTCACCTCTACTCTGACCAGCATCATCATCGGCGTGGGGCTGTTCGGCGGCTATGCCGCCATCGTCGCGGTCTTCCTCGGCATCGCGGGGCTCACCCCGGGCGCGAAGAAGACGGCGGATGCCGAGACCGGCACCGACGCGGACCGTCTGGCCGACCATGGAGGACACGCATGACCGACCAGAAGCCGACGCGACGCGAGATCCTGCGCCCCCTGCACCTGCTGGGCATCGCCCTGGCGTGCGGCGTCTTCGCGGCGCTGGTCACGATCTTCTCCACCGGCGGGTTCACCGCGCGCGTGAACAGCGCCATCGCGAACGGCACGTACAAGGACCTGCCGCCGTTCACCCTCGGCCTGGTCGTGGGCGGGATCTGCTTCATCGTGACGCTGCTGGTGCTCGCGATGCTGATGCTCGCCGTCAACCCTGCCGACGTCACCAAGACCATCGACAAGCCGGTGCTCCTCGACCCCAAGCAGAAGAAGTCCCGCGGGGGCGATGCGGTGGCGGATGCCGGGATCGACGGCACCGAGGGGCCCGACCCCTCCGGCGCCTGAGGCTCAGCCCTCGACGAAGTCCGGCTGCACGAGCCGGTCATCGCCCTCGCGCGGCTGACCCCGCCCGTCGGTGTTGTTCGTGAGCAGCCAGAGCCTGCCCGCCGGGCCCGCGGCGACGTCGCGCACGCGCCCGTACTCCTCGGTGAACCTCGCCCGCCAGGGCTCGGTGTCCGGATGCGAGGGGTCGAACGACCAGACCCGTTCCCCGCGGAGGGCGGCGATGAACAGCGTGCCGTCCACCATCGCGATGCCGCTGGGGCTGGCATCCGCCGGCTTCCACACGGCGACCGGGTCGATGACATCCGCGGCGCCCGCCTTTCCCTCATGGTCGGGCCAGCCGTAGTCGCCGCCCGCCTCGATGCGGTTCAGCTCGTCCCAGGTGTCCTGTCCGAACTCGCTCGCCCAGAGCGTTCCCGTGTCGTCCCAGGCGAGACCCTGCACATTGCGGTGACCGAGCGAGTACACCGCGGTGCCGAACGGGTTCCCGGGAGCCGGATCGCCGTCGGGTGTGACCCGCAGGATCTTGCCGCCGAGGTAGGTGCGGTCCCGGGCGCGCTCGCGCCGGCCGGCGTCGCCGGTGCCGATGTACAGCATCCCGTCCGGACCGAACGCGATGCGTCCGCCGTCGTGGTTGGCCGCTCGCGGGATGCCGGTGACCACGTCCTCGACCCGGCCGGCGTCCAGGCGGAGAGATCCCGCCTCCCCGGTGAGCGGCATCCGCACCACCCGGTTGTCGTCCTCCGTCGCGTGGTACGCGTAGAGCCAGCGGATGCCGTCGATCTCCCGTACCACCAGGCCGTTCAACCCCGCCTCGCCGCCGGACACGACGCCGGGCACGGTGCCCACCGTGCGCAGCACGCCGGATGCCGTGACCTCGAGCACCTTCCCGTCGTCGCGCTGCGAGATGAGGGCGCCACCGTCGTCGAGCACCACGATCGACCAGGGCGCCTCCAGCCCTGAGGCCAGGACGCTCGGGCCTTCCGGCTGCGATGGCGACGACGGCGACGGCGTCGATGACGCCGTGCAGCCGGCCAGGGCGAGCACCGCGGCGATGCCCGCGATCGCAGCGGTGAGGCGTACGGAGCGGTGATCCTTGCGCATGGCCGCCTCCTCGCATCCGATCCCTCCAGCATCCCCGAGTCCGTGGCGATCCGCCAGAGCGCCTGCTGCGGCGCGACGCCGCCGAGTGCACCGGATGCCGCCGAGCGCACCACTTGTCCGCGCAGGCAACTGGTGCACTCGTCGCTGACCGGTGCGCTCGACGAGTTCCAGGAAGCGGACGCGGGAATACCGGGCATGGGGGCAGACTTGATCCTGCTATGACCGCCTCTGTCGATCGCGCCACTGTCGGACTGCGATCCGAGCGCGGCCCCATCCTCGGCGCGCTCATGCTCGCCACCGGGCTCATCGCGATCGATGCGACCATCCTCGCCACGGCGGTGCCCAGCATCGTGCGCGACCTCGGCGGGTACACCCAGTTCCCGTGGCTGTTCTCGGTCTACCTGCTCGCGCAGGCGGTGAGCGTGCCGATCTACGCGAAGTTCGCCGACATGATCGGGCGCAAGCCGATCATCCTCCTCGGCATCGCGCTGTTCCTGCTCGGCTCCGTGCTGTGCGGATTCGCCGGCAGCATGCTGTGGCTCATCATCTTCCGCATCGTGCAGGGACTGGGCGCCGGCGCGGTCGGACCCATGTCGATGACGATCGTGGGCGACATCTACACGGTCCCCGAGCGCGCCAAGGTGCAGGGCTACCTGGCCAGCGTGTGGGCGATCGCCTCGGTCGTGGGCCCGGCGCTCGGCGGCATCTTCGCCCAGCTGGACGCCTGGCGGTGGATCTTCTTCGTGAACATCCCGCTGTGCGCGCTCGCCGGATGGATGCTGGTGCGCCGCTACCACGAGGAGAAGCAGCCTCATCGGCACCGCATCGACTTCGGCGGTGCCGCCCTGCTCACGGTCGGCCTCACCGGCATCATCCTCGGGTTGCTCGAGGGCGACAGCGCGTGGGCGTGGGTCTCGGTGCCGAGCGCGATCTGCTTCGGCGGGGGAGCGGTGGCGCTGGTGATCTTCGCGTTCGTGGAGCGCCGGGCATCCGAGCCGATCATCGACTTCGCACTCATCGGACGGCGCCTGATCCTCAGCACCACGATCGTGTCGTTCGGGATCGGCGCGCTGCTGATCAGCGTCACCAGCTTCGCGCCCGCCTACCTGGAGGGCTCGCTCGGCATCGCCCCGCTGCTCTCCGGACTCGCCGTCGCGGCTCTCACGTTGGGCTGGCCGCTCGCCGCGGCGAACGTCGGGCACCTGTACCTGCGCATCGGATTCCGCCGCACCGCCCTGATCGGCATGTGCACGGCCACGATCGCGGCGATCGGGCTGGCGGTCAGCGGGCCCTGGCCGAACGTGTACCTGCTCGCGGGCATCGCGTTCGTGCTCGGCTTCGGGCTGGGCTGGGCGTCCGCGCCGGTGCTGATCGCCGCGCAGGCGTCGGTCGGCTGGGGCGAGCGCGGCGCCGTCACCGGCATGAACACCTTCGCCCGCTCGGCGGGCAGCGCGGTCGGGGTGGCGGTGCTCGGTGCGATCTCGAACGCCGTCATCGCGCAGGGTGCGGGCCCTCAGGATCCCGCGACGATCATCTCGGCATCCACCTGGGTGTTCGTCGGCGCGGCGGTCACCGCCGCGATCACGCTCGTCGCCCTGCTGTTCATGCCGCCGGACCCGGCCCCCGTCGACGCCTGAGCCGTGCGGCGCGGCGGCGCCAGGCGCCGGGCCCCGGTCTAGCATCACTCGAAGAATATCGTGAACGGGTTTAGCGCGGACTTCTATGTCATCACCCGGCGTTCTCGGCCTTGACCGGTGATGGCGGTCCGCGGTTCGATTGCTTTGGTCGCATATGTGAGGCCGCGGAGCCGGATCGCGGGAGACAAGCTCTTGACCGCGCTTGAGTGGGTGGCTAGTCTACCCGTAGACAACGTTGTCTTAACTTGGAAGGTCACAATGAACCGTGCTCGTGTTCGCTTGCGCTCCACCCTGGCAATATTGACTGCGCTCGCTCTTGTCGCCGCAAGTGCGAGCAGCGCCTCTGCCGCCGTCATTCAGAAGCACACCATCCCATCGTGGACGTCCTACTCCAATGGAGGAGCCGAGCTCACCGTCGGGGTAGACACGGCGAACAAGCACGGGGGGACGGCTTCGCTCAAGATCCAGCACACGAGCGCCCGCGCCGGCAACTCCTACGGCGGCGTCGCCCAGCCCCTGACCATCTCCCCGTCGACGACCTACACGATCAGCGGATGGGTCAAGGCGCAGAGCGTCCAGGGGAACGATGCCAACCGGATCATCCTCGACCCGACATGGGCCGAGGCGCGCTACTTCGCCGGTGGCACCTACGATTGGACCGCATTCACCTGGACGTTCACCTCGGGCGCCAGCCAAACGAGCCTGCCATTCACGCTCATCGGTCAGGACACAGGTACTCTCTGGCTCGACGACCTCTCGGTGACCGCATCAGGGAGTTCCGCGAATCTGCTCGCGAACGCGGGCTTCGAGACGTATTCCGACCGCATTACGATCACGAATTCCAAGTTGGTCTTCGCACCGGGAGCTGCGACCGTCAACCTCGTCGCCTCAAGCTCGACCGTCGGATGGAACGTGTCCGGTCAGAACGGCGCGATCGCGCTTCAGGGCACGGCGACTGTCTCCGGCTCGGGCGCCGCAAGCCTCGACCTGAACACCCTTCCCGCGGGCTACTATACGCTGCGGATGCAAGGGGGGACCTTCTACACCGAAACCTCGCTGGCGGTGATCGCCGGCCTCTCGACGGCCCCAACCTCATCCACGAATCTGTTCGGTGCGACGGCCCACCCCGACTACGAGCCAGGCC
>NZ_MKRT01000030.1:38461-42314 GCF_001897945.1 Microbacterium sp. 69-10
CCCAGGGCATCCGTCCGCTTGTGGGGCTCGGCTTCGCCAACCCGCTGTACGACGGCGGTGTGCGTCCCTACACTGCTGCGGGCCGAGCCGCTTACGCGAACTACGCTGCCGCGGTGGCGCAGCAGTTCGGCACCAACGTCGATTACGAGATCTACAACGAGTACAACCACCCCGAGGGGTATTTCCTCGGTCCATGCGGAGCATCGGTCACCTGCTACTCCGAGATGCTCGCCGTCACTGCTCCCGCCATCAAGGCCGTCGCGCCGTCCGCGCGCATCGTGCTCACCGGCATGGCCGGGCTCACTTCGTGGTGGGCGGGTGGTGACACGACCGGACATCCCGAGGTTAACTTCATCGCGCGGGACTGGCTGGACGACTTCCTCTCCAGTCCTCAGGGATCGCTGGTCGATGTGATCAACATTCACAACTACTCGTTCCCCTCGGCCCCCGAGGGTCAGAACGAGGCAGCCATTGCCGCTGTGAAAGCCGTCATGGCGGCGCACACTTCGTCCGCGAGCAAGCCCCTATGGCTGACGGAGACGGGCTGGCCGACGTTGAACGCGGCAGGCATGAACACCGAGGCGGAGCAGGCGCGCTATCTGGTGCGAGATGCGGCGCTCAGCCTGAAGGCCGGTGTCGGACGATACATGATGTACGACCTCTTCAACGATTACGAGCCGGATACCCCTGAAGGGCGGTTCGGTTTCTACCGGAACGTGCACACCGACCCTGCGGTGGCTCCGAAGCCCTCGATGGTGGCACAGGCGGTGATGGCTCGCCAGCTGAGCGGGTATACGGTCTCCTCCGCCGACAGCCTTGGCGCCGGCGTCTACTCGATCGTCTTCCAGAACTCCTCCGGAGCGAAGAAGCGCGTCATGTGGGCGACCTCGCCGACGACGATCACCCTGTCGACCTCAGGTGCAGTGACGCATACGACCCTCTACGGCTCAGCGACCACCCTCAGCCCTGAGAGCAGCAAGGTCACAGTCCAGCTCGGTGGCGACCCCGTGTACGTCAGCGCGTCGAACATCACGAGCGTCGCGGTGCGGGCTAGCGCCTTGTACAGCGCATCTGCACCCGCGCAGTCCCTGCAGTCTCAGAGCGTGCCGGTCACCGTCTCGGTGGATCTGCGCGGCGGGGGATCGGCGACCGGAGTCGTGACCTTCACCGGCCCCGGCGGCAGCACGGTCAACGTCACTCCCATTGCCGGGCAGCTGGTACAGGCCACCCTGACTGTTCCTGGTTACCCCGATGTCGGAGAGAAGACGATCCCTGTCACGGTCAAGAGACTTTCCGCTGTGCGCGCGACGCTGACCGCACCCACCACTGTTGTGGAGAACCCGCGACTGAGAGTGAGGCCTGCGACCAGCCCGACCGGCGCCGGACCGCTCGAACTCCTGATCGATTACCCCGGCACCTCGGGCGTCACCGTGAATCAGGTCGAGTACACGGTGGGACTCTACAGCTCGACGATCACTCCGGGAACGGCGGTGAGTTCCACGGCGACCACGACCGTCGATCTGCCTTTCAGTGGAGTCGGCGTATGGGGGCCTTTGTACTACACCGCGAAGGTGACGTTCTCGAACGGAGTGGTGAAGAACACCGCGGGCATCACGAGTTTCTCACCCGTGAGGCCTGATGGCACCACGAACCCTCCGTACGCGCATCTTGGCACGAGCGCCCGATGGGTCTCGCTCGGCGGCACGGACGGGGGTGCATCGGACCACTCGGGACGAATGTGGCTGAGCTATGGGGCGACGACGCTGACCGTGCACGCTGAGATCACAGACGACACGCATGACGTGGCGTCGACGGCGGATACGCTCTGGCAGGGTGATTCGATCCAGTTCGCCTTCTCGGAGGACTCGGCAACCACCACGTCGCCCGTGGCGAGCTTCGGCGCTGCGCTCCTGTCGTCGGGCCCTGTGGTCTACCGATTCTCGGGAACGGCCGGTGTGGTCAGTGGTGCGACGGCCACTATCACGCGTTCCGGAACCACGACGAGCTACACCATCGTCCTCCCCCGTGACGAAGCGGGGGTCGCCGCCGGCACCACCAGGTTCACATACTCCTTCCTGGTGAACGACGGTGACGGCTCCGGACGAGACGGCTATCTCGAATGGGGCTCCGGAATCGGGAACGTGGCCGGTCCTACCCAGTACGTCCCGGTCTACACCGCACCATAACGGCACGGGCGGGTCCGGGAAGCGACACCTGGACCCGCTCGGGCCGGACGTGCGCTGACTCCGTGCGTTCCAGACATGTCCCGGTAGAACACGCGCAGTCACTTCCCCTGCTATATCAGTCTCGCCGCGAGGCGCGTTCGCCGTTGCAGGAAAACGTGTGCGACCAAGCAGGCGCCGCAGTAACGGTCGCGTTGCGGGATCAGATTGATGCGGGACACTTTGGATATCGTTGTCTCTGCGGTGACGCAAGCGGAGGAACATGCGTTCATGATCACCGAATGCGGAACTTGAGACGCGAGCCCGTGAGGTTCGCCGATTGATCGGATTTCAGGAGGCGATCATGAGCACGAGCCCCACCATGAACGATGTTGCCCGAGCGGCGGGTGTGGCGCTGAAGACTGTGTCGCGCTACGTCAACGGCGAGACGAACATCAATCCTCTACTCGCGGAGCGCATCGGTGCAGCGATCGTCGAACTCGGATATCGGCGCAACCTCGCGGCGGCAAGTATCCGGCCGGGCTGGACGAGCAAGATGCTGGGGCTCGTGATCAGTGACTTGTCGAACCCGTATTACTCGGCGTTGACGCAATCGATCGAACAAACCGCACGTAGTCAGGGGTACCTGTTGATCAGCGCGAGTTCTGAGGAGGACGGAGCGACGTTCGACCGGCTCGTCGACCGGCTCATGGAGCAGCGGGTGGACGGATTGATCGTCGTCCCTCCGAAGAGCCCCGCTCGGCCATGGTCGGCGGTTGTGCCGCCCATTCCCCCGCTTGTGGTGCTGGACCGGCCGATGGAGACGGCGGACCTGTCCGCCGACATCATCCTTGCCGACAACGCCGGTGGCGCGCGAGATGCGGTGAAGGCTCTCCTCGACGAAGGCGCTCGGCGAGTCGCATTCGTCGGCGACAGCCTGGAGCTGTACACGATGCGTGAGCGGTACGAGGGTTACCAGGAGGCTCTTCGTGCTCAGGGGCTGCCGATCGATGAGAGACTCATTGCCACGGATGCTCACAACTACGAACAAGCGACAACGTCCGTGCTTCGACTCATAGGTCGCACCGGTTCCGCAGGGCCTGATGCCATCTTTGCTGCGAACAACCGTGCCGCGATCGGTACGCTGCTTGCGTTCCGTCAGCGGGGTCAGCGCCTGCCGTTGATCGCGTTCGATGACTTCGAGGCTGCGAAGGTGTCAGATCCGGCCGTCTCCGTGGTCACGCAGAGCATTCAGGAGATGGGCCGAATCGCCGCCGAACGGGTGATCGCGCGGGCCGCAGGAGAGAGTTCTGCTGGCACGACCACCGTGCTTCCGACCACCCTCGTGCTCCGCGGTTCCGAGACCCCGGCACGGCCGGGAGCGTCTGCCTGATGGCATCTCGAGCAGGCGCGATCTTCGAACATGCGAGGGGGTGCCGTGGCTTCGGGGCGACGCATGTGACCGGGTGGCCATACATGCGCATCCTGGAACCATTCGAACGGAGCGCCAGATCATGACGGGGATCCGAACGTTGGACGCCGACTACACACCGGTCGTGGAGTTGCTCGCGGAGTTCGAGGCCGCCGACCCTGACTTTTCTGCGCAGCTTGCCCTCACCGTGCATGGACACAGCGTTCTCGATGCGTGGGCGGGTCCTGCGCTTCGCGAGAGCTCGGCGATCTGTGTCTTC
>NZ_MKRT01000030.1:42361-50110 GCF_001897945.1 Microbacterium sp. 69-10
CTGCATTGCGATGCTCGTCGAGCGGGGCCTCCTCGATCTCGACCGGCCGGTGAGTGCCTATTGGCCGGAGTTCGGCGCCCACGGTAAGGGGGCGATCACCGTTGCGCAGGTGCTGAGTCACCGCGCTGGATTGCCTTTCGTGCCCGCCGAACTGACCACCGCCGAGGTACTGAACGACCAGGTCGTCGCCGAGCACCTCGCCGCCATGCGGCCGGTCTGGGTCCCCGGGGCCGCGTTCGGATACCACGCCCTGACCGTCGGGGCGATGGCCAGTGAGCTCACTGCACGCATCACCGGTGCCACGATCGCGGAGTTCTTCGACAGCGAAGTGCGATGCCCGCGCGGTCTGGAAGCGTGGTTCCACACGCCCGAGGAGATCGAACCCCGCGTCGCCCCTGTCGTGTTCCCCGAAGCGCAGGCCGATGCGAACCCGACTCCCGGGCTGGCCGACGCGGTGTACGCGAATCTCGGTGGATCGCCGAGCCGGCTCGATATCATCGCGAACACGCGTGACGGTCACACCGCCGGGCTGGCCGCGGCATCCGCCGTAGCTTCGGCGCGGGGTCTTGCGGGCGCCTACGGGGCGGCGCTTTGGGACGACGGCTACGGGCGACTGTTCGGCGACGACACCCGACGAGCGATGACGCAGATCCGGTCGGACGGCCTCGATATCACCACCGGCTCGGTGCTGCGATTCGGCGCACTGTTCATGCTGCCGTGGCGGGAACGACCGTTCGCCAGCTGGCAGGCGTTCGGCCATGATGGCGCAGCGGACGCCCTGGCGTTCGCCGATCCGGAGGTCGGGCTCGCCTTCGGTTACACGACTGACCGGCCGTGGTCGGGCCAGGATCCGCGTCGACCTGACGCGCTGGCGCGGCTCGCACTCCGGATCGCCCGCGACTCCGCATGAGTCCTCGACGCCGGTCCGCGGCGAGGGGCGCCGCGACTCACCCCTCGCCGCGGAACACCCTGCCGAGAGCTTCCGCAACCGGTTTCGGCGCACCGTCCGCGTCGAGCAGGGACAGACTCACTGCGCAGGGGAAGGTGTCATGGCCGAGCCAGACCACGAACCCCGCGCACGCTGGGAACCGGGCGCGGGTCGCGCGGGCCGCGTAGGCCAGCCATTCGGCCTGGCGTCGCTGCGACTGATCGACCCAGGCGGCGAGACCGCCTTCGCCGTCCCAGCTCTTGAACGGACCGAGCCACCAGGCCGAGGAATGCGACCACAGCTGGGTGAGTTCGCGCCGCTGCTCGTCGGTGTCCACGGGCAGGAGGAGGCCCCGATCTTCGAGCATCGCGAGCGGTGACGCGCCTCCCATGCCCACCTCGCTGCGCAGCAGCGCGTCATCCCCGTCCCAGTACGCCTTCCACTCCTCGAACGTGCCGTCGCTCTCCCACGGGCCGTGCACGTCATGATGCAGGCCCAGACCGCGCCGGTCGGGATCCCCCCACACCGAGGGCCCGGTGGGGGAGGTCGCCACGAATCGGCGCTCCGGATCGGCGTCGGCGAGAGCCGTCCGCGCCGCCGCCAGCGTGGGATGATCGGCCGTCAGGGGTACCGGACTGCCGCCGCGTTCGTCGATGAGCTCGTTTCCCCCTCCCCAGAGGACGATCGACGGATGATGGGCGAGCTGACGCGCGTAGCTCTGGGCGATGCTTGCGAACTCGGCCGCGAACGCGTCGTCTTCTGGGGGCAGGTTGTCCAGGCCTGACGACGACAGCGGCAGCTCCTGCCACACGGCGAAACCGTACTCGTCGGCCAGGTCGTAGAACAGGTGCTGCTCGCGGGCGGCTCCGCCCCAGACTCGCAGGGTGTTGACGCTCATCCGACGGTATTCATCGAGTCGAATCCGGTAGTCGGTTTCGGTGACGTCCGCGGAGTCGGGGCGGATGGGCACCCAGTTCACTCCGGCCATGAACACCGTTCGGCCGTTGATCTCCAGCAGCCACGGCTCGGCGTCCTCGGGCGCGCCGGGGATAGGCAGCCATCGCACCGTGCGGAACCCGACCCTGCGCAGGGCGTGATCGGAGACCGTGCCGTCGCCGGCGACGAGATCGACCTCCACCCGGTAGAGAGTCCCCGCACCGAGCTCCCATGGTGCGACCGCGTGGAGATCGATGGTGAGGGCGAGGGTTGATGCCACCTCCATCGTGGTCGACACCGCATCTCCGTCGGGGCCGGTGACGGTCACGACGGCGTGCGTCGCGTCCCCCTCGATCCGCGCCCGCACGGCGACCGTGCCCGCCCCCTCTTCGAGCAGCGTGGCACGAACGTCGAGATCAACGAGTCGCGCGCCGCAGCGGTGTTCCAGCGTGAGCGGACCCGCCACGCCGATCTGCACAATCCGCGGGGTCCAGTCCCAGCCGTAGTTGTAGCGCGCTTTGAACTCCCGGATGCGGCTCGTCCAGCCGATCTGGCCGAGATCCGCCGGAACGCCAGTGAACACGATCGTGAGCATCCGCTCCCCCGAAGTCCAGGCCTCCGTCAGATCGAATTCGTGCGGGGTCATCGCGCCGGTGAATTCGCCCACGCGCACCTGTCCGAGGAGGACAACCCCGCAATAGTCCAGGGAATCGGCGACGAGGACGATTCGGCCTCCGTCGGCGGGCGGCCCGATCTGGTCGTCGGCGAGGAACGCGGTGTACGTCCAATGCCGGTTCTCGATCCACTCCGACTCGCGTGATCGGAGCCCGACGGCCGGATCCGGGACGATGCCCGCAGCGAGCAGTGCACCGCGTACGGAACCGGGGGCGTGCACCGGCACGGCGGCGACATCGGGGCGTCCGGCTTCGAGTCTCGCGAATCCTGCTTCGAGCTCCCAGTCGTTCACGCGCCAACCGCGCAGCGTCCACTCGAGGCTCGTGAGGTCGAATCGGGAGGTCATCGGGGTCCTTTCGGAAATGCGGCGCACGTGCCGCGGGGTCAGAGGGGCAGCACGCGCAGGCGGACGTCGCCGACGCGTCTCTGTCCTGGTGCAAAGGCGACGAGCCTGCCTGCGTCTGTCATCGCGTCGATGCCGGCGGGCCAACCGCTGAACGGTTCGAGACCGAGCACATACGCGCTCGAGTAATACGGGAATCCTTCTGCCGCACCGGCCTCCATCCAGCTCCATGCGCAGCGGTAGGGGTCGAGCGCCCAGTCCAGTTCGACCGCGATCCCGGCGTCGGGGCTGTCCAGACGAAGGAATCCGCGGTCGCCGGGGAAGTCGGTGAAGTAGCCGAACCGCTTGGCGTGCGAACCCGGCGGCAGCACAGTCGCCGGATCCGAGGATGCACCGACCTCGGCTTCCATCTGCCAGCCGGCGGCGGTCGACGAGATTCGCGCCCGCGGCGAGAGCAGCGGTGCACCGAACGCGGGGTGCTGCCCCCACGCCGTCTGGATCGTCTCGCCGCCCTCGTTCACGATCGCCTCCGTGACGCGGACCTCGGATCCGAGCTCCGGCCCGAGATCCGTCAGCACGATGTCACGACTGATGCGGAAAGGGCTGCGTACGAGCCGCGTCTCGAGCCGCACACCGTCGGACAGGGGCGCCCAGTCGAACGCTGCGTGCCATGCTTCGCCATGCTGCGTCCATGTCGCGCCGTGTCGGTCTGAGGCTGGTCCGCCATTCGGGAACGCCGTCTGCCATCCGCCCGGGTATGCGTCCATCGCCAAGTCGCTCGAGCTGCCCGCTGCTTGCAGAGCGCCCCGCGCGCGGAGCCCCCACGGCGTCTCGTACAGCAGGGGAGTCCCGCCGCGTACGAGGGAGCGCAGCTGCAGGATCGTCCCACCGACCCCGGGAACGACTTCCGCCTCGAGGCGGTCGCTGCGCAGGGTGACCAGTTCCCAGCCCCGCCTCTCCGAAACGGTCAGCGAGACCGTCCGGGCGGCGTTCGCGCCGGGGGAGTCGGAAAGCGGCATGCGGGAAGGGCCCCTCTTGATCGGCGGGAGAAACGGGCGCGACATCCACCCTCGGCCACCGTAACGGACATAGCGCGTGAAAACAACGTTGTTTATTGGCGAGCGGGTGGGTGACAATGTGCGAATGGACTCGATCGAAGATGCTCGCCGCCCGCTTCCGATTCGGGTCCTGGTGACCGGTGCGGGCGGCGACATCGGCGGTGCGGTGGCGACCGCGCTCTCGAAGGCAGGCGTAGAAGTGGTCGCCTTCGACCGGCGATTCCCGAGGGATGTGCCTGCGCAGCGGACCATCGTCGGCGACACCGGCGACGAGGCCGCGGTCGCAGGGGCGCTGGCCGGATGCGACGCGCTCGCACATCTCGCCGCGTATCCATCGCCCGATGCCGCTGGCCCCCGCGAGGTGTTCCGCGCGAACACCCAGGGCGCGTTCACGGTGCTGTCGCTGGCCGGGGAGCTCGGCATCCGCCGTGCCGTGATCGCGTCGAGCATCAATGCGAACGGGTTGACGTTCCACCCGCGTCGACCGCTGCCGACGTCGTTTCCGCTCACCGTGAATGAGCCGGCACAGCTGGGCGATTGGTATTCGCTCGGGAAGGCGGATGATGAGCTGGCCGCCGAGATGTGCGCGAACCGCTGGGGCCTCTCCACCGTCTGCTTGCGGCTCCCGCATACGTGTTCGGGCGCGGTGCTCGATGCCGTCGCCCGACGCAACCGCGATCAGCCCGAAGCGGCCGTCCAAGAGGGATGGGCATACCTGCACACCGACGACGCGGCCGGCGCATTCGTCAGCGCCTTGATCGCGACCGGCGTCGGCGGTCCGATCGGCGCGCGGTCCGTGCCGCTGCTCGTCTCCGCCGATGACACGCTCGTGCCGTGGGCCACTTCAGCCGCGCTCGCCCGGTACGCGCCCGACGTGCCGGTAGCCCGGGTCATCGCCGGACGCGACAGCGCGCTTGACACCGCGCCGGCGCGCCTCCTCCTCGGCTGGCGTCCGACGTACCGGTACTACCCGAGCGAACCCGAAGAGCTGCCTCCGAGCTGACCGCCGGCAGCCGGGTCAGCCGAGGGCATGGACGCCGCCGGCTCGGATCTCCTCCCACCCGGGATCGCCGTCGCGAATGAAGGCGCCCCAGGCGTGTCGCATTCGCGACAACATCGCCAGGTCGCCCACGCTCGGACCGCCTGGAGCGAGCCAGTTCCACATGCCTCGGTCGGTGTTGCCGAAGATGAAACCTGCCTCGATCCCGTGCGTCGCGCCCGCACCCCCGCGATGGACGGGCCCGAACCCGCTCGGCACGTACGCGAATTCGTACGCCCAGGCGGACGCTCGGCCGGCGTGACCTGAGGCTGCGGCCAGGGCGGGCAGACGGAACCACCGCTCCGTCGCCTCGTCCCGCCCCGGCCGGTCGCCGACCAGTTCGGGTGGAACAGCGGGGCGGCCGAGGTGGGCGAGCGCTCGCTCGTCGGATCGGATCAGGCGGTCCTCCCCGAACGCGGTCATCTCATCGCGATTGGAGCCGATCAGAAGCGGTACCGCGAGGCCGCGGCCGGACGCGAGCACCGCGAGCGGTTCGCCCTCGAGCAGATCGCCGTCGATGACCGGCGCGCTCCCGAGGACTCCGGGGGACCGATCCGCGATCTGCGCATACGCGAGGAGCGAGGCCGCGATAAGCCGGTCAGGCGGCACTGCCCCGAGCTCGACGACGGAGGACGCGCCCGCCTCGCGCAGCGTGACCTCCGCGACCCGTCGGGCGTCGTCCGGCGTGATCGCGACCGGTGGCGGGCTCTGCGCAATGGCGCGTGCGAACAGTCCGCGCGCCTGAGGTGTGGACGCAAGCGCGCAGACCGCGTGCGCCCCCGCCGACTGGCCGAAGATGGTGACCCGACCCGGATCGCCGCCGAATCCCGAGATGTGGTCGCGCACCCAGCTCAGGGCGAGGAGGATGTCACGCAACCCCGCATTGGACACGGGCGCGTGCCGCTCCGCCCGCGGGTGGGGATCGGGCAGGCCACGGACATCGAGGAAGCCGAGGGCGCCGAGCCGGTAGTTCACCGAGACGACGAGGATGTCTTCTGCAGTCGCGAGAGCGGCGCCGTCGAAGTCGGGTTGCGCGCTCCCACCGCCTATGTAGCCGCCGCCGTGGATCCACACGGCCACCGGGCGGTCGGGGGCAGCAGCCGCGGGAGCGAACACGTTGAGGCTCAGGCACTGCTCGTCGAATCGGACGATCGGCGGGCGCGGTCCCGGGCCCGGCTGCCACGCGGCGGGGCCTCGCTCGCAGGCGGAGACCATGTCGACCGGGGGAGCGGGAACCGGTGCCGCGAACCGTTGAGGGACGCGCCCGTAGGGGATGCCCAGCCAGGCCGCGGCGCCGTCGTCCGTCACGCCGCGGAAGGTGCCGATGTCGGTCCTGGCCACCGGGGGATTCTTTTCCACATCGAGATTCTTGACCAGAAGGTGTCGTTGGTGCCACTATGTGACAACGTTGTTTCATCCCGACGATCCCGTCGGCAGATCAAGGAGTTTCAATGACGAAGCAGTTCCGACCGGTCGTCGGACTCGCCGCGACGGCGGCGTCCATCGCCCTGCTCGCAGGGTGTTCCGGCGGCGCAGCGCCCGCCTCACCCGCATCCGTCGACCCGGACGCGCCGGTCACGATCACCGTGACTGGCAAGCCCAGCGACGACCAGAAGGACCAGCTGAAGGTCTTCAATGATCGCATCGTGGCGTTCGAGAAGAAGCACCCCAACATCACCGTCAAGGGGTCTGACAAGAATTGGGACCCGCAGACGTTCAACGCGATGCTCGCCGGCGGCACGCTGCCCGATCTGTACGCGGTGTACTTCACCGACTCGAAGGCGATCGCGAAGAACAAGCAGGCGGCGGACATCACCGACGCACTCAAGAAGTCTGGCGTGTCCGAGACGCTCAACCCCAGCACCCTCGAGCTCGCGCAGGACGATGCCGGGCGCGTGTACGGGATCCCGTTCAGTGCGTACGGGCTCGGGCTGGTGTACAACCGCGCACTGTTCACGGCCGCCGGCCTCGATCCTGACAAGCCGCCGACGACGTGGGAGCAGGTCCGGGAGGACGCCAAGATCATCACCGAGAAGACGGGCGTGCCCGGGTTCGGAACCATGACCCAGACCGGCACCGGCGGATGGATGGTGACCGCGGCGACGTACTCGTTCGGCGGTCAGATGGAAGCCGCGGACGGAAAGCCTGTGTTCGCGGACGAGGGGAAGACGGCGGAGTTCCTGAAGCTCCTGCACGACATGCGCTTCGAGGACAAATCGATCGGCGACAACGTCCTTTACGACCAGGCGGGCATCGGTCAGGCGCTCGCGTCCAAGCAGGTGGGAATGTTCATCGGCTCGCCGTCCAGTTATCAGGACGCCGTCGTGACCAACAAGATGAACAAGGACGATTTCGGGATGGGGCCGATGCCCCAATCCGGTGGAAATGGCACCCTGACCGGGGGCGGCGTCTTCATGATGAGCCCCAAGACGACGGCCGCGCAACAGCAGGCGATCATCACCTACGTCAAGGAGATCTACCTCAGCGCGAAGTTCGACCAGGCAGCCGCTGTCGACGCAGCCAAGAGCAACGCAGGACAGAATCTTCCGGTGGGACTCCCCGAGCTCTCCGTGCTGACGACGGATCAGTCCGACAAGGTGCACGGCTGGATCAAGGACTACATCAACGTCCCCGAGGCCAACTTCGCGACCTACGCGGACTCGCTGAAGTCCCTGCAGCTGATGATCGAGCCGCCGCAGAAGGCACAGGATCTGTACGCCATGCTGTCCCCGGTGCTGCAGTCCGTGCTGACCGACCCGGGCACTGATAT
>NZ_MKRT01000030.1:50154-73816 GCF_001897945.1 Microbacterium sp. 69-10
GATTCGAGGCGGGCGCGGCGATGACGACACGTCGCCGCGCCCGCATCCCCTTCCAGAAACGGGCAACGAGGATGATCACCGCACCGACCGTCGACGTGACACCGACGACCGAGCCGTCCCGGCCTCCGGCACCGTCCCGCAGCAGACCCCGGGCGCGCATCCGACGTGGCGGGGGAGCGGCCCTGGTCTTCGCCCTCCCCGCGATCATCGTGTTCGCCTACTTCTCCTGGGGCCCGATCATCCGCGGGTCGGTGATGGCATTCCAGAAGACCAACTTCGCCGTCAGCGAGTGGGTCGGATGGGTGAACATCACCTACGTGCTCTCGGATCCGCTGCTGCCCACGGCGATCGGGAACACCTTCCTATTCGTCGTGCTCGGCATGTTGATCGGATTCCCGGTGCCGTTGTTCCTCGCCGTCTTCATGGCCGAGCTGCGGCGCGGACGGCGATGGTTCAATCTGCTCTCCTACCTGCCCGTCGTCGTCCCGCCGGTGGTCGCGATCATGCTGTGGAAGACGTTCTACGCCCCATCGGCGGGCGGCGCATTCAATACCGTGCTCGGTTGGTTCGGGATCCCCTCGATCGGGTGGCTCGACTCGACCACGTGGGCGATGCCTGCGATGGTGCTCGAGGCGACGTGGGCCGGCGCCGGCGCCACCGTGATCATCTACATCGCGGCGATGACGAGCGTACGCGTCGAGCTCTACGAGGCCGCTGAGCTTGACGGGGCCGGCATCCTACGGAAGATCTGTCACGTCACGCTTCCGCAGCTGCGCGGGCTCCTCCTCGTGATGATCCTGCTGCAGCTGATCGGCACGATCCAGGTGTTCGCCGAGCCGTTCCTTTTCACCGGCGGCGGGCCGGGCAACTCGACGATGACCGTCCTGCTTATGGTCTACAACTACGCCTTCGTGTCCCAGGACTTCGGCGCGGCGGCGGCCCTGTCGGTGCTGCTCGCCCTCTTCCTCGGGCTGCTCAGCGCGGTGTACGTCTGGGTGACCAAGAAGTGGAGCACCGACTGATGGCATCGATGACCGAATCACATCCCGCCCGCACGGCCGCGGCCGCACGACCCGCCCCCCGGCGTCGGATGCGAGCAGAGGACGCGCCGGAACGTGCGATCCTGTCCGCGACCGATCGTCGTCGCCCGGGCGTGCGGGTCGTCCTCTTCGGTGTGCAGGCGCTGATCCTGGTCGGATTGCTCATCGCCGGTGCCGGACCGATCCTCTGGCTCGCGAAATCCGCGGTGTCGACGACGCAGGACATCCTCACCCAGCCGTTCGGGCTCTGGCCGTCGGGCATCCAGCTCGGCAATCTCGTCGAGGCCTGGAACCGTTCCGCGATCGGCCGGTACATGTTCAACACGGTCATCATCGCCGCCGGTCAAGCCGTGGTCACGCTGTTCGTGTGCACGACCTGCGCGTATTGCCTGAGCGTACTGCGGCCCAAGTGGGGTCCCTGGCTGCAGGGAGCCATTCTCGCCACGCTCTTCATCCCCGGGATCGTCGTCCTGGTCCCGCTGTACCTCACGGTGCTCAACCTGCCCGGCACCGGCGGGACGCTGATCGACAACTACCTCGCGATCTGGCTGCCGGGGGCGGCGAACGCGTTCATGATCCTCGTCATCAAGCGCTTCTTCGACGCCCTGCCACGGGACCTGTTCGAAGCAGCGCGCCTCGACGGCGCCGGTGCGTGGCGCACGTTCTTCTCCATCGTGCTGCCGTTGTCTCGGCCGATCATGGGGGTCGTCGCTCTGCTGACGGTGATGGGATCCTGGAAGGACTTCCTCTGGCCGATGCTGGTGCTCCCCACCCGCACCCTTCAACCCGTCTCCGTCGCCCTGTTCCTCAACCTGAAGAACACCGAGCTCGCCATCCAGCTGGCCGCACTCTTCCTCGCGCTGCTGGTGCCAGTCATCCTGTTCGTGATCTTCCAGAAGCAGTTCCTGCGCGGGGTCTCCGCGTCGGCGGGCGTGAAAGGCTGACCGTGGAGATCACCTCCGTGGAGACGTTCGTCCTCTCCAACAGGCAGGCGCTGTGCAAGATCACGACTTCCGATGGGTACAGCGGCTGGGGTGAGGCGGTCGCGGAGAACGCCGCCCGACCGGTTGCCGCGATGGTCGAACGATTGGCCGAGTATCTCGTCGGCGAGGATCCGCTGCCGATCACCCGTCTGTGGCAGATCCTCGTGCGTGGCGGCTTCTATCGGGGCGGACCGATCATGGGATCCGCTGTGGCCGGCCTCGACCAGGCGCTGTGGGACATCAAGGGTCGGGTGCTGGGCGCGCCGGTGCACGAGCTGCTGGGCGGCCCCACCCGGGACTCTGCTCGGGTCTACGCCCACACCGGCCGCTCCGGGGACGCGGGCGATCCGGTGCTCGCACGACAACGAGTCGCCGAGGGGTACACGCTGCTGAAGTTCGCCCCGGACCTCGGCCCGGTGAAGTTCCTCGACACCCCCGCGTGGACCGCGCGATTCGTGGATGCCGTCGCGACCATGCGCGACGCGGTCGGAGACGAGATCGACCTCGCGATCGACTTCCACGGCCGGCTCGGGATCGCCCAGTCCCGCCGCGTGCTGCCGCTGCTCGAACCGTTCCACCTGGCGTTCGTGGAAGAGCCACTGCGACCGGAGCACCAGGGCATGATCGGCGAGCTCGTGCACGCGTCGTCGATCCCCATCGCGTGCGGTGAGCGCCTGTACCACCGCACCGAGTTCCGGACCGTGCTCGAGGCGGGCGTCGCGATCGTGCAGCCCGACGTCTCGCATGCGAACGGCATCACCGAGTCCTTCCGCATCGCCGCCCAGGCCGAGACCTACGACGCACAGCTCGCCCCGCATTGCCCTCTGGGCCCGGTCACGCTCGCCGCGTCGCTGCAGCTCGCCTTCGCGGTGCCGAATTTCCACTCCCAGGAACAGGTCATCGACATCCACGACCCGTCAGCACCCGCTCTCGGCATCATCGGCAACCCCGAGGTGCTCCGGCCTGTGGGCGGGTACGTTGCGCGCCTGACCGGACCGGGGCTCGGTGTCGAGGTCGACGAAGACGAAGTGCGCTCCAGGGTCGACGACGGAGCCCTTGCGCCGGGGTCCCCGGTGTGGGCGCATCAGGACGGAAGCTACGCGGAATGGTGACGACCGGCACGGACGGTATCCGCGTCCTCCATCTGTCGAGTGCTGCCGATGCGGCGGCTCCGAGTTCCCTCGTCGTCGTCCACGACTCGGAGCGTGGATCCGGCGGTGCCGCGTGGATCGCGCACTGGGGAGAGCGCCTCGCCTCAGACCCGCCCGCCTCGCTCGTCACGGACGCGGCGATCGGTCCCAGCGTCATCGACGCGGGAGTGCGGCTCACGGTGCTCGCAGGCGCCGATGACGGCTGGTTCGGACGGCCTGCGATCGATCTGCGCCGGCCCGGCCGCCCGCACGTGCCCGGTGGCCGGTTGCGGTTCGCGTTCGACGTGTCCGCCCACGTGACGCACGACAGCGGGAACGCCGGCGGGGAGATCGTCGTCACCCACGAGGACTGCGCAGCCGGCGTCCGGATCACCTCGCGGCTGCGGTTGGACCCGTCGAGTGGGATGCTGCGTGTCGACCACGTGGTGCGCAACACCGGCGATCGGCCGCTCGCCGTCGATGCGCTCGCGACGATCCTTCCGGTGCCGACCCGCGCCGGCGAGGTGCTCGACGTCGGCGGAAGATGGTGTCGTGAGAGGGTTCCGCAGCGCCACCCGCTGCCGTTCGGAACCTGGTTGCGCTCGAGCAGGCACGGCCGTCCGGGACATGACGCCCCGCTGTTGTTCGCCTTGGGCGTGCCCGGGTTCGGGCACCGACGGGGGGAAGTGTGGGCTGTGCATCTGGGGTGGAGCGGCGACAGCGACGTCTGGGCCGAACGCGTCCCGCAAGGCCGCGCCGTGCTCGGCGCCGCCGAAGGCCTCGCCGCCGACGAGATCCTGCTCGAACACGGACAGTCCTACACGTCACCCGTGGCGTACGCCGCTTACTCGAGTGCCGGGATCGACGTGGTGACTGCCGCCTTCCACTCCTGGCTGAGAGCGCGGTCCTCGCATCCTGCCGGCCCGCGACCCATCGTCGCGAACGCCTGGGAAGCGGTCGGGCTCACCCATGATGAGGGTGTGCTGCGCTCGGCGGCCGACGACGCAGCACGGCTGGGCGCTGAGCTCTTCATGCTCGACGACGGCTGGTTCCCCCGCCGCCGCACCGACACCGCAGGGCTCGGCGACTGGATCGTGGACCCCGAGGTGTGGCCCGGTGGGCTGCGGGGGTTCGCCGACCACGTCCACGGACTCGGGATGAGATTCGGGTTGTGGTTCGAGCCCGAGATGATCAGTCTCGACTCGGACCTCGCCCGCGCGCACCCCGACTGGGTGTCCGCTCCGTCGGGAGGAGACGGCGGCGGACCGGACGTCCCGCCGTGGCGGCATCAGCAGACCGTCGACCTCGCGAACCCGGACGCCTACCGGCACGTGCTCGACGCGATGTCCGTCGTCATCGACGAGGTCGGGGTGGATCTCGTGAAATGGGATCAGAATCGCGACCCGGTCGTCAGAAGACAGCACGCGCACACGGCGGCGGTGTATCGGATGATGGACGAGTTGCGGGCCCGGCACCCGGGCCTGATGATCGAGAGCTGTTCCGCAGGAGGCGCTCGCATCGACCTCGGGATGCTGGAGCACTGCGACCGCGTCTGGCCGACGGACACGAACGACGCGGTTGAACGCGCTCGTCTGCAGTGGTGGACGGCCACGATCGTTCCCCCGGAGCTCGTCGGCACGCAGATCGGCGCGGCCGACGCGGTGCACACGACCGGCAGAGCGCACGTTCTCGAGTCCCGCGGTGTCGTGGCCCTGCTCGGACATCCCGGCTTCGAGCACGGTGCGGAGCGGGAGCGCGACGGCACGCTCCGGCTCCGAGACCTCGCGGAATGGATCGAACTCGCGAAGCGCCTGCAGCCGCTCGTGACGACCGGAACCCTCGTGCATGCCGACCTTCCCGACCCGGCGCACTTGCTTCAAGGCGTCGTGGCAGCCGATGGGGGAGAGGCGTGGTTCACGCTGTTCGCCGCCGACGTCGCCGCGGACGACGTCCCGGCCCCGATGCCCCTGCCGGGACTGGATCCGGATGCCGTGTACCGGGTCCTCTGCGTCGCTCCTGCCGATCGTCGGCACGGATTCGCTCTCGCGCGCACAGAACCCGCGTGGATGGGCACCGGGCTCGCCGCGAGCGGTGCGCAGCTCGACGTGCTCGGCCTGCCGATGCCCGCTCTCAACCCCGAGCGGGGACTGCTGCTCCACGTTGTTCGCGAGTGATCGCGCGCCCTTCGGCGCCGTGGGTGTGAACTCGCGGACGCGCACACCGTGGGGCGCTCCGCACCCTTCTTCAGCGGGGCATCAACCGTTCGCGAGATGTCGCGCAGCGCACGCCGGTGGCGTTGCGCGACACCGACCGGTCATGAATTCGCCCGCATCGGTCGCGGCGGACGGGCGAGGAGGACGGTGCCGTCGCCCCTGATCGTGAGTGGGCCCGCGCCGTGCGGTGCAAGAAGCGTGGATCCGGCGGTGAATCGCACGGGTTCGCCGAACTCCGGCTCGATGAAGATGGCACCGGATTCGACGACGACCACCGCGAACCCCGCGTCGACCGTCTTCGCCTCGTCATCGGCGACCGGGACTCGCTCCAGCCGGAAGTACGCGTCGCCGCCGTCGGGCAGCACTGCCTCGCCCTCGGCGACGGTGATGATGAGCTCGTCGATCGGTCGCGGATCGTGCTCCACGGCCTCGAGGGCGCGATCGAATCCGAGCCCGATGTGCCCGTCGGCGCGGCCGTCGAGCTCGAAGTCGCGCCACTCCAGCAGGATCGACAGATCCGCGGGCTGCTGCAGCTCCAGCAGCAGCACGCCCGCGCCGATCGCGTGCAGCACCCCGGGTGGGATGTAGACGAGTTCGCCTGGCTCCACGCGCCGCTCGTGCAGCAGCCCGAGCATCCCCTCCGTGTCCTGGTTGTCCACCAACGCGCGGAGCGCCTCGCGCGATACGTGTTCGCGGAGCCCGGCGTATACCGATCCGCCGGAGAGGATGAACCACGCCTCCGCCTTGCCGTTCGGCAGGTGCAGATGCCGAACGGCGAACTCGTCGCTGGGATGCGCGTGCACGGGCAGCCGCTGACCGGCGTCGAGCAGTTTGACGAGCAGCCTGGTCTCCGGACCGAAGGCCTCGAGGTGCGCCGTGCCGAGCCACTCCTCGGGATTCGCGGCGACGGCGTCCCGCAGCAGCTCCCCGCCGGGAAGCGTCGTCAGACCGAGCCGTGTCTCGCTGCTCAATGTCGTCGTCGAGCCGACCCAGTCCTCCGGGCGACGGTCTGCTCCACGAGCGGACCCGCGAAACGCGTCGATCGCGGCACCACCCCGATAGAACCTGTCCGGCGGCTGGTTTGCTTGCAGGGGGACCAGGTTCATGATGCCTCCGATTCCACACGACTGGCTGCGGCGAGCCCCCGGCCCGACTGTGAACCGGGAAGGGGCTCGTCGAGGCGGCCTTCGATGGAGGCCGCCGCGGCCGCCGCTGCCGAACGCAGCGCGGCTTCAGGGGATGAGCCCGCGATGATCGCCGCCAGCAGGCCAGCGGTGGCGGCATCCCCTGCCCCGTTCGTGGACACGAAGCGCTGCGGTTCCTGAACAGCGGACTTCAGGTGGGCGCCGCCCCAATCGGCGAGTCGGGCGACTGCCGCGCCCGCGGATGACAGCCGCTCCGTGTCGCCAGTCGCGAGCGCGAACCCGGCGTCGCCGTCGCTAACCATTGCGATTCCCGCGCCGATCTCGACGAGCGAGCGCGCGAGCGCGTCGGCCGTGCCGGTCGCCCAGCGGGCGTCGACGTATGGTGCGAGCGAGCGCAGGTCGTCGCGACTCGGCGACACGATGTCCGTCAGGGGCAGCACTCGCTGCAGAAGCAGCGTCCAATCGTATCCGGCGGCGGGTCCCGCCGGGTCGACGACCGCGAGGTCTAGTGAGGTGGCGACCCCCGCGGCTCGCGCCCGCGAGAAGAGCGAGACGATCCCCTCGCCGGCATCGCGGGAGAGCGCCGCCAGGAGCGGCGGGTAGCCGAGATGGAGTATGTCGACGTCGGCGAGGTCGATGTCCGATCCCTCGTACTCGTCGTTCGCGCCCGCATGATGCCAGAAGGTGCGGTCGCGACCGGGCGCTTGGATCACGATGCTGTACGACGTCGTCGACCGGGGGAGCCGGCGGATGCCGCCGACGTCGTGTCCCTCCTCGGCGAGAATTCGAAGCACGACCTCGGCGAGGGCGTCGTCGCCGATCGCGGCGGAGACCGTGTGCGGCACGTCGAGTGTGCGCAGGGTCCGCGCCGTGTTCGCGACGCTGCCGCCCAAGGAGACGGCGAGCGGACCGGCCGCGAACAGCATCCCCGGGGCGAGCGACGGCGGCTGCTCGAATCCGGGGGTCAGGTCCACGCACAGGTGCCCGGTGACAGCGATGGTCACCTTCGATACCCGCCGCTTCCGAACGCGAACCAGAGCAGACAACGTTGTTTCATTGGATCAGCTAATCATGGAGTGCAGAAGACGGTCAAGAGTGCATCTAGACAACGTTGTCTCGTTCGTTCTAGACTGACGCGGACCGCCGGCGTTCCCGGCATCCGCATTCTCGTGAGGTTCGACTCCATGACGCTCTATCGGCTCAACCGACTCTTCAACCCCGGCTCAGGACGCGCGCTCGACGTCGCCGTCGATCACGGATTCTTCGGGGAGCCCTCGTTCCTCACCGGGATCGAGAACATGCGGCAGGCGGTGGGTGCTCTCGTCGCCGCAGATCCGGACGCCATCCAGCTGACCATGGGGCAGGCTCCGCTGCTGCAGGGCCTGCCCGGGAAGACGAAGCCCGCGCTCGTGCTGCGCGCCGACGTCGCCAACGTCTACGGTCGGCCGCTGGATCCCTACCTGTTCAGCCATCACGTCCCTCACGCGATCGAGGAGGCGGTGCGTTTGGACGCCGTCGCAGTGTGCGCCAATCTGATTCACCTTCCCGGCCGACCTGAGGTCCGCGAATCGTGCATCCTGTCGATCATGGCGCTCCGTAAGGAGGCCGGCAGGTACGGTATTCCCCTCATGGTCGAGCCGCTCGTCATGCGAGGCGACGAGGGTGACGGATACGCCGTCGACGGTGACACGGCGAAGATCATGACGCTCGTCCGCCAGGCGAGAGAGCTCGGCGCGGACTTGATCAAGGCGGACCCGACAGATGACATCGAGGAGTATCACCGTGTGATCGAGGTCGCGGGCGACACCCCGGTGCTCGTGCGAGGAGGCGGACGCGTCGATGACCGCAGGCTCCTCGAGCGCACCGTTGCGGTGATCGCCCAGGGGGCGCGCGGCATCGTCTACGGGCGCAACATCATCCAGCACGACGACCCGGCGGGCATCACGCGAGCGCTCATGTCGGTCCTCCACGAGGGCGTCTCTCCGGAACAGGCGCTCGCCACGCTGGAAGGAGCGAACGCGTGACCCGGTCGGCTGCTCCCCAGGAGATCCGCATCGGTATCGTCGGTGCGGGCTTGATGGGCCGTGAGATCGCGGCGGCGATCCAGCGCTGGCCCGCACTGATCGACCATCCAGTGCGCCCTCGCCTCGTCGCCGTGTGCGACATCAATCCGGCCGCCCTGGAGTGGTTCCGCCAGATCGACACGGTCGAGCACTTCGCGACCGCGCACACCGACCTGCTCGCGCTCGAGGACGTCGATGCGGTCTACATCGCCGTCCGTCACGACCTGCATGAGCATCTCTACCTCGACGCCGTCCGCGCCGGGAAGGATCTGCTCGCGGAGAAGCCGTTCGGCATCGACTCGGACGCGGCCCGTCGCATCATCCGGGCAATCGATGAGACGGGCGTGTTCGTCCGCGTCTCCAGCGAGATGCCGTTCTTCCCTGGCGCGCAGGCCGTGATCGAGTATGCTCGCTCGGGGGCGGCCGGACGGCTCGTGCAGGTGCGCAGCGGGTTCCTGCATTCAAGCGACCTCGCCCCGCTCAAGCCGATCAACTGGAAACGGCAGGCGCGATACTGCGGCGCCGCCGGCGTGATGAACGATCTCGGCCTGCACGCCTGGCACGCGCCCCTGCGACTCGGTTGGCGGCCCTCCCGGCTGACCGCACAACTCCAGGACCTCGTACCCGCACGTCCAGGGCCCGACGGCGTATCGGTGCCTTGCGACACCTGGGAGAACGCCGCTGTGCATGCCGACGTCGAGACGCCGGATGGTCCGTTCGTCCTTGATGTCTCTGCCTCGCGCATCGCGCCGGGCAGCAAGAACACCTGGTACCTCGAGGTCACCGGGATGGAGGGCGGTGCCCGGTTCACGACCGCGGATCCCAAGCGAGTCGAGTACTTCGGAACTATCGACACGCCGATCGGGAGGGAGCAGTCCTGGCAGTCGGTGGAGGTCGGCAGCCAGTCGGTCTGGCCGACGGTGACCGGCGGCATCTTCGAGTCCGGGTTCTCCGACGCCATCCTGCAGATGTGGGCCGCGTTCCTCGCCGAACGGGCGGGCGCGCTCGGCGACCGATTCGGCTGCGCGACACCAGCCGAAGCGTTGGCCTGCCACGAGATGGCCGACGCGGCCGCGTTGTCCCACGCCGAGGGGATCCGCGTCGCTCCGGCCTCAGATACCGCGAGCTGAGCGTGGCGTTGCGCGTGTCCCACCCGCAGGCGATGAACACAGCCCAGCCCAACCCGGACGTGCTGTGCGTGGGGGAGACGATGGCCGTCGTCTTCCCCGACGGGCCGTTCTCATTGACAGACCCGACTGCGCCGGTGCGGCTCTCCGTCGCCGGTGCCGAATCCAACGTCGCGATGTCTCTGAGTCGCCTCGGCGTGAGCACCGCATGGTGGAGCCGCTTGGGCGACGACGCGCTCGGACGCCTGGTGTGCGATCACGTCGCAGCCGCCGGTGTCAGCATCCTCGCGGTCGTGGATGCCGCGCGACCAACGGGTTCGATGTTCAAGAGCATGGAGAAGGGCGATACCGAGGTCGTCTACTGCCGACGCGGCTCGGCCGCGTCGGCGATGTCCGTCGCTGATGCCCCGCGCATTCGGCGGCCTGGTCGATTGATCCACCTCTCCGGCGTTACGCCTGCGCTCTCAGCGTCCGCAGACGGTCTCGTCGAACTCCTGCTCTCCGCCGTTCCGGGGGTGCTTCGAAGCTTCGACATCAACTACCGAAAGAAGTTGTGGCCGGTTTCGGTTGCGGGCCCGCGGCTTCGCGAGCTCGCGAACCAGGCCGACATCGTCTTCGTCGGCCTGGACGAGGCCGAGGCGCTCTGGGGCACTCGCCATCCTGAGGATGTCCGCGCAGAACTCCCCGGTCCCGCCCGCATCGTCGTCAAAGACGCTGGTGAACGAGTGGTGTGTCTCTCGCGATCAGGCGTGGTCTCCGTCCCCGCGCCACCGCGGCAGATCGTCGATGTCGTCGGTGCCGGCGATGCGTTCGCCGCAGGATTCGTGGCCGGGCTGTTGCATGGCACAGCGGTCGTCGACAGCCTGAGCCTCGGGCACTACTGTGCGGGACGGGCGCTGGCGACGATCGGCGACGCTCCAGTCCTTCCGCCCTTCCACGAAGCATTGGCCATCGCGCGTGCCGAACGCGGGAACGCGGCCTGGAAAGAGGCCGTGTCGTGACCTTCGATGAACTCTTCGCCTCCGGTGCCGTGATGGCGATCCTGCGAGGCCTCGACCCGGCGCCGGCGGTTGCCGTCGCGACGGCCGCATGGGATGCAGGGATCGATGTCGTAGAGGTGCCCGTTCAGGCACCGCGCTACCTCGCGACGTTGCGGGCTGTGACCGAGGCGGCGCATGAGCGTGGATTGATCGTCGGCGCCGGAACGGTCACGCACCCCGACCAGGTCGCCGCGGTCGCTGCGGCCGGTGCTTCATTCACAGTCGCACCCGGTCTTGATGTGGCCATCTCAGAAGCGAGCGTCGCGCTCGGGATGCCGCATCTCCCCGGGGTGGCGACACCGACGGAGATCCAGTTCGCGATGCGATCCGGACACACCTGGGTCAAGGCGTTCCCTGCATCGGTGCTCGGACCGGAATGGATCAGAAGCATCCTGGCGCCCTTCCCGGATCTCGCCATCGTCGCGACGGGCGGAATCGACCCGGACAACGCTCCGGCATTCCTCGCTGCCGGAGCCAGAGCCGTCGCAGTCGGATCGGCGATTTCAGCTCCCAGCGACCTCGAGCGATTGCGGGATAGGGCTGTCAGTGCGGTGACCGCGCGATCCGAGCCTTGAGCCTCATGATCGGTGGTGGCGGACCCCTGGGCCCGCCAGTCGGATGAGAAGTGTTCGGTCCAGTCGCCGGTTACCGGGCGGATTCCATTCAGGTGACGGTCACCCGGATGGAAGGTGTCGGGTCCACGCGCGCTGGACCCGCACTTTCCATCCCGCGCGTCGCGTGCAGGGCGGACAAGGTGCCGCGCCGCCAGTGCACTTGCCGACGGCGTACCTGCATCGACTCGGCGTCAGCGTGCGAGCTGCTCGGCGATGCCGGTGTAGGTGGCGGGGGTCAGCGCGAGCAGGCGCTGCTTCGCGGCATCCCCGATCTCCAGCTTCTCGACGAACTCCGCCAGCTCGGCCGCTCCCACGCGGTGTCCGCGGGTGAGGTCCTTCAGGAGGGCGTAGGGGTCGGTGATGGTGGAGCGGCCGGCGACGACCTCCGCACGGATCACGGTCTGGATGGCCTCGGCGAGCACCTCCCAGTTGTGGTCGAGGTCGTCCAGCAGCACGTCGCGCGACAGGGAGATCGCATCCAGGCCGCGGCGCAGGTTGTCGAGTGCGAGCAGCGAGTGCCCGAACGCGACGCCGATGTTGCGCTGCGTGGTCGAGTCGGTCAGGTCGCGCTGCATCCGCGAGGTGACCAGCGTCTGCGACAGCGAGTTCAGCAGCGCGCCCGACAGCTCGAGGTTCGCCTCGGCGTTCTCGAAGCGGATCGGGTTGATCTTGTGCGGCATGGTCGACGACCCGGTCGCGCCGGCGACGGGGATCTGCGCGAAGTAGCCCAGCGAGATGTACGTCCAGATGTCGGTGGCGAGGTTGTGCAGGATGCCGCCGGCGTGACGCACGTGGTCGTAGAGCTCGACCTGCCAGTCGTGCGACTCGATCTGCGTGGTGAGCACGTTGAAGTCGATGCCGAGGCCCTCGATGTACTCGCGGGAGATCGTCGGCCAGTCGGCGTCGGGGTCGGCGGAGAGGTGCGCCGACCAGGTGCCGGTCGCGCCGGAGAACTTCGCCAGGTACTCGGATGCCGCGATCCGGCCGCGCACGCGCTCCAGGCGCCACGCGAAGACGGCGAGCTCCTTGCCCATGGTCGACGGGGTGGCCGGCTGCCCGTGCGTGCGGGAGAGCATCGCGGCATCCGCGTGCTCCACGGCCAGCTCACGGAGCTTGGCGATCACGGAGTCCAGCGCGGGCAGCCAGACGCCCTCGACTGCGCGCTTGACGGTGAGCGCGTAGGAGGCGGAGTTGATGTCCTCGCTGGTGCACGCGAAGTGCGTGAGCTCGGCGATGGCGTCCAGGCCCAGCGTCGCCAGCCGGTCGCGCACCAGGTACTCGACGGCCTTCACGTCGTGACGGGTGACGGCCTCCTTCTCGGCGAGCCAGTCGATCTCGGCCTGCCCGAAGTCGCGGTACAGCGCACGCAGGCGCTCCTTGTCGGCATCCGACAGGGGAGAGGTGCCGAACAGCGAGCGATCGGTGAGGGCGATCAGCCACTCGACCTCGACCTCGACGCGGGCGCGGTTGAGCCCGGCCTCGGAGAGGAAGTCGGCGAGCCCGGAGACGGAGGCGCGGTACCGGCCGTCCAGGGGGCTGAGCGGCTGGGGCGGGAGAGCGGGCTGAGAAGTCAGGGGAGGTCCTCCTGATCGGGGCTCCGCAGCGGGCGGAGCGTCGTACGAGGGGCGCGCACAGCCGGTTCGAGCTGCGAGAAGAGGCCACGCGTCGCGGTCTCAATCATAGCCAGCACCGAATCGAACATCGCCGGGCCCGCATAGTACGGGTCGGGCACGTCCATGCTGGAGGCGTGCGGGTCGAAGGCGCGCAGCAGGGTGACCTTGCCCTCGTCGTCGTCGGTGCGCGCCCAGGCCTTGAGGATGCGCTCATGCGTGCGGTCGAGGGCGACGATCAGGTCGTTCTCGGCGAAGGATGCTGCGCTGAACTGCTTCGCCCGATGGGCCGAGCCGTCGTAGCCGCGTCGGGAGAGGGACTCCAGGGTGCGCTGGTCGGCGCGCTCGCCGAGGTGCCAGTCGCCGGTGCCTGCGCTGCGGGAGAGCACGCGCGTGCCGAGCCCACGCTGCTCGGCGAGCGCGCGGAGCACCACCTCGGCCATCGGGGATCGGCAGATGTTGCCCGTGCAGACGAAGATGACGCGGAAGGGATCCGAGTCGGTCATGCGTCCATTCTGCCGGTATCGACTTCCGTCCCCAATCGCCGTTCATGGGGAGTTGTCCACAGCGGGCGGGATCCCGGGGCGGCCGGATGCCTCCGTGCGCGCACTCTGGAGGCATGCAGACGATCATTGCGGCCGAAGGCCTGACAGGCGAAGACCTGTGGGCTGCGTTCGCGGCGCTCAGGCTTCTCGACGACGCGACGGAGGCGGTGGGGGATGCCGCGGTGGAGGCGGGGCGGCTCGTCGACGACGCCCGGTGGGAGAACCAGGGCGTCCGGGCGCTCCGCCTCGTGCTGGAGGAGGTGCGTCGAACCCTCACGTGGGAGCACACGCAGCTGATGCTCCTGCGGAGTCGTATCGCACGGGAGGTGATGTGATGGGCGACGGGGTGAGCATCGGTTCCGGAGGGGCAGTCGACGTAGACTCCGATGCGTTCCGCGAGGTGGGACAGCGGCTCGCGCTGCTCGCGGGCGAGGTGGGTGGCGCGGCGGACGCCGTCCGCAGTGCGGCGCATGTGTTGAGCGGGGTGTCGGCGTTGCGCGTGCAGCCCTCAGATCTTCATGTTCATGATCGCCGCCTTCAGCAGCTGGCCGACCATGCGGCCGAGACGGCTATCTCGACTCAACTGATGGCGGATGTCTTCGAACTGGCGGAACTGCGAGCCAAGCAGCAGGCGCTCGCCGTCAACTATCCGGCCCAGGCGCACGCCCTGCAGGAGCGGATCGATGTGCTGCTGAGCTCGGACCCCCGCATCGCCGGCATGGCGGACGAGGTCGTGCAGAAGTGGGCGGATCATCGGTTGGAGGGACTGGGGGAGCACCCGATCGAGAAACTGCTGCAGCCCTTCGCGCTGTCTTCGGGTCTTCTGCTTCCGATCGTCGCGGGGGTCGTGGCGAGCAAGCTGCTGGACGGCAAGGGGACGACACCGTTCGGGACGACGCTGAAGGGCACCGCGCCGCCGGTGACGGTCACCGAGTCCGCACGAGTGAGCGGCGCGAGCGTCCCCCGGGATCTCGAGCAGACGATGGCGCGCATTCCCCAAGGCGACGCGCAGGTCAGAGTCGAGAAGCGCACGTACGTCGGCGGCCGCGTCGAGTACACGGCATATGCCGCAGGCACGAAGACGTTCCTTCCCGGAAGGGATCAGCCCTGGGACATGGGCTCGAACTGGGACATGTACATCGATCGCGAGAAGTCCGCGTCATCCGCGGCACTTGCGACCGCGCTGGAGCAGGCCGGTGCCGAACCCGGCGACCGTGTCGACTTCGTGACCTACTCGCAGGGCGGACTCGGCGGGAACGACCTCGCGATGAACGGGCCCTATGACACGAAGGTCGTCGTCGCGGTGGCCGATCCCAGCCAGATGTCGCTGCGCGATGACCAGATGCTCGTCGAACTGCGCCACACGGATGACATCGTCGGCAGCGGACTGAGCGGCGGCGGGTCATTCGGCGGCACGGGGTCGCCCGAGAGCTTCACGATCACCAGGCAGGGTTCGCACGGTCCGCTGAGCAACTCGTTCGACGCGCACGTCCTGGACAACTACAAGGAGACGGTGCGCGAGGCGATGGCGACGAAGGATGTGCGCTTCGACCCGTACAACGAGTACCTCGCCGCCCAGAACCACGACCTGGTGTCGGTGGAGGTCATCGACTACACGGCGAAGCGGCCATGACGAAGCATCCGATCTGTCGCCTCTGCGTCAGCTGCGCTGCCTCTTCTTCTGCGGACGGAGGATCGCACCGAAGACCGCGTTGATGATCGAGATGATGATCGCGGCGACCACACCCCACCAGAACGACTCGACACTCAGCCCCCAGCCGAAGCCGCTCGTGATCCAGGCGGTCAGCCAGAGCAGGAAGCCGTTCACGATGAAGGAGATGAGGCCCAGCGTGAGGATGTAGAGCGGGAACGCGACGACCTTGATGATCGTGCCGATGATCGAGTTCACCAGGGCGAAGATCGCCGCCACGGCGAGCAGGGTCAGCACCAGCTGCAGGGTCTCACCGGGTGCGAACGGGCGCACGACGACCCCGAGCACGGGGATCAGCGTGACCACCCAGATGGCGAAGGCGTTGATGACGACGCGGATGATGAATCGCATAGTTCGGACAGTCTCGCACGCACCGCTGGCAGTTGTCGCAGATAATGCGACAACTGAACCCGTCGCGCAGGTGAGCCGAACTGTCGCAGAATCTGCGACAGTTGCGGTCGTGACGATTCAGCCCTTCGCGCTGATGCCCGCGGCGACCACGACGGCGAGCTCATCCACGGTCAGCCTGCTCTGTGCAGCGGCCAGCACGAGATCGAAGGCTTCGTCGTCCGTGAATGACAGTTCGAGGTCGTTCAGCTCCAGGAAGATGAACGTGAGCAGCAGTGACAGGCGCTTGTTGCCGTCGAACAGAGCATGATTCTGCGACAGTGAGCTCAACAGGGCTGCTGCCTTCTGCTCGATGCTCGGATAGGCATCCTCACCGAACATGCCTGCCGAGGGTCGCGCGAGTGCAGAGAGCAGCAGGCCCTGGTCGCGCACGTGGAAACCGAGCTTGGCAACCACAGCCATCGCCTGTTCGGCGTCGAGGTACTCGACCATCAGGCGTCTTCGAGGCGCTTCATCACGTCGGCGTAGCGCTCTACGATTCCGTCAGCGATCATCAGTACCCTGGCGGTCTTCGACTCGCTGTTCGCGAACCGCTCCGCAGCCTCGATGAGCACGGCGTGCTTGGAGGTGTGACGGGCGTGCGCGATCTCCTCGATCTTCGCGTCGAGATCTTCAGGAAGTCGCACCGTCATGGCCATACCAAAATGGTACCACCGCGCCGCGGGACCGGACGTTCCCGCGCCCGGTTCCGCCTCCTTAGACTGATTCCGTGACCGAGCCCATCCTGCCCCGCATCCGCCCCGAGATCGCCGCCCTGCCGCCGTACCGCCAGGGCAAGCAGGCGGGCGCGAACGCGTTCAAGCTCTCCAGCAACGAGAACCCCTTCGAGCCGCTGCCGTCGGTGCTCGAGGCGCTCACGCACACCACGCCGATCAACCGCTACCCCGACGCGACCGCCGGGGCGCTGCGCGCCCGTCTGGGCGAGAAGTTCGGCGTCGACGCCGACGCCGTGCACGTGGCATCCGGCTCCGTCTCGATCCTGCACCAGCTGGTGCTCGGCACCTCGTCGGTCGGCGACGAGGTCATCTACGCCTGGCGCTCCTTCGAGGCGTACCCCAGCCTTCCCCTGGTGGCCGGTGCCACCGGCATCCAGGTCCCGCTCGCGCCCGGGGCACGCCACGACCTCGACGCGATGGCGGATGCCGTCACCGACCGCACCCGCGTGATCATCGTCTGCACGCCGAACAACCCGATCGGCCCGATCGTCACGAGCGCCGAGTTCGCCGCGTTCGTCGAGCGGGTGCCGCAGGACGTGCTGATCATCCTCGACGAGGCCTATGCCGAGTTCGTCACCGCTCCGGACGCCGTCGACGGCCTCGCCGAGCGCGTGTTCGAGAAGCACCCGAACGTGGTCGTGCTTCGCACCTTCTCCAAGGCGTTCGGCCTCGCCGGCCTGCGCGTCGGCTACGCGATCGGCCACCCGCGCGTGCTCGACGCGGCCCGCACCACCGGCATCCCGCTGTCGGTCACCAGCGCCGCCGAGCGCGCCGCCATCGCCAGCCTGGACGCCGAGGCGGAGCTGCGCGAGCGCGTCTCCGTGATCGTCGAGCGCCGCACCCGCCTGATCGCAGGCCTGCGTGCGCAGGGCTGGGACGTGCCGGACAGCCAGGCCAACTTCGTGTGGCTGCCCTCCGGTGAGCGCACCGATGAGGTCGCCGCCGCGTTCGACGCCGCCGACCTGATCGTGCGGCCGTTCTCCGGCGACGGCATCCGCATCTCCGTCGGCGAGGAGGAATCGCTCGACAAGGTCCTCGCCGTGGCTGCGGCGCAGGTGCGTGCATGACCTACGACTTCGAGACGGTCGTCGACCGCACCGGAACGGGTGCGTCCAAGTGGCAGCACATGCTGACGGCGAATCCCGATGTGCCCGCGGGCATCTCGCCGTTCTCGGTCGCCGACATCGACCTGAAGCTCGCCCCCGAGATCCTGGACGGGCTGCGCGACCACCTCGGCGACGTCGTCCTCGGCTACACCGTCGCGACCGACGACTACTGGGACGCCGTGACCGGATGGTTCCGGCAGCGGCACGGCTGGGCGGTCGATCGCGAGCAGATCGTGCTGGCGCCGGGCGTGGTCCCCGCATTCAACACCGCCGTGCGGGCCGTGACCGCTCCCGGCGACGGCGTGATCGTGCAGACCCCCGCCTATTACCCGTTCTTCGGCGCGATCGAGGGGAACGACCGCGTCGTCGTGCGCAACCAGCTCGTGCTGCAGGACGGCCGCTGGCGCTTCGACCTCGACGACCTCGCCGCGAAGGCCGCCGACCCGCGCACCACCGCGCTGCTGTTCTGCAGCCCGCACAACCCGACCGGCCGGGTGTGGGAGCGGGAGGAGCTCGAGGCCGTGTGGCGCATCGCCCGCGACAACGACCTCACCGTCATCAGCGACGAGATCCACTTCGACCTGCTGATGCCGGGCATCCAGCACACCGTCTTCTCCACGCTGAACGAGGATGCCGCCGCGCGCACGATCGTGTGCACCGCACCGAGCAAGACGTTCAACCTCGCAGGCATGGCGACCAGCAACATCGTCATCCCGAACCCCGAGCTGCGCGAGAAGTACGCCGCCGAGCAGGGGCGCACCGGCTTCTTCACGCTGAACGCCCTGGGCTTCCAGGCGTGCCGGCTGGCGTACACGAAGGCGGAGGGCTGGCTCGACGGCCTCATCGACCTGGTGCACGGCAACCACGAGCTGGTGCGGTCGTTCCTGGCCGAGCGGATGCCCGAGGTGATCGTCTACGACCTGGAGGGCACGTACCTGCAGTGGATGGACTTCCGTGCGCTGGACTGCACGCACGAGGAGCTCAAGCGCATCCACGAGCAGGAGGCGCTGGTGTTCTTCGACGAAGGCGCCATGTTCGGGCCCGAGGGTGAGGGCTTCGAGCGCATGAACCTCGCCGCTCCACGCCACGCGATCGCCGCGGCGCTCGAGAGGCTCGCGCAGGCGCACGGGCGCTGAGCGCGAGCATTTATCCAGATCCCGGCCACTTACTAGGGCCCCCGAACTATGCGTGACGGGGCATGCCGACGTGGGTAGCGTGGAGCCGTGACCACGACCGAAACATCCCTCGTTCGCGTCCTGGAAGCGGATGGATCATTCGCTCCGTCGCCGGCATCCGAGCAGTACCTGCCGCTCATCGACGCCCTGACCGACGCCGAGTTCGAGCAGTTCTACCGCGACATGGTGATCATCCGCGCCATCGACACCCAGGCGACCAACCTGCAGCGGCAGGGGCAGCTGGCCCTCTGGCCGCCGAGCCGCGGGCAGGAGGCCGCTCAGGTCGGCTCCGCCCACGCCGCGCGCCGGCAGGACACGATCTTCCCGTCCTACCGGGAGCACGTCGTCACCCGCATCCGCGGCGTCGACCCCGTCGACATCATCAAGCTGATGCGCGGCCTCTCGCACGGCGGCTGGGACCCGACGGACCCGAAGAACGGCAACACCCGCATCTACACGCTGGTGCTCGGCTCGCAGACCCTGCACGCCGCGGGCTACGGCATGGGCCTCGCCTTCGACGGAAAGACCGGCTCCGGCGACCCCGAGCGCGACGAGGCCGTCGTCGTCTACTACGGCGACGGCGCCTCCAGCCAGGGCGACGTGCACGAGGCGATGGTGTTCGCGGCCAGCTACGACGCGCCCGTGCTGTTCTTCCTGCAGAACAACCACTGGGCGATCTCGGTGCCCGTCGAGACCCAGTCCAAGGTCCCCCTCGTCGGCCGCGGCGCCGGCTACGGCATCCCCTCGGTCCGCGTCGACGGCAACGACGTGCTGGCCAGCTACGCGGTCTCCCGCGCGCTGCTCGACGAGTCGCGCGCCGGACTCGGCCCGCGCGCCATCGAGGCGGTCACCTACCGGATGGGCGCGCACACCACCAGCGACGACCCCACCAAGTACCGCGGCTCCGACGAGGAGCAGCGCTGGGCGCAGCGCGACCCGATCGCGCGCATGCGCGCGTTCCTGCTGGGGCGCGGCGCCGGTGAGGCGTTCTTCGCGGGGGTGGATGCCGAGGCGGCGGATGCTGCCGAGGATCTGCGTGCCCGCACCGTGGATCTCCCTCCACCGGGACGCGGCGCGATCTTCGACCACGTGTACAGCGAACCGCATCCGCTCATCGCCGAGCAGAAGGCGTGGCTGGAGCACTACGAGGCGTCCTTCGAGGGAGGCACCCTGTGACCCTGGAGACCATGCCCTTCTCGAAGGCGCTCAACGCCGGGCTGCGCAAGGCGCTCGAGGACGACCCGCGCGTGCTGCTCATGGGCGAGGACATCGGAAAGCTCGGTGGCGTCTTCCGCGTGACCGAGAGCCTGCAGCGCGATTTCGGTGACCGGCGCGTGCTCGATACGCCCCTCGCCGAGTCCGGCATCGTCGGCACGGCGATCGGCCTGGCCATGGCCGGCTTCCGCCCGGTGTGCGAGATCCAGTTCGACGGCTTCGTGTTCCCGGCCTTCGACCAGATCACCTCGCAGCTCGCGAAGATGACCAACCGGCACGAGGGCGCGCTGTCGATGCCGATCGTCATCCGCATCCCGTACGGCGGGCACATCGGCGCCGTCGAGCACCACCAGGAGAGCCCCGAGGCGTACTTCACGCACACGCCCGGCCTGCGGGTGGTGTCGCCCTCCACGCCGAACGACGCCTATTGGATGATCCAGGAGGCCATCGCGTCGAACGACCCGGTGATCTTCATGGAGCCCAAGAGCCGCTACTGGCCCAAGGGCGAGGTCGACCTCTCCGGGTCCGCCCTTCCGCTGCACTCGTCGCGGATCGTGCGCCGAGGCACCGACGTCACCCTCGTCGGGCACGGCGCGATGGTCACGACGCTGCTGCAGGCCGCGGCGCTCGCCGAGGCCGAGGGGACCAGCTGCGAGGTCGTCGACGTGCGCTCCCTGTCGCCGCTGGACTACGGCCCCATCCTCGACTCGGTGCGCTCCACCGGACGCATGGTCTACGCACAGGAGGCGCCCGGGTTCACCAGTCTGGGCAGCGAGATCGCCGCGACCGTGCAGGAGCGCGCGTTCTACGCCCTCGAAGCCCCGGTGCTGCGGGTCTCGGGCTTCGACACGCCCTTCCCGCCCGCCAAGCTCGAGGGCGTCTACCTGCCGGATGCCGACCGCATCCTCGAAGCCGTCGACCGCTCGCTGGCCTACTGACCCGTCGCACGAAGGACACACCATGACCACTCAGACCTTCACCCTTCCCGACGTCGGCGAGGGCCTCACCGAGGCCGAGATCGTCACCTGGAAGGTCGCACCCGGTGACACCGTGGCGATCAACGACGTGATCTGCGAGATCGAGACCGCCAAGTCGCTCGTCGAGCTGCCCTCCCCGCACGCCGGGACGGTCGGGGAGATCCTCGTCGCCGAGGGCGTCACGGTCGAGGTCGGGTCGCCGATCATCACCTTCGTCACGGATGCTCCGGATGCCGCGCCTACGGCGCCCGCTGCCCCCGCGCAGGATGAGGGCAGCGGGTCGGTGCTCGTCGGCTACGGCAGCGGAGGAGGAGCGACCTCCCGCAGGCGCAAGCCCGCAGAGCGCCCGGTGCGCTCCTCGGTCGGCGTGATCGCCAAGCCGCCGATCCGCAAGCTCGCGCGCGACCTCGGGGTCGAGCTGACCGAGGTCACGCCCACCGGCGCCGACGGCGAGGTCACCCGCGACGACGTCGTGAAGCACGCCGAGCAGGCCAGCGTGTTCCGCAACATCCAGACCCCCGAGTGGGGCGACGTTCGCGAGGAGACCGTGCCCGCCCCGGCATCCGCCCCGGTCGGCCTCGCCCGCGGGCTGAATCCGGTTCCTGAGCGAGCGCAGCGAGACGAAGGGCGCACCGAGTCGATCCCGGTCAAGGGTGTGCGCAAGGCGACCAGCTCGGCCATGGTGCAGAGCGCGTACTCCGCGCCGCACGTGACGGTGTGGAAGGAGGTCGACGCGACCCGCACGATGGAGCTCGTCAAGCGCCTGAAGGCATCGCCCGACTTCGCAGACATCCGCGTCTCCCCGCTGCTGATCATGGCCCGCGCCGTGATCTGGGCCGCACGCCGCACTCCGATGGTCAACGCCGCCTGGGTGGACACGGCCGACGGCGCCGAGATCGTCGTGCGGCACTACGTGAACCTCGGCATCGCGGCGGCCACGCCGCGCGGCCTGCTGGTGCCGAACATCAAGGACGCGCAGGACCTGGGCATGAAGGATCTCGCCCGCGCACTGAACCGCCTGACCGTCACGGCACGCGAGGGCAAGACCAGCCCCGCCGATCAGCAGGGCGGCACCATCACCATCACGAACATCGGCGTGTTCGGCATGGATGCGGGTACTCCGATCATCAACCCCGGCGAGGCCGGCATCGTCGCCATGGGCACGATCGCGCAGAAGCCGTGGGTCGTCGACGGCGAGGTGCGCCCGCGCTGGGTGACCACGGTCGCCGGCTCCTTCGACCACCGCGTGATCGACGGCGACGGCATGAGCCGCTTCGTCGCCGATGTGGCGTCCATCCTCGAGGAGCCCGCGCTGCTCGTCGACTGATGCGGGGCGACGGGACTGATCGGAGGAGCAGGCATGGACATCCCCTGGGCTGACGGGCGCTGGACGCACGATCCGGTCTCGGCCGTCGAGGACGGTACCGACCTGCTCGTCACAGCGCGGGAGGGCAGCGATGCCTGGCGCACGACCTTCTACGGTTTCGTGCACGACAGCGAGCATGCGCTCCTGGCGTCGTTCGCGCAGGACAGCGCGGTCGAGGTCGAGTTCACGGCGACGTTCTCCGAGCAGTTCGATCAGGCCGGCGTCTTCATCCGGGCACGCGAGGACCACTGGATCAAGGCCGGCGTCGAGTACGCGGACGGCCGCCCGCAGCTCGGGGCGGTCGTCACCGACGGCATGTCCGACTGGTCGCTCGCCCCGGTGCCCGACTGGCTCGGGCGTCGGATCCTCGTCCGGGTGAGCCGCGCCGGCGATGCGCTCACCGTCCGTGCCTCCGTCGACGGCGGCGAACTCCAGCTGGTCCGCGTCGTCCCCTTCCCGCCGGATGCGGTGGCGGAGGCGGGGCCGATGATCTGCGCGCCCACGCGCGCCGGACTCACGGTCCCGTTCCACGCCTGGCGCGTCACAGCTCCCGACGGTGGGCTGCACTAGCCCGACCTGGCCGAGACGCGGGCGTCGCAGGCGGTTCAGGCCGTCGCAGTCAGGCGGCGCTCGGCGAGCAGGGGCACCGACCTGGCGCGGGCCGCGCGCCGCGCGGTCGCGATGGCGCCGATCGAGACGACCTCCGCCCCGAGCGAGGACGCCAGCAGCTCCGGCGCGGGCAGGTGCAGCTGCGACGGAAGAACGGCGCGCGCCGCCGTCAGCACGGGTTCGATGCTCTCCGCCATCGCGCCGCACACGATGACGCGGACGGGGTCGTACATGCTGCCGAGCACGCCGACCACGCGGGCGAGCTTCTCGCCTACCCGGAGGCAGATGAGAGCGGCATCCGCATCTCCGTCAGCGGCCCGGGTGAGCACGCCGCGTGGGTCGACCCGCGCGGCGCTCGCGAGGCGGCCGATGGCGCTGTCCGGGCCGATCTCACCGCTCGACACGGCCGCGCGCACCTCGTCCTCCACCGCGTAGCTGAGCCCGAAGGCCGAGCCGACTCCGATGATGTGATCGAACACGACTCCCTCGCCGACGCCCCCGTGGGCGCCGTGCAGCATCTGGCCGTCCACGACGACGCCGCCGCCGAAGCGCTCGCCGGCGAGCAGGGCCACGTAGTCCCGGCATCCGATCGCCGCCCCCTGGGAGCCCTCCGCGACCGCCGCCAGCAGGGCATCGTTCTCGACGTCGACCACGGGTGCCCACCCGGCGAGGCCGGAGGCCAGATCGGGGTTCGTGCGCTCCCAGAAGCCGTCGGGATGCGGGGGAGAGGCGCCGTCGCGATCGACGGGGGCCGCGACGCCGGCGCAGATCGCCAGCAGGTCGTCGCGGGAGTGCCCCGACTCCGTCAGGGCGAGCTCCAGGTGCTCGAGGATCGTCGCTCGGCGCTGTGCGGGCGTCTGGGCGGGGTC
>NZ_MKRT01000030.1:73892-101176 GCF_001897945.1 Microbacterium sp. 69-10
CCGGGAGAGTGCGAAGCGGCGCGCGGGGCGGCCCGCCCGGTACGCGCCTGCGGCACGGGCGTTGGGCAGTTCATGCAGGATGCGGGCGCTGACGAGCGTGTCGACGGCATCGATCGCGGTCGAGCGGGTGAGGGAGGTCGCCGTCATCACGTCGGTCGCCGTGAAGTCGCCGGCGGACCAGGCGAAGTCGAGGACAGCGCCGACACTGGCGCGCCCCGTGCCGAGATCCGCGGAGACTTCCGTCATTTCTGCTCTTGACCTTTCGTGTCCTCGATGAGAGAGTACCGGTCAGAGTAATAGATTCGCTCACTAGATTTAATAATCGAATGTACGAATGGAAGGACGAAGATGTCTGCGAGACCCTTCTCGAGGCTCCGGCTCGCGGCCGGCGCGCTCGCGATCGCCCTGCTGTCGACCGCGTTGGCGGGCTGCTCGGTCGACGGGCGGGAGACCATCCGCTTCACGTTCAGCAAGCGCGAGGCCATCGACTTCATGACCGAGGTGGTGGCGAAGTACAACGCCTCCCAGGACAAGGTGCGCGTCCAGATCGACACCTCGGGCGTGGACGTCGTCTCCGCGAGCTTCGTCCGCGGCAACCCGCCGGACATCATGCTCGCCAACTACAACTTCGAGGTCGCCCGCTTCGTGCAGCGCTGCGCGCTGAGCGACCTGTCCGGCACCCGTGCCGCCGCGTCGCTGCGCGACGATCTGCAGCCGCTCATGGACCAGTACGGTTCGTGCTCCGGTCGCGTCAGCGCGCTGCCCTACTCGGTCATGGCCGCCTCCGTCATCTACAACAAGCAGATCTTCGACGAGCAGGGCATCCAGGTGCCGAAGACCTGGGACGAGCTGCTCGCCGCCTGCGACAGGCTCAAGGGCGCCGGGATCACCCCGTTCTACGCCACGTTCAAGGACGACTGGACCGCGGGACAGGGATGGTACGACTACTCCCTCGGCGGCTCGGTCGACGTCGTCGACTTCTTCGACGGGCTCAACGCCGAGGGTGCCGACGTGGGCCCGGATTCGGCGGTCTCGTTCCAGAAGGACTTCGCCCGCCCGATCAGCCGGATGGAGAAGCTCGTGAAGGACTACGTCAACCCGGATGCCGCCAGCCGCGGCTACGGCGACGGAAACCTCGCCTTCGCCCAGGGCAAGGCGGCGATGTACCTGCAGGGGCCGTGGGCGTTCAGCGAGATCGCGAAGACCGCCCCCGACCTGGAGCTGGGCACGTTCCCGCTCCCCATGACCGACGATCCGTCGCAGCTCGCGGTGCGGGTGAACATGGACCTCGCCGCGATGATCCCCGACGGCTCCAGGCACAAGGCGGCCGCGCGGGACTTCCTCGAGTACCTCTACCAGCCCGAGCGGATCAAGGCCTACAACGACTCCCAGCTCGGCTTCACGCCCACGAAGGGCGCGGCAGCGCCCGACGATCCGCGTGTGGCCGGCATGACCGAGTACTACGACGAGGGCCGCATCTACCAGGGCCCCTCCGTGCTGGTGCCCAAGACCATTCCCGTCTTCAACTACGCGCAGGCCATCGTCCTCGGCGAGGACCCGAAGTCGATCCTGAAGACGATGGACGCCGACTGGGCCCGCATCGCGTTCCGCGCTCCGGTCGTGAAGTCCGACGCGTCGGCATCCGCAGCATCACCCGAGACAGAGGAGTCCGGAGAATGAGCACCACGACGACGATCGTCACCGCGGGTGACAGCACCCGACGGCGCAGCACGCGGCGCGTCGAGCCGATCTACTACCTGTTCCTCGTCCCCACCCTGCTGCTGTTCACGCTGGCCATCACCGTGCCGGGCGTGATCGGGATCTTCTTCAGCTTCACAGACTCGATCGGCATCGGGGAGTGGAGCTTCAACGGGCTGACCAACTACATCGCGCTGTTCAGCGACCCGGCCATCCTGCAGAGCTACCTGTTCACCTTCGGGTTCTCCATCGCGACGGTGATCGTCGTGAACGTGATCGCCTTCCTGCTCGCGGTCGGGCTCACCTCCCGCATCCGCTTCAAGACCGGGCTGCGCGCGATCTTCGTGATCCCGATGGTCATCTCGGGCATCATCATCGCCTACGTCTTCAACTTCCTGTTCTCGAACTCGATCCCCGCGGCCGGCGCGGCGACGGGCATCCCGTGGCTGTCGACCAGCCTGCTCGCGAACCCCGACCTCGCCTGGATCGCGATCGTCATCGTCACCGCCTGGCAGGCGATCCCCGGCACGCTGCTGATCTACATCGCGGGGCTCCTCTCGGTGCCCGGTGATGTGTACGAGGCCGCCGACATCGACGGCGCGAGCAAGCGGCAGCAGCTGCTGAGGATCACCCTGCCGCTGGTCGCCGGCTACGTGGTGATCAACGTGATCCTCGGGTTCAAGGGCTTCCTCAACGCCTACGACATCATCGTCGGCCTCACCAACGGCGGCCCCGGCACCTCCACCCGCTCCATCGCGATGACCATCATCGCCGGGTTCAACGGCGGCGACTACGCGTACCAGATGGCCAACGCGACCATCTTCTTCATCGTCGCCGTTCTCATCTCGCTGCTGCAGCTCTCGCTGACTCGCGGAAGGAACGCCCTCTGATGTCGACGCAGACCATGACCACCATCACCGCCGACGGCCGCCGCCCCCGCATCAGGATGGAGCGGGTGAACTGGTCGGGCACGATCATCCTCTTCCTGTGCGCGGTGACCGTGCTGCTCCCGCTCTACGTCACGATCTCGATGGCGTTCAAGACGACCGGTCAGGCCGTGGACGGAAACGCCTTCTCCCTGCCCGCGCCGTTCAGCCTGGACGGGTTCGTCGAGGCGTGGAACCTCACGAAGTTCCCCGTCGGCGCCGCGATCTCGCTGGCGGTCACCGCCGGGACCGTCGTCGCGACGATCGTGCTGGCAGCATTCGCCTCCTACGCGATCGTGCGCAACTGGGACCGTCGCCTGTTCCGCTGGTCGTTCTTCTACCTGCTCGCGGCGATGTTCATCCCGTTCCCGGTCGTGGCGCTGCCGCAGATCCAGCTCACCGGGCGCGTCGGACTCGACAACCCGCTGGGCGTGATCATCCTCGCGACGATGTTCCAGCTCAGCTTCAGCGTGCTGCTGTTCACCGCGTTCCTGCGGTCCATCCCGCTGGAGCTCGAGGAGAGCGCCCGCATGGACGGCGCCAGCACCTGGCAGACCTTCTGGCGGATCATCTTCCCGCTGCTGGGTCCGATGAGCGCCACGGTCGGCATCTTCGCGTTCCTCTACGCCTGGAACGACTTCATGATGCCGTCGCTGATCATCTCCGACCCGGCGCTGCAGACGCTGCCCGTGCGGCAGAACCTGTTCCAGAACCAGTTCAGCAACAACTACAACGTGTCCTTCGCGTCGTACCTGATGGCGATGGCGCCGGCCATCGTCGCCTACCTCTTCACCCAGCGCTGGGTGATGGAGGGCGTCACGCAGGGCGCCGTCAAGGGCTGAGCGAAATCCGCCCGACCGGCGGATGCTGGGCGCACGACCAACGAGATCCGAGCACGAACCCCGGAGAGAAGGAGCAGTACCCCGTATGACTGACGCGCTACTCGTCGAGAGCCGCACCGACGAAGCGGCCGCCTGGTGGCGCCAGGCGGCCGTCTACCAGATCTATCCGCGCAGCTTCGCCGATGCGAACGGCGACGGCATCGGCGACATCCCCGGCATCCTGTCACGGGTGGAGTACCTCGCCGACCTCGGCATCGACGCGGTCTGGCTGAGCCCGTTCTATCCCTCCGCACTCGCCGACGGCGGCTACGACGTCGACGACTACCGGAACGTCGATCCCCGGCTGGGCACGCTGGAGGACTTCGATGCGATGACCGAGGCGCTGCACGCCCGCGGCATCCGCGTCATCGTGGACATCGTGCCGAACCACACCTCGAACCGGCATGAGTGGTTCCAGGAGGCGCTCGCCGCCGGTCGCGGGTCGGCGGCCCGTGACCGGTACATCTTCCGTGAGGGCACCGGTCCCGACGGCGCCGAACCTCCCACCGACTGGGTGTCGGTGTTCGGCGGCTCCGCGTGGGAGCGGGTCGAGGACGGGCAGTGGTACTTCCACAACTTCGCGGTCGAGCAGCCGGACCTGAACTGGGCGAACCCCGAGGTCCGCGAGGACTTCCTGACGACTCTGCGGTTCTGGTCCGACCGGGGCGTGGACGGCTTCCGCATCGACGTCGCGCACATGCTCACCAAGGACCTCAGCGAGCCGCTCCCGAGCCGGGCCGAGCTCGCGCTGCTGCCGCAGGACGGCAGTCACCCGCTGATCGACCGCGACGACGTGCACGAGATCTATGCGGAGTGGCGGCGCGTGTTCGACGAGTACGAACCGCCCCGCACGGCCGTGGCGGAGGCCTGGGTGTCGACGCCGGAGCGACGCGCCAGGTACGCGTCGGCGGAGGGACTCGGGCAGGCGTTCAACTTCGACCTGCTGGTCGCGGACTTCGATGCGGCGCAGTTCCGCCGCATCATCGCGGACAACCTCGCGCAGGCGACGCTGAGCGGCTCGTCCACGACCTGGGTGCTGTCGAACCACGACGTCACCCGGCATGCGACCCGGTACGGGCTGCCGCCGCTGGACGGCCGCGCGGTCAAGCAGGGCACCGAGTGGGTCGCCGCCGGCGGACCCGAGGAGCAGCTCGACCGCGACGGCGGCCGGCGGCGCGCGCACGCCGCCACGCTTCTGCTGCTCGGGCTGCCCGGCAGCGCCTACCTGTATCAGGGCGAGGAGCTCGGGCTGCACGAGGTCGCCGAGATCACTCCGGAGCAGCGCCAGGACCCCGCCTTCTTCCGCGGCGGCGAGTTCGACGGGCTGGGCAGGGACGGATGCCGTGTGCCGCTGCCGTGGACGGCGGACGGGCCCTCCTTCGGCTTCGGCGCCGACGGCGCTCACCTGCCGCAGCCGGCCTGGTTCGCCGCCCACGCGGTCGACGCGGAGGCAGCCGATCCGGCATCGTCGCTGTCCCTGTACCGCGAAGCGCTCCGGCTGCGGCACGAGCTGCAGACCGGCGAATCCCTGGAGTGGCTGGAGACGGGACGCGTCGACGTGCTGCGCTTCGCGCGACCGAACGGCTGGCAGGTCGTCACCGCCTTCGGGACGGAGCCGTTCGAGCTCGGATCGGATGCCGAGCGCGTCGTGCTGAGCAGCCTCCCCCTCGTGGGAGGAACGCTGCCCGGTGAGGCCACCGCCTGGATCGCGCCCGGCGTCTGACGGGCGCCGTACGCAGAGAGGTGCGCCGCCTCCCGTTCCGGGAAGCGGCGCACCTCTCTGCGAGCAGGCCTCAGACCGAGCGGCCGCCCAGCGGGGCCTTGGCCGCGTACACGCCGCTGCCCGACTCGAACGAGACAGCCAGCACCGGCGACGCCTTGGTGCCCACCAGGCTGTCCCCGTTGCCGGTGGCGGCCGTGCGGGCTCCGAAGCGCAGCTCCGCCCGGCCCGACCTCACCTGCGCCTCAGCGCTGCCGACGACCTGCTCGCCGTCCCACAGGAACACCCGGGCCGTGCCGGCGCGGGGCGTCTGCAGTGCGACGGTGACGATGCCGGCCGCGATCGACGACTTCAGCACCTTGAGCGGGTGGTCGGTCGGCGAGAAGCCTCCGAGGGGGACCTGATCGACGGCGGACTGCAGGATGGACTGCGGTGAGCCGACCGAGCGGGCCGCGGTGTCGGGCAGGATCGGCTTCTTCGGCTTCGACCCGGCATCCTGCACGCCGTCGAGGGTGATGATGCCCCAGCGCCACGGGTCGGCGCGCATCCCCGGGAACGTCGACCAGCCGACACGGTTCTGCGCGGCCTTGTTCTGGGTGTCCGAGTCGTTGATCACGACGTTGAAGCCGACGTGCTGCGGGTCGAGATTGTCGGGGAGCACCGCGAACGGGATCTTCACCTCCATGTCGTAGCCGGTGTACTCGGCGGTGGTGGAGGCCATCTTCACCTGGACCTGCATCCCCGGCGCGGTGACGGCGGCCTCGCCCTGCCAGTTGTCGCGATCGCGGCCGACTCCGGGCGCGCCCGTCATCGAGTCCATCGACGGCATGATGCCGGCGATGAAGGTCTGCGCCGTGTTGCCCGCCGTGCCGCGAGGGTCGATATAGATCTCGACGGAGTCCGTGCGCCGCTGGCGCTTGTTGTCGGAAGCAGGGAGGATCGTCCCGCGGATGTCGTCGACGACCGAGATGAACAGGTAGAAGTTCGCGTCGTCGTGCGTGATCCACGTCTTCGCGCTGATCGTCGGGTTCTTGCCGCCCATCGGGCTGCCGTCCCAGATCGTGTCGACGGGGATCGCCTCGCCGGGGTACTCGCCTTCGCGCCGGACGGCGTCGATCACCGGAGCGGGGGCGCGGTTGGCGGTGGGGATCGAGGTGTCGGTGTTGGTGACCTCGAAACTGACGGTGGTGGTCGCGCCGGCGGCGAGGCCCGAGTACGACTGCTGCGCCGGCGAGGCGGCGAAGCCTGCGGGCAGCGTCAGCGAGACCGAGCCGGATCGGCTCTGCGCGGAGAAGTTCTCGACGATCACCTCGAGCGTCCGCGTCCGGCCCTGACCCACGGGGAACAGCTCGGGGACCAGCACGTCGAGGTGCTTCATCCCCAGTCCGGCCGTCCAGGAGCGGAACTCCTGGATCTCCTCGAGCGGACGGATCGTCGCCTCCACGGCTCCCGCGACGCGCAGCTGTGCGAACGTGGTGCCGCTGGCCCCGCCCGCGGTGAGCGTGGCATCCACCCGCACCTGCGTGCCGGCGACGGCATCCGATCCGGCCGTGAGCCGGAACGTCGCCCGGTGCGACCGGCCCCGGTTCAGCGCCGGCACGTCGACCGCGCCGCCGGCGGACCATCCGCTGGGAGCGGCGAGCGCGAGCCGCCCGGCGGGGAGCTTCGCATCGGCGGGGGCGGTCACCGTCACCTGGATCTTGACGTCCTCTCCGGCGACGACCTCGAACCGCGCGGGGCGCACATCGATCAGCGTGCCGAACGGGAGCCCGCCGTCGATCGGCAGGGCGGCGCCGCGCAGCGCCGCGTCTCCGCCGGAGCGCGGGTCGGCGAGCGGGGAGCGGGAGTGGATGACCGTGAACCACGAGTTCGAGATCTTCGCGGGATCGGTCGTTCCCGGCGCGAACTCGGCCCAGCCCTGCGTCACGTAAGCCCACCGGGCGAGGTCGAGCATCTCGGACCAGCGCTTGCCGTTGCGCTGGCTGGGAGTGCCGTTCCAGCAGCCGAACACGACGTCGGAGGCCACGGTCGGGGTATAGCCCGCGGCGACGCCGCCCTCGCCCGCCGCACCCGAGCCGTTGGCGCCCGCGCGCAGGATGCGGCGCGGCTGCCACGGCTCGAAGCCCTCGGCGAAGTGCTCCGGATAGCGCTGCGGGTCGCCCGCCGCGAGGTAGGCCTCGACCGCGAACATGGCCGCCTGCTGGTGGTTGCCGTGGTTGCCCTCGACCGCCGACGGGTTCATCGTCACGATGACGTCGGGGCGCGTGGCGCGCACGACGCGCACGATGCGGCTGAGCACCCCGGCGCCGTCCCACACCTGGTACGACAGCGGCGCGCTCGCGGTGTAGTAGAAGTCGAGACCGTCCAGATTGAACACGTTCTCGATGCCGGCGTAGCCGACCGCCTTGCGCTCCTCGGCCTCGCGCATCATGCCGAGGGGCGGTCCCTCCTCGAGGCCGACCGCGTTGCCGCCGCCCTCGCCGCGGGTCACGGTGATGACGCCGGCCTTCATGCCCAGGTACTCGTTCCACTGGCCGAAGACGCCGAGGTTCCCCGCCTCGTCGTCCGGGTGGGCGCCGATGAAGAGCACGTTGAGCTTGACGGCATCGCGTGGGGCGTCCGCGAGCGCCTGCTCCGCGGCGGTGAGACCCGAGACCTGCGCGCCGGTGAAGGCGGCGGCGATGCCGAATGCGCCTCCCGCCTTGAACAGGTTCCGACGCGTCAGAGAGAAGCCGGAGACTTCGTGAAGATCGTTCATTGGGGGACCAGACCTTTCACACGGGAGCACCTCGATGTGGCGCTCCATGCCGTCGATGAGAGGGGGAGCAACACTTATTTTCTGAACAGAAGATAAGGCAATCGGTAGTCGAGGCCGTTGAGCGATTCGTCGCACAGGATGATCTCTGGAACTTTCCCCGGGCCGCGTGACTCCGTGCGGACGAAGCCGCGGCGTTCAAGTTCGAGCAGGGTGCTTCGGACTGCGCGAGCTCCGTCGCCTTCGGGGTCGTCGAGGTGTAGGAGCTCCGCCCAGTACCGGGCGGGGCGAATCGTGCTGTGTGGGCTTCGAGCGAGTCGCCAGATCAGCGTGACGAGCAGCGCGATTCGTAGCCGTCCGCCTCGTCCGCCTCCCCCGCGGCTTGCGTTGGTCCCACTCAGCAGGCGACTCAGCGGAGATGGGGCCGTGTCAGTGCGTTCGATGAATGCGCGTCTCACGGGAGCCCCCGCGCCTCGTCGCTTGCCAAACGGGTGATCGGCGCCGCTAGTACCGGTTGCTGACTCAACACGAGGCGGACACGGCTGGGCAGCCCCCGCTATGGCTGACCCCTCGGCGCTCGCCCTGGCGACCCTCACCAGCGTGTTCGTGATGTTCTTCATCCCCGCGTTCCAGCAGAGCGTCACGACGACGGTCACCGAAGTGAGCGGAACCGGGATCACGCCCATGCCCGAACAGTCGATCGCTGACGAGACCGGTCCGATCTCCGTCCACCAGTGGGTCGGACCGTTCGCCCTGATCGGAGCAGCCGTCCCCATCCTCCTCACAGCCGTGTCGCCGAAACAACGTCCCTGGACATCACACCTAGGTCGACGATCTCGTCGGTGAGCTCGAGATAGCGGCGGCCGAACGACTTCAAGGCAACCCGGTAGGCGACGACGGGATCGGTCGCGTTCGAGACGTCAGGGTGCCAGGCAGCGAGATGGCGGATCAGCTGCATCCGGGTGAGGTTGCGGATCTGGTCACGGACTTCGTCAGGCGCAGCAACGATCGACGTCCGCAGCAGCTGCAACGTGTTGCGGCGTTCACGGACCGCCTGGGCGCGCGCGACCCGCAGGATTCTCAGGGCCTCGACCGCGCCATCCTTGGACTTCGGGATCGTCGTGCGTCGCTCGTGGAGTGCGGCGGGTGCAGCGTTGATCGCGTCCAGGTCGTCGTCTTTGCCCTTCCGGCGGCGGTCGGACCGATCCGGCCGGTCGACCTCGAGGACTGTCCCCTCGTTCCTCGCGAGATGCCGGGTGAGGCCCGCGCCGTAGGAGCCGGTGCCCTCGATGCCGATCCGCACCAACTCGCCGTTACTGCGCACCCATGACAGCAGCGCCCGGTAGCCCGCCCGAGTCGTGGAGAAGCTGTGGGTTCCGAGGACTGTCCCGGCCGTGTCTACGACCGCGGCGACGTGGACCTCCTTGTGAGTGTCGACGCCCGCGAACACTGGTATTCGCGATTGAGGTTGCTTGCCGGCGTCGGGGATGAAGGTCATGTCGTGCTCCGATCTGTTCGCATGGGCGGGGAACGGCACCGCGCACCACCAGACCGGCGGACAAGACAGTGATGAGCACCTGTTGGCGCAGGCTCTCCTTAGGTCACTCCGGCGGCGAGGCGTGACGCCTCACCGGGTGTTCTCAGGGGACCGACAGATCCGAGGAAAGACAACAGATGTCGATCAGAGTGAGAGTCAGGAACCCCTGAGAACATCCGGCACCAGCATCCTTGCGCGTCCGTCGCTGTGAGGGTCAGGACCCCCGAGAACACCAGCACGAACAGTCTCACTATCCGCATGCACGAGGCAGCCCTTCATGGTCCACGCATCCGAACAGTGTTCCGGACCGCGCGGATTGCGAGCGACGCCTTCGTCCTCGAGTTCATCGAGTAACCCACGATCCGGCCACTGAACGTGTCCTCGCTCGCTAGCGGCCGAACACCGAGACGTCAGCGAGGGTGCTCGTGAGTGCTCGACGGCTGCGAAGACCACCTCGGCCGACGAGCCAGATCTACACGAGCACTCAAATCGGCCACCACCCGCGATCCGTCGCTGACGAGGCCGAGGCCGCCGGCGAGGTTCAGGGCGAGCGCCGCGTGACCGGCGGCATTGGGGTGGAAAGCATCGCTGAGAAGACCCCACGGCACGGGGTCACCATCAAAACTGGATGCAGCGGCGAACTCCTCATAGAACGAGTACTGATCGATGAGGAGCGCACCGCGAGTGCCCGCGATGTCGCGCATCTCCTGAGCGAAGGAGCCCAGCCGGGCTCGGTCCGGAGCATGGGCGAGATCTGCATAGGGCGGCGTCTGCAACACTGGTATCGCGCCCCACAGGCGCACGCGGTCGATGAAGTCGTCGATGCGTTCCGAGAAATCCGCGAGCTCGACGAGCCGCTCCGGCCACTTCGTGGAACAGTCGTTCGTACCGATCATCACCGTAACGACATCCGGTCGCCACGCGGAGACACGACGATCGAAGTCATCGAGGATCGCATCCAGCCGCCAGCCCGAGATCGCGGTGTTCATCACGACGTCCTGCACCCGCCCCAGATCGCCGCGGATCAGCTCATGAAGGTGATCGACGTAGTTGCGTTCGCCATGCGTATGAAAAAGTCCCTGAGTGATCGGGTCTCCCGTCATCACCCAGGTGACCGGTGAACCGCTCGCCAGCATCCCCCGCAGTCGCGCGGCGTCGCTCACGCGCCCTGCCCGACGGCCAGAGCCGCGCGCTTTTCCACCAGCTTCCGGAGAACCTCCGCGACACCGCGCGGATCAGCGACGCGGTACAACGCCGCTGTCGCCCCGGCACCGACCTTGAGCCCTATGTCACCGGCATGCATGGCTGCGAACCCGTCCTCGTCGGTGACGTCATCGCCGACGAAGAGCACCCCGGTCGCGCCGAGGTGCTGACGCAGCAGCTCGACGCCGTCGCCCTTCGTGGTGTCCCGCACCGCGAACTCGAGGATGTCCTTGCCGTCTCGATCCAAGAAGCCCCCGATGCGCTCCGCGGCATGCCTCGCATCCGCAAGCATGCGCGGCACCGCATCTGCAGCGACGTTTCGCGTGTGCACTCCGTAACCGAAGGGCTTGTGCTCCAGCACGGCGCCCGGCGTGCGATCTACGACCTCGGCGAGCGACACAGCCAGTTCGAAGAGCCGGTGTCTCTCGTCGTCATCGAGCCCGAGATCGACGACTCCTCCCCCGAGACGCGCCTCCGCGCCGTGAGAACCGACGAGCAGCGCGTGCTCATCCGCTTCCGTGACGCGCGCTAAGGAGTTCAGAGGCCTGCCTGACACGAACGCGACCCAGGTGTTGTTGAGGTCACGCAGGCGCGCGATCGGCTCCGCGGCCTCGGGAATCACTCTCGCACTGTACGGATCGTCCACGAAGTCCGCGACCGTTCCGTCGAAGTCGAGGGCGACCAGAAGTCGCGGAGTCGATGCGAGTGTTCTCAACGCCTCCGAGGTCATGGCCGTCATCCCTTCACCGCCCCCTGTGTGATGCCGCTCACGAAACTTCGCTGGAACAGCAGGTAGACGATCACGATCGGAGCGATGACGATGAGGCTCGCCGCCGACAAGAGTGGAATGTTGGTCGAGAACTCGCCGACGAAGAATCCCAGGCCGGCCGGCGCCGTGCGCCTCTCCGGGTCCTGGATCAGCACGAGCACGAGCAGGAACTGGTTCCACGACCACATGAAGAACAGCACGCACAGAGTGGTAATCGCGGGCCACGAGATCGGCAGCAGGATACGGCAGAGGACTGTCAGGTCTCGAGCGCCGTCGATTCGGGCCGATTCGACCAGCTCACGCGGAATCGAGGAGAAGTGCGTCTGCATCCAGTACACGCCGAACGGCATGAACAACGCTGCTTCCGACAGTGCGACGCCGAGGTAGGAGTTGGTGAGTCCCATCGGCTGGAGATTGAAGTACAGCGCGACCACGACCAGCTCGATCGGGAGCGTCATGCCGAGCACGAATGCCAGCGATATCCCCTTGGTCCCGGGCGGTCGTAGCAACGCCAGCGAGAACCCGGCGAGCGTCGCGAGGACGACCGACAGTGGCACCACCATGGCTGCGACGATCAGGCTCGCGAGGACGAGGCGGCCGAAATGGCCCTGATTCCAGGCCGTCGCAAAGTTCGACCACGACCATTCGGACGGCACGCTCAAGCCCGAGATCTGCGAGTCCGACGAATGCACTGACGCGAGCAGGATGCTGGCGAAGGGAGCGAGCACGACGATCGTGAGTACGGTCAGGACGAGGTAGCGGACCGACTGTCCGCCGATGCCGGGTTTCATGGTTTCTCCCTTAGTCCGACCCGGATGACGCTGACGACAGCGATGATCAGGACCGTGAGCGCCACCGCAAGCGCGCAGGCCGCACCGATCTGGTTCTCCTGGAAGGCCAGTCGGTAGACGAGCAAACCGGGCACGGTCGTCTGATTCACGGGCCCGCCGTTTGTCGTGACGTACACGAGGTCGAAACTGGCCAGGCCTGCGATCGTTGTGATGACGCCTGCGATCGTGATCTCGCCGCGCAGGCCGGGCAGCGTCACGGAGAGGAACTGCCGGAAGAAGCCTGCCCCGTCCAGCGATGCCGCCTCGTAGAGCGCGGTGTCGATCTTCTGCGCCCCCGAGATGAACAGCACCATGCACAGTCCGCTCACGCACCAGGTTCCAATGAAGCCGATCGCGATCAGCGCCAGGTAGTAGTCGCCCAGCCATGCCCGGGTGATAGTGGAGAGTCCCACCGCGTTCAGGAACTGGTTGACGAGGCCATCTTCCGCATACATCCATCGCCAGGTGATGCCCACCGCGACCAGCGGGAGCACCTGCGGAAGGAAGAAGACGACGCGGAAGAACGTCATCCCACGCCTCACCTTCCCCATCAGCAACGCGGTCATCACGAGGCCGAGCACCACGGGGATGAAGGAGAAGAACACGATCAAGATCAAGGAGTGGATGATCGACCCGTACAGGAGCGGGTCCTTGAACATGTCGACGTAGTTGTCCATGCCGATGAAACGGGGCGGCAGGATTCCATCCCATTCGAGGAAAGACATCTGCACCGTGCTGAGCGCAGGCCAGATCGCGAAGACTCCGTAGATCACCGCCGCGGGAAGGATATAGAGAAGCGCCTTGGCACCCGATCGACGAGCCGAACGTCCTTGTCGCAGGCTCGCCTCCGGTACGAGGCGGCGATCCCACCGCCTCGTACCGGGAACCGACACGGACTGATCAGTCATGGAAGGCCAACCACTCGGCCTGCAGGGACGCCACGAAGGCTTCGGGAGTCACGTGCCCGGAGATCAGACCCTGGATGCCGGGCTGGAGCTCGTTGATCATCCCGGGCGATGCGAGTCCGGGGAACGTCGCGATTCCCGCGCCCTGCATCACCTCGGCGAAGCTGTTGGCCACGTCGACGTTCACACCGGTCGTCGTCGTCTCGGCGTCCGTGTTCACCGGCATGTACCCGCCGTCGACTTGCAGCTGCGCCGCGTCGGCGGAGCGCATGTAGTCGAGGAAGGCAGCGGCGACGTTCGGATTCTTCGACTTGGACGAGATCGAGAACGCCACGCTCGCCCCGGGTGCCACGGCTGGCGCATCAGCCGTCAGACCCGGCAACGCGAAGAAGCCGACGTTGTCTCCCATACTCTCCGCCAATGCACTGGAGTTCCAGTTGCCGGTGAGCAGAAACGTGGCCTTGCCCTGGGAGAAATTCGCAAGAGCATCGCTGTCCGAGACCGCATTCGCATTCGAGGGGATGTATCCGGCATTGGCCCAGTCCACAATCTTCTGGGCGGCTCCCCGGGCGCCATCGGTCTCGATCGTCGCACCGGGCATTCCGTACACCCAGTCCTTGTAGTCCTCCACCGGGCCCAGGACCTCGGTCAGTGCCTGCCACAGCTGGAATCCACCGACCTCGAGGGCGCTGAGACTCAACGGAGTCTGACCGGCGTCGTGGATCGTGCCCAGCGCCGCCTCGAACTCATCCAGCGTGGCCGGCAGCTCGGCGACGCCGGCCTTGGCGAGAAGGTCCTTGTTGTAGAATACGCCCAACACGGAGAGACCGCCGGGGATCGCGTAGAGGTTCCCAGTGTTCAACTCCTTCGCGCCGGTGCTGACGTCGGTGGTGAAGGTCTCGAGTGCGGAGGCCGGAAAGGCATCGTCCCAGCCGTAGGCCTCGGCATACGGGTCGAGGTTGTAGACGAGACCTGCCGGAATGAGCGTCCGCATCGCGCCGCCGTTGTACTGGGCGATGTCGGGAGGAGAGTCCGAAGCCATGGACCGGTTGATTGACTTGATGTAGTCGGCGAACGGAATCTGCGTGGCATCGATCGTGACGTTCGGGTACAGCGCGGTGAAGCCGTCGATGAGGGCTTGCGTGGGCGGGTCGTTCACATAGGACAGGGTGAGAGTGACCTCTTCATCCGTGATCTTCGTCGATACCTGCGATGCATCGATCTCGCCGTTTCCGGTCGAGCCGGTCGCCGCACAGCTGGCGAACGCAAGCACGCCCACGGCGGTCATGGCTGTGGCGGAGAGGACCGCCCTGGACTTTCTGCGCATCGGATTCCTCCTGTGTTATGACGACTGTTCGGTCTTCGTTCGGTCATGGATGTCGGGCACTTCGTCCTCCTTGATGTGAGTGATGCGGTGTCTCGCCGGGATACCCCCGGTCAGTGCACCGCTGCCGGTTGGCCGGAGAGCACCGAACGACGCGCGGCATCAACGATCTGAAAAGTGCGGTATCCGACCGTGCCGTCGGGAGCCATCGGCAGACCACGGCCGATGCTCTCGAGGAAGGCGTCGATCATGGCCGCGTCGAGGTCGTCGCCCACCGGCGAGTAGACCGCACCACTGCCGTCGTAACCGCCCAAGTGCTGCGCGAAGGGCGCGATCGTGATCGTCCCGTTCGTCCCCACGACCTGCAATGTGAGTCCGCCCCAGGTGGCCGCCGCATCGGGGTAGCTCCACGAGCAGTCGATCGTCGCCACGACGCCGCCGGGATAACGTACCGTGACGAGACCGCCGGTCTCGACGTCTATGCCCCGCCCCGAATGCAGAATGCTGTTGGCCACCGCACGTACCGATTCCGCCGGCTCTCCGAGCAACTCGTCGATCAGATCCGCGCAATGCACGACGTGGTCGACGAGGGCACCGCCTCCGGCGAGTTCCCGGTCGGTGAACCAGGCGCGATCGGCAAGAGGCACCTTTCCGTTGTTGGTTCCTCGGATGCCCAGGACTTGGCCGAGGTGCCCCGCACGGATCCGATCTCGGGCGTCTGTGAACGACGAGGCGAAGCGCACGGGGTACGCCATCATGAGACCGACACCGGCTGCGTCGACGGCCGCCCGCATCGCCTTCGCGTCTTCGAGGGATGTGGCCAGCGGCTTCTCGCAGAGGATGTGCGCTCCCGCCGACGCTGCTCGCTCGACGAGCGCACGGTGCCGAGCGTTCTCTGCCGTGACGATGACGGCATCCGGCCCCCAGGCGAAGACGTCGTCGTAGGTGTCGAGGTACGCGACTTTCAGCTCACGAGCCAGTGCGGCACCGCGCGGACCGGTGTCCGGGGCCTCGTCACCATCCGGGTCGGCGGCGACTACTTCGACATCGTCCCTGGCGGAGAGAATACGTGCGTATGCGGCCGCATGCGTGTGCGCGAAGGAAAGGATCGCGATCTTGGTGCTCACGCCACCACCTCCTGAAGATCTGCGAGAACGACGTCGGCGTTGAAGTCGACAGCGGCTCCGGAAGCGATCGACGCGACGGCTGCCTCTGCGAGAGCGATCGCGAGGATGCCGTCCTCCAGGTCGATGCGCGGCACAGGCCCTCCGGCGAATGCGGCGGCGAACTCCCGCAGCTCGAGCGTGTACGGGCTCTCGGCGTGCGTGCGCGGCGGAAGGTAGTCATCCGCACTGGTCGCGGCGGGCATGTCCATCCGGATAGATCCGTCGTCGGGCGATTCGTAGCCGACGGTCCCGGCGCTGCCGGCGACATCGACGCTGGTGCGGAACGTGAGCCCCGTAGGCCCCCAGTACCCCTGGACGTGACTGACTGCGCCGCTGAGGTGGGTAAGCACGATCTGTGCCGTCACGACAGCGGGCACCGTGCCCTCGCGCGTGGGCGGGTTCTGCACCGCGTACACCTGGACGACCTCTCCTGCTAGCCAGCGCGCCTGGTCGAGATCGTGAATCATCTGGTCCAGAACGATCCCACCGCCGGCGGTCTCGTCGAAGAACCACGATCCAGCGCGTGGGGCCTCGCCCGCACGCGTGAAACGGAGCACGGCAGGTTCGCCGATGACACCGGTGGTGATAGCGCGTTTGAGAGCGACGTACTCCGGGAAGTAACGAACCACATGAGCCGGGTAGACCTGAACGCCGGCTGCCCTCGCAGCCCGCGCGATCTCCTTGGCCTCAGCGCTCGTGGCCGCCAGAGGCTTCTCGCACACGACGTGGCGACCAGCAGCTATCGCCGTGAGCGCGAGCTCGCGATGCGTGGCGGTCGGAGTGACGATGTCGACCACGTCGACGAGATCCACCAGCTCTTCAAAGGTCGAGACCACGGTGAGGCCGTGCTGCTCTGCGAGGGCATCGGCACCTGCCTTGGAGAAGACGGAGATATCCGCTCCCAGCGCCTGCCACCCGGCGACGTGAACGTGGGAGATGCCGCCGGCGCCCACCAGACCGACCCGAAGAGCGGCCCCCTCGCTCTCCGCTGCGAAACGTGGCATCACGCGCCCTTTCCGGACCCGTGGCTGCGCACCGCAGCGATATCGATGGCGGGTTCCCGCACACCGTCGACCCCGAAGAAGATCTCCGAGAACTCGCCGTAAGCGCGTGCCAGAGCTCCGAGCACGACGGATTCCGCTCCCAGCTCCGAGCCGACGATCTTCGGCCGTACCGGCACGGTGATCTCCGCATTGACCGCCGTCCGCAACGGTTCCAGCAGCGCCTCCTCTGCTCGCGAGAGGCCACCGCCTATGACTATCAGATCGGGGTCGATAGCCATCGCCACCGTGGCCACACCTCTCGACAAGCCTGAGACGAACCGTTCGACTTCCTGCTGTGAGTCCTGTTGACCGGCGGCCGCCTGCCGGAAAACCTCCTCGGCGGAGGATGCCGTCGTCCAGCGCAACTGTCCCGTCCGGTCGACGTGTCCGGAGAAAACGATGTCTCCGACTTCACCGGCAGCGCCGTGATGGCCCCGTCGCACCTGACCTCCGAGGATCAGGCCCATCGAGAGGCGATGTCCGGCGAAGAGGCAGATGACGTCGTCCGCGAGGCGCGCAGCTCCGAGTCGATGCTCGGCGAGCGATGCGAGGCGGGTGTCGTTCTCGACGCGGACGGCGCAATCGTACTGAGCACTCAGATGTCCGGCGATGTCGACGCCCTCCCAGTCGGGGAAGATGTGGGAGACGATGAGTTGGCCGCCATCTCCCACGAGTCCCGGCACCGCGACTCCCATGGCCGCGAGTTCGTGGCCGCTCACGCCCGCGGTCGCAAGCGCGTGACCGATCACGCGCTTGACGGCATCCATCCGACCAGCCCCGACGAAGGACTCGTCGGTGGGCTCCTCCACCGCACCGACGACGCGGCCGGCGAGATCGCCGACGACGACCTTGATCGCGTGCTGCCCCACGTCTACACCGGCGAAATAGCCTTTGGCACTGTGAAATCGATAGATCCGGGCAGGCCGCCCTGTGCCGCGGCCACCGGGTGTGAGATCCGAAGACTCGGTGACCAGTCCACGCTCCATCAGCGCCGCGACCACCGTCTCCGCCGTGGGCCGCGACAACCCGGTGCGGCGAGCGAGCTCGGCAGCCGTCGCCGGGCCATCGTCGCGAAGCGCTACCGCGCATCGCGCGATGTTGGATCGCCTGACTTTGTCCCCTTCGGCCTCGCGCCGCCCTGTCGCCACGACCTCACCTGCCTCTGCTCGGGTATTTATTATGCAACCGCTTTGCGTAATAATGATCCCGAGTAAAACAGAACAGGACATGCCTGTCAAGGACAGCGTGCACGCTCGACGCTTTCCGGAGCGCAGCAGCAGATGTCCAAGTAGGCCACCAGAACGGAACAGATCATCAGAATCGTCCACATCTCCGACATGCACCTCGAGCCCGCAGGCGAAGAACAGTACCCGGGACTCGCGGGACGTATCGAAAGCATCGGCGCGATCGTCGCCGCTCTCGACGCCGACCTCGTCGTCGCGACGGGCGACCTCACCAACCGCGGGTCGTATCGCGCCGCCGACTTCGCTGCGGCGAAGAGATGGCTGGACGATCTCGGTGCGCCCTATCTCGCGCTCCCGGGCAACCACGACCTCGGAGCCAATCCGCACCGGGGCGAGCTCTTCCCCGAAAGCGAACGCTACGAGGACGTGCCGTTCTCCTCGACAGGCTACGCCGGGACCTTCGGTCCGGATGCCGTCGTCAGCATGAGGGTCGGTGACCTGACCGTGATCGGCGTCGCCCTACGCGAGAATGACCCTGATCGTGCGCTCGAAGGCCTCGAGACGCACCTCGTCCACGCCCCTGGACCGGTCGTCGTCGCCGGCCACTACCCAGTCATCCTTCCTCGCCCATGGCCGGGTACCGATGCCTTCGGTGCGTTGGGGTACATCGATGGCGCCGCCACCCGTCTCGCCGACATCATCCGCGGTGACGACCGCATCATCAGTTACCTCTGCGGTCACGTCCACCTCACCTCGCGGCATCCGATCGGCTCCCACTGCATGCAGTTCACCGCGGGGGCGCTCGGCCCAGGTGCTGCGGCGCTGCGGGTCTACGACTGGGACGGCGCAGTCTGGGCCTACTCCACGATCGATGTGGCCGGTCCCCAGATCTTCTGGGAGAACTTCAGTGAGAGCGCACGGGAGGATCCCTCGTTCTCCTCAGGCTCACCCGAGGAGCGCGCCGGACGCTGGGCCCCGCTCAGTCATCATCGCTCTCCATCCCGACCCTCACCACCCCCTTCAGATCAGTGAGCTGCCCCACCAGCTCCGGCAGCCCCAGACTGTCTCCGCTGAACCTCATCACCGCCTCGATGCGCTCGGGTTTCTCCGCCCCGCCGAGCTCGCGGGTCGAGATCAGCGACGCTTCATAGCCGAGAGTGGTCGAGGTAGCGAGGATCGCCCGAAGCGCTCCGGAGCCGAGCTTGTAGCGCACCCGCAGCACGGGTTCCTTGACGGCCGGACGCAGACGACGTCCGACGATCGTGAGCACGCCGACTGCGAGCAGATGCAATCCGGTCGCCGCGACGGCGAGCACCGGCATCCCCGCGCCGCAGGCCATGCCGACGGCGGCGGTCACCCAGATCGACGCGGCCGTCGTCAGCCCGCTCACGACGTTCTTCCGCACGAAGATCACGCCGGCCCCGAGGAATCCGATACCCGAGACGATCTGTGCCGCGATGCGTGAAGGGTCCAGCACGATATCCGCGTCGATGACGCTGTCGAAGCCGAACGCAGACACGAGCGTGAAGACCGCGGCGCCCAGCCCGACGAGCGTGTGCGTACGGAGGCCCGCACTCTTCAGCTTTCGGTGGCGCTCTAGCCCGATCCCAGCAGAAAGTACGAACGCAATCACAAGGAGGAGAAGCTCCGTTGCCGTACTCGGGGAAAGCAGCACTATGTCGAACATGATTGTCACCATAACGCAAGCCGCTTGCGTTATAAACTGCCGTTCGACCCGAGTGCTACCCCTGCGTGCCCCAGTACCTCGTCTTCGCCGGCGCGTTCGAGGTGCGGAAGATCAAGCCCGATCGCTCGAGGAGCGGAGGTACGGCCTGACCCCGCTGTCGCTGCAGGCCGACGAGGTCAAGCGCCTGATCATCGAGTTCGAAAGGCCCACCGGTCGCACGCCGCAGCTCCTCCGCTACTCGAACGTGCAGGAGACCCTCGCGCCGGAGGTCTACGAGCTCCCATCGGACGTAACGTCCGGCTGCGGCATCATCGCCGGGGACGAACGCTGGTCCGGGTACGCGCACCTGAAGAACCTCACCGGCGGCAGCCGGGAACTCGAGCAGCTCCGCAGGAACCTCGGTGACGCGCACATCGTGGGGAACTTCCAGTACTCCGGCCTCGGATGTCTTCGACCCGGGTGGGCCTCGGGCGCGGGGAGCTTGCGGCGCTTGATCACCTTGTCGACGCCGACGATGGCGGCGAGCTTCGCGACGTCGTAGCCACCAGAGACGCGGTTGAGCAAGTACTCGGGTGGGAACTGCTCGAGCAGCGGATTCTCGCCGGCGAACGAGCGAGTGGTGACATCCTCCCAGCGGCGCCACTCGCGCAGGCAGCGGGACCCCGCCCGACGCGGAGCGCCCAGGTACGGAGCGTGCCGACACCGAGCGTCCCGATACGGAGCGCCCTGAGACGGAGGGCGCCCACGTGATCGCCCGCCACGGCGACCCGAGCGTGGGCCGCATCCCCGCACCGGCCGGACATCCGGAGACCCATGTGGAGTGGGTGCGGCCCACCGACATGGCCGCGCGTGCCGGCGCGCGGGTGATGGAGAAGACCGCGGACGTGAACCAGGACGTTCACGAGCTCGTCCGCCAGGCTTCGCGCGACGGCGCGGCCCGCATCCGCCGTGCGCTGTCGCACCGCGAGGCGGATCTGGCCCCGGATGTATCGACCCGCCCCGCGCAGCCTGTGCTGGGCAGGCAGGGGGTGAGCCGGTGACCTCTGCCTGCCCGGGCAGCCACCCGACGCCCGGCCCCGCATCCACCACCTGACCGACCACACTGCCGCCGCGACACTGCGGCGGCCCCGTGTACCGCGACAGCACCTGGTGCGTCGCGACGCGGCTCAGTGACGCCTGAAACGAGCGCCCCGTCTGGAGGCACACGCCACCGGTGAGGGCGCGGCGGGTCTTTCGCGGATGCGGGTTTCATACCTCGCTTACACCCAGATCCGCCCAGGGAGTCGCTATGCATGATCCATCCGTCCCGGACCAGACGAGTCCGGACTTCACTACCCCGGAGGGCCTGCGCCAGGTCCTCATCGACCTGAACACGCACAACGCGTGGGCGACCAGCTCGGTGGCCGCTGAGTTCATGGTCTACGCCACCGCGAAGTACACCCCGGTCGCCCGCGCCTGGCACCGCGACCCGGCCGACGCCGCCTACGAGGCCTTCATCGCCATGCGGCAGTCCACCACGGTGAAGGCCGACGACCCGTGGGCGGTGGTGACCCGCGCGGTCGCGCTCGGCATCGCCGCCGAGGCGCACGCCGACCGGGACATGACCAGCCAGGACGAGGCCCGCCGCCCCTCAAAGCGCCCGAACGAAGAGCCGGTACGTGCGGGCCACTACGAGGAGTTCTTCTACGACGTCCACCCGCACGCCACCGAGCTCGTCGGCGGCGCCGGCCGTGACGATGACGGGTCCGCGGACCCGGTGATCCGCACCGTGTGTGTGTTCCTCGTCGTCGCCGGGTGACCCGCTCCGCTTCCAGCCGGGTAATCCTCGCCGCCTGCGACTCCGGCCGTCCCACCGGCGTCGACGTCGCCCCCGGCCCGACCGTCGTGGCCCCGGAGCCGAGCTTGGACACCCACTCCTTCAGCGCACCACGGGAGACCCCGAGGTCGGCCGCGATGCCCTTGAGCGTCGCGCCCGCTGTCGATTCATACAAGTCCACAGCGCGCTGCCGGAACTCGTCCGTGTAGTTCTTACTTGCCATCCCTTGGATTCTCGCTTCCCCAGCTCCGTGCTGGATTCGACGTGTCCAAGATCCAGGGTCAACGCCCACAACACCGCGGTCGTCATCGCCTACACAAACACCGGTGGAAGTGCATTACTCGCCGAGGAACTATTCGACTGTTACGAGCTGTGCGGCCTCGTCCAAGCGAGCGTGTAGCGGTAGTAGAACCGTCGCCTCACTCGGCTGCCGGGGAGGGTCCTGGCGGCGGCCTCTCGAATCTCAGTGAACGATTCGGCGGGCCGGGCAGTCATCATGTCTGGATAGCCGGACTCTCTATGGGCCTTGCTCATCAACCGAATCGGAACCAGAAGGAACCCGGAGATAACCCAGTCGGGGATGGTCTTGTTTGCTGCCAGTCCGACGACCCGGAGCTGTCCTCCTGGGTTCAGAAGATCGCGCATGCGTTCGAGAGCGGGGATGAGGGGCATGTGGTGCAGCGTGGCGACACAGGTGATGAGGTCGAATCGTTGTGTATCAAGTTCAGGTGAGGTGAGGAAATCGCCGAGGATGAAGCGCGTTTCCGAGGGGATCGAGAAGCGCGCTCTTGCCTGTGAGAGCGCCGTTGCGTCGGGGTCTATGCCGGTGACGTGTTTGGTTCGTGCCGCGAGCTTCTGAAGAAGAAGGCCGTCGCCGCAGCCGACATCGAGAACACGGCTGGTGTGATGGGGAACAGAGGCGAGTAGTTCTGGATGGTAGGCGGTGTTGTGGTTCCAGTAGTCGTTCATATTCTCGCTCCTGATTATTGCGAAGCCACGACGCGGTCGGCGGCGCGCAGGGCCGGGTAGTCGCCGCGGGTGCTGCCGGAGAGGCGGGCGTAGTTCTCGAAGGTGGCAACGCTGAAGTCGAGCATGTCCGCGAGGACTTTGGCTGGGACCGCGCCTGCGAGGCGGAACCGGGCGGTGTTATGCAACTCTGAGATGGTGACGCCGAGCGGGCGGAGTCGCTGGTTGAGATACTGCGGGTCACGCGGCTGGCCGGGTCGTAGGCCCGGGAATAGCCGACCATCAGGCGGTGCCTCCGAGAGGAGATCGAGTTGTTCCCTGGCGAGGACGGCGATCGGATCGGGGAGCGCGAGTGGGCGGTCTCCGATGAGGAGGTCGAGTGCAGAGCCTTCATCGCGGAGCTGATTGCGGCGCAGTGCGAGAACTTTGCTGGCCGGGAGTCCGTAGACGGCGATTAGTAGCGATGCGAGGCGAGCGTCGAGCGCGATGGTGCGATCGGTCGCGAGGACGCGGATGACGTGTTCGAGCTGTTCTTCGGAGGTGCTGATCGTCGGTTCTCGACGTGGGAGCGTCGCGATGCCGAGGTCTGGTGTGATGTCGCGTTCGGCGGCCCATGTGAGGAACTGCGGGAGCCAGCGGCGGGCGCTCCGAAGGGTGATGAACTCGTCCACCTGGGCCTGGGTAAGGGAGGTCAGGGGCGTCTGCTGTTCTTCGATCCAGGCGAGGAAGGTGACCAGGCCCCGCAGGGAAGCTTTGACGTGCCGGGCAGCACCGATAGGGATGTCGCCGGAGTCGTCTCGGCTGGCGCGGCGCAGCAGCACCCACCGGGTGTAGGTGCGCAGCATCTGGTGGTGCTCGGCTGGGGCCTCGTCGATGGTCTGCGTCGCCCAGGCCATCAACTGCCTGGTGGCCGCCGTGTCGCGGGGCAGAGCACCGGCGTCGAGGAGAAGCAGGTCGGAAAATAAGTCCGCGACCGCCTCAAGTTGATAATGGTTCTCATTAACGATTAGCATGAGGGCATGCGAAAGATCCTGGTCTCCGCGGCGCTCGCCGCCTCATCCCTGCTCGTCCTAGCCGGTTGCGCGGCCGGTCCCGCCGACGGATCGAAGGACGGCGGGACTGGCGACGGCCGGGTCGAGGTGGTCGCCTCGACCAACGTCTATGGCGACATCGTGCGGCAGATCGCCGGCGACCGGGCCGAGGTCACCAGCCTGATCGATGACGCGGCCAAGGACCCGCACTCCTACGAGGCAACCGCCCGCGACCGGCTCGCCGTGCAGAAGGCCGACCTGATCATCGAGAACGGCGGCGGCTACGACTCGTTCATGGAGACCCTGCGCGAGGGCTCGGACGCCCCCGTCATCGTCGCGGCGGAGTTCTCCCACGACTACCCGGGCGATCCCCACGAGCACGACGACGCATCGACGCCGGAGCCCACGGGTGACGCGCATGACGAGCACGACGACCACGGCGAGGCGGATGACGCCCACGCCGGTCACGATCACATCGAGGGCTTCAACGAGCACGTCTGGTTCGACGTGCACACCATCACCCACGTCGTGGAGCAGGTGACCGCCGACCTCGTGAAGCTCGACGCGGCGGGCAAGGCCGACTACGAGGCCGCCTCGAAGAAGTTCATCGGCGAGCTCAACGGCTTCGAGACCCAGCTGGAGGGGCTGCACACCGAGCTCGAGGGCACGAAGGTCGTGATGACCGAGCCGCTGCCCGGGCTGCTGGCGGCGGCCGCAGGGCTCGACGACGTGACTCCCGACGGCTTCGCATCCGCCGTGGAGGAGGGCAACGACGTGCCGCCGGCCATCCTGCTCGAGACCACGCGCCTGATCTCCTCGGGAGAGGTCAAGGCCGTGCTGGCGAACGCGCAGACCGGTGGCGGCGAGACCGACAAGGTCGAGCAGGCCGCGAAGGACGCCGGCGTGCCCGTGCTGACCTTCAGCGAGCTGCTCAAGTCGGATCAGACGTACGCTGAGTGGATGCACGCCGCGATCACGGACCTCGCCGCCGCTCTCCACCGATGAGCCGCGCTTCCGCAGCCGCCGGCGCCCAGGGCGCGGCCGCACCGGGAGCACCCGTACTCGGCATCTCGGCCGCCGCGCTGCATCGCGGCGGCCGGGAGCTGTGGGCGGGGCTCGAGCTGGAGGTGCAGCCGGGAGAGTTCATCGCCGTCCTCGGCCCGTCCGGTTCCGGCAAGACCACCCTGCTCCGCAGCATCCTGGGTCTTCAGTCGCTGTCGGCCGGAACCATCCGCGTCGGCGGGACGCCGGTGCGGCGGGGCGACTCCCGCATCGGCTACGTGCCCCAGCAGCGTCCGCTTCCCCCCGACACGAGCATGCGGGCGCGGGACCTGATCGCGCTGGGCGTGACGGGAACCCGGTTCGGGCTTCCCATCCCTCGCCGCGACGACCGCGCGCGTGTCGACGCCCTGCTCGAGGGCGTGGGCGCCGCGCACTACGCCGATCGCCGAGTGGGTCTGCTCTCAGGTGGCGAGCAGCAGCGGCTGCGGGTCGGGCAGGCGCTCGCCGATCAGCCCATGCTGCTGCTGTGCGACGAACCGCTGTCGAACCTCGACCTGGCGAACCAGCGCGGCATCACCGAGATCATCGACAGGCAGCGCCGCGAGCACGGAGCCGCGGTGCTGTTCGTCACGCACGACGTCAATCCCATCCTCGGCCTGGTCGACCGCATCCTCTACATCGCGGGCGGCCGGTTCGTGCTGGGCACGCCCGACGAGGTGCTGCAGACCAGCGTGCTCAGCGCGCTGTACGGCACGCCGGTGTTCGTGATGCGCACAGGTGGCCGGCTCGTGGTGGTCGGTGTGCCGGATGCCGAGCCGCATCACGACCACGACCACGAAGAGCCCGTCTCGGGAGGTGCGGCATGATCCCGATGCTCGACTGGGGTGACATCTTCTCGTTCCAGGACTACGGCGACCTGCTCGTGCTCCTGACCAACTCGCTGATCGCCGGCGCCGTGCTCGGCATCGTCGGCGGGCTGGTCGGCGTCTTCGTGATGCAGCGGGACCTGGCCTTCGCGGTGCACGGTGTGAGCGAGCTCTCGTTCGCGGGCGCCGCCGCGGCTCTGCTGTTCGGCGGGAGCGTGGTGCTGGGCTCGATCGGCGGGGCGCTCGTGGCGGCCATGCTCATCGGCATCCTCGGTTCCCGCGCCCGGGACCGCAATTCGATCGTGGGCGTGCTCATGCCCTTCGGCCTGGGCCTGGGCATCCTGTTCCTCTCCCTGGTGCAGGGGCGCACGGCCAACCGCTTCGGACTGCTCACCGGGCAGATCGTCGCGGTCTCCAGCCCCGATCTGGGCTGGCTGATCGGCATCAGCCTCGCCGTCCTCGCGGGCCTGCTGCTGATGTGGCATCCGCTGCGCTTCGACTCCCTCGATCCGGAGTCCGCCGCCGCGCGCGGCGTGCCGGTGCGCGCGGTCAGCCTGCTGTTCATGGTGCTGCTCGGGCTGATCGTGGCCGTGAGCGTGCACATCATCGGGGCGCTGCTCGTGCTGGCGCTGCTCGTGACGCCCGCGGCCGCCGCCATGCGCGTCTCGGCGGGTCCGGTGGCCGTGCCGCTGCTGGCCGCGCTGTTCGGATTCGTGTCGGCGGTGGGCGGCATCCTGCTCGCGCTGGCGGGAAGCCTGCCGGTCAGTCCCTACATCACGACGATCTCGTTCCTCATCTATCTCGGATGCTGGGGAGTGCAGCGCCTCCGCACCCGCGTGCGGCGTCTCGCCTGACGCGGGTGCGGGCGCGGGTGCGGACTCAGGCGTCCGGGTCGCCGTACATCGCGGCGACGTCTTTCGAGGAGAGCCACCGCTTGTACGTCTCCTCCTGGGGCCAGCCCTCGGGGACGTCCTGCCACTCCTCCTGACGCCCGTAGGGCAGCACGTCGGCGATCGCGAACGACAGCATGAACTGCTCGGCTCCGCGCCCGGTCGTGGTCCAGGTGCGGTAGACGTCGTCGCCGTCGCGCAGGAACACGTTGTAGGCGAAGCCCTCGCCGGGGCCGGCGTCGACGTCGGCGCCGAAGGTGCTGCCGGCGGAGGAGAACCACGTCATCTGGTTCCCGACGCGCTTCTTGTAGGCGAGCACCTCGTCCATCGGCCCGTTCGTGACGATCACGAACCGCACGTCCAGTTCCGAGAGCAGGTCGGGGCGGGTCCAGGATGCCGTGGCGCCGGTGCATCCGGGGCACTGCCAGCGGTTCCCGTCGCTCCACATGTGGTGGTACGTGACCAGCTGGCTCCTGCCGTCGAACACCTCGGCGAGCGTGACGGTCGAGTCGTCCTCGGCGGTCAGCCGGTACTCGGGCAGCTTCACGGCGGGCAGGCGGCGGCGGGCCGCGGCGATGGCGTCGAGCTCGCGGGTGGCGGCCTTCTCGCGCACGCGCAGCTCGGCCAGCGCCTCGCGCCACGTGGGCTCATCGACGACAGGGGGCAGTGCGGTCATGATCACTCCTATGTTCACGGTGTCCACATCTGATATGTTCACACCGTACACATCCGTCGGCGAGGGGACAAGGGTTGGCCTATCATCACGGCGACCTTGCAGTCGCACTGGTCGACGCCGGGCTCGAGCTGACCCGCGACGGCGGCCTCGAGGCGCTCACCCTGCGCGAGGTCACCCGTCGCGCCGGTGTCTCGCCGAACGCCGCCTACCGGCACTTCCCGAGTCTGGATGCGCTCCGCGAGGCGGTGGCGGACGCAGTCCTTGCCCGGGTGGCCGAGGGCATGACCCGATCGACGGATGCCGATGCCGCGGCGCGCCTGCGCACGGTCGGCCTGGCGTACGTCGACTTCGCGCTGGCCGAGCCGGGGTGGTTCTCGGTCGCGTTCTTCGGCGGGCGCCGACTCGGGCC
>NZ_MKRT01000030.1:101237-115597 GCF_001897945.1 Microbacterium sp. 69-10
GGACGCCGCGAGCTCCGCCGCCTGGTCGTGCTGGGCCACCGTGCACGGGTTCGCCGAGCTCTGCCTGCACGGTCCGCTGGCCGCTCTGCCGGCATCCGAGCAGCGCCGCCTGGCGGCATCCGCCGTCGACGCGATCATCGCCGGCATCCGCTCCTGACGCAGCTGTTCCTGACGCCGCCCCACCCCACCGCGGCGTCGACTGCACGACATCGGTTCCTGAGCGAGGAGCGCAGCGACGAGACGAAGGGCGCCCAGTGCACGGCTCGTTCGCGCGAGGTTCCCGCGCGCTCGGCGAGGTCCCGTGCTCTCGACGAAAGGAGGGGGTGCGGGATGCCATCATTCACGCGGGGGAACGACTGCTTCAGAAAGGGTGACGTCCGGTGACCGAGACGCACGAGTCCGACAACGCGCAGAGCGGCGACTTCTTCGACCAGCTGCTGACCTCCGCCCCCGGCAAGGAGCACGCGTCGTTCACGCAGGCGTTCCGTGGTTACGACAAGGCCGAGGTGGACGCCGCCCTCGCGACCCTGCGCGACCAGGTCGCCCGCCTCAGCGCCGACCGGGAGACCGCGGATGCCCGCCACCGCGACGCCCTCGAGGCGCTGCGCGCCGACCACGCGCGGGCGCTCGCCGACGCCGTCGCCGGCAACGACGCCCGCCTGGCCCGGCTGGAGGACGAGCTCGCCGCAGCCAGGGCGCAGGCCGAGGACGCCGCCGCGCAGGTGAGCACCCTCGCGACCGAGCTGAGCGACGCGCCCAAGGGCGCCGACGAGCCGCAGAGCCGTCAGCAGTTCGAGGCCGTGCTGCGCGTGGCCGAGGACCAGGCGAGCGTGCTGATCCACAATGCCGCCACCCAGGCCGAGCGCCTGCTGCAGGCCGCGCGCGAGGCCGCGACCGTGCGCACCGAGGCCGAGAAGGGCGCGGCTGCGCTGCGCGCCATGGTCACCCGCGAGACCACCGACCAGCGATCGGATGCCGAGCGCGAGGTGCGCGAGATGAACGCGCGCGTGCTGGAGTTCGAGGAGACCCTCACCCGCCGTCAGGACGACGCGCAGCAGAAGTTCCTGATGCTGCACAACCAGGCCGTCGCGCACGCCGAGCGCATCACCACCGACGCCAACGAGCAGGTGGCCGCGTCGCTCGAGCACGCGCAGCGCATCTCGGCGAAGGCCGAGGACTACGAGCGCCTGATGCGCAGCCAGGCGCAGGCCATCGAGGCCGAGGCGCAGGTGAAGTCCCGCGAGACCCTCGACCGCGCCCGCGCCAAGGCGCAGAAGATCATCGACTCGGTCACCGGCCACGCCACCGCCGCACTGCGGGATGCCGAGGACCGCACCCGCCAGCTGCGCTGGCAGCAGCAGCAGCTGAACAGCTTCATGGCCGAGGTGCGCGAGCTGATCCGTCCCGAGGGCGTGCTGGCGAAGCCGGCATCCGCTCCCGCGCCGGAGGCCACCGCGCCGGAGGTCGCCGAGGTCGAGGCGGATGCCGAGCCCGACGACGCCCTGGAGGCGGAGCTCGACGACCTGGTCGAGGACGAGGCGACCGACGAGGACGGCTCCGACGAGGACGTCGAGCTCGAAGAGGACGAGACCGCCCGCGCCTGACCGCCGCGCTCCTCTGACCCATTGCGGTCGACAGCACGACATCTCGCCGAGCGCACGGCTTCTTCGCGCGAAGATCCGGTGCACTCGGTGAGGTCCCGTGCTCTCGACGGAGAGCAAGGGGGCGGGGACGGGCGATCGTCCCGGAGCGGTTCACAGGCGCCCGTCCTAGACTCGAGGCATGGCTCAGCGGAACACCTGGCAGCGGGAGCGCGTGCGCGATGCGCTCACCGACGCGCGCGGTTTCGTGAGCGCGCAGACCCTGCACGCCGATCTGCGACAGGCCAACACCGGCATCGGCCTGGCCACCGTGTACCGGGCGCTCGCCGGGCTCGCCGCATCCGGTGAGGCGGACTCCCTGCAGAGCCCCGAGGGCGAGGCGCTGTACCGCGCCTGCTCGACCCAGGGGCATCACCACCACCTGATCTGCCGCTCGTGCGGACGCGCCGTCGAGATCGAGGCCAAGGACGTCGAGCAGTGGGCGCAGCGCACCGCCGCGGCGTACGGCTTCACGCAGGCCGAGCACGTCGTCGACATCTTCGGCCTGTGCGCCGAATGCGCGGCCCGGCTCGCGAGCGAGACAGAGCCATCGGGAGCGGGCGAGTGACCTCAGCCCCGTCCCGGATGCCGCAGACGGCATCCACCGGTGCGGTGCACGCCCATCGGCATCCGCCCCGGCGCATCCCCACGGGGCGGGCGATCGGGATCGGGGTCGGCATCCTCGCGGTGCTGGTGCTCATCGATGTCTTCGTGCCGAACCTGTTCACGAAGGCACTGCCCGATCGTGCTCAGGACGGTCTCACCCTCACGCTCAGCGTGCTGATCGAGGCGCTGCCGTGGGTGATCCTCGGCGTGGTGCTGTCGATCGTGGTGCAGGTGTGGCTGCCCGCGGACGCCGTGCAGCGCTGGCTGCCGCAGAACGCCTGGGTGCGGCGTGCCGTGCTGTCGCTGCTGGGGATGTTCATCCCGGTGTGCGAGTGCGGCAACGTGCCGTTCGCCCGTGGCCTGATGATGCGCGGGCTCGCGCCGGCCGAGGCGCTGACCTTCCTCGTGGCGGCTCCCATCGTGAACCCGATCGTGATCCTCACCACGCACGCGGCGTTCGGCTGGGACGGCGGCATCCTGATCGCGCGCCTGGTGGGCGGTTACCTGATCGCGAACCTGATCGGCTGGATCTACAGCCGCCACCCCGATCCGCAGGCGCTGCTGACCGAGCGGTTCGTGGAGACCTGCGAGCAGGTGGTGCACGAGCCCGGTTCGCCGACGCGGCGCAGCCTGATCCAGTTCCTGGTCGAGCTGCGCGCCGTCATGCCGGCGCTCGTGATCGGCTCGGCGCTGGCCGGGGCCGTGCAGGTGCTGGTCCCTCGCGATGTGCTGCTGGCGATCGGATCGAATCCCGTGCTGTCGATCCTGGCCATGGTGGCGCTCGCGATGACCGTGGCGATCTGCTCGAACGTCGACGCGTTCTTCGCACTGTCGTTCGCGTCGACGTTCTCGTCGGGCGCGATCATCGCGTTCCTGCTCGTCGGGCCGCTGGTCGACGTGAAGATGCTCGCCCTGCTGCGCACGACCTTCGTCGCGCGTGTGCTTGCCGGACTCGTTGGCCTGGTCGTGCTCAGCGCCTGCGCCATCGGGATCGGGGTGAACGTCTTTGGCTGATCACGTGGACGAGCCCCGTCGCCTGCACGCGCTGGCCTCTCGCTGGCTGGGGCTGGGCCTCGCGACCGTCGTCGCGGTCGTGACGCTCGGACTCGCCGTCGCCGGCCGGCTGACGATGTACATCAGCCCCGACACCGTGTGGTTCGCGTGCCTGGCGGCGATCGTGATGCTCGCGGCCGCGGTCTGGTCGTGCACTCTGCCGCTCGGCGTGGAGGGCGATCACGACCACACTCACGGAGCCTCTGGCCCGGATGCTGCGGCGCATCGCCGCCGCGCGCTGCAGACGGCGGGCGTGGTCGCCGGCGGCATCGTGTCCTCGGCGGTCGTGCTCGCCGCGCTGCTCCTGCCGCCGGCATCCCTCTCCGCGCAGCTGGCGGTGTCGCGGGCGGGGGAGAACCCGGTGCTCTTCGCGGGCGCGGATGACGTGACGCTGGGCGTCGCGGACACCACGACGTTCGGCGTCGGCGACTGGGCGAGCGCCTTCGCCACCTCGACCCGCCCGGAGGAGTACGACGGCGCCTCCGTGACCCTGACCGGCTTCGTCACGCCGGGCAAGGGCGGAGAGGCCGGTCTCACCCGCATGATCATCACGCACTGCGTGATCGACGCGCAGCCCGCCACCGTCCCCGTCGGCGGTGTGGCGGGCAAGTACTCGACCGGCCAGTGGATCGAGGTCACGGGCACCGTGCGCGCGGAGGCCGACGGCACACTGCGCATCGAGCCGACTTCGGTGAAGAAGGTCGCCGAGCCGAAGGACCCCTATGAATACTGACGGCGAGGCTCCGCTCACCCGGGCCCAGCTGCGTGCGCTGCGCGCCGCCGCGGAGGCCGCCGAACCGGCTCAGGAGCCGGAGGCCACTCGCGCGGCGGAGCGGTCCGCGACCGAGCCCGCCGAGGCCGATCCGGATGCCACGGCAGCGCGCGCGGAGGAGGCCCGGCGCGCGGCGACGTCGGCGGAGGCGACCGCTGCGCCCCCGGCTGCGCCGCCCACCATCCGGCATCCGGTCACCGCTCCCGGGGGCGCGCCGCGCCCCGCGACACCGGCACCCGCCTCGCAGCATCCGACGCCCGCGCCCACCGCGGCATCCGACCCCTCCGGCTACACTCCGGGGGCCGACACGCCAGATATCGGACCGATTCGCGGGATTCGTCCGGAATCTGGCGTGTCGGCCCCCGATCTGGAACCCGTCCATCCCGCCGAGCCCATCGCCGACGAGAACACGCCCGCCGAAGACGCGCCCGCCGACCGGCATCCGCTCCCGGCGATCCCCGCTCCCACCTCGCCCATCACGACCGGCCTCGCCGTACCCGAGCCCGGTCCCCGGGAGCCCGGCGTGTCCGGACCCGTCCGCGGCCGCCGCTCGACGCACACCGAGCTCGCTCCCGAGCCCGCATCGACTCCCGCATCGGCTGAGCCCCGCAGCCGCCGCTTCGCCCTGGCGCTGTTCTCCGTGCTCGGTGTGCTCGCGCTGGTGGTGGCGGCGCTCGGTGTCGTCAGCCTCACCCAGGGTCCGCGGATCTCGTCGACGTCCGTGAACGCCGCACAGGCGATCCAGACCTCGGGCAGCCGCCTCACCCTCACGCTGAACCAGCGGGTCGACTCGCTCGACGCGAAGCAGGTCAGCGTCACGCCCGCTGTCCCGTTCACGGTCGACGCGGCGGGGCGCAGCATCGGCATCCGCTTCACCACGGCGCTGAACGACGACACCACGTACTCCGTCAAGGTGTCCGGCGTCGTCGGCGCGGGAGGCGGGCCGGCGTCCGATCTGGCGACGACGTTCCGCACTCCGGCATCCCGCATCCTGCTGCTGCAGCGTGCGCCCGGCGGCAAGGACGACAAGATCTTCAGCACCGACCTCACCGGCGAGCGGGCGAGGCCGGTGTTCGAGCACCCGCGCATCGACGACTACCGCGTCAGCGGGAACAGCCTGGTCGTGGCCGTCGAGGAGAAGGGCGGCTCGCGCCTGATGGTCATGGATCTCGACGGCTCGCATCAGCGCGAGCTGAAGCTCCCCGGCGTCGGCTACGTGTCCTCGGTGCAGCTCTCCGACCGCGGTGGCTACGTCGGCTACAGCTACTCCGACCGCGACCTCACCGAGACCTCCGGGCGGGCGAGCGTGCTGGTCACGCAGTCGTTGAACGGCAAGGGGAAGCCCCGCATCGTGGAGGTGGGCGGCAAGGAGGCCAGCGTCGCCGAGTGGCAGTTCGTGCCGGACACCTCGTCGCTGCTTTTCGTCGACTTCGACGGCGCCCTGGGCCTGCAGGATGCCCGCTCCGACGGCGCCGTGAAGTCCATGGGCGTCGCCGCCAGCATCCTCGGCGTGAGCCGCGGCACCTACACGGCCATCGTCGAGCGCGCCGACGGGACCATCATGCAGGTCGACCTGACCGATGGATCGGAGACGCCGCTGCCGGCCTCCACCCCGGACTACGGCGACGCCGACGCGATCGTGCCTTTCCCCGGCGGCACGGTGCGTCACGTCACCCAGCGCGACGAGGGCGGCATGCCCACCGGCCAGGCCGTCGTGCGTGTCGACGACAAGGGCGCCGCGAAGATCGTCGCCGAGGTCAGCGGCGCGGATGCCATCGTGCAGACCTGCGTGTCGCCCAGCGGGCAGTACGCGGCCGTCGTGATCGCCCCCGACCTGCCGAGCAACCCCTACGACGAGCTGCTGCTGCCCCTGCCGGGGACGCTGCACACGCAGCTGATCGACCTCGACGGCAAGCGGGAGCTGCCCACGCTGAACGGCTTCGACATCTCCTGGTGCGCGCAGGCGCCCCACCCGTGAGCACCCGCATCACCGACCGCAGAGGAGGTGACATGACGCATCTCGCCGATCGCGCCGAGCTGGTCGACCTGCCTGTGGACGTGGCCCCGCGGCTGCTCGGCGCGCACCTGATCACCGTCGTCGACGGCGTCGAGACCCGGCTGCGGATCACCGAGGTCGAGGCGTACCACGGCAAGGGCACGGGCGCCGTGCCCGATCCCGGCTCGCACGCGCGGATGGGACCGACCGCGCGCAACGCCACGATGTGGGGCGAACCGGGGCACCTCTACGTGTACCTCAGCCACGGCATCCACTCCTGCATCAACGTCGTCTGCGGCCCGGAGGGCGAGGCGGGCGGTGTGCTGCTGCGCGCCGGGGAGGTGGTCGAAGGGACGGATGCCGCCGCTGCGCGCCGCGGCGTCGAGACGCCGCTCGGGCGGACGGCGCTGCGCGACCTCGCCCGCGGCCCTGGACGTCTGGGCCAGGCCGTCGGCCTGCGCCACGCGCTGCACGACGGCATCGACTTCGTGTCCGGTGCCGAGCTGCACGGCGCCGTCGCCCGGCTGCTGCTGCTCGACGAACCCCTCTCGGACGTGTCCGCCGGCCCTCGCGTCGGTGTGGCCGGCGTCGCGGGGACCAGCGCGTTCCCCTGGCGGTTCTGGATCACGGGCGACCCGACCGTGTCACCGTTCCGGTGGGGACGCGGTGCGGCCGAGGCCGCCGCTCTGCTGGACGAGCTCGGCGATCCCGTCGCCTGAGTCGCGCTCGGACACCGTCGCGCGTGCGCGCCCGATCTCAGGCGGATGCCGGGCAGCCGCAGGACTCGCGGATGCGCAGCCGCGTGCGGAATGCGCGGTGATCGCGCACCGCGTCCGGCTCCAGGAGCAGCCGCACCGCGGCATCCGCCATCTGCTCCAGCGGCTGCACCGCCGTGGTGAGCCGCGGCCAGACGAAGTCGGCGACCACGGTGCCGTCGAAGGACACGATCGCGATGTCGTCGGGCACGCGGATGCCGCGCTCGCCGAAGGCAGCGAGCATGCCGATCGCGATCTGATCGGATGCCGCCAGCACCGCCCGGGGCCGTACCGCTCCGTCGAGCAGCTCCACCGCCGCGTCGTACCCGCCCTGATAGGTGAACGGGGTGTGCACCAGCGGGCCCAGTGGCAGGTGCGCGGAGGTGAGCGCCTCGCGCCAGCCGCGCTCGCGCGCGTCGTACCGGGCCGCGCTGCCGGCGAACGCGATCTCGCGGTAGCCGTGTCCGATCAGGTGCTCGGTCGCCTCGCGGGCACCCACCGAGAAGTCCACGCCGACACTGTGCAGACCGTCGGTCTCGCCGAACTGCCCGATCACGACGGCGGGTATTCCGAGCGACTCCACCAGCGACTGCTCGCCCGCGGTGAGCACATCGGCGATGATCAGCCCGCCGATCTGGCGTGACAACAGGTCGCGGATCTGCTCGGACGTGGAGGTCTGCGTGCGGTCCGAGTTCACGATCAGCAGGGATCGGCCGGCATCCGCCGTCGCCTGGTCGAGGGCATGGCAGAGTTCGGCGAAGAACGGGCTTCGGTTGTCGTGCACGAGCAGGCCGAACATGTCGGCGGCGCCCATCGACAGCGCGCGGGCGGCGGCGTTCGGACGGTAGCCCAGCACCCGCACGGCGTCGAGCACCCGCTCCTTCGTGAGCGGGGCGACAGCCTTCGGTCCGTCGTTGAGCACATAGCTGACCACCGCTGTGCTCACGCCGGCGTAGCGGGCCACGTCGGCGCGGGTCACCGAGCGCGAGCGGCGCTCAGCGGGCATCCGCGTCTCCCATGTCGGGGATAGTGAGGCGCTCCCCGCCGCGACGGGCGGACTCATGCGCGATCACGCCGGGAAGAGTGAACCGGGCCGCCTGCCAGGCGTTCACCGGCGGCAGCGTGTTCTCGTTCACGGCCCGCACGAAATCATCCACGAGGAAATGGTGACTGCCCTCGTGACCGTTGTGCAAGGGGATGAGCTCCGCGGGGATGCGGCCGCGCTCGGCCTCGTGGATCGCGGCGTAGCCGGACACGAACGCGTCGCGCAGCGCGGGGGCCACGTGCGCGAGCGACGGATCGTCGTGCGCCACCGACGCGTGCGTGTCGATGAGGTGCGAGATGTCCTCCACGCCGGTCTTGTCCTGCCACACCGTGGTGAGCGCCAGCTGCTCGAACGAGCCCTCGGTGCCGAACCAGCGGAACCGCGACTCGCGCAGGTGCGAGGGGTAGCCGACGCGGCGGAACTCGTTGACGCGCATCGATCCGCCCGCGGCGAGCTCGAACAGCGCGGTCGCGTTGGAGAAGTCGTTGTCGAACTGGCTCACCGCGCGGTCGAACACGCCGTCTCCGCGCTGATCCACGACGCCGATGGCCGAGACCGCCGTGGCGTGCGTGGGCCAGGCGCCGAGCACCCCGCCGATCGAATGGGTCGGGTAGAGCAGCGGCGGGTAGCTGGCGGTGGCCTTCCAGTTCTCGCCGCCCGAGTACTGGTACGCCTCGTAGAAGCCGAGGTCCATGTCGTGCACGTAGTCGCCCTCGCCGTAGAAGAGCCGGCCGAAGGCGCCCTCGGCGAGCTTCTGGCGGGCGAACACGGTGGACGGGTTGTAGTAGCTGGTCTCGCCCATCATGTAGGTCAGGCCGGTCTCGCGGACCGCCTCGATGATGGCGGCGATCTCGTCGACCGAGATCGCCATCGGCACCGCGGAGTAGACGTGCTTGCCCGCGCGCAGCGCCCTGACCACGAGCGGACCGTGCGTCCAGCGCTGCGTGAAGATGGCGACCGCGTCGATCTCGGGGGACGCCAGCATCTCGTCGAAGGATGCGAAGGTGCCGGCCAGGCCCACGGCGCGCACGAGCTCATCGGCACGTGCGGGGATCACATCGGTGATGTGCACCGCGGACACGCCGGGATGATGGTGGAAGAGCGTCGCGAACTGGCCAGCGAACTGGCCCGCGCCGACGATCCCCAAGGTGAACGCCATGCGCCCGAGTCTTCCATCGCGGGTCTACGGGTGTCAACATGAAAGGAGGCCCCGGAATCGTGCCCCTCAGAACGATTCCGAGACCCCCTGTACCCCAGTGATCTACGCGGGTAACGTACCACGAACAGGACGAATGCGCATCAGTTTTTTCCGCCATCGACAGCGACGCCGAGGACAGTGAGGACCAGACATGAAGACATCCCTGAATTCCAAGCGGCTCCTGGCGGGCGCGGCGGTCGCCACGACCGCGGCTCTCGCCCTGAGCGGATGCTCCGGCGACTCCGGCGGCACCGGAGGCGACGTCAAGATCGAGATGCAGACCAACTTCGGTGCGACCGATCCCTCGCTGAAGGTGCTGAAGAAGATCACCGACGCCTACGAGAAGGACAATCCGGGGGTCAAGATCGAGCTGGTCCCGTCCACCGACACCTACGAGGACGACATCAAGGTGCGGCTCTCGTCGAACGACATCCCGGACATCTGGGCCACGCACGGGTGGTCCCTGCTTCGGTACAGCAAGTTCCTCGAGCCGCTGGACGATCAGCCCTGGGCGAAGGACTTCAACAAGGCGCTGGCCCCGGCGATGCAGAACTCCGACGGACAGTTCTTCGCGCTGCCGATCGACACCGACGTCGCCGGCATCGTCTACAACCGCACCGTGCTGAAGGACGCCGGCATCGACCCGACGACGCTCACGGACTGGACCGCCTTCGAGACGGCGCTGAAGACGCTGAAGGATGCCGGGGTCACTCCCGTCTCGTCATCCGGCAAGGACAGCTGGTTCGCCGGCAACATCACCGACTTCATCGGCTCGGGTGACTTCAGCGAGAAGGCGCTGGACGGGTTCAAGGACGGCACCTTCGACGAGGCCGGATACACCCGCATCCTCGAGCACCTGTCCACCTGGCAGAAGGACGGCTGGATCAACCCGGACTACTCCTCGGCCACCACCGACGACCTCGGGCGTGCGCTCGCCGAGGGCAAGACCGGCTTCGTGTTCGTGCAGAACTACCTGGTCGCCACCGCGCTGGGCTTCGACCCGAAGGCCGACCTGGGCTACATGCCCATCCCCTCCGAGGACGGCAAGCCGTTCCTGGTCGGCGGTGAAGGCCGTGCGTACGGCGTCTCCAAGACCTCCCCGAACAAGAAGCAGGCGCTGGACTACCTCGCCTACCTCGCCCAGCCCGACAACCTCTCCGAGCTCGCCAGCTCGATCGGAGGCATCCCGGGCCTCACGAACGCGAAGAGCGACCTCGGCATCCTCACCGCCAGCTACGACCAGTTCGTCAAGCCGGGCACGCTGCCGCTCAAGCCGTACTTCGACCGCGTCTACCTGCCCAACGGCATCTGGGACACCATGGTCACCACCACCGACGGCGTGCTCACCGGACAGATGACTCCGGCGGATGCCGTGAAGCAGATGAAGTCGAGCTACGACTCGCTGCGCGGATGACGACCACCGTCAGGACGGTGCACAGGCCGAAACAGGGGACCGAGGGGTTGGTCCCCCGTTTCGCGAGCCGCGGCCTCAACCTGCTGTACCTGCCTGCGCTCGCCGTGCTCGGCGTGTTCATGCTGTGGCCCCTGCTGAACGGCGTGCTGCTGTCACTGACGAACTGGGACGGCTACTCGCCCGACCGGTCCTTCGTCGGCCCCGCGAACTATCTGCGGCTGTTCGAGGATCCGAACTTCCGCACCGCGCTCGGGAACACCTTTCTGTACGGCATCGGGTCGACCGTTCTGCAGCAGGTGATCGGACTGGGACTCGCGCTCGCACTGGACCGCCACGTGCGAGGGCGCGGCGTCGCCCGGGCGATCATCTACCTGCCCGTGCTCGTCTCGCCGATCGTGATGGGCACGATGTACTACCTGTTCCTCGCCTACAACGGCGGCGGGCTCAACGACCTGGTCATCGCGCTCGGCGGTGAGCGCACCGCGTGGCTCAGCGATTCCGGTACGGCGATCGGGCTGATCGTGGTGGTGAACTCGCTGCAGTTCGTCGGCATCTCGATGGTGATCTACCTCGCGGGCCTGCAGTCGATCCCCACCATGTACTACGAGGCCGCGCGACTCGACGGCGCCGGCGCCGCGCAGTCGTTCCGCAGCATCACGCTCCCGATGCTGCAGCCGGCGTTCGCGACGAGCATCGTGCTCAATCTGATCGGCGGCATGAAGCTGTTCGACGTGATCCAGGTGCTCACCGCCGGTGGACCCGGGTACTCCACCAACTCCGTGTCGACGCTGATCGCCAAGATGTACTTCGGCAGCCAGCGCGCCGGCTACGCCTCGGCGATGGGCGTGGTGCTGTTCCTGATCATCGCGGTGTTCACCCTCGTGCTGAACACCGCGCTCAACCGGCGAAGGCTGGAGCAGCTGTGAGCGCGATGAGCCCGGCATCCGTGGTGACCGGCGACGCCCGGCGCACGGCATCCGCCCCGCGCTCGCCGTGGCCCGCGCGCCTCGCGATCGGGGCGGGCGTGCTGCTCGCGGTGCTGCTGCAGCTGCTGCCGTTCTACATCACCGTCACCTCGGCGATGAAGGCGCGCAGCGACCTGTCCTCGCAGTGGCTGCCGCCGTTCTCCGGCATCCACTGGCAGAACTTCGCCACCGCGATCGAGCAGGGCGGCATCCTGCGTGCGATCGGCAACAGCGCGATCGTCACTCTCGGTGCCACCGTGCTGGTGTGCGTGCTCGGCGCGCTCGCCGCCTACCCGCTGGCTCGGCGACCCACGATCGGCAACAAGCTGGTTCTGGCCGGCGTGGTGGGGCTCATCATGATCCCGCCGCTGTCGATCCTGGTGCCGCTGTACTCGATGATGAGCCAGTGGCACGCCAACAACACCTACGGGGGCACGATCCTGGTGATGACCGCCACGCAGCTGCCGCTGGCGATCTTCCTGTACACCGCGTTCATGCGCGGGTTGCCGATCTCGATCGAGGAGGCCGCGTCGGTCGACGGCGCGAACGCCGTGCAGGTGCTGTTCCGCGTGGTGGTGCCGATGCTCAAGCCCGTCACCGCCACGGTCGTGATCCTCACCAGCGTGAACGTGTGGAATGACTACGCACTGAGCGTGTACCTGATGCGCAGCCCGGAGATGCGCACGATCGCGCCGGCGACTGCGACGTTCTTCTCCACCACCTCGAGCGACGTGGGCGCCGCAGCGGCGGCATCCCTGCTCTCCGCCCTGCCGGTGCTGATCGTCTACCTCGTGCTGCAGAAGTACTTCATCAAGGGCATGGTGGCCGGTTCGGAGAAGTGATCCGGTTCTGGTAAGCTGACTCCTTGTCTGTGCACACTCCTGTGCGCAGTTCGTGTCCCACTCCTTCCTCCCGGCCCTGTGGCCGTGTTCGAGGGTGGGATGCAGACAAGGGATCTTGGGTGAGGCCGTCCGGCCTCACGGTATAGAAGGAGTCACAACATGGCAGCAGTGTGCCAGGTGACCGGTGCTGTTCCCGGCTTCGGTCACAACGTCTCGCACTCGCACCGCCGGACGAAGCGCCGCTTCGACCCGAACGTGCAGAAGAAGACCTACTTCGTTCCGTCGCTCGGTCGCAAGATCACGCTGAACGTGTCCGCCAAGGGCATCAAGGTGATCGACGCTCGTGGCATCGAGAAGGTTGTCGCGGACCTCCAGGCGAAGGGTGTGAAGCTCTAATGGCCAAGAAGGCTCAGGACATCCGTCCGATCATCAAGCTGCGTTCGACGGCAGGCACCGGTTACACCTACGTGACCAAGAAGAACCGTCGCAACACCCCCGACCGCCTCGTGCTGAAGAAGTACGACCCGGTGGTCCGCAAGCACGTCGAATTCCGAGAGGAGCGTTAAGACATGGCCAAGAAGAGCAAGATCGCCAAGAACGAGCAGCGCAAGGTCATCGTCGCCCGCTACGCGGAGCGTCGTGCCGAGCTGAAGAAGACCCTGGTCGACCCGAACGCCACCGACGAGGCCCGCGAGGCCGCTCGCGTCGGCCTGCAGAAGCTGCCGCGCAACGCGTCGCCGGTTCGCGTGCGTTCGCGTGACGCCATCGACGGCCGCCCCCGTGGTGTCCTCACGAAGTTCGGCATCTCGCGTGTCCGCTTCCGTGACATGGCCCACCGTGGCGAGCTGCCCGGCATCACCAAGTCGAGCTGGTAAGCATCCGCTTGTGAAGGGGCGAGGATCTTCGGATCCTCGCCCCTTTCGCGTACCCGCTGGTATCCGCGTCATCCACCCGTTCGGGAGGAGAACTCACTGATGGGAGGAGGGATGCTGCGATTCCTTCCTCCCGAGTGTGAGAACTCCTCCCGAAGGGGAGGCCGCGACTGCTCCTGCACGGGCGACGTCTTCGAGCAGTGGTCCACAGAACATGGGATTCAAGGACTTCGGATGCGGTGATCACGGCCACCATCGTGGTCATGGACGTTCTGCGCGCACTGGACCTGTTCGACGGCGTGGCCCGAATCAAGACGCTGCGCGAGCTCGGCGCCACTGCGCACGAGCTGCGGCGCGAGCGGGAATGCGGTCGCATCTTCTCGGTGCGCCGCGGATGGGTGGCACGGTCGGGGTCTGATCGGATGCTGGTCGCCGCCGCGAAACGAGGAGTCGTGCTCAGCTGCGTGACCCTCGCCGCGAGACGTGACCTCTGGGTGCTGGACGCGTCCGAGCCCCATGTGGCGGCACCGCCGCATTCGGGGCACGCCAAGACAACGCGCGGAGTGGTGCACTGGAGCGAGCCTCTCTTTCCGCGGCATCCGGATTCCTGCGAGGACTCCCTCGAGAACGCACTGGTGCTGATCGCACGATGCCAGCCGCACGAGGCCGCACTGGCGGTATGGGAATCGGCGTTCAAGGCCGGACTCGTCGACCCCGGCATCCTGAGTCGCGCACCGCTGCCACCGGATGCGCGGCGGATGCTGGAGCAGGCGACCCCTTTCGCAGATGCGGGCACCGAGACGATCTTCCGTACGAGACTACGCTGGCTGCGCCTGTCCATCACGCCGCAGGTCTGGATCCTGGGGCATCGGGTCGATTTCCTGATCGGCGAGCGGCTCGTCGTCCAGATCGACGGAGGACACCATGTCGATGACCAGCGCACGAGCGATATCGCGCACGACGCGCTGCTGAAACTGCACGGCTACCACGTGGTCCGGATCAGTTACGACCAATTGATCAACCGCTGGCACGAGGTGCAGGGCAGCATCCTCGCCGCCGTAGCGCAGCGGTTGCACGTGGCGGCGTGACTGCCCCGTGCATTCGGGAGGAGAACTCGCTGATGGGAGGAGATTCCGGGCCTTGGAGTGGTCAAGTCCCGTGGTGTGGTGTCACTCCGGTTGCTCCCTGATGGTGGGTGATGG
>NZ_MKRT01000031.1:0-4536 GCF_001897945.1 Microbacterium sp. 69-10
ATGCCGCGCTCCTTCTCCTGCTCCATCCAGTCGGTCGTCGAGGCGCCGTCGTGGGTCTCGCCGAGCTTGTGGTTGACACCCGTGTAGAACAGGATGCGCTCGGTGGTGGTGGTCTTGCCGGCATCGATGTGCGCCATGATGCCGATGTTGCGGACCTTGCTCAGGTCGGTGAGCACTTCTTGTGCCACGGGGGTTCCTCCGGGATGGTTCAGGAACGAACAGTTGGTGGGAGCGGATGCCGCCGATGGCGGCATCCGCTCAGCCCGTTACCAGCGGTAGTGGGCGAAGGCGCGGTTCGACTCGGCCATCTTGTGGGTGTCCTCGCGGCGCTTGACCGCGGCACCCAGACCGTTCGACGCGTCCAGGATCTCGTTCTGCAGGCGCTCGGTCATCGTCTTCTCACGACGACCCTTCGCGTAGCTGACCAACCAGCGCAGCGCGAGGGTGTTCGCGCGGTGCGGCTTGACCTCGACGGGCACCTGGTAGGTCGAGCCGCCGACGCGACGGCTGCGGACCTCGAGGGTGGGGCGCACGTTGTCGAGCGCCTTCTTGAGGGTGGCGACGGCGTCCTGGCCGTTCTTCGCCTCGACGCCGCGGAGGGCGCCGTAGACGATCGACTCGGCGAGCGACTTCTTGCCGTCGACGAGGATCTTGTTCACCAGCGAGGTGACGATCGGAGCACCGTAGACCGGGTCGTTGACGACCGGGCGCTTGGGAGCGGGTCCCTTACGAGGCATCTAACTCAACCCTTCTTCGCGCCGTAGCGGGAACGAGCCTGCTTACGGTTCTTGACGGCCTGGGTGTCCAGGGCGCCACGGACGATCTTGTAGCGGACACCGGGGAGGTCCTTCACACGGCCACCGCGCACGAGCACCAGCGAGTGCTCCTGCAGGTTGTGACCCTCACCGGGGATGTACGCGGTCACCTCGGTGCCGTTGCGGAGCTTCACACGAGCGACCTTGCGCATCGCCGAGTTCGGCTTCTTCGGGGTGGTGGTGTACACACGGGTGCACACGCCGGCCTGCTGCGGGTTCGACTTCAGGGCGGGCGCCTTGGTCTTCGAGACCTTGGGCGTACGTCCCTTGCGAACCAACTGCTGAATCGTTGGCACGTTCTCTCCTAATAGTGCTGCACGGTGACAGCATGATGGGTTTCACATCATGACCCACCGGCAGGACGGAACCGCCCTGCTTTTGGTGTGATGGGTATGCCGTGGGGGCGAACCGGCGGTGCCGGCGCCCAGCATGTGCGCACAGCCGTGCGCACACCCGATCAAGTGTAATGGGGCGTAACCCCGACGGTCAAATGACGGCGGACGCCACGCCGGTCTCCCGAGATCTCATCGCAGATCCCGCATCCGCGCCACCACGCTGCGGTCGGCGCCCTCGCGCCGCTCCCCCGCGACGGCGATGATCAGCAGCACCGCGCCGATGGTCGCCAGCGTGATCCACCACGGCATGGACTCGATCCCCCGTCCGAGCTGCACCGCGAACACGAACACGTTCTCGACCGGCAGCACGATCAGGCCGATCACGAACGGCGCGGCCAGTCGACGCGCGGCCCCGACCAGGATCGCGGCGAGCGCGAGCACCATCACGAGGATCGCCCGCCAGGTGAGCGGATCGGTGAAGGTGGACACGACGGATGCCGACATCATCACGATCAGGCCCGGCGCGAGCAGCGGCCAGGACCCCCGCCAGCCGTGCGGCCAGGCGTCCAGGACCGGAAGATCGCGCACCGGGTCCGCTCCGACGGCCTGCGCTCCCCTGACTCCGCCCGCGGAGCGCAGGCCGAGGGCGCCTGCGGCGAGCAGGAACAGGCCGAGCGGCAGCGAGAACGTCTCCACGCGCAGTTCGCGGGGACTCCAGGCGACGACGGCGGTGATGAAGGCGAGGCCGAACAGCACCCACACCGGCGGGAGCGTCGCCGAGGGCCGGCGCGCGGTCAGCACCATCAGGGTCAGCCAGCCGAGCATGAGCGTCCACATCCCCCAAATCACGAACCAGTCCTCCGCGATCGCGGGCCACACGCCGACGCCGAAGGCGAGCGCGCCGGGCACGGCGAGCCAGCGGGAGGCCGCCGGCACCGCGGACGCGGCGGACGCCGTGGCGCGCAGCATCCGTGCGGCGACGAGCAGCGCGAGCGCGGACAGGGCGCTGGATCCCACGCAGAGCAGGAAGAGCCCGGCGTCGCCGCCCAGCACCGGCGACCGGTCCAGGCCGCTCCCCCAGCGCACCGCCTGAGCGGTGCCGCCGAGCGCGGCGACGGATGCCAGCAGGATCGCGGTCGCGCGCAACGGGCGCAGCCTCCGCAGGCGTGGACCCGCCGCCCTGCTCACGAGCGCGGCTAGTGCGAGCAGCACCCACGCCGAGGCGAGCAGCGCAAACGCACGCCAGGGCACGTCGGCCGTGCCGCGGCCCGCGATCAGCAGGACCAGCACGGGGATGATCGCTCCGGCGAGACCTGCGGCGAACAACGGGACAGCTCGAGCCCCGCGCAGCGCGAGCAGAACGGCGATCAGCGCCGCGGCGAGTGCGGGCGGGAGCAGGTAGGCCTCGACGAGCTGCACGCCGTTCAGCGCCCACAGCGACCAGAGCGCGCCCGTGAACGCGACGCCGGCGACCCACCATCCGTACCGGCGTGCGGCGAGGAGGGAGGTGAGCGCCGCTCCGATGCCGAGCAGGATCAGCACCAGGCACGCGGTGCCGAAGCCGGCCGCCTCGCGGGCCAGCGCCAGCAGCACGGCGATCGCGCCGGTGAGCAGCGCGGACGCCTCGATCGCGGCCCGGGCCGCATCCGCCGTGGCTGCGATGCGTCCATGGGCGACGAGCCCGTCGCGGATCATGCGACCCGAGGGGAGCACGAGCGCGATGACCGCCGCGATGATCGGCAGCACGACCGGCGATCCGCTGCGCACCAGCAGCTGGGCGCCCAGGCACAGGATCATGACCGCGAGCGTCGGCACCAGCAGCCCCGCGGCGACCGTGCGGATCACCACCGTCAGGCCCTCGCGACGCGTCAGCAGCAGGGCGAGCGCGAGCACGAACATCAGCCCGGTCGACAGCGCGGTCCAGCCGCTGCGCTCGAACACCACCTGGACGACGCCCAGGGCGAAGGGCACGGTGGCGACGACCAGCACGGTCTGCCAGTTCCGCGCGTGCACGACGGGGAGGAACGTGGCCACGACGGCCCCGAGAAGTCCTGCGGATGCCGTCAGGCTCAGCAGCGCGACGCCGTCGACCCCGGCCAGCGACAGCGCCGTCCCGACCAGGACCAGCGCGTAGGCGTATCCGATGCCCAGGTGCAGGAAACGGGCCGCCCCAGGCACGGTCAGCGCGGCTGCAACGAGCACGACGAGGGTGGCGGTCCCGGCGTACGGCACGAGCGTCCGATCCTGCCAGGACAGCAGCACCGCGACCGCCAGCGCGAGGTGCACGGCGATGACGAGCAGAACCCGCAGCGACGTCCATGCGGGCGCCTTCCGAGCGGCGTCGTCGGGCACGGTCTCGGCCGTCGCGCCGGCCGCTGCGATGGCGGGCCTGGTACGGGCGAGGACGAGGGCGGTGCCCGCGGCTGCGACCAGCACTGCGGCGATCCCGATCGGAAGGGGCAGCACATGAGAGGCGGCCAGACACAGCACCGCCGCCGTCGAGTACAGCACCGTCACGACCAGCGCCGCGGAGCGCAGCGGGCGGATGTCAGGGCGGATGCGCGTGCACAGTGCGAAGGCCCCGAAGCCCGCCGCGATGAGAGCCAGGGAGAGGAGCATCGCCCAGGTGCCCGATCCGAGAACCGGTGCGGAGCTCCCACCGGCGGTGGCCGTGATGGCGAAGCGGAGCAGTGTGGTTCCGATGAACCCGCCGGTGATCACCGCCGGAGCGCTGGTCACGCCCGCCGCCAGGCCGGCGCCGACGGCCATCGGGATGCGCGAGGTCCGCTGCGGCAGCGGGACGAGCGCGCACAGGATCAGCGCGATGACGGCGCCTGCGGGCGGGAACGCGATGAACCACGCGTAGTCGATCGATGCGGACTGCAGGAGTCCGGATGCTGCAAAGGCCCCTGCGCCCGTGATCAGCACGCCGGCGGCGAACGCCCAGGTCCTGGGGATCGTACGGGTCGTCGCCAGCACGGCGTGCACGGCGAGCACCGCCAGCACCGCGGCGATCGACAGGCCGGTCGCACTGGTGAGGACGACGCGTCCGATCGCGAGGACCGTGACGAGCACCTGCAGTGCGGTGAGTGCGGCGAGCTCGGCGGCGAGCGGACGGCGGGATGCGAGGCCGGGGGCAGCGCCCGGCACGGCATCCGGTCGCTCCGAGGCCTCGGGTCGCTCCGTGAGGTCGACGTCCGTAGGCACCGGCTCCGCGGCCGAAGGTGTGTCGCCGCCGGCATCCGATCCGTCGTCGCGCACCGGGAACCGGGGCGCGAACCGCGTCAGCAGGGCCATCAGGCCAGTCGCGGCGAAAGCGGAGGCCGCCAGCCACAGTGCCGCGCCGACGCCGGTCTGCGCGGCGAAGCCGAGCATGGCGGGGGCCG
>NZ_MKRT01000031.1:4552-9029 GCF_001897945.1 Microbacterium sp. 69-10
CGGGCGCGCAGTGCGGCGGCGAGCATCAGGAGGCCTGCCGCGGCCGTCGCGATCGCGGCGGAGGTCCATGCCGAGCCGGCGCCCGGGAACGAGCCGGCGACTGCCTGCACGTCGAGGCCGACGAACACCAGGCCGAGTCCTCCGACGGCCTCCGCAGACGACTGCAGTCGACGCCGTGCCAGCAGCCACGCGCCGCCCAGGAACGCCAGCGTCACTCCCGCGATGATCCAGCTGCGCACCGCGCGGTCGGCCAGCTCGGCGTTGAAGAAGGTGAACACGATCGCGGCGACCGCGAACAGCCCCGCCCCGGCGGTGGCGAGCACCGACTGCAGGCTCGCGCCGTCGGCCGCGGGCGGCGACGGCCGCAGGGGCTGCACGCCGACGGCGCCCGGAACGGGCCCGGCCTGCGAGACCACGGGCGGTGCCACCTGCACGACCGAGGGCTGCTCCGCCTGGCCCATCGGAGGCGCGACGGCGCCCACCGCGGTCGGCACCGGCACCAGCCTCGGGACGGGTATCAGCTTCGGGACAGTCGCGAGCAGCGCCTCACGGGCGCGCAGCGACTCCGCCGCCAGCGTCGAGGCGTTCCAGAGCGCGACGCCCTGAGGCCCGCTCAGATCGGCCCCGCAGTGCGCGCAGTGCCCCTGCACGAGATGCGACATCTCGCACAGCGGGCAGAGCCGCGCATCGTTCAACCGCTCTATCGCGGCATCCGACCACTTCATGAGCGCCCCCTCGGCTCGTATCTCAGGATGTCGCCGGGCTGGCACTCCAGCACCCGGCAGATCGCGTCCAGCGTGGTGAAGCGCACGGCCTTGGCCCGCCCGTTCTTCAGCACCGCCACGTTCGCCGGGGTGATGCCGATGGCATCGGCGAACTCCTGCACGCTCATCTTGCGACGGGCGAGCATCACGTCGATGTCGATCACGATGGGCATCAGACCACCTCGGACAGGTCCTGCTCGAGTTGCAGCGCCTTGCGCAGCAGGCCCCGCATCACGCTGACCAGCAGCGCCAGCGAGAGACTCACCACCACGCCGAACACGGCGAGCACCAGGATGCTGGGGTTCACCGCGCCGTCCTTCGCCAGCACGATGAACGAGGCGACGAGAAGCGCGGCGGCGGCCAGCATCGTGCCGATGATGATGTCGACCCAGCGGAAGGAGTGCGGGCTGAAGATGCGGTCGGCGCGCACCAGCGACAGCAGCGCGAACACGCAGACCAGCACGATCTGGACCAGGGCGAGGAACAGCACCGCGCCGATGATCCCGGGGACCTCGAGATACGCGAGGCCGGGATTGCGGCGCGCGGTCTCGTCGGCGACGCCGGGGATCATGACCACCTGGACGAAGACCAGCAGTGCGATCAGCACGGCGATCATCGCCCTGAGCAGGAGTGTGGCGACGGGCTGCATGGCGCTCCTATCGAAAGACAACAACTATCTATCGAAAAACGATAGCCAGCGGATGCATAGGAACTCAAGCGGGTGCGAATGATTCCCAGCATCCTCGCGGCCGCACGTCACCGGGCGGATCGAAGCGCGACGTTATGGGGAGTCGGGATCGAAGGGCGAGTCCAGCGCCTCGCTGAGCTCGGCCAGCATCGCCTCGATCTGCGGCTCGACGTACTGTGAGATCGCCGCCTGCACGCTCAGCCGGTGCCGCAGCAGGATGCCGCAGATCTCCCGACCGATCATGTTCGCGTACTCGTCGGCGAGCGCGACCTCCTGGCGCAGAGCGGCCTTCGCCTCGTCGCTCAGCGGAGGCAGCGGCGGCAGCTCCGCGGACGCCTCATCCGCGAGACCCGCCACGGTGAACAGGAACGGCGCACCCGGCACCGGGTCGGGGTCCAGCGGCATCCCTTCGTACTCGGGGTCCAGGCCCTCGGCGGGACGGTACGTGCGCGAGCGGTTGCGGTCGGCCTGATGGTCGAGCTCGGCCTGCAGCATCGGCAGGTTGCGCGCCGTGTACTCCGCGACGGCGTGGTCGACGATCGCCTTGATGCGGGTGGACAGACCGTGCTGCACCCCGTGCGGGACGTTCCCTCCGATCCCCGCGGCGGAGAGGATCGGCGACCCCAGGCAGCGGCGGCACGGAGCGACCCGCCCCCGGTGCGTGGCGGGCTCCCAGCGCGGCACCCAGCGCAGCCAGGCGTCGACTGCCTGGCCCACCTGGGTTTCCAACGACCGCTCCACGGTTACAGGGTACGGCCCGGAGCGCTTCGCGGCGCGGCATCCGCGCGTGTCATCCGTCGCCGTCGCCGTCGCGGCGTCATTCCTCGTCGCCGCGCTCCCACGGCCAGTGCGGGGCGGCCGCCTTCGTGCGGCGCAGGGCGATCGCGATCCAGGCGGCGATGAGGGCCGCTCCCAGCAGCACGGCGCTCGAGCCGCGCGAGATCAGCTGCCCGACGGCCTCGAGTGCGGAGTCGGTGCCCGCCCCGCTCAGCAGTGCGCTGAGCCAGACGAGCACGAGATGCGCGACCGCGGTCACCAGCGCCACGGAAGGCACTGCAAGGAACGACGCCCGTCCGCGGGACAGCGTCGGCCACAGCATCCAGGAGAAGGCGCTGATCGCGCCGAACATGCCGACGATGCCCGGCCACCAGTCCAGCCCCGGCACCGCGAGGATGTCGATGTCGGCGAAGAAGCTCAGCATCCCCAGACCCAGGATGCACAGCGCGGCGAACGAGACGAAGCCGATCACCAGCGACAGAGACGCGGAGACCCCCTGCGGCGGTGTGCCGTGGGGGTCTCCGGTGGTGGTCATGGCGCCACCTTACGCGCGTGCGCGTGGGTGGAGGGCGGTTCAGCGCAGCGCGCTGGGGCCCGCCTCGAGGGTGCGCTCGTACTCGGCCTGCGCCTCCGCGTTCAGCGCCTTCTTCTTGGCGCCGCTGCGTGCGACCCACGCGCCGAACCAGATCGTGAGCTCGCGGGCGAACAGGAAGGCGGCGATCGCGAGCGGCGCGAGCAGCTGCTCGTTGACGATCTCGGCCGACTTGCTGGGGGCGATGCTCCAGAACGGCGCCTGGAACAGCTGGCCCAGGATGTGGCCGCCGTAGGTGGCTGCGGCCACGAGCAGGCCCAGAATGACCCACTTGCCCCAGCGGGCACGGTTGACGAAGGCGCCGAGCAGCCAGAACGCCAGCCAGAAGACGACCACAGGAACCCAGAAGGCCCACGTCGTCAGCGGCTTGAGCGCGGCCTCGCCGATGTTCTCACCCGTGACGTCGCCGGCGAGGGCGCCGAGACCCAGGATCGCGCCGAGGTACAGGATGGCGAAGACCACGGCCGCGACCAGACCGATGCCGCCTGCGGCGCCGCGGTTGCCCAGCTCCCGAGGCGGCTCGGGGGCCTGGACGAAGATCGGCTGCGGGGCCGCGGGCGGGGCGACCGGCTCGGCGGGCAGGACGTGGGTCTCGGCTGCGGATGCCGCTGCTGCGGCCCCTGCTCCGTAGGCGGTGTCCGCGACGGTCGGGGTGTCGCTCACGTGCGAGGTGGCGATCTCGCCGGTGTCCGAACCGGAGGAGTACGAGTAGTCCCGCCCGACGTCGGCGGGCTTCACGTCCTCGTCGGCGGGTGCCGCGTCTACCGCAGGCGCCTCATCGGCATCCGCGGTCTGCTCCGAAGCGGACCGCGACTCGGCGGAGTCGGCTGCGCCGAACGTTCCGGGGTAGTCGCGCTCGGCGGCGGCGAATGCCTCCATGTCGGCGTCGGAGTGCGGCTCGGCGGAGTCGGCGGGGGCTTCGGCGCGGGCCGCGGCGGCGGCGTCGAGACCCTCGTTGGCGCTTCCGACGACGTCGTCGATGTCGTTCGGCTTGTCGTTCTGGGGAACCTCGGGGTCGCTCATGGCCTCGCCTCTCCTGGATAAGGTGCACAGCGAGGGTAACGCGCGCGCAAACGCGCGCCTCGCAGGCGTGCCGACGTGTCGGTGCTTCGCCGTCCGGCGGACGTCAGCCGCCGCCGACCATCTGCTCGAGGATGAACAGCAACCCGGGTCCCGCTCCCAGGGCGAGCCACAGCAGGCCCGCCACCGTCGCCGCGCAGAGGAGCCCGACGATCCAGCTGATCGCCAGGCTCCTTCCCCCCACGCGTGCGGTCATGGCGCCACGATACGCCCGGCGTTCGTCAACGGGCGAGCGCAACGCCGATCAGGGTCGCACCATCGCCGGCGACGACGCCCCCGGGGCGAGGAGCCTCGGCGCGCCTGTGCCGTCGGAGGGCACGGACCAGACCCCGTCGTCGACGGCATATGCGAGCGTGCCGTCATCGAGCCAGGCCGCTTGATCGTCGACGCTGCGGTCCTCAGCCACGGCCGTCTCCTTCATGGTCGCCAGATCCAGCACGTACAGCCGCCAGGGCGACTCGACGCCGGGATCGACCCGCTTCTTGAACGCGATCCGGGTGCCGTCGGGCGAGAGCGACGGGCACTCGACGTTCTTGCGCAGCGTGCGCGCCGTCCACGACGCCAGGTCGCCCTGGG
>NZ_MKRT01000031.1:9037-32759 GCF_001897945.1 Microbacterium sp. 69-10
GGTGGACACCGTCACGTAGAAGGTGTTCTGATCGTCGGCGAAGGTCAGGCCCCAGTAGTTGACGTCCTCCGGCGACCGGAACCGGCCGTCGATGTACAGGCCGAGATCCTCCACCGACTTCACCAGGAAGTCCTGCTCGAGGTCGTAGAAGCCGGTCCTGGTTGAGAAGTCGGTCGTGGCGTACTCGTCCCCGGTCCTGCAGACCGAGATACAGGAACCCGTCGCCGATCGTGACCATGCCGAGCAGTGTGGCCGCGATCAGCAGCCGACGGTAGCGCGGTTCGGCGAGGATGCCGACGGTCTGCCGCAGCGTGGGTCGCATTCCGCCGGTCGGCATCGAGGAGCGGCCGGGGACGAACGCGATGAGCACCAGCACGCCGAGCGGCGCGACGCAGAAGCTCACCATGAACACATCTTTACGATGAGCTATACCCGACACGGATACCGATGGCAATCGTTTTCCAGACCAGGGGTTTCGTCTGCCGACGGATAGCATCCGTGTAACAGCTCCCACGACTCCGGGTGCAATCGATCTCATCCTCAAAAGGACACCGTGGCCACTCGACCGATCGGAACCAGCGTCGTCCGCGCGATCAACGCTCGTGCGGCATTCCGGCTCCTGCTGGACCAGGGCCCGCTGAGCAGGCCGGAGATCGCCTCAGCACTGGCCGTGTCTAAGCCCACCGCATCTCACCTCCTCGCGCAGCTGCGCGAGAGCAGCCTCATCAGGAGCATCGGGAACCGCGACGGCGGCATCGGCCGGGCCGCGGAGCTGTTCAGCGTCGACGGCGGGGTGGCCCACGCGGCGGCCGTGGACGTGACGCCGGAGCGCATCGCGGCCGTCGTCGTGGATCTCACGGGCGCGAGGGTCGGCGAGTACGTGCTCCCTACATCCGATCAGGCGGCGCCCGATCCGGGCGCCCAGGTGCTCGCCGTGCTGCAGGGTGCGTGCGATGGCACGGACGTGGAACCGGCCGGGCTGCAGCGCGTCGTGGTCGGGATCCAGGGGGCGATCGATCCCACCTGCGACCGGTTGCGGTTCGCCGCCCATCTGCCCGGCTGGCAGGATGCCGCACTCACATCCACGCTGCAGGACGCCATCGGCACGACCGTCGACATCGAGAACGACGTCAATCTCGTGACCATCGCCGAGCACGCCCGCGGTGCGGCGGTGGACCACGACAGCTTCGCCGAGCTGTGGGTCTCGGACGGCATCGGCCTGGGATTGATGTTCGGTGGCAGAATGCTCCGCGGACGCACCGGCGGCGCGGGCGAGATCTCCGACCTGCCCCTGCCCGGCGCTCCGGTGCCGCCTGACGAGAACGAGCACGGCGCCAGCGGGATGCAGGCCCTCGCCGGCGCCCCGGCACTGGGGCGCGTGCTCGCGGAGCGCGGATTCGACGGCGCGACGCCCGCCGACGCCATGCGCGCCGCAGCATCCTCGGACTCCCCCGACGCCGAGACCGCGCTCGACGAGATCGCACGCCGCCTCGCCCTCGGGCTGTCAGCCGTGGTCGCGATCATCGATCCGGACGTGTTCGTGCTGGCCGGAGACATCTCGGTCGCAGGAGGCGAACGGCTCCGCGGCCTGGTCGAGCGTCACCTGCACTCCACCGTCGTCGCCCGGCCTCCCGTGCTGCTGTCCGAGCTCGTCGACGAACCGGTGCTCGCCGGTGCCGCGCACATGGCCCTCACCGCCGTGCAGGACGACCTGCTGCGGACCATCACCGGCGGGCAGCGGACCTCCACGGCCGAGGCCGCCTCGGGCAGCTCTCCGGGAACGGGCGCCGCCGCCGACTGACGCACTGACGCCCGGCGGGGAACCCGCCGGGCGTCAGTCTCGGAGTCGTGGTCAGGATGCCGATCGGCCGCGCATCCGCCAGAGCAGCCAGAGGCCGGATGCCGGGAAGATCACGGCGACGGCGATGATGATGAGGAAGTGCGGACCCGCGAGCAGATTCGGGACGAGCGGGTTCTCCGCTTCCGGCGGAGTGCCCGTTCCGGATGCCTCGTGCACCTCGACGGCTCCCGTCGTGGTGAAGGCGGCGAACGAGAACAGCATCAGTCCACCGAACACCGCCACGGGGACGAGGATCGCGACCAGCTTCTCCCAGGTGCGCCACATCGAGCTCATCAGCACGAGCGCCACGCCCACGAACCAGCCCACGACGGGCACGAGATAGCCGCCGAAGCTCAGGGTGAGCGCCGCAGCGATCGCGAAGCCGCGGCTGTGGGAGACGGGGACGGGTGCGGGCGAGGCGACCGCATCCGGACGCGGGGCAGCCGGTGCGGGCGGGGGCGTGTACCCGTCCGGATCCAGCGCCTCGCGCGCGATCACGGCAGGGTCACCGAGCTGAGCGATGCGCGCCTCGGCGGCGTCCGCGTCGAGGCTCTGGAGTTCCTCGGCGATGCCGGCGCGGATCTCCGCGGCGACACCGTGCGGCACATCGCGCAGCGCGACGTCGAGTCGGGCGAGGTAGTCGGAGGTGGCGGTCGTCATGGTGTTTCCTCTCCCACGAGGCGTGAGACGGTCAGGGCGAAGGGCTGCCACTGCGTGCGGAACAGCGCGAGCTGCGCGACTCCGGCGGCCGTGAGCCGGTAGTACCGCCGCACGGGACCGGAGTCCGACGGCTGGTCGAATGTCGTGACCCAGCCGTTGTCGCGGAGCCGCCCGAGCAGCGGGTACAGGGTGCCGATGCTGGCGATGAGCCCGGACTCGGTGAGCGCGTCGGCGAGCTGCCAGCCGTACATCGGCTCGCGGGCGAGCAGGCCGAGCACGCAGTACTCGACCACGCCCTTGCGCATCTGCGCCCCCACGTCCGCTGTCATGCGTCACAAGCTAGCATGCGTCACAAGACAGCACAACACGGCCAGCGGCCTTCGTCTCGCCGCACAAGCTCAGGGGCCGGAGGCAGCTCACTCAGGGAGGGGAGCAGCTCGCTCGAGAACCGGACCGAGATGCGCCTCAGCCGCGCGGCATCCGCACGCCGGGCAGGCTCCACGCGGCGAACGCCGGACCCTCGGCCGCGAGCGCGACGGCGCCGTCGGATGCCGACGCCAGCGTCGCGTCGCCGTACAGCTCTACGGCATCCGCGGCACCGGGCAGGGCGCCGGGCGCGAGCTCGACGTCCGCTCCCCCACGGGTCGCGAGCACGAGCACGCACTCCTCGGCGCTCTCGCGCACGAAGACGACCGTCTCGTCGTCGACGTGCAGCCAGCGCATCCCGCCCGTCCCCAGCACGGGGTGCGAACGGCGCAGCCCGACCAGCGAGCGGTAGGTCTCGAACACCTCGGCGAGCTCCGGCTCGTGCTGCCGCGACCACGGCATCGGCGTGCGGCTGCTCTCGCCGTCGGCGCCGGTGAGCCCGAACTCGTCGCCCGCGAAGATCACCGGCACGCCCGGCATGGTCATCGACAGCCCGACCGCCACCGGCATCGTTCCGGGCGCCGCGTTGGTCGCGAAGCGCGCGGTGTCGTGCGTGTCCAGCGGCTGCATGTTCCCCAGCCGCACCCGCCACGGGATGCCCGCCGTGAAACGGGTCACGGCATCCGCGAAGTCCCGTGCCGTGTAGCGCGGGATGCCACCGATCGGCTGCGTGAAGAACCATGGCTCGGTCACCTGCTGGCCGTCGTAGGTGAGGTACGGCGCACCGATCGGCTCGCTCAGCCAACCCCACAGCGGGCGGGTGAACGCCGGGTAGGTCATGGCGCCGTGCCAGCCGTCGCCCTGCAGGTCGGTGGCCGCGTCGTTGGTCGACTCCCCCAGCACGATCGCATCGGGGTTGATGGCCCGCACCGTCTCGGCGAGGAGCTGCCGCACCTCGGCGTTCAGGTCGACCGCGCCCAGGCGACCGGTCATGTTGGCCACGTCGATGCGCCAGCCGTCGATCGAGTACGGCGGCTTCAGCCACTTGGCGACCACCGAGTCCTCGGCGGTGATGAACCGCTCCCGCAGCGCGTCGCTGGCCCAGTTGAACTTCGGCAGCGTCGGCGTGCCCAGCCACGACTCGTAGGCCGTGTTGCCGGCATCCGTGAAGTAGTAGAAGCTCTCGGTCTCGGCGCCGGGGTGCCCGAGCGCCTGCTGGAACCATTCGTGCCGGTCGCCGGAGTGGTTGCTGGTCAGGTCGCCGATCACGCGGATGCCGCGGGCGTGCGCCTCTTCGATCAGCCTGACGTATGCGTCCTCACCGCCGAGCAGCGGGTCGATCGTGTCGAAGCTGGACGCGTCGTAGCGGTGGTTCGAGGCCGCGGGGAACACCGGAGTCAGGTAGAGCAGGTCCACGCCGAGCGCGACCAGGTGGTCCAGGTGCTCCACGACGCCCGGCAGGTCTCCTCCGTAGAACTGCTTCGACCGGCCCGGCACGACGGGGTCGACGGGGTCACTCCAGGAGGCCGGGATCGCCCAGTCCGGGGTAGGATGCTCATCGGCCTGCACGGACCGCGCGAAGCGGTCCGGGAACACCTGGTACATCACGGAGCCGTGCAGCCATGCCGGCGCGGCGGGGGTGGCCGCGAGCGCGAAGTCCTCGGCATCCAGGGTCTCGCCGATGTGGATGCCGGTCTGGTTCAGCCATTCGACCCTCCCGTCCTCGTGCAGCAGCACGAAGCGGTAGCCGTGCCGCGGGTTGCGCACGTGGATCGGCGCCTCCCACCAGTCCCAGCCGTCGGCGGCGCCGAGCAGCACGGCATCCGTCCACTCCGGCTCGTGATCCGGGTTGGACCGGGTGCGCACCGCCCTCAGCGGACCGTACCCCGCCGGCACCCGCAGTCGCACGGAGACCGTGTCGCCGAGCGCGGGGGCGTCGTCCGAGACGAAGAGCGGTGAGCCGTCGTGATGCGGGAGGGTCATGACAGGCATCCTGCCCTACTTGACCGCACCCGCGGTGAGTCCGCCGACGATGTACTTCTGCAGCAGCAGGAACAGCACCATCACCGGGATGGCCGCCATCACGGCGCCCGCGGAGAACGCCGACCAATCCGCGTAGCGCGGATTGGCGACGAGCTTGGTCAGGCCGACCACGAGCGTCTGCTTGTCGGGGTCGATCAGCATGATGCTGGCGATGACGTACTCGTTGACCGTGCCGATGAACGACAGGAGGGCGACCACGGCGAGGATCGGCGCGACCAGCGGCAGGATCATCGTGAAGAAGATGCGGGCGTGCCCGGCTCCGTCGATGCGAGCGGCCTCGTCGAGCTCCATCGGCAGCGTGTTGAAGAAGCCGTACATGAGGTAGGTGTTCACGCCCAGCGCGCCGCCGAGGTAGATCAGGATCAGGCCTGTGGGCGTGTTCAGCCCGATCGCGGGGAACCAGTCCCCCAGCGTCGACATGAGCAGGAAGATCGCGACCACGGCCAGCAGCTGCGGGAACATCTGCACCACCACGATGGTGACGAGGCCCACGCGGCGTCCGGTGAACCGCATCCGCGAGAACGCGTACGCGGCCAGTGCGCCCAGGAAGACCGTCACGAATCCGGTCACCGTCGCGATGACGAGGGTGTTCCAGAACCACATCGGGTACGGGTTCTTCGGGTCGGTGAGGATGCGCACGTAGCTGTCGATGCCGATGGCGGAGAACAGCTGGTTCGACCCGGTGAGCGTGCCCTTGGGGTTCAGCGAGGCGGAGACCACGTACAGCAGGGGGAACACCGCGAACGCGCTGACGACGATCGCGACGACGTGGCGCCAGCCGGTGTCGCCGAACCACTTGCCGAACGAGCGGCGGGCGGGGCGCAGGTCGCGGACGGAGGAAGCGGTGCTCATGTCAGTTCAGCTCCTCGAGGGCCTTGGGCTTGCGGAAGCTGATGATCGAGATCGCCGCGACGACGATGAAGATCAGGATCGTGAACGCCGATGCCAGACCGTAATCGCGGGTCTGACCGGTGAACGCCACCTTGTAGACCATGGAGATCAGGATGTCGGTGTGCCCGACGGGGATCGACACGTCATCGAAGCGGGGACCGCCGTTGGTGAGCATGTAGATCAGGTTGAAGTTGTTGAAGTTGAAGGCGAACGACGAGATCAGCAGCGGCGCCACCGTGACCAGCAGCAGGGGCAGCTTGATGCTGCGGAAGATCTGCCAGGGGTTCGCGCCGTCCATCTCGGCCGCCTCGTTGACGTCGGACGGGATGCCCTGCAGCGCGCCCATGCACACCAGGAACATGTACGGGAAGCCCAGCCACAGGTTCACGATCAGCACCGACACCTTCGCCAGCGTCGGGTCGGTCAGCCAGGGGATGGATGCTCCGCCGAAGAAGACCTGGTTGAGGAAGCCGAAGCTCTCGTTCATCATGCCCGCCCACACCAGCGCCGACAGGAACGCCGGGAACGCGTAGGGCAGGATCAGCAGGATGCGGTAGCCGTTGCGGAACCGCATCCGGGTGTTGTTGAACACCAGGGCGAGCAGCAGCCCCAGGAAGAACGTGGACGCCACCGAGATCAGCGCGAACACGAACGTCCAGATCGTCACCGAGATCAGCGGCCCGCGGATCGAGGCATCCGTCACCGCCCGCAGGAAGTTGTCGAAGCCCACCGTGATCTGCCAGCCGGGAAGCAGCTGCTCGCCGTTCTCGGCGGTGAACGCGCCGACGCCGGTGTCGCGGTAGACGGTGCCGGTCTTGGTGTCGGTCATGGTCCCGGCCGCGGTGTCGTACTCGAGCGTCGACACGTACCGGTAACCGCTGCGTCCGTCGGGCGTGCGGATCGTGCCGTCGTTGGGGTCGTCGCTGAACGGGATCGACAGCTTCTCCACCTCGTCGGAACGGGAGATCACGTCGGCGAAGGACAGGCTCGTCCATCCGTCGACGGAAACCGCCCGGTCGCCGTCCATGCCTGCGCCCTGCACCTTCTGCAGCGGCTGCTCATCGGTGCCGACCCAGACGTCGCCGTCCTCGGGATCGGTGACCAGCAGGCCCAGTGCGCCGAGCTTCTCCACGACGGTCACGCCGTAGGTGGGCGAGTCCGCCACCCGCTCCTGGGCGGAGCGCATCAGCGATGCGACGGCCTGGTCCTTGCTGCCGTTGTGCCCGGTGCCGTAGTTGGTGAAACCGATGTACCCGGTGTACAGGAGCGTGAACACCTGGAACAGGATCAGGAAGATGACGCCGGGCGTCAGATACTTCGCCGGGACGTGTCGCCGGGAGAAGTAGATCCAGTTGACCAGGATCGCCACGACCACGACGACACCCAGCACGACCCATTCGGATGCCGTGTAGAGCACGAACGCCGCATACAGGGCTATCGCGTCGACGATCGCCAGAAGGCCGATCTTGAGCAGCATCCAGCCGACGTGCCCCGACGCCGCCTCGGCGATCGCGGCAGCCTGGCGCTGCTTCCTCGTGCGGGGCGCCTGCGGCGCCTCCAGCTCAGTGACCTGGCTCATCCTCACCCCTTTGCGCACGGCTGCCAGGACGGGGCACGTGCCCCGTCCTGGCAGCGGTGGACTGCTTCACTCGACCTCGGCCGGTCGGCCGAGATCGGTCGCGATCACTTCTTGATCGCGCCTGCGACGTCGTCGGCCAGCTTGGTCCAGGTGGCCTGCGGGTCCGCGCCCTTGATGATCGCGGCCTCGGCGACGCCCCAGAACTGCCAGACCGAGCCCATGGCGGGGATCGCGGGCATCGGCACGGCGTCTGCACCGACGGCCTGGAAGCCGGCGATGATGGGGTCGGATGCCGCCTTGTCGGCTGCTGCGGTGAGTGCGGGCAGCACGTTGCCGGCCTTGAACAGCTCGAGCTGGACATCGGACGTACCGATGTAGTTCACGAGGAAGTCGTTCGCGGCGACCTTGTTCTTGGACTCGGAGCTGATGAAGAAGCCCTTCACACCGGCGAACGGCGAAGCGGCCTTGTCGGTGGGGCTGGGGATCTTGTCGATGGCGACCTTGATGCCCGCGTCCGTGGCGGCTCCGACGTTCCAGGGGCCGGTCAGCCAGAAGGCGGCCTTGCCGTCGAGGAACTGCTGCTTGGCGATGTCACCGTCGATGTCGGTGTTCAGAGTGCCGGCCTTGCCCTGCGCTGCCAGCCAGTTCGCGAAGGCGATGCCGCCGTCGTTGCCCAGCTGCAGGTTGGTCGGGTCGTAGGAGCCCTGGGCGTCGGTGCCGAAGACCGGGGCGCCGAACGCAGTCTGGAACGGGTACAGGTGGTAGGGGTTGCCCTCGGCGCCCTGCTCGACCACGAACGGCTGGTCGAGGCCGGCCGCCTTGCCCTTCGCGATCATGTCGTCGAAGCTCGTGGCGGCCTCGGGAACGATGGCGGTGTTGCGCAGCACGGCGATGTTCTCGACCGCGTAGGGGAGCATGTAGACCTTGCCCTCGTAGGTCGAGGCCTGCAGTGCGACGGGCAGGTAGTCCTTGGACGTGTCGCCGAGCTCGAGCGGAGCCACGACGCCGTTGGTGGACAGCTCGCCGAGCCAGTCGTGCGCACCCATGGTGATGTCGGGGCCCTTGCCGGTCGGCACCTGCTGGATGAAGTCGTCCTTGATGTTGTCGACGTTCTTGCCGACGATCTGGACCTTCACGCCGGTCTTCTTCTCGTACGCCTCTGCGGCGCCCTTGACGGCGTCGACGCGCTCCGAGTCGACCCAGACGACCAGCTTGCCGGCCTTCGCGGAATCGCCGCTGTCCGAGCCCTTGTCGCCCGTGTTCGCGGACGAGCAGCCCGCGAGCGCCAGGGAGGTCAGGACGGTGATCGCAGCGAACGCCGCGATGCTCCTCTTGGTCACCTTCATTGGTGGGTGCCTCTCTCGATGTAATGGGGCCTGCACGATTGCAAGCGCTTACAGTATGCATGAGCGAGGCACGGTAACGCAATGGAAGGAATCGTCGATATCAACCTGTTATCCGGGAAGTCTGGTGTTGCAAGACATTGAAAGCGCTTCCAGACGGACAGTGAAACGGCATCCTCGATAGACTTCCGGCATGGCTGACAGCTCATTCGACATCGTGTCCAAGGTGGATCACCAGGAGGCGGACAACGCCCTCAACCAGGCCCGCAAGGAGATCGAGCAGCGCTACGACTTCAAGGGCACCGGCGCCTCGATCTCGTGGAGCGGCGAGCAGATCGTCATCGTCGCGAACTCCGAGGAGCGCGCGAAGGCGGTGCTGGACGTGTTCCAGTCGAAGCTCATCAAGCGCGGCATCTCCCTGAAGAGCCTGGAGTCCGGCGACCCCGTCGCCAGCGGCAAGGAGTACCGCCTGACCTCGTCCCTGAAGGACGGCATCTCCAGCGAGAACGCGAAGAAGATCGGCAAGATCATCCGCGACGAGGGTCCGAAGGGCGTGAAGTCGCAGATCCAGGGCGACGAGCTGCGCGTGCAGTCCAAGAGCCGCGACGACCTGCAGTCCGTGATCGCGCTCCTGAAGGGCAGCGACCTCGACATCGACCTGCAGTTCATCAACTACCGCTGACCCGCGGCCGCCGTCATACCGGCATTCTGCCTCTCCTCAGACGTCCGCGCACCCGCTAGGCTGGGGCCCAGCGGGGCGTTAGGGGACGCTCCGCCCGGGATTCGTGGGGAATCCCTGGGGTTCATCGGGGAAGCTGGGGTCATTGGGGTGTCCGTCGACGAAGAACAGCGGCTGGGGTCCGCGAGCACGGCGAAGAAGCAACTGCTGGCCGAGGGGGTGTTCCACCTGATCGGCGAGCGCATCGTCACCGGCGAGCTCGCGCCCGGGGATCGCATCCGCGACGCCGACGTGGCGCGCGAGCTGTCGGTGTCGCGCACGCCCGTCCGGGAGGCGCTGCAGCGGCTGGAGCGCATCGGCCTGGTCACGATGTACCCCAGCAGGTACACCGAGATCAGCCGCCTCACGCCCGAGACGATCCGGATGTCGCACGACTTCGCCGGTCTGCAGGCGGGCGTCATCGTGCGGCTGTCCTGCCCGCGGCTGACGGCGGCCGACCATGACACGCTTTCGCCGATGATCGCGAGGATCGCGGCGAGCGTCGACGACCCCGCCGCCTGTTCGCAGGCACGGCGCGAGGTGATCGGCTACCTCGCCGCCCGGAGCGGCAACACCCTGCAGCAGTCGCTGGTCGACGAGGCCTCGATGGCCCTCGCCCGAGCGCTGCGCGGCTTCACGATCACCCCCGAGCACAGGCCTCGTCTGCTCGACGCCTGCGGCGAGCTGGACCGGGCGCTGCGCGACGGGGATGCGGATGCAGCGGAGCAGGCCTGCCGCGTGATCTACGACGTGGCGTGAGCCAGGGCATCCGCTCGGTCAGCGCGACGCCACCCAGCCGGTGACCCAGCGCTCCAGCCGGGCATAGGCGTCCTCGCGCGCCTCGTGGCGCGACAGGAACACGTCGTGCAGCGCGCCGTCGATGCGCTCGACCGTCACCGACGAGCCCAGCCGCAGAGCGGCACGGGCGATGTCGTCGACGACCAGCACGCTGTCCGCCCGCGTGAGCTCGTCCGACCAGCGCCGCGGCACGGCCGTGCGCGCCGACAGCAGCACGCAGATCGGGACGTCGATGTGAAGGCCGGCCGAGACCATCCGATGCCCCTGCAGGATCGCGTGCAGCCACGCGGCGTGCACGGTCATGGTCTGCTCCGGGCGCCAGGCCAGATCGACCTCCATGGGATCCTCGGGATCGGCCACCTCGTTCTGCGCCCGCGTGTAGAACCCCAGGTCCACCTGCGGCGCGGCATCCTTCGGCCACCACCGCGCCTGCAGCTCGACCATCGGCGCGATCGCCGGGCGCGCTGCACCGAGCTGGAACTCCAGCCAGGGCGAGTTGAGGATGACGGCGTCTACCTCGTCCGGATGCCGGGACGCCCACAGGCTGAGCGTCAGCCCGCCGGTGGAGTGCCCGAGCAGCACGAGGCGGCGCCCCGCTGCATCCCCCCGCGCCGCGAGCGCGGCCTCGATGTCGGCGTCGTACTCGGCGAGGTCCGTGATGAACCCCGGCGTCTGACCGGGACGCAGGCTGCGGCCGTACTTCCGCAGGTCGAGGGCGAAGAAGCGCGCGCCCCGCGAGGTCCAGAACCGGGCCAGGCGCTTCTGGAAGAAGTAGTCCGACCATCCGTGCACGTAGAGCACGTCGACGTCCGCGAGCGGACGCCGGTCGCGGAGGCGCCACCACGGTCGCGGCTCGGGCAGTGCGCGCACGACCGTCGCGACCACGTCGCCCTCGGCATCCGGCTCCAGCGGCAGCGTCAGCTGCTGGAACTCGTCGCCGAGGACATCAGGAACCCACTCGCCCATGAGGTCAACCTAGGCCCTTCGTCGGATCCTGAGCGAGCGAAGCGAGACGAAGGGCACGGCTCCGAAGCGACGACTCACTCCCCGCGCGAGACGCGGACCATCTCGTCGCGCGGCACGAGCTTGACGCGCTCGCGCGTGCTCTCGTGGGCCTCGCCCAGTGCGATCTCGTGCGCGTCCAGGCGGTGCCACCCGTCCAGGTCGGTCCACTGGACGCCGCGCTCGGCGAGCAGCGCGGGGATCGCCTCGTCGGACGGGTCCTCGGGATGCCACCACGAGCCCTGGTCGTTGATCAGGTGCTGCACGGTCTCCATGGCATCCGACTTGGTGTGGCCGATCAGGCCGACCGGGCCGCGCTTGATCCAGCCGGTCGTGTAGATGCCGGGCACCCGCTGGTTCGACTTGGTCTCCAGCACCTGGCCCTCGCGGTTCGGGATGACGCCGTGCTTCTTGTCGAACGGCACACCGGCCAGCGGAGAGCCGAAGTAGCCGATCGCGCGGTACAGCCCCTGCATGGGGACCTCGCGGAGCTCGCCGGTGCCGACCGCGCCGCCGGCGCCGTCCGACTCGGTGCGCTCGTAGACGAGGGCCGCGACACGGCCGTTCTCGTCCTTCTTGACCTCGACCGGGCGCGCCCAGAAGTGCAGGTGCAGACGACGGGATGCCGTGCCTCCCGCGTTGTTCACGGAGTCGAGCTTGCGCCAGGACTGCATGATCCGGTCCATGACCATGACCTGCTTGTTGCTGGCGACGGCCTGCTGGGAGGCCTCGTCGTACTGGAAGTCCTCGTCGTAGACGACCATGTCGACATCACGCAGCTCGCCGAGCTCGCGCAGCTCGAGCGGGGTGAACTTCACCTGCGCCGGGCCGCGACGGCCGAAGACGTGCACGTCGGTGATCCGGCTGGCCTTCAGCCCCTGGTAGACGTTGTCGGGGATCTCGGTCACGAGCAGGTCGTCGGCGTGCTTGGCGAGCATGCGCGCCACGTCCAGCGCGACGTTGCCGTTGCCGATGACGCCGACCGACTCGGCATCCAGGGTCCACTCCGGTGAGACGTCCGGATGCCCGTCGAACCAGCTCACGTACTCGGCTGCGCCGAAGGAGTGGGCCGCATCGATGCCGGGGATGTCCAGGGCGGAGTCGCGCACCGCTCCTGTCGCGAAGATGACCGCGTTGTAGTGGCGCTTGAGGTCCTCGAGCGTGATGTCGGTGCCGAAGTGCACGTTGCCGAACAGGCGCATGTCGCCGTGGTCGATCACGTTGCGCAGCGCGTTGATGATGCCCTTGATGCGCGGGTGATCCGGCGCGACGCCGTAGCGGACCAGGCCGTACGGCGCCGGGAGCTGCTCGAAGAGGTCGATGGAGACATCGAACTTGCGCTCGGCCTTGAGCAGGATGTCAGCGGCGTAGATGCCCGCCGGTCCCGCCCCGACGATGGCCAGCTTGAGCTTCGTCAATGGGGTTCCTTCCGTCAGCTGCTGCGATCGGCCAGAGTCTCCGCGAACCGGGTCAGCGACTCGCGCACGGTGCCCTTGGGCAACGGTGCGAGCGCGGCGACGGCATCCGCCGTCCAGGTGCGGGCGAGCTCCATGGTGCGCCGGGTGGCGTCATGATCGCGCAGTTCTGCGAGCGGCCCGTCGAGGACGGCGGGATCCGCCCCCTCGGCGATGCGCGCGACGCCCTCGTCGATGCGCGCGGCCAGGTCGATGTCGGCGGGCGCCGTGCCGGTCTTCAGCAGCAGCGAAGGCATGGTGGGCACGCCGGCCCGCAGGTCGGTGCCGGGAACCTTGCCGGTCTCCTCGGCATCCGCGGAGAGGTCGATCACGTCGTCGAGAAGCTGGAAGGCGACGCCGACCTTCTCGCCGTAGACGCGCAGCGGCTCCTCGAACTCGGCGGGGGCGCCGGAGAAGATCACGCCGCCCTGCGTTGCCGCGGCGATCAGCGAGCCGGTCTTGTCGGCGAGCACCTGGATGTAGAACTCGATGGGGTCGTCGCCCGGCTGCGCGCCCACGGTCTCGTGCATCTGACCGAGCACGAGACGCTCGAAGGTGTCCGCCTGCAGGCGCATCGCCCGCTCGCCGTGCCGCGACATGATCTGGCTGGCGCGCGAGAAGAGGATGTCACCGGTGAGGATCGCGACGTTGTTGCCCCACACGCCGTGCGCGGCCGGGACACCGCGTCGGGTGTCGGCGCCGTCCATGACGTCGTCGTGGTACAGCGAGCCCAGGTGGGTGAGCTCGAGCGCCTTGGCGATGTCGATCACGGCGGCGCTGTTGCCGTCGCCGAGCTGGGCGGTCAGCAGCGTGAGCACGGGGCGGATGCGCTTGCCACCGGCCTCGTAGAGGTAGCGGGCGACGGCGTCCGCGACGGGATCCGCCATCCTCAGCTCGTCGGCCAGACCCGCCTCGACCAGGTCGAGGCCCTCCTCGATGCGCGTGGCGATGCGTCGCGCGGCGGGACCGAGGAAGACGCGGTCGCTGAAGCCGAGTCGGCTCGCCAGTCGCGTGCCCGGGGAAGCGGGGCTCGAAGTCACGTGTTCCAGCCTACCTGCGCGCACGGGCGCACATGTCCGTCCTGTCGTGGCCGGGTCGCGTGGATGCTCAGGCCAGGGCATCCACGAGGGGCCGGAACTTCACGCGGGTCTCCAGCAGCTCCGCCTCGGGGTCGCTCCCCGCCACGATGCCGGCGCCCGCGTACGCCGTGACGGCGCGAGCGCCGGACTCGTACTCGGGAGCGTCGGCGAACTGGGCGCAGCGCAGGGCGATCGCCCACTCGCCGTCGCCTGAGGCGTCGATCCAGCCGACCGGTCCCGCGTAGCGCCCGCGATCGAAGGGCTCCAGACGGCGGATCGCCTCGACCGCAGCATCCGTCGGGGTCCCCGCGACGGCCGCGGTGGGATGCATGACGCCGACGAGATCGAGCGCCGAGGCGCCGTCGTCGAGTTCGCCGCTCACGTCTGTCGCGAGGTGGAAGAGATTCGGCAGCTCCAGCACGAACGGGGCGTCGCTCGCCGTCAGGGTGCGGGTGTGCGGGCGCAGCGTGGCCAGCACGCTCTGCACGGCGAAGCTGTGCTCGGCGAGATTCTTCGCACTGGCGGCGAGATCTGCAGATGCGACGGAATCGGCGTCCGGGTCGGCGCCGCGACCGATGGTGCCGGCCAGCACGCGCGCGGTGACCGTGCGGGCGTGCGTGGTGACGAGCGTCTCCGGGCTCGCGCCGATCAGGCCGTCCACCGCGAAGGTCCAGGTGTCGGGATAGTCGGTCGACAGCGCGCGCACGAGACGGCGCAGGTCGGCACTGCCGGGGACGGTGCCGGTCAGGTCGCGAGCCAGCACGACCTTGCTGTACGCGCCGTCCGCGATCTCGTCGAGCGCCCTGCGCACGGCATCCTGGTAGCTCTGCGGCGTCTGCGCACCGGGGCCGACGCGACCTGCCCAGTGCGGCGCGAAGCCCTGAGGCTCCGGCACGTCGGCGAAGCCCGGCTCGTCGGCGGTGCGGATGCGGGTGATCCAGCTGCGGCCGTCTCGACGGCCGATCACGGCCCGCGGCACGACGAGCACGCTCGCGGCGGACGAGTCCTCGTCGAAGGTCAGCGCGCCGAACGCGACCAGTCCGGTGCCCGGAAGGCCCACGGGGTCGTCGACCTCGGCATCCTGCACCAGCTGCCGCCAGGCATCCGCGACGATCGATGCGCGGGGCCGGTCCTGACCGGCCGCGACGCGGACGGTCGCGGCGATCCCGTCGCCTGCGGCCACGATCCCCTCGCCGCGGCGCAGCCATGCGACGGGTCCGGCGGCGGAGGTGTGTGCCAGCAGATCGTCGACGGGTGGGATCTCGCGGGTCTGCGCGACCAGGCGGGTGCTGCTCACCCGTCCAGCCTACTTCTCGGGCTGACGCTCCATGCCCAGCGCCTCCAGACGGTCGAGCCACGGGTCGGCGGTCGCGTCGTCGAACGGGGCGATCTGCGCGCGCACCTTCTGCTCCAGGTCCAGCGCCAGCGCCTCGAGGTGCGCGATCACGTCGGCCGGGTAGCCGTACTGCACCAGGTGCTCGGCCCACTCGTCGCGGTCGTCGACCCATGTGCCGCGCTCGCCCTCGACGCGCACGACGTCGAGGTCCATGTCGATCCCGTGCGCGAGCGCGGGCATGCCGGGCTCGCCGTCCTCGGCATCCGCCGTCCAGCGCAGATCCCAGGCGAGGTCGATGTAGATGCGCATGCCCTTCGGATGCCCGCGGTTGATCGTGAGCGCGAGGTCGGCGGCGCCGCGATCCGGGTCCGGGTGCGGGATGAGCGTGATGTTCGGAGCGGGTGCCGTGAACTCGCGCCCTGGACGGCTGCTGCGCCATCCCCGCGGCTGTCCGACCCAGTCGCCCCAACGATCCGAGCCCAGGTAGACCTGCTCGTTGGTCCAGTGCGGCGAGCCGTCCCATTTGCGCCACTGGACGATCATCGGTGTGCCGGGCTCAGGACGGTTCGCGCTCACCCGCCGAGTCTATGCCCGGGTCGGACCGGCGCAGATCGGGGGCCGACACGCCACATTTCGGACGTTTCCCGCGAATCCGTCCGTGATCTGGCGTGTCGGCCCCCGAAGTGGAACAGCCCTTCGCGCGAAGCGCGCAGCATCCGCCCGCTTTAGGATCGAAGCATGGAGCCGAACCGCGCCGACCTCGGCAAAGATCCCTCGCACGTCAGCGGCATGTTCGACCAGGTCGCCGCAGGCTACGACCGCACGAACACCGTGATGACGTTCGGCAATGACGCCTTCTGGCGCGCGGCGACCACGCGCGCCGTCGCCCCGAAGCGCGGCGAGCGCATCCTCGACCTCGCCGCGGGGACCGCGTCCTCCTCGGCATCCCTCGCCGGCAGCGGCGCGCAGGTCGTCGCTGCCGACTTCTCCCCCGGGATGCTGGCCGAGGGCCGCCGCCGGCACGGTCACCTGCCCAACATCACGTTCGTCGAGGCGGATGCCACGAATCTGCCGTTCAAGGACGGCGAGTTCGACGCCGTCACGATGTCGTACGGCCTGCGCAACGTGCAGGAGCCGAAGAAGGCGCTGGCCGAGCTGTTCCGGGTGACGAAGCCGGGCGGGCGCATCGTGATCAACGAGTTCTCCACGCCTCCGGGGAAGCTGTTCCGCGGGCTCTACCGCTTCTACAACGCGCAGGTGCTGCCGAAGGTCGCCCGCCTCGCCGGCACCAACGGCGACGCCTACGACTATCTCAACGAGTCGATCCGCGACTGGCCGGACCAGCGCACGCTGGCCGGGTGGATCCGCGAGGCCGGCTGGACGGACGTCGAGTACCGCAACCTGTCGTTCGGGATCGTGGCCCTGCACCGCGGACGCAAGCCGCTGGCCTGAGCTCTCGGCCACAACTCCGGAGATCCGGAGGCGTTCGCCACGTTCTGGCGTGTTTCGCGCCGCGCTCCGGTCAGATCTCCGGAGTTATGTCGTGCAGATCGCTCCGAGTCAACTCGCCGCGAGGCGCTTCTTCTCGACCTCGACGTCGAAGTCGGCTGCGGGCCACTGCGGGTCGATGTCCTCGAGCGCGGCGATCAGCAGCTCCTGCACGGCGAGGCGCGCGTACCACTTGTGGTTCGCCGGGATCACGTGCCAGGGCGCCTCGGCCGACGAGGTGCGCTCGAACGCGGTCTGGTAGGCGGACATGTAGTCGTTCCAGCGCAGCCGCTCGTCGACGTCGCCGGGGTTGTACTTCCAGTGCTTGTCCGGGCGGTCCAGGCGCTCCATCAGGCGCGCCTTCTGCTCGTCCGGCGAGATGTGCAGCATGACCTTGACGATGCGGATGCCGGATGCCGCGACGCGGCGCTCGAAGTCGGCGATGGCGCCGTACCGTCGCTCGATCTCCTCCTCGGATGCCAGCTTCCGCACCCGGCCGATCAGCACGTCCTCGTAGTGCGAGCGGTCGAAGACGCCGATGAAGCCGGGCTGGGGCAGGCGGCTCTCGACCCGCCACAGGAAGTCGTGCGCGCGCTCTTCGTCGGTCGGCGCCTTGAACGCGACCAGCTCGATGCCCTGCGGGTCGACTCCGCCGACCACGTGCCGCACGATGCCGCCCTTGCCTGCGGTGTCCATCGCCTGCAGCACGAGCAGCACGGCATCCTTCGCGATGCCGGCGCGCGATTCGGCGAACAGCCGCTCCTGCAACTCGCCGAGCACCTCGCGGCGCGCGGCGAGCTCCTTCGCGCCCTGCTTCTTGCCGCCGTCGAAGCCAGGAGTGCCGTCGGCATCGACGTCCTCCAGCCGGAAGCCCTCGCCGACCTGCAATGCCTCGGCCCATGTCGTCTTCGTCATGCCTGCCATTGTGCCGGGTGCGGCGCCACGTATGCGAGAAGCACGGTGTCGGTGGCCCCGTGCACAATCGGACCATGGACACCTCGCTTCTCGTGATCGTCGTCGCCGTGATCGCCGCAGCTCTCGCCGGTGGGCTCGGCTTCGTGCTCGGCACGCAGCGCGGGCGCGCGACGGATGCCGCGAGTCAGGCCGCGGCGGGCGCCGCGCAGCTGCGCGTCGAGGCGCTGGAGCGGGATGCGGCCGCGCTGCGTGCGGAGACCGCCGGTCGCGTGCAGGAGGAGCGCGCTCTCGCGGAGCAGCGGGTGGCCGAGGCGCGCCGGCAGGGCGAGGCGGCCGTCGCGGATGCCAGGGCGCAGGCGCAGGCGCGCCTGGAGCACGAGCGCTCGGAGCACGTGCGGCGGCTGGCCGAGGTGCGGGACGAGGCGGAGGCCGACCTTGCTGACGAGCGCCGCCGTGCGGCCGAGCGTCTGGAGGAGCTGAAGGCCGATCAGAAGCGGCTCTCCGACGAGTTCGACGCCCTGAGCCGGCGGGCCCTGGAGGCCAATTCCAGGGCGTTCCTGGAGCAGGCCGAGGAGCGGCTGAAGCGGAGTCAGAGCGAGGGCGCAGCCGAGCTGCAGAAGCGGCAGGACGCCGTGCAGCAGCTCATCGAGCCGATCCAGAAGACACTCGACACGGTGAAGACCGAGATGACCACCGCCGAGAAGGCACGACTGGAGGCGCACGCAGCGCTCAGCGAGCAGGTGCAGTTCATGCGGCAGTCCTCCGAGACGCTGGGGGCAGAGACCCGCAACCTCGTGAATGCGCTGCGGGCGCCGCAGGTGCGCGGCCGCTGGGGCGAGCTGCAGCTGCGCCGGGTGGTCGAGGCCTCGGGCATGGTCAACCACGTCGATTTCGACGAGCAGCTGCACCACAGCACCGACGAGGGCGCGCTGCGTCCCGACATGGTGGTGCACCTGGCCGGTGACAAGCGGGTCGTGGTCGACTCGAAGGTCGCGTTCAACGGCTACCTCGAGGCCATGGAGGCCACGGACGACGCCGTGCGCGCCCAGCGCCTGGCAGCGCACGCCCGGCATCTGAAGAAGCACATCGACGACCTGGGCACCAAGGAGTACTGGGACGTGGTCGCCGGCTCCCCCGAGTTCGTGGTGATGTTCGTGCCCGCCGAGCCGTTCCTGGCTGCGGCGCTCGACCAGGACGCCACCCTGTACGAGTACGCGTTCGAGCGGAACGTCGTGATCGCGACGCCCTCCACCCTCATCGCGCTGCTGCGCACCGTCGGGCACGCCTGGCGACAGGATCAACTCGCACAGGAGGCGCAGCAGATCTTCGCCGTCGGCAAGGAGCTGCACAAGAGGCTCGGGACGCTCGGTCAGCACCTCGCGAAGCTGGGCAAGAGCCTGAACAGCACGGTCGACGCCTACAACAGGTTCGCAGGCTCGCTGGATCGCAACGTGGTCACCCAGGCGCGCCGATTCAGCGCACTGCAGGGGCTGGAGGAGGTGCTCACCGACACCTCGCCGGTCGAGGCCCTCGCGATCGCGCCGTCCAAGGCCGACCTGTACGAGCTCGAGGCCCCTGCGGCGGACGACGAGCGGTACGCCAGCGCGGACGTCGGCGAGATCGCCCGGCGGCTCGAGTAGAGCACCGGCCGGCCGGCCGGCGACCCTCAGCGCTCCAGCGGCACCTCGATGATCTGCGGCCCCGCCACGGGCGAGGTCAGCGCCTGGTCCAGCGCGGAGCGCGTGGTCACCTGTGCGAACTCCCACCCGTAGGCGGCGGCAAGTTCGCGCAGGTTCGCGCCGTGCGGCGTGTAGAAGGCACGATCGAGGTCCTCGGCGGGAGCGGATGCCGCCACCTCGAGCCCGTCGAAGATCGTGCCGCCGCCGTCGTTGCCGACGATCACCTGGATGCGCGGCCGCGGCTCGTCCGCCGGCAGCAGCAGCGCGCCGACGTCGTGCAGGAAGGCCAGATCGCCGAGGAGCACGCGCGTCACGCCGACCGCGCCGGCGGCCTGGCTCGCCAGCGCGATGCCGAGAGCCGTGGCGATCGAGCCGTCGATCCCCGCCAGCCCCCGATTGGCGTGCACCGGCACCTTCTTGCCTCCGAGCACCTGGTCCGCCACGCGTACCAGCCGTGAGGATCCGAACACCAGGCGGTCGTGCGGCCAGGTGGCGCGCCAGACGGCATCCGCGAGGATCTCGCGATCCACACGGCGCCGCACCGCGTACAGTTCGGCCCGCACCGCGCTCAGCCGGGTGGCCTTGTCCTCGGACGACAGCCCGTCCTGGTCCGGTGCCGGGGCGCTCAGGTCGATCACCTGACCTGCCGAGGCGTTCATCCACGCACCCAGCCACTGCCGGTCGGCCGGCCCGTCGGTCACCGCCACCGCGGCCGCCGAGGTCGTGCGACGGTTGAGATCCAGCTCCTCGCCGCCGCCGCGCACCGCGACCACGTCGACGTCGGCCCTGGCGAGCAGGGCCGCGACCTCTCGGCTGAGGGTCGGATGCCCGAAGACGACGGCGCGCTCGACCCGGCCGCCGAGCGCCTCGTCCCGCAGCAGCTCGCGGTAGCCGTGCACGATGAGCCGGCCGAAGCGCGCACCGCTGACGATCTCGGCGATCAGCGGCCAGCCGCCCCGATGCGACAGCTCTTCGGCATCCGCTCCGGCATCCGCTCCGGCGACCACGACCGTGCGCGGGCCGCGGTCCAGCACCAGCGGGTCCGCGGCCGCGCGGGTGGGCGCGGGACCCGGCACGGCATCGGCGGCGCCCGCCGCCGACAGGGGTTCGCGCGCGGGAAGGTTGAGGTGCACCGGGCCGGCGACTCCGGGGACGCCGTCGCCGCGCAGGCCCAGGGAGGCCTCCACGGCGGCACGGGCGAGGCCCGTCCAGCCGCTCTCCGGCGCCGTCGGCGGCACCGGGGCATCGATCGCCATCCGGGTGAAGGGGCCGAAGATCCCCTGCTGCACGGTGGCCTGGTTCGCGCCGATGCCGCGCAGCTCCGGCGGGCGGTCGGCGGTCAGCAGCAGCAGTGGGACGCCGGAGTGGAAGGCCTCCATCGTGGCGGGCAGCAGGTTGCCCGCCGCCGTGCCCGATGTGCAGACGATCGCCACCGGGACTCCGGTCTCGCGCGCGATGCCGAGGGCCGTGAATCCGGCCACGCGCTCGTCGATGCGCACGTGCACCCGCAGGTGGCCCGTGCGGGACAGCTCCATGGCTGCCAGCGCAAGCGCCTGCGACCGCGAGCCCGGAGCGAGCACGAGGTCGCGCACACCGCTCCCGATCAGTCCGGCGAGCAGCTCGGCGGAGGCTTCCGAAGCGGGCGAGGAGGAGGGGACGGGCCCCGTCACGAGCGCGGGTCCGCGCCGTCGGGGTCGTCGTCCAGGCGCGCCAGCTCGGCCTCGAGCTCACGGATGCGGGCATCCTGCTCGGCGTCGTGCATGCGGCGCAGCACCCGCGGGTCGTCGTCCGGAGGCACCACGTAGGCCGTGTTCACCTCGTCGGCGCGGAGCCGGCCGAGCGCGAACCAGAGGATGCCGCCGATCACCGGCAGCAGCAGCACGATGAGAACCCAGGCGGTCTTCGAGACGCCACGGTGCCGCGTCGCCGGCTGCACACTGCAGTCGACGATGCTGAACACCCAGAACCCCACGGCGAGGAAACCGCCGATGATCAGGAAACGCGCCATGCTTCCAGTGTAGGTCGCCGGGCCCGGACGGGCCCCGGTGCCTCATCGCCGCCGCACAGCGCACGCCTAGCGCGCGCTCCTAGACTCTCCTCTGTGAAGAAGTTGCCACCCCTCCTCGTCTACTCCGTGCTGCGGCTGCTGGCGTTCCTCGTGCCGCTCGCGATCATGTGGTTCTTCTTCCCGATCTTCCAGGAGTTCTGGTGGCTGGCGGCCCTGTTCGCCGCGCTGATCGGCATGAGCATCTCCCTGCTGTTCCTGCGCGCGCCGCTCTCGGACGCGTCGCGCGACATCTACGCCCGCCGCAACCGCACCGACTCCGATGCGGATGCCGAGGACCGCGCGACCGACGAATGAGCCGCAGGGCGTGTCATGCACAAGGAGCGGATGCCGATCGGCATCCGCTCCTTCCGCATCAGGGCGTCAGCGCCGGAAGGTCACGTGCGTCGTGCCGCTCTCCGCCACCTCGCTGACGACCTCGTAGCCCTGCTCGAGCCCGCGCAGGTCGTCCCACAACCGCTCACCGCGGCCGAGCAGGATCGGTGCGATCGCGACGTGCAGTCGATCGACGAGGTCCGCGCGCAGGAACTTCCGCACGACGTCGACGCCTCCGCCGACGCGCACGTCGCCGCCCGCTGCCGCCTCGATCGCCCTCGCCAGGGCGTCCTCGGCCGTCGTGTCGATGAAGTGGAACTCGGTTCCGTTCGCGAACTCGATCGACGGCTTCGCGGTGTGCGTGAGCACGAACACCGGCACCTGGAACGGCGGCTCCTCGCCCCACCAGCCCCGCCAGTCGGGGTCGTCGCCGAACAGATGCAGCCCGAACATGCCCGCGCCCATGATCTCGGCCCCGGTTCCCTCGAAGTAAGCGCTCGCGTACTTCTCGTCCACCCCGGTGGTGCCCTCGCCGGAGGTGTCTCCCAGCACCCGCTCGCGGAAGGTGCGCGTCGACACGTACGCCGCGGTGAGCCGCCCCCAGTCCTCCCCCATCGGGTTCTCCGGGGTCTGGTCGACGGTGGTCGCGAACCCGTCGAGCGAGATGTTCAGGTCTACTCGTACTGCCACGGTCTCTCCTAGCCGTTCGCGGGGTTGGTGGCCTTGCCGTCCAGCCACAGCACGTCCGAGGCGTCGCCGTGCGTGCCGGCGCTCCCGACGTGCTTGTCGCTGATCTGCGGCCCCTTGGTGATCACGTGCACGAGCGCCATTCCGTAGCCGCGCGACAGATCGTAGTCGGATTTCAGCCACTCCAGAATGGGGGTGGCCTTGGTGCTCGAGTCGAAGCCGCGCTGTGACGCCAGCTCGATGAACTGACGCGGTGTGAGACCGGTCTTCGTCTCGATGTTGTCGAGGTATGCCTGGAAGGACATGCGGTGTTCTCCTGCGTTTCGTGGTGGTCAGTCGAGGTCGGTCTGGATGATGACGGCAGATGCGTGGATGCCGATCAGACGCATCGTGCCGGTGCCGGTGTTGGTGAACCGGTGCGGCACGAACGCCGGACCGGTGACGGTGTCACCCGCACTGGCGACGATCTGCTCATCCCCCACCTGGAAGGTCGCGTCCCCCTCGAGCACGACCCAGGTCTCGGGATACGGATGCCAGTGCAGACCCGATCCCTTCCCCGGCTGGTTGTCGACGTAGAAGTACGACACCGCGGCCCCGTGGTCACGGCCCTCGAAGCGGCGACCGGGGCCGGCCCCGAGCGGGATCTGGGCTGGTGCGACGAGCGTCGGCTCGGCGAGTGTTTCGATCATGATCTGCTCCCTGTCGTGTGCACGCCTCACTCTTCCGCCGCGCGCCATGCAGGCCTAGAGTTTCGATGTGGATCGAAACATACGAGGGCGACCGATGGAGGGTCACGAGCACCCCGATCACCGCGTCGACTTCCACCTGAGCCCCGGCGACATCCAGGCGGTCCGTTTCGGCATCTCTCCCGGTCACGAGTTCGCGCACGCCGTGCGGGTCCTGCTGCGACCCGAGCAGCATCCGCTGCAGTGGGGCTGGCTGCGGCAGGTGCGCGACAGGCTGCCGCGAGAGCCTTTCGGCCTCCTCGCGCAGGTGATCGGCGCCGACGGCTACATGCCCGACTTCCTCACGGCGGACGCGAAGTGGGACATCACCCCGGTCGACGAGCTCGCGGCGCTCCGGGAGGCGCCGATCCCCGGCATCCTGGTCGATCTCGGCAAGATGATCCTGCGCTCCTCCGGCGAGCGCCGGGCCGCGCTCGTCCGGATGCACGCAGATCCCGTGCGCGCCCGAGCGCTGATCGCCGACGCCTGGGATCAGGTGTGGGATGCCGTGCTCGCACCCGTCTGGCCGCAGCTGGAACGACTGCTGCGCGCTGACATAGCGGTGCGGGCGCGCACGATCACCGCGGACGGCCTCTCCGCCATGGCGGGAGGGCTGCACCCGAACGTGCGATGGAGCGACGGCGCCGTGCGGGTGCGCCTGCGCCGGCACAGCGAGGACGTGGACTGCCGCGGCTCCGGGCTGGTGCTGGTCCCTTCGGTGATGTCCTCGTGGGGATGC
>NZ_MKRT01000031.1:32767-60060 GCF_001897945.1 Microbacterium sp. 69-10
CGACGCTGTTCTACCCCGCACGCGGGGTCACGGCTGGGTGGGCGCGCGACAGCGCGGAGCTCGAGGACGCCCTGGGCGCCCTGCTCGGCCCTGCACGTGCGGGCATCCTGCTGCGCGCTCACGTGGCGCGCACCACCACCGGGATCGCGAAGGATGCCGGGATCGCCGCCTCCACGGCATCCCATCACCTGACGGTGCTCCGTGACGCAGGACTGATCGCCAGCTCGCGCGAGGGCAATCGGATGCTGCACCTGCGCACGCCGCTCGCCGAGGCGCTGGTCGGCGCGGCGCTGTGACTCAGGCCGCGACGAGCGCCCAGTACATCAGCGCCGCATAGCCGACCGACGACAGCGAGGTCAGGCTCAGGGCGATGATCAGCTCGCGGGGCGTCCGGTACGTCCAGACGATCAGGATCGCCGGGATGATCGCCAGCAGCACCAGCATCGAGAGCCACGCGACGGGGTACAGCAGCAACGCGAAGACGACGGTGATCAGGAACGGCACGATCACGAACAGCGTGTACACGACCTGCGTGGCGCGCTTGCCGACCAGCACGGTGAGCGTGCGCTTGCCGACGGCGCGATCCTGATCGATGTCGCGCAGGTTGTTGGCCAGCAGCACGGCACAGGCGAACAGCCCGGCGGCGACCGCGGCGAGCCAGGCCTCCAGCGGCAGCGCGAAGGACTGCACCCACGTGGTGCCGAGCACCGCCACCAGCCCGAAGAACACGAAGACGAACAGCTCGCCCATCGCGTTGTAGCCGTACGGGCGCTTGCCGCCGGTGTAGAACCAGGCCGCGACGATGCACGCCGCGCCGACGATGAGCATCCACCACTGCTGCGTGCGGATCACGATCGCCAGCCCCGCGACCGCCGCCAGCGCGAAGAACACCAGGGCGGTGTTCAGCACCTGCTTCGGCGAGACGCGACCGGAGGCCGTGAGCCGGGCGGGGCCGACGCGATGGGCATCAGTGCCTCGGATGCCGTCGCTGTAGTCGTTCGCGAAGTTCACGCCGATCTGCAGCAGAACGGCGACCGCCAGGCACGCCAGCGCGATCACCCAGTGCAGGTGCGGATCGGTGACCTGCGCGGCCCCCGTGCCGAGGATGACCGGTGCGACGGCAAGGGGCAGGGTGCGCAGTCGGGCCGCTCCCACCCAGTCGCCGAAGGTGACCGGACCGGCCTCGATCACGGGCCGCTTCGCCGGGTTGCCGGATGTCTGCCGCTTCTGCGGCGCGTGCTTGCGCGAGGACGTGCGCGACTTCTTGGAGGTTCCTGCCACGACCGAATCCTATCGAGCAGGCTCGCTCCGCCGGTCAGGATGCCGGCGGCGAGACGATCGGGCGGTGCTCGTAGTAGGTCTGCAGCACGATCGTCGCGCGCGTGCGCACGTTGGCGATCGAGCGGATGTCGTTGACCAGCTTCTCGAGGGCCCGCGGCCCCTTCACACGGACGAACAGCATGTAGCTCGCCTCGCCCGCGATGGAGTGGCACGCCTCGATCTCGGTCAGGTGCTCCAGCAGTTCGGGGGCGTTGTCCGGCTGGCCGGGATCGATCGGCGTGATCTCGATGAAAGCCGACAGCGGCTTGCCGACCTGCTCAGGGTCGAGCAGCGCCTGATAGCCCGTGATCACACCGCGGGTCTCCAGGCGCTTGAGCCGGGACTGCACGGCAGAGGTGGACAGCCCGACGGTCTCGGAGAGCTGCGCGAGGGTCACCCGCCCGTCGCGGGAGATCTCGGCGAGGAGCGCGTGGTCGACAGCATCATCCATGAGTGGAATAATAGTTGCTGAATCCGGTGTTCACCGGAAAATTTCCGTTTCTGACCACGATCGGAGGCTTCGATGTCCACCATCACCAGCACCATCAACACCATCATCGGCGAGCCCGAGGTCGTGGAGGACGCATCGACCGCCGAGACCAGCGCGGCCTGGAAGCTGCTGAAGGACGCCGCGATCGCGCTGCGCCCGCTGCAGATCAAGGACGGCTCGGTACCCGAAGCCGCCGACCGAGAGGCCGCGGCCCAGCACGTCGCCGAGATCATCGCGGGCATCCGCGCGCTCGCCCCCGCCTTCCCGCACGACGCCGACTACCTCGACGCGCTCGTGGTCGACTTCCAGCGCTGGGCGGACGGCGGCTTCGCCGAGCCCGACTTCCTCGACTCGCTGATGGCGTTCCAGCCGCAGCAGCACCGCATCGACGGCATCCGCCACCTCGTCGTCTTCCCGATGTACACCCAGAACGGCTCGAGCGACCGCCTCGTGGAGGCGCTGATCGTCGAGACGATCTGGCCGGAGTTCATCGCCGAGCTCGAGGCCGGCGATTACGGCAACAAGCTGTTCGTCTCGCTGCGGCTGGTCGACTTCACCCCCGGCTACGACACGAACTCGGCCGTGCTGTTCCCCGAGACCGTCGCGATGCGCGAGATCCCCTCCTTCACCTGGGGCGCGATCTTCCAGGACCGCGAGGCGGCCCGCTACCGTCGCGTCGTCCGCGCAGCATCCGAGATCACCAATCTCGAACTGCCCGAGCGCGCCGCAGCCATGCTCGACGACCAGCAGATGACCGAGAAGACGTTCGTGATGTGGGACATCATCCACGACCGCACGCACATGCGCGGTGACCTGCCGTTCGACCCGTTCATGATCAAGCAGCGGATGCCGTTCTTCCTGTACTCCCTCGAGGAGATGCGCTGCGACATGACGGCGTTCCGCGAGTCCGTCAAGATCGAGCGCGCGTTCGACGCCCGCGTCGCCGCGGGCGAGCAGCTCACCGACGCCGAGCAGGAGATGCACGACTACGCGCACCTCGTGCAGTACGCGGTGATCTTCGACCGCATCTTCCGCTTCGCGATCACGGGCAACCGCACCCGCAACTACGACGCGGTCGGCGGTCAGCTGCTCTTCGCCTGGCTGCACCAGCACGGCGTGCTGCACTGGACCGACACCGCCCTCGCCTTCGACTGGGACAACGTGCCCGACGCCGTCGTGGCACTGGGCGACGCGATCGACGACCTGTACTGGCACTCGATCGACCGTCCGAAGATCGCGCACTGGCTGGCGGCGTACGAGCTGGTCCGGGGCACGCTCACCCCGCACCCCGCCTCGCAGTGGGCACGCGGGCTGTCCGACGAGATCCTCGCGGGAGCTCCCAAGGGCTACACCGACGCCGTGATGGACGACGAGTTCCCGCTGTCGATGTTCTTCGAGACCCTCGACAAGAAGATGAAGCCGGTCATCGAGTCGACCGTCGGCATCCGCGGCACCGACAACTGACGCGCAGTTCTGAAGGACGTTCCCGCTTCTGAAGGATGATTTCCGGCGGGGCGTCCTTCAGACTTGCATCCATCCTTCATCCGCGACGCAGGGAGCGACCATGAACCGCACGATCCTTCTCGCCGGAGCGACGAGCGCCGCCGGTCTCGCGGTCGCGCGAGCCCTGATCGAGGCGGGCGCGACGGCGATCGCGACCGGTCGCTCTGCGGAGCGCCTCGCACCCCTCGCGGACGCCGGTGCACGGGTCGAGGTGGCGGATGCCACGAGCCTGACCGACATGACCGAACTCGCCGAGCGTGTCGGAGCCGTCGACGGCGTGGTCTCGCTGGTCGGAGGATGGCGCGGTGGCGGCGGGCTCGCCGGTCAGAGCGACGAGGACTTCGACGCGCTGCTGCCCGCTCTTCAGGCCGTGCGCGCGACCAGCCGCGCCTTCGACGCCTCGATCAGGGCATCGGATGCCGGTCGCTTCGCGATCGTCTCGTCCACGGTCGTGAACAAGCCGCTGGCGGGTGGCGCGAACTACGCCACCGTCAAGGCCGCGGCCGAGACCTGGGCCCGTGCCGTCGCTCAGGGCTACGCGAAGGCGGCGCGCGACGCGGGGACGGACCTGCACGCGGCATCCGTCATCTTCCGCGTCGAGGGAGCGCTGGACGTGGACTCCCTCGCGCGTGCCGTCATCGCCCTGTGGGACGCGGACGCCGCCGACCTCAACGGGCGCGTCGTCGACCTCGCTCCAGCAGTTCGACCAGCCTGATGGCCGGGCCGGTCAGGATCATCAGGAACATCGCGAAGTAGCCGATCTGCGGCACGAGCAGCGCGATCACCAGCGCGACGAGGAACAGCGCGATGGTCACGGTATCGGCGCGGATGCCGTCGCGCAGGCGCGGGTCGGGGATGTCATGCAGTTCCCGGTGGCGCCGCAGATAGGCGCGGATCGCCAGCAGCATGAGGTTCGCGAAGATGAGGGTGCCGATGTACAGGCACTTCTGCGCCACGTCGTCGTCCATCGCGCCGAGCATCGCGGTCGGCACGGGAAGCCACACGATCGTGAACATCCACGCGATCGTCAGCCCGATCAGCGCACCGGACGTGCGCTCGACCCGATCGAAGATCCGATGGTGCGAGATCCAGAGCGACGCGATCAGCACGAAGCTCATCACGAAGCTGAACAGCTGACCGAAGTCCTCGCTGAGGTACTCGAGGACCGTGCGTCCCTCACGTCCGAGATCGATGACCCCTTCCATCAGCGGCAGGATCAGCAGGGTCATCGCGATCGCGACCACCCCGTCGGTGAAGGCCTTCAGCCGGTCGGCGGAGAGCAGTGGACGTTCTGACGTCTCGTGCGTGTCGGTCACCGAGGAATGCTCTCGCGCGGGCGTGGCGGCGTCAAGCACCTTCGGCGGCGATCTGCGGAACAGCCGCGTTCGCGTAGGAATCGCTGAGCCGGCGATAGGCGCGGGTGCCGAACGCGATCAGCACGAGCAGGACGATCGCGATCCCCGCGAAGACGAAGATCAGTGCGATGCCGCGTGCCTGCCCCTCGCCGAGCAGCCAGCCCCAGGCTCCCCGCCCCTCGGCGGACTCGATGAACGGGATGATCACGTACTGCGCGATCGGGGCGATCAGGAACGCCGTGACGGGAGCCGCGGCGGCCTCCATGGCCGAGGCGAAGCCGAACACCCTGCCCTGCCGCTGGTATGGCACCACCTTCTGGATGACGGTCTGCTCGGCCGCCTCCACGGCCGGCGAGAGCGCCATGTACAGCCAGCAGCCCGCCACGAACAGCGGCCACCAGTCGCGGATCGCGAACAGCATCCCGATCACGCCCATCACCCCGACGAGCAGCAGCATGGTGCGGATCGGATTGCTCCCCAGGCCGACCGTCGAGACGACGATGCCACCGATCAGGAAGCCCGTCGAGGCGACCCCGAGCGCGATGCCCCACATCTGCACCGACATCAGCTCGAGCCCATAGGGATCCATCAGCGCCATGTAGACGCCGCCGACCAGGTTGTTGAGCATCGAGAAGAACAGCAGCGCGAACAGCGCGGGCACGGCTCTGATCGCCCTGATGCTGCCGCGCAGGTCCATCGCGGACGGTGCATCGGGATCGGGCTCCGGCTGCTCCTCCGGGATGCGGATGAACAGGATGTGCACGAGTGAGACGACCGTCAGCCCGACGGCGATGACGAGAGTGCCGCCCATCCCGAGGAACCCCACCGACAGACCGCTGAACACGCTCGTCACGAGGAACGCCAGCCCCTGCACGGTGCCGACCATGCCGTTCGCGTTCGCGTGCCGCTCGACGGGCACGAGCAGCGTGACGGTGGTGGACAGCGCGATGCCGCGCATCTGCTCGACGACAGCCCCGAGCAGGATGATGCCCGCGAACAGCCAGAACCAGGGGCCTCCGAAGTCCAGCAGCGCACGTTCGGGCTGCCACAGGAAGATCAGCCAGGCGAGCACGAACGCGACCGCCGTGATCACGCTGGAGAAGACGAGCACGGCGCGCTTCCGGTGCCGGTCGACGATCGTGCCGAACACGATCGAGAAGATCGCGATGAGCAGCATGTAGGCACCACCGACGATCCCGGTGGCCATCACGTTCCCGGTCTCCAGGTAGACCCAGAACGTCAGCGCGAACCACAGGAAGCTGGTGGTGACGTTGGCGACCATGGTGTTCACCAGCACCTGCAGGAATGTGCGCATGGGACGAGGGTAGGCGGAGATGCCGACGTCCGGCAGGGATGTCTGGAGATCGGGACGGATGCCGCGCTCTAGGCTTGTACGGTGAGCACTCTGCATGACACCGCCGTCCGCGGCTTCGCATCCGACAACTACTCCGGCATCCACCCCGAGGTGCTCGCGGCGATCGCCGCGGCCAACGACGGCCATCAGATCGCGTACGGCGAGGATCTCTACACGACCCGCCTGCAGGAGGTCTTCGCGCAGCACTTCGGCGAGGGCGTGCAGGCGTTCCCCGTCTTCAACGGCACCGGCGCGAACGTGACCGGTCTGCAGTCCATGCTGCCGCGCTGGGGCGCCGTGATCTCGGCCTCCACCGCGCACATCAACGTGGACGAGGGCGGGGCTCCCGAGAAGATCGGCGGCTTCAAGCTGCTGACCGTGCCGACCGACGACGGCAAGCTCACCCCCGAACTGGTCGACCGCGAGGCGTGGGGCTGGGGCGATGAGCACCGTGCCCAGCCGCTGGTGGTCTCGATCACGCAGTCGACCGAGCTGGGCACCCTCTACACGGTCGACGAGATCAAGGCCCTCGCCGACCACGCGCACGAGCGCGGCATGAAGCTGCACCTCGACGGCGCGCGCATCTCGAACGCGGCCGCCGCCCTCGACGTGCCGCTGCGCGCGTTCACGACCGACGCCGGTGTCGACGTGCTGAGCTTCGGCGGCACGAAGAACGGCGCCATGCTCGGCGAGGCCGTCGTGGTGCTGAACCCGGCCGCCTCGGACGGCCTGATCTACAGCCGCAAGTACAACATGCAGCTCTCCTCGAAGATGCGCTTCGTCTCCGCCCAGCTGATCGCACTGCTGGAGGGCGACCTGTGGCTGCGCAACGCACGCCACTCGAACGCCATGGCCCAGCGCCTGCGCGGCGAGGTCGAGGCCGGGCTCGCCGACGGCTCGATCCAGGGCGTGTCCTTCTCGCAGCCGACGCAGTCCAACGGCGTCTTCGCCGTGCTGCCAGACGGCGTCGCCGACAAGCTGCGCGAGAGCTTCCGCTTCTACGACTGGGATGCCTCCCGCAACGAGGTGCGCTGGATGTGCAGCTTCGACACGCAGGAGTCCGACGTCGACGCTTTCGTCGCCGAGCTCGGGCGGCTCACCACCGCCTGAGCCTCTCTGCTCTGTTCGAGACCACCGGTCGGCGACGAGACCACCGGTTGCCGGCGTCGGCAACTGGTGGTCTCGTCGCTTGGCAGTGCTCTCGACCCCTGAACGTGCGGGTCAGGCGGCGGGCGCGCCCAGCCACTCCCGGTAGGCGTCGACCGTGAAGGGACGGCCGAGGAACGCCTCGATCAGATCGGCGGCATCCCTGCGCCCGCCGGGCTCGAGGATCTCGCGCCGGTAGCGGGTGGCGGACGCCTCGTCCATCAGGTCCGTGAAGCCGGTGAGCAGGTCCCGCGCGATCACCAGGCTCCACTGGTACGTGTAGTAGCACGAGCCGTAGCCGGTGAGGTGGCCGAAAGCGGCATAGGAGTGCGTCCCCCGCAGGTGCTGGAGCGGGCTGGACACCTCGTACCAGTGGTCGGTGGCGGCTGCGAGGTCCTCGGGACGGTCCATGTGCAGGTGGTACGAGACACGGGCGTGACCCAGCTGCGTGCGCACCAGGAGCGCCCGGCCGAAGGCATCCGCCTCCCGCATCCGCGCCACCAGCTCCGCCGGGATGGGCGCGCCGGTCTCGTCGAGCGCGAAGGAGGCCAGCACGTCGGCATCCCACACCCACTCCTCCAGCATCTGGCTGGGCGCCTCGACGAAGTCCCACTCTGTGGCGACGCCGGAGAACGGCGCCCATTCCTGGTCGCCGCCGAGGATGTCGTGCACGAGGTGCCCGAACTCGTGAAAGAAGGTCTGCACCTCACGGTGCTCCATCAGCCCGGTCGGGAAGTTGCAGACCAGGGCCGCCTCGGGCAGCACGCGGCCACGCACGCCGGGGGCGAGCCCGAACACGGCGGCGTGGTTGAACTTGCCCTCACGCGGGTGCAGGTCGAGGTGGATGCGCCCGATCCGCTCCCCCGCGCGCAGCACGTCGTAGGACCGCACCTCGTCGTGCCAGGCGGGAACGTCCACCGGCGCGTACTCGATGCCGAACAGGCGACCGGTGGTGCTGAGCAGGCCACCGAGGACGCGGGTGAAGTCGAGGTGGCGGCGCACCTGCTGCGCATCCACGGCGAAGCGCTCCTCGTGCAGTCGGGTGAGCAGATACATCTGGTCGGCGTTGGTCACGCCCTCGGCATCCGGGACGTCCTCCCGCAGCCGATCCAGCAGGATCGCGTACTCGGCCTCGGCCGCCGCCTTCGACGCCTCATCGACCTCGTCCAGGAACGAGGCGACCCGCGCCCCGGAGCGGGCCATGCGGTCCTCGGTCTCGTAGTCGGCCCAGCTGGCGTACCCGAGCAGCTCCGCATGCTGCTGGCGGACGTCGAGCAGCTCGGCGAGAACGGGGTCGTTCTCGGGCCAGGCGAGGTCGGAGCGCGCGGCGCGCAGCGCCCTGCGCGTCTCACGGTCGTGCGCGTAGTTCATCACGGCCATCACGTCGAGATTGTCCGTCGACACCGCGACCAGGCCGTCGTCGCCGACCGGATGCCCGGCCAGGAAGTCCTCGGGGAGTCCGGCGAGCCTGTCCGGGGCGACGCGGATCTCGCGGCGTCCCTCGCGGATGTTCCGCGCGAAGGTCACGCTGAGCTCGGTCTCGCGGGCGGCGAACGCGCGCAGGCGCTCACGGGTCTCGGCACCCCGGTCGGCACCGCCGCGGCGGAAGTCGCGCTGGATCTTCGCGAGCAGCCGGGCGGCGTCGGCGTCGAGGCCCTCGGCATCCGCCGCGCCGAACACCGCGGCCAGGTCGGCGTCGGTCATCAGCTCGGCGTCCTTCGCCTGCGCGGCGGAGGTGCGCGACTCCGCGGCCTCGCGCACGGTCCGGTCGGGGTGCACCTCGGCGAGCACCTCGGCCTCGTTGTAGGCGCTGCGCAGCTCGATCTGCAGGTCGTTCCACAGCTGCAGTGCCTCGAGGGCGGTGCGTGAGGAGCCGTCCTTCAGACGGGCGGCGAGTTCGTCGACGCGCGCGAGGCGCTCGTCGGTGCGGGTGCTCGCGAACGCGAGCCAGTCGGCGGATGCGGTGGGGAAGGCGATGGGTTCACTCACCCGACCGAGCCTACGCGGGCGCCCTTCGTCTCGCTTCGCTCGCTCAGGAACCGGTTCTGCTGTCAGCGCAGCAGCCCGAGGTGGGCCAGTGCCTGGCGGAGCAGCGTGCCGCGGCCGCCCTCCATCTCGGCGGAGAGACCGTCGGATGCCGCTTCCTCCGGCGAGAACCAGGTGACCTCGAGGGCATCCTGGCGCGGCTCGCACGTGCCCGTCACGGGGACGACGAACGCCAGGGACACGGCGTGCTGCCGGTCGTCGTGGAAGGCGCTCACACCGGGGATCGGGAAGTACTCCGCCACCGCGAACGGCGTCGGGGAGACGGGGAGCAGCGGGAAGGCCATCGGGCCCAGGTCGTTCTCGATGTGCCGGAACAGGGCGTCGCGGACGGTCTCGCCGTAGCGGACGCGACCGGACACCAGGGTGCGGGTGATCTCGCCGAGCGGCGTGGACCGCAGCAGCACGCCGATCGAGGTGACCTGGCCCGCGCCGTCGGTGACGACGGGGACCGCCTCGACGTAGAGCATCGGCAGGCGGCGCCGCGCTTCTTCGAGTTCGATGTCCGACAGCCACGCCGGGTTGGAGTCCGCGGCGGGCACGTCGTCGAACCCGAAGCCGCCGTCGGGGTCAGGATCTGGTGTGCGCACCGCCATGAGACATTTCTACCAGCCGCTCCGCGAGGGCGCGGGCCTTGACGAGCGCGGCCTGACGCCCCGGGCGCTTCGCGATGTCCTCGATGCCGGTCAGTCGGGCGGCATCCGCGGGGATCCACCCTCGAACCGCCGCCTCGGTGAGCTGCGGAAGCACGAGCCCCGCCATGTCGAGGACGCGGTTGAGCCAATGCGGCAGCGTCTCCGCCCCGGCTGCGAAGGCGATCGATTCGGTGATCACGGGCCAGAGCACGGCGATCGTGCGCGGCTCCTTCTCGATGGCCCGCATCATCCTCGCCGGGCTCACGTCGTCGCAGGCGAGCAGCACCGGCATGACGTGCCTGACGGCCTCCCAGCCGATCAGACCGTTCGCGGTGAGATTGGCGACGAGGCAGATGCCGCCGTCTCCCCATTCGCCGTCGTGGCAGAGCGCGGCGAGCGCCACGGCGTGCATGGACGTGGTCAGAGGGCCGCGATGCACCCCCGGTTCGCGTCCGATCCGGCGTTCGAGGCGCGCGCCGTCCCAGGCCAGGTAGACCTGGTCGGCGGACCGGCCGTCCGGATCGGGCCGGCCGTCGCGCCACGGGATCGCCGAGCACTGCCCCTCGTTCTCGAGGTCGTACGTCCAGCCCGGCTTGGCGATGCGGAACGCCTGATCCGGTGCATCCGCCGGCCGCAGATCGATCGCGAGCATCTTCGTCTTGGCATCCGGATCGGCCCACTCCGCCGTGATCGTCGCGCCGTCCACCACGGCGGGGATCGCGCCGGCGCCCTCCGGCCAGACGTCGTCGAACGCGGGACCTTCCGGCGTTCTCCTGACCGGAGCCGACTCCATCGCGGGAAGGGCTGTCACGGCCGCCTTCGCCGCGGTCACGGCGCGTGACGCACCCGACCGGGAGGCGAGGGCGCGCAGCCCGGGAACCGCGAGGACGTCCGTCGGCGCGATGCCTTCGTCGACTGCGGCGAGCGCCGTGGGCACGAGCTGAGCCAGCGCGTCCGCGAGCTCGGCCGTGCCCGACAGCATCCGCGGTGCCGCCAGCGACTCGACGATCAGCCCGTCCAGGAGCGGCCAGACCACCGAGGCGAGCCCCTCGTCGGCGAGTTCCAGGCACACCCTCGCCATGGCCGCGAGGTCGCTGGCGTCGAGGTGCTCGACGTCCATCAGCTCAGGGCGCAGGAGTCCGCGTTCGAACGCCTCGATCACGCCGGTGAACGCATCCTCGGCGGCGCGGGGATGCAGCTGTCTGAGAGCCCCGATGAACCGGGCGGCGACGGGCAGGCCGTAGGGGGCCGCATGACGGGCGCCCTGACGCAGCATCACGCCCCGGGCGGCGAGCGGGTAGCTCTCGAAGCCCTCGCCCACGGTCTCGGTCCAGGTCGGGAAGACGGCGCCGTCGTGCCACGATCGCCAGCTCCGCTCGGACAGCTCACCGCAGAGGCCGCGCAGCGAACGCGGCACCACCACGTCGGCGGCACGCCGGCCGTCGCCGGAGGGAGACGGTTCGAGGGGTGGTTCGACGACGGGGTCCGCGGCATAGGCGACCGCGACCGCACCGGCCGACGCCGCGACGGTGCGGTCTTCGTGGTCGACGACGGGGATCGACACCCCGGCGAAGCCTGCCCGCAGCTCCTCGGTGAGCAGGGAGAGGTCCAGCCGGACCAGCGCGAGGACGAGATCGGATGCCCGTGCGGCGGCGCCCTCGTCCTGGTGGACGCGCAACCGTGCGAGCAGGTCCTGCGGGTCGACCCGCAGGTCGACCCAGGACGGCGTCGAGAGCATCACGGGCACCCGACCCGCGCTGCTCAGCAGTTCGAACTCCCGGGTGATCATCAGCCCACGGGCGGCCAGGTGGATGTCCTTCAGATCCCCGGCGACCCAGTCGGCGATGTAGTGCAGGCCTCCCGCCCAGCGCTGTCTCACGCCGCGCAGGGCCGTGCGCGCGGCATCCGGGTCCCGGTGCGCGAGCCGCACGATCTGGTCGAGGAACGCCTCGGCTTCGACGTCGTGCACCTCCTCCGGCTTGGCCAGCAGACGCCCAGCCATCGCAGCCAGCGCCTCGGGTTCCGCGGGCTCGGGCTCGAGGCGGGGCGCCGTCCACACCTCCGGCGTCGGCTGCCAGCTCCCGCGGCCTGCCTCCGCCGCCTGTTCGTCGTCGACCCCGGTCGTCCCCCACGCGTCGAGGACGTTCTGCGCGGCCTTCACGAGGGCGGCGTCGCGCTCTCCCGTGAGCGCGCGCAACTGCTCGACCAGTTCGCCGGATCCCTCCGCCTGCGGGCGCGGACGGGCGGCGAGCGAGGCGAGCACGCTCAGCCGCGTCTTCTTGCTCTTGACCGCGAGAGCACCGGCGGCGAGCTCGACGAACAGGTGGTCGTCGGATGCGGCGATGAGCCGGGGCGCGAGAATCTCCACCACCGCGGCGTCTCCGGCCGAGAGCACCGGGACGAGGGCGTTGGCCCGCGCCAGGAGCTCGTCGTCGGTCGCAGCCAGCGTGTCCGCGATCACGCGTGCCCAGACCGCGCGATCGCCGGGACGCTGCGCGGTCTCCAGGCCGATGAACGCCAGTTCGAGCGTCTCGTCCCGCGACATCCAGCCCGCCTCGTACGCCGCGGGGAACGCCTCTCCCCACGAGGCGGTGGCCGGCTGTGCCTGCTCGACCGCGACGCGTGCGTGCTCGATGAACCGCCCGCGGATCACCTCGGCGTCGATGAGGTCGCGATCCGGGAAGATCTCCGCCGGCCGCCCCAGTGCGGCGGCTGCGAACGCCGACCAGTCCTTGAGGTACTCGACGCTGCGGGGGATCTCCAGGTCCAGCATGTGCACGAGCCGCACAGCCGCACCGCCGTACACCGACGTGGAATTGACCCACGCCCGCCGCCGCGAGACGCACGCGAGAGCGATGAACTCGGCGGCGAACGCGGGGCCGCGCTGGGCGATGATCTCGGCCTGGATGCCGTCGGCGAGCGCGTGCGGCGTCGGCAGCACGTCGATCGTGCGGCGGGCGTCCGCGCCGAGGCGGATCGTGAACACGCCCAGGCGCGCGGTGTCGACGTCGATCGAGGAGCGCCACCCGAAGGTGTTCTCGCCGAGTTCGGCGAAGCTCCCCCACTCCCCCTTGCGCAGGCCTGCGAGCGCCTCCTTCTGCTGCGCGGCGGTGCCCAGGGGAAGGTTCGGGAGCTCCTCCAGCGCCGCGTCCCCCCAGCCCAGCTCGCGGAAGATGTCGATCGCGCGGGCGAGGTCAGTCGTCATTCGTGTCGTTCTCCTCATCGATGCGCCCCTCTGCGAGGAGCACGGCCAGCAGATGCTTGCACGGACCGCGGCCCGTCCCGTGCGTCAGATGCCACGTGCAGGTGCACGAGACCGGGTCGATCGCCACGAGGTAGTCGCCGTCCCCCGAGCGCACGCGCCATCCCGCGCCGTCGCGCCGCACGGCGTCAGAGGCGAGCAGCCGGCGGGCGGAGACGAGCCGGGGATTGTCCCGGGCGACGCGGTCGGGATCGTCGGGCAGTTCGCGGTGGAAGTGCGCCCGGTCGTGCACGTCCCAGCCCACCCGGCCGGATGCCGCGAGCACCGCCAGCGCGGACCGCACCCTCGCCTCGGGAAGGGCCGTGTCGGACTGCAGTCTCGTCACGTCGATGCGCGGCTCGAAGGCGAGCATCGCGGCGACCAGGTCCGCGTCGTCGAGAGCGTCGGGCGTCGCCAGACCGATGAGCAGCGACCCCTCGCCGGAATGACCGCGCCACGGTTCCTCGGTCAGCCCCAGCGTGATCCTCGCCCCGGGCAGATCGACCTCGACGACCGCGACGCCCGTCTCGGCGCTGCCGTGGAACACCGCACCGCGCACATGCGGCAGCATCCGTCGCAGCGCGGACAGCCGGTGAAGACCCGCGATCCGGACGGCGCCTGTCGACGGCCGCGCCGCGAGGCGCGCTCCGGTCGAGGTCGGCGTGAGCCAGCCGCTGCGGCCGCTCGCGGTCGCAGCGGGGAGGGACCCGATGAACGCCCGCGCCCGGGCGGCGTCCAGCGTGAAGCCCGGCGACGTGCCGCGGTGCAGCTCCGCCACGTTGCCCAGCGCCGGCACCCACCGCGTCGGCATCCTGACCGGCCGCTCATGCGACTGCGCCTCCGGCGTCGCCGCCGTCAGACCCGCATCGCCGACCCGCAGGTGCAGCAGTTCGGTGCGCCCGACGCCCGACAGCATCCGCCTCGTGTCGGCGGTGATGTCGACGTTCGTGGTTCCGAACCCGATCTCGCCCCCGTCGAGGCCGTCGCCGAAGACGTCGAGCCGCGCGTAGACGCTGTTGCAGGCGGAGAAGCACTCGGCTCGCAGCCGATCGCCGTGCGCGCTCAGAACCGGGTCGCGCTGGGTGGTCGGCGTGTACTGGAAGTAGCGCATGGCCGTGATGTCCGCCAGCGTCCCGAGCGCCCGGGCGAGCACCTGCGGGCGGGTCGCGAAGCCGCGGAAGAACTCCGGAGCGCGCTGGGGGCCGCTCGGCGTCAGGGCGGGCGCGAGCGCCAGCGCCATGCCTGCATCGTCGACGCGGGAGGTCGCTGCGAAGCCCCGATCAGTCACGCTCATCACCCTAGGGGGCCTGACCGACGTCCGTCGTCCCTGGCAGGATGAGGGCATGACCGAGATCGACGACGGCCTGACGCGCTGGTCGCCCGGCGAGCGCACCGGGAGGCCGCTGCTCGTGCTGCTGCATGGCTACGGCGCTGACGAGAACGACCTGTTCGGACTGGTCCCCTACCTGCCCGACGGGCTCGCGGTGGCGTCCGTCGCCGCACCGCTGACGCCGCCCTGGCCGATGCCCGGTCGCTCGTGGTACCCGATCGACTCGCTGAACACGAGGGATGCCACGGGCATCACGCTTGCCGCGGAAGGACTGCTGCGCTGGCTGGACGCCGCCGCCGCCGATGCGGCGCCTGTCGCCCTGCTGGGCTTCTCGCAGGGCGGCGCTGTCGCGCTTCAGGCGCTGCGCCTCGCGCCGGAGCGGATCGATGCGGTCGTCGTGCTGAGCGGGTACGCCGCTCCCGGCGATCTGCCGCACGACGCCGCACTGCAGGAGCGGAGGCCGCCGGTGTTCTGGGGCCGCGGGAGCCGCGACGACGTGATCCCGCCGAACCTCATCGACCACACCGCGCAGTGGCTGCCCTCGCATGCCGAGCTCTCCGGGCGCGTGTACCCGGGGCTCACCCACTCCATCTCCGAGCAGGAGCTGTCCGACGTCGATGTGTTCCTGTCGCAGTGGAAGGATGCGCTCGACGCCTGAGGATCAGGCCGGAGGATCGGTGTCGTCGCCGGGTCCCTGCACGGGGTCGGTGCCGTGTCCGGCATCCGTCCCGTTGCCGGCACCCGGATGCTGCTTCCGCGCGCCCGCGCGCGTGAACACCACCATGAGCACGACGGTCACGGCGAGGCCGACGCCGAGTCCGACCGGCATGCTGTTCGTCGCGGTGCCGAGCGCAGCCGCCACTCCGAGACCGATGATGATGCTCCCCGCGAAGCCCATGCGGGCCCGCATCTCGTGGGAACTCGGCTGCCTGTCGTCCATGACATCCAACCTACGCGGGACGGACGCCCCCATCCGCCTGCCGTCGACACGCCCGGGTTGCGCGAACCGGGGCGGGCCGGGTATCGTCTCAGAGTCCTGTCCGCCGTGTCTGGAAGTCCTTTGATCTGAATCGTCGCCTCTCCGCGTAAATCATCCACGCGCTGATCCGACGATCCTTCCTGCCACCGGCATCCGTCTTCCACGTCGTTCTCGACGTGACGTGACTCGTCGGCATCCGCGCACCCGCACACTTCCGGGAGTCGCTCATGTCAACACCGACCACTTTCGCCTCCGCCGCCGTCACGCTCGACCGGCTCAGGTTCGCCTGGGCGGACGGGTCCGTCGCGCTCGACGCCGTGTCGGGCTCGTTCGGGTCCGGTCGCACCGGGCTCGTCGGGCGCAACGGCGCCGGGAAGTCCACGCTGCTGCGACTGATCGCCAGTGACCTCGTCCCCACCTCGGGGCAGATCATCCGCACGGCCGAGGTCGCCTACCTGCCGCAGCGTCTCACGCTCGACACGGAACGGCGCGTCGCCGAGCTGCTCGGTATCGCCGCACAGCTCGACGCCGTGCGTGCGATCACCGCCGGCGACGTCGACCCGGCGCATTTCGATGCGGTGGGCGACGACTGGGACATCGAGGCGAGAGCCGAGGTGTCCCTCGCCGAGGCCGGGCTCGACCCGTCGTTCCTCGATCGCACCGTCGGCGAGCTGTCCGGCGGCGAGTCCGTGCTGGTCGCGATCGCCGGCATCCGGCTGCGTCGCGCGCCGATCACCCTGCTCGACGAGCCGACCAACAACCTCGACCGCGTGGCGCGAGGCCGCCTGGCGGACATGGTCCGCAGTTGGAAGGGCACGCTGATCGTGGTGAGTCACGACATCGCGCTGCTGGAGCTGATGGACGACACCGCCGAGCTCTACGGCAGCAGCCTGAGCGTCTTCGGCGGCCCGTACTCCGAGTGGCGGGCCTGGCTGGACGCCGAGCAGGAGGCCGCCCGGCAGGATGAGCGCGATGCGACGCAGGCGTTCAAGAAGGAGAGGCGGCAGCGCATCGAGGCCGAGACCAAGCTCGCGCACCGGGCGCAGATGGGCCGCAAGGCGTTCGAGGAGAAGCGGGTTCCGAAGATCATCGCGAACGGCCGCAAGATGGCCGCTCAGGTCTCGGCAGGACGACTGCGCACCGAGGTCGCAGGGAAGGAGGAGTCGGCTCGCGCCGCGATGGACGCTGCCGGGCGCCGCGTCCGCGACGACGCATCGATGAAGATCGAGCTGCCGGACCCCGGCATCTCGAACTCGCGGCGCATCGCCACGCTCGGCGACGGGACGCGGTCGTGGGTGGTGCAGGGTCCTGAGAGGGTGGCGCTGATCGGACGCAACGGGGTCGGGAAGACGACGCTGCTGCGGCGGCTGGTGGCTTCGGCTGCAGACGCTGCGGATGCCGGACACAACTCCGGAGAACTGGGCGATTCAGGGCCGGAATCCGCCGTTCCGGAGGCTCTGCAGCAGATTCTCCGGAGTTGTGAAACCCACACCGACCGGATCGGCTACCTGTCCCAGCGCGTGGACGGACTCGACGAGTCGGCGTCCGTGGTGGAGAACATCGCGTCGGCGGCGCCGCATGTGCCGGACAAGGAGCTGCGCAACCGGCTCGCCCGGTTCCTGATCCGCGGCGCGACGATGGACCGCCCGGTCGGCGCCCTGTCGGGCGGCGAGAGGTTCCGGGGGGCGCTGGCGAAGCTGCTGCTCGCCGATCCCCCGCCGCACCTCGTGGTGCTCGACGAGCCGACCAACAACCTCGACCTGGACACGGTCGATCAGCTGGTCCAGGCGCTGCGCGCCTACCGCGGAGCGGTGCTCGTCGTCAGCCACGACGACGTGTTCCTGCAGCGGCTCGAGCTCGATCTGACGCTGGAGCTGGATGCCGAGGGCGAGCTCGCCCAGGTCAGCTGAGACTCGCATGACGAGGGCGGCCCGGATGATTCCGAGCCGCCCTCGTTCGTACTGCCTACTTCTCGATGGCGGGCGGATCGCCGAGCGTCGCCGGGTCGCCGATCGGGAACCAGCCGATCTGCGTCTCGCCGTCCGACTTGTACACCTTGATGTAACCCTCGCCTTCGAAGGCGAACTGCTCGGTCATCCTGGTGTATCCGATCTCGCCGTTGGTGGCCTGCGCAGCGACGAGGTCGGGGACCCCGTTGTCGTTGGGCACACCGTAGGTCTCACCCTTCGCGTTCACACCCCAGGGCTTGGTGGTCGACGAGGCGTAGCGCGCGACGACGGTCCACTGCGTCCCGGGGTCAGCGGTGATGGTGATGCTCGTGCTTCCAGCTGCGGGGAGGAGGCCATCGTTGATCCGAACCGACTTGTTCTCCCGGATCGGATCGGAGCAGTTCCAGGTCACAGCCGCAGCTGTCGTTCCCGCTCCCGGTTTCGTCGGCACCTCGATATCCCCGCCCTCGGTGCAGGTGATGTCGAGGATCACCCGGTCAGCATCGGCCGGCGCCTGACCGAGATCGACCGCAGCCGTGCCGGTGTACGTGCCGCTCACGGTCTCGCCGAACGGGGTGACCGTCGTCTCGCCCGGCAGTCCATTGAGGATGGCAGCGCCGGTGAGAGCCCCGGCGAGTGCGAGCGATCCGCCCGCGACCGCAGCCACGCGGGTCGTGCGCTGCCGACGACGCAACCGACTGCGACGCGTGCCGATGGCCGTCAGTTCGCGTTCGACGCCCGCCGCGAAGACGGGATCCAGTGTGCTGTTCATGCGCGTTCTCCTTCCGAGAGGAACCAGGTGAGGTGCGGCGGATTCGACCCGAGATCCTGCTGCAGCCGACGCCGAGCGCGCATGAGGCGCGTTCGCGCGGCGCCCGCCTTCAGGCCGACCAGCGGGGCTGCGTCCGCGATGGTGAGCCCGTCCAGTGCCGTCAGCGTGAGCAGCGCGGCATCCTTCGGATCCAGCGTCGAGAGTGCCTCTCTCAGTCGGATGCCGAGGATCTGCGTCTCCATGGAGACCATCGCCTCATGCTCGGCGTCGCCAGTCTCCGACCGAGGGATGGCCGCCAGCAGACGTCGATATCGGATGCCTCCCCGACGCTGATTCCGCGCCGTATTGGCGACCGTCACCAGCAGCCAGGGCAACACCGTGCCGTCGACCAGCACGACCGACTTCCGCTTCCGCCAGAGTTCGAAGAAGGCGACCGCCGTGGCATCCTCCGCATCCTGCCTCCGATCGACCAGTGCCGACGCCCGCCGGAACACCGCGTCACGGTGACGCCGGAAGAGTTCGGCGAAGGCCTCACCGCTGTCGGCACGGGCGCGATCCCAGATTCCGGCCTCGTCGTTCTTCTCGCTCATACCCCGTCATGTCCGGCAGGCGCGGAAGTGTCACGCCGCCCGGCTGGAGCGCATGGCCCTGGTGTGCGCCAGCCCCGGGTCCGACGCCAGTCGCGCGTACTCCTCGGAATCGCGCGGGATCAGGGCCACACGCCCCTCGGCATCGTGGTGCGTGCCCCAGCCGTAGCGCTTGCCCAGCGGCGACGAGCGCAGGCAGGCCTGGCCCTTGGAGAAGAACTCCTCCCGGGCCGCCTCGTCGTGCGGGTCGATGCCCTTGCGCAGCGCGTGCGTCTCGAACAGCACGTCATCGGACGTGCGCGTGTACGGCTCCTCGATGAGCAGTCGATAGTGCAGCGCGGCGATGGAGAGGTTCTCGGCGATCGGAGGCTCCTCGCCGTGCTCGGCACGGCAGTCCTCCGAGACCTCGATGAACGTGTTCGTGTAGTTCGTCGTGTGCGCCATGCGGCCAGCATCCCCCACCCCGGCGACATTGTCGAGGATCAGCCCAGCGACCCGCGTCCGCAGCCGGAGTAGGATTGAATCCTACTGAAGTGAGGTAAAGGATCATGCGCACGACGAGACAGCTCAGCATCACTCTTCCGAACAGCATGGCCGACGCGCTGCGGGAGCGAGTCGCATCCGGCGAATACGCGAGCGAGAGCGAGGTCGTGCGTGATGGTCTCCGTGCTCTATTCGCTCGCGAAGCAGCCATCGATCTGTGGCTGAGGGACGAAGTCGCCGTCTCGTACGACGCCCTGCGCGCCGATCCGTCCAGTGCAATCAGCTCTGCAGCGATGCGCGCGCACCTTCGGGAGGTCCACCAAGCGAGGTCCGCGGTCGAGCGCCCATGACCCGCGATGTCTTCTACTCGCCGGAGGCTCGAAGACAACTGACGGAGCTGTATCTGTGGATCGCCGATCAATCGGGCTATCCGGATCGCGCCGAGACATACGTCACCCGCATCTTCGACTTCTGCGATGCTCTCTCACTGAATCCGCATGTGGGAATCAGCCGCGAGGATCTGCGCCCGGGCTTGCGCACCGTCGGCTTCCGTCGGCGCGTGATCATCGCATTCGCCGTGCATCAGACATCCATCGAGATTCACGGAGTGTTCTACGGCGGGCGGGATCATGAGTCCTTCCTCAGCGGCTGATCCGTGACATGGCCGAAGTGTCGGCGGCCTGGCCCATGATGGAGGGATGAGCGATGTGCTCGACCGCTTCACGCCCGCGACCCAGGACTGGTTCCGCGGGGCGTTCGACGCGCCGACGAGCGCTCAGGCGGGCGCCTGGGAGGCGATCTCCGCAGGACGCAACGCCCTCGTCGTCGCCCCGACCGGGTCGGGCAAGACGCTGTCCGCGTTCCTGTGGGCGATCGACAGTGTGTTCCGGGAACGGGCCCTTCGGCAGGCTCAGGGACCCATTGATGATTCGCCCGACGGCACGCCGCGCACGCGCATCCTCTACATCTCCCCGCTGAAGGCGCTGGGCGTCGACGTCGAGCGCAATCTCCGCTCGCCGCTGATCGGCATCGGTCAGTCCGCCAGGCGGCTGGGCCTTCCTGTGCCAGAGGTCACCGTCGGGGTGCGTTCCGGCGACACCACGTCCAGCGACCGGCGCAAGCTGGTCAGCGCGCCGCCCGACATCCTGATCACGACGCCCGAATCGCTGTACCTGATGCTCACCAGCCGCGCCGGCGAGACGCTGCGCGGCGTGCACACGGTGATCATCGACGAGGTGCACGCGGTGGCCGCCACCAAGCGCGGCGCGCATCTCGCGGTGAGTCTGGAGCGGCTGGATGCCCTGCGCGCAGCGCGTGGCGCGGAATCGCCGGCGCAGCGCATCGGGCTGTCGGCCACCGTCCGTCCGATCGACGAGGTCGCCCGCTTCCTCGGCGGCTCCGCGCCCGTCGACATCGTGGCGCCGCGCGCCGTGAAGACCTTCGAGCTCGGCGTGGTGGTGCCGATCGAGGACATGCGCAACCCGCCCCCGCCGCCCGGCGCCGCGACCGCGAACGACGAGCCCGCCGACGGTTTCATGGCAGGCTCCGCGCAGGCCGAGGTGACCGGCTCCGTCTGGCCGCACGTCGAGGAGGCGATCGTCGACAAGGTGCTCGAGAACCGGTCGACCATCGTGTTCGCGAACTCCCGCCGGCTGGCGGAGCGGCTCACCGGACGGCTCAACGAGATCTACTCGGAGCGGATCGGCGTCGCGCTTCCCGAGAACAATGCCCCGCCGGCAGCCATGATGGCGCAGGCCGGATCGACCGCGGGCGCCGATCCTGTGCTCGCGAAGGCCCATCACGGCTCGGTGTCCAAGGAGCAGCGCGCGATCGTCGAGGAGGAGCTGAAGTCCGGCGTCCTCCGCTGCGTCGTCGCGACGAGCAGCCTCGAGCTCGGCATCGACATGGGCGCGGTCGATCTGGTGATCCAGGTGGAGGCACCGCCGTCCGCGGCATCCGGGCTGCAGCGCGTCGGCCGCGCCGGCCACCAGGTCGGCGAGATCAGCCGGGCATCCCTCTTCCCCAAGCACCGCGGCGACGTGCTGCACACCGCGATCGTCACCGAGCGGATGCTGAAGGGGCAGATCGAGGCGATCGCCGTGCCGCGCAACCCGCTCGACATCCTCGCCCAGCAGACGGTCGCGGCCTGCGCGCTCGACCCGATCTCCGTCGAGGAGTGGTTCGAGACGGTACGGCGCAGCGCGCCGTTCCAGACGCTCCCCCGCTCCGCCTACGAGGCCACCCTCGACCTGCTCGCCGGCAAGTACCCGTCAGACGAGTTCGCCGAACTGCGCCCGCGGGTGGTGTGGGATCGGGATGCCGGAACGCTGACCGGCCGCCCCGGTGCGCAGCGCATCGCCGTGACCAGCGGCGGGACGATCCCCGACCGCGGACTCTTCGGGGTCTTCGTCGCGGGCGAGAGCACGGGCGCCAGGGTCGGCGAGCTCGACGAGGAGATGGTCTACGAGTCGCGCGTCGGCGACGTGTTCACACTCGGCACGACCAGCTGGCGGATCGCCGAGATCACCCACGACCGGGTCAACGTCATCCCCGCGTACGGCCAGCCCGGCAAGGTGCCGTTCTGGCACGGCGACGGCATCGGCCGCCCCTTCGAGCTGGGCGAGGCACTCGGCCGCTTCTCCCGCGAGGTCTCCACGGCCGAGCCCTCGAAGGCGCAGCAGCGCCTGGTCGACGCGGGTCTGGACGAGATGGCGCGGGCCAACCTGATCGGCTACCTGACCGAGCAGCGCGAGGCCACCGGCACCCTGCCCACCGACCGCACCCTCACTGTCGAACGCGGTCACGACGAGGTCGGCGACTGGCGGATCATCCTGCATTCCCCGTACGGCATGAAGGTGCACGCGCCGTGGGCGCTGGCCATCAACGCCCGCGTGCGGGAGCGGCTCGGGGTGGAGGGATCGGCGGTCGCGAGCGACGACGGCATCATCGTGCGCATTCCGGATGCCGATGCCGAACCGCCCGGCGCGGACCTCTTCGTGTTCGACGCCGACGAGCTGGAGCAGATCGTCACCGCCGAGGTCGGCGGGTCGGCGCTGTTCGCCTCGCGCTTCCGCGAGTGCGCCGCCCGCGCGCTGCTGATGCCGCGGATGAACCCGAACAAGCGCACGCCGCTGTGGCAGCAGCGTCAGCGATCGGCGCAGCTGCTGGAGGTCGCCAGACGCCACCCCACCTTCCCGGTGATCCTGGAGACCCTGCGCGAGGTGCTGCAGGATGTCTACGACCTGCCGTCGCTGCGCCGGCTCATCACCGACATCTCCGAGCGGCGCATCCGCCTGGTCGAGACCGAGCCCGCACAACCCTCGCCGTACGCGCGCGATCTGCTCTTCGGCTACGTCGGCGCGTTCATGTACGAGGGCGATTCGCCGCTGGCCGAGCGCCGCGCCGCCGCACTGTCGGTCGACCCCGCGCTGCTGGGCGAACTGCTCGGCACGGTCGAGATGCGCGAGCTTCTCGACCCCGACGTGATCGCGCAGTTCGAGCTGGAGGCGCAGCGCCTCGATCCGCAGCGCCGCGCGCGAGGACTGGAGGGCGTCGCCGATCTGCTGCGGATGCTGGGCCCCATGGACGCCGAGGAGGTCGCGGCGCGGCTGGAGCCCTCCGCCGGGGGGAAGCCCTCCGCCGAGGGGGGTGAAGGATCCGCGTCGCCCGAGCAGGCATCCGCTCTCCTCGCCGAGCTCGTCACGGCCCGTCGCGCCGTCCCGGTCACGATCGCCGGCCATTCCCGCTTCGCCGTGATCGAGGATGCCGGGCGCCTGCGCGACGCGCTCGGCGCGGCCCTGCCGACGGGCATACCGGTCGCGTTCCTGGAGCCCGTCGCCGACCCGCTCGGCGATCTCGTGTCACGGCACGCCCGCACTCACGGCCCGTTCACGACGGATGCCGTCGCCGCGCGCTTCGGGATCGGAGCCGCGGTCGCGCGGCACACCCTGCAGCGGCTGGAGTCGGCGGGACGGCTGACCAGCGGCTTCTTCCTGCCCGCCGTCGACGCCGATCCGAGCGGGGCCAAGGAGTGGTGCGACGCCGAGGTGCTGCGCCGGCTGCGGATGCGCTCTCTCGCGGCGATCCGCGGCAGCGTCGAGCCGGTCAGCCCGCAGGCCTATGCGCGGTTCCTCCCGGACTGGCAGCACCTGACTCGTCCGCTGGAGGGCATCGACGGCGTGCTCAGCGTGATCGAGCAGTTCGCGGGCGTGCCGATCCCCGCCAGCGCGTGGGAGTCGCTCGTGCTGCCGAGCCGGGTGCGCGACTACGCACCGGCGCTCCTCGACGAGCTCACCGCGGCGGGCGAGGTCGTGTGGGCCGGTCACGGGTCGCTCCCGGGCCGCGACGGCTGGGTCTCACTGCATCCCGCCGACCTCGCGCCGTTCACGCTGCCGGTGCCCGAGGAGTCACCCGGTGCGGGGTCTCTGGAGGAGAAGGTGCTCGACGTGCTGCGCCTCAGCGGAGCGTCGTTCGCGGGCGCGCTGCGCGCGATGACGGATGCCGAGAACGAGCAGTCCGTGCTCGACGCCCTCTGGACGCTGACGTGGCAGGGTCACGTCACGAACGACACGTTCTCGCCTGTGCGGGCGCTGATCGCCGGCGGCTCGCAGGCGCACAAGACCGCACGGCGCGCCCCGCGCACCCGCACATACCGGGGCATCTCGCTGGCGCGGCCCGGGGCTCGTCCTTCTTCGGCCGGGTTCGGCGGACGCTGGGCGGTGCTGCCGGAGACCGACCCGGATGCCGCACGCCGCGCGACCGTGACGGCCGGGCTGCTGCTCGACCGGTACGGCGTCGTCACCCGAGGGTCCGTGCAGGCCGAGGGCGTGCCGGGCGGCTTCGCCCAGGCGTACCGGGTGCTGGCCGGTTTCGAGGAGGCGGGTCACTGCCGCCGCGGCTACGTGATCGAGAAGCTGGGGGCCGCGCAGTTCGCGGCATCCACCACGGTCGACCGCCTCCGCACGTTCTCGGGACTGGCCGATCCGCCGCCACGGCAGGCCGTCACGCTCGCCGCGACCGACCCGGCGAACCCGTACGGCGCAGCCCTCGCGTGGCCGCGGCTCGACGAGGTCTCCCACCGCCCGGGCCGCAAGGCCGGCGGGCTCGTGGTCCTCGTCGACGGCGCACTCGTGCTGTACCTGGAGCGCGGCGGCCGCACCGTGCTCGCGTTCGACGACGATCCCGAGGTGCTGCGCGCCGCGGCATCCGATCTCGTCGCGACCTCCCGCGCCCGGCGCCTCGAGACACTCACGGTCGAGAAGATCAATGGCGCCGGCGTCTACGGCACGCCCTTCGCGCTCGCCCTGCAGGAGGCCGGCTTCGTCGCGACCCCGCGCGGCTACGCCCTCCGCAAGGCGGTCTGAACGGGCCGTGCTAACCTGCTCCGCATGACGGCGCGTCAGCACACCTATCTCCCGGCTCTGGTCAGAGCCGGCGATCAGTAGCGCCCGACAAGGCCAGAGCCCCAGGCAAGGACGACCGTCCTTGCCTTTCGTGTATCCACGGGAGGCTCTGCCCCGTCACCCTCTCGTGCACCCATCGAGAGGACCATCATGACCCGCGCAGACGACATCCTGCGTCCCATGCTCCGCACCATCGACGCGATCGTCGACGAGCAGGCGCTGCGCGCCAAGCTCGAGAGCGGCCGGCAGCTGCGCATCAAGTACGGCGTCGACCTCACCGCTCCCGACCTGCATCTGGGTCACGCGGTGAACCTCTGGCTCATGCGGCACCTGCAGGACCACGGGCATCGCGTGGTCTTCCTGCTGGGCGACCTCACCACCCGCGTCGGCGACCCGACAGGCAAGAGCGAGACCCGACCGGTGCTCACCGCTGAGCAGATCGAGCAGAACGCGCAGGCCTTCCTCGATCAGGTCTCGATCGTGCTCGACACCTCATCGGACGTGTTCGAGGTGCGCCGGAACTCGGAGTGGTTCGACCGGATGCCGGTCGCCGAGCTGTTGAGTCTGTTCAGCATGACCACCCACGCGCAGCTGATGGCACGCGACATGTTCCGCGAGCGCGTCGCCCAGGGGCGTGAGATCGCGCTGCACGAGCTGACCTACCCCGTGCTGCAGGGCTACGACAGCTTCGCCATGCAGAGCGATCTGACGATCGTCGGGTCCGATCAGCTGTTCAACGAGATGATGGGCCGCCAGTTCCAGCAGCGGCTCGGCGCCAGCCCGCAGTCGCTGATCACCACTGTCATCACCCCCGGCCTGGACGGCGGACCCAAGCAGTCGAAGTCGCTCGGCAACTACATCGCGCTCACCGACAGCGCCACCGACAAGTTCGGCAAGGCGATGAGCCTGCCCGACGAGCTGGTCGGCGTCTGGGCGAGCGCGTACACGACCCTGTCCGACGAGGTCGTGTCCGCGCTGGCCGACGATGCGGCCCGCGACGGCCGGGCGGCCCGCGATGCCAAGCTGACCCTCGCGGCGGCGGTCGTCGAGCGGTACCACGGAGCGGATGCCGCCGACCGCGAGCGCACGGCGTTCCTCGACGTCTTCGCCCACGGGGCGGTGCCCGAGGAGCTCGAGCCGGTGCGCGTCGAGCATCCGGCCTCGACCGCGCTCGCCCTGCTCGAGCAGGTCCGACCGGATCTGAGCAGGTCGGCGCTGCGGCGCCTGATCTCCCAGGACGCCGTGCGGATCGACGGCGTCCCCGTCACCGACCCGGAGCAGGAGGTGCTCGTCTCGAGCGGGTCCGTCGTCCGCACCGGCAGGCGCTCCTGGGCCCGGATCGCGCTGACGTAGCCCGTCGCCGCCGAGCCACCATCGAACTGCCGAGCCACCACGCAGACGCGCGTCGTCCTCCTGGTGGCCCGTCGATTGCGTGGTGGCTCGGCGACAGGTCGGCGGGGCGGGCGGGTCGGCGGAGTGACATAGTGTGGCGACCATGATCAGCGAGTTCCTCACCGGCATCCGGTTCCTGGGGCGCGGTTTCGGCTACTGGAAGCGGATGCCGGGGCTGATGGCCCTCGGCCTGGTTCCCGGACTGATCGCTCTGGTGGTGCTCGCAGCCGCGCTCATCCCGCTGTGGCTCTCGCTCGGCACGATCACCGGCTGGATCACCCCGTTCGCGGATTCCTGGGACGCCGGCTGGGCGATCGCGCTGCGCTTCGCGATCGGAGCGGTGATCACCATCGGCTCCCTCGTGCTGGCCAGCGTGGTCTTCACCGCACTCGCACTGCTGATCGGCGATCCGTTCTATCAGCACATCTGGCGCGCGGTCGAGAACGATGTCGGAGGCGATGTCCCCGAGGGCGACGGCGGGCTGCGCGTGGCCTTCGGCGAGAGCATCCGCCTGGTGCTGCTCGGCATCCTGGTGGCCCTGCTCGCGCTGATCCTCGGATTCATCCCAGTGGTGGGCGCCGCCGTCGCCGCGGTCGTCAGCGTCCTGCTGACCGGCCGCCTGCTCGCCCGCGAGCTGACCGGACGCGCGCTGAACGCCCGCGACCTGCCGAGCTTCCAGCGCTCGCAGCTGTTCGCCACCCGCCGCTCCCGGCTGCTCGGCTTCGGGGTGGCGACGCAGCTCTGCTTCATGATTCCGCTCGGTGCCGTGTTCATCATGCCGACGGCCGTCGCCGGTGCCACGCTGCTGGCCCGCGAACTGCTCGCACAGGCTCCGGAAGCGGGGGCTCCCCGTGCCTGAGGGCGACACGGTCTTCCAGGCGGCGCGCCGCCTCGACGACGCCCTGCACGGCCAGCAGGTGACGCGCTTCGATCTGCGCGTCCCCCGTGCTGCCCTCGTCGACCTGACCGGCAGCACCGTGCACGAGGTCGTGCCGCGCGGCAAGCACATCCTGATGCGGATCGGCGAGTACACGCTTCATTCCCATCTGCGCATGGACGGCACGTGGCGCATCTACCGCACCGGCGAGAAGTGGCGGCATCCGGCCTTCAAGGTCCGCGCGATCGTCGGCACGGCGGCCCGAGAGGCGGTCGGTGTCGACATCGCCGAGGTGAAGGTCGTCGCCACCCGCGACGAGGACGAGCTGGTCGGGCATCTGGGGCCCGATCCGCTGTCGGACGCCTGGGACGCCGAGGAGGCGATCCGCCGGCTGAGCGCGGACGACCGCAGCATCCACGTCGCCCTGCTCGACCA
>NZ_MKRT01000031.1:60082-60773 GCF_001897945.1 Microbacterium sp. 69-10
CCGCCGAACTGCTGTTCCTGCGCGGCATCCTGCCCACCACGCCCACCCCCGATGTCGACGTCCCAGCACTGATCGACCTGGGTGTGCGCACCATCCGCGCCAACCGCGACCGCATCGACCGCACCTTCACCGGCGACGCGCGTCGCGGCTTCACCGACTGGGTCTACGGCCGCGCCAACCGGCCGTGCCGGCGCTGCGGAACCCTCATCCGCACCGGCGCACTCGGCGCGGATCCGACCCGCGAGCGCGTCACGTTCTGGTGTCCGAACTGCCAGCGATGACTCCCATCCCCGATGGGGAATGAAATCGCACGGCCCGTGGTTGTAGCTATATCCGGAAGTCTCCGGACACGGGAGGAATCGTGGGCAAGAACTACATCGACATCGAGGACGACCAGGGCGAGACGCTGCGCTACCGCAAGCACGTCAACGGTCGTGGTCTCGTCGCGCACGGCGCGAAGGTGAACCCCAAGGCGGTCGTCGAAGCCGGGGCCTATGTCGAACCCGGGGCGAAGATCGGAGCCGGGGCGCGCGTCGCCCGCGGCGCCTGGGTCGACTCGGATGCCGTGATCGGCGAGGACGCCTACATCGACGCGCACGCGCACATCGGCCAGGGGGCCGTGATCGGCGACGGCGCGCACGTCGGCGTCCGCACCGAGATCGGCGCGGGGGCGCGCATCGCCCGTGGGGCG
>NZ_MKRT01000031.1:60813-66401 GCF_001897945.1 Microbacterium sp. 69-10
TCGGAAGGGGCTCTGGCTGGCCGCCTGAGCCCCCGAGGCGCAGCATCCGTCGTCTCCCGGTGCGACGGATGCTGCCCTGACGCGCGCATCGGCACCCACCGGCGCGCGTGTCTCAGAAGCGGCTGGTTCGGATGCCGTCACCCGCCGCAACTGGGACAGCACCCTCGTGGTCACAGCAGCCGGCGCTCGGATGCCCAGACCGTGAGCTCGTGTCGCGAGGAGAGCTGCAGCTTGCGCAGCACCGCGGACACGTGGGTCTCCACGGTCTTGATCGAGATGAACAGCTCCACGGCGACCTCCTTGTAGGCGTAGCCGCGCGCGATCAGTCGCATGACCTCCTGCTCGCGTGCCGAGAGCCGGTCGAGCTCGTCGTCCACCGCGGCCGTCTCGCCGGCCACCGCACCGAAGGCGTCGAGCACGAAGCCCGCCAGACGCGGCGAGAACACCGCATCCCCGCCCGCGACGGCGTGCACGGCCTTGGAGACCTCCACGCCCGATGAGCCCTTCGTGATGTACCCGCGGGCGCCGGCGCGGATCACCCGCACCACGTCCTCCGCAGCATCCGAGACGCTCAGCGCGAGGAAGCGCGCGGTCGTCGGAGCAGAGCCGCGGATCACGGACTCGCCGCCCGTGGCCTCCGCGCCCGCGCCGCCCGGAAGATGCACATCCAGGAGTACGACGTCCGGCATCGTCTCGCGGATCACGGCGATCGCCGAGGGCACGTCCGCGGCCTCGCCCACGACCTCGACGGTCTCGTCGAGGTCGGCGCGCAGGCCGGAGCGGAAGATCGAGTGGTCGTCGACGATCACCACGCGGATGCTGTCACTCATGCGTCCTCCGATCGCAGTGGCGCCCCCGCGATCCGCAGGTGCACCTCGGTGCCGTTCTCGTCGCTGCGCACGGTGCCGGATCCTCCGGCCCGCCGCATCCGCCCGATGATCGACTGCCGCACTCCGAGGCGGTCACTCGGCACCTCGTCGAGGTCGAACCCGGCGCCGCGGTCGCGGATGAACACGTCGACACCACTCGTCGACCCCTCGATGTACACCGAGACCTCACCGCCGGCGTGCCTGGCCGCGTTCAGCATGGCCTCGCGCGCCGCCGCGGCCAGCTCGCCACTCGCCCGCTCGGTCGAGAGCCCGGCGGAGACGACGTCGATGTGCACGGGATAGTCGAGCTCCAGCGCTCCCGCATAGTCGCGCAGGTCCGTGGGCAGATCGCTGTCGGCGGGAGCATCTCCGTCGTACAGCCACGCCCGCAGCTCGCGCTCCTGCGCCCGGGCGAGACGGGCCGCCTCGCTGGAGGCGCCCGCGCGGTTCTGGATGAGCGCGAGGGTCTGCAGCACCGAGTCGTGCAGGTGCGCGGCCATCTCGCTGCGCTGCTCCTCGCGGATGCGCCGCACCCGCTCGCCGGAGAGCTCGCGCCAGCGGTGCATCAGCGACGAGGCGAACATCGCCAGCAGCCCCGCGAAAGGCACGAGCAGGTACGCCGGAGCGACCGGGTTTGTCAGCATCCCGACCAGCAGGACCAACATCAGGATGATGGTGATCCCCCGTACTATCGCCGCCTGCCGCGGCCCGCGAGCCGGATCGTGCCTGTCGATCAGGTCGGCCCACAGTGACCCGGCGACCAGCAGCAGCACCAACCCGAACAATGCGCCCAGGTCTGCATACCTCGTGGAGTAGACCCCCATGTTCGCCGGCGAAACACTGAACATGCCTCCGCCGCGCAGCGTCAACAGCACGATCAGCTCGAGGATCACCGCGACGACCAGCATCACCCACGCCACCGGCGCCCGCCGGGACGGCGCGGACTCGCCCGGCTCCCACGGTGTGAAGACCCAGCACCACAGATAGAGCAGGACACCCGCCCCGCCCAGCAGGGTCAGCGCGATGAACATCGCCCGCACCAGCCACGTCGACACACCCAGGTGGCGGGCCAGCCCTTCGGCGGTGCCCGAGATCAGGCATTCGCGCACGCGCGTCAGCTCCGGACGCGGCGGCGCGACAGCACGCGACGGTCGAGCCAGAGGCGTCGACGGATGCTGCGCGGAAGAGGACATGACGCCATCCAACCATCCGGACGACGCGATTCCCGGGCTCCGGGGCCAGGATCAGGGGCGAGTCAGGGGATCACCCCATGGCGGCACTCGGTCCGGCATCGACAGGATCGGAGCATGACCTTCCCGACTGCGCCGCCTCCAGCTCCAGAGCGACCCCCGACGCCCCACCGATCCGATCGGTTCTTCGCCTGGGTGTCCGGCCTCGGCGTCGCCCGCTCGGACGGCTGGATCGGCGGTGTGGCGGCGGGCATCGCGTCGCGGCTGCGCATCGATCCGCTCATCGTCCGCGGCATCCTCGTCGTCGCGGCCCTGTTCGGGCTGCCGATGATCCTGCTCTACGCCGTGGCCTGGGCGCTTCTCCCCGACCCGGAGGGCCGCATCCACCTGCGCGAGCTGCTGCGCGGACACTTCGAGCCCGCGCAGCTCGGCATCCTCGCCGGGTTCCTGCTCGGGATGCTCTCGGTCACACCCACCGTGGGGCTGTTCCTCGTCGAGAGGATCCTCAACCCGTACTCGTACCAGACGTACGGGGCGAGCCCCTTCGGCGTCTTCCTCTTCATCGTCGGGCTGCTGCTGGTCGGCATCCTGCTCGTCCTGATCGTGCGCGCCGCGCGCCGCACCCCGGGGGGTGACGCGCCGGATCCGCGAATGGCTTCAGCGGTCGCGCAGACTCCCCCGTTCCCCTCCGCTCCGGCCGGCTATTCGGGCGCCGCCACGGGCGCGGAGATCCGAGAGGAGGATGCCGGCATCGACCCTGCTTCGGGTGCAGAGGCCGAGTCGCCGGCATCCTCCCTCATCCCTGAGGCCTCCGCCCCTCCTGCGGATGCCGAGGCGCTGGACGCCTGGCGCGCCCAGCACGCCGCATGGCAGCAGCAGGACCAGGAGTGGCGACGGCAGCAGCAGGATGCCGAGCGCGCTGCGCGCGACCAGGCCCGCGCCGAGCGGCAGACCGCGGCCGCGGCGTTCACCGCCGAGGCCGCCGAGCGGCGCCGCATCCGCCGCGCCTCGAACCCGCGCGCAGGCTTCGCCTACGTCGCCACCACGATCGGTGTGGCCCTGGTCGTCGCCGCGGCTGTGTGGCTGCTGTCGTCGAACCCCGGCGTCACGACGGGCGCCCTCGCAGTGCTCTCCGCAGCACTGGTGTTCGCCTTCGGCATGGTTCTCTCCGGAGTCGCCCGACGGCGGAGCGGATTCCTGGCGTTCCTGACCGTGGGGACGTTGGCCGCAGGGCTGATCACCGGCGGCGCGGCGACCATCGACGATGTGCGATTCGGGGATGCCTGGGCGTCGAACACCTACCAGCCCACCGTCATCCAGCCGTTCGGCACCCTGACCGTGGACGTGAGCAGACCCGACCAGGGTGACGCGAAGTCGCACCCGATCGTCATTCGCAAGGGCACCGGCTACACGGACATCCAGGTGCCCCCAGGAGTCGAGCTGGCGCTCTCCGCGACTGTCGGCGATGTGCGGGTCGGGTGGCTGAAGGCCGCCGTCTCGTCAGACGGCGGCTGGGACATCGTGTCCCACGGGGATTGGACGGGCACGAGCACGGGAGACGGCAAGGAGCGGGTCATCGAACGCATCCGGTCAACGGGTCCTGCACTCGATCCTCAGAGCACCGCGCAGTACGACACCGCAGATCTGGTGACCGTCCCTCTCACGATCGACCAGCAGTCCGGAGAGATCCGCATCACGTACTTCGCGCCCGCAGAGAAGGAGGCCGCCCAGTGAGCACCGAGCCGACCGTCCCGCTCCCCGAGACCACGTCCGCGCCGGATGCCGAGCACGAGACGCTCCCGCTCGAGGACGCCATCCTCCCCTCGCCGGAGGCTGCCGACCCGCTCGTGGACGCCGTGCCCGAGGCATCCGCTCCGCCGCCCCGCACCCGCTGGGCCGCGATCGTCTGGGGTCTGTGCTTCGCGGCGATCGCCTGGTTCGGCATCTGGATGCTGAGCGGCACCGACCGCCATGACAGCGTGACCGACTGGTTCGCCTCGCTGAACCCGGGGACGATCACCGCGTTCATCCTGCTGACCCTGGGAGCGCTGGTGCTGATCACCGGGCTCGTCGGATTGATCCGGCGCGCGCAGCGGCACCGGGCCGAACGCACGTGAACACGAAGGGAGGCGGCGGCCAGAGCACCTGGACCGCCGCCTCCTTTCCTTCGCCCGCGTCGCGACGCGGGTTCTTCAGCTGCGTCGCCGCAGCCACCCATAGCCCTGCCCGGCTGCGAGGAAGGACAGGGCCAGGGCGGCGACGAGAAGCCCGAAATCACGCAGGGCGATGTCGAGGTATCCGCCGACGCTGACCAGGCTGACGATGATCCCGAGCAGCCACGCTGCGACCACCAGTCCGCCGAGTCGGGGCAGGAACGCGACCAGGATGCCCGCGACGATCTCCACGACGCCCACGATGTACATCGCGGTGCGGGCGTCGCCGGGGATGATGTCGTTCATCCAGGGGGCCAGGTAGCGCTCCCAATCCGAGGTGAGGATCCTGACGAACTTGCGAGGTGAGGATCCTGACGAACTTGTCCAATCCGAACAGGATCGGCGCCACAGTGAACACCGTGCGCAGCAGGACGAACGCGACGCGATCGCCGTTCTGCATGATCGCGGCTCGTGCTTCACTACGACCGCTCATCTTCGAGCCATCTTTTCTAAAAGAAGTTAGGATCAAAAAAAGAAGCATCCGATTCTAAATGCAAGATCATCTTCTTTTAGAGGTCACCATGGACATCACCGCACAGGCGTCGAGCATCGGCAGCCTCGCCGACGAGACGCGGCGCGCGCTGTACGAGTACGTCGCGCGGCAGACCGAGCCGGTCAGCAGGGATGCCGCCGCCGAGGCGATCGGCATCCCCGCGCACATGGCACGGTTCCACCTCGACAAGCTCGTCGAGGCGGGACTTCTGGAGACCGAGTTCCGCCGCCTGTCCGGCCGCACGGGCCCTGGAGCGGGCCGCCCGTCCAAGCTGTACCTGCGCGCGAGCGGGACCATCTCCGTCTCTCTCCCGGAACGACGGTACGACCTGGTCGGCCATCTGCTGGCGGGCGCGATCGAGCGCGCCGCCGAGGGCGCCGACCTGGATCGCGCCGTCGCTGACGTCGCCCATGACGAGGGCCTGCAGATCACCGCATCCGCTCCCCGACCCGCCGAGCCCGCGGCCGACCTCGATCGGGTCTCCGCGGTGCTCGCGGCCCAGGGCTTCGAGCCGCACGAGGAGGACGGCGCGCTCATGCTCGCCAACTGCCCGTTCGACTCGCTGGCCCGCGATCACACCGCCCTGGTGTGCTCGGCGAACCTCTCGCTGATCGGCGGCATCCTCGAGGGCATGGACTGCACGCACCTGCAGGCGCACGGCGAGCCGCACGTCGGCCAGTGCTGCGTGGCGATCCGTCCCGAGGCCTGAGCGCAGCATCCCCCTGTTCTCGACTGCTCTCCTGTTCTCATCAGCCGACGCCGCCGCCCGGATACCCTGAACCCATGAAGAACGACCGGCGCCGCCCCGCACGTCCGCGCCCGG
>NZ_MKRT01000031.1:66428-68202 GCF_001897945.1 Microbacterium sp. 69-10
CGAAGAAGGCGCAGCAGAAGCCCGCGCCGCGGAAGGCCGCACCGAAGAAGCCCTCGCCGCAGCCGCGACCGGCACCCGAGGAGCCGCGCACCCTGCGGCTCGGCCTGGTCCCCGGCACGACGCCCGGCAGGTGGATCGACACCTGGAAGGAGCGGATGCCGCACGTCGAGCTCGGGCTGGTGCCGATGTCGTTCGCCGAGCAGCGCGAGCGGCTCGCCGAGGTCGACCTCGCGCTCGTGCGGCTGCCGGTGGCGCGTGCGGACGACCTGCACGTGATCCCCCTCTACGACGAGCTGCCCGTGGTCATCGCGGCGAAGGAGTCGCACCTGATGGCGGCCGACGAGCTCACCGCCGATGACCTCTCCGGCGAGGTGCTGATCACCCCGGGCGACGACGTGCTGGGGCCCTTGGACCTCCCCACCGTCCCCCCGCGGTTCCCCGAGATCGAGACCACCGAGGATGCGGTGGCGACCGTCGCCTCCGGGGTCGGCATCCTGATCGTGCCGATGTCGCTGGCGCGACTGCACAAGCGCAAGGACGCCGACTACCGCATCCTCCGCGACGGCCCGACCTCGACCGTCGCCCTGGCCTGGCCGCGTGACATCACCACGCCCGATGTCGAGACCTTCATCGGCATCGTGCGCGGGCGCACAGCGAACTCCTCGCGCTGAGCCCGCCGCAGGAGCCGAGGCCGCTCGTGCGAATGGCCGCCTCACCCGGAGGGTGAGACGGCCATTCGAGCCACATGAAGATCAGGCGGCGGTCGCCAGATGAGCGGCGGAGCTGACGGTGAGGGCTCCCTCCGCGGCATCCACGACCACCCGGCCGCCGTCGACCAGCGAACCCTCGACGAACAGATCCGCGATGCGGTCGTCCACCTCGTTCTGGATCAGGCGACGCAGCGGGCGCGCACCGTACTCCGGCTCGTAGCCGTGCTCGCCCAGCCAGGCCACCGCGGCATCCGTGACCTCGAACGAGACCTCGCGACCCGCGAGCCGCGCGGCCGTCGCCTGCAGCATGAGCCGCACGATCTCGCCGATCTCCGTCTGCGTCAGCTTCTGGAAGATCACGATCTCGTCGATCCGGTTCAGGAACTCCGGCCGCATCGCCTCGCGCAGCTTGCCCATCACACGGGCCTTCAGATCCTCCTGGGAGGCGAAGCCCGAGGCATCCTGCGACGCCACGAACCCGAGTGCGCCCGACCGCGAGGCCAGGAACTCCGAGCCGATGTTCGAGGTCATCACGATCACCGTGTTGCGGAAGTCGACCGTGCGACCCTGCCCGTCGGTCAGGCGGCCATCGTCGAGCACCTGCAGCAGCAGGTTGAAGACGTCGGGGTGCGCCTTCTCGATCTCGTCGAACAGCACGATCGAGTACGGGTTGCGCCGCACGCGCTCGGTGAGCTGACCGGCCTCGTCGTAGCCGACGTATCCCGGAGGGGCACCGACCAGACGCGACACCGTGTGCCGCTCGCCGAACTCGCTCATGTCGAAGCGGATCACGGCGTTCTCGTCGTCGAACAGGCGATCGGCCAGGGCCTTGGCCAGCTCGGTCTTGCCGACGCCGGTGGGGCCCAGGAACAGGAACGAGCCGACCGGGCGACGCGCGTCGCCCATCCCGGTGCGGCTGCGACGGACGGCGCGCGCGACCGCGGTCACCGCGTCGCCCTGCCCGATCACACGGGCGTGCAGGTCGGGCTCGAGCTCGTGCAGCCGCGACCGCTCGCTCTCGGTCAGACGGCTGACCGGGATGCCGGTGGCGCGCGAGATCACGG
>NZ_MKRT01000031.1:68214-70107 GCF_001897945.1 Microbacterium sp. 69-10
GGCGGAACCGGACGCGGAGGTGCGCGACTCGTCGATCCGGCGCTGCACGTCGGCGATCTCGTCGCGGATGCGGGAGGCCTCCTCGTAGTGCTCGGCGCCGACCGCCGCGTTCTTGCGCGACTCGAGATCGGCCAGCTCCGCCATCAGCGCGCTGACATCGGGCACCACGCCGAGCCGCAGACGCAGCCGGGCACCGGCCTGATCGATCAGGTCGATGGCCTTGTCGGGCAGCACCCGGTCGGGCAGGTACCGCGCGCTCAGCTCGACGGCCGCACGGATCGACTCGTCGGTGAACGTCACATCGTGGTGCTCCTGATAGGCGGGCTTCAGTCCCTGCAGGATGCGCACGGCGTCCTCGATGGAGGGCTCGCCCACCTTCACCGGCTGGAAGCGGCGCTCCAGTGCCGGATCCTTCTCGATCCTGCGGTACTCGCTCAGCGTGGTCGCACCGACGAGGTGCAGGTCGCCGCGGGCCAGGCGGGGCTTGAGGATGTTCCCGGCATCCGTGCCGCCCTCGCCGGAGCCGCCCGCGCCGACCACGGTGTGCAGCTCGTCGAGGAACACGATGATCTCGCCCTTGTGGGCGGAGATCTCGTCCATGGTCTTGGTGAGACGCTCCTCGAAGTCGCCGCGGTAGCGGGTGCCGGCGAGCATGCCGGGCAGGTCGAGCGACACCACGCGACGGTCCTTCAGCGCGGCGGGCACCGCGCCCTCGACGATCGCGCGGGCCAGGCCCTCGACGATCGCCGTCTTGCCGACGCCGGCCTCGCCGATCAGCACCGGGTTGTTCTTTGTGCGGCGGCTGAGGATCTCGATGGTCTGCTCGATCTCGACGCTGCGGCCGATCACGGGGTCGAGTTCGCCCGCGCGGGCGCGAGCGGTGAGGTCGAGGCCGTACTTGTCCAGCATCGGGGTCTCGGATGCTGTGTTCTCGGCGTGCTCGTCCTGCGGCGCGACGCCGGCGTGCACCGGCTCTCCGCGCAGGCTCTGCGTGAGCGCCTCGGCGGTGACCCCGGCGCGCGCGAGGATCTGACCGGAGGGGGCATCCTGACCGATCACGAGCGCGAAGAACACGTGCTCCGGCTCGATGTACGTGGAGCCCGAGGAACGGGCCACCTGGTAGGCGTGGAACAGCACCCGGCTGGCACTCGGGGTGATCGTGGCGGCGCCGTCGTCGGAGGACTCGCCGGGCATCGGCAGGCGCGCATCCACGGCATCCACGATCGCGGCGGGGTCGACGCCGATCCGGGAGATCGCCTCGGCGACGGCCTCGTCGGCGACGATCACGCGCAGGACGTGCAGCGCATCGAGCTCGGTCTGACCGCGCTCGAGCGCGAAACGACCGGCACGCTGCAGGATCTGCTGGGTGCGCGCGGTGAGGAAGCGGCTGAGGTCGATCGATCGCGCCTGCCGGGCCTGCTCACCTGCGAGGTAACGGGCCAGGAACTCGTCGAACGAGCCCGAGCCCGCCTCGTTGAAGTCGTTGGGCATGGGGTTTCCTCTCAAACTTGAGCGTACTTCTGTCAAGTTCAACAACAGATGATGACGCCTATTCCCGGCCGAGCGCAAATCCGCGAATAGACTCGATCGCATGTCCTCGGTGCTCTACGTCTGCGTGCGCCCGGAGCGCAGCGCGGCCGATGCCGAGCACCGCTCCTTCGCCCGCGACCTCGGCATCCCTCAGCTGGATCGCCTCGACCTGCTGCACGCCTCGCTGGAGACCGTCGAGTGGCAGCAGTACGACGGCTTCGTGATCGGCGGCTCGCCGTTCAACGTCACGGACGCCGTGAAGGACGAGACGCAGAAGACGGTCGAACGCGACCTGGAGCGCATCGCGGACCGTGCCCTCACCGGCGCCGCCACGGCGCTGTTCACCTGCTACGGGATCGGCGT
>NZ_MKRT01000031.1:70145-80640 GCF_001897945.1 Microbacterium sp. 69-10
GAAGGCGCGGAGGATCCGCTCTTCGGCCCGAACGCGCCGTCGATGAGCGTGTTCACCGCGCACAAGGAGTCCGCGGCCGAGACGCCGCCGGGTGCCGTGCTGCTGGCCACCAAGGAAGACTGCCCCGTGCAGGCGTACCGGGTCGGCGATCACCTGTACGCCACGCAGTTCCACCCCGAGGCGTCACCGCAGGACTTCGCCGATCGGATGGCGGTGTACCGCGCGTCCGGCTACTTCGACCCGAGCGAGTACGCGGCCACCGAGCGGATGGTGCTGTCGGCATCCGTCGACGGGGCCGACCTGCTGGGACGGTTCCCCGCCCTGCTCGGGGGTTGAGGCTCCTCCCGGGCGTCGCAGGGCTCAGCGCTGCAGCAGGGCGATCTTCTCGTCCAGGTAGCCGGCCAGCGGCATCAGCCCGCCGGTCGCCGACCAGCGCACCGCCGGTTCGCCGTCGAGCAGCGCGAGCGGGCCCGAGGCCTCGCCGGCGTCCACGGCATCCGCATCCAGCCGTTCCCAGCCGAGGTGCACGACCTCGCCCTCGGCGAATCCGCCGCGCCGGGCCATCGCGCGTCGCTCGGCACGCGCCCGGGACGACTCCGCGGTGTACCCGCGGCGCACCTCCTCGGCGGCGCGGAGGATCTCGCCGGTGGAGAGCACTCCGTCGTCGGTGAGCAGCAGCACGCCCAGATGCCAGGCATCCCCGACCCGCACGATCCGATCCCGCCGCCAGCGCGAGGTGCGCAGCAGGCCGAGTCCCTCGCGCGGGACGCGGGCCAGCCGCTCGCGCGCGGCGACGAGGAGTGCGGCGGTCGTGGTCACCCGTTCAGGCTAGCCGTCACCCGGCGGCGGGATATCCCTCCCGCTTCAGCAGCCGCGCCAGATGCACCGCGTTGGCGACCGCCGTGCGCATGGACGACTCCACGGAGGCGGGGGTCTCGGGCAGATCCTTGTAGTCGCTCTTCTGCATCGCCTCGCCGTTCCAGTACACGCATCCCTGCGCCGGCACGCTGAAGCCCACATCGTTGAGCGACTGGTACAGCACCGCCACGATGTGATGCGCACCGTCCTCGTTGCCCACCACGCCAGCCAGCGCGACCTTGTCGAACAGGGTGGGGCGGCCCTCGGCGTCGGTCTCCCCGAGCTCGGCGTCCAGGCGCTCCAGCACGCGCTGCGCGACGCTGGACTGCTGGCCGAGCCACGTCGGGGTCACGAGCACGACGATGTCGGCGGCGAGCACCTTCTCGCGAAGCGACGGCCACTCGTCACCCTCGCCCATGTCCTTGTCCACCCCGGGCAGGATGTCGTGGTCGACCGCCCGCACATGCGTGGTCGCGACATCATGCTCCTCGAGGAGACCGCTGATCTGCCCGCTGAGCTTCTCGGAGCTCGACTGCGCCGGCGAGGGCTTGAGCGTGCAGGAGATGGTCAGCGCGGTCAGTCCGCCCTCGCGCTGCGGTGCCTGGTCGTCCATGGTGGTTCCTCTCGGTCGATCGGGGCGGAGCCCCTGCGTACGAGCTGCAGGGCGACACTGACACCCGGCGGCCACGCTGTCCCCCGCGTTGACTCGCTCATCCCGCAGTGCTAACGGCGACAGCCCGCGGCGGCGGCCGGCGGGACCGGATGCACGTCGGCGCGCGGCGGTGTCAACCCCCTGTCGGTGGCGTCGGGAGCCTCGGCATCCTGGCGAGACAGACACGACGGAGAAGGAGAGCATCATGCCCCGTGGACGCGGCTCGAACAGCCTGAAGGATCCGGATCTCTACGAAGAGCTCCGCGACGAAGGAGCCTCGAAGGAGAAGGCGGCGCGCATCTCGAACGCCGCTGCCCGTGACGGGCGGAAGTCCGTCGGCAAGCGCGGCGGCACGGCCGAGGACTACGAGGATCGCACGGTCGACGAACTCAAGTCCCGCGCGAAGGAGCTCGGGCTCAAGGGCTACTCCGACAAGCGCAAGTCCGAGCTGATCTCGATGCTGCGCGATCACTGACGAAGACCACAGACGAAGACCACTGAAGGACCGGAGGAGAACGAAGATGACGCCCACGAAGAAGCCGAGCTCGACGCAGGCCGCGAAGAAGCAGAGCACCACCCCGCTCACGAAGGATCAGAACGCCGAGAGCGGATTCCACGCCTCCGAGCAGCTGGGCCAGAGCCTGCAGCGGGTGCTGGTCGACCTGGTGGACCTGCAGATCCAGGGCAAGCAGGCGCACTGGAACGTCGTGGGGAAGAACTTCCGCGACACGCACCTGCAGCTGGACGAGGTGGTCGAGGCGGCGCGGCGTCTGGGCGACACGGTCGCCGAGCGGATGCGGGCGCTGCACGCCATCCCCGACGGACGCAGCCGCACGGTGGCGGACACCACCTCGCTGCCGCCCTACCCGGAAGGCGAGGTCAGCACGACCGACACCGTCGACCTGGTCACCGAGCGGCTGGAGGCCGCGATCGCGACGGTGCGCGACGTGCACGACGCGGTCGACGAGGAGGACCCCACCAGCGCCGACATCCTGCACGTCGTCCTCGAGGAGCTCGAGCAGTTCGCCTGGATGGTGAGCGCCGAGAACCGCGCTCCGGCGTGATGCACTCTCGCGGCGGTGGTCCTCCCGCCGCCGCGAGGCCGCGGCTCCGGCCGTCATGGACCCGGACAGCCGGTCCATGACGGCCGGGATTCGCCGGGTCGGCGCGAGAAGGGCAGAATCGAGGCACACCTCCGCGTCTCTCCGCCCGAGGGATCTCAGCTCAGGAGCATCCATGCCTCAGTCCGACACCGCCCGCCTCCTCATCGCCTGCGACGACCAGCCCGGCATCGTCGCGGCCGTCGCCGGAGTGCTGGCGTCGCACGGGGCCAACATCATCTCGCTCGACCAGCACTCCACGGACGCGCACGGCGGCCGCTTCTTCCAGCGCACCGTGCTGCACCTGGAGGGTCTCGCGGCGAACCGCCCCGCGCTCGAGGCGTCGATCGCCGAGGTCGCCGAGCGCTTCGGCATGGAGTGGTCGCTGCACGACACCAGCCACCGTAAGCGCGTGGCCATCTTCGTCTCGAAGTACGACCACTGCCTGATGGAGCTGCTGTGGCGCACGCAGCGCGGCGAGCTCGACATCGATGTGACCATGGTCATCTCGAACCACCCCGACCTGGCGGAGTCGGTGCGCTCGTTCGGCGTCCCGTTCGTGCACATCCCGCGCGGCGACGGACCCGATGCCAAGGCCGAGATGGAGGAGCGCCAGCTGGAGCTGCTGCAGGGCAACGTCGATCTGGTCGTGCTGGCGCGCTACATGCAGATCCTCACCGACGACTTCATCGGGCGGATCGGCGCGCCCGTCATCAACATCCACCACTCCTTCCTGCCGGCGTTCATCGGCGCGAACCCGTACGCGCGCGCCAAGGAGCGCGGCGTCAAACTCATCGGCGCGACCGCCCACTACGCCACTGCCGACCTCGACGAGGGACCCATCATCGAGCAGGACGTCACCCGCGTCACGCACGCCGAGTCGGCCGCCGAGCTGCAGCGCCGCGGCGCCGACGTGGAGCGCTACGTGCTCGCGCGCGCCGTGAAGTGGCACGCCGAGGACCGCGTGATCGTGCACGGCCGCTCCACGGTCATACTCTGAGACGCGGCCGCACACTGAGACGCGGCCGCACACTGAGACGGAGCGCCGGGAGGTTCACATGCCGAAGCTGATGATCGTCGTCGGGAGCGTGCGAGAGGGCCGCATCGGCCTGCCGATCGCGCAGTGGGTGCGCGGTGCCGTCGAGCGGCACGGCGGGTTCGAGATCGACTGGGCGGATCTGAAGGAGATCGCGCTGCCCCTCATGACCGAGCCGAATCATCCGCGGCTGCGGCAGTACACGCAGCCGTCGACGATCGCTTGGAGCGAGCGCGTGGATGCCGCGGACGCCCTGCTGTTCGTGCAGCCGGAGTACAACTTCAGCTACTCCCCCGCCCTGAAGAACGCGATGGACCACCTCTCGCAGGAGTGGTGGCGCAAGCCGCTGGGCACGGTGAGCTACGGCGGGATCTCCGGCGGCACGCGCGGCACGGCGGCGCTGAGGGTGCCCGAGATGGCCCTCGGCCTCGTGCCGACCACAGTGAACGTCGAGATCCCGTGGGCGTTCAAGCAGATCGAGGACGGCGTCTTCACGCCGCTCGACTCACAGGCGGCGATGCTGGAGCGGATGCTGAACGAGCTGACGTCCCTGGACGCCGCGCTCGCGCCGCTGCGCGCCGCCCCGCGTCCCTGACGCGGGCGGACCCGCGTCAGGCGGGAACGCCCGCCAGCAGCTCGGCGAAGACCTCGGATGCGGTGTCCCAGCGCGCCAGCGGGGCGGACTGTCCGAGCCACAGCGACTGCAGCTCGCCCAGACCGCGCTGCCCCGCGACCGCGCGGAAGCGCCCGGTCAGCCAGTTCTGCGCCGGGAACGGCGCGATGGCGCCGGATGCCTCGATCTCGCGGACGGCACGGTTGGGAGCGCCGCGCGACAGTCGGCCGCTCATCGCGCGGGTCAGCACCGAGGCATCCGCCGCCGTCGACCGGATCGCGCCGCGGTGCGCCTCGTTCGCGGCGGACTCCGCCGTCGCGAGGAACGACGTGCCGACCTGCACACCCGAGGCGCCCAGCGCGAAGGCCGCGGCGACGCCGCGCCGGTCGCCGATGCCGCCGGCCGCGATGACGGGCACATCCACGGCATCCGCCACCTGCGGCAGCAGCGAGACGAGTCCGACCAGCGACTCCTCCGCGGGCTTCAGGAACGACACCCGGTGCCCCGCCGCCTCGGCGCCGGTCGCGACGATCGCGTCCACTCCGCCCTCGGCCAGCGCGACCGCCTCGGCCACGGTCGTTGCGGTTCCGACAACGCGGATGCCGCGGCGATGCGCCTCCTCGACCAGCGCGCCGGACGGCACCCCGAACACCACGCTGAGCACCGCAGGGGACGCCTCCCAGATCGCGTCGAGCTGCTCGTCCAGCGAGGGGAGGTAGCGTTCGGGGCGCGCGGACGGTTCCAGCCCGACCTCGGTGAAGAAGGCCTCCAGCGCAGCCGCATAGCCGTCGTGCTCCGGACCGGGCAGCACCTCGTCGCCGGTGGGCAGCCAGATGTTCAGCGAGAAGGGCGCGGCTGTCGCCTCGCGCAGCGCCGCCGCGGTCGCGCGGATCCGCTCTCCGTCGTAGCCGTAGAGACCGTACGAGCCGAGGCCTCCGGCCTCGCTCACCGCCGCGGTGAGTGCCACGGACGAGAGGCCACCGAAGGGCGCCAGGACGATCGGATGCCGGATGCCGAGCAGTTCGGTGAGTGCGGACGGTACACGCAGGTCGGTCATGCTCCGAGGCTACGCCCGCGTGCACGGGACGTTACGAGCGCCGACGGCGTCACGCACGCCGCCGCCCTGGCCCTGGCCCTGGCCCTGGCCCTGGCCCTGGCCCTGGCCCTGGCAGCCGGAATACTGGGATAGGTTTCCTGAAGGGGCCTTGCGTCCCCGCTGATCCGGGGTGGAATTCATGAGCGTACTGCGCCTCTCGACGCGCGATGCGTCACGGGTCGAGGAGACCTGGAAGCAGTTCGTGCCGTCCGCCGCGCTGCAGCGTATCGACCCCGAACGGTTCCGCTTCGACTGGTTCTCGGCCGAGGCGCCGGGCTTCAGCCTGGTGCGCTACGACCTGCGCGCCGAGATCCACTCGGTGGTCGAGCCCGAGGACCAGCTGCTGGCCTGCCAGGTGACGGGCACCAGCGCCGAGGTGCGCACGAAGCGCAGCTCTCTTGACGCGGGCAGCCCCTGGCTCACCGACGGCGCCCGCGTGGAGGCGCGGTGGGAATCCGCGCGGGTCTCGGCTCTGGTCTTCGAACGACGTTCGGCCGAGGAGCTCGCCCGGCGCATGTGCGGCGACGACACGCTCCGCCTGCGCGTGCAGACCGGCGCACCCGAACGCCGGTCGGCCGATGCCCACTGGTCGAGGACCATGGACTTCATGACCTCCGCTCTGGAGGACTGCGGAGGCGATGAGCTGGTGATCGCCGGGCTGCACCGCCAGGCGCTGTGGCTGGTCCTCACCGCCTTCCCCACCACCTTCCGCACCGCACTGGAGCAGGATCCGCAGACCCGTGCCGCCCCGGCGACCGTGCGCAGGGCCCTCGACTTCATCGATGAGAACGCGCACCTGCCGATCACCGTCGACGATGTCGCCTCCGCCGTGCACATCTCCACCCGCGGCCTGCAGTACGCGTTCCGGCGCGCGCTCGACAGCACGCCGGCGGAGCGGCTGCGACGCGCGCGTCTCGAGGGCGCACACCGCGAACTGCTCGCGGGCACCTCCGACACGATCGCCGTGATCGCCCGCCGATGGGGGTTCACGCACCCGTCCCGGTTCTCCGCGGCCTACCGCGACGCCTACGGCGTGCTTCCCGCCACGACGGCGGGACGTCGCCGCTGACGGGGCCGAGCCTCCCTTGATGACAGACGGCGAACAGCCTCTTCGCCCATGACGTCATGCGTCGCGTCCCTGCATCGCGCCGACGCCGCCGCGCGATAGATTCCTGTAGCCCGCCGATCCATGACGGGCATCCGCTCTATCCCCAGGAGTGCACGTGAACCGTCGTCATCCGATCCCGACCCGCCCCGGCCAGGACCGCTCGCGCAGCGGACGGCGCTGATCCGAGATGGGAAGCCTGTACTACGGCGACGCGCATGAGCCGATCTTCATCGAGGACCGCGCCCTCGCCCATCTCAAAGTGGTGATCGCCACCAAGCTGCGTCGCAATGAGAGCTTCACGCTGTCGTGGCGCCACGCCGACGGCGCCCCCGTCGGACGGAGCACCATCTGGCTGCACCCGTCCATTCCGCTCCGCTTCGTGTTCGACGAACCCGAAGCACCGCCGCTGAGCCGCACCTGGATCGAGGAGCTCGCGCATTCGGCGAACTCGAGCGGCGGCATCGCCCTCGTCGACGAGCACATCGAGAACCCGCCGCCGGGGGATTGACTCCGGCGGCGGGTGGGCCGATCAACGCGGGGGGAGGTGCGGGATCGGCGAAGGGGCCCGGGATCGATCGGATGAAGCACTGACCGCCGCATCGAGGTCACCGAGCAGCTGGGCGAAGTCGCGGAACCGAGTCCGCCGCGGGCACGGTCTGCGCAGCCACAGCACGTCGAGCGTGCCGGTGCTGTTGCGCTCGACGTAGGCGATCAGGCAGTCGGCGTCGCCCTGACGCCGTGCACGGTCGCAGATGCGCCAGCTGTCGCGTCCGAGCCACGTGACCTCCCAGTCCCCACGCGGGGTCGGAGCGTTCGGGGGGTCCGACAGCACGGTGCTCATAGCGGCTTCCCGCCGGTCACGGCGAGTACGGCGCCGGAGGTGTAGGACGACTCATCCGACGCCAGATGCACGTAGGCTCCGGCGAGCTCGGCCGGCTGCGCGGGACGGCCGAGGGGCGTGTCCTTGCCGAAGCTCGCGAGCTTGTCGGCATCCCATCCCGTCGCCGGAATCAGCGGAGTCCAGATCGGCCCGGGCGCCACGGCATTGACGCGGATGCCGCGCTCGCCCGCCTCCTCGGCGAGCGCCTTGACGAACGCCACCTGCGCGGCCTTCGTCATGGCGTAGTCGATCAGTCCCGGGGAGGGCTGGTACGCCTGGATCGAGGCCGTCACGATGATGGCGGCGCCCGGCTCGAGGTCGGGGTACGCGGCGCGGGCGGTGAAGAGCGTGCCCAACAGGTTCGTGTCGAACACCCGGCGCATGTCCTCGGTCCGCAGCGCGTCGAAGCTATCGATGTCGTGCTGGTACGCGGCGTTCAGGACAACGATGTCGAGGCCTTCCAGCTCGTCGCGGGCCCTTCGCACGGCATCCGTCGCGAACTCCTCGTCACGGAGGTCCCCAGGGATGCTGAGCCCGGTGCGGTCCTCCTGGCGGATCAGGTCCACGGTGCTGTCGGCGTCGTCCTGCTCCTCCGGCAGGTGCACGAGCGCGACGTCAGCGCCCTCGCGGGCGAAGGCGATGGCGACGGCTCGGCCGATGCCGGAGTCACCACCCGTGATCAGTGCCTTCCGCCCGTTCAGACGGCCGTGGCCGACATAGCTGGACTCGCCATGGTCCGGCTCCGGTTCGGTCTGGTCGGTCTTGCCGGGCTGGTCCTGTCGCTGCGGAGGCATCGGCTCGTCCCTGTGCGCGTCGCGCGGATCCTTGGTGCTGTCGCTCATCGTCGATCCTCTCCGGTCTGTGTGGCGTCGACGCTGTCATGGGCCCGCATCCGGAGCCAGGGGGTTGACACCCGAGCCGGTTCTCCTACGCGCGCGCGACAGACATGTCAACGGGCATTCGGCACCGCGGAGGCCGATGCACAGTGGGCGCGACAGTCACGAGGAAGGAGACGCGATGAGCGGCATCGATCAGGGCATGATGCCCGAGCACGTGCAGCCGCAGCATGCGGAGGACGACTCCGAGCATGAGGAGGGCGCAGGCACTCCCGCGGAGGACGAGACCCGGGTGGACACCGGTGCCGAGGACGAGGCCGAGCCGAACCGCGAGCACCGCGCCGAGGAGCCGAAGCCGATCGGCGAGGACGCTCACCCCGAGGGCGGGCTCCCCCACAGGAGCCAGCGGAAGCCGTAGGCCGGGCGAAGCCGGCAGGATCGCTTCAGCCGATCACTGCTCCGGCTGTGCCGCCTGCAGCTCTTCGCCAGCCCCTCCGCCGTCCCCGGCGTCCGGCGGCTCGGGCACGAGGTAGAGGCCTCCGGGCGAGTTGGCGGTGAAGGCGAGCGCTTCCGTCCAGCCCCGATTGATCGACGGCTGCCGGCTGCCGTAGTACTTGAACACGAGCGAGCTGCCGGGGTGCATCCACACCGTGGTGCGGCCGCCGCCGACGCTCACGTCCTCGCGCCAGCTGAATGGGAACGGCTCGCCGCGTCGGAGCTTGGCGGTGATGACGAGCTGCAGGTGCATCAGAGCTCGGTCCTCGATCTCCGTCTTGACGCCGTTCTCGTATACGAACTTGCCCATGTGCTGCCTCCGTGCGCTGGACGCGGACTGACGCATTCCAGATTCGGGGTCTACGTTAGGCGATATGGGACTGCTCTACTACGACGGGACGTCCGACCCCATCGAGATCGAGGACCGGGCGCTCGCGCATCTCAAGGTCGTCATCGCGACGAAGCTCCGGCGCAACGAGAGCTTCACGCTCTCGTGGAAGCACCCCGACGGCGCGGCGCCCGGCCGCTCGACCATCTGGCTGCATCCGTCCATTCCGCTGCGGTTCGTCTTCGAAACCCCGGAGCCCCCGGAGCTGCACGCCGAATGGATCACCGCGATGGCGCACTCCGCCAACACGAGCGGCGGGATCACCATGGTCCCCGAGGACATGGCGTCGCCGGAGTAGACACCGCGCTGGCAGGTCCGCAGCCCCGCCGTCAACCCCCTGTTCGAGAATCCGGCCCCTTCGTACCGTGGCATCAGCCGGGGCACCTCCGCCCCGCCGGACGAAGGGATCGTCATGAACCTGCTGTTCATCATCATCGCGGTGGTCGCGATCATCCTCGCCATCACCGGCGGCCTCGTGCAGTCGCTGAACTTCCTGCTCTGGGTCGGGCTCGTGCTGCTCGCGCTGGCGGTGATCGCCTGGCTGATCAGGGCGATCTCCGGTCGCAACGCAGCCTGAGTCACATGGCGGAAGCGCCCCCGCCGAAGGCTGCCGACGGCGCCTTCACCTGGGTCGAGTTCGTCGATCGCAATGAGCGCGACGTGCTCGCCGGGGTGAGGCGCCTGTCGGCGCATTCGGCACTCTTCGAGGAGTCGCTCGGGCGCGGACGCCCACCTCGACTCGAAGTGCTGGACGGGCAGCTGATCGTGATCGCCTGGGATCTGGATCCCGACAAGGTGACCAGCAAGCCGGGCGAGGTGGTCATCCTCGCGGGCGACTCCTGGCTGCTGACCGCGCAGTGGGACGGCGACGGACCGGCCAGGCCGCTGCGCCCGCTGGTCGAACGCGAGCATCCCAGCGGGGCCACCCCTCTGGGGGCTGCGTACCGCACCCTTGCGGCGGTCGTGCGCTCATACGAGGCCACGGTGGCGTCGATCGAGAACGAGCTCGACGAGGTCGAGACCGAGGTGTTCGATCCCGCCGTCGACGAGGACTACGAGCGCATCTACCGGTTGCGCAGGCGCATCGGGCACCTGGACCGCGCGGCATCCGCGCTCCGTCGGGGATTCGAGACGAACGCCGAATCCCTGGACGAGCTGCTCCGGGACGATCCGGCGCTGTATCAGTACTTCCGGCACATGCGCAGCGATCTGGCGGCGCTCGCCGACCTGCTCGCCACCCAACGCATGGCCCTGGATGCGGTGGTCTCCAGCCATGAGAGCAACGTGTCGTCGCGTCAGAACCGCGACATGCGCACCATCGCGGCGGTGGCGGCGCTGCTCGCGCTGCCGACCGTGGTCGCCGGCGTGTACGGCATGAACTTCAAGGACATGCCCCTGCTGCACGTCCCGGGCGGCTGGGTGTTCGTGCTGAT
>NZ_MKRT01000031.1:80704-82921 GCF_001897945.1 Microbacterium sp. 69-10
GTCACTCCGACTCCACCGCCGACACCGCGTGCGGTGTGCCGACCGGCTTGGACTCGGCCGAGCCGCGCTGGCGGAGGTAGATCGAGAACGCGACCATCGTGCCGACCGCGAGGAACTCGGACTGCCAGTTCTGCAGGGTCCGATCCCAGAAGTCGGCCGAGACGACGTACTCGGCCCAGGTCGGCGCGGGCACCCCGTGCATGGCGGCCTCCTCCCCGGCGACGATCGTGCCGCCGAGCGACTGCGCCAGCCAGGACAGAGCGAACACCGTGCCCATCACAATCAGCAGGGAGTTGCCGTACACGACCCGGCGCCAGCCGGACGCCCGCGCCCAGCGCGGTGCGCCGTCGGGCGCATACCGCCCGACCAGCTGATCCTCGTCGCTCTCCGGCCCTTCGTCGCCCGGATTCTTCGACTCCGGCGATCCGCGCTGCACGAGCCAGATGGTCGCGCCGATGAACAGGAAGAACTGCAGGAACTCCGACTGCCAGTTCTCCGCCACGTCCACCACGAAGTCGGGCGAGAGCACGAACCCGAAGAAGTCGGCGGGCATTCGTCCGTGCTCCGTCATCTCCTCCACCTGCCGGAAGTACCCGGCGACGGCCTGGCCGCCGAGCGCCAGCAGGAACAGCAGCAGGAAGAACAGTCCCAGCGCGTTGTCGCGCAGCATCCGCCGCATGGTCATCGACCTCCGATGATGATCGCGAACATCACCGCGAGACCCCCGAAAGTCACCGTCATCCACGTCCAGAACACCACAGCCGGGCCACGTCCGGCCGACTGGCCCCTGTCCACCTGTTCCATCCGGTCCTCCTCCGGTCGAGACGATACGACTGGCCCGATGCTGTCGTCACGACGGCTCGGATGCCCAGCCCCTTGACGCCGGCGATGCGGCCTGTCAACCCCCTCAGCAGCCCGGGGACCACTCCGTATCGTCGCTCTTCCGAGCACCAGGAGAGGAAGAGATCATGACGCTGACGACGGAGGTCCTGGTGAAGGACATCATGACGCCGGGGGCCCGCTGCATCGGCGAGAACGACTCGCTGGAGACCGCGGCCCGCCTGATGGCCGATCTGGACATCGGCTCGCTGCCCATCTGCGGGGAGAACGGCAAGCTGAAGGGCATGCTGACCGACCGCGACATCGTCGTCAAGGCGATCGCGAACGGCCGTTCCCCCGCCGACACGCGCGCGGGTGCGCTCGCCGAGGGGACCCCGCTGCTCGTGGACGCCGAAGACGGGGTGAGTGCGGTGCTCGAACTCATGCAGAAGCACCAGGTGCGCCGCATCCCGGTGCTCGACGATCACGTGCTGGTGGGCATGGTCGCCGAGGCCGACATCGCACGCAGCCTCGCCCCGCAGCACACCGGCGAGACCGTCGAGCAGATCACGCGCTGAGCAGATCGCACGGAGAAGGAGACTGACATGGATGCAGGCATGGACGCGACGGAGAACGAACCGGGCACGCACGCCGACACCGAGGCGATGGCGAAGGACATGAGCCGGCGCCCGGCCGATGCCACCATCACCCACGCCGCATGGGGGTCGGGCGATCCGCACCTGCTGGTCTCCCGGGCGGACGACCGGAACGTCTTCCCACTGTCGGCGGATGAGACGCGGATCGGCTCGGCGCCCGACTGCGAGCTCGTGCTCGACGGGGCCGATCCGGTGCACGCGACCATCGTCCACGACGACCGCGACGAGTACGTGCTGACGATGCACGGCGAGGGCGAGATGAACGCCTGGTCCGAGGACGACACCCGCACGGAGATCCTCCGCACAGGCGCGCGCTTCACGGTGGCCGGCTGGTCGCTGGTGTTCATGCGCGAGGAGTACGCGGATCACGGCCGCCCCTGGGGCGGCCGTGAGGGCGGCGAGCTCTCCGATCAGCCGCCGCAGCCGCAGCGTCCGGACTACGCGGCCCAGCGGGCCGGCGAGCAGGACGAGGACGACCGCGGCTGGGAGGTGCGCAACGGCTGAGGCTCGGGGCCGTCAGTCGACCGCCTCCCGCTGGGTGCGGATGAAGTCCCAGTCGCGCATCGTGAGCCGCTCCTCGCGCGGCATCCGGACGCCGGTCAGGGCCTCCACCTCGTCCCGCACGAGGTCGGGGATGATCTCGCCATCCAGGGCCTCCAGCGCGTGCTTCGCCTCCGCGGACAGCAGCGGCCACCAGGTGTGGATCTCGGGGTCGGTCATGTCGGACTCCTCTCGCGATGTG
>NZ_MKRT01000032.1:0-6338 GCF_001897945.1 Microbacterium sp. 69-10
AAGCACTGGCCATCCTCAAGTTCGCCCCGCAGGGCGCAAGCGAGCCGATCTACAAGCTCGTGCACGCTGCGATCGCGAACGCACAGGTCAAGGCAGATCGCGACGGCGAGTACCTGGACGAGCAGGACCTGTACGTGAAGAACGCGTACGTCGACGAGGGCACGACGCTCAAGCGTTTCCAGCCCCGCGCTCAGGGTCGCGCTTTCCAGATCAAGAAGCGCACGAGCCACATCACGGTCGTGCTGGCCACCCCCGAGGTCGCTGACGCGGCTCCGGCGGCCAAGACGAAGAAGGCGAGCAAGTAATGGGCCAGAAAGTCAACCCGTACGGCTTCCGCCTCGGCATCACCACGGACCACGTGTCTCGCTGGTTCTCGGACTCGACGAAGCCCGGCCAGCGTTACGCCGACTACGTCGCCGAGGACATCAAGATCCGTCGCCTGCTGCAGACGCAGCTCGACCGCGCCGGCGTCTCGGGCATCGAGATCGAGCGCACCCGCGACCGCGTGCGTGTGGACATCCACACCGCACGTCCGGGCATCGTCATCGGCCGCCGCGGCGCCGAGGCCGAGCGCATCCGCGGTGACCTCGAGAAGCTCACCGGCAAGCAGATCCAGCTGAACATCCTCGAGGTCAAGAACCCCGAGGCCGACGCTCAGCTCGTCGCGCAGGGCATCGCCGAGCAGCTGTCTGCTCGCGTGGCGTTCCGTCGTGCGATGCGCAAGGGTCTGCAGGGCGCGCAGCGCGCCGGCGCCAAGGGCATCCGCATCCAGGTCTCCGGCCGCCTCGGCGGCGCGGAGATGAGCCGCTCCGAGTTCTACCGCGAGGGTCGTGTGCCGCTGCACACGCTGCGCGCGAACATCGACTACGGCTTCTACGAGGCCAAGACCACCTTCGGCCGCATCGGCGTGAAGGTCTGGATCTACAAGGGCGACCTCACCAACAAGGAACTCGCACGCGAGCAGGCCAACATGAAGCCGCAGCGCGAGCGTGGCGACCGTCGTCGCGCGCCTCGCAACGAGGCGCCTGTCGCAGAAGGAGCGTCGGCATAATGCTCATCCCTCGCAAGGTCAAGTACCGCAAGCAGCACCACCCGAAGCGTTCGGGCCAGGCGACCGGCGGCACGAAGGTCTCCTTCGGCGAGTTCGGCATCCAGGCTCTGACTCCCGCTTACGTGACCAACCGTCAGATCGAGTCCGCTCGTATCGCCATGACGCGTCACATCAAACGCGGTGGAAAGGTGTGGATCAACATCTACCCCGACCGTCCCCTCACCAAGAAGCCTGCCGAGACCCGCATGGGTTCCGGTAAGGGTTCCCCCGAGTGGTGGGTCGCCAACGTCAAGCCGGGCCGTGTCCTCTTCGAGGTCGCGGGCGTGAACGAGGAGCTCGCACGCGAAGCCCTCACCCGGGCCATTCACAAGCTGCCGCTCAAGGCACGCATCATCAAGCGCGAGGAGGGCGACGCGTAATGGCGATCGGCACCAAGGAGCTCGCACCTGCCGAGCTCGACACGTTCGAAGACCAGCGCCTCGTCGAGGAGCTGCGCAAGGCCAAGGAGGAGCTGTTCAACCTCCGTTTCCAGTCGGCCACCGGCCAGCTGGAGAGCCACGGCCGCATCCGCGCCGTCAAGCGCGACATCGCGCGCCTGTACACCGTGATCCGCGAGCGCGAGCTGGGCATCCGTGCGACGCCCGCTCCGGTCGAGGCTCCGGCCAAGAAGGCGTCCAAGGCGAAGGCGAAGAAGGCTGAAGAGGCCGACGCGCCGAAGGAGGAGGCCGAGTAATGGCTGAGAAGAAGGCTGCTGAGGCCGTTGAGCACGCCGCGCACGACGTGCGCGACGCCGACGCCCGTGGTTACCGCAAGGCCCGCCGTGGCTACGTGGTCAGCGACAAGATGGACAAGACCATCGTGGTCGAGGTCGAGGACCGCGTGAAGCACCCGCTTTACGGCAAGGTCATCCGCCAGACCTCGAAGGTCAAGGCCCACGACGAGACCAACAGCGCCGGCATCGGCGACCTGGTCCTCATCAACGAGACCCGCCCGCTGAGCGCCACCAAGCGCTGGCGTCTGGTGGAGATCCTGGAGAAGGCAAAGTGATTCAGACCGAGTCCCGCCTCAAGGTCGCCGACAACACCGGCGCGAAGGAGCTGCTCACCATCCGTGTTCTCGGCGGTTCCAGCCGTCGTTACGCGGGCCTGGGCGACACCATCGTCGCGACGGTCAAGGACGCGATCCCCGGTGGAAACGTCAAGAAGGGCGATGTGGTCAAGGCCGTCATCGTCCGCACCGTCAAGTCCACGCGCCGTCCCGACGGCTCGTACATCAAGTTCGACGAGAACGCCGCCGTCATCCTGAAGAACGACGGGGAGCCCCGCGGCACCCGCATCTTCGGACCGGTCGGTCGTGAGCTTCGCGACAAGAAGTTCATGAAGATCGTCTCGCTCGCCCCGGAGGTCATCTGATCATGGCGAACATCAAGAAGGGCGACCTGGTTCAGGTCATCACCGGTCGCAAGCAGGACAAGGGCGGCGACCGCGGCAAGCAGGGCAAGGTCCTCGAGGTCCTCGTCGAGCAGAACCGCGTCGTGGTGGAGGGCGTGAACTACGTCACCAAGCACACCCGTGTCGGCCAGACCCAGCGCGGCACCAAGACGGGTGGGATCGAGACCGTCGAGGCCCCGATCCACATCTCCAACGTCGCCGTCGTCGACCCCTCGACCAAGCAGCCGACCCGCGTCGGCCACCGGGTCGAGGAGCAGGTCAAGGACGGCGTGAAGCGCACGGTCCGCGTGCGCTACGCGAAGAAGTCAGGTAAGGACCTCTGATGGCAGCGACTGAGGCTGCGGAGGCTGTCAAGGTGCAGCCCCGCCTGAAGGCCAAGTACAACACCGAGATCAAGAAGGCTCTGCAGGAGCAGTTCGGCTACGCCAACGTCATGCAGATCCCCGGCCTGGTCAAGGTGGTCGTCAACACCGGTGTCGGCGAGGCGGCTCGCGACAGCAAGGTGATCGATGGTGCGGTCGAGGACCTCACCCGGATCACCGGTCAGAAGCCCATCGTCACCAAGGCTCGCAAGTCGATCGCGCAGTTCAAGCTGCGCGAGGGCCAGGCCATCGGCGCGCACGTCACCCTCCGCGGTGACCGCGCGTGGGAGTTCCTGGACCGCCTGGTGAACCTCGCTCTGCCCCGCATCCGCGACTTCCGCGGTCTGTCGGGTGAGCAGTTCGACGGCAACGGCAACTACACCTTCGGTCTCCAGGAGCAGAGCGTGTTCCACGAGATCGATCAGGACAAGATCGACCGCGTCCGCGGTTTCGACATCACCGTGGTCACCACGGCCAAGACGGACGACGAGGGTCGCGCGCTGCTGAAGGCGCTCGGCTTCCCGTTCAAGTCGGCCGACGCCGCGGCGTAAGCGGAGAGGCGGGGAGGGGTGCTGAACGGCATCCCTCCCCGCGTCCCGTACAATTGAAGATTGTGTGTCCGCTCGGACACTGTGCTCATAGCAGGCCGTCTGTCGTGTAACGGCAGCCGGAACCTCATGAACGAAGGAAATCACCATGACAATGACAGACCCGGTCGCAGACATGCTGACCCGTCTGCGCAACGCGAACTCGGCGCACCACGACTCCGTGACCATGCCGTCGAGCAAGCTCAAGACGAACATCGCCGAGATCCTCCAGAAGGAGGGCTACATCGCCGGCTTCGAGGTGACCGACGCCCGCGTCGGCAGCAGCCTCACCCTGTCGCTCAAGTACGGTCCCAACCGTGAGCGCTCCATCGCCGGCATCAAGCGCGTGTCGAAGCCCGGTCTCCGCGTCTACGCGAAGTCGACCGAGCTGCCCAAGGTCCTCGGCGGCCTGGGTGTTGCCATCCTGTCCACCTCCTCCGGTCTCCTCACGGACCGTCAGGCAGAGCAGAAGGGCGTGGGCGGAGAAGTTCTCGCCTACGTGTGGTGATCTGACATGTCTCGTATCGGACGACTTCCCATCGAGATCCCCGCGGGCGTGACCGTTTCGGTCGACGGCCGTGAGGTCGCGGTGAAGGGCCCCAAGGGTGAGCTCACCCTCACGGTCGCCTCTCCCATCCAGGTCGAGGTGCAGGAGAACCAGGTTCTGGTCACCCGCCCCGACGACGAGCGCGCGTCCCGGTCGCTTCACGGCCTGACCCGCACGCTCATCAGCAACGACATCATCGGCGTGACCCAGGGCTACACCAAGGGCCTCGAGGTCGTCGGCACCGGTTACCGCGTGCAGCAGAAGGGCAACTCGGTCGAGTTCGCCCTCGGCTTCTCGCACCCGGTCCTGATCGACCCGCCCGCCGGCATCACCCTGACGGTCGAGGGCACGAACAAGCTGACCGTCAGCGGGATCAGCAAGCAGGCTGTCGGTGAGGCAGCTGCGAACATCCGCAAGATCCGCAAGCCCGAGCCGTACAAGGGCAAGGGCGTGCGTTACGCCGGCGAGGTCGTGCGTCGCAAGGCCGGAAAGGCTGGTAAGTAACCATGGCTGTCAAGTCCAAGTCCGCCGCCCGCGCGCGTCGTCACCTGCGTCTTCGCAAGAAGATCGTCGGTACCGACGTCCGCCCGCGTCTGGTCGTCAACCGCTCCGCGCGCCACGTGTTCGTGCAGCTCGTCGACGACAGCAAGGGCCACACCGTGGCATCCGCTTCCACGCTCGAGACCGACCTGCGCTCCTTCGACGGTGACAAGACCGCCAAGGCCCGCAAGGTGGGCGAGCTGCTCGCCGAGCGCGCCAAGGCAGCCGGCTTCACCGAGGCTGTGTTCGACCGCGGCGGCAACCGCTACGCCGGTCGTGTCGCGGCCATCGCCGATGGCGCCCGTGAAGGGGGGCTTGCACTGTGAGTGACAACAAGGAGAACGAAGTGACCACCGAGCAGCCTGCTGCCGAGGGCCAGGCCCAGAGCGAGCCGCAGCGCGAGCAGCGCGACGGCCGTCGTGGAGGCCGCGACCGCGGTCAGAGCCGCGACCGCAACTCGCGCGACCGTGGCGACAACCAGTTCCTGGAGCGCGTCGTCACCATCAACCGCGTCTCGAAGGTCGTGAAGGGTGGTCGTCGCTTCAGCTTCACCGCTCTCGTGGTCGTCGGTGACGGCAACGGCCTGGTGGGCGTCGGCTACGGCAAGGCCCGCGAGGTCCCCCTGGCGATCTCGAAGGGTGTCGAAGAGGCCAAGCGCAACTTCTTCCGCGTCCCGCGCGTCGGCTCGACCATCCCGCACCCCGTGCAGGGCGAGGCCGCTGCCGGTGTGGTGCTGCTGCGTCCGGCCGCTGCCGGTACCGGTGTCATCGCCGGTGGTCCGGTCCGCGCCGTGCTCGAGTGCGCCGGTATCCACGACGTCCTGTCGAAGTCCCTCGGTTCGTCGAACACGATCAACATCGTGCACGCGACCGTCGAGGCTCTGCAGTCGCTCGAGGAGCCCCGCGCCGTCGTGGCTCGCCGTGGTCTCGAGTACGACGCCGTCGTGCCGCAGATCATCATCCGCAACGAGGCGAAGGCCGCTGCTGCCGCCGCCGCGCAGAAGGTAGGTGCCTGATGGCCGAGCGCCTCAAGGTCACGCAGATCAAGTCCAAGGTGAGCGAGAAGCAGAACCAGCGCGACACGCTGCGTTCGCTGGGTCTCAAGCGGATCGGCGACTCTGTCGTCCGTCCCGACGACGCCCAGACCCGCGGTTACGTCCGCGCCGTCGCTCACCTCGTCAAGGTTGAGGAGATCGACTAATGGCTGAGAAGAACGAAGCCGTCGAGGAGAAGGCCCCCAAGGCCGCTCCGAAGAAGGCCGCCGCCAAGCCGGCTGCTGCCAAGGCCGCTCCGGCCAAGGCCGCCGCCAAGAAGGCACCGGCCAAGAAGGACGCCGAGGCCGAGGTCTCGCGTCCCGCCGTCCTGAAGGTCCACCACCTGCGTCCGGTCCCCGGCGCCAACACCCCGAAGACCCGTGTGGGTCGCGGTGAGGGCTCCAAGGGCAAGACCGCCGGTCGCGGCACCAAGGGCACCAAGGCCCGCAACACCGTGCGGGTCGGCTTCGAGGGTGGGCAGATGCCGCTGCACATGCGCACCCCGAAGCTGCGCGGGTTCAAGAACCCGTTCCGCGTCGAGTACCAGGTCGTGAACCTGGCCAAGCTCGCGGAGCTGTACCCGAAGGGTGGCGACGTCACCGTCAGCGACCTGGTCGCAAAGGGCGCCGTGCGCAAGAACGAGAAGGTCAAGGTCCTCGGCGACGGCGACATCTCGGTCAAGCTCACCGTGTCGGTCGACAAGGTGTCCGGCAGCGCCGAGCAGAAGATCGTCGCCGCCGGCGGTTCGGTCAACTGAGCATTCAGCT
>NZ_MKRT01000032.1:6472-11049 GCF_001897945.1 Microbacterium sp. 69-10
TCCGCACGCCCGATCTGCGTGCGAAGATCCTTTTCACCATCGGCATCATCGCCCTGTACCGCATGGGCTCGAATGTGCCGGCTCCGTTCGTTCACTTCCCGAACGTCGAGCAGTGCCTCGCCGCCAGCGCCGGCACCGAGGGACTCCTCGGGCTGGTCAACCTCTTCTCCGGCGGCGCGCTGCTGAAGCTCTCGATCTTCGCGCTGGGCGTCATGCCCTACATCACCGCGACGATCATCGTGCAGCTGCTGCGCGTGGTCATCCCGCACTTCGAGACCCTCCACCAGGAGGGCCAGGCGGGCCAGACCAAGCTGACCCAGTACACCCGGTACCTCACGATCGCACTCGCACTGCTGCAGTCCGCGACCCTGGTCACCGTGACCCGCAGCGGGCAGCTCTTCGGCCAGGCCGGAGACGCAGCCTGCCAGAAGCTGCTCACGAACGACGTGTGGTGGGCGCAGATGCTCATCATCATCGCCCTGACCGCAGGCACCGGCCTGATCATGTGGATGGCCGAGCTGGTCACCGAGAAGGGCATCGGCAACGGCATGTCCGTGCTGATCTTCACTTCGATCGCCGCGACCTTCCCGAGCTCGATGTGGGCCATCGCCGAGGCCAAGGGCTTCGAGACCTTCCTGCTCGTCCTCGTGGTCGGCCTGGTCGTGATGACGCTGGTGGTGTTCGTCGAGCAGTCGCAGCGTCGTGTCCCGGTGCAGTACGCCAAGCGGATGGTGGGCCGCCGCACCTACGGCGGCACGAACACCTACATCCCGATCAAGGTGAACATGGCGGGTGTGATCCCGATCATCTTCGCCTCGTCGCTGCTGTGCCTGCCGATGCTGATCGCGCAGTTCAACACCCCGACCGACGGCAGCGAGCCGGCCGCCTGGGTGACCTGGATCATGACGTACCTCGTCTCGGGCGATCAGCCGCTGTACATGCTCATCTACTTCCTGCTGATCATCGCCTTCACCTACTTCTACGTGGCCATCACCTTCAACCCGGTCGAGGTCGCGGACAACATGAAGAAGTACGGCGGATTCATCCCCGGCATCCGCGCCGGCCGTCCCACGGCGGAGTACCTGGACTACGTGATCACCCGCATCACGTTCCCCGGCTCCCTGTACCTCGGCATCGTCGCGCTGATCCCGCTCATCGCGCTGGCCACCGTGCAGGCGAACCAGAACTTCCCGTTCGGCGGCGCGTCGATCCTGATCATCGTCGGTGTCGGACTGGAGACCGTGAAGCAGATCGACGCGCAGCTGCAGCAGCGCCATTACGAAGGGCTCCTCCGATGACGACATCCGCACGACTCCTGATCGTCGGCCCGCAGGGCTCGGGCAAGGGCACGCAGGGCGTCCGCGTCGCCGAGGCGCTGAACATCCCGGTCGTGTCCACGGGCGACATCTTCCGCGCCAACATCAAGGCCGGCACGGAGCTCGGGCAGCAGGTCACCGCGATCCTCGAGGCCGGCGACCTGGTGCCGGATGAGCTGACCAGCGAGATCGTGCGCGACCGCCTGTCGCAGGAGGATGCCGCCGACGGGTTCCTGCTCGACGGATACCCGCGCAACACGACGCAGGTGGCTCACCTGGACGCGTTCCTTGCGGAGTCGGATGCTGCACTCGCCGCCGTCATCCTGCTCGACGTCCCGCGCGAGGAGAGCCTCACCCGCCTGCGGCTGCGCGCGGTGGAGCAGGGCCGCTCGGACGACACCGACGAGGCGATCGCGCACCGTCTGGACATCTACGAGCACGAGACGGCTCCGATCATCTCGGTGTACGAGCAGCGCGGCATCGTCGATCGCATCGACGGCGTGGGCTCGCTCGACGAGATCACCGCGCGGATCTCCGCGGCGCTCAGCGCCCGCGGCATCGGCCAGCTCGTCTGAGCCGGGTTCGCATGACGATGTTCCGCAAGTCGATCTACAAGACCCCGGCGCAGCTGCGCTCGATGGTCGAGCCCGGTCTGATCACGGCCGCCGCGCTGGAGGCCGTGCGCCCGCTGGTGCGCGCGGGCGTCAGCACGGCCGAGCTGGATGCGGTCGCCGACCGTCTGATCGCCGACCGCGGCGCAGAGTCGAACTTCAAGCTGGTGCGGGGCTACCGGCACACGACCTGCATCTCGGTCAACGAGCAGGTCGTGCACGGCATCCCCGGTGAGCTGGTGCTGCAGCCCGGCGACATCGTCTCCGTCGACTGCGGCGCGCAGTACCAGGGGTGGAACGGCGACAGCGCCGTGACGTTCGTGGTGCCCGATCCCGGTCGGCCGGACCTCGTCGCGCGCCGGGAGGAGCTCTCCCGTGTCACCGAGGGATCCATGTGGGCCGGCATCGCGGCGATGGCATCCGCCTCGCACATCGGGGAGATCGGCGCAGCCATCCAGGAGTACATCGAGGCTCAGGGTCCTTCTGCGGTGTCGGGGGAGACCTACGGCATCCTGCGCGAGTACGTGGGCCACGGCATCGGACGCAAGATGCACGAGTCCCCGAGTGTGTTCAACTACCGCACGCCCGACGCCGGTGCCGAGATCCGTCCGGGTCTCGTGCTGGCCATCGAGCCGATGGTCACCGCCGGCGGCGAGGAGACGTTCGTCGAGGACGACGACTGGACCGTGTCCACGATCGACGGCTCCGACGGCTCGCACTGGGAGCACAGCGTCGCCAGGCACGAGAGCGGCATCTGGGTGCTGACGTCGCCCGACGGCGGCGCCGCAGGTCTCGCCCCGTTCGGCGTCACCCCCGTCCCGATCCCGTAGCGCCGCCTCCGGCACGCCGCGGCCCTGCGCCCACGCATGCCGCGGCCTCTTCCCGCGAGAAACCACTTCCCGCAAGAGAAACCACGTCTGCGCGTGTTTCTCATGCGAGTTCTGGTTTCTCACGGATGCTGGGGGTGCTTCTCACGCGGACGCTGCGAGATCGTGGTGAGGAACGCGTGTTCGCGTGGGCGGACGATGGGGACACGGGCTGCCCGCAACGCGTTCGCGAGCGGATTGACGCGCCAGGCATCCGCGAGATCCCAGCGGGAGAACGGATGCCCGTGGCGTCGCAGTCTGTCTTCCCGACGTTTCTCGTCGCGGAGATGCTGTGCGGCTTTGTTCGGATCGTCGAGTTCGTATTTGCCCCAGCCATCGGCTTCGCCGATAGCTCCGGTCGACGGGAAGAGGAAATCAACCCGATCGCGTGCGCCTTCGTACTCGAACTCGCGCTGCAACTCCGGATGCTCGAATCCGCACCAACCGATGACAGCGCGGCTCACGCTCTCCGCAGGCGACTCAGCGCGCGCATCCGCATGCGACCACACCCATCGCAGTCGAGCACGTCCCCGCCGATTGCGCTGGGCCTCGGAGAGAGCCCTCAGTTCAGCAAGATCGGAAAAACCGCCCTGTGCGGGTGCGATTGCGGCATCCGCCACTGCCAGCCCCTGAGCCGGCGGAAGCATCCGGATCAGATCGACGGCGGTGTCCATCGGCGAGGTCGTCAGGATGCTGCCGGCACTCCCGACCATTCGTGGATCGTCGCTCGTGTGGACGACGACGTCTCCGAACCGCCGTGATGCGGCGCGTTCGGGGTCGTAGACGTGGATGTCCTTCGGTTCGTTGAAGTACGGGATGCCCAGGATTACGGCGGCGGATTCCAGGCACAGCACGGCGTCGGGGTGTTTGCGGACGAATGCATGGACTCGCACCGCGTATCGCTTCCACGAAGGAAGCGCCACGTACTGGGCACGATTCACGTATATGCCGGATCGCACGCGAAGGTACTCCGGAGACGAGAGGCGGATGCCCAGCATCCTGCCCTCCTTAATCGTCACGAAGGGCAGCGGCGCACGGGTGACAGCACGTTGGGCGAACATGATCGTCATGCCTTCTGAGCATGCCGCGCCCCCATGCCGTCCATGGCGCCGACCCCAGTGGGTGTGGAGACTTCGCTGCTTTCGTTGCAGTGTGCAGGGAGAACCTCATCCGTCAAAAACCACTTCTCGCATGAGACATCACGCCTGCACGGGTTTCTCATGCTGAATGTGGTTTCTCGACGCGGGGTGGGGGTGAGGGGTGGGGCGTGTGGGAGAGAGGCACAGGGGAGGCATAGCGTGGGCACGGCACAATAGGGTGTCAACTTCTCTGCAGAAAGATCGGACTGTCATGGCCCAGACACAGAGCAAGCCCAACTGGTTCGTCATCGGCATCTCAGCCGCGGTCGTCGTCGTGCTGATCGCACTCGGCGCTGTCGTCGTGTGGATGAACTACCGTGCCACGGATGCCGGGCCCGCGCCGTCCAGCTCGAAGTCCTTCAACGCCGACACCGGTGCCATCTCGTTCGGAGACGGCAAGGACACGGTCGACATCTTCGTCGACTTCCAGTGCCCGGTCTGCAACAGCTTCGAGCAGCAGTTCGGCCCCGAGCTGGAGAAGGCGGCCGAGAGCGGCAAGATCACGCTCAACTACCACCCCATCGCGATCCTGGATCGCTACTCGCAGGGCACCGAGTACTCCTCCCGCTCCGCAGCTGCGGCGGTGTGCGTCGCGTCCGAGCAGCCGGACAAGTACCTCGCATACGCCAAGCTGCTCTTCGCGAA
>NZ_MKRT01000032.1:11264-37768 GCF_001897945.1 Microbacterium sp. 69-10
TCATCGCACTGATCAGCTGAGCATCTGCACATCCCGCACGCCCGTCCCCGCATTTGCCGGAGGCGGGCGTGTCGGCTAGTATTGATCCTTGGTGCCTTGCGCCTTGTTCCGGCGTGTCCGGATGAGGCCCACCAACCATCACCCATCCACCGCAGATCGACCGATCTGCAGAAGCGTCAGCGAGGCTATGGCTAAGAAAGACGGTGTCATCGAGATCGAGGGCGTTGTATCCGAGGCTCTGCCCAACGCGATGTTCCGCGTTGAGCTCACCAACGGACACAAGGTTCTGGCGACGATCTCCGGAAAGATGCGGCAGAACTACATCCGCATCATCCCCGAGGACCGCGTGGTCGTGGAGCTCTCGCCCTACGACCTGACCCGCGGCCGCATCGTCTACCGCTACCGCTGATCGGTCGAGAAGTAACACCCCGGGCGCTCGCGCCCGCACGGTGAAGACAGCGAACAGGAAACATCATGAAGGTCAACCCCAGCGTCAAGCCCATCTGCGACCACTGCCGCGTGATCCGTCGTCACGGTCGCGTCATGGTGATCTGCAAGAGCAACCCGCGCCACAAGCAGCGCCAGGGCTGAGCAGGGGTCGGGTCGGATGCCCCGGCACCCGGCCCGGCAGCTGAACAACTCAATATCGAACAACAGGCAGCATCGGATGCCTCGGATCGCACCCTCGGTGCGACGGAGGCGGACACCCCGGGACGGAGGCCCGGGAACGGATGCTGCTCCACACCTCCACAACACTCCAGGAGAACCGCATGGCACGTCTTGCCGGCGTTGACATCCCGCGCGACAAGCGCGTGGTGATCGCCCTCACCTACATCTACGGCATCGGCCGTACCCGCTCCGTCGAGATCCTCAAGGCGACCGAGATCGACGAGTCGATCCGCGTCAAGGACCTCACCGACGAGCAGCTCGTGGCCCTCCGCGACCACATCGAAGGCAACTACAAGGTGGAGGGTGACCTGCGCCGCGAGGTCGCCGCAGACATCCGCCGCAAGGTCGAGATCGGCTCCTACGAGGGCCTCCGCCACCGTCGTGGCCTCCCGGTCCGCGGTCAGCGCACCAAGACCAACGCCCGTACCCGCAAGGGGCCGAAGCGCACCGTCGCCGGCAAGAAGAAGGCCCGCTAAGCGGCGGCCAGGGATTAGGAGAACACTTTCATGGCTGCACCCAAGGCCGCCGCGCGCAAGCCGCGCCGCAAGGAGAAGAAGAACATCGCGCTGGGCCAGGCCCACATCAAGTCGACGTTCAACAACACCATCGTCTCGATCACCGACCCGTCCGGCGCTGTCATCAGCTGGGCTTCGTCGGGTGGCGTGGGCTTCAAGGGCTCCCGCAAGTCGACCCCGTACGCCGCAGGCATGGCAGCCGAGTCCGCTGCCCGCCAGGCTGCGGAGCACGGCGTCAAGAAGGTCGACGTCTTCGTGAAGGGTCCGGGTTCGGGCCGCGAGACCGCGATCCGCTCGCTGCAGGCCGCCGGCCTCGAGGTGGGGTCCATCCAGGACGTCACCCCGCAGGCGCACAACGGCTGCCGTCCGCCGAAGCGTCGCCGCGTCTGATCTCGCATGACTGCTGCCCTGCTGGGGCCCTTCCGGGCCCCGCAGGGCACAGTCGCCCGCAGATTTCCACAACTCAAGACCTCACCAAAACACATGTCATATAGCGGGCATGTGATCGAAAGGAACACATAGTGCTCATCGCACAGCGTCCCACTCTCACCGAGGAAAAGATCTCCGAGAACCGCAGCCGGTTCGTCATCGAGCCGCTGGAGCCCGGTTTCGGATACACGATCGGCAACGCGCTGCGCCGCAGCCTGCTGTCGTCGATCCCCGGCGCATCGGTCACCACCATTCGCATCGACGGCGTGCTGCACGAGTTCAGCACGATCCCCGGTGTGAAGGAGGACGTCACCGAGATCATCCTCAACATCAAGCAGCTGGTCGTCTCCAGCGAGCGCGACGAGCCCATCACCGCGTACCTGCGCAAGACGGGCGCCGGCGAGGTCACCGCGGCCGACATCTCCGCTCCGGCGGGTGTCGAGGTGCACAACCCCGACCTGGTCATCGCGACGCTCAACGACACCGCTCGCTTCGAGCTCGAGCTCACCATCGAGCGCGGCCGCGGCTACGTGTCCGCCTCGCAGAACCGCAACGAGTACGCAGAGGCCGGTCAGATCCCGGTCGACTCGATCTACTCGCCGGTCCTGAAGGTCGCGTACCGCGTCGACGCCACGCGTGCCGGTGAGCGCACCGACTTCGACAAGCTCGTCCTCGACGTCGAGACGAAGTCGGCGATCAGCCCCCGCGACGCCGTCGCTTCGGCAGCCAAGACCCTCACCGAGCTGTTCGGTCTCGCCCGCGAGCTGAACGTCGAGGCCGAGGGCATCGAGATCGGCCCCGCGCCGGTCGAGGCTGTCCTCTCCAGCGAGCTCTCCATGCCGATCGAGGACCTCGATCTGTCGGTGCGCTCGTACAACTGCCTCAAGCGCGAGGGCATCAACACCGTTTCGGAGCTGGTCGCCCTTTCCGAGACGCAGCTGATGAACATCCGCAATTTCGGTCAGAAGTCGGTCGACGAGGTGCGCGACAAGCTCGTCTCGCTCGGTCTGTCGCTGAAGGATTCGGTGCCCGGTTTCGACGGCGCCCACTTCTACAGCGGCAACGAAGACGAGTCCTTCTGATACCCGACCTCTTTCCGACCAGGAGTTAGACGATTATGCCCAAGCCCACCAAGGGTCCCCGCCTCGGAGGCGGCCCCGCACACGAGCGCCTTCTTCTCGCGAACCTCGCGGCAGCGCTCTTCACCCACAAGTCGATCAAGACGACCGAGACCAAGGCGAAGCGCCTGCGTCCGCTGGCTGAGCGCCTCATCACGCTCGGCAAGCGCGGCGACCTGCACGCCCGCCGTCGCGCGCTGACCGTGCTGCGTTCCAACAAGGACGCCGCGCACATCCTCTTCAATGAAATCGCGCCGCTCGTCGCCGAGCGTGAGGGCGGCTACACCCGCATCACCAAGGTCGGCAACCGCAAGGGCGACAACGCGCCCATGGCCGTGATCGAGCTCGTCCTCGAGCCCGTCACCCCGAAGAAGAAGGCCGCTGCGAAGCCGGCCGCCAAGGCCGCCCCGAAGGCCGAGAAGGTCGAGGAGGCTCCCGCTGAGGAGACCGCCGCTCCGGCCGCTCTCGTCGACGGCGGCTTCGGCGAGGACTCCGCCGCTCCTCTCGAGGACGGCTCGGCTCCCGAGGGCTTCGACATCAAGGGCAACAAGGACTCCATGAAGTTCCACCAGCCCGGTGGCCAGTGGTACGACGCGACCGTCGCAGAGGTGTGGTTCCGCACCGCTGAGGCCGCCGAGGCCGCAGGCTTCGTCGAGGCCGGCAAGTAAGCCGCAGCGCACGCTGAAAGAGCCCGTCACCTTCCGAAGTGGCGGGCTCTTTCCCGTCCGGATGCCCGGTCCGGGGACGCTTCGACGTGCTCGGCGGCCCAGGACCGGGCCGTTCAGGTCCTAGCGCGCAGGTCCTTGCGCAGGATCTTGCCGGAGCTGGACTTCGGGATGACGTCGATGAACTCCACCATGCGCACCTTTTCGTGCGGGGCGACGTGCGCCGCGACGAACTCCATCACATCCTCGGCGGACAGGTCGGCATCAGCCTGACGCACGACGTACGCCTTCGGCACCTCCTGGCCGTCGGCGTCGTTCGCGCCGATGATCGCGGCATCCGCGATCTGCGGGTGCTCCAGCAGCACGGCCTCGAGCACGGCCGGGGCGACCTGATAGCCCTTGTACTTGATGAGCTCCTTGAGCCTGTCGACGATGCGGAAGATCCCGTCGGCCGTCACTGTGGCGATGTCACCGGTGTGCAGCCAGCCCTCGGCATCCAGCATCTCGGCGGTGCGTCCGGACGGTTCAGGTAGCCCACCATCACCTGCGGGCCGCGCACCCACAGCTCACCGGGGGCGCTCGCGCCGGAGGCCGGCGGCTCGACGTCGGCGCCCGTGTCCGGGTCGACGAGCCGGGCCTCGGTGTTCGGGACGAGCGGGCCGATCGAGGAGGGGTCCATGTCGGTGCGGTCGGCCGGCACGATGTTCACGGCCGGACTGGTCTCGGTCATGCCGTAGCCCTGCACCACGCGGCAGTGCAGCCGGTCGGACACCGCGGACGCGAGCGCGCCGTCCAGGGGCGCCGCGCCGGAGAAGATCACCTTGACCGACGACAGGTCGTACTGGTCGACGATCGGATGCTTGGCCAGCGCGACCGCGATCGGAGGTGCCACGAACACCCAGGTGGTGCGGTGCTCGGCGATGATGCGCAGGAACTCCGGCAGGTCGAACTTCGGCATGGTGACCAGGCCCGCGCGCTGACGCAGCGCGAAGTTGAGCAGCACCGTCATGCCGTAGATGTGGAAGAACGGCAGCACCGCCAGTAGCCGGTCGGACGAGTCGACGCTGATCACCGGCGGCTGGCACTGCACCACGTTGGCGACCAGGTTCCGGTGGGTGAGCATCACGCCCTTCGGGCGCCCCGTGGTACCGGACGAGTAGGGGAGCACGGCGAGGTGCGTGGCCGGATCGAACGACACCTCAGGAGCGGCATGCCCCTCGCCCAGCAGATCGCGCAGGCTCGGGTGCCCCTCCGCCCCGTCGAGCACGATGACGTGGTCGTCGGCGAAGCCGACGCGCGCCGCCGCCTCCTTCGCGCCGGCGAGCAGCGGCGACACCGTCACGAGCCACTCCGCCTCGGCATCCCGCAGCTGGTTCTCGATCTCGTCGGCGGTGTACAGCGAGTTCAGGGTGGTGGCCGTCGCCCCCGCCCGCAGGATGCCGTGGAACACCGTCGCGAACGCCGGGACGTTGGGGCAGAGCACGGCCACCTTGGTGCCGACGCTGACGCCGCGGGCCGCAAACGCACCCGCGAAGAGGTCGATCTGGCCGATGAGCTGACGGTAGGTCGTCTCCGCGCCGCTGGGCCCGTCGACGATGGCGATGCGGTCGAGCGTGGCCTCGTCCAGGTCTCCGAAGAGGTAGTCGTAGATCGAGATCGCGGGGATCTCGACGTCAGGGTAGGTGCTGCTGAACATGGGATCCCCTTTGATCGACGTGCGGCGTCAGGCACACCGCCCGGCTATGGGAGTCAGTCTCGCACAATCTGAGACACGGTCCCAAGGATTCCGACCGGCTCGTTCGCACGGTAGCGCGTTCCCGGTCTGCCCTTGGTGGAGTAGTCCAGCGAACGCAGCGCGCGCCCCGTGCTGGCCAGGTGCTCCAGGTAGCGTCGTGCGCTCACGCGCGAGATCGACAGCACCTCCCCGAGCTCGGCGGCCGAGGCGTCCGGATGCTGCGCGAGCGCCGCGGACACCCGTTCCAGCGTCTCCGCACTCAGCCCTTTGGGCAGGCTCGCGCGCTGCCGGAACGCGATGATGGCGTCCGCCGCCTCCACCCGGCGCACCACGTCGTGCAGTTCGGTGTGGTCGCGCAGCAGCAGGGTGGCCTCAAACGGCGGCGTCGTCGACGCGCGCTCCGGTGCTGCGCGCCACGAGCACGCTGCTGCCCACGATGACCGGTCGTCCGGCATCCTCGCCGTCGTGCAGCACTGCCATGAGCTCATCGCCGAGCACGTCGGCGGCGGAGGAGCCAGTCAGCGTCTCGGCGTCCGTTCCGAGCAGACGGGCAGCGGCGTCGTTCGCCAGCGTGACGATCCCGTGCGCGTCGACCGTGATCACGCCCTCGCTGAGACCGTGCAGCGTGGTCTCCTGATTGCGCACGAGCGCCGTGATCTGGTGGGGCTCCAGCAGGTGGATGCGGCGGCGGATCACCGCCGTCACCCCGGCGGAGTCGAAGACCGAGGGCAACAAGATGGCCAAGCTCGGACGCGGCGCCGCCGCGCTGGCGACAGCGGCCATCGGCTCGTTCATCGCGGGCACCATCGCGACCGTCGGGCTGACGCTCCTCGCGCCGATCCTCGCCGACTTCGCCGTGTCGCTCGGCAACCCCGACAAGCTGGCGCTGATCGTGGTCGCGTTCGTCACGGTCGGCGCGCTGATGGGCAAGTCCGTGCCGCGCGGAGTGCTGTCGCTCGCGATCGGCCTGTTCATCGGACTGGTCGGCACCGATGCTCTCTCCGGACAGCAGCGCTACACGCTCGGCATCCCGGAGCTGAACCAGGGGATCAGCGTGGTGCTGGTCGCCGTGGGCCTGTTCGCCGTCGGGGAGACCCTGTACGTCGCCTCGCGGATGAGGCACGGCGGGGTCGACGTCATCCCGGTCACGAAGGGCTGGCGCAACTGGATGACCAAGGAGGACTGGCGCCGGTCCTGGAAGCCGTGGCTGCGCGGCACGGCGATCGGGTTCCCGATCGGCACGATCCCCGCGGGCGGCGCAGACGTCGCGACCTTCCTCTCCTACGCGGCCGAGCAGAAGCTCTCCAAGCACAAGGAGCAGTTCGGCCGCGGAGCGATCGAGGGCGTGGCGGGTCCGGAGGCGGCGAACAACGCCGCGGCCGCCGGCGTGCTCGTGCCCCTGCTGACGCTGGGCCTGCCCACCACGGCGACCGCCGCGATCATCCTGTTCGCGTTCCAGTCCTACGGCATCCAGCCGGGTCCGTTGCTGTTCGCCAACCAGCCCGCGCTGGTGTGGGCGCTGGTGGCGAGCCTGTACCTCGGCAACGTGATCCTGATCGTGCTGAACCTGCCGCTGGTGGGCATGTGGGTCAAGCTGCTGCAGATCCCGCGGCCGTACCTGTACGCCGGCATCCTGATGTTCGCCGCCTTCGGCGCCTACGCGATCAAGTTCAACATCACCGACATCGTCATCCTGCTCATCATCGGCGTGCTCGGCTACTTCATGCGGCGCTACGGCATCCCGGTGGCACCGCTGGTGGTCGGCATGATCCTCGGCCCGATGGGCGAGGGCGAGCTGCGCAAGGCGCTGCAGCTGAGCCAGGGCGACCCGATGACGCTGATCGCGAGCCCGTTCGCGGCGATCGCGTACGGCGTGCTGGTGGTGCTGATCCTCGGTGCGCTCTGGCTGCGCCGCAGGCAGACGCGCTACGAGCAGCACCTGACCGAGTCGATCGCGGTGCCGATCAAGGCCGACCAGGAGGTCTGAGCGGCGACCCGCGCCGCAGAGCCGACGGGGCTCCCGGGATAGTCTGTTCATCGTGCGCGACGAACAGGCCATCACCCGGGGGCCTCGCGCGTACGCCGGCTTCGTGGCGATCGGCCTCATCGCCGGCCTCCTCTCCGGCCTGTTCGGCGTCGGCGGGGGCACGGTGATCGTGCCGCTGCTCGTGCTGCTGCTGGGCTTCGACCAGAGGCTCGCGGCCGGCACCTCGCTGACCGCGATCGTGCCGACAGCGAGCGTCGGCGTGATCTCGTACGCGGTCTCGGGATCGGTCGCCTGGATCCCGGCGCTCATCCTCGCCGCGGGGGCCGTTGTAGGTGCGCAGATCGGATCGCGGCTGATGCCGAGGGTCTCGCAGCGCGCGCTGCGCTGGGGCTTCGTCGCCTTCCTGCTCGTGGTGCTGGTGAGCCTCTTCCTGGTGATCCCGTCCCGCGACTCGGTGTTCCACCTGACCTGGCTCAACGGCGCCGGGCTGGTGCTGGTCGGCATCCTGACCGGCGTCATCGCGGGCCTGATCGGCGTCGGCGGAGGCGTGGTCGTCGTCCCCGTGCTGATGGTGGTGTTCGGCACCAGCGATCTGGTCGCCAAGGGCACCTCGCTGCTGATGATGATCCCGACCGCCGTCTCCGGCACCGTCGGCAACCTGCGTCATCGCAACGTCGACCTGGCTGGCGCCCTGATCATCGGCGTCGCGGCGTGCACCACGACCGCTCTCGGGGCGTGGCTGGCGACCCTGATCGACCCGGCGACGGGCAACATCCTGTTCGCCGCATATCTCGTCGCGATCGCCGTGCAGATGAGCATCAAGGCGATCCGCAGCCGCTGAGGACCGTGCCGGGTTTCCACGGCATCCGCTAGACGACGGCGCCCAGCGGCCCCGGATAGGATCGAGGGGTGCCCGTGAACAACGATCTGGTCGGCCGGGAGTTCCCGCCGACAGCCCCCTACCTCGTCGGCCGCGAGAAGGTGCGCGAGTTCGCGCGCGCGGTCTTCGCCGACGCTCCGCAGCACACCGACGTCGCAGCCGCGCAGGCGGCCGGCTACGCGGACGTCGTGGCTCCGCCCACCTTCGCGATGGTGATCCAGGACCTCACGCTGCAGCAGCTGCTCGCCGAGCCCGACTCCGGGATCGTGCTGGCCCGCACCATCCACGCCGAGCAGCGCTTCACCTACTCGCGCCCGATCGTCGCGGGCGACGAGCTCACCGCGCAGCTGTCCGTCACCGGCATCCGCGCACTCGGCGGCAACGCGATGATCACGAGTGACGCGACCGTCACCGATGCGGCCGGCGAGCACGTCGTGACCGCGACGAGCGTGCTGCTGGTCGGCTCGGACTCCGAGGGAGAGGACGCCTGATGGCCGGGTTCACCGTGGGCGACGTCATCGCCGAGCGCAACGTGCATCTGACGCGTGAGTCGCTGGTGCGCTACGCCGGGGCGTCCGGCGACTTCAACCCGATCCACTACCGCGACGACGTCGCGGCGGCCGTCGGCCTGCCCGGCGTGCTGGCGCACGGGATGCTGACCATGGGCCTGGCCTCCTCGGTCGTCGTCGCCGCTCTCCCCGCCGATGCGCGGCTGATCGACTACGGCGTGCGCTTCACGAAGCCCGTCGTCGTCGACCCCGAGAACGGCGCCGACGTGCACGTGCTCGCGAAGGTCGGCGCCGTGGACGAGACCTCGGCGCGCATCGACCTGACCGTGAAGGCGGCCGAGACGACCGTGCTCGTCAAGGCGCAGCTGCGGGTCGCGCTCTGACATGGCGTCGCTCGAGGTCACCCCGATCCCGCTGCGGCAGCTGACCACGCTTCGCACCGGCGCCGCTCCCGAGCGGATGCTGGATGCCGCCTCCACCGCTGAGCTCGTCGACGCACTGCACGAGGTGTGGGCGACCGGCGACGAGTGGTTCGTGCTGGGCGGCGGGTCGAACCTGTTCGTGGGCGACGAGCCCTTCGAGGGCGCGGTGATCCGCATCCTGACCTCCGGCATCGAGGAGCTCCCGTCTCCGCACGAGGGCCGCATCCGGCTGCGCGCGCAGGCTGGGCACGGCTGGGACGACCTGGTCACCTATGCCGTCGCGCGCGGCTATGCGGGCATCGAGGCGATGAGCGGCATCCCCGGCACCGTCGGCGCCGCACCCGTGCAGAACATCGGCGCCTACGGCCAGGAGATCCAGGAGACGCTCGTCGAGGTGGAGCTGATCGACGAGGGCGCGAACGCGCCGCTCGTCGTGCCGGCCGCCGATCTGGGCCTGGGGTTCCGCACCTCGGTGCTCAAGCACCACTACGGCGGCGTCCCGCAGCGACGAGCGGTGATCACCTCGGTCACGCTCGACCTCGCCGTGACGGGCGACGCCGGGCGGGTGATCCGCGGCGAGCAGCTGCGACGTGCCCTGGGCCTGGAGGGCTTCGACCCGGTGCCGCTGGACTGGGTGCGCACCCGCATCCTCGCCACGCGCGCGGCGAAGGGGATGCTGCTGGACGAGGACGATCCCGACACCCACAGCGCCGGGTCGTTCTTCCAGAACGCGATCGTGCCCGAGCACGTCGCGCGCACCCTGCCGCCGGAGTGCCCGCGCTGGCCGGTCGAGCCCGACCTCGACACGATGACCGTGATCCCGCTGGAGAACTACTACGGGCTCACGCCGCGCGCCGACCGCCCGGAGGGCCTCGTCAAGGTCAGCTCCGCCTGGCTGATCGAGAACTCCGGCATCGGCAAGGCGTTCAAGCTGCCTCGGTCGCGGGCATCCGTCTCGACCAAGCACGCCCTCGCGCTGACCAATCGCGGCGGGGCGAACGCGGCGGAGCTCAGCGAGCTGGCCCGCTTCATCCAGAGCCGTGTGCACTCCGAGTTCGGCCTGCTGCTGCAGCCGGAGCCCGTGCTCGTGGGGGTGGAGCTGTAGGTCTGGTGATCGCGACCCATCCTGCGTAGGCTCGCCGGATGAGCGGATTGATCCCCTACCTGCTGTTCCCCGGAGACGCAGCCGAGGCGCTGCAGCAGTACGCCGCGGTCTTCGGCGGCGAACTGCAGATGTTCACCTACGCGCAGGCCGGGCGCACCGACGGTCCCGAGGACGCGATCGCGCACGGGATGCTGGTGAACGGCCCGGTCGAGCTGGCGGGAGCGGATGCCGCGACCGGCGAGGACACGGTGGCGATGAGCGGCATGTTCCTCTCGCTGCTCGGCACGGCGGACCCGGACACGCTCGCCGGGTGGTTCGACGCGCTCGCCGCGGGCGGGGAGATCATCGACCCGCTGCAGAAGCGCCCCTGGGGTGATTCCGACGGCACGCTGGTCGACAGGCACGGGGTGCGCTGGCTGATCGGGCATCAGGGCTGAAGACGGCGCCCCTGGCACGGATGTCCATGCCAGGGGCGCCGGGAGGATCGGAGCGGCTCAGGACGCGAACAGCTTCTGCAGGCGCTGCACGCCCTCCAGAAGCTGGTCGTCGCCCAGCGCATACGACATGCGGATGTAGCCGGAGGGGCCGAACGCCTCGCCCGGGACGACCGCGACCTCGGCCTCGTCGAGGATGAAGTCCGCGAGTTCGAGCGAGGTGGTGGGCGTCACGGTGCTGCCGTCGCGGCGGGTCCACGTGCGGTTCAGCAGGCCCTGCACGTCGGGGTACACGTAGAAGGCGCCGGTGGGGGTCGGGACGACGAGACCCTCGATCTTCGACAGCTCCGAGACGATCAGACGGCGACGGCGGTCGAAGGCTTGGCGCATCTGCTCGGCCTCGTCCTGCGGTCCGTTCAGGGCGGCGATCGCGCCGCGCTGCGCGACGTTGTTCACGTTGCTGGACAGGTGCGACTGCAGGTTGCCCGCGATCTTGATGGCATCCGCGGGTCCGACCATCCAGCCCACGCGCCAGCCCGTCATCGCGTAGGTCTTGGCCACGCCGTTGACGAGGATCGTCTGGTTCGCGATCTCGGGCAGCGCCTGCACCACCGAGGTGGCCTTCACACCGTCGTAGGTGAGGTTCTGGTAGATCTCGTCGGAGATGATCCAGATCCCGTGCTCGAGGGCCCACTCGGCGATGGACTTCGTCTCCTCGGCGGAGTAGACCGAGCCGGTCGGGTTGGACGGCGAGACGAACACGAGCACCGTGGTGCGCTCGGTGCGCGCGGCCTCGAGCTGAGCGACCGTGACCTTGTAGTCCTGATCGGCGCCGGCGAAGACCTCGACCGGGGTGCCGTCGGCCAGGCGGATGGCCTCGGGGTAGGTGGTCCAGTACGGGGCGGGCAGCAGCACCTCATCGCCCGGGTTCACCACGGTCTGGAAGGCCTGGTAGACCGACTGCTTGCCGCCGTTCGTGACGATGATCTGGCTGGGGGAGACCTCCAGCCCCGAGTCGCGCAGCGTCTTCGCGGCGATCGCCTCGCGCAGCGCCGGAAGGCCGGGGGCGGGGGTGTAGCGGTAGTTCGCCGGATCGGCGAGGGCCTCGGCCGCAGCGTCCACGATGAACTGCGGGGTGGCGAAATCGGGCTCGCCGGCCGCGTAGGAGATGACGGGCTTGCCCTCAGCCTTGAGGGCCTTGGCCTTGGCATCCACCTTCAGGGTGGCGGACTCGGCGATGGCGGACAGCTTGCGGGAGAGTGGTGCGCGTTCGGTCACGGCATCCATCGTACGCGGGCGCGGGTCAGGAGAACGGAATCCTGACCCGCGCCCAGAACGATCATGCGGCGAGACCGTGCGCCTCGGCGACTGCCGAGAGTGTGATCCGGCCGCTCTTGACGTTGAGGCCCTTCGCGAGGGCGGCATCCTCGGACGCAGCGCGGTCCCAGCCCTTGCCGGCGATCGCCGACACATAGGGAAGTGTGGCGTTGGTGAGCGCGCGAGTGGCGGTCTCCGGCACGGCGCCGGGCATGTTCGCCACGCAGTAGTAGATCGAGTCGTGCACGGCGAAGGTGGGCTCGTCGTGTGTGGTGGGGCGCGAGCCCTCGAAGCATCCGCCCTGATCGATAGCGATGTCGACCAGCACCGAACCCGGCTTCATGCCCGCCACCATCTCGTCGGTGACGAGCTTGGGCGCCGCGGCGCCGGGGATCAGCACTGATCCGATCACCAGATCGGCCGTGGCGAGCTCCTCGGCGATGTCGTAGCGGCTGGATGCCCGGGTCTCGAGCGCGCCGCCGTAGCGGTGCTCGGGCTCCCGCAGGCGGGGGAGCGGGATGTCGAACACGGTGACCTTCGAGCCCGGGCCCAGCGCGTTCGCGGCCGCGTGCTCGCCAGCCACCCCGCCGCCGATCACCACGGTCTTGGCCCGCGGAGTGCCGGCGATGCCGCCGAGCAGGGTTCCCCGGCCGCCGTTGGAGCGCATCAGCGAGTACGAGCCGACGGTCACCGAGAGGCGACCGGCGATCTCGCTCATCGGCACGAGCAGCGGCAGGCTGCGATCCGGCAGCTGCACGGTCTCGTAGGCGACGGCCGTGGTGCCCGCGTCGACGAGCGCGCCGGTGAGGGCCCGGTCGGCGGCGAGGTGAAGATAGGTGAAGAGCGTCAGGTCGGGACGCAGGAAACCGTACTCCTGAGCGATCGGCTCCTTGACCTTCAGGAGCAGATCCGCCTCGCCCCAGGCCTCCTCGGCCGAAGCGACGATCTCCGCGCCGGCGGCCGCATAGGCGTCGTCGGTGATGCGCGATCCGAGGCCGGCGCCGGACTGCACGAGGACACGGTGGCCTTCGTGCACGAGTCGGTCGGCGCCGGCGGGGGTGAGCGCGACGCGATTCTCGTTGTTCTTGACTTCGGTGGGTACGCCGATCTTCATTGATTCTCCTGGTGTGTGGGTGACAGCAGAACGTAGAAGAGAATCGCAGAAACATCGGGCGTGCGGGGACCCATCCGAAGAATCTGCATGATTCGGCGAAAACAGGACAGAATCCTCGTCAAGTGTTGCGTCTGGAGCGCTCGAGTCGCGCAGATCAGCGACGCTGGTGCGTGGGGCTTGTCGTGTCAGTGCGTCTCGCGGTTGCGGACCGCGGACTCCTGGGCGTCCAGGATGTTCAGATCCGCCAGCACCGCGGCGGCGTGGTCCTGTTTGCGGATGACGTCCAGCAGGCGCTCGTGGTCGTGCGCCAGCTCGATGCTGCCGGGGATGTAGCAGTCGTTCAGGTCGACGGTGGAGCTGATCACCGCTGAGAAGCTGCGGTACATCTCGCGCAGTGTGCGGTTGTGCGCAGCATCGGCCAGCCCGACGTGGAAGTCGATGTCGGCCTGCACGAAGGTCGCCTCGTCGCCTTCGTCGGCAGCGCCGAGCCGCCGTCGCAGTGCGACATCGGACTCGTCGGTGGCGATCACGAACGTGCCGTCCCACTGACGGGACGAGAGCAGACCCGCGTGCACCAGTGCGCGTGTCGCCTCGCGGACGGATGCCCGGCTCATGCCGAGCTCCTCGGCCAGCTTGGCCTCGGCGGGCAGTCGCTGCCCGACAGGCCAACTGCCGTTGTCGATCTGCTCGCGGAACTGCTCGATGGCCTCATCGACGAGCGACCTGCGTGGGATGGGGAGCATCGAGTCGTCCCGAGAGTGAGGTGGTCATCCAAGCCGACCGCCGCGGGCGTCGATGAGTCGAACCACCCGCGCAGACCACCATGTGATCTCACTGAGCACACTACCCAGTCATCGGGTCTGCCGAAAATGCGCCGGCAGCGGGCTCAGCGCTCAGCGCTCGACGAGGATGCCGTCTTCATCGGCGTGCAGCAGTGCGCCGGGACGGAAGGTCACGCCGCCGAACTCGACCACGACGTCGACCTCGCCCGTGCCCACCTTCGTGCTCTTGCGCGGGTTGGTGCCGAGTGCCTTGATACCCAGCGGCATCCCGAGCAGCGCCACGCTGTCGCGTACGCATCCGTTGATCACGACGCCGGCCCAGTTCGAATCCACGGCGCTCTGCGCGATCATGTCGCCCATCAGCGCGGTCTCCAGAGATCCCGCCCCGTCCACGACCAGCACCGCGCCGTCGCCCGGTGTCTGCAGGATCCGCTTCACCAGTGCGTTGTCCTGGAAGCAGCGCACGGTGCGGATGCGGCCCTCGAAGCGGAGCAGGCCGCCGAAGGAGCGCAGCTGCAGGGGAAGGGACTGCAGGGCATCGCCGTGCAGGTCGTAGAGGTCGGCGGTGGAGATCACGCGGGCTCCTTCGGTTCGTCGGGGTGCGGATGCACGACGCGGGAACACCTGCACGGCCGACTCGGCGAATCGGTCGTGCAGGCGTTCCACGGTCGTGCGGGTGCGTCAGCTGAACTGGTTCATGGTGTTGTGCTGGCCGCCGGCCTTGAGGGCGGCGTCTCCGGCGAAGTACTCCTTGTGGTTGTCGCCGAGGTCGCTGCCGGCCATGTTCTGGTGCTTGACCGTGGCGATGCCCTGACGGATCTCCTGGCGCTGCACGTCGCGGACGTAGGTCAGCATGCCCTCGTCGCCGAAGTAGCCCTTGGCGAGGTTGTCGGTCGACAGTGCGGCCGTGTGGTACGTGGGCAGGGTGATCAGGTGGTGGAAGATGCCGGCGCGGGCGGACCCGTCGCGCTGGAACGTGCGGATCTTCTCGTCGGCGATCCTGGCGAGCTCGGTGTCGTCGTAGTCGACGCTCATCAGCTTGTCGCGGTCGTAGGCGGAGACGTCCTGACCCTGCTCGACGAGCTGGTCGTAGGCCTGCTGCCGGAAGTTGAGCGTCCAGTTGAACGACGGGCTGTTGTTGTACACCAGCTTGGCGTCCGGGGCGACCTCGCGGATGCGGTCGACCATCTCGGCGATCTGCTCGACGTGCGGCTTCTCGGTCTCGATCCACAGCAGGTCGGCGCCGTTCTGCAGTGAGGTGATGCAGTCCAGCACCACGCGGTCGACGCCCGTGCCCTGGCGGAACTGGTAGAGGTTGCTCGCCAGGCGCTTCGGCCGCAGCAGCTTGCCGTCGCGCTTGATGATCACATCGCCGTCGCCGAGCTCGGCCTCGCCGATCTCCTCGACGTCGAGGAACGAGTTGTACTGGTCGCCCAGGTCGCCGGGCGTCTGGCTGACGGCGAGCTTCTGGGTGAGGCCCGCGCCGAGCGAATCGGTGCGGGCGACGATGACGCCGTTGTCGATGCCGAGCTCGAGGAACGCGTAGCGGACGGCGTTGAGCTTGGCGATGAAGTCCTCGTGCGGGACCGTGACCTTGCCGTCCTGGTGACCGCACTGCTTCTCGTCCGAGACCTGGTTCTCGATCTGGATGGCGCAGGCACCCGCCTCGATCATCTTCTTGGCGAGCAGGTACGTCGCCTCGGGGTTGCCGAAGCCGGCGTCGATGTCGGCGATGATCGGCACGACGTGGGTCTCGAAACCGTCGATCTGGGACTGGATGAACTCCGCCCCGGTCTCGTCTCCGGCCGCACGTGCGGCATCCAGCTGGGTGAACAGCAGGTCGAGCTCACGGGCATCCGCCTGGCGGAGGAACGTGTAGAGCTCCTGGATCAGCGCGGGGACGACCGTCTTCTCGTGCATGGACTGGTCGGGAAGCGGCCCGAACTCGGAGCGGAGAGCCGCGACCATCCAGCCCGAGAGGTACAGGTAGCGCTTGTTCGTCGACTTCAGGTGCTTCTTGATCGAGATCAGCTTCTGCTGCCCGATGAAGCCGTGCCAGACGCCGAGCGACTGGGTGTAGACCGACGAGTCGGCGTCGTACTCGGCCATGTCGCGGCGCATGATGTCGGCGGTGTACTGCGCGATCTCGAGGCCCGTGCGGAAGCGGTTCTGCGCCCGCATCCGCGCGGCCGACTCGGGGTCGATGGCGTTCCACGCGGAGCCGTTCGCGTCCTTGAGCTCCTGGATGGCGGCGATGTCGTCCTGGTAGTGAGTCATGTCATGTCCTTCTCAGTGGGGCGGGTCGTCAGTCGGTCTCGGTCAGGAAGCGGGATGCCGGGAGCGTCAGGAACGCGGGGAACTCCGGGTGCAGGGCCACCTCGCGGAACACCTCGGCGGCGTCGTCGAAGCGGTCGCCCTCGGTGCGCGGGGTGTGCGCGAGCATCTCGGCGATCAGGCGCTCGACGTAATCGGCGGTGATCAGGTCGCCCTCCTCGGTGCGGCGGTCCTGGTGGATCCACTGCCACACCTGGGAGCGGCTGATCTCGGCCGTCGCGGCGTCCTCCATCAGGTCGTCGAGTGCCACGGCGCCCAGGCCGCGCAGCCACGCCTCGATGTAGCGGATCGCCACCGACACGTTGTCGCGCACGCCCTTCTCGGTGATCGGGCGTCCGATGCGCAGGTCCAGCAGCTGAGCGGCCGTCACCTGCACGTCGTCGCGCTGCCGGTCGATCTGGTTCGGGCGGTCGCCGAGCACGGCGTCGAACTCGGCCTGTGCGGCGGGGATCAGGTCGGGGTGGGCCACCCAGGTGCCGTCGAAGCCGTCGCCGGCCTCGCGTCGCTTGTCGGCGGCCACCTTCTCCAGCGCGCGCTCGGTGACCTCGGGGTCGCGGCGGTTCGGGATGAAGGCGCTCATGCCGCCGATGGCGTGGGCTCCGCGCTGGTGGCAGGTCTTCACCAGCAGCTCGGTGTAGGCCCGCATGAACGGCACGGTCATGGTGACCTCGCTGCGGTCGGGGAGCACGAAGCGCGCGCCGCGACCGCGGTAGTTCTTGATGATCGAGAAGATGTAGTCCCAGCGGCCGGCGTTGAGCCCTGCGCAGTGGTCGCGCAGCTCGTAGAGGATCTCGTCCATCTCGAACGCGGCGGGCAGCGTCTCGATCAGCACGGTCGCGCGGATCGTGCCGTGCGGGATGCCGATGTACTCCTCGCTGAAGGAGAAGACGTCGTTCCACAGCCGCGCCTCCTCGCTGGACTCCAGCTTGGCGATGTAGAAGTACGGGCCGCGGCCGGCGTCGATGAGCGCCTGCGCGTTGTGGAAGAAGTACAGGCCGAAGTCCACCAGGGAGCCGGATGCCGACAGGGTGCGCCCGGTGCGGTCGATGAAGTCGATGTGCTTCTCGGCGAGGTGCCAGCCGCGCGGGCGCATCACGATCGTGGGGGTGCGCTCGGCCGTGACGCGGTACTCCTTGCCGTCGGCGCTGGTGTGGGTCAGCTCGCCGCGGATCGCGTCGCGCAGCGACAGCTGGCCGCCGATGACGTTGCCCCAGGTGGGGCTGGTGGCGTCCTCCTGGTCGGCCAGCCACACGCGGGCGCCGGAGTTGAGGGCGTTGATGGTCATCTTCGGGTCGGTGGGGCCGGTGATCTCCACGCGGCGGTCCTCCAGGCCGGGGCCTGCGCCGGCGACGCGCCAGTCGGCGTCCTCGCGGATGTGCGCGGTGTCCTCGCGGAAGCGCGGGTCGTGGCCGTTGCCGATCTCGAAGCGGCGACGCATGCGGTCGGCCAGGCGGTCGAGGCGGCGGCCGGCGAAGCGGTGGTGCAGCTCGGTGAGGAAGGCCAGGGCCTCCGGCGTCAGGATCTCGTCGAACCGGTCGTTCAGGGGTCCGGTGATGCGCAGCGCGGGACCGAGCTCGGGCCGGGCGGATGCGACGGCGTCGACGATCCTGATCTGGTCGTTCTGTGCAGCAGTGGCGATGCTCATGATCTGTCTCCTCCGTGAGATGGGATGCCGGGGTGGCTTGACATCCACTGTGGGTGAAGACTCAGGCGCCAACCGACCATTTCGGGGGAGAAGTTTTCTGAAATTTCTGTTTCTGTGACACACTTGCCCCCATGGCCAGCACGGATGCCCCAGAAGAGTCCGACGCCCTCACGATCGGGCGGCGGATCAGGCAGCTCCGCACCGCGCAGGGGATGACCCTGGAGGAGCTCGCGACGCGCATCGACCGCGCGCCCAGTCAGGTGTCGATGTTCGAGACCGGGAAGCGCGAGCCCAAGCTCACCCTGCTGCAGTCGATCGCCCGCGCCCTGGGCACCACGATCGACGCGCTGCTGGAGGGCGAGCCGCTCGATGAGCGCAGCACGATGGAGATCGCACTGGAGCGCGCGATGAAGGGGCAGACGTTCCAGGCCCTCGGCATCCCCTCCTTCCGCATCGGCAAGTCGATGCCCGATCAGGCTCTGGCCGCGATGCTGGCCCTGCACGGCGAGATCGAGCGGCTGCGCGACGAGCGGGCCGCGACCCCGGAGGAGGCGCGGCGGGCGAACGTCGAGCTGCGGCACCTCATGCGCAGCCAGGACAACTACTTCGCCGATCTGGAGGCGCAGGCGGCCGACATCCTCGCGGCGGTGGGGCATCCCGGTGGGCCGATCACGCAGCGCACGGCGTCCGAGATCGCCGCGCATCTCGGCTTCACGCTGCACTACGCGAACGATCTGCCGCAGACGACCCGCAGCGTCGCCGACCTCGCGCACGGCCGGCTGTACCTCTCCGGCAGTGTGCAGGCGAAGGGCGACGCCCGCACCGCGGTGCTGCAGGCGCTGTCCAGTCGCATCCTGGGCCACGGCGAACCCCGAAGCTACGCCGAGTTCCTGCGGCAGCGCGTGGAGACCAACTACCTCACCGGGGCGATCCTCGTACCCGAGTCGCACGTCGTCCCGGTGCTGCAGGAGGCGAAGTCCCGTCGCGCGATCTCGGTCGAGGATCTGCGCGACGCCTACTCCGTGTCGTACGAGACGGCCGCGCACCGCTTCACGAACCTCGCGACGCGGCATCTGGACATCCCGGTGCACTTCCTCAAGGTGCACGAGTCCGGCACGATCACCAAGGCGTACGAGAACGACGACGTGAACTTCCCCACCGACCGGCTGGGCTCGATCGAGGGGCAGATGTGCTGCCGGCGCTGGACCAGCCGCGAGGTGTTCGAGGTGGAGGACCGCTTCAACCCGTACTACCAGTACACCGACACCGGCAACGGCACGTACTGGTGCACGGCCCGGGTCGAGCCCTCCAGCGAGGGGCTGCACTCGGTGAGCGTGGGCGTGCGCTTCGACGACACGAAGTGGTTCGTCGGCCGCGACACCACCAACAGGGGCGTCTCGAAGCACTCCGTCGAGGTGTGCTGCCGGCGTGCGCCCGCCGAGCTCGAGGAGCGCTGGCGCGAGCAGTCCTGGCCGAACGTGCGCACCCCGCGCACCCTGCTGGCCACGCTGCCGACAGGCTCGTTCCCCGGCGTCGACACGACCGACGTGTACGAGTTCCTCGAGGCGCACGCCCCGCGCTGACCGTCAGCCCCGTCGCACCCCGATGGCGCCCAGCAGGGCGTCGAGTCCGAACTCGAACGCCTCGTCGACGTCGCCGCCGAGGCGGAAGGCGCCGGCCTGCTCCATGGTGCAGAAGCCGAAGATCCAGGCGGTGAACGTGCGTGCGGCCGGGAGGGGGTCTCCGGGGACCGCGGCGGCGATCGCGGTCATCAGCGCGGTGAGCAGCGGCTCGGCGGATGCCGGGGTCGGGCTGGCCTGGGCGGAAGGGGCGGCGAAGATCAGCGCCGAGACGCGCGGCGCGCGGGCGGCGTAGGCGCGCAGCGTGCGCGCGAGCACGGTGAGCGCTCCCGCCGGGTCTTGTGCCGGAAGCTCGGAGATGTCGGTCACGAGCTCGCGCACGGCGTCATCGGCGGCCAGGCGCAGCAGATCGTGCCGCTGGGCGGCCCGCTTGTACAGGCTCGGAGTGCGCATGCCGACGGCGGACGCCACCGAGCTCATCGTGACGGCGTCGATGCCGTCGCGCTCGGCGATCTCGCGGATGGCGTGCACCAGGCGCTCCTGGCTCACGCGCAGCGGTGCAGGCATGCATCCTCCCTGTGCTCGTCCTTCGATCAGTGCGGGTCCTTCGATCATAAGGCTATTGACATTAGCCATCAAGGCTACGTAATGTAGCCAACATGAACGCACAGCTCATCCGAATCGGCGATGACCTGGTCGCCATGCACGCGATCTCGACCGCCGAGGGCATCACGCTCATCGACGCCGGACTGCCCGGCGATCGCCGCGCGCTGCAGGCGGCGCTGCACGCCGCGGGCCATGACCTCGCCGACATCCGCGGCGTCGTGCTGACCCATGGCGACAGCGACCACATCGGCATCGCGGAGTGGCTGCGTGCCGAGCACGGCGTGCCGGTGCACGTGCACGAGGCGGATGCCGCGCGGGCCAGGGGAGAGGAGAAGTCCCGTGCCGCGGGTGGCGCGTGGCGGCTCGGCGCCACCATCCGCTTCCTCGCGACCGGCATCCGCCGCGGCGCGCTGCGCACGCGTCATCTGGGTGAGGTCCGCACCTTCCGCGACGGCGACGTGCTCGACCTGCCTGGTCGCCCCGAGATCATCGGCCTGCCCGGCCACTCGGCAGGATCGGTCGCCATCCGCGTTCCCGCGGCGGATGCCGTCTTCCTCGGCGACGCCGTGACCACGCGCAATGTGCTCACGGGCGTGCAGGCGGTGGCACTCGGGCCGTTCAGCGATGCGCCGGGCCAGACCCCGGGGAGCCTCGAGCGCCTGCGCGGACTTCCCGAGCGGCGGATGCTGCCCGGCCACGGTCCGGAGTTCGCCGGCACCGCCGATGAGCTGATCGCGGCGCTCGTCAGCTGAGGGCTCGCGGATCGACGGGCTCAGGTCGACGGGGTGACGACCCGCACCCCGTCGAACCTGCGGAAGTCTCGATCGAAGGTCGCAACGGGACAGTCGTAGCCGAGCGCCACGGAGGCGATATAGGCATCCGGAACGAGATTCCCCGTCGAATCGGATTCCTGACACAGCGCGACAAGTCGCGTGGCGCTCTCGGTGAACGGCGCTGCGGTCAGGTATGCCGGGGCGGCGACGACGACCCGGATGAAGTCACTCGCCTCGTCCAACGTGGACGGCACCGCGAATGCGCCCCGCAGCGTGACGATGCGAAGGAAGCCGGTCCAGACAGCATCTGGGATGACGACGTCGTCGAAGCCGCCCAGTGCCTGCCCGAGCCATGTGTGTGCGATCTCGTGATGCGGATGATCCTGACGGAATGCGGCGACGAGCACGTTGACGTCGATGACGATCATGCGACGTCGCTGCCCATCGCATCGTAGAGCCCGCGGTTCGAGGTCAGATCCACACCCGGTGCCGCGCCTCCATCCGCGCGGGAGACCGGAAGGTCCACCGGCCGGCGGCCGGTACGTCCCGTTGCGAGCTCGCGGCGCAGCGCCTCCTCGACGAAAGAGCCCAGCGTCACTCCCGCAGCCTGGGCACGGCGCTTCGCCTGCTCCAGGAGTTGATCGTTGATCGCCAGCGTGGTGCGCATGATGTCGATGATATCGCATCACCTGCATCAGATCGTGCCGGAGGAGGTCGACCTGTGTCAGCCCGCCGCCCGCAGCACGGCCCACAGCTCGGCCCGCGCGGGGAACGACGACAGGTCGGAGCCCAGCAGGCCGGCGGCCTGCGCGATGCGCGTGCGCAGCGTATGACGGTGGATGCCGAGGGCTGCCGCGGTGCGCTCGCTGTGGGCGTCGTGCTCCAGCCAGACGCGCAGAGTGAGCTCCAGCTCGCCGCCGGTCTCCTGGTCGTGGCGGCGGAGCGGGGCCAGACGGGTGCGGGCGAGCAGCCGCGTCTCCTCGCCGCCCAGCGCATCGAGCACGCCGCCCGAGGTCGCATCCGCGTACCGGGTGACCCCGCTCCGCCCGCGGCGCAGCGCCGTGAGGGCCTGTGCGTGCGCCTGCGAGAATCCGCTGTACTCCCCAGCGCTGGAGAGTCCGATCCGGATGCCGAGCCTGCCGGCGACCTCGTCGAACTCAGCGGCGTCCGCGGCGGACACGCAGATCGTCACGCCATCCGGTCCCTCGGCCAGGAACGAGGCGACACCGGCATCCGTCCGTCGCCTCTCCCACCAGTCGATCAGGGCGCCGGCGCGCGGCGTCTCGGCGACGGCCAGCACGACGGGAGCGGCCGGGAGCGAACCGAGCACGCGTCGCGCCAGCGTCGGGTCGTCGTCCTGCAGCGATGCCAGCAGCTGCGTGTGCATGCGGCGGCGAGCCCTGGACATCTGCTCGTTCTGCTCCAGCGCGAGTCCCGCCATCGCGATCACGGAGGTGATGACCGCGCGGGTCTCGGCGTCCAGCGCCGCCGCCTCGATCGCGATCGCGCCGCGCAGCTGGCCGGTGCGCCCCAGGGTGAACAGCGTGAAGGCGCCGTCGGGATCCTCGATCGTCCGGCTGGCCGCACCGCCGCGGGCCAGCAGCTCGGCGACGCCGGCGGCGACGGCATCCGCTCCCGATCCGAGCGCGGTCGGATGCTCGTGACTCAGCGCACCCGTCGCGTCGTACATCCCCACCCAGCAGCCGAGCCGGCGCGACAGCTCGGACAGCGTCGACTCCAGCCCGTGCGGGCGGAGGGCCGCGATCGCGAGCGCGCGCTGCGCCTCGAGCGCCCAGGTGCGCCGGGCGTACGCGGAGGCCGCGATGGCCTCGGCGTGCGCGCGGGCGATCGCGAGGAACGGGATGTCGTAGGGGACCTCGAACAGTGCGAGCCCGGCGTGCGCGCACGCGGCGATGAGCTCGTCGGGCACGCCGACGCGGTGCACGCCGGAGCCGAAGCCCAGAGCCAGCACGCCGCGGTGGACCAGGCGCGCGACGTACGCGGTGGCGCCCTCGGCGTCCTCCTCGGCGAGCTGCATGCCGGTGGTCAGCAGCACCAGGTCCTCGGCGAGGAACGGTGTGGGGTCCACCAGGTCGGAGTTGTGCACCCAGCGCACGGGCTGCTCCAGGGCTCCGTCGACTAGCTCCGACTCGTCGGACACCAGGCGCAGCCCGAGATCGCGCCGGCCGAGCAGGGTGCGCAGCGACGGTGCGGCGGCCGGTTCCATGGCGTCTCCAGAATGTACGAAGCGGCGAATCGTGCAGTTCCATTGTACGGACGGGTGAATGCATCCGTCCGGCGCCGGACGTAGCCTCACCTCATGACACTCATCGACGAGACCTCCACGATCCCCGCCGGCGGACCCACCCTCGAGCAGGTCCGTCGCGTCGTCACCGAACTCCCCGGGCCCCACTCGGCCGCCATCCTCGCCCGCAAGGCGGATGCCGTCGCCGGCGGCGTTTCCACGTCCATGCCGGTCGCCGTCGTGGCCGCGGGCGGCGGGGTTGTCCTCGACGCGGACGGCAACTCGCTCATCGACCTCGGCTCCGGCATCGCCGTGACCAGCGTCGGCAACGCGCACCCCAAGGTCGCCGCAGCCGTCGCGGCCCAGGCCGCGCAGTTCACCCACACCTGCTTCATGATCTCGCCCTACGAGTCCTACATCGAGGTGGCCGAGGCGCTGAACCGCCTCACCCCGGGCGACTTCGCCAAGAAGACCGCGCTGTTCAACTCCGGCGCCGAGGCCGTCGAGAACGCGATCAAGATCGCCCGCAAGCACACCGGACGTCAGGCCGTCGTGGCCTTCGACCACGGTTACCACGGCCGCACCAACCTCACGATGGCGCTGACCGCGAAGTCCATGCCGTACAAGTCCGGCTTCGGGCCGTTCGCCCCCGAGGTCTACCGCGTGCCCGCTTCGTACCCCTACCGCGACGGCCTGTCCGGCGCCGAGGCCGCCAAGCGCGCCATCACGCTCATCGAGAAGCAGGTCGGCGCCGACAACCTGGCCGCCGTCATCCTCGAGCCCATCCAGGGCGAGGGCGGCTTCATCGTCCCCGCCGACGGCTTCCTCGAGGCCATCGTCGAATGGAGCCGCGCCAACGGCGTCGTCTTCATCGCCGACGAGGTGCAGACGGGCTTCGCCCGCACCGGCGCCATGTTCGCCAGCGAGATCTTCGGCATCGAGCCCGATCTCATCACCACGGCCAAGGGCATCGCCGCCGGTCTGCCGCTCGCCGGCGTCACCGGCCGCGCCGAGATCATGGACGCCGCGCATGCCGGTGGCCTGGGCGGCACCTACGGCGGCAACCCCGTCGCCTGCGCCGCCGCGCTGGCCGCGATCGACGCCTTCGAGAACGAGGGCCTCGTCGAGCGCGCGCAGCAGATCGGCAGCATCCTGCGCGACCGCCTCGAGGCCATCAAGGCGATCGACCCCCGCATCGGCGACGTCCGCGGTCACGGCGCGATGATGGCCGCCGAGTTCGTGAACCCCGAGACGGGGGAGCCGGATGCCGCCCTCACCGGCGCCGTCGCCAAGGCCTGCATCGCCGAGGGCGTCATCGTCCTGACCTGCGGCACGTTCGGCAACGTCATCCGCTTCCTGCCGCCGCTGTCGATCGGCGACGAGCTGCTGAACGACGGCCTGGACGTCGTGGCGGCCGCGCTCGCGAACGCCCAGGGCAACTGAGACCGCCGGCCGCGATCCTGGTCGGGGGATCAGGGATCGCGGCCGGCAGCACCTTCACACCTCAACCTCTGCATCAAAGGAGATCGCTCATGAGCGAGTACGAGATCAGCCGCGACGTCGTCATCATCGGAGCCGGCGCCGCCGGCCTCACCGCAGCCAACGAGCTGCGCAGGGCGGGCCTCTCCGTCGCCGTGCTGGAGGCGCGCGACCGCGTCGGCGGCCGGCTGTGGACCGACATCATCGACGGCGCCATGCTCGAGCTCGGCGGCCAGTGGATCTCGCCGGATCAGGACGCCCTGAAGCAGACGGTCGAGGAGCTCGGCCTGGAGACCTTCAGCCGCTACCGCGAGGGGGACAGCGTGTACGTCGGCCCCGACGGCGTCGTGCACCGCTTCACCGGCGAGATGTTCCCGGTGTCGCCCGCGACCGAGAAGGTCATCGCCGAGGTCACCGAGCGTCTCGACGCGATGGTCGCCGAGATCGACCCCGACCGCCCCTGGGAGCACCCGAACGCGGCGGAGTGGGACAGCATCACCTGGGACGCCTGGCTGCGCACGCAGACCGACGACGACGAGGCGATCCGCAACCTCGCATTCGCCACCGGCTCCGCCATGCTCACCAAGCCGACGCACGCGTTCTCGCTGCTGCAGTCGCTGCTGATGGCGGCATCCGCGGGCTCCTACTCGAACCTCGTCGACGCCGACTTCATCCTCGACAAGCGCGTCGTCGGCGGCCTGCAGCAGGTTCCGCTGCTGCTCGCCGAGCGCCTCGGCGACGACGTGCTGCTGGGCCAGCCAGTCCGCAGCCTGGAGTGGTCCGACCCGTCGACGGGCTCGGGGACCGGCGGCGTCGTCGCCGTCACCGAGAAGACCACCGTGCGCGCGCGCTTCGCGATCCTCGCGCACGCCCCGGTGCTCTACAACCGGATCTCGTTCGTCCCGCCGCTGCCGCGTCGCCAGCACCAGCTGCACCAGCACCTGTCGATGGGCTTCGTCATCAAGGTGCACGCGGTGTACGACCGTCCGTTCTGGCGCGAGCAGGGCCTCAGCGGCACCGCCTTCAGCCCGTACGAGCTCTCGCACGAGGCCTACGACAACACCAACCACGGCGACGAGCGCGGCACGCTGGTCGGCTTCGTCAGCGACCGCAACGCCGACGACCTGTTCGCGCTGAGCGCCGAGGAGCGCAAGGAGCGCATCCTCGAGTCGCTGTCGCACTACTACGGTCCCGAGGCGAAGAACCCGGTCGTCTACTACGAGAGCGACTGGGGCACCGAGGAGTGGACCCGCGGCGCCTACGCCGCCAGCTTCGACATGGGCGGGCTGCACCGCTACGGCGCCGACCTGCGCTCGGCCGTCGGACCGATCCACTTCGCCTGCAGCGACATGGCCGGCGCCGGTTACCAGCACGTCGACGGCGCGATCCGGATGGGCCGCCTGGCGGCATCCCAGATCGTCGAGAAGGCGCGCGCCGTCGGCGGCGACGCGTGACCGGCTCGATCGTCGTCGGCTACACGGCGACGGATGCGGGCGCCGACGCGCTCGCCCTCGGCACGCGCCTCGCGCGCGCCACGGGTGCTGCACTGCGGGTCGTGATCGTGCTGCCCTCCGAGGGGACCATGAGCAAGGCCGTCGCCCCCGAGCGCGCGTACGAGGAGCTTCTCCGCGAGCAGGCGCGCACCTGGCTGGCGGATGCCGCGAAGACCATCCCCGCGGGGCTCGTGCACAGCGCCCACGTGCGCTTCGCCGAGTCGTTCGGCGAGGGCCTGCAGGCCGCCGCCGACGAGTTCGGCGCCACGCTGCTCGTCCTGGGAGCCGCGAACGGCGGCGCCCTGCGCCGCCACCGGCTCGGCTCGGTGGCATCCGAGCTGCTGCACGCCTCGACCGTGCCCGTCGCGCTCGCGCCGGCAGGACTCTCGCGCGAGCCGGATGCCGGGCTGCCGCGCATCACGGTCGCCACCGGCACCCGCCCGGGCGCCGAGCTCCTGCTGGAGAGCGCCGTGCGCCTCGCCTCGGCGTCCGGGGCCGCCGTGCGGCTGGTCTCGCTCATGCCCCTCGACGTTCCCGCAGGGCTCAACACCGGCGCCATCACGCTGCTGAAGGACGCCCACGTCGACCAGGTGCTCGCCTCGGCCAGGGACCGGCTCTCCGGCGAGACCGACGTGGAGGTGCTGCAGGCCGGCGGGGACAGCATCGAG
>NZ_MKRT01000032.1:37776-80812 GCF_001897945.1 Microbacterium sp. 69-10
TGGCTGCCAGGCGAGATCGTGCTGGTCGGCTCCAGCCGGCTCGCCCAGCCGCGCCGGCTGTTCCTGGGCTCGACCGCGGCGAAGATGCTCCGCGAGCTGCCCGTACCCATGATCGTGGTGCCGCGCACCCGCGCCGAAGGAGCGTGAACATGAGCGAGTCGACGAAGTCTCCGCTCTCCACGGCGCCACACGCCGCTGCACCGGGCGACGCCGTGCCCGGCACCGCCGACCCGGTGACCGGAGGCATCTCCCGCAAGGGACTCAGCGTCGGAACGGTGGGCGTCCTGGGCGCCCTGGTGATGGGCATCTCGTGCATCGCCCCGGCGTACACCTACACCGCCGGCATCGGCGGCGCGGTCGGCGCCGTCGGATTCCAGGTGCCCGCGATCCTGCTGCTCGGGTTCATCCCGATGCTTCTCGTCGCCTTCGGCTATCGCGAGCTCAACAAGGCCATGCCCGACTCCGGCACCTCCTTCACCTGGGCCACGCGGGCGTTCGGCCCGTACGTCGGCTGGATGGCGGGATGGGGCCTGATCGTCGCGACGATCCTGGTGCTCTCCAACCTCGCCGGCATCGCCGTCGACTTCCTCTTCCTGCTGATCTCGCAGATCTCCGGCAACGAGGCCATCGCCGAGATCACCCGCAACCCGTTCGTGAACGTCGCCGTGTGCCTGATCTTCGTCGCGCTCGCCACCTGGGTCTCCTACCGCGACGTGTCCACCTCGCAGAAGCTGCAGTACGGTCTGGTGGCCTTCCAGATCGCGATCCTCGTGCTGTTCGCCGTGATGGCGATCGTCGAGACCGTGCAGGGCGGCGCCTTCGAGGCGCACATGCCCGAGTTCGCGTGGTTCAACCCGCTCGAGATCAAGGGCGGCCTGTCCATGATCGTGATGGGCCTGTCCGCCTCGGTCTTCATGTTCTGGGGGTGGGACGTCACCCTCACGATGAACGAGGAGGCGAAGGACCCCGAGCGCACGCCGGGGCGCGCGGCCATGCTCACGGTGATCTCGATCATCGCGATCTACCTCCTGCTCACGGTCAGCAGCCTGATGTACTCCGGGATCGGCGACAAGGGCCTCGGCCTGACGAACGAGGAGATCGGCGGCAACGTGTTCTTCGCGCTGTCGGGTCCGGTCATGGGCGGCCTGGCCTTCCTGCTCTCGCTCGCGGTGCTCACCTCGTCGGCGTCGTCGCTGCAGTCGACGTTCATCTCGCCGGCTCGCACCCTGCTGGCGATGGGCCACTACGGCGCCGTGCCCAAGAGGTTCGCCGGCGTCAGCCCGCGGTTCTTCACCCCCGGGTTCGCGACGATCGCGTCGGCCGTCGTCGCGGGCGGCTTCTACGCCGTGATGCGCTTCCTCAGCGAGGACGCGCTGTGGGACACGATCCTGGCGCTGGGCATGATGATCTGCTTCTACTACGGCATCACCGCGCTGTCCTGCGTGTGGTACTTCCGTCACCAGTGGTTCGACTCGGGCAAGGACTTCTTCTTCAAGTTCGCCAGCCCTCTGGTCGGCGGCATCATCCTGCTGGTGCTGTTCGTGATCACGGCGATCGACAGCCTCGCCCCCGACTACGGGTCGATCGCGATCGGCGCCGACGAGAACGGCGAGGGCGGCATCGGCATCGTGTTCTTCATCGGCGTCGGCCTGCTCGTCTTCGGCGGTGTGCTGATGCTCGTGCAGAGATTCGTCTCCCCCGACTTCTTCCGCGGCAAGACGCTTAGCATGGACGCGCCGCCCAGCCTCCGCCAGCACTGATCCTCCTCGAGAGAAAGAGAAACCATGAGCACTGCACTCGCACCGAACGAGCAGGAACTCCTCGCCCGCGTCCCCGGCGGCCTCTTCATCGGCGGCCAGTGGACGGATGCCGAGGAGGGGCGCACCTTCGACGTGCGCGACCCCTCCACCAACCAGGTGATCGCCTCGATCGCTGACGCGACGCCCGCCGACGGCATCCGCGCTCTGGATGCCGCCGTCGCCGCGCAGGACGCCTGGGCCGAAACCGCCCCGCGCACCCGCAGCGACATCCTGCGCCGCGCCTGGGAGCTGGTGCAGGAGCACAAGGAGGATCTCGCGCTGCTGATGACCCTCGAGATGGGCAAGCCGCTGGCCGAGTCCCGCGGCGAGGTCGCCTACGGCGGCGAGTTCCTGCGCTGGTTCAGCGAGGAGGCCGTGCGCATCAGCGGTCGCTACGGCAGCAACCCCGAGGGCACCGGCCGCATGATCGTCTCGCAGCGCCCGGTCGGTCCGTCCTTCTTCATCACTCCGTGGAACTTCCCGTTCGCGATGGCCACGCGCAAGATCGCCCCGGCGCTGGCCGCCGGCTGCACCGTGGTCGTCAAGCCCGCGGCGCTCACGCCGCTGACCACGATCTTCTTCACGAAGCTGCTGGAGGAGGCGGGGCTCCCCGCCGGCGTCGTCAACATCGTGCAGACCTCGCGCTCGAGCGCGCTGTCGGCCCCGATCATCGCCGACCCGCGCCTGCGCAAGCTGTCGTTCACCGGGTCGACCCCGGTGGGGCAGAAGCTCATCGCGCAGGCCGCGCAGGGCGTGCTGCGGGTGTCGATGGAGCTCGGCGGCAACGCGCCGTTCGTAGTGTTCGAGGACGCCGACCTGGACAAGGCCGTCGACGGCGCGATCGCGGCGAAGTTCCGCAACATCGGCCAGGCCTGCACGGCCGCGAACCGTTTCATCGTGCACGAGGACGTCGCCGACGAGTTCGCGCGTCGCGTCGCCGAGCGCGTGAACGCGATGAAGATCGGCCGCGGCACCGAGGACGACGTCGTGATCGGCCCGCTGATCGACGCGGATGCCGTCGCCAAGGCCCAGGAGCTGGTCGGTGACGCCGTGCAGCGCGGCGCCCGCCTGCTGGCCGGCGGCAACGCGATCGAGGGCGACGGCACGTTCTACGAGCCGACCGTGCTCGCCGACGTGGTCGCGGGCAGCGACATCCTCCGCGAGGAGATCTTCGGACCGGTGCTCGCGATCGCCCGCTTCTCGGACGAGGCCGAGGCCGTGCGCCTGGCCAACGACACCGAGTACGGGCTGGTCGGCTACGTCTTCACCGAGGACCTCGCCCGCGGGCACCGCATGATCGACGCGCTCGAGACCGGCATGATGGGCCTGAACGTGGGAGTGATCTCCAACGCCGCGGCTCCGTTCGGCGGTGTCAAGCAGTCCGGCATCGGCCGCGAGGGCGGTGCCGAGGGCATCCACGAGTATCTGTCCACCAAGTACACGATGCTTCCCTACAGCTGATCCGACGAGAGGAACCGACATGATCGACTACGCCGTCATCAACCCGGCCACCGGCGAGACCCTCGCCACCTACGACACCTTCACCGACGCGCAGGTCGAGGACGCGATCGCCCGTGCGGCATCCGCGGCCACGACCTGGGCGGCGACCTCGCCCGCCGAGCGCGCGAACGTCATCCGGCGCATCGCCGAGCTGCACCGCGAGCGCAAGGACGAGCTCGGCGCGATCATCGTGCGCGAGATGGGCAAGCCGATCGCCGCCGCCGTCGGCGAGGTGGAGTTCGCCGCCGACATCATCGAGTTCTACGCCGACAACATCGAGAAGATCACCGCCGACCAGCCGCTGGACATCGTGGGCGACGGCACCGCCGTGGTGCGCCGCGCGCCCCTGGGCGCGCTGCTGGGCATCATGCCGTGGAACTTCCCGGCGTACCAGGTGGCCCGCTTCGCGGCCCCCAACCTCGCCATCGGCAACACGATCATCCTCAAGCACGCTCCGCAGTGCCCGGAGTCGGCGGCCGCGATCGAGGCGATCTACCGTGACGCGGGCCTGCCGGACGGCGGGTACGTCAACGTGTACGCCACGAACGAGCAGGCGGCGACGATCATCGCCGACCCGCGCGTGCACGGCGTCTCGGTGACCGGCTCCGAGCGCGCCGGCGCCGCCGTGGCCGAGGTGGCAGGACGCAACCTGAAGAAGGTCGCGCTGGAGCTCGGCGGTTCCGACCCGTTCATCGTGCTCTCCACCGACGACCTCGACGCCGTGGTGCAGAACGCCGTGGATGCGCGACTGGACAACAACGGCCAGTCCTGCAACGGCGCCAAGCGCTTCATCGTCGTGGACGGCCTGTACGAGGAGTTCACGTCGAAGTTCGTGGCTTCGCTCGCCGCGGTCTCGGCGGAGGACCCCACCCAGGAGGACACCGTGCTCGGGCCGCTGTCGTCGCTGGCCGCGGCCGAGCGCCTGCAGGAGCAGGTCGACACCGCCGTCTCCCAGGGTGCGACGCTGCTGACCGGAGGCACCCGTGAGGGCGCGTTCTTCGCCCCGACCGTGCTGGCCGATGTGACGCCCGCGATGGACGTCTACCGCGAGGAGCTCTTCGGCCCCGCCGCGGTCGTGTACCGCGTCGCCGACGAGGATGCGGCCGTGGCGCTCGCGAACGACACCTCGTTCGGCCTCGGCTCGTACGTGTTCACCACGGACGCCGAGCAGGCTGAGCGCGTGGCGAACGGCATCGAGGCGGGCATGGTCTACGTGAACCTCGTGCTCGCCGACAGCCCCGAGCTGCCCTTCGGCGGCGTGAAGCGCAGCGGCACCTCGCGCGAGCTGGGCCTGCTGGCCGCGGACGAGTTCGTGAACAAGAAGCTCATCCGCAAGGGCTGATCGGCTTCCGGGCGGCGGATGGCCGGCATCCGCCGCCGAACCACCAGGCAGACGACGAACCACCACGCAGATCACCGCGATCCGCGTGGTGGTTCGTCGTTTCGGTGGTGGCTCGGCGGCGAGCCGATTCCGGGCGCAGGAACGGGTGTCAGAGGAGGCAGCTCGGGGTTGCCCTCGGATCGAGGCGGAAGGAGCGCGTCATGAGCACTGAGGACCCGGTCGTCCGGCTGAGCGAAGAGGAGTGCTGGCAGCGCCTGAAGGGCCCCGAGATCGGGCGCCTCGTGACGCATGTGGGCGAGGTGATCGACATCTTCCCGATCAACTACGTGATCGACGACCGCACGATCGTGTTCCGTACCGCCGAGGGGAGCAAGCTCGTGGAGCTGACGGTCAACGATGAGGTGCTCTTCGAGGTCGACGACCATACGGATGCCGATGCGAAGTACAACTACGTGCGGATCACGCCGAGCTCGCTCAGCGGTCGTGCCTTCGCCCGTACGCCCGAATCAGAGCGCTGCGGAGTCTCCGACTACTGATCCCGGCATAGGCTCGTCTCATGACGACCGTCGCTGAGAACATGGTCCGCACGCTCCGCGCCAACGGCATCGACCGGGTCTACGGCATCCCGGGCGACTCGCTGAACGGGTTCACGGATGCCCTCCGCAAGGACGGCACGATCCGCTGGGTGCATGTCCGTCACGAGGAGTCGGCCGCGTTCGCCGCAGCGGCGGATGCCGCCCTCACCGGCGACCTCGCGGTCGTCGCGGGCTCCTGCGGGCCGGGCAACCTGCACCTGATCAACGGCCTGTACGACGCCAACCGCTCCCGTGTGCCGGTGCTCGCGATCGCCGCGCACATCCCCACGGTCGAGATCGGCACCGGCTACTTCCAGGAGACCCACCCGCAGGAGCTGTTCCGCGAGTCCAGCGTCTACGCCGAGTACGTCGCCGACCCCTCGCAGATGCCGCGGCTGATGGAGATCGCGATGCGCGCCGCCATCGAGAAGCGCGGCGTCGCGGTGCTCGTCATCCCCGGCGACGTCGCCCTCGCCGAGATCGCCGACGACCGGGCGGTGGTCATCCCGCGCGCCAACCCGGTGGTCACCCCGAGCGCGGCCGAGCTCGAGAAGGCCGCCACGCTGCTGAACGGCTGCAGCCGGGTCACGATCCTCGCCGGCGCCGGCGTCGAAGGCGCCCACGACGAGGTCGTCGCCCTCGCGGACGCCCTCGCCGCGCCGATCGTGCACGCCCTGCGCGGCAAGGAGCACATCGAGTACGACAACCCCTTCGACGTCGGCATGACCGGCCTCCTCGGCTTCGCCTCCGGTTTCCGCGCAATGGAGGACGCCGAGGCGCTGCTCATCCTCGGATCCGACTTCCCGTACACGCAGTTCTACCCGGCGGGCGCCACGACCATCCAGGTCGACATCCGCGGCGAGCAGCTCGGCAAGCGGCATCCGCTCGATCTCGGTCTGGTGGGCGATGTGAAGGCGACGGCCGAGGCGCTCCTGCCGCGGCTGAAGAGGAAGAGCGACCGCGCGCACCTGGACGACGCCACGGCGCACTACCGTCGCACGCGCGCGAAGCTCGACGACCTCGCCGTGCCCGCGCGCGGCAAGGCGCCGATCCACCCGCAGTACCTGGCCCGGCTGATCGACGAGGCCGCGGCCTCGGATGCGATCCTCACCGCGGACGTCGGCTCGCCGACCGTGTGGGCGGCGCGCTACTTCACGATGACCGAGAAGCGCCGCCTGATCGGCTCGTTCAACCACGGCTCGATGGCCAACGCCCTCATGCACGCGATCGGCGCCCAGGTCGCCCGTCCCGACCAGCAGGTGGTGGCCCTCGCCGGCGACGGCGGACTCGCGATGATGCTGGGCGAGCTCATCACCATCACCCAGAACAGGCTTCCGGTGAAGACCATCGTGGTCAACAACTCCTCGCTCAACTTCGTCGAGCTGGAGATGAAGGCGGCCGGCTTCGTCACCTACGGCACCGACCTGGAGAACCCCGACTTCGCCGCCGTCGCGCAGGCGCTCGGCATCTTCGCGAGGCGCGTGGAGCGCTCGGAGGACCTGCCGGATGCCGTGGCCGAGGTGCTCGCGCATGATGGGCCCGCGCTGCTCGACGTCGTCACCGAGCGGCAGGAGCTGTCGATGCCGCCGTCGATCAAGGCCGAGCAGGTCAAGGGCTTCGCGCTCTACGCCATCCGCACGGTGATGTCGGGCCGCGGCGACGAGCTGCTCGATCTGGCCAAGGCCAACTGGCGCCAGCTGTTCTGAGCCCGGGCGCGCACACCGTTCCCGCGAGCCACCACGCAGACGCCGAGCCACCACGCAGATGACGGTGATCTGCGTGGTGGCTCGGCGTTTCGATGGTGGTTCGGCGGCTGCGGGCCGGAACCCGCGGTCAGTCCTCGATGAGCGCCCGCACCTGGGCGGCCTCACCGGCGCGGCCGAGCTTCTCGAGCACGTCGCCCAGCTCCAGCGCGCCGACCTGGCGCAGCGGCGGGATCTCCGAGGACCGATCAAGCACGCTGCGGTACAGCGGCACCGCGTCGTCCAGACGCTCCGCGTTCACGAGCGTGCGCGCCGCGAACAGCTCGGAGCCGCCGGCGGATCCGGCATCCCCGATCCCGGCGAACCCGTCCGCCGCGGTCAGCAGCGCTGAGATCGCCTCATCGATGCGCCCGAACTCCACCAGGGCGCGCCCGCGCGAGTCGGTGACGTCGGCGAGCAGCCAGGGGGCGTCGTTCTCACGGGCGAGCGTCGCGACCTCGTCGAACAGCCCGAACGCGCGCTCGTCGGCCGTGCCGCCGTACGCCTGACCCAGGTTGTGCAGCACCTCGACGATGGCGCCGGTGGCCTCGGTCGGCCGCACGAGCTCGGCTGCCTGCTCCAGCAGCCCACGGGCGTCGTCGCCCTCGCCGAAACGGGCGAGGATCTTCGCCTGCTCGGTGAGCATCAGCGCCTGGTCGGCGGGCTCCTCCGCCTGCTCGTGCAGGTCGGCCGCGTACCCGAAGGCGCCGACGGCCTGCCCGAACTCCTCGGATGCCGCCAGCGACCGGGCCAGCATCCCGACGGTGACGGCTCTGGACCCCGCCGGCACCTCGGCCTCCTCCTCGGCGCGCAGCACGTCGCCGAGCAGCTCGGCCGCCTCCGCGGCGTAGCCCGCGTGCAGCATGGCGCGGCCGAGACGGTACCGGGCGCCGGCCACATCCCCGCCCTCCTGCTCGATGAGCCGGACACCCGAGCGGTACCGCAGCACGGCCTGCTCGGCGTCACCGGCGTCCTCCCAGAGCGCGCCCGCGAGCATCTGCGTGCTCGCCAGGGACTGGGAGCCGCCCAGCGAGGCGAGGATCCCGGCGGCTGCGTCGGCGTCCGCCGCACCGTCTGCGAGCTCGCCGGCGCCGCCGCGGATCCGGGCGCGGGTCTCCAGCACCCGGGCGCGCTGCCCCGGGTTCAGGGTCTCCTCGGCGAGCATGCCGTCCACCAGAGCGGAGGCGCGCTCGAGATCGCCGGACCGCAGCAGCGTCATGATCGCCAGCAGCGTGGTCCCGGCGACCAGGCGGTCGTCATCGGCCTCGCCGAAGGCCCGGGCGGCGTGCTCGGCGAGCTGCAGGGCGCCCTCGGGGTCATCCGCACGCAGGCGCGCGGACGCGAGCGTCAGGGCGAGGTCGCCGCGCGTCCACGCCGGCAGGCTTGCGGCATCAGCCCATTCCCGCTCGAGAGCGGCGACGTCGGCCTCGTCGTAGCGCCCGAAAAGCGCCAGGCCCAGCCGGCCCTCCACGGCGACCTGCTCGGTGAGTCCTGCCGCGGCCAGCGCGGCCGCACGCTCCGGGAGCAGAGCGGATGCCTCGTCCCAGCGCTCCAGCGACACCAGCGCCCCGATGCGGAGTCCGTGCAGGCGCGCGCGCTTCTCGGCGTCGGTGAGCTCCGTCGCACGTGCGGCCGCGGCCAGGGCATCCGTCTCGGAGCCATAGCTGCCCAGCGCCACGGCGCGGTCGTACCAGCCCTCGGCGTCCTGCGGCTCGGGAGCGACGGGAGCGGCGGCGAACGCGTCCGAGCGGATCGGCACGTCCCAGCGCTGTGTGCTCAGCGCACGCGTCCGCGCCAGGCGGGCGGCGTGCGCGTCGGTGCCGTCGCGCTCGTCGAACGCCGCGCCGATCCGCTCGGCGGCTGCGTTCGCGGCCGCGGCCAGCTCGGATGCCGTCCAGGGGCCCTCGTGCGCGCCGAAGAACGGCGTGAGCGCGGGGGAGTCCGCACCGCGCACGCGGGCGTCGCCGTGCCCGGCCTCGGTCACCCGGTCCAGGGCGAAGCCGATCGCCGAGAGCGCAGTGAAGTGGCCGTCGACGTTGAGCTGGTCGTGTGCGAGCCAGGGCAGGTGCCGCTCCACCAGGGCCAGCGCGCGCGCCTCGTTGCCGGTCACCGCGGCGAACACGATGTTGTTGGCGACGATCACCAGGTTGTCGGGGTTGTCCTTCGCGAGCCGGTAGCTGCGCAGGTGCGCGGAGCGCGCCTCCTCGGGGCGGCCTGCGCGCAGGTACGGCAGCAGCACGCGGGAGAGGGCGTGCTCGGGCTCCTCGCCGCAGGAGAATCCGCCTTCGAGCATCTCCTCGACGAGGCGGATCGCCTCGTCGTCGCGGTCGGTCTCCGCGAAGAATCCCGCGAACTGGCTGCGCCCGCAGGCGTCGCAGTGGCTGTAGTCGTCGCGCGGGGTGGTCTCCAGCTGCACACGCAGCGCCTCGGCTTCGTCGAAGCGGCCGGAGTCCCAGGCATCCTCGAACCGCGCGGTCAGCACGCCGCTCATGCCCAGGCCCGCCCGCACGTAGTGCGCCTCCATGTCGTCGAGCACCGCGGCGACCTGCTCGGCCGAGAACGCGGGCGACCCGCGCAGCGAGGCCGCCATCCACTTGAACTGCCACATCAGGTCGGCGGCGCCGTTCTCGATGTCCAGCGGGAAGCGCTTCGGGTCGGCGTCGTGATGCGCCAGGCACCAGGCGAACGAGTTCAGCATCACGTCGGTGAGGCCGCCCATGTTCGCCGACGCGGTCTGGCGCATGCGCGCCTGGTACTCCAGCTGCTCGTCGCCGATCTCCTGCGCGAGGGCGACGGCCTCGCCGACGAGCGCCTGCTCGGCCGGCCCCCAGGGGGTGCGGTCGATCTCCTCGAGCAGCTCCTTGAAGCGCTTCTTCGGTCGGGCCATGGGGTCCTCCTGCGGTGGGTTCAGATCTCGAAAGGGAAGTCGTCGTCGCCGATGCCCGCCGAGAGCGAGACCAGGTCGGACAGTGCGGTGGTCATGAGGGTGCGGTCGGCGTCGGACAGCGGGTGATGCCCGGCCAGCAGCGCCTGGATGTACAGCAGCTGCACGGTGCGGGCGAACACGGCCTCGTCGGCGACGCCCGCGAGCGTGCGCACGACCCGGTTCGCCCAGTTCAGGCACAGCCGCGCGGACAGGTCGTCGTCGCGGGCGGCGCCCACGGCGTCGTCGATGCGCGAGAGCACCCCGCCCCAGAGCCCGCCGGTGACGCCCTTGGTGCGCCTGCGGTCGATGGCGCGCAGCACAGCGGGGTCGGCGACGTACAGGCCGGTGAGGTCGGCGCGGTCGATCGAGCGCACCACCACCGCGCAGCCGGATGCCGCGAGCACGGCGCTCGCGCGGTCCTCCAGCGCGATGGCGGCGTCGCGGTCGTCCAGCGGCGGCGGGTCGAGGCGGTCGAGCTCCGCCGACACGTCGATCTGCTCGACGGTCACCTCGGGATGCAGCTCCGGGAGCGCGGCGATCAGATCGGCGTCGTACAGATATCCGCCGTTGACCAGCACCTCGGATGCGGGGATGATCCCCGCCACCTGACGGAACTCGTCCACGGTGCGGGCGTAGCGCACGTGCGGGTAACGCTCGACGAGGTCGCCGAGGCGGATGGTGCCGTGCGTGGTCTCCACGGTGAGCCAGCGGGTGATGAAGCGCGCCAGCTCCTCGTCGTGACGCACCAGCGACTTCAGGCCCAGCTCGTGCACCGCCACGAACTGGGTGAGCAGATGCGGTGCGGTCAGCCCCAGCTCCAGCACCCAGCGGCGGATGCCCGCGCCGAGCTGCTCGCGCACGTGCTCGAGTGCGGCGTCCTCCACCAGCGACTCCCTGCTGGCGGTGGGCGACAGCGTCTGCGAGTCGACCACGGCGCGCACGAAGAACGCCCAATCCGGCAGCACGTCGGGGGCGCGCTCGGCGAGCAGCATCCGGCCGAGGTACATCCGGGTCGCCTGCCGCACGTTCGGCGGCGGGGCGAACGGGAGCACGTAGGCGACGCCGCGCGTGCCGGTGCCCGGCTCGGAGATCTCGATCACGTCCATCGGCGTCGCGCCGATGAGGTCGCGGCCGTACTCGGCCACGGCATCCGATCCGCCTTCGCCGAGGAACGGCGCCGGGCGGGTGATCTCGACGTCGCCGCCCGGCATCTCCACGGTCACCCGCACCGGCAGGAACTCGGCGAAGGTGCGCGCCAGCTCCCGTACGGCGGCGGGGCGCAGCAGATCGGCCTGGTCGAAGCGCGGCGCCAGGTGCACGCTCGTGCCGACCGGCAGCTCCTCGTCCAGCTCGACCACCTGGAAGGTGCCGTCCGAGCTGCCCACCCATTCCACGCTCGCACCGCCGTGGGCGCTGCGGGAGCGGATCACGATGCGGTCCGAGACCATGAAGCAGCTGAGCAGGCCGATGCCGAACTGCCCGAGGTAGTCGCTGCGCGGAAGGTCGAAGATGTCGCGCTTGGAGCTGCGGCCGACGGTGGCCAGCAGCTCGGTGACCTCGGATGCGGTCAGGCCGACGCCGTCGTCGCGCAGCACGAACTCACCGGTCTCCTCGCTGAGGGGGGAGATGCGGATGCTGCCGCCTTCGCCGTCGACCTCGGAGCGCGCGGCGATCGCGTCCCTCGCGTTCTGCAGCAGCTCGCGCAGGTACACCCGCGGGCTCGAGTAGATGTGCCTGCTGAGCAGGTCGACGACACCGCGCAGATCGACCTGGAACTGCTGCGCGTCCGAACTCACGGGACCCCCTCCGGCCGTGTGGAAATCAGTGCCCTCAAGTCTGCCCGAAGTACGGGCGATGATCCGCATCCGGCGGGCTGCGGAGGTGCGCGACTCACGCGGGATGTCGGCTCGGTTCGGCCCAGCCGATCGGATGCCGTACACTTGAGGGGCAGTTGTCTGCATCCTTCACCGTGCCCTGATCGGCACACGGAGGACGCGGACCCAGGGACCATCCGGTCTCTAGGGCGGTAGCTCAATTGGCAGAGCAGCGGTCTCCAAAACCGCAGGTTGCAGGTTCGATTCCTGTCCGCCCTGCGCGTCAGCGCACATGCTGACTCACGAAAGGTACTTGCGGGATGGATCAGGACGACGTTCGCGGCGATGCCGTGGCAATGGGCCCGTACTCCCTGCGGGACAAGCAGCTCGGCTTCTTCGGCCGCATCGCGCTGTTCTTCCGGCAGGTGATGAGCGAGCTCCGCAAGGTCGTCACGCCGACTCGCAAGGAGCTGATCAAGTTCACCCTGGTGGTGCTGGTGTTCGTGCTGATCGTGATGGGGCTGGTCTACGGCTTCGACTCGCTGTTCGGCTTCGTGACCCACCTGGTGTTCGGAGTTCCCGGCACCGCACCTGCGCCCGCGCAGTGAACGGAAAGTAAGCAACGTGTCTGAACGATATTCCGACGACGCCGACTGGGCCACCGCGGCCGAGCAGTCCAGCGAGGAGGACGAGGCCCAGGAGGGCAACATCCTCGCCGAGCAGGAGCAGTCGGTGGCTTCCGCGGAGACCGTCGCCCTTCATCTCGAGGGCGACGACGACTCCGACGAGGAGTACGAAGACGACATCGACGACATCGACATCGAAGACCCGGAGGCGGACGCGATCGTGAACGACGCTCTGAACCTGGACGAAGCGGCTGAGTCCGAAGCAGCCGCCGAAGTCCTCAACGACGCTGTTGCGGAGGAGACCGCCGAAGAGGAGGCCGCCGCCGCTGAGGAAGTGACTCCCTACGACGGCCCCGAGCTCGGTGCTGACGAGGAATCCGACGACGAGTCCGACGAGGCCGCCGAGGAGGACCCGTACGAGGCCTTCAAGATGGACCTGCGGATGCTGCCCGGCAAGTGGTACGTCATCCACTCCTACGCCGGCTTCGAGCGCAAGGTGAAGGCCAACATCGAGCAGCGCAAGTCGACGCTCGAGGTCGAGGACGACATCTACCAGATCGAGGTCCCGATGGAGGACGTCGTCGAGATCAAGAACGGCCAGCGCAAGATGGTCACCCGCGTGCGCATCCCGGGCTACGTGCTCGTGCGCATGGAGCTGAACGAGGACACCTGGTCCGTCGTCCGCCACACCCCCGGTGTGACCGGCTTCGTGGGCAACGCCCACAACCCGACGCCGCTGCGCTTCGAAGAGGCGTTCAACATGCTCAAGTCGCTGGTCGAGGTGAAGGACGTCCCCACCGCGAAGTCCATCGCCGCCAAGGGCGGCGTGGCCGTGGCCCGTCCGATGGCAGCCGAGGTCGACTTCGAGGTCGGCGAGACCATCACGATCAAGGAGGGCTCGTTCGCGGGTCTTCCCGGCACGATCAGCGAGATCAACGCCGCCGCCGGCAAGCTCACCGTGCTCGTCTCGCTCTTCGAGCGCGAGACCCCCGTCGAGCTGTCGTTCGAGCAGGTCACCAAGATGTTGTGACGACTCGGATCAATCTTCGCGAAGCGAAGTTGATGCGAGGCCGTCACAAGGTTGAGCGAGCGAAGCGAGCCGAAACCCAGACCAAGCTTCACGCGTGAAAGAACGGCCGTCCCTTCGGGGGCGGCCGTTCCTTCATGTCCGGCGAGAGTCTTCAGGCGTGCTGCGCTGCCCAGTGCGGGCTCTGGATCAGGCCGATCAGGTTGCCGAACGGGTCGCTGACGGATGCCGACCACCAGCCCTCTCCGCGCTGGGTCACCGGGTCGAATGCGACGGCGCCGAGGCCGATCAGGCGGTCGAACGACGCCTGGATGTCGTCGACGTGCATGCTGACCAGAGCGCCGCCCGGCTGGGGGAGCGCGGGACGGAAGCGCGCGTCCATCAGGGCGAACTCATCCTCGTCATCGCCGAAGCGCCACTCTGCGTACTGCGCGGGTCCCTGCCCTGCGGCGGGCTCGGGCCGGACGAAGTAGGGGGCCGACTCGAACACGGTCGAGTACCACTCGACGGCTGCATCCATGTCGACGGCGACGAGGTTGAGGTTGGCGAGTCCACGGAACATGATTTCTCCTTCTGCTGAGGTGCTTGTTCTTCTATGCTCGAGCGTGAAGTGATCATCTTCTGATCACTGAAAAGCCTTTCTGAAGAATCCTCCGAATCGAGCTTCCGCATCCGCGCCGACCGCCTCATCCAGGCCCTTCTCCTGCTGCAGGGGCGACCCCAGGTCACCGCTGCCGAGCTGGCGCGCGAGCTGGAGGTCTCGGTGCCGACCGCACGGCGCGATCTCGAGGCGCTTGCGATGTCGGGCGTGCCGATCTACCCCACTCGCGGCAGAGGCGGCGGGTGGCGGCTGATCGGCGGCGCCCGCACCGATCTGACCGGCCTCACGGAGGGCGAGGTCACCTCGCTGCTCATCGGCCTGACGCAGAGCCTGGGCGCGGAACCCGAGCGGGTCGCCGCGGTCCGCAAGCTCGTGCGCGCCATGCCTGCGCCGTTCCGGGAGGGCGCCCAGCGGGTGGCTGATGCCACGGTGCGCGACGTCCCCTGGGGCGAGGTGCAGCCGGCATCCGTCTCCGAGACCGTGACCACGCTGCAGCGGGCCATCGCCGCGCGGCGGCAGGTGCGCGTCGAGTACGACGGCTCGCAGGGCGTCGTGGCCCGCGAGCTGGTTCCGCTCGTCGTCGGCAGCCGCGGCGCGCGCTGGTATCTGCTGGCCGCTCCCGCGGCCACCGAGGCCGGGACGGCGGATGCCGAGCGACTGCGCACCTACCGAGTGGACCGCGTGCTGTCGGCATCCGCTCTCGCCGTCCCCGGCGCCGCGCCGGACGGCTTCGACCTCGCGGGCGAGTGGGCGCGCATGGTCGAGCGCGTCGAGGATCTGCGGGGGTCGGTGCGCGCGACCCTGCGCGTGCAGCCGTGGGCGGTGCGAGCGCTGACCGATCGATTCGGCGCGCAGGCGCGGATCCTGGACGAGGAGCCGGATGCCGAGGGGCGCACGTCCGTCGAGGTCAGCGCTCATCGCATCGACGCGCTCGCCGAGCAGCTCGCGGGCTGGACGAGCGTCGCGGAGGTGCTCGGGCCGCCCGAGGTGCGCGACGAGCTGCGCCGTCTCGGGGAGAGGATCGTCGAGCGGTACGCGTGAGCGCAGCATCCGCTCCTATCCGGTAGACTTGTGTGGTTTGTGCGCCGCCTCGACATGGGTCCCTGAGCCTGTCGAAGGGTCGCGCAGACGGAACCGCGGTCCGGAGATGCCGGATCTGCGGGAGAGGGATGCCCCGGCATCCGCTCGATGAAAGGAAAGAGAATGGCACCGAAGAAGAAGGTGACCGGCCTGATCAAGCTTCAGATCAACGCCGGTGCAGCCAACCCGGCGCCGCCGATCGGCCCCGCGCTCGGTCAGCATGGCGTCAACATCATGGAGTTCTGCAAGGCGTACAACGCCGCGACCGAGTCGCAGCGCGGCAACGTCATCCCCGTGGAGATCACCGTCTACGAGGACCGCAGCTTCACGTTCATCCTGAAGACCCCGCCGGCAGCCGAGCTGATCAAGAAGGCCGCAGGCGTTCCCAAGGGCTCCGCGACCCCGCACACCGTCAAGGTCGCGAAGATCACGATGGACCAGGTCCGCGCGATCGCCGAGCAGAAGCAGGCCGACCTGAACGCGAACGACATCGACGCCGCGTCGAAGATCATCGCCGGAACCGCCCGCTCCATGGGCATCACGGTCGAGGGCTGAGGGAGATAACAATGGCTACCAAGTCCAAGGCATACCAGGCTGCCCTCGCGAAGATCGAGGCAGACCGTTTCTACACTCCGACCGAGGCCGTGGCTCTCGCGAAGGAGACCGGTTCGGCGAAGTTCGACTCGACCGTCGAGGTCGCGCTGAAGCTCTCCGTCGACCCGCGCAAGGCCGACCAGATGGTGCGCGGCACCGTCATGCTCCCGCACGGCACCGGCAAGACCGCCCGCGTCATCGTGTTCGCCAACGGCCCGGCTGCTGAGGCCGCCATCGCCGCCGGCGCAGACGAGGTCGGCGGCAGCGAGCTGATCGAGAAGGTCGCCGCTGGCTGGACCGACTTCGACGCAGCCGTGTCGACCCCCGAGCTCATGGGCCAGGTCGGTCGTCTGGGTAAGGTGCTCGGTCCCCGCGGCCTGATGCCGAACCCGAAGACCGGCACCGTGACCCCCAACCCGGCCAAGGCCGTGGAGGAGATCAAGGGCGGCAAGATCGAGTTCCGCGTCGACAAGCACGCCAACGTGCACTTCATCGTGGGCAAGGCCTCCTTCACCGCTGAGCAGCTCGACGAGAACGTCAAGGCCGCTCTCGAGGAGATCGTGCGTCTGAAGCCGTCGAGCTCGAAGGGCCGTTACATCCAGAAGGGCGCCGTGTCGACCACGTTCGGCCCCGGCATCCCGCTGGACGTCAACGCCATCTGAGTGACCCCGGCGGGCTGCAGAGCCCGTCGACGCGAAGGCCCCCGCCCGGTTCTCCGGACGGGGGTCTTCTGCGTGCCGGATGCCGTCCGCGAGGCCCACATGGTCGCCTCATCCGAGCGGAGGCCGCCGTTCGGGACCCGCGAAGGGGGAGCTGACCCGCCGCCGGTCAGCCGATGAACACGGGGAGCACCAGCAGCACGCCCATGACCACCAGCAGCACGGCGATGCCGGTGTCGAGGATGCGCCAGGCGCGCGGGGTGCGGAGCCAGCGCCCCAGGTGCCGGGCGCCGAAGCCGAGCGCGAAGAACCAGGTGATGCTCGCCAGGATCGCGCCGGCGGCGAACAGCCAGCGCTGATCCCCGTGCGTCGCGGCGATCGACCCGATCAGCAACACGGTGTCGAGGTAGACGTTGGGGTTCAGATAGGTGAAGGCCAGCGTCGCGATGACCACCGTCGCCAGGCGCGATCGCGTGGCCGTGGCCGTGCCCTCCGCGCGTGATCCGCTCTCGGCGTCCGCGGAGGGTGAGGCGTCTGCGACGAGCGACTCGCCACTCGAGCCCCAGGCGCGGCGCGCGGCGTAGATCCCGTAGACGACCAGGGAGATGCCGCCCAGCCATCGCGCGGCGACGAGCAGCCAGGGGAGCTGGCCGATCAGATAGCCCAGGCCGGCGGTTCCGGCGAGCACCAGGAGCGCATCGGATGCCGCGCAGATCAGCACCACGGGCAGCACGTGCTCGCGACGCAGCCCCTGGCGCAGCACGAACACGTTCTGCGCGCCGACGGCGATGATGAGCGAGAACATGAGGCCGAGGCCGGAGAGCAGGGTGAGCACGACTCCACGTTAGGTCCGAGCGGCTATCAGCACCAGCGAAGAGAACTGCTCCACCATTAGCATGACTGATATGAGGATCGATGCCCAGCTCGCGGCCACAGTGGCCGCGGTCGTGGACGAGGGCAGCTTCGAAGCGGCTGCCCGGCGGCTGCACATCACGCAGTCCGCCGTGAGCCAGCGGATCAAGGCGCTGGAGGTGCAGATCGGTCGTGCCGTGCTGGTGCGCTCCCGTCCGGTGCGCGCGACCGAGGCCGGCGAGGCGCTCGTGCGCCTGGCCAGGCAGGTCGAGCTGCTCGAGCACGACACGGTCGCCGCGTTCGGGCTCGGCGACGCGGATGCCGCCAGGGCGACGCGCGTGCGCGTGCCGCTCGCGGTGAACGCCGACTCGATGGCGTCGTGGTTCCTCGCACCGCTCGCGCGCGTCGCGCGACAGCATCCGATCGACGTCGACCTGCACCGCGACGACCAGGACTACACCGCGCGGATGCTGGAGTCGGGTGAGGTGATGGCGGCGGTCACCAGTGAGGCCGAGCCCGTCGGCGGCAGCGCCGTCACGCCCCTGGGCGTGCTGGAGTACCGCGCGATGGCGACGGCCGACTACGTGGCTCGCTGGTTCCCCGACGGTGTGACGCCCGAGGCGCTGCAGCACGCCCCGTTCGTGGACTTCGACCGGCGCGACGCGCTGCAGCAGGGCTGGCTGAGGGCCAGGGGAGTGGACCCCTGGTCGGTGCCGCGGCACTACGTGCCGGCCTCCCACGACTTCTCCGAGGCGGTGCGCCTGGGACTGGGGTGGGGCCTCATCCCCGCGCCGCACGTCTCGGACGCGCTGGTATCCCTCGGCGATCCGCTCATCCGGGTGCCGCTGTACTGGCAGCAGTGGAACCTGCGCTCGCCGCTGCTCGACGCGATCGCCTCGGAGGTGGCGGCGGAGGCGCGCCGCGTGCTCGCACCGCTCTGATGCCCGCCGGTTCGTCGAAGCCTCCGGCCGTTCATAGGATGGATCGTGTGAAGCCGTTCGTGGGAGGAAACCGCAAGGTGCTCGCGGCGGTGGGAGCCATCGTCCTCGTGGCCGTCGCGACCTGGGCGGCGTACACGTTCGCGTACACCGCCGACCAGATGGACTGGGACTGCGGCGGCGGGAGCTGCGCGACGAATGATCCGCGGTCGTTCGCGATGCCGGTGGCACTGCTGGGAACGGTCGGCGCGGTGCTGCTCAGCGGGTACGCGGTGGGCCTGATCGGGCCGGCCATCACGATCGCCCTGCCCGCCTGGTTCTTCCGGTTGGGTGTGCTCGACGCCGTCGAAGCCGGCTTCTCGCCGGAGGGCTCGGTGACGGCGCCGATGGTCGTGACCACGATCGCCCTGATCGTCGCCGCCGTGTGCGCCGTGGCCTGGATCCCGATGCTCCTCGGGGATCTGCGCGTGCGACGCAGGGCGAAGGAGCGCGAGCGCTCCGCCGCATGAGCGACCGGCGCGGCGACGCGCGGATCCGGTCCGAGTGGCCTCAGTCGGACAGGGCGAGTGCGCGGAACATGTCGCGCTCGCGCAGGGCATCGCGGCGGTTGGGCGCGATGGGGCCGCGTGCAGGAGGGGTCTGGCCAGTCGTGCGGTGGTAGAGCTCGTCGATCAGGCGGTTGGCCAGCCCCACGAGGCGGCCGATCTCCTTGTCGTCGCGTTCGATCCACACGCTCTTGGGCTCGTCGTGGATCGGCTGGAAGTCGACGTGCTCCTCCCAGACGAACAGCGTCCGCTCGGCCCCGAGCACGTACTGCTGCCACCACACCTGGCGCAGATAGGTGCGCGGGATGGTGGCCCAGGACTTGTTGGTGGTCTTGATCTCGGCGAGCAGCACGCGGCCCTCCCCGTCGACGCAGACGCCGTCGGGTGTGGCGAGGTGGCGCTGCTCGACCTCGGCGCGGAACAGGGCGGAGGAGGGCAGGATGCCGTGGGTCGCGGCGACCCAGGCGGCGATCTCCGGCTCGCGGCGCCGGCCGTGATCGGTGTAGGCGTTCCCGCCGAAGCGCGGACCGTGCCCGAGCTTGGCATCCGCCGCACGGATGATGGATGCCTCTCCGGAGAGACCCGCGACGTCGGTCGCGGTGATCCCGCGCGCCCGTGCCCGAAGCCAGGCGACCCGATCGCGGGAGTCCGCGATGATGCGCGCTTCGAGTTCCGGTGTCACCCTACGACCCTACGCCTCGCCTCCCACCCTCCCGACCGCCCACGCCGTGCTCTTGACGGTGGGAGCACTGGATTTGGGGGAGAGGGGCGGATGCCGTAAGCTGGAGTCAACCGAAGACCGCCGGTCATCGTCGTGCGCGAGCACGGGGATCGAAGCACTGCTCAGCAGGGGCCCGCGCAGGTGACACTGAGGGTTTCACGCTCCGTGCGCTTGCGCCGGGGCGTTTCTGCTTTTCAGGCGGGGTGGTCGAGGTCGATGCCACGCAGCCGCGCGGCATCCGTACACGTAAGGAGTGACCATGGCGCAGAAGGATGCAACGGTTGCCGAGCTCACGAAGAACTTCGAGAACTCGAACGCCGTCCTGCTGACCGAGTACCGCGGTCTGACGGTTGCCCAGCTCAAGCAGCTGCGCAACGACATCCGTCAGGACGCGGAATACGCCGTGGTGAAGAACACGCTGACCAAGATCGCCGCCAACAACGCGGGGATCACGACGCTGGACGACGACCTCAAGGGTCCGTCGGCCGTGGCGTTCGTGCACGGTGACTTCGTCGCCACTGCCAAGGCCATGCGTGACTTCGCCAAGGCCAACCCGCTTCTCGTGATCAAGGGCGGCGTCTTCGAGGGCAAGACCCTCAGCGCCGACGAGGTCAACAAGTACGCCTCGCTCGAGAGCCGTGAGGTTCTGCTGGCGAAGGCAGCGGGCATGATGAAGGCGACGATGGGCAAGGCTGCCGCCACCATCGACGCTCTTCGCGAAAAGCTGGAGACCGCCGAGGCCGCGTAAGCGACCTGCGTTCTTTCACCCAAACCCCATTTATTAGGAGATACATCATGGCGAAGCTTTCCACCGAGGAGCTGCTTGAGCAGTTCGCTGGTCTGACCCTTGTCGAGCTCAGCGAGTTCGTGAAGGCGTTCGAGGAGAAGTTCGACGTCACCGCTGCTGCCCCCGTCGCCGTCGCCGGCGCTGCTGGTGGCGCTGGTGTGGCCGAGGCCGAGGAGGAGAAGGACTCGTTCGACGTCATCCTCGAGGCTGCCGGCGACAAGAAGATCCAGGTCATCAAGACGGTCCGCGAGCTCACCTCGCTGGGCCTCGGCGAGGCCAAGGCTGTCGTCGACGGCGCGCCGAAGGCCGTCCTCGAGGGCGCCAACAAGGAGACCGCTGACAAGGCGAAGGAGGCCCTGGAGGCCGCCGGCGCCACGGTCACCCTCAAGTAATTCTGTCTGGGGCGAAGCGCGAAGCGCATCGTCCCGCGCTTCACAGCGCTCGGAGGGCCTCGGGATTCGTCCCGGGGCCCTCCGCTATGTCCGCGGCGCGGCAGTCGATGCGCGCACCACGAGCTCGGAGGGGAGCACGCGCCGCTCGGGGACAGCATCCGGTGCCTCCATGCGCTGGCGCAGCAGGTCGACCGCGGCGCGCCCCTGCACCCGCGGCTGCTGCCGCACGGTGGTGAGGGCGAACATCTCGGCGTGCTCGTGGTCGTCGATGCCGACGATGCTCAGCTCGGCCGGGACCGACAGGCCGAGCCTTCGCGCGCCGATCACACCGCCGATCGCGGCCTCGTCGCAGACGGCCACGAGAGCGGTCGGCCGGTTCTGCCTGTCGCCGAGGATCCGAACGCCCGCCTCGTATCCGCCCGGCATGGTCGGCTCGCCGTCGGCGTGCCGGATGAACTCTGCGAGACCTGCGGCGGTCATGGCCTCGCGGTAGCCCGACCGGCGCTGCTCGTCGCCGAAGGCATGGGTCGCGGCATCCGCCCTGCCGCCGAGGAAGGCGATGTCGCGGTGGCCGAGGTCGATCAGATGCTCGGTGGCGATCCGCGCGGCGGCGGCGTCGTCGATCGAGACGGCGCTGGTGTCCGCGCTGTAGGCGCCGACGCTGACCAGGGGCGACTCCACCTGGATCAGGCGTTCCAGCTCGTGGGCGCTGGGCTGGATGCCCACCGCGATGATGCCGTCCAGCCGGCGCCGGGGGAGCACCTCCTCGAAGAGCCGAGCGCGCTCGGCCGTGCCCTCCTGGATGCCGTAGAGCACGAGGTCCTGGCCGGAGGCGAGCAGGCCCTCCTGGATGCCCGCGAGCAGCTCGGCGAAGAACCAGCGGTCCAGCGCGGGCATGATCACGCCGACGGAGAGCGAGCGTCCGGTCGCCAGGCTGGTCGCCGAGGAGTGCGCGACGTACGCGAGCTCGGATGCTGCGGCCTGCACGCGCGCGCGGGTCTCCTGCGACACGTAGCCGCCCCCGCTCAGCGCGCGGCTCGCGGTCGCCTTGGAGACGCCGGCGCGTGCGGCGACATCGGCGATCGTGCTCATCGGTCCTCCGAATCGGATGCCCGGTTGGGCGTCCGGGGTGGGCTCACGACAGCGTATCCGGATGCCGCGTCGAAAGGAACCGGTTCCACACGATAGGCTATGGGAGCGCTCCCACGTAACGCATCACGTCTCCACAACGGTTGTGAAGATCTCTGTGCGTGGCGTTGTGCAAGGGCGCTCAGGGCAAGTAGGTTGTCCTGGAATCGGTTCCTCAAAGGTTGCGGAGATCGCAGCCTGAGGGCCGGGATCCACCCGAATGAGGAGAAAACACATGGCTCTGTCACAGCGATACCGCCTACTTGCTCCCCTCGCTCTGGTCGGTGCGGCTGCGATCGCACTGTCCGGATGCGCGGAGGCGACGCCGGGCGGCGGGAACGGCGGCTCGGAGGGCAAGACCACGGTCCGCATCTCCGGCGGCATCACCGGCTCCGAGGCCGACGACCTCAACAAGACGTTCGCGCAGTTCACCAAGGACACCGGGATCAAGGTCGAGTACACCGGTGACAAGAGCTTCGAGGGCAACATCGTCACCAAGGTCACCGGTGGCGACGCGCCTGACATCGCGATCGTCCCGCAGCCGGGTCTGCTGAAGTCCCTCGTCGAGACCGGCAAGGTGCAGAAGGCCCCGGAGGGGGTGTCGAAGGCGGTCGACGAGAACTGGTCGAAGGACTGGAAGAACTACGGCACGATCGACGGCACGTTCTACTCCGCGCCGATGCTCGCCAACCTCAAGGGCTACATCTGGTACTCGCCGGCGAAGTTCAAGGAGTGGGGCGTCGAGGTCCCCAAGACCTGGGACGACATGATCAAGCTCACCGACACCATCCGGTCCAAGACCGGCACGGCGCCCTGGTGCGCGGGCTTCGCCTCGGGTGACGCCTCCGGCTGGCCCGGCACCGACTGGGTCGAGGACCTCGTCCTCCGCCAGGCGGGCCCCGACGTCTACGACAAGTGGGTCGCCGGTGACGTGAAGTTCACCGACCCGGAGATCAAGGACGCGCTCGAGGCGGTCGGCTCCATCCTGAAGAACCCGGACTACGTGAACGCCGGCTTCGGCGACGTGAAGAGCATCAACTCGACCGCGTTCGGCGACGTCGCTGCCAAGGTCGCGGACGGCAGCTGCGCGCTCACGCACCAGGCGTCGTTCCTGTCGGCGAACTTCCTCGACGTGAAGAACGCCGCGGGCGAGACCCCGAAGGTCGCCCCCGACGGTGATGTCTACGCGTTCATCATGCCCGGCACCAAGGAGGGCGAGCTCAGCGTCGAGGGCGGTGGCGAGTTCGTCGCCGGCTTCAACGCGGACAAGTCCACCGTCAAGGTGCTCGAGTTCATGGCGTCCCCCGAGTTCGCGGACGCCCGCGTCAAGCTCGGCGGTGTGATCTCCGCGAACAAGAACGCCGACCCGAGCCTGGCCTCGAGCGAGTTCCTGCAGGATGCCATGAAGATCATGCAGGACGACAAGACGACGTTCCGCTTCGACGCGTCCGACCTGATGCCGGCGACCGTCGGCTCCGGTTCGTTCTGGAAGGGCATGGTCGACTGGATCGACGGCAAGTCGACCGACCAGGTGCTCAACGACATCCAGGCCGGTTACAACAACTGATCGGTCGCGCTAGTCTGAGCGCAACCTGCTGACGGGTGCGGGGTAGGGCGGAGACGCCCGCCCCGCACCCGCCTCACAGAAGGGGAATCCATGTCGCAAGTGATCGTCGAAGATGAGGATCAGGGTACGGGCGAACTGCCCCGGACCACGCACGGCACCGACCGGAGGGGACGCGCGCTCACCCGCACCCTCGTGGTGGTCGGTTTCGCGCTGATCGTCGCACTGTTCTTCCTGCTGCTCTTCTCCGCCCCCGTGGAGGACGCCGCCCGCATCGCGCTGGGCCCGGTCTCGCTGAACACGTTCTTCATGTGGCTGGGCGGCCTGCATCCGCTGGTGCAGATCCCGGTCGTGCTGCTCGCCTTCGGCCTCGTCGTGGCGATCGTGCTGGTGCTGATCGAGTACGCCCCGCGCCCCGGCAAGGGCTACTTCATCATGCGGCTCGTCGCGTGCCTGGTGATCCCGGTGCTCGCGTTCATGCTGCTGCGGCCGTACTCGAACGCCGTGCTCTACGTCGTGGGGATCGCGCTGCTCTCCGGAGCGCTGCTGTTCTTCGCCGACTACCGGTCGCGGCAGGGCGCCGGCTACCTGTTCCAGCTGATCCTCTTCATGGCACCGGCGGCGATCATGCTGCTGATGGGCCTGATCTACCCGGCCGTGGCGACCTTCTTCAAATCCTTCTTCGACAAGACGGGCAAGGAGTTCGTCGGCTTCGAGAACTATGTCTGGGTGTTCACGAACCCGGTCGGGACCTGGTCCGTCATCAACACGCTCATCTGGGCGCTGCTGGCCCCGACCATCTCGGTCGCGTTCGGCCTGGCCTACGCGGTCTTCATCGACCGCGCCCGCGGCGAGAAGGTGCTCAAGGTGCTGGTGTTCATGCCGGTCGCGATCTCGTTCGTGGGCGCCGGCATCATCTGGAAGTTCATGTACGACTACCGGCAGGGCGACCAGCTCGGCCTGCTGAACGCCATCGTCACGATGTTCGGCGGCGACCCCGTGAACTGGCTGGCGGTCAAGCCGCTGCTCAACACGATCATGCTGCTGATCGTCTTCATCTGGACCCAGACCGGGTTCGCGATGGTGATCCTCTCCGCCGCGATCAAGGCCGTGCCCACCGAGCAGCTCGAGGCAGCCGAGCTCGACGGCACGAACGCGTGGCAGCGGTTCACGAACGTCACGGTCCCCGGCATCCGCTCCTCGCTGATCGTCGTGCTGACGACCATCACGATCATGTCGCTGAAGGTGTACGACATCGTCGCGGTGATGACGGGCGGACGCGACGACACCACCGTGCTCGGCTTCGAGATGGTCAACCAGCAGCAGCGGTTCCAGAGCTACGGGCACTCCTCGGCGCTGGCCGTGGTGCTGTTCATCTTCGTGCTGCCGCTGATCATCTACAACGCCCGATCCATGGCCAAGCAGAGGGAGATCCGCTGATGAGCGCCACCGAAGCCATCGTCCGCGACACCCGCAGCAAGCGCCAGGTCGCCCGCGACACCCGCCGCAACGAGGCCATCGCCCACAAGAAGCTCACCTCGAAGGGCGCGACGATCGCGGCCGTGATCATCGCCTTCTTCTGGACGATCCCCACGTTCGGCCTGTTCGTGACCTCCTTCCGCCCCGGTGCCGACACGCAGTCGACCGGTTGGTGGACGGTCTTCACCGATCCGAAGTTCACCCTGGACAACTACGCGCAGGCGCTCAACGCGGGTGGCACGTCGACCACGCTGGCGACGGCGTTCGTGAACTCGCTCGCGATCACGATCCCCGCCACGGTGTTCCCGATCGTGATCGCGTCGCTTGCCGCCTACGCGTTCGCGTGGATCGACTTCAAGGGCCGCAACCTGCTGTTCGTGTTCGTGTTCGCGCTGCAGATCGTGCCGCTGCAGATGGCCCTGGTGCCGCTGCTGAGCCTGTTCTCCAACGGGCTGACGATCGGCGATGTGGCGGTCTTCCCCGGCTTCACGCTGAACGACCTGGACTACAGCTTCGCCCGGGTGTGGATCGCGCACGCGATCTTCGCCCTGCCGCTGGCGACGTTCATGCTGCACAACTTCATCGCGGAGATCCCGGGCGACATCGTCGAGGCGGCGCGAGTGGACGGTGCCGGCCACGGCCAGGTGTTCTTCCGGATCATCCTGCCGCTCGCGATGCCGGCCATCGCCTCGTTCGGCATCTTCCAGTTCCTGTGGGTGTGGAACGACCTGCTGGTCGCGACGATCTTCGCCTCGCCGGGCGCGCTGCCGATCACCCAGGCGCTGAACTCGCTGTCGGGCACCTGGGGCAACCGCTGGTTCCTGCAGTCGGCGGGCACGCTGATCGCGATCGTGGTGCCGCTGATCGTGTTCTTCGCGCTGCAGCGCTTCTTCGTGCGCGGCCTGCTGGCCGGCGCGACCAAGGGCTGAGCCGGGCGGAAGCCGGATGCCGCAATGCGGCCTGCGCGGGAAACAGAGCCCGCGCAGGCTGAAACACATGCGGCATCCGGCTTCCGTGCATCTACGGTGGAGCGCATGCGCTATGCCGAGAACATCGTCGACCTGGTCGGCGACACGCCCCTGGTCAGGCTCAACCGGGTGACCTCCGGCATCGCCTGCACCGTCCTGGTCAAGCTCGAGTACCTGAACCCCGGCGGCTCCGCCAAGGACCGGATCGCCAGTCGCATCATCGACGCGGCCGAGGCCGCCGGCGATCTGAAGCCGGGCGGCACGATCGTCGAGCCCACCAGCGGCAACACCGGCGTCGGGCTGGCGCTGGTGGCGCAGCAGCGCGGCTACCGCTGCGTGTTCGTGGTGCCCGACAAGGTGGGTGCCGACAAGATCGACGTGCTGCGCGCCTACGGCGCCGAGGTCGTCGTGACGCCGACCTCGGTCCCCGCCGACAGCCCCGAGTCGTACTACAGCGTCAGCGATCGGCTGGCCCGTGAGATCCCCGGCGCGTTCAAGCCCAACCAGTACGAGAACCCCAACGGGCCGCGCAGCCACTACGAGACCACGGGGCCCGAGATCTGGCGCGACACCGACGGCGAGATCACCCACTTCGTCGCCGGCGTCGGCACCGGCGGCACGATCAGCGGCACCGGCCGGTACCTGCGCGAGGTCTCGGACGACCGTGTGCGCGTGATCGGCGTCGACCCCGAGGGCAGCGTGTACTCGGGTGGGACCGGCCGGCCGTATCTCGTCGAGGGCGTGGGGGAGGACATCTGGCCCGGGGCCTACGACCCGCAGGTGCCGAACGAGATCGTCGCCGTCACGGATGCCGAGGCGTTCGCCATGACGCGCCGGCTCGCCCGCGAGGAGGGCATCCTCGTCGGCGGATCCAGCGGGATGGCAGTGGTCGGCGCGCTGCGGGTCGCACGCGATCTGCCCGCGGATGCCGTGATGGTGGTGCTGCTGCCGGACGGCGGGCGCGGATACCTGGGCAAGATCTTCAACGATTCGTGGATGCGCTCCTACGGCTTCAGCGAGGTGGAGGCGGAGGAGACCGTCGCGGACGTGCTGGCCGCGCGCGACGTCGTGATCAAGCTCAAGCAGGAGACCCACCGGGCGATCCCCGCCCTGGTGCACACGCATCCCGACGAGACCGTGCTCGAGGCCATCGGAACCATGACCGAGTACGACGTCTCGCAGCTGCTGGTCCTCAGCGCCGAGCCTCCCGTGATGATGGGCGAGGTCGTCGGCGCAGTGGATGAGAAGGGGCTGCTCGACCTGCTGTTCCGCGGCGAGGCGCAGCCCGCCGACCCGGTCGGCATGCACGTGGGGGAGCGGTTGCCGCTCGTCGGCATCCACACCCCGGTCGCGCAGGCGCGCAGCGCGCTCGCCGACGCCGACGCCCTGCTCGTCACGGTCGACGGGCGCCCGCACACGGTCCTCACCCGTCAGGATCTGCTCGCATACCTGTCCCGCTGAGGTCACCTGGGTCCCTGAGCTTGTCGAAGGGTCGTCTCACGACGTAACAGGACGGCGGATGCCCGGGTCCGCGGGCGTACCGTGAGCACACCGCCCCACACGACCTGAGGAGAGTCATGACCGACCGCGCCTTCGCCACGCGAGCCATCCACGCGGGTCAGGAGCCCGACCCGACGACCGGCGCGATCATCCCGCCGATCTACCAGGCGTCCACGCACGTGCAGGACGGCATCGGCGGCTTCCGGGAGGGCTACGAGTACAACCGTGCGGGAAACCCCACGCGCTCCTCGCTCGAGACGCAGCTCGCGGCTCTGGAGGGCGGCGCCTCGGCGCTGTCGTTCTCGTCGGGGCTCGCAGCCGAGGATGCGCTGCTGCGCGGCATCCTGCGCCCTGGTGACCACGTGCTGCTCGGCAACGACGTGTACGGCGGCACCTACCGCCTGCTCACGAAGGTGCTGGCGCTCTGGGGCATCGAGACCACCACGGTGGAGCTGCAGGACGCGGATGCCATCCGCGCGGCGCTCCGGCCTGAGACGAGGATCGTGTGGCTGGAGACCCCCAGCAACCCGCTGCTGAAGATCGTCGACATCGCCGTGGTCGCGGAGATCGCGCACGCCGCCGGTGCGGTGCTGGTCGTCGACAACACGTTCGCCTCGCCGGCGCTGCAGCAGCCGCTCGCGCTCGGAGCCGACATCGTGGTCCACTCGACCACCAAGTACCTCGGCGGGCACTCCGACGTGCTCGGCGGCGCGGTGGTGCTGGCCGACGACCGGTTCGAGGAGGCGGTGCGCTTCCAGCAGTTCGCCGTGGGTGCGGTGTCCGCGCCCCTGGACGCCTGGCTCACGACGCGCGGCATCAAGACGCTCGCCGTGCGGGTGCGTCAGCACAGCGAGAACGCCCAGGCGATCGCCGAGTGGGCGGCGGCGCGGCCGGAGTTCTCCGAGGTCTACCACCCCGGCCTCGCCTCGCACCCCGGCCACGAGATCGCCGCACGCCAGATGAGCGGCTTCGGCGGGATGCTGTCCCTCGGTCTTTCCGGAGGAGCGGCAGCCGCGCGCGCGTTCGCCGAGTCGACCACGCTGTTCCAGCTCGCGGAGTCGCTCGGCGGCGTGGAGTCGCTGATCGGCTACCCGCCGGAGATGACGCACGCCTCGGTGCGCGGCACCGCGCTCGCCGTCCCCGAGAACGTGGTGCGGCTGTCCGTCGGAATCGAGGACGTCGCGGACCTCATCGCCGACCTGGAGGAGGGCCTGGCGCGCGTCGCCGCCCGCTGAACCTGGCATCCGCCCGCCGTCCCCGCTCGCCCGGGGCGCCGCCCGCGACGAGAAACCATTTCTCGCATGAGAAATGCGCGCATACGTGGTTTCTCGTGACGGATGTGGTTTCTCGCGACGGATGTGGTTTCTCGCGAGGGCAGTGCGCGGCGGGGCGAGTAACATGGAGGACTTCCCCTGCGTCGAAACGATTCGAGCGCAGCATCCGCTCCTCCCTGGAAAGTTCCCCGTGAGCGACGACCGCACTCCCACCGGCAGCATCCGGGCCATCACCGGAACCATCCGCACCTCCACGCCGACCGGTGCGATCCGCACCCTCGGGGCGAACCCGGCGACCGCGCCGATCATGCTGCACCCGGGCGACGCGATCTCCACCGGACGCCGGGTGCTCTACATCCTGCTGCTCGGGGCGCTCACGGCGCTCGGGCCGTTCACGATCGACCTGTACCTGCCGGCGTTCCCGCAGCTGGAGGCGGACTTCTCCACGTCGGCGGCGATGATCCAGCTGACGCTCACCGGAACCATGATCGGCTTCGCGATCGGGCAGCTGATCGTCGGGCCGCTCAGCGACAAGGTCGGGCGCCGCGTGCCGCTGGTCGTGGTGACAGCACTGCACGTGCTCGCCAGCATCGCCGCCGCGATCGCGCCGGATCTGATCCTGCTGGGTGCGGCGCGCGTGGTGATGGGCATCGGAGCGGCCGCCGGCGGCGTGGTGGCCATGGCGATCGTCCGTGACCTGTTCGGCGGGCGGCGACTGGTCGTGATGCTCTCGCGTCTGTCGCTGGTGTCGGGCGTCGCCCCCGTGGTCGCGCCGATCATCGGCTCGGGGCTGCTGACGATCATGCCGTGGCGGGGCATCTTCGTGGTCCTGGCCGGCTACGGCGCCGTGATGCTGCTCGCAGCGATCCTGCTGCTGCCCGAGACGCTGCCGAAGGCGCGCCGGCAGGAGCGCGGCTCCAGCACCGTGCTGCAGCGCTACCGCAGCGTGTTCTCCGATCGGGTGTTCGTGGGCGTGCTGATCATCGGCGGCATGACGTTCTCCGGCCTGTTCTCGTACCTGTCGGCCTCGCCGTTCCTGTTCCAGCAGACGCACGGGCTGAACCCCCAGGCGTACGGGCTGCTCTTCGCGGCGAACTCGCTCGGCGTGGTCGGCGGCGTGCAGGTGTCCGCGCGGCTGGCGGCACGGTTCGGGCCGCAGTGGGTGATGGCGTTCTCGACGGCTCTGCTGCTGATCGCGGGCGCCACGATCATCGTGTGCGACCAGGTGGGCGCCGGGTTCTGGGGCACCGTCATCCCGCTGTGGCTGTTCATGACGGCCTGCGGATTCACGTTCCCGTGCGTGCAGGTGCTCGCGCTCGACCGGCACGGCAAGGCCGCCGGCACAGCGGCATCCGTGCTGGGCGCGAGCAACAACGGCGTCGCCGCGATCATCTCGCCCGCCGTCGGGCTGATCTCGGCCGGGTCCGGCATCACCGCGACCACCATGGCGATCGTGATGGTCGGTTGCGCGGTGGTGGCGATCCTGTCGCTGTGGCTGATCGTGCGCCCGCGCACGGTCGCCATGCTCGCGCCCTGACGCGGGCGATGCGGGCGCTTCGACAGGCTCAGCGACCCACAACCTCTTCAGCAGCGGCCTAACCATGGGTCCCTGAGACCGTCGAAGGGTCGAAGCGCGCTCAGCCCATCAGTGCGAGCAGCACGTGCGACGCCTCGACGGCCTCCAGCTCGTGCGGTTCGGATGCCGCGACCTGGATCGCGCCGCCCGCGGTGAGGTCGTACTCGACACCGTCCACTCGGAACAGCACCCGGCCGGACACCACAGTGACGAGGATCGGCACGGGCGCCTTGTGCTCGCGCAGCATCGATCCGGCATCCATCGCCAGAGTGCGGATCCTGAATCCGTCGCCGTCCATGGTGCGGTGCGGGCGCACCCTCCCCTCCTCGACCGCGTGCGCGGCGACGAGGTCGGCGGCGGAGGCGGCAAGAAGGTGGTGCGAGGTCGCGATGCCCATAGCCAGAGGATATCCCCCGCGTCGTGCCGGGTGGATCGTGCCGGGCAGGCAGAATGGGACGATGACCAGGGGCAGGATGCTGATCGCGGCGGGCAGCATCCTGGCGATCGCCGCCGTGCTCGGCTGGACCGTCGTGGTGCTGCCCGGTGGCGCGGTGAACGGTCTCGACCAGGGCTGGCACGACCTGATGGTCGAGGTCAGACAGCCGTGGATGCTGGCGCTGTCGTACGTGCTGAACTACGTCGGCGGGGGATGGCGGGCGGGCCTCGCCGTGCCACTGGTGCTGATCGGGATCCTCCTGCTGCTGCGGCGCTGGCGGGTCGCGGTGCTCGCGGCCGCCGCGCTGCTGGTGAGCGTGGGACTCGCTCAGCTGATGAAGGCGCTGTTCGACCGTGCGCGGCCGGAGGACATGCTGGTCGTCTCGGACCCCGGATCATTCCCCTCCGGGCATACGACGAACGCCGCCACGCTCGCGGTGCTGCTGTACCTCGTCTGGCCGCGGCGCTGGACGGCAGCGGCCGGCATCGTCTGGACGACGGCCATGGCGCTGTCGCGGACCGTCCTCAGCGTGCACTGGCTCACCGACACCGTCGGCGGGGCGCTGGTCGGCGTCGCGGCGCCGCTGCTGGTCGCCGCGGCGGCCGGAGCCTGGGCGTCGCTAGGCTGGACGGGTACTGGAACGCCCGATCCCAAGGAGTCGCCCGTGTCGAGCATCCGCCCCTACCGTCCCTCCGATCGCGAGGCGATGTACGAGGTGTGCGTGAAGACCGCGGATGTCGGTCGCGACGCGACCGGGCTCTTCCGGGACGACCGGCTCTGGGGCGACATCTTCGCGGTGCCCTACGTGGAGCGGCATCCGGATCTGGCCTGGGTGGTGGAGTCCGCCGACGGGCGCACGATCGGGTACGTCGTGAGCACAGACGACACCGAGGCGTTCGAGACGTGGTTCCGCGACGAATGGTGGCCGGGCGTCGCGGACCGGTATCCGCTGTCGGGCGAGAGCGAGCCGACCAGACAGGATGCCATGATCGGGTTCGCGACCAGGCGAGCCCCCGGACTTGCCGCGCATGCTGCGGAGTATCCCGCTCACCTGCACATCGACCTGCTGCCCGAGACGCAGGGGCAGGGGCTGGGACGCCGGCTGATCGAGACGCTCTTCGACGAGCTGCGCCGTCGTGGCGTGGCAGGCCTGCACCTGGGGATGAACCCCGCGAATGCGGCCGCCGGTGCGTTCTACGAGCGGCTGGGCATGACGCTGCTCGAGACCACACCCGACGCCACGTACTACGGCATCCGCTTCGCCTGAGCCGGCGCGTGTTCATCAGCAGTCCCGCCATCGGATAGGATGGACAGGTTGTTTCCTGGTGACGTGTCCGAGCGGCCGAAGGAGCACGCTTGGAAAGCGTGTGTTGTGCAAGCAACCGCGGGTTCGAATCCCGCCGTCACCGCCAGAATGAAGAAGACCTCCGCGCCAGCGGGGGTCTTCTTCACTTCTGCGACCACGGTTGGCACTTCGGGCCCAGGGCCCCACGCGGCCGGAGGCTCCGCGCGCCGCCCGACATGCTCGACGCAAGCCGATCCGCGTGACGAGGCGGCGGGTGGAGTGGCCGCGAGGGACTCGAATCCCGCCGTCACCGCCAAACCGACTGAAGGCCTCCGCTGAGCGGGGGCCTTCAGTCGTCTCCGTGAGGCCGCACGTAGAATCTCCTGGTGCCCACCCCCAAGATCGTGCTGTTCTACGCGTTCGCGCCGCTCGCCGACCCGGATGCCATCCGGCTGTGGCAGCGCGACCTCGGTGAGGCGCTGCGCCTGCGCGGCCGCATCATCATCTCGAAGGACGGCATCAACGGCACTCTCGGCGGTGATCTTCCCGCGCTGAAGAAGTGGGTGCGCCGGTTCCGCGACCACGCGGCGTTCAAGGACGCCGACATCAAGTGGAGCGAGGGCACGGGGATCGACGCCGACGGCTTCAGCGTCGACTTCCCGAAGCTCAGCGTGAAGGTGCGGGACGAGATCGTCTCGTTCGGCGCTCCCGGCGAGCTGCGGGTCGACGAGCACGGCGTGGTCGGCGGCGGCGAGCGGCTCACCCCGGCGCAGCTGCACGAGCTGATGGACGAGCGCGGCGACGAGGTGGTCTTCTTCGACGGGCGCAATGCGCTCGAGGCGGAGATCGGCCGGTTCCGGAACGCGATCGTGCCCGACACCGAGACCACCCGCGACTTCGTGCGCCTGCTGGACTGCGGGGAGTACGACGACCTGAAGGGCAAGCCGGTCGTCACCTACTGCACCGGCGGAATCCGCTGCGAGGTGCTGTCCAGCCTGATGGTGTCGCGCGGCTTCGGAGAGGTGTACCAGCTCGAGGGCGGCATCGTCCGCTACGGCGAGGCCTACGGCGACGACGGGCTGTGGGAGGGCTCGCTGTACGTGTTCGACAAGCGCGGCTCGGTCGACTTCTCCGACCACACCGCCGTCATCGGCGAATGCGTCGGGTGCGGGGCATCCACCAGTCGCACGGCGAACTGCCCGGACGCGTCGTGCCGTCGGCAGTTCGTGGTCTGCGCGGACTGCGGTGCCGTGCCCTGCGCGGAGCACGCAGCCGCAGCTCCGCTCAGCGCCCCCGCGTGAACAGCGACGCGGGCAGCAGCCTGGCCAGCACGCGCTGACGCGAGTCGACGCTCACGGCCAGCTGTGCGAGCACGATCTTCAGCGGGTTCGCCAGGTTCCCGGCATCCGGCCTCGACTGCGCGTAGCTGATGTGCTCGACCGCCCGCACCAGCGGCGCGAGGGCCGCGGGGTCCACCCCGCGGGTCATGGCGAGCACGTCGGCGCGCACGCGCGCGGTCTGCGCCTCGGGCGCGGCGAGCCCCAGATCCACGAGCGTGTCGCTCAGCTCCCGCCACGCGGCCATCGCATCCCCGCCCCGCGCCCGCCTCACGCGTGCGGCGCGGCGCAGCTCGCGCACCAGCATCGGCAGCAGCAGCACGATCAGGATGCCGAACACGGTCAGCGTCACCGGGGTCGGATCCAGCCTCTGCAGCGGGACCGCCCCCGACGAACCCGGGTCCCGCTCCTCGGCCGGGCCGCCGGTCGGGGTGGGGGTGGCGCCGGAGGAGGGACCGGCGCTCGGCTGCGGCGCATCAGGTCCTTCGCCGCTGTCGCCACCCGCCGAGTCGGACTGGAAGTCGGTGGGCACCCCGAGCGTCGCGGTGGGCTCGAAGGGCACCCAGCCGATGCCCTCGAAGTGCACCTCCGGCCAGGAGTGCAGCTGGTCGCTCGAGACCGAGTAGACGATGTCCTTGCCGCGCTTCTCATCGGTCGTCGTGCCCGGCAGGTAGCCGACCACGATGCGCACCGGCATGCCGAGCGACGAGGCCATCAGGGCGAAGGCGCCGGCGAAGTGGATGCAGTAGCCCGTGCGCTTCTCGAGGAAGGTCGCCACGGCATCCGCTCCCGTGCCGTCGAAGCCCTCGGTCACGGGCGCCTCGAGCGAGTAGGTGAAGTCGGTGCGGAACCAGTCCTGCAGGGCGATCAGCCTGTCGTAGTCGGTGTCGGCGTCCGCGGTGACCTGATGGGCGAGCTGCGAGATGATCGGCGGGAGGTCCGCGGGGAGGTCGGCCATGGGGCCGGTCGCCGCGGATGCGCGGATCTGCTCCAGCGTGGGCGCGGCGGTCGCGACCTGCACGGTGTAGTCGGCGCCGGCGGCGTCCTGCGTGCGGCTGACGACGGTGCGGTTCCCGGGCATCGCCGACCAGCCGCTGCCGACGTCGGTCACCCGCTGCGGGGCGTACGGCACGGGCAGACGGTCGCTGGAGACGCCGGTCACCCGGATGGACACGGTGGTGTCGACGGTCTTGATCGGGTCCGCCCAGTCGCGCTCGCCGAATCCGTCGCCCAGCGGCACCCGGTCGCCGCTGTCCGGCCGCCACACGTCGCCGTCGAAACGGGACAGCGTCGCCATGCGCAGGTACGGCGGCAGCGCGGCTGAGGTCACCAGGGTCAGCGCCTCGATTCCCTCCGGGCGGCGCAGATCCTCGCCGAGCCGCAGGTCGGCGTTGACCGTCAGCATCGGTCCGGTGCCGGGAAGAGCGGATGCCACCGGCAGGACCGGCGCGAGCACGAGCGCCAGCACCACCGCGACGACGCCCGCCGAGGTGGCCACCGAGTAGGAGACGCCCTGCGGGGCGCGCCGGTCGTGGCTGGCGCCGAACCGCAGCAGCAGCAGGGTGACGATGGCCTGCATCAGGAACCAGGCGATGTTCACGGAGCCGAAGGAGATCAGCATCGGCATGACGCCGACCACCGAGGTGAACAGCACGGCCAGCATCACCTGCCGGTGCGCGACCAGCTGGTCGAGCAGGATCACGACCACCGCGAAGGCCAGGCCCAGCAGGGTCGCCATCGGCATGGATGCCGCGATGGGGGCGACGCCGTTCATGATCTCGTCGACGCTCTGCTGCAGCCGCAGCCCGATCAGGCGCACCGACTGGTCGGTGGGGATGAGACCCATGAGGGCGGTCTCGCCGGCGAGCATGGCGGTGAGCGCCACGACCGCCGCGATGATCTGCGCGACCAGAACGACGACGGCGCGGATGCCGGGGCGCATGCGTGCGGTCGCGAGACGCCCGAGGACGCCGGTGAGCACGATCACGACGATCAGTGACCCGAGCACGAACGTCCACAGTCCCGGGAGCACGGCGCCGGTGTACGACCACACCGAGACGAAGGCGGCCAGCGCCGTCAGCGCGCCCGCGCCGGCCGGGCTGACCGGTCGGCGCTCGGAGTCGCGCTCGCGGGCCCGGTCAGACATGCGGCACCGCCTGGAAGGGGAGGACGGATGCCCAGGTGTCGGCGAGGTCCACGGCGGACGACGGCAGCGGGGCGGGACGCCAGCCGTGCTCGCGCACGGTGGACATCGCGTCGTCGGAGGCCTCCGCCGCGAACAGCAGCGGGGCGGCCGCTCCGGCGGTGCTGAGCTTCTCGGCGTCCTCGTCGGGCAGTCGCCCGGTGATCAGCACGAGCGGGCCGGGGGGAGTGCTGCCGACCACCGACCGCAGATCGTGGGTCTCGCCGCGCGGGGCGACCATCGCGAGGGCGATCATGAGATCGTCGCGGTCCTCCTCGTGGCCGCGCAGCGCTCCCAGCGCGTTGCCGGAGCTGTCGACCACGTCGACGCTGTAGCCGTCCTGCGCCAGGCGCAGTGCGACGGAGGCGCACAGCGTGACCGCGCTCTCGAACAGCGGATCGGGCTCGTCGCCCGGTCGGTCCCAGCGGTCGGCGGCGCGGTCGAGCACGACCATGGCATCCGGGCTCGCCTCTTCCTCCTCCTGCCGCACCATCAGGGATCCGCGGTGTGCGGTGGCCCGCCAGTGGATGCGGCGACGCGAGTCGCCGGCAGCGTACGGGCGGGGGATGAGGTTGTCGGCGCCCTGCCCGATCCGCGTGGAGCGCGTCTGCGCCGTGCCTCCGGCCGCGCCCACCTTGGTGGGCAGCGGGTCGAGCGCGACGGTCTGCGGGATGACGGTGATCGTGCGCGTGTCGCCGAAGGCCTGCTCGCGCTGGGCGAGGCCGAACGGGTCGGTGGTGCGCAGCATCAGCGGGCCGAGCACGGAGATGCCGCGGCGGACACCCTCCAGGTCGTAGCGCAGGGCGTCCTGCGGGTAGGCGCCGGTCGCCTCGCCGCGCACCGCGGTCGGGAGCGTGTCGCGCCAGATGCCGTTGGGGACGCCGAAGGCCCACAGATCGAAGCGCACCTGCACCCGGGAGGTCTCGCCGACGGCGAGCAGGTCGGTGGAGATCTGCCGGCGCACTTCGCCGCGTCGCCGCGGCACGCGCACGATCATCAGGCAGATCAGCGGCAGCGCCACGAGCAGCACGCCGAGGTAGAGCAGGGGTCGCGCGGAGACGATGTTCGCCGCGATCATCAGCAGGATGCCCGAGAGCAGGCATCCCCACCCCCGACCGGTCAGCGGACGGCGCTTCATGGGGCTCAGCGGCGTGCGCCGGCGAAGGGCACCGGCACGCGGGAGATGATCTGGGTCAGCGCGGCCTCGACCGGCTGGGTGCCGGCGCGGTGCACGCCGCGGGCGGCGAGCAGGCGGTGCGCGAACACCGGGATCACGAGGTCGGCGATGTCGTCGGGCACGACGAACTCGCGCCCGTCGAGCGCGGCGCGCACCTTGGCGGCGCGCACCAGCTGCAAGGTCGCCCGGGGGCTCGCGCCCAGGTGCAGGCCCGGGTCCTGGCGGGTGGCCTGCGCGAGCGCGACCGCGTACTCCTCGAGGGATTCGGCCACGTGCACGCGACGGGTCCAGGCGATCAGGGCGCCGATGGTGGCGGCATCCGTGACGGGCGAGATCGCGGCGAGCGGGTTGGAGGTCTCGCGCTGACGCAGCATCTGGGTCTCGGCAGCGGCATCCGGGTAGCCCATCGAGATGCGCATCATGAACCGGTCGCGCTGGGCCTCGGGCAGCGGGTAGGTGCCCTCCATCTCGAGCGGGTTCTGCGTCGCGACGACGAGGAACGGCGCGGGCAGGTGGTGCGTGGAGCCGTCGACGGTGACCTGCCCCTCCTCCATGGCCTCGAGCAGCGCGGACTGGGTCTTGGGCGAGGCGCGGTTGATCTCGTCGGCGATTACGATGTTGGCGAACACGGCGCCGCGCTTGAACTCGAACTCGCGCGCCACCGGGTCGTACACGGCGACGCCGGTCACGTCGCCGGGGAGCAGGTCGGGGGTGAACTGGATGCGGCGGACGGTGGCGTCGACGCTGGCCGCGAGGGCCCGCGCGAGCATGGTCTTGCCGACGCCCGGGACGTCCTCGATGAGCAGGTGGCCCTCGGCGAACAGGCAGGTCAGCGCGCTGCGCACGGCCTCCGGCTTGCCGTCGATGACGGAGGAGACCGAGGCGATGATCTGCGAGGTGTGCTCGGCGAACCGCTCGGCGGTGATTTCAGGCGTGATCTGGGCGGTGCTCTGCTCTGGCATGCGGTGGCTCCCCTGCGCGACGGTGCGAACTCTGATCGTAACGCGGGGAGGTGACCGGGGGGAGCGTTCAGCCCCAGAGCACCGTGCGTGGCACCTCGTCCAGCCGGCCGGGCTGGGCGCGGGCGGCGCGCAGGGTCACCAGGCCCGTCTCGCCCTGCAGCTCGATCAGCTCGCATGGTCCGAGCGCCTGCTTCCACAGATCGCGGAAGTGCTCGGCATCCGCTCGTCGCCGGGCGATCTGCGTCGGGACCGGAAGGAGCGCCGGGGAGCGGCGGCCGGGGAGGCGCAGCAGGAAGCGCGGCGTGCGCACCGGCCCGAACAGCTCCTGCACGGCGTCGGCCAGCATCCTCCGGGTGCGAGCCTCACCCTGGAAGGCCAGTCGCAGACGCGAGGAGCCGTCGAGAAGGCGTTGCAGCTCGACCTCGATGGCGCCCTCCGGCAGGGGCGGGATGCGACCGGCATCCTGCAGCGCCTGGCCGGCCGCCTGCGCCGCCGCGCGATACGCCTGTGCGGGATCGCGCCGCTGCCGCACCGCCCTCGTGATCGCGCCCAGCCGAAGGCTCGCGGGGAAGAGCGCGCCGAGCACGGCGCCGATGCCGAACGCGAGCGGCGGATCCCAGCCCAGGAAGCCGCTGGCCATGCCGACCGCGCCGCCGCCGATCAGCGCGCTGTACAGCAGCGATCCGCTCGCGCCCGCGGCCACCGCGGGCAGGGTCTGCACCAGCTCGGAGCGACGGATGCTGCGCATGGCCACGACGTCGCGCTCCCTCGCCTCATACGGCTCGCCGACGCGCCAGTCCGCGAGCGTCTGCGCGCGCGACCGCATCCCGGACTTCACGGCCTCGTTCAGCTGCGCGATCGTGGCGGTGGTGTCCTTCGCGACGATGCGATCGAGAAGCGCCTGAGCCGGGGCATCCAGCGCGGCGCCGAGACCGGTGATCACGCGGGTGTGGTCGTCGGCGCTCAGCCCCCACAGGTGATCGTGGCGGCGGCGCAGCCGGTTCAGCTCGGCGGCGTCGTCCAGCTCCACGTGCGGAGGGATCAGGCAGACGACCGACCAGTTGTGGGCGACCTTCCCAGGCCAGGCCGGGTCCAGGCGCAGCGTGCGTCCGCGCAGCTGCTGCGTGCCGACGCTCGTCGCCACGCTGGTCAGGTCGATCAGTGTGTTCACCGCCGGGCAGTCCCAGCCCTCGCCGAGCAGCCCGCGGGTGCCCACCAGCAGCCGGACGGTGCCGTCCGTCACGAGCCGTGACACGGCGGCGACCAGACGCCCGCCGCCGAAGCCGGGCACGCGCAGCACCCGGGTGGGGCCGAAGCCGTCCTCGACCTCGACCGCGGTGTCGAGCATCACCCGCAGCGCGCGGGCGATGCGCTCGGCGTCCGCGGCGGTCGTGCGCAGATGCTGAGCAGTGAGCAGCACCGGCGCGAGCGCGGCGGTCTCCGGCTCGGATGCCAGCAGATCGAACACGCGCAGGGCGCCGGGCGCGGCATCCCCGGTGAGGCCGCGATTGTCGCCGGACTCCACCACATCCGTCACGACCACCGCGCGGATGCGCTCGCCGTCGGGGGAGCGCAGTTCGTCCCGCAGGATGTCGACCGCGGCGTGATCCTTCGCGACCGACGTCGACAGCGTGGCCTCGAGCGGGTTGCGTCCGCGGCGGATGCCGCGATCCGTCAGATGCAGCCCGAAGTCGGCCAGCGCGCCCTTCACGTACCGCCACTGATCGTGCGCGGCGGGGTCGGGCAGCAGCCGAGCGAGGGCGAAGCGGGACAGCACCAGCAGCAGATCGTCCGTGCTCGCCCGGCCGAACAGCTGCGGATCCAGGAACGCGACGAGTCGATGCTCGGGCGCGATCACCCTCAGCACGGCGCCGCAGGTGCGGGCGAGGGCGAAGTCGTCGCTGAGGGCTCGGTCGATGCCGCGGCGGGCGGTCTCCTCCGGCGGGAGCGGATGCTGATCGGCATCCGTCTCCGCTTCCTGCACGGGCGCGGGCGGCTGCAGCTGCCGCTCGAGGTAGGTGACGCCGTCGGCAGACGCGAGCACCTGCACCATGAGCTCGTGCAGCCGCGCCTCGCTCTGGCGGATGAAGAGCGCCTCCTGCGGGACGGGCTCGGTGAACCGGACGTACGAGCGGTACGGCGCGAGGTGCCCCTCCTTCACGACCGCCGGGGTCGGCACCTCGTAGTCGACCTCCCCGAGCAGGCCGGTGTAGTTCTCGAAGCCGGTGCCGTCATCGGGGGAGGGGAGCGTCGCGGTCAGCCCGATCAGCAGGCCGGTCCCGCCGCGCTCGCGGATCCGCGCCCGCAGGTAGGCGACGACGATGGCCCAGTGATCCAGCAGGTGGTGGCACTCGTCGAGCACGATCGTGTCGACGCCGGCCTCGACGATGCGCTCGATCAGCGCGAGCGCGTTCGGATGCAGTACGCGGGCGAGCAGGTCAGGTCGCGCCTGCGCGAAGCGGCGGCGGAGCGACGCTGCGCGCTTGCGGATGCCGCGCAGGTACTGCGCCCGGTTGTCGACTGCGATCGTGGCGAGCCACGTCTCGGCATCCGCGTCCGTGCGCCCCGCCGCGGTCAGCTCCTCCGCCCATTGCGCCCGGGCGAGGTCGTCGAAGGGCGAGCTGTCGCCGGTGACGCTCAGCAGCTGATAGGTCAGCACCGTGAGGTCGGCGAGGGATGCCGGATCGTCGCCGACCCGGGAGGCGTCGGCGGTGAGGGTGCGCGCGGTCCGCAGCCACTGCTCTCGGATCGTGACGGTGGGGGCGAGCACCAGCGTGCGGTGCTGCTCACGCGCGGCCAGCAGCAGGCCGAGCAGCGTCTTTCCGGAGCCGGGCGGCGCGACGATGTGCATCGCACCGTCGACCGGGGAGGGCGGAATCTGCGCCAGCACCTCGGACTGGTAGGTGCGCAGCTCGCCGTCGTACCGCCAGTCGGCGAGCGGTCCGGGCTGCGGTGTCATCGTGATCGAGCGTAGCGGGGGAGTCCCGCCCCGCTCGGACCCCGGCGACTGTCCGAGGGCGCCCCTCCGGTCGGGTAGACTCGTGGACGGCTCTCCGCGTGACGGCATCCAGGCCAATTCCCCCAGGACGGAAACGTAGCAAGGGTAACCGGGCTCTGTCGGGTGCGCGGAGGGTCTTTTCTTTTGCCCGATGCCCGCGGCATCCGCCCGAGTCATACGGGTCGATGCCGTCCTCGGTTCGCTCACCGGTTCTCCTGCGAGGATCGTCGTGTGACAGCATCCGCTCCTCCCGTCGCGCGCTCGCCGAAGGCGACGCGCTTCCTCGCGCCGATCGGCCTGCTCGCCCTGATGTGGGCGATCCAGCTCGCGGATGCTGTGCTGCCGGGAACCTTCGTCGGCTGGGGGCTGCGGTCGTGGGACCTCGGCAGCCTGCAGGGTCTCGTGCTGGGCCCGCTGCTGCACGCGAGCTGGACGCATCTGATCGGCAACTCCGTGCCGTTCCTCATCCTCGGATGCCTCGTCGCCGTCGAGGGCGCGAGGCGGTTCTGGCTGGTGACGGCGGTCGTCGCGCTGGTCGGAGGCGCGGGGACCTGGCTGCTCAACGCTCCGGGGACGCTCACGGTCGGGGCATCCGTGCTGGTGTTCGGCTACTTCGGCTACGTGGTGCTGCGCGTCATCGCGCCGGGCCGTCTGGCCCATCGAATCGCGTACGCGGGCATCGCGCTGATCGTCATCGTGCTCTACGGCACCACGGTGCTGACCGGCATCTTCGGCGCCGGGCCCGGCATCTCCTGGCAGGCGCACCTGTTCGGCGCGATCGGCGGCGGGCTCGTCGCACTCACCGGCAGGCGGAGGGAACCGGCCGCGTGAGCCAGCGCCGATCCCGCGCCACCGTGCTGCGGCGCCGCGCTCGTCGTCGCCGCGAGCGGAAGCGGATGCTGCGGATCGCCGCGATCACGATCTCCGTCGCTCTGGTTCTGGGTGTCGTGTTCGTCGGGATGGGGCTGCTCACCGCACCGCGGGGCGAGCGGTACTGCGCCGAACGGCCGCAGACGTTCCCCGATCAGGGCGTGGCCGGATGGAGCGGGGACCAGCTCGTGAACGCGGCGATCATCGTGGGCGCCGCACGCGATCTCGGGTTCGGGCGCGACGGTCAGGTGCTGGGCGTCATGGCGGCGATGGGGGAGAGCTCGCTGCACAACATCGGCTACGGCGACTGGGAGACCTCGGGCGTCAGGAATCCCGACGGCAGCCGCACCTCCAGCATCGGGCTGTTCCAGCAGCAGAAGTGGTGGGGGAGCGTCGAGGAGCGGATGGACCCCGCGACCGCGGCGACGAAGTTCTACGTGCGGCTGGAGAAGATCGCGGGCTGGCAGCAGATGCCGCCTTCGCACGCCATCCACCGGGTGCAGATCAACGCCGACCAGGAGCACTACGCGCGCTTCCAGGACGACGCGACGGCAGTGGTGGATGCCCTGTCGGGGCCGTGCCCGGGATGAATGTCGGCGGTTACTGATATGGAATATATGTTCTAACGTGGTTCACAAAAGTGTGTCCAATTTTAGAATAAATGCTTGACAGTCTGGGTGATCGTTCGTAGGCTGGTGGTATGTCCACGGCACTGTCGCCCCTGCGTGAGGCCCTCACGGTCCTCGATGACGCATGGGCGGATGCCGGGGAGGTGGGCGAGCTGTCGCGCTCGAAACTGATCGCTGCGAATGCGGCACTCGGTGCTCTGAAACGGCGCGTCGATGCGCTGGCCGTGCAGGTCGCGGCCGGCATCGCGCATGAGTCGCGTCCAGAGTTGGGTGCGGAGTCGCTGGCGAAGCAGGCCGGGTTCCGGACGCCCGCGGCCCTGATCGCCGCGACGACCGGTGTCTCAACGGGGGACGCCGCGCGGTTGGTGAAGGTCGGGGAGGCTGTGGCGCCCCGGGTGGATCTGGTCGGCGAGCGGATGCCGGCGAAGTACCCGGCTGTGGAGGCGGCGCTGTCCGCAGGCGAGGTGGGCGCTGCCGGGGCTGCGGTGATCGTGGAGTTCCTGGACCGCGCGCGCATCGGACGCGACCGAGACGTCGTCGCGGACGTGGAGGCGCGGCTCGTGGAACGCGCGGTCGGGCTGTCGCTGGATGACGTGCGCCGGCTCGTCAAGCGGGCCGAGATACTGCTGGAGCAGGACAGACTCGAAGCACGCGAAGAGGAGCGCCGGGCGTCCCGGTCGCTGACGTTCTTCGAGCGCGACGGGATGCTGCACCTCAGCCTCGTCACCGACGTGGAGTCCGGTGCACCGATCCGCACCGCGATCGACGGATACGTCACCGCTCAGTTCCAGGCCCGAAAGGACGCCGAGGCCGCGGCCGTCGCTGCCCGCCGGGCCGATGCCGGGGTCGCGGGTGGGGGCGTCGGCGCAGATCGTGAAGACGGGGCCGTGTCGGGTGCTGAGAGCGATTCCTGTGCGGGCGGGACTGGCTTCTCGGCTGCTACCGCTCCGGGCGCGGGCGGCCTGGATGAAGACCGCCGCACGGTCGCGATGATGCGCGCCGACGCGCTCGCCCTGTTCTGCGGGCATGTGCTCGGCTGCGAAACCTCTGTCCCCGTCGCAGGCGCGACCGTGATCGTCAGGGTCGACCTCGACGACCTCGAGAGCGGCACCGGACACGGCACGATCGATGGGACCGATCAGCCCGTCAGC
>NZ_MKRT01000033.1:0-12124 GCF_001897945.1 Microbacterium sp. 69-10
CCACCGCGCACATGGTCATGAGTGATTTGCGCCGCATCAACGCCGAGCGGGGCTTGACGGTCATGGTCAACATCCACCTGATGGACCTCGCCCGCCAGTACACCACCCGGATGATCGGGCTGCGTGCCGGCGAGGTCGTCTACGACGGGCCTGCGAAAGAGGCGACCGACGCCGACTTCGAGCAGATCTACGGGCGCCCCATCCAGGTGCGCGACCGCATGGGCGACGCCGGATGAGCGGCGTCGCCCCCGCTGTCGCCGCGCGACGCGAGCTTCCGCCCCGTCCGCGGAACACCGTCCGCGTGATCCTCATCGTCGCCGTCCTGGTGCTGCTCACGGTGGCCACCTGCATCCCCGCGATCGGCGGCGTGCAGATCGACCTTGCCGCGATCGCGAAGAACTGGCACTTCGGCGCGCGCAAGCTGCAGCAGATGATGAATCCGAACTTCGCCTTCCTGCCCCGCACCGTGATGCCGATGCTGGAGACGCTGCAGATGGCGCTCGTCGGCGCGGTGATCTCGGCCGCGCTGTCCGTGCCTCTCACGCTCTGGGCCGCGCGGCCGACGAATCCGAACTCGATCACCCGCGGGATCGTCCGCACGCTGATCAACGTCATCCGCTCGGTCCCCGACCTCGTCTACGCATCCGTGCTCGTGGCGATGGTCGGCGTCGGCGTGCTTCCCGGCCTGCTCACCCTGGTGCTGTTCGACATCGGCATCATCGTCAAGCTCGTCTCGGAGGCGATCGACTCGGCCGATCACGGCTACATGGAGGCCGGCCGGGCCGCCGGCGGGAGCCAGTTCCAGATCAACAGGTCCACCGCGCTGCCGCAGACCATGCCGCTGTTCGCGAACCAGTGGCTGTACGTCCTCGAGCTCAACGTGCGCATCTCGGCCATCCTCGGTTTCGTCGGCGCGGGCGGCATCGGCCGCATCCTCGACGAGCGGCGCGGCTTCTACGCCTACGGCGACGTGTCGGTGATCATCCTCGAGATCCTCGTGGTCGTGGTGCTCATCGAGTTCGCCTCCAACGCGCTGCGAAGGAGGCTGGCATGACCGCGATCACCCCGCCGAAGCGCCCATCCAGGCTGTGGCCCACCGTCTTCGCCCTGCTCGCGGCCGTCGTCGTCCTCGCGGCGGCGGGCGGCCTGCGCATCACCTGGTCCGACGTGCCGCAGATCCCGGCCAACGTGATCAAGTACCTCGGCCTGATGTTCTCGGAGCCGAACTGGGAGAAGCTCCCGAGGGCGCTCATGGAGATGTGGCGCTCGGTGTCGATGGCCTGGCTCGGAGCGATCCTGTGCGTGGTGCTCTCGATCCCGCTCGGCATCCTCGCCGCTCGGGGCGTGGGGCCGGCATGGCTGCGAGCGGTGCTGCGCGCCGTGTTCGCGGTGATCCGCGCTGTCCCCGAGGTCATCATTGCGCTCGTGCTGCTCACGGTGACGGGGCTGACGCCCTTCACCGGCATGCTCGCCCTGGGCATCGCCGGAATCGGCACACAGGGCAAGTGGGTGTACGAGGCCATCGAGTCCGCGCAGGAGGGCGCCTCGGAAGCCGTGCGCGCGGCGGGCGGGACGACCGCGGAGGTCACGCGGTGGGCGCTCTGGCCGGCTGTCGCCCCCACGCTGATGTCGTTCGCGCTCTACCGCTTCGAGATCAACATCCGCACCTCGGCGATCCTGGGCATGGTCGGTGCGGGCGGCATCGGCAGTATGCTCTCGAACTACACGCAGTTCCGCGAGTGGGACACCGTCGGGATGCTGCTGATCGTCATCGTGCTCACGACGATGGGCATCGACGCGATCTCCGGAGCGGTGCGCCGTCGGATCATGGAAGGGGCTCGCTCACGTGACCTGGCAAGGATCGTCTGACGCGCCGCCGCTGGCTCGCATCGCGGCGCTGGCGCCGTCGCTGCAGCGCGGTGAGCGCCGTGTGGTCGAGGCCATCGTCGCCGACCGCAGCGGGACCGTCGAACGCACCGCGCAGGAGCTGGCGGATGCCGTCGGCGTCGGGCGCACCACGGTCATCCGCGCGGTGCAGTCGCTGGGCTACGAGGGCTATCCGCAGCTGCGGGTGGCGCTGGCGCAGGAGCTGGCGCAGGAGCCGGCGGATGCCGGTGACTCGGACAGCACGATGGTGGGCGGCGTGCGAGCCGGAGTGGCGCGGTTCGCAGCGAAGCTGGGGGGCACGGTGTCGGCGCTCGCGGAAGAGGACGTGCGGGAGTTCCTGCACCTGCTCGACGCCTCGCAGCGGGTGCTCGTGCTCGCCAACGGCCTCTCCAGCGCCCTCGGCCTGGACCTCGTGCTGCGGCTGAACTCGGCCGGTCGCCCGAGCGAGATCCTCATGGACGCGCTGTCGCAGCAGATCTCGGCCCGGCAGCTCGGCCCGGGCTCGCTGTGCATCGTGATCTCCGGCTCAGGCGCCAGCAGGGCGACGCTGGACGGCATGCGAGCCGCCCGCGCGGGCGGGGCGAGGATCGTGGCGATCACCTCCTTCGCACGATCCGCCGTCGCCACGGCGGCCGATGTGGTGCTCCTGGTGCCGCCGATCAACGACAGCTTCCAGGACGAGCTGATCCACACGTCGCGGGCCGGAATCATGCTGGTGATCGAACAGCTGGTCGACCAGTTCATCGCGTATCGCGGGGAGCGCGGGCGCGAGGCCCAGGCCGCGTCATTGTCGGTGCTGGGCGGCGGCCTGCTGGAGTAGCAGCGGGCTCCGGCGGCCGATCATCCCCCTGAAGTGCGAGAGAGTAGAGGGGTGCTCTCATCCCTCACGGCGCTGCGACAGCGCATTCTCGCCGTGCTCGGCGCCATCTCGATGTACCGCCTGGTGTTCTTCGCCCTGGTCGCGCTCGCCGTGGTGGCTCTCTGCTTCTCGTTCACCGGGCTCGTCGTTCCGAGCGCGGGGGAGATCCTGGCGTCCTTCGCGGTGCTCGCGGTCGCGATCTCGGTGGTCGACGCGGGGGCTCAGCGCATCCTCCGGCTGCCCTGGCGCGTCGAGTCTTCGCTGGTCACCGCGCTCATCCTGCTGTTCGTGATGCAGCCCTCGCTGACGGCCGGGGGGCTGCTCGGCAATGCGCTGGCCGGTGCGCTCGCGAGCCTGTCGAAGTACCTGATCGCCTGGCGCGGCCGGCACATCCTCAATCCTGCGGCCTTCGGCGCGACGGTCGTGACGGTGCTCGGGCTCGGCTCCTTCTCGTCGTGGTGGGTGGGAACGCCCGTGCTCGCCGTCGCGGTGGCCGTGCTGGGACTGCTCGTGCTGTGGCGCATCGAGAAGGTGCGCATCGTGCTGGTGTTCCTGCTGGTCGTCGTCGGCGTCTCGGTGGTGCGTCAGGCGGTGCTCGCCCAGTCGGCGGGCACCGAGGTGGCGATCGCGGATGCCGTGGTGTTCGCGGTCGTGCACACGCCGTACCTGTTCCTCGGCGCCTTCATGCTCTCCGAGCCGCTCACCCAGCCGCCACGGCGCTGGCAGCAGTTCAGCGTCGCGGCCCTCGTGGGCGTGCTGGCCGGCTGGCCGATCCCGGTCGGGGACCTGTTCACGCTGGGCCAGGAGCGCGCACTGCTGATCGGCAACCTGCTGGCGTTCGCCTTCGCGCTGCGCGGCTCGGTGCGGCTGGTCCTGGAGAAGCGGCGGATGGTGACGCCCACGGCCCAGGAGCTGACGTTCCGCACGAAGGGGCGGCTGAGCTTCCTCCCGGGGCAGTACCTCGAACTGGACGTGCCGCACCACCGGCCGGATGCGCGCGGCACCCGGCGCGAGTTCAGCATCGTCTCCGCCCCCGCCGATCTGCCGACCCTGCGCATCGCGTACAAGAACGGCGATCAGAAGCATCCGTCCAGCTACAAGCGCGCTCTCGCGGCGGCCGAGCCGGGCGCGGTGCTGGCGGTGACCGGGACCTGGGGCGACTTCCTCCTGCCGCGCGGCGGGGCCCCGACACTGATGGTGGCGGCTGGCATCGGCGTCACGCCGTTCGTGTCGCAGCTGCGCCAGATGCAGTCGCTGGGTGTGCAGCGCGACGTCGTGCTCGTCTACGTGGCCTCCGAGGCGGCGGAGCTGGCGTTCCGCGATGAGCTGCAGGCCACCGGCGTGCGGGCCGTGGTCTTCACACGCGACGAGCCGGCGGATCTGGCCGAGAACTGGACCTGGGCGCAGGGCGTGCGGCTGGATGCCGCGGGTCTGGAGCGCGTGGTGCCCGACATCGCCGCACGGCACGCATTCATCTCGGGCCCGCCGCGCCTGATCGCCGACCTCGCGCCTGCTCTGCAGAAGGCGCGCAGTCTCACCACGGACGCGTTCGCCGGTTACTGAGCCTGGGGAGCAGGAGGCGGTGGAGGGGGGAACCCCTCGGCGCCGGAGTCGCCTTCGCCCGTGCTGGACCCTGGGGCGCTCGGTCCCGGAGCGCTCGAGCTGGACGCATCCGTCTCGGCCTCGCTCTGCTGCGGAGCGGTCTCCAGCGGCAGTCGCACCGTGAACGTCGTGTCACCGGGTGTGCTCGTCACGTCGACAGTCCCGCCGTGCCCCTCAACGATCGCCTTGGCGATCGCCAGTCCGAGCCCGGTTCCGCCGGTCTGGCGGGCGCGTGACGCATCGCCGCGGGCGAATCGCGCGAACAGCTCATCCCGCACCTGCGGGTCGATGCCGGGGCCGTCGTCGTGCACGCGCAGCACGGCCGTCCCGGACTCGACCGCCAGAGACAGCGTGATCGTGGTGCCCGCAGGAGTGTGCGTCCGGGCGTTGGCGAGCAGGTTCGCCAGAACCTGGTGCAGTCGGCCCGCGTCTCCCATGAGCATGACGGGCTCCTCGGGGACGTCCAGCTCCCAGGCGTGGTCGGGCGCCGTCGGCTGCGCATCGGTGAGCGCCTCCACGGCCAGCTGGGCCAGGTCGACATCCCTGCTCACGAGCTCGCGGCCCTCGTCCAGGCGGGCGAGCAGCAGCAGATCCTCGACCAGGCGCGTCATGCGCAGCGACTGGGCCTGGATGCGCTCCAGCGCCGAGGCGGTGTTCTCCAGCGTCCGCGCGCTCTGATCGGCATCCGCCTGCTCCGCCTGCCTGATCGCCTTCAGCGACAGCTCGGAGTAGCCGCGGATGGAGGCCAGCGGCGTGCGCAGCTCGTGGCTCGCGTCGGCGACGAAGCGCCGCATCCGCTCCTCGTTGCGCTGACGCGCCGCCAGCGAGGAGTCGACGTGGTCCAGCAGGGTGTTCAGCGCGGCGCCCACCCGCCCCACCTCGGTGCGCGGGTCGGCCTCGTAGTCGGGCACCCGCTCGGTGATGCTCACCTCACCGCGGTCGAGGGGTTGACCGGCCACGCGCGTGGCTGTCGCCGCGACGGCGCGGAGCGGGCGGAGCCCCATGCTGATCGTGAGGGCCGTGGTGAGCGCGAGCAGCAGCAGGCCGCCGAGGGTCGCCAGGGCGATCACGGTGAACAGCATGGTCATGGTGCGCTGAACGTCGGCGCGGGAGAGGCCCGTGACCACGACCACGCCGTTGTCCGTCCGGCTCACCGTGAGACGGTAGGACCCGAAGTCCGGCAGGCTCACCGTGGCCGAGTTCGCATCCCTCAGCGCGGCCGTGATCGTCAGGATGTCCGCGCCGGAGATCTCACGACGCGAGTCCGGCGTCACCACGACGCCAGAGGCGGACATTCCCGGGGGCACGATCATCAGCAGCAGATCGATGCCCTGCACCTTGTAGTCCGCCAGGGCGCTGGCCGCCGTGAAGGTTCCGCCCAGGGGCAGCATCCGGTTCGCCTGCGAGGTCACCACCGACTTCGTCGTGGCTGCGGTGCCGTTCAGCTGCTCCTGAAGACGGTCTTCGAGCGTCTTGCCGAGCGTCGCGCTGGTGATGATGGCCACCACGACCAGGATCAGGGACACGAACCCGATCACGGCGGCCATCAGCCGTGCCTGCAGGCTCACCGGGCGGGCGAACATGTGCACGCTACTGCGGGGACTTGATCATGTAGCCGACGCCGCGGACGGTGTGCAGCAGGGGAGTGCGGCCGGCGTCGATCTTCTTGCGCAGGTACGAGATGTACAGCTCCACGACCGACGACTTGCCTCCGAAGTCGTAGCTCCACACGCGGTCCAGGATCTGCGCCTTGGAGAGCACGCGTCGTTCGTTGCGCATGAGGAAGCGCAGCAGCTCGAACTCGGTGGCGGTCAGCTCGATCTCGTCGTCGCCGCGCATCACCTCGTGGCTGTCCTCGTTCAGGGACAGGTCGGCCACGCGCAGGATCGACTGCTCGTCGTCGGCGCGCCCCTGACCGGAACGGCGGATCACGGCGCGCAGGCGCGCGATGACCTCCTCGAGGCTGAACGGCTTGGTGACGTAGTCGTCGCCGCCGGCCGTCAGGCCCGCGATGCGGTCGCCGACGGAGTCCTTGGCGGTGAGGAACACCACCGGCACGAGGTTGCCGGCCTCGCGCAGCCGGCGCAGGACCCCGACGCCGTCGAGGTCGGGCATCATGACGTCCAGTACCAGGGCATCCGGCTCGAAGTCGCGGGCGACCTGCAGAGCCTCCAGTCCCGAGCCGGCGGTGCGCACCTCCCAGCCCTCCATGCGCAGCGCCATCGCCAGCAGGTCGGTGAGCATGGGCTCGTCGTCGACGGCGAGGATGCGCAGCGGGGAGCCGTCCGGACGGCGCAGGTCGGGGTGCTCGTGAGTCATGCACTCATTGTGCGCGCCCACTCATCGAGAATCCATAGGGTTGGCTATGCGGATGCTGTGAGGGCCGGATGCCTGTTCGGCATCCGGCCCTCATCCAGCCCGGTGGGGCGCGGGGATCAGTGCGTGTCCTCGGCCTCGATCTCGGTGCGGTCGCCGGACCACAGGGTGTGGAAGGTGCCCGGCTTGTCGATGCGCTTGTAGGTGTGGGCGCCGAAGAAGTCGCGCTGGCCCTGCACGAGCGCGGCCGGGAGGCGGTCGGCGCCGATGCCGTCGTAGTACGACAGCGACGACGAGAACGCGGGGGCGGGGATGCCGGCCTGTGCGGCGGCCACGACGACGCGGCGCCAGGCGGCCTGGGCGCGGGTGATGGCCTCGGCGAAGTACGGGGCGGTCATCAGCACGGGCAGGTCGGGGGTCTGGGCGTAGGCGTCGGCGATGCGGTTGAGGAACTGGGCGCGGATGATGCAGCCCGCGCGCCAGATCTTCGACACGGCGCCCAGGTCGATGGTCCAGTCGTACTCGGCTGCGCCCGCGCGGATCTCGTCGAAGCCCTGGGAGTAGGCGACGATCTTCGACGCGTACAGCGCGAGCCGCACGTCCTCGATGAAGGCGTCCGGGTCTGCGACGGTGAACGCCTCGTCCGGCCCGGGGAGGGCGGAGGCTGCCGTGCGCTGCTCGGGGTGGGAGGACAGCGAGCGCGCGAACGTGGCCTCGGCGATGCCGGAGACGGGGGTGCCCAGGGAGAGTGCGGTCTGCACGGTCCAGGCGCCGGTGCCCTTGGCGCCGGCCTGGTCGAGGATGACGTCGACGAGCGGCTGCCCGGTGGCGGCATCCACCTGGCGCAGCACCTCGGCGGTGATCTCGATGAGGTAGGACTCGAGCTCGCCCTTGTTCCACTCCGCGAAGATCTCGGCGATCTCAGCCGGGCTCTTGCCCGTGCCGCGGCGGATCAGGTCGTAGGCCTCGGCGATGAGCTGCATGTCGGCGTACTCGATGCCGTTGTGCACCATCTTCACGAAGTGACCGGCACCGTCGTGGCCGATGTGCGTCACGCACGGCTCGCCCTCCGCGACCGCGGCGATCGACTTCAGGATCGGGCCGAGCGTGACCCAGGACTCGTCCGAGCCGCCGGGCATGATCGACGGGCCGTTGAGCGCGCCCTCCTCGCCGCCGGAGATCCCGGCGCCGACGTAGTTGATGCCGGTGCCGCGCACCGCCTTCTCGCGGCGGATGGTGTCCGGGAAGTACGCGTTGCCGCCGTCGACGATGATGTCTCCCGGCTCGAACACCTTCACCAGCTCATCGATCACGGCATCCGTCGGGCCGCCGGCCTTGACCATGATGATCGCGGTGCGCGGCTTCTGCAGCGAGGCGGCGAACTCCTCGTACGAGAACGCCGGGATGAAGCCGGCCTCGGGGTGCGCGGCGACCAGCTCGTCGGTCTTGGTGCGGGAACGGTTCAGCACCGCCACCGTGTTTCCCTCGCGGCTCGCGAGGTTGCGGGCCAGGTTCGACCCCATGACGGCGAGTCCGACGACTCCGATGTTGGCTGATGCTTCGGGCACTGAGAGCTCCTCGATCGTGGGGTGCAGGTGGTTTCAGGTTATCCGCTGGGGGAGGGTCAGGACTCGCGCGTTTCGCCCGCGTGCGCACCGCGCTGCGCGGTCAGACGCCGGGTGACGGAGATGTCCCGCTCGCCCAGGCCGGCGTCGACGATCTCGTCGAACGCCGCGCGCAGCGCGGGCAGCAGTGCCGCCTGGGTTCCGGTGGCGGCGGCGATGTCGGATGCGAAGCCCAGGTCCTTCACCATGTACTTGGCCATGCCGCTGGGGGAGTCGTCGCCGCTGACCAGCTTGTCGCGTCGGGTCTCGAGCAGGCGCGAGCCCGCGTAGCCACCGGCGAGGAGCCGCCACATCCGGTCGAGGTTCAGGCCGGAGCGATCCGCGAGCACGGTCGCCTCGCCCAGCGCCAGGATGGTCGCCGAGACCACCAGCTGGTTGCAGGCCTTCGCGACCTCGCCGGCGCCGAGTGGGCCGAGGTGCACGGGGGTGCCGCACGGCGCCAGCACGTCGGCGGCCAGCGCCACGTCGTCCTGGTCATCGCCGCCCAGCATGATCGAGAGCGTCCCCGCCTTCGCACCGTCCTCGCCGCCCGAGACCGGGCAGTCCACGACGCGCACCCGGCCGTCGGTCTGCGCGTGCAGTCGCTCGGCGAGGTCGCGCACGGCCGGCGCGGAGGAGGTCGAGCCGATCAGGATGAGCAGATCGCCGGCGCCCGCCAGCAGTCCGTCCTCGCCGTCCAGCAGCGTCTCGAGCTCGGGAAGGTCCGGAAGCAGGCTCAGCAGCACATCCACCCGCGACGCGAGCTCGCGGGGAGTGGCGGACCACGTCGCGCCCGCCTCGACGAGCTCGGGCTGCGGGCGCCTGGCGTGGATGACGAGTTCGCCCCGCGCGGCGAGGACCCGCTTTGCGACGGGCGCGCCCATCGAACCCAGTCCGATCATCCCGACGGTGGCAGCTGAGGTGTCCATCCGGTCATGCTAGCGAAGATCCACTCAATGGAACAGTGTTCAACGGAGTGTATTTGCGGTACCGTGGTGGCTGATGTCACCCGAGGAAGGGGATCACGATGACGCAGACCGAGGACAGACTCCGAGTGGTCGCGGCCGTGCCGCTGGACGAAGAGCTCTGCCGGCTCATCGAGCGTATCGAACCCCGGGTGGAGATGATCAGCGATCCTTCGCTGGTCCCGCCGATGCGGTGGCCCGCCGACTGGGAGGGCGATCCCTCCTTCTCGCGCACGCCGCAGCAGCAGGCCGACTTCGAGGCGATGGTCGATTCGGCTGACGCTCTGTTCGGCATCCCCGACGTGTCGCCGGCGCAGCTCGCCCGCACCGTCGCCGCGAATCCGCGCCTGCGCTGGGTGATGACGACCGCGGCCGGGGGCGGCGGTCAGGTCAAGGCGGCTGGGCTCGATCAGGACGCCCTGGATCGCATCGTCTTCACCACCAGTGCCGGCGTGCACGCCGGGCCGCTCGCGGAGTTCGCGGTCTTCGGGGTGATGGCCGGCGCGAAGGGGCTGCCCCGTCTGCGTGCCGACCAGGACGCCCGCGTGTGGCCGCAGCGCTGGGAGATGCGCCAGGTCGACGAGATGACGGTGCTGGTCGTGGGTCTCGGCGGCATCGGGGCGGAATGCGCGCGCCGCTTCCACGCCCTGGGGGCGACGGTCTGGGGCACGACGCGCTCCGGGCGTCCTGTCGACGGGGTGAGCAGGCTCATCGCGCCAGACGAGATCGCGCAGGTCGCCGGCGAGGTGGACGCGATCGTCGTGACCCTTCCCGGCACCGAGCAGACGCATCACCTGATCGGCGAGGAGGTGCTCGAGGCCGTCAGGCCGGGAGCGATCCTCGCCAGCGTCGGCCGCGGCACCGTGATCGACGAGCGTGCGCTCCTGGCTGCGCTCGACGACGGCCGGATCGGCTTCGCCGCGATGGACGTCTTCGAGAAGGAACCGCTCGCGCAGGACTCGCCGCTGTGGTCGCACCCGAGCGTGCTCGTGAGCCCGCACACCGCGGCGCGCAGTTCGAAGGAGGCGGAGCGCATCGCCCGCCGCTTCGCCGAGAGCGCCGGTCGTCTGCTGGACGGCGAGCCTCTGCGCGCCACGGTCGATACAGTCGAGTTCTACTGAGTTCACGGCGCCCGCGCGGGTGCCGGGAGGGGGAAGCGTGGCAGGCGACGAGGATTCGCGTGAAGGCCGGGATCCCGCACCGGCGGTGACCCGCAGCATCCGGCTGCTGGGACTGCTGGCGCAGGCGCAGCCGCGCACGCTCACGGAGCTGGCGGGCGAGCTGGGCCTGGCCAAGTCGTCGACGGCCAATCTGTGCCTGGCGCTGGAGGCGGGTGGGATGATCCAGCGCACCTCCGCGGGTTACCGGCTGGGACTGCGCACCGCCGAGCTGGGCGGGGCGTTCGCCGCCCAGTTCAACCAGGTGCGCGAGTTCTACAGCGTGTGCGAGTCCTCGCCCGTGCTGTCGTCCGAGCTCGTGCAGGTGGCGCTGCTGGACGGCACGGATGCCCTTTACCTGGCGCGGCACGAGGGGTCGCGGTCGCTGCGCCTCGGCACGCCGCTGGGTTCCCGCCTGCCGGCGGGGCTGTCGGGAACGGGCCGCGCGCTGCTGATGTCGATGACCGACGACGAGGTGGTCGAACTGCTCGGGGCGGATGCCGTCTTCCCCGCACTCACCGAGCGCAGCGCCACCACGATGGCCGGACTGCTGGAGGCGCTCGCCGCAGCGCGCCGGCGCGGCTGGGCGCTGGATGCGGAGGAGTCCTTCCGCGGCATCGTCGGAGTGGCCGTTCCACTGGAGCCCTGGGCGCCGTCCGACCCTCCGCTGGCGCTGGGCGTCGCCATCCGTGCCGCCGAGGCGGACTTCGAGCGCATCGAGCGCGTCGGCGAGGCTCTGCGCGAGGCCGCGCAGGCGCTGACGAACCCGTTCAGCGCTGCTGCGCGCCGCTGAGGCGCGGTCGTCCGGGCGTCGCATCGGCGACATCCGGGTTCGCGCGCCCATTATGAGTCCAAAGTATTGAACATCGTCCAACAGGCTGGTAACGTCAATGCCACGCCGATGGCGAAGCCGATCGAAGGAGATGGCAGTGACCGATTCACTCATCACGCAGCAGACCCCACCCGATGACCCGGAGTACGCGGCCAACCTGCGCCGCGCGACCCTCGCGTCCAGCATCGGCAGCGCACTGGAGTACTTCGACTTCGCGCTCTACGGGCTCTCCACAGCACTGATCTTCAACGTGCTGTTCTTCCCGCAGGGCGACCCGGCCATGGCGACGGTCGCCGCGTTCGCCACCTTCGGCGTCGGCTTCCTCGCCCGTCCGTTCGGCGGACTGTTCTTCGGCGTGCTGGGCGACAAGATCGGCCGCAAGTGGGTCCTGGTCGTCACCATCCTGCTGATGGGCGGCGCCTCCACCGCGATCGGCCTGCTGCCCACCTACGACGCGGTCGGCCTCTGGGCGCCGATCCTGCTCGTGCTCATGCGCCTGCTGCAGGGCTTCGGAGCCGGAGCCGAGCAGGCGGGTGCGACGGTGCTGATGGCCGAGTACGCGCCGGTGCGCCGCCGCGGCTTCTTCTCGGCGCTGCCCTTCATCGGCATCCAGGCCGGCACTCTGCTCGCCGCCCTGGTCTTCAGCTTCATCAGCCTGCTGCCGAAGGACGCGCTGCTCAGCTGGGGCTGGCGCGTGCCGTTCCTGGCGTCGTTCGTCCTGATCCTGCTCGCCCTGTTCATCCGGATGCGCCTCCGCGAGACGCCGACGTTCATCGAGCTGGAGAAGCACGAGCAGATCGCCGACCGTCCGATCCGCGAGATCTTCACGCACGGCCTGCCCGGGGTGATCGTCGGCATCGGCCTGCGCATGGCGGAGAACGGCGGCTCCTACATGTTCCAGA
>NZ_MKRT01000033.1:12132-12498 GCF_001897945.1 Microbacterium sp. 69-10
CTCGCCTTCTTCGTGTCGGTCGTCGGCGACGCCGCCGACAAGAGCCTGCTGACCTGGGGCGTGACGATCGGCTCGCTGATCGGCATGTTCTCCGTTCCGTTCGCCGGACACCTCTCCGACCGCTTCGGACGCCGCACGATCTACCGCTTCGGTGCCGTGTTCATGCTGATCTACTGCTTCCCCGCCTGGTGGATGCTGTCGCTGGGCAACCACGTCCTCGCGATCGCCGTGATCGCGGTCGGCATCGGCGTGGCCGTGAACACCATGCTCGGCCCGCAGTGCGCGATGCTCCCCGAGCTGTTCGGCAACCGTCACCGCTACCTGGGCGTGGCGATCGCGCGCGAGATCTCGGCCGTGCTGGCCGGT
>NZ_MKRT01000033.1:12562-16780 GCF_001897945.1 Microbacterium sp. 69-10
GACGCTGCGCCGCGACCTGACCCGGGTGGACGACGCGATCAAGGTGTCGCGTGCCGAGGCCGGCGACGACGTGTTCGCCACGACCGTCTCGATCACGGCGGTCGGACGGTGACCGCCCGCGGCATCGCGGCCTTCGACCTGACCGGGCGGACCGCGCTGGTCTCCGGATCCAGCCAGGGCATCGGCCGCGCGCTGGCCGAGGGGCTCGCCGAGGCCGGCGCCCGGGTGGTGGTGCACGGCCGCGATGCCGCGAAGGCGGCGCACGCCGCCGCCGAGATCACGCAGGAGACCGGCATCGAGGCGCACAGCGTCGCGTTCGACATCACCGATGCCGCCGTCGTGGACGCAGGGATGACCGAGGTGGAGGAGCTGGTCGGCACCCCCGACATCCTCGTCAACAACGCCGGCATCCAGCGGCGTGCGCCGATCGCCGAGTTCGCCGAGGAGGACTGGGATGCCCTCGTGGGCACCAACCTCTCCGGCGTCTTCCACCTCGCCCGCCGCATCTCCCGCGGCATGATCGAGCGCGGCTCCGGGAAGATCATCCAGATCGGCAGCGTGCAGTCGCAGCTGGCGCGTCCGTCGATCGCCGCGTATTCCGCGACGAAGGGCGCGATCGTGATGTTCACGAAGGGACTGTGCGCGGATCTCGCGCCGCACGGCATCCAGGCCAACGCCATCGCGCCCGGCTACTTCGAGACCGCGCTCACGCAGGGGCTCGTTGATGACGCGGAGTTCTCCGCGTGGGTCAGGGGCCGCACGCCCGCCGGCCGCTGGGGGGACGTGCGTGACCTCGTCGGCGCCCTCGTGTTCCTGGCCAGCCCCGCCAGCGACTTCGTCAACGGGCAGACGCTGTTCGTCGACGGCGGCATGACGGCGGTGGTGTGATGCTCATCGGACGAGTGCGCACCGACGACGGGATCCGCTGGGTGCGGGCGGACGGCGTGCGGAAGTGGGGCACGGAGGATCCGTTCGCGGCGCTCGCCGCGGGGCGCGCGCCTGCCGTCGCGGAGCAGGAGGTCCACGGCGACGTGCTTCCGCCGTGCGAGCCGGTCGTCGTGGTCGGCATCGCGCAGAACGGACGCGGGCACGCCTCTCCGGTGCAGGCCTGGTTGAAGAGCCCGCGCACCGTCATCGCATCCGGCCGGCCCGTGCGCCTTCGCAGGGACGCCGGGCATGCCGTCGCGGAAGGGGAGATCGCCGTGGTCATCGGCCGCGAGACGGCCGGCCTCACCGCTGAGAACGCGCACGAGTACGTGCTGGGCGTCACCGCCGTGAACGACCTCTCCAGCCCTGATCGCGGTGAGTTCGACCCGCGCAACTTCGAGTCGAAGTCGGGGGAGGGGTACACGCCGCTCGGCCCGTGGATCGACACGGATGCCGACATCGACGACATCGCGCTCACCGTCGCGGTCGACGGCGTCGTCGTCGCCTCCACGGGTGCGGTGGAGCTGCCGGTCTCCATCCGCGAGTGCCTCGCCTACGTCGCCTCCTGGTCGCCGCTCGGGCCCGGCGACGTCGTGATGACCGGTGCCCCGCACTCCCAGGCGCCGATCCGGCCCGGGCAGACCGTGACCATCGCCGTCGGTGCGGTGGAGCTCCGCACCCCGTTCAGCTGACAGCCGCCGCAACCGCGAAGGAGCATCCGATGTCGAACATCGCCGTCGTCGCACACGCCGCAGACGATCTGCGCGTCGAGGAGATCGAGGAGCCGCGTCCCGCCCCCGACGAGGCGATCGTGGAGGTCGCCTACGGCGGCATCTGCGGCTCCGACCTGCACTACTGGATGCACGGGGCAGCGGGGGCGTCCGTGCTGCGGGAGCCGATGATCCTGGGGCACGAGGTGTCCGGCGTCGTCTCCGCCGCCGCGGCCGACGGGACGGGGCCCGCGGTGGGCGCCCGCGTCGCGGTGCATCCGCTCACCCCGCACGACGACGGCCGCACCCCCTGGCCGCACGAGCACCCGAACCTCGCGCCCGCATCGACCTACCTCGGCTCGGCCATGCTGCTGCCGCACACCCAGGGCGCCTTCGCGCGCCGCGTCGCACTGCCGGCCCGCATGCTGCACGAGCTGCCCGCAGGGATGGACCTGCGCACCGCCGCACTCGCAGAGCCCGCCGCCGTCGCCTGGCACGGCGTGCACCAGGCCGGCGACGTCGCCGGCCGCACCGTCGCCTTGATCGGAGCGGGGCCCATCGGGCAGCTCGTGGCGTCGGTGGCCCAGGGGCTGGGCGCCTCGCGCGTCGCGGTGACCGACCTGCACGAGCGCCCGCTCGAGATCGCCGCCGCACGAGGCATCGGGACGCTCGACGCGCGTGACGCCGACGCGATCGCCGCACAGCACGCCGACGTCGTGATCGAGTCCAGCGGCACGGTGCCGGGCCTCGGCGCCGCGGTGTCCGCGGCCGTGCGCGGCGGCATCGTCGTGATGCTGGGCCTGCAGCGCGCCGGCGAGGTGCCGGCGCCGATCGCCACCGCGATCACCCGCGAGCTCACACTGCGAGGCTCGTTCCGATTCGGCTCGGAGTTCGACGACGTCATCGGGGCTCTGGCCACGGGCCGCATCGACGTGACGGGCATCGTCAGCGACGTGATGCCCGCCGAGCATGCGCTGCCCGCCTTCGCACTGGCCGCTGATGCGTCGCGCTCCTGCAAGGTCCTGCTGGAATTCCGGTGATGCGGGTCGTCGTGATGGGGCCGAGCGGCTGCGGCAAGTCCACGGTGGGCCGGGCCCTCGCCGACGCGCTCGGCGCCCGCTTCGTGGACGGCGATGATCTGCATCCGTCCGCGAACGTGGAGAAGATGGCCGCCGGTGTGCCGCTGACGGACGAGGACCGGATGCCATGGCTGGCGACGGTCGGAGCCGAGCTCGGCTCCGACGCTCGGATCGTCATCGCGTGCTCGGCGCTGCGCCGGGTCTACCGCGACGCGATCCGGGAGAGCGAGCCCGGGGTGTTCTTCGCCGAGCTGACGGCGTCGCGCGACGAACTCGTACGACGCATGGGGCAGCGAGGCGCCCACTTCATGCCGGCGTCCCTGCTGGACTCCCAGCTGGAGACCCTCGAGTCGCTTCAGCCTGACGAGTCAGGGGTGCGGATCGGCGGATTGGCCCCGGCCGACGCCGTGGCGGCGTCGATCGCGGGCGAGCTGACGAGGACTCAGTCCTTGCGGTAGCCCGAGCGACCCATGGTGAACATCGCGGCGAACGCGCCGATGCCGCCGACGACGGCCATCGCGCCGATGAGCCAGAACAGGACGTGGGTGATGACTGCAGCAACGGGCATGGCACACAGCCTATCGAGGATTCGGGTACCATGGAGAAGTTCCTCGGCGAGGGATGCCGTCTCCGCGCGCGCATCCGTTATCGACGCGGTGATGTGAGCACTGATGTCTCCCTTCTTCGTGTCCGCGCTCGAGGCGCCGAAACCCACGACCACCGCACGGCCAGCCCCGTGTGCTTGAAGGAGAACATCATGTCCGACGACAACACGGTCCACGCAGACCTCCGCACCAGCTTCGGCAAGGGCTTCGCTCGTCGCCTGCGCGCCGAGGGCAAGATCCCCGCGGTCATCTACGGCCACGGCACCGAGCCCGTTCACGTCGCGCTGCCCGGCCACCAGGTCTCGCTGATCATCCGTCGCGCCAACGCACTGCTCGACCTCGACATCGAGGGCAAGTCGCAGCTCGCGCTGGTCAAGGACGTGCAGAAGGACCCGGTGCGCCAGATCATCGAGCACATCGACCTGCTGGTCGTGAAGAAGGGCGAGAAGGTCTCGATCGACCTCCCCGTCGTCCTGGTGGGCGAGTCGTTCGCAGGCACCATCGCCAACCTCGACGCCACGACGCTGGCGGTCGAGGCCGAGGCCACCCACATCCCCGAGCACGTCGAGGTCTCGGTCGAGGGCCTCGAGGAGGGCGCGCACATCACCGCCGCCGACGTGAAGCTCCCCAAGGGCGTCTCGCTGGTCGCCGACCCGGAGACCCTCGTCGTCGCGATCTCCGTTCCGGCTGTCGCCGCTGAGGAGGCTCCGGCCGAGGAGGCCGCCGCTGAGGAGGCTCCGGCCGAGGAGGCCGCCGCGGAGTGATCCGCTGATGCATTCGGAGGGGGCGCGAGCGATCGCGCCCCCTTCTTCATCCCACGAGAGGAATCGGGCATGGCATCCACCTGGCTCATCGTCGGTCTCGGCAACCCGGGGCCGCGGTACGCGGCGACCCGCC
>NZ_MKRT01000033.1:16846-20257 GCF_001897945.1 Microbacterium sp. 69-10
CAAGCTCGTGCTGGCCAAGCTCAACTCGTTCATGAACGTCTCGGGCGCGCCGGTCGCGGCGCTCGCCCGCTTCTACTCGGTCGAGCCGGATCACGTCGTCGTGATCCACGACGAGCTCGACATCCCCTTCGACAGCATCCGCCTGAAGACCGGCGGCGGGCACGGCGGCCACAACGGCGTCCGGGACATCGCCCGGGCTCTCGGCACTCCCGAGTTCCCGCGCGTCCGGGCCGGCATCGGCCGTCCGCCCGGTCGCCAGGACCCCGCGGACTGGGTGCTCGGGAACTTCGGATCGGTCGAGCAGAAGACGCTCCCGATCTTCCTCTCGGATGTCGCGGACGCCACCGAGCTGCTCCTCGAGGAGGGGCTGCTCGCCGCGCAGCAGAAGCACCACGCTCGCGGCTGAAGGCACCCCGGGCCGGTGAGGTCAGCCCGCCGTCGCTGCCATCCCGTTCCCGACGCCCAGCAGCACCGACGTCAGCAGGAAGAACACGACGGGACCCAGCACGGCCAGGATCATCGCCGTGATCCCGGCTCCGCGCCCGCGACGGCGCACCGTCGCGACGATCCCGAGGGCGAGGGCGAGGATGCCGATCGCCGTCGCCGCCCAGAACAGGATCTCGACCCACAGCACCAGGGTGCGAACCGGCGTGAGTGCAGCCCACACGACGTCCCCCGTGACTGTGATCAGGGATTCCAGCGGCACCTGCATGCCGATCTGCACGGCGAGGACGCCCGCGACGATCGGCGCGACGACCACGGCGATCAGCGCGGCGACGAGCGCGAGCATGCCTGTGCGTCGGCTCGCCGGAGCGCTGTCTGACGGCACCTGATAGCCGCCGACGGGCGTCAGATAGCCACCCACCGGCACTCCGTAAGCACCAGGCGGAGCAGCGGGCGGCGGGACGGGCACCGGCGGTGCGGGCACCGGAGGCGGGGGAACCTGGCCGGACGGGGCCGGCCCTGCTCCGTCGGTCACAGCACCCTCCGCAGCAGCCCGACCTTGTCGTAGACGTCGGCGAGGGTGGCGTTCGCGACCTCGTCGGCCTTCGCGGCGTTCACGGCCAGCAGGCGGTCGAGCTCAGCGGGGTCGTCGAGCAGCGCGTTCGCGCGCTCGCGCACGGGGCCGAACTCGTCGACCACGACCTCGGCGAGGCCCTTCTTGAAGTCTCCGTAGCCGCGACCCGCGTACTCGTCCTCGATGGAGCCCACCTGGCGTCCGGTGAGGGCCGCGTAGATGGTGAGCAGGTTGGAGACGCCCGGCTTGTTCTCGCGGTCGTAGTGCACCGAACCCTCGGCGTCGGTCACCGCGCGCATGATCTTCTTCGCCGACTTCGCCGGGTCGTCCAGCAGCCACAGCACCCCGGCATCGCTCTCCGCCGACTTCGACATCTTCGACGTCGGGTTCTGCAGGTCGTAGATGCGGGCGGTGTCCTTCTGGATCACGGCCTTCGGGATCGTGAACGTCTCGCCGAAGCGCTTGTTGAACCGCTCCGCGAGGTCGCGGGTCAGCTCGACGTGCTGCTTCTGGTCGTCGCCGACAGGGACCAGCTCGGTCTGGTACAGCAGGATGTCGGCGGCCATCAGCACCGGGTAGGTGAAGAGACCCACCGAGGTCGAGTCGGCGCCGTAGCGTGCCGATTTGTCCTTGAACTGCGTCATGCGGCCGGCCTCGCCGAAGCCGGTGATGGTGCTGAGGATCCAGGCCAGCTCGGCGTGCGCGCGCACGTGCGACTGCACGTACAGGGTGGACTTCGACGGCTCGATGCCCGCGGCGATGTACTGGGCTGCGGTGCGACGGGTCTTCTCGCGCAGCTCGGCCGGGTCCTGCGGGACGGTGATCGCGTGCAGGTCGACGACCGAGAAGAAGGCATCGAACGAGGACTGCATCTCACGCCACTGCAGGAGCGCCCCGATGTAGTTGCCGGCCTGGAGGGAGTCGGCGGAGGGCTGCATTCCGGAGTAGAGGCGTGGTTTCTGAGTCACCGTTCAATCCTATTGTTCAGTACGTGTAGTCCACGATCACCGGGGCGTGGTCGCTCCAGCGCTCGGCGTAGGTCGCGGCGCGGGCGACCGTGTAGCCGGTCGCGCGGGCCGCGAGCGGGGGAGTGGCGAGGTGGTAGTCGATCCGCCAGCCGCTGTCGTTGTCGAACGCCTGACCCCGCATCGACCACCACGTGTACGGGCCGGCGACCTCGCCGTGCGCGGCGCGACCGACATCCACCCACCCGAGCCCCGTGCCTCCGGCCTCGGACGCGAAGGGACGGGTGTCGCTGAGCTGCCCGACCATGCCTCGCCCGATGCCTTCCTGCCCCGTGACGGGCTCACCCGCCGCGCCGAGGAAGCGGTCGAAGTAGGCGCGCTCGCGGGCCAGGAAGCCGGACTTCTTGACGTTGCCCTTCCAGTTGAGGATGTCGAGCGGCCGATGTCCCACGTTGAGGTCGCCCGTGACGACCGCGTGCGCGCCGTCCGCGCCCAGCTGCGCCATGCGCTCGCCCATCGCGTCGAGGAACTTCCACTTCTCGATCTGCTTCGGGGTGTCGGCCTCGCCGGAGTGCACGTAGGCGCTCACGACCGTCAGGGGCGTGCCGCCGAGATCGAAGTCGGCCTCCAGCCAGCGACCGGCGGAGTCGAAGTCCTCGTCGCCCAGCGCCGTGCGGGATGCGAGCGCGGGCACCCTGCTGAGCACAGCGACGCCGGCCCGTCCTTTCGCCGTGGCGACGTCGTGCAGCATCGACCAGTCCGGGAAGGCCTCCTGCAGATGCTCGTCCTGACCGCGCACCTCCTGCAGCGTCAGCACGTCGACATCGGCGGCGTCGAGCCAGCCGCGCATGCCGTTGCGGACCGCCGCGCGGATCCCGTTGACGTTGACAGAGGCGATTCGCAGATGTGGCACGCATCCAGCCTAATGACGGGCGGGGACACTCCGTCTCGCCGGTCGCGCGGTGCCGCGCGCCTGTCGCGAGGACGCGGTGAGCTCGGCCGCGGCGTCCTCCCACGCCTCCTGCGCCGCCACGAGGTCGGCGCGCGCGTCGCGCCGGCGCCACCAGCGCGACCGCGCCCAGGCCTCCTGCGCCTCGCGCAGCGCGCGTCGCGCCTCCTGCTCGCGGTCCACGACGAGACGGTGCGCGGCCGCAGCGGCATCCGGCTCCTCGAGCGGTTCGCCGCGATCGGCGGCACTCACCGCGATCCAGGTCGCCGAGATCAGGATCACTGCGGCGACCAGCCGGCACCACAGCAGCAGTGCGACCATGACCGCGAACGTGGCCAGCAGCGGATTGCCGGGGGAATGGGCGAAGAGCAGGCCGATGCCGAGCTGCAGCACTGCGACCGTCATCCCTCCTGCGCTCGCTCCCGGCCAGATGGTGCGCCAGTGGATCGTGGTGCCGGGCAGGAAGCGGACGAGCAGGG
>NZ_MKRT01000033.1:20303-43369 GCF_001897945.1 Microbacterium sp. 69-10
CGACACGGTGCCCCGGATCGTCCCGTTGGGAAGGTCCCAGCCAAGCAGGTCGAGCAGCTGGGTGAGAGCCCACACGCCGAAGACGCTGAGCACGGCGCCCACGATCAGGGCCGCACCGAAGATGAACGCGCCGAGCGCGTCGCGCAGCTTGAGCACCACGAAGCTGCGGGTGTCGAAGGGCAGCCCGAACACGTCGCGAACGGCCCTGCGGGTGAAGGTGACAGCGCCGACGGCGGTCCAGATCGCCACGCCGATCGCGATCAGACCGGTGGCCGCGAACGCCGTGCCCGCGTCCTGGACGATCTCGCGCACCTGGTCGGGCGCGGCGATGCCGTGCTCGCCGATGATCCCGGGCAGATAGCTGTTCGCGACGGCGATCAGCGCATCCACGGCCGAGTCGCTGCCTCCCAGCCAGACGCCCACGGAGGCGAAGCCCACGAAGAGCAGGGCGAACAGCGCGAACAGTCCCTGGTACGCCATGCCCGCCGAGAGCAGGAAGCCGTTCCGTCGCAGGAAGCGCCGCCAGACGCGCACCGGGAACAGCGCGGCGGCTCTGCGGGCGAGAACAGCAGCGCGCCCGGCTGAGTGACTCAGTCGGGCGCGCATGGCTGTGCTGTGGTCTATCAGCGGCCGCCGCGCAGGACGGCCTGCTTGACCTCGGCGATGGCCTTGGTGACCTCGATGCCGCGGGGGCATGCCTCGGTGCAGTTGAAGGTCGTGCGGCAGCGCCACACGCCCTCCTTGTCGTTGAGGATGTCCAGGCGCACGTCGGCCGCGTCATCGCGCGAGTCGAAGATGAAGCGGTGCGCGTTCACGATCGCGGCCGGACCGAAGTACTGCCCGTCGGTCCAGAACACCGGGCACGACGACGTGCACGCCGCGCACAGGATGCACTTGGTGGTGTCGTCGAAGATCTCGCGGTCGGCGATCGTCTGGATGCGCTCCTTGTCCTTCGGGGGAGCGGAGTTGGCGATCAGGAACGGCTGCACCTCGCGGTAGGAGGCGAAGAACGGCTCCATGTCGACGATGAGGTCCTTCTCCAGCGGCAGGCCCTTGATGGCCTCGACGTAGATCGGCTTCGAGATGTCGAGGTCCTTGATCAGCGTCTTGCAGGCCAGGCGGTTGCGGCCGTTGATGCGCATGGCATCCGATCCGCACACGCCGTGAGCGCACGAGCGGCGGAAGGCCAGCGAGCCGTCCACCTCCCACTTGATCTTGTGCAGGGCGTCCAGCACTCGGTCGGTCGAGTACAGCTCGACGTCGTAGTCCACCCAGTGCGGCTCGGCGTCCTTCTCGGGGTCGAAGCGGCGCACGATGAACGTGACGAGGAAGGACTGCACACCCGAATCGTTTGCAGGAGCCTCTGCGACGGCGTTCGACATGCTCAGTACTTCCTCTCCATCGGCGGGTAGTTCAACTCGCCCTTCTCGTTCTTGGTGAAGACCACGGGCTTCCAGTCCAGCCGGATGTGGTCGGCCGGCGTCGACGAGTGGGGGTCGCCGGTCAGGTACGCCATGGTGTGCTTCATGTAGTTCTCGTCGTCGCGCTTCGGGAAGTCGTCGCGCATGTGACCGCCGCGGCTCTCCTCGCGGTTCTGCGCGGCGTAGACGACGACCTCGGCGATGTCGAGCAGGAAGCCCAGCTCGACGGCCTCGAGCAGGTCGGTGTTGAACCGGCGGCCCTTGTCGTCGACGTGCACGTTCTTGTAGCGCTCGCGCAGCTCCTTGATCACGCCCAGCACGTGCTCGAGCGACTCGTGCGTGCGGAAGACCTGCGCGCCCTTGTCCATCTCGTCCTGCAGCTTCTTGCGCAGCACGGCGATGCGCTCGGTGCCCTGGTTGTTGCGCAGGCCGTCGACCATGTCCTTGACGAAGCCGGCGGGGTTCTCCGGCAGCGGCACGAACTCGGCGGTCTTCACGTACTCGACGGCGTTGCGCCCTGCGCGCTTGCCGAACACGTTGATGTCCAGCAGCGAGTTGGTGCCGAGGCGGTTGGAGCCGTGCACCGAGACGCACGCGCACTCGCCGGCGGCGTACAGGCCGGGGACGGTGGTGGTGTTGTCCGCGAGGACCTCGGCGTTGTTGTTGGTCGGGATGCCGCCCATCGCGTAGTGCGCGGTCGGCATGACGGGCACCGGCTCGACGACCGGGTCCACGCCCAGGTAGGTGCGGGCGAACTCGGTGATGTCCGGGAGCTTGGTCTCCAGCACCTCGGCGCCCAGGTGCGTGCAGTCCAGCAGCACGTAGTCCTTGTGGGGCCCCGCGCCGCGTCCCTCGAGCACCTCCTGCACCATGCTGCGCGCTACGATGTCGCGGGGGGCGAGGTCCTTGATGGTGGGGGCGTAGCGCTCCATGAAGCGCTCACCCGAGGCGTTGCGCAGGATCGCGCCCTCTCCGCGCGCGCCCTCGGTCAGCAGGATGCCGAGGCCGGCGAGACCGGTCGGGTGGAACTGGAAGAACTCCAGGTCCTCCAGCGGCAGGCCCTTGCGCCACACGATGCCGACGCCGTCACCGGTGAGGGTGTGCGCGTTGGAGGTGGTCTTGAAGATCTTGCCGAAGCCACCCGTCGCGAAGATGATCGCCTTCGAGTGGAAGACGTGCAGCTCTCCGGTGGCCAGGTCGTACGCCACGACGCCGGCGACCTGCGTGGCCCCCGCGTCGTCCTTGACCGTGATCAGGTCGAGGACGTAGAACTCGTTGAAGAAGTTGATGCCGAGCTTGACGCAGTTCTGGAACAGCGTCTGCAGGATCATGTGACCGGTGCGGTCGGCCGCGTAGCAGGCGCGGCGCACGGCCGCCTTGCCGTGCTCGGAGGTGTGGCCGCCGAAGCGGCGCTGGTCGATCTTGCCCTCGGGCGTGCGGTTGAACGGCAGACCCATGTTCTCCAGGTCGATGACCGCGTCGATGGCTTCCTTGGCCAGGATCTCAGCGGCATCCTGGTCGACGAGGTAGTCGCCGCCCTTGACCGTGTCGTAGGTGTGCCACTCCCAGTTGTCCTCCTCGACGTTGGCGAGCGCCGCAGCCATGCCGCCCTGCGCCGCACCGGTGTGCGAGCGCGTGGGGTACAGCTTGGAGATCACCGCGGTACGGGCGCCGGGCCCGGCCTCGATCGCCGCGCGCATGCCCGCGCCGCCGGCGCCGACGATGACGATGTCGAACTCGTGGTAGTGGATGCCATCGCGGACGACGGATTCGGACGTCTGAGTAGTCACTGTGTGTTCTGCCTTCTCGTCTTACTTGCCCAGGGCCTGGCAGGTCTCCCACATGGCGCCGTTCTCGAGCACGCCGTTGCAGGGGTCGAACGTGAACACCACGAGGGTGCCCAGGATGATCAGGAGCGCCGCGGCCAGGCCGAGGGCCCACACCAGCGCCTTGCGTGCGCCCGCGTGGGTGACGTAGTCGTTCACGATCGTGCGCATGCCGTTGGAGCCGTGGATCAGCGCGAGCCAGAGCATCAGCACGTCCCACCACTGCCAGAAGGGAGTGGCGTACTTGCCTGCGACGAACGCGAAGTCGATGGCGTGGATGCCGCCGCCGACCATCAGGTTCACGAAGAGGTGGCCGAAGATCAGCACGATCAGGAGCACACCGGATCCGCGCATGAACAGCCAGCCGACCTTCTCCAGGTTCATCTTGCGCTGGCGGCGTGCGGCGACGGGGGCGGAAGCGACAGTCTGCGTGGCCATCAGTGAGCCCCTCCGAACGCGAGCATCAGGTGACGAGAGGCGAAGCCGGCCATGAGCACGGCCCACACGCCGATGACGATCCAGAACATCTGGCGCTGGTACTTCGCGCCCTTGGACCAGAAGTCCACCAGGATGATGCGGAGGCCGTTCATCGCGTGGAACACGATGCCGGCGACCAGCACGATCTCGCCGAAGGTCATGATCGGGATCTTGTAGGTGCCGATGACCGCGTTGTACGCCTCGGGCGAGACGCGGATCAGCGCGGTGTCCAGCACGTGCACCAGCAGGAAGAAGAAGATGGCGACTCCGGTGATGCGGTGCAGCACCCAGGACCACATTCCCTCGCGACCCCGGTACAGGGTTCCGCGAGGAGACTTCGAGGTGGTTTCCGATATCGACGGTGTCAAGCGTGTGCTCGTGGACACGTCGTCCTCCCTGCTCGATCGTGACGTCGGGTCCGTGCATCCGGGCACGCCCGACCTCGACCATCCTATTCCTGTCAGAACGCTGGGTGCGACGAAGGGGACCCTTAGCGCGTCGTCCGGCGGGGATCCCAGCGGGCCCCGATAGGTTGGTGGGCATGGGGCGAATCGACGACTTCCACGCAGTGATCCCGGCGGGCGGCATCGGCAGCAGGCTGTGGCCGCTGTCCAGGGCCGACGCCCCGAAGTTCCTGCACGACCTGACCGGATCAGGGCACTCCCTGCTGCGCGACACGTGGGATCGGCTGGAGCCCCTCGCGGGTCCCGATCGGATCGCCGTGGTCACGGGTCGCGCGCACCGCGCGGCGGTGGAGGAGCAGCTCCCGGGCATCCCGGACGCCAACGTCCTGCTCGAATCCGAGCCGCGCGAGTCCGCGGCCGCGATCGGCCTGGCGGCGGCGGTGCTGCACCGCCGGAACCCCGACGTGATCATCGGCTCGTTCAGCGCCGACCACGTCATCCGCGGCACCCAGGTGTTCGAGTGGGCGGTGCAGCAGGCCGTGCAGGTGGCACGGCAGGACTACATCGTCACGATCGGCATCCCGCCGACCGAGCCCTCCGTCGGCTTCGGCTACATCAAGCGCGCCGAGGAGATCGTCGTCGACGGCGCCCCCGAGGCGACCCTCGTCGAGCGGTTCGTCGAGAAGCCTGACCTCGCCACCGCGAAGGAGTACGTCGCGGATCGCGACTACCTGTGGAACGCCGGCATGTTCATCTCCAAGGCGAGCGTGCTGCTGGACGAGCTCTCCGTGAACGAGCCCGAGCTGCACGCCGGACTCCTCGAGCTCGCCGAGGCGTGGGACGACCGCGACCGCCGCGGCCCGGCCGTGGACCGCATCTGGCCGCGGCTGAAGAAGATCGCGATCGACTACGCGGTGGCCGAGCCCGCCGCCGCGCGCGGCCGGCTCGCCGTGATCCCTGGTCATTTCGACTGGGACGACGTGGGCGACTTCGCCTCGCTGACCAAGCTGATCACGCATGGGCGCAAGAACGACCTGGCGGTGCTGGGGCCGAAGGCGCGAGTGCTCTCGGACGCGGCCAGCGGGATCCTGGTCAGTCAGACCTCGCGCGTGATCAGCCTGGTCGGGGTCAAGGACATCGTGGTGGTGGACACTCCGGATGCCCTGCTGGTCACGACCGTTGAGCACGCGCAGCGCGTGAAGGGCGTCGTGGAGTCGCTCAAGCTCACCGGTCGCGGCGACGTGCTCTGACCCCTCCGTGGCTGTCCGCCAAGCGGATCGCGGAGTTCGCATTGCGGATTTGTAACCTTTCGCCAGCACATCCCTGGCGAGTGGTGCGCAGAACCGTAACCGTGGGTAACTTAGATCGATCCGCGATGTCCGCGGGACAGATCTCAGGGGAGGCAAAGAGTGCCCATCTCTACGACCAAGAAGATGCTCGGGGCGGCCCTCGCCACCGGCGTCATCCTCGCTCTCGCCGGCTGCGGCCAGGCGCCGACCGACACGAAGCCCGGCGGGGACAAGCCCGCCGCCAGCAACTTCAAGCCCTGCATCATCTCGGATGACGGCGGCTGGAACGACCGCTCCTTCAACCAGTCGGCCAAGGAGGGGCTGGACAAGATCGTCAAGGAGCTCGGCGTGAAGTCCGTCGAGCTGCAGTCCGACTCGGCCGACCAGTACGGTCCGAACCTCGAGCAGGCGATCAGCCAGGGCTGCAACTACATCGTCACGGTCGGCTTCAAGCTGTCCGCCGATACCATCAAGTCGGCCAAGGCTAACCCGAAGGTCAACTACGCGATCATCGACGACCTCGCCGACGGCGACAGCGACGGCAAGCCGGACGCTCCGAACATCAAGCCCCTGCTGTTCGACACGGTGCAGGCCGCGTACCTCGGCGGATACGCCGCGGCATCCTGGTCGCACGAGGCCGGCGTCGACAAGGTCGGCACCTTCGGCGGTCTGCAGATCCCGCCGGTGACGATCTTCATGGACGGCTTCGTCCAGGGCGTCGCCAAGTACAACGAGGACAAGGGCACCGACGTCAAGTCGGTCGGCTGGGACGCAGACACCCAGAAGGGTCAGATGACGGGTGGCTTCGCGGCCAACGACACCGCCAAGCAGACCGCTCAGTCGATCCTCGACCAGGGCGTCGACGTGCTGCTGCCGGTCGGCGGCCCGATCTACCAGTCGGCCGCCGCTGCCATCACCGCGCAGAACAAGGGCACGCTGCTCATGGGCGTCGACTCCGACCTGGCCGTCTCCGACTCCTCGGTCGCCGACATCACGCTGGTCTCGATCCAGAAGAAGATCGGCGAGGCCGTGTACTCGGCCGTCAAGGACGCTTCCTCGGGCAAGGTCGACACCACGCCGTACATCGGCACGCTGGAGAACGGCGGCGTCGGCCTGTCGTCCTTCCACGACTTCGAGTCGAAGCTGCCGGCCGGCCTCACCGATGAGCTGAAGGCGCTGCAGGAGAAGATCATCTCCGGCGACATCAAGGTCACCTCGGTCTCGTCGCCGAAGGCCTGACGAAACCAACCAGATGCGGCCGGACGGCTGGACCGTCCGGCCGCATCTGTCATGCCACGCAAGTCCTGAGTAGGGTGCAGATATGAAGCTCGAGCTCCGCGGAATCACCAAGCGGTTCGGCAGTCTCGTCGCCAACGACCACATCGATCTGGTGGTCCAGCCCGGGGAGATCCACGCTCTCCTCGGCGAGAACGGCGCGGGCAAGTCCACGCTCATGAACGTCCTGTACGGGCTGTACCAGCCCGATGAGGGTGAGATCCTGCTGGACGACGCCGTCCAGCACTTCGCCGGACCGGGAGACGCCATGGCGGCCGGCATCGGCATGGTGCACCAGCACTTCATGCTGATCCCCGTGTTCACGGTCGCCGAGAACGTGATGCTCGGCCACGAGCGCACCAGGCGCGCCGGCGGCCTCGACACCGGCATCCTGGACATCGCCGAGGCCAGGCAGCACGTCCGCGACGTCGCGGCGCGCTTCGGGTTCGACATCGATCCGGATGCCGTGGTCGAGGATCTCCCCGTGGGCGTGCAGCAGCGGGTCGAGATCATCAAGGCGCTCTCCCGCAACGCCAAGGTGCTCGTCTTCGACGAGCCCACCGCCGTGCTGACCCCGCAGGAGACGGACGAGCTGATGGGCATCATGCGTCAGCTGCGCGATGAGGGCACGGCGATCGTCTTCATCACCCACAAGCTGCGCGAGGTGCGCGAGGTGGCCGACCGGATCACCATCGTGCGTCTGGGCAGGATCGTCGGCGATGCGCTCCCGACCGCGTCCAACACCGAGCTCGCCTCGATGATGGTCGGACGCGCCGTGGAGCTGACCGTGCACAAGAACCCGCCGCAGGTGAAGGAGTCCGGGGGACTCGAGGTGCGCGATCTCACGGTCGCGCTGCCCTCCGGCCAGCTGGCGGTGGACGGCGTGAGCTTCGACGTCCGCCCGGGTGAGGTGCTCGCCATCGCCGGCGTGCAGGGCAACGGTCAGACCGAGCTCGTCGAGGCGCTCGTGGGCCTGCAGACCAAGGGCGTCACCGGGTCCGCCACGCTCAACGGCAGCGAGCTGCTCGACAGCTCGGTGCGCAAGGTGCTCGACGAGGGCGTCGGGTTCGTTCCCGAGGACCGCACCGTCGACGGCCTGGTCGGCTCCTTCTCGGTCGCCGAGAACCTGATGCTCGATCGCTCCTCGGACGGCGCGTTCGTGACCGGCGGCACCATCAGCCGCAGCCGGCTGGACGAGTTCGCCCGCGACCGCATCACCGAGTATGACATCCGCACCCAGGGTCCGCAGACCCCGGCCGGTGCGCTGTCCGGCGGCAACCAGCAGAAGGTGGTCATCGCGCGCGAGCTGAGCCGTGAGCTGACGCTGCTGATCGCATCCCAGCCGACCCGAGGAGTCGACGTCGGCTCCATCGAATTCATCCACAAGCGGATCGTCGAGACCCGCGACTCCGGCATCCCGGTTGTCGTCGTCTCGACCGAGCTGGACGAGGTGGCCGCCCTGGCGGACAAGATCGCGGTGATGTACCGCGGCCGGATCATGGACATCGTCCCGGCCACGACCCCGCGCGACGTGCTCGGCCTGCTGATGGCCGGAGAGAAGGACGCAGCATGAGCGACCAGACCCCCCGTCCCGACCGCCTGCCCTCCGGGCCGACGGCGGCACCCGAGGCCGTCGCGGCGGAGAAGGGCATCAGCTCGGGTGCCGCGGATGCGGCGGCCGCGCAGATCGCCCAGCCCGGACCCGGCGAGCACCCGAAGCAGCCCGAGTCGCGCTCGGCGGTCTTCATGCGCGAGCTGATGCGCGGCAGCGTCGTGACGACGATCCTCGCGATCGTCGCCGGCTTCGTGATCGGCGGCATCCTCATCGCCTTGACCTCTCCGGCGGCCGGCTACTTCTTCGCCCAGCCCGGCGACACGTTCCTCGCCGTCGCCAATGGGTACGGCGCCCTGTTCCAGGGCTCGATCGTCAACTTCAACGCCACCGACTTCGCCGGCTTCATCATGCCGCTGACGAACACGCTGAAGTTCGCGGCGCCGCTGATCATGGCGGGCCTCGGCGTCGGTCTCGCGTTCCGCGTCGGCCTGTTCAACATCGGCGGTCAGGGCCAGATCCTCATCGCGGGCGCGTTCGCGGGCTTCCTGTCCTACCAGCTGCCCTTCGACATGCCCATGTGGCTGCACATCCCGTACTCGATCGTCATCGGCATGATCGGCGGCGCGATCTGGGCGGGCATCGCCGGACTGCTCAAGGCGCGCACCGGCGCGCACGAGGTCATCCTGACGATCATGCTGAACTGGATCGCGCTGTACCTGATCGGGTACCTGGTGCGCACGCCCGGGCTGCAGAAGCCCGGCTCCAACCAGTCGCAGTCGGTCCCGACGCCCGAGTCCGCGCAGTTCCCGCCGCTGCTCGGCCCGCAGTTCCCGGGGCTCACCGTCGGCTTCCTGGTGGCCATCCTGCTCGCCATCGGCGTGTGGTGGCTGATGGAGCGCTCCGGCCTCGGATTCCGGATGCGCGCGGTCGGCGAGAACCCGAGCGCCGCGCGCTCCGCCGGCATCAGCGTCGAGCGGATGTACACCTACGCGATGATCTTCGCGGGTGCTCTCGCCGGAGCGGCCGGCATCAACCAGATCAGCACCGCGACCGTGGACGGCTTCGACAGCACCTTCGACTCCGGGATCGGCTTCGACGCGATCACGGTCGCCCTGCTGGGACGCAGCCGCGCCGGGGGCATCTTCGCCGCGGGTCTCCTGTTCGGCGCGCTGAAGGCCGGTTCGTTCGCGATGTCCGGTCAGGGCATCCCGAAGGAGATCGTGGTCGTCGTGCAGTCGATCATCGTGCTGTTCATCGCCGCGCCGCCGCTGGTGCGCTCGATGTTCTTCCTGCCCAAGAGCGAGGCCGAGCGCGCCGCGAAGGCGAAGGCGAAGGCAGACAAGAAGGCCGCCCGCGCGGCCGCGAAGGAGGTGGCGGCATGACCGCGATCGCCGAGGCACCCGTGGCCCGCACCGTGGTCACGCCCGTCGCCAAGCGACTGCCGATCAGCCTGAGCGTGGCCACGGTGCTGCTGCTCGCGCTGTTCCTGCTCGCCCCGCGTCACGGCACGGCCGTGTTCCGTCTCGACGACGGCACGACCGCGCTGAAGATCCCCGACCAGAGCGTCTCCGCCGACCTGGTGGTGGTGCTGGTCTCGATCCTGCTGGTGCTCCTGAGCGCCTGGTCGTGGATCGCGGCCGTCCGCCGCATCCGGGCCGGTGCATGGGTGCCGATCGTGTTCGCGATCCTCGGCGTGTTCGCCTTCGTCACCTGGGCCGCGGCGGATGCCAACGGCCGGGTGCCCGTGGTGAACATGCTCTACGGTGCGATCTCGCTCGCGGTGCCGCTCGCGTTCGGCGCCCTCGGCGGTGTCGTGGGCGAGCGCGCCGGCGTCGTCAACGTCGCGATCGAGGGGCAGCTGCTGCTCGGCGCCTTCCTCGGCGCCGTGTTCGGCACCCTCGCGCACAACCCCCTGTTCGGTCTGGTGGGCGCGATCATCGGCGGCATGCTGGTGGCGTTCGTGCTCGCCGCGTTCGCGATCAAGTACCTGGTGGAGCAGGTGATCGTCGGCGTCGTGCTGAACGTGCTGGTCAGCGGCCTGACCACGTTCCTGTTCACGATCCTGCTGGTCCCCAACTCCGACACCCTGAACACGACGCCGCAGTTCGGCAAGATCAAGATCCCGCTGCTCAGCGAGATCCCGGTGCTCGGTCCGGTGCTGTTCAACCAGAACCTCATCGTGTACCTGCTCTACATCGCCGTGCCGGTCGTCGCCTTCGGCCTGTACCGCACCCGCTGGGGCCTGCGGCTGCGTGCGGTCGGCGAGTACCCGCGCGCCGCTGACACGGTCGGCATCAAGGTGAACCCGACGCGGTTCTGGAACCTGATGCTCGCCGGCGCGCTGGCCGGCATCGGCGGAGCGTACTTCACGCTGGTGTCGGTGCCGCACTTCAACCGCGACATGACCAACGGTGCGGGCTTCATCGCCCTGGCCGCCGTCATCTTCGGCCGCTGGGACCCGGTGCGCGCGACCCTGGCCGCGCTGCTGTTCGGCTTCGCGACCAACCTGCAGAATACGTTCGGCGCCATCGGCACGCCGGTGCCAGGCGAGTTCCTGCTGATGCTGCCGTACGTCGTCACGCTGATCGCCGTGGTCGGCTTCGTCGGCCAGATCAAGGCCCCCGCGGCCGACGGCAAGCCGTACATCAAATCCTGACGGCACGCCGTTCATCGAGCACTGAGGAGCTGTGAAGAAGTCATGACGGACATCGACTGGGACGACCTGCGTCAGGTCGCGACCGAAGCGATGCAGAAGGCGTATGCGCCCTACTCGCGGTACCGGGTGGGCGCTGCCGCGCTCGTCGACGACGGGCGCGTGGTCGCCGGATGCAACGTCGAGAACGCGTCCTACGGCGTCACCCTGTGCGCGGAGTGCGCACTGGTCGGCGATCTGCACATGTCCGGCGGTGGCAAGCTCGTGGCCTTCGTCTGCGTGAACAACGACGGGCAGACCATCATGCCCTGCGGCCGCTGCCGGCAGCTGCTGTCCGAGCACGCGAGCGCGGAGATGCTGCTGGAGACGGTCTCCGGCATCCGCACGATCGACGAGGTGCTGCCGGACAGGTTCGGCCCCGCCGACCTGGAGATCGTCCGATGAGGGTCGAGCCGTTCGACGCCGTCGACGTCATCCGCGCCAAGCGCGACGGCGGCGCGGTGGCCGAGGCGCCGCTGCGCTGGATGATCGACGCGTACACCCGTGGCTACGTGTCCGACGCCCAGATGGCGTCGTTCGCGATGGCCGTGCTGCAGCGCGGCATGGAGCGCGACGAGATCCGCGTGATGACCGACGCGATGATCGCGACGGGGGAGCGGATGAGCTTCGCCGCCCTCGGCAAGCGCACCGTCGACAAGCACTCCACCGGTGGGGTGGGCGACAAGATCACGCTTCCGCTGGCGCCCCTGGTGGCATCCTTCGGGGTGGCCGTGCCGCAGCTGAGCGGACGGGGCCTCGGCCACACCGGCGGCACGCTTGACAAGCTCGAGTCGATTCCCGGCTGGCGCGCGGCGCTGAGCAACGAGGAGATGTTCGCCCAGATGAAGGGCGACGTGGGAGCGGTGATCTGCGCGGCGGGCTCCGGCCTCGCCCCCGCGGACAAGAAGCTGTACGCGCTGCGCGACGTCACCGGCACGGTCGAGGCGATCCCGCTGATCGCGTCGAGCATCATGTCGAAGAAGATCGCCGAGGGGACGGATGCCCTGGTGCTGGACGTGAAGTTCGGCAACGGCGCGTTCATGCAGGACATCGACCGCGCCCGCGAGCTGGCCCGCACGATGGTCGCCCTCGGCACCGACTCCGGCGTGGCCACCACGGCGCTGCTGACCGACATGGACACCCCGCTCGGCCTTGCGATCGGCAACGCCAACGAGGTGCGCGAGTCCGTCGAGATCCTCGCCGGCGGCGGTCCCGCCGACGTGCGCGAGCTGACGCTCGCCCTGGCCAGGGAGATGCTCGCCCTGGCGGGGCAGCCGGATGCCGACGTGGAGAAGGCCCTCGACGACGGACGTGCGATGGACTCCTGGAAGGCCATGATCCGCGCGCAGGACGGGGACCCCGACGCGGCGCTGCCCACCGCGCGGGAGACCCATGTGGTGCGTGCCGCCGTCGACGGCGTCGTGACCCGGATGGACGCGCTGCCCTTCGGGATCGCCGCCTGGCGTCTGGGCGCGGGGCGCGCCCGCGCGGAGGATCCGGTGATCCATGCCGCCGGCATCGATCTGGCCGTCAAGCCCGGCGACCGCGTGACGGCGGGCCAGACCCTGTTCACGCTCTCAGCCGACGACGACGCCCGCTTCGCCCGCGCGCTGCAGGCGCTCGACGGCGCCTACGAGGTCGGCCAGACGGCCCCCGCCTCGCAGCCCATCGTGCGCGAGCGCATCACCGCCTGACCCCCACGGAGAGACTTCGATGACCATCGACCAGAACGGCGATCTGACGGTGCAGGGCCGGTCCCTGCGGGCGCTGCCGAAGGTGTCGCTGCACGACCACCTCGACGGGGGCGTGCGCATCGGCACCATCCTCGAGCTCGCGGACGAGGCGGGGGTCGCGGCTCCCGCGACCGACGCCAAGGGCCTGCGGCGCTGGTTCGACCAGCAGTGCGGCACGGGCTCGCTGCCCCAGTACCTGAAGACCTTCGACCTGGTCACCCCGGTGCTGCAGACCGAGCGCGCGCTGACCCGCGTCGCCCGGGAGTTCGTCGCCGACCTCGCCGCGGACGGCGTCGTGTACGGCGAGGTGCGCTGGGCCCCTGAGCAGCACCTGGCAGGCGGTCTGAGCCTGGACGCCGCCGTGCAGGCGGTGCAGGCCGGCATCGAGCAGGGCGAGGACGACGCGGATGCCGCAGGCCGCAGCATCCGCGTCGGTCAGATCCTCTCCGCCATGCGGCAGGAGGGGCGGACCCGCGAGATCGCCGAGCTGGCGGTGCGCTTCCGCGAGCGCGGCGTCGTCGCCTTCGACATCGCCGGTCCCGAGGACGGGTTCCCCGCGTCGCGTCACCGCGAGGCCTTCGACTACCTGGCATCCGAGTTCATGCCGGTCACGGTGCACGCCGGTGAGGCGGCGGGCCCCGGCTCCATCCGCTCGGCGCTCATCGACGGGCGCGCGCTGCGGCTGGGCCACGGAGTGCGCATCGCAGAGGACCTGCAGATCGTCGAGCGCGAGGGCGACGACGTGCAGGTGCAGTTCGGCGATCTGGCGCGCTGGGTGCGCGACCGCGAGATCCCGCTGGAGCTCTCGCCGTCGTCGAACCTGCAGACCGGCGCGATCGCGCCGTGGGGCGACGAGTTCGCCGACCACCCCTTCGACCTGCTGTACCAGCTGGGCTTCTCCGTGACGGTCAACACCGACAACCGCACGATGAGCGGCACGTCGCTCACGCGCGAGCTGGCGCTCCTCGTCGACGCGTTCGACTACGACCTGGACGACCTGGAGGAGTTCCAGTTCAACGCCGCGTCCGCCGCGTTCCTCCCGGTCGAGGAGCGCGAGGAGCTGGTGGAGATGATCGGCGAGGGATTCGAGCGTTGAGCGCCGCCGTGAGTTCCGTGTTCATCGCCGGCCCCGCCTCCTGGAACCAGCTGGTCGTGCTGGACCGGCTGCCCGAGCCCGTGCCGCACATGCAGTTCGCCGAGGACTCCTGGGAGACCCTCGGCGGCACGAGTGCGGGCAAGGCGCTCAGCCTCACGGCGCTCGGGCGCGAGACGCTGCTGTACGCCGTCACGGCGGAGGATGAGCCGGGGCGTCGCGTGCGGGAGGCACTGGAGCGGGCCGGTGTCGCGACGCGGTGGGCGGACTCGCCGACCACCGAGCGGCATCTGAACCTGATGACCAGGACGGGGGAGCGGGTCTCGCTCTATCTGTCCGGCGCCGCCGCGACCGACGGCGCCGGGGACGCCGCGATCGAGACCGAGATGGCCGCCGCCGAGGCGATCGTCCTGGACCTCGCCGCGGAGCCGCTGCGCCTCCTTCCTCTCGCGCAGCGCACGGGTCGCCCGATCTGGGTGGACGTGCACGACTACGACGGCGAGGCGGAGTTCCACCGGCCGTTCCTCGCGGCGGCGGATGCGGTGTTCTGCAACGCCGACCGCCTGGACGATCCCGTCGCCTTCCTGCGGTCGCGCATCGGCGCAGGAGCGACGCTCGCCGTGTGCACGCTCGGCGCGGAGGGCGCCGTCGCGGTCGACGCCGAGGGAGAGGTCCATCGGGTCGCGGCGGTGCCGGTCGAGGTCGTCGACACCAACGGCGCCGGTGACGCGTTCCTCGCCGGTGTGCTGGATGCCGTGCTGCACGGCGCGGCGGTGCCCGGCGCCCTCGCGGCCGGTGCCCGCTCGGCATCCGCCGTGCTGCGCTCCCGCCACCTGCATCCGCTGCTGGACCCGATCCTGGCCTGAACCCGGGCTCCCGCGTCAGCGCGCGACGCCGGGATGCGTGCGCAGATACTCCTCGAACGCCTCCCGCGAGCTGCGGGCAGGCGTGTAGCCGAACTCCTGCTTCAGGCGCCGATTCGCCAGCACCGGCCGGTGGCGCAGGAAGCGCACCTTCTCCGGACCGTGCTCGGTCAGCCGGAGGGCGTGCCCGACCGCGAGCGCGGCACCCAGCACCCAGGCGGGGACGCTCAGCATCCGCTTTCCGAGTCGCGCGGCGATCTCCGGGACCGTCATGCGGCCGTCGCCGGCGACGTTGAAGACACCGGCCGGGCCGTCGGTCGCGGCTCGCACCATGGCGCCCGCGACGTCGTCGACCCACACGAACACGAAGGGCGAGTCGGAGCCGGCCACGCGCAGCAGCCGCCTGCCGTCCCACAGCGCGGTGATCTGGTTGCGCACGGTGGGACCCAGGATCGTCCCGATCCGGAAGATCACCTGCTCGAGCTCCGGATGCTCGGCCCGCGCTCCCGCGAGCATCTCCTCCACGATCCGCTTGTGCCGCGAGTAGGGGAACTCGTCGTTGCCGCGAACGGGGTCGCCCTCGTCGAGCCACTCGGGATTGTCTGCGTGATACCCGTAGGCCGCGCCCGAGCTGGAGACCACGAGGCGGCGCACGCCGGCGTCGAGGCAGGCATCCAGCACGTTCCGGCTGCCGTCGACGTCGACGCGATACTCCAGGGCGACGTCGCGCCCCGGGTTCACGATGGCGGCCAGGTGCACGACCGTGTCGATGCGATGGCGCCGCAGCACGGGCGCGATGCCCGCGGCATCCGTCACGTCGACGCGCTCGGAGACCACCCCGGGAACGGCGGAGTCGCGCAGGTCGCCGCTGACGACGACCTCCACCGACGGATGCTCTGCGAGCAGCGCAGTGACGTGCGAGCCGAGGAATCCGGCGCCGCCGGTGACCAGCACCCGGCTCACGCGGCGGCCGCCTCGGCGGCATCCGACTCCGCGGCGTGCCGAGAGGCGTCTCCGCGCGCCGATCCGGTGCGGCGCCTGGTGTGCATCGCCCAGAGCCCGGCCAGCGCGAGTCCGGCGATGATGTCCCACACGCCCCACCAGCCCGCGACCACCGCCATGCCCCCGAGCCCGTTGAAGAACGCGAAGATCAGGCCCAGACCGAGCCCGGAGTTGCGGATGCCGACCTCGAAGGTCATGGCCTTGCGCTCCGGCGTGCCGAGGCCCCCGACCGCGGCGGTGGAGTAGCCGATCGCCAGCGCCACCGCGTCGTGGATCGCCACCACGATCAGCACGGTGCCGATCACGCTGAGGAACACCGCCCAGTTGCCCGCGAGCGCCCCGACGATGAACCCGACCAGCGCGATCAGGCTGAACCAGCGCACGAACGGCTGCACGTGCTGCGCGAAGCGCGGCAGGCGCGCACGGAGCAGCAGTCCGGCCGCGAACGGCAGCCCGATGATCAGCACGATCTCCAGCAGCATCTTCCACGGGTCCAGCGCGACCGCATGCAGCAGGGTGCGGGCGGTCGGATGCAGCGAGCCCCAGAAGGCGATGCTGAGCGGCATAGCCACGATGTAGATGAGGTTGCCCACCGCGGTCAGCGACACCGACAGCGCCACGTTGCCGCCGGAGCGGTGCGTGAGCACCTGCGAGATGTTGCCGGGCGGGCAGCAGGCCACCAGGATCATGCCGAGCGCCATCGACGCGCTCACCGGCAGGATCAGCGTCAGCCCGAACGTGACCGCCGGCAGCACCAGCAGCTGCGCCAGGATCGCGATCACGAACGGCCGCGGATGCCGCAGGACGACCGTGAAATCGCCGGGCTTCGTGTCCAGGGCGATGCCGAACATGATCAGCCCGAGCACGACGTTCAGGATCATCAGCGTGCCGGGCGTGAAATTGAGGGTCAGCTGGTCGAAGTCCATCACGCCTCCAGGCTGCGGGTGGCGGCGCGCACCGCGGAGCGGTAGGCGTCCTTGTTGACGTAGTACGACATCCTGTCCAGGCCCAGATAGCGGTAGCCGCCGGTGGTGTCCGGCCACGGCTGCCCTCCGACGCGGGCACGGAAGGCTGCGGCGCGCTCCTCGTCCGCCGCGAGGTAGGCGGCGAGCATGCGCGCCTGCTCGAACCGGCCCTGCCAGCCGATGCCGGATGCCTCGATCATGCCGATGACGTACAGCCCGTTGAAGGAGGCGGGGAAGACGTTCAGGAAGAGCTTCGGCGAGGCCTGCTCCCAGTGCAGGTGCTCGCGGTCGACGAACGGGTAGTCCAGCGTGTAGCCGGTGGCCAGCAGGATCAGGTCGTACTCGCCCGACGAGCCGTCGCGGAAGTGCACCGTGAGCCCGTCGAAGCGGTCGACATCCGCACGGACGTGCAGATCCCCCTGCCCCAGGTGATTCAGCACCAGGGTGTTCACGATCGGGTGCGACTCGTAGATGCGGTAGTCGGGCTTCGGGAATCCGAACCGCACCGGATCGCCCGTGAAGGCCTTCAGCACCCGCGTGTCGATGAACTGCTTGAGCCGCGCCGGAAGCGGGCGGCCCTGGTTGAGCGTGTCGCTGGGCCTGCCGAAGATGTACCGCGGCACGAAGTAGTAGCCGCGGCGCACGCTCATGTCGACGGAGGCCGCGTGGTGCACTCCGTCCACGGCGATGTCGCAGCCGGAGTTTCCTGCGCCGATGATCAGCACGCGCTTCCCGGTCAGCTGCCCGGCGCGCTTGTACGCGCTGGTGTGCATGATCTCGCCGGTGAACTCCCCGGGGAACGAGGGGATGTGCGGCTCGGCGAGCGTGCCGTTGGCGAGGATCACACCGTCGTAGCGGCGCGGCTCGAGCCCCTCGGCGTGCAGCATCCACCCGCCGTCGGCGCCGTGCTCGAGCCGGGTGACCCTGGTGTCGAAGCGGAACAGGTCGCGCAGCCCGAACGCGTCCGCGAAGGAGTCGAAGTACGCTTTCAACGCGCGATGGCCGGGGTAGTCGACGTCCGAGTCCATCGGGAACTCGGCGAACTCGGTGGTCGTGCGCGAGGAGATCAGGTGCGCGGACTCGTACATCGTGCTGCGCGGGTTGTCGATGTCCCAGAGCCCGCCGACGCCGGAGGACGCCTCGTAGCCGTCGACGTCGATGCCGCGCAGCTGCAGGGCCCGGGCGGCGGACAGGCCGGAGGGGCCGGCGCCGATGACGGCGTATCGCTTCATTTCACTCCCGCACGGCGTCGTGCTCGATCGATCATCCCCCCGGTTCCTTGATCGTAGCGGTGGGAGAGCGCTTCCTGGAACCGGGGATCAGGCGAACAGAGACGCGGTCGCACGTCCCAGCACGACGAGCGTCCCCGCCCATGCGCACAGCAGCATCACCCGTCGCGCCAGGGCCAGCGGCACTCGCCGTGCGGCGAACGCCCCGAGGATCATCCCCGCCGCCGTGCAGGCGGCGAGGATCGCCAGATCGGGAAGCGGCGTCGACGGCAGTCCCCGCAGGGCCACCGAGACCGCGCCGTAGCCGAGGAAGACGATCTGCGCGCTCGCCGCGAAGCGCCGCTGCGGCCAGTCGTCGCCCAGCGCGAAGGAGGCGAGCGCGGGTCCGGAGAGCCCGCTGGAGGCATGCATGAAGCCTGCGAGCGCACCCGCGCCGATCGCCCCGGGGCGTCCGCGCACGTGACGCGCGACCGGACCGAGCCACTGGACGCTGAGCGCCAGCACGCCCATCGCGCCGATGAGGAAGAGCAGCGCCGTCTGCGGGAGCGCTGCCGCCGTCAGCGCGCCGAGGGGAGCGGCGACCAGCCCCGCCCCCAGCAGCCACAGCGTTCGTGGCCAGTCCACGTCCCGCCACGCGCTCGGCACGGCGAACAGCGAGGCGATCACGGCCAGCAGCACCGCGATCGTCACCCCCTCGACGGGCCCGTAGACGAGCACGATCGGGCCGATCAGCACCAGGACGAACGCCAGCCCCGTGACGCGCTGGATGACGGCCGCGACGATCGCCACGAGCGCGGTGAGCACGAGCATGGGACTCCCTGAGGGCGGCGCGGGCGGCGCGCCCTCAGAGAGCCTAGACGGTTCCGGCGACGGCTGCCGCGCGGGCGGCGAAGGCGTCCTGCACCGCGGGGAGGAGCGGATGCTGCTCCTCCAGCCCGGTCACCTCGAGGGCGAGCAGCCCGGGCTCCTCGGCCCGCAGACGTCGCTGAAGCTCGACCGACTGCTCGTCGGCGGGATCGTCGAAGGCGAGGGCCGCGGCGATCGCGACCAGCAGCGCCTCCGCGCTCAGCCCCGCCTCGACGGCCTCCGCCGCCGGGCCGATGAACCGCTCGTGTCGGGACAGCTTCCGCAGCGGCTGCCGGCCCACCCGCCAGACGGTGTCGGGCAGGGCCGGGTTGGCGAAGCGGCGCAGGATCGTCGAGCGGTACTCGGCGAGCTCGGCGGGATCCAGGCCGTGCTTGACCGCCAGCAGCGCCGAGGTCTCCTCGAGCGCGGCGGCCACGCGTTCGCGGATGCCGGGATCGGCAAGGGCATCGGCGATGCGCTCGTAGCCCGCCTGCGCGCCGAGGTACGCCGTCGCGGCGTGCCCCGTGTTCACGGTGAACAGCTTGCGCTCGATGTAGGGAGCGAGATCGTCGACGAAGTGCGCTCCCGGGATGCGAGGCGGGTTCGCACCGAACGGACCGCGTTCGATCGCCCACTCGAAGAAGGGCTCCACGGTCACATCGATCCCGGCGCCCTCGGGCTGCCCCGGCACGATGCGGTCGACGGCGGTGTTCGCGAACACCGCCCGGCCGGCGAGGGCCCCCCAGTCCTCGCCCGCGCGCGCGATGATCTCCTGCCTCAGCAGGTCGGTGGCCCCGATCGCGTTCTCGCACGCCATCACCTGCAGCGGAGCCGCCTGCGCGTCCCGACGCCGCAGGGCGTCGAGGATGGGCGCGGCGACGAACCGCAGCACGGTCGGCCCGACGGCGGTGGTCACGACATCGGCATCCGCGATCTCGGCGATCAGGCCCTCGGGGTCCTCAGCGCTGTTGATCGCGCGGAAGCCGGTGACCACGGTGTCGGCGCCGCCGTCGCCCACCTCGTGCACCGTGTACTCGTCGGCCGCGTTGATCGCGTCGACCAGGGCGGCGGCGACGTCGGAGAAGACCAGTTCGTACCCGCCCTGGTGCAGCAGCAGGCCTACGAAGCCCCGGCCGATGTTGCCGGCGCCGAAGTGGACGGCCTTCATGCCTCGTTCACCGCCGACAGCAGCGCGAAGAGCTCCTCGGGCGTCGCCGCGGCGTTGAGCGCGGCCACGTCGTCCTCGTCGGAGAACAGCTCGGCGATGCTGGAGAGGATCTGCAGGTGCGCACCGTCCTTGCCCGCGATGCCGATCACGAACGTGGCGCGGTCGCCGTCCCAGTCCACTCCACCGTCGTAGCGGACCACGCTGAGCGCGGAGCCGAGCACGGCGTCCTTCGCCTCGTTGGTGCCGTGCGGGATCGCCAGCCCGTTGCCCATGAAGGTCGACACCGACTTCTCTCGGTCGTGCATGGCCTGCAGGTAGTCGGGCGTGACGGCGCCGGCGGCCACCAGCACGTCCGCGGCCTCCTTCAGCGCTTCGTCGCGGGTGGCGGATCCGGGGTGGATGCGCACGCGGTCGGCGGTGAGGACGGCGGGCGCGCCGGGTTCGGTCTGCGCGTCGGATGCTGCCGCAGGCTGTGCCGCGGCGCCCTCTGCGCCTTGCGAGCGCACCAGCTCCACGACCTCGTCGTACTTAGGCGAGTTCATGAAGTTGTCGACGGAGACGTGCATGGAGTCCGGCGACTGCGCCCTGGCGCGGTCGGTCAGCTGCTGTTGGGTGATCACCAGGTCGGCGGTGCCATCGAGGTTGGCGATCGCCTGGTTGACGACGGTCACGCCGGTGATCCCGGCCTGCTTGATCTTGTTGCGCAGCACGCTCGCGCCCATTGCGGAGGAGCCCATGCCCGCGTCGCAGGCGAACACGATGCTCTCCACCGGGCGGGTGAGCGTCGCGGTTCCGACACCCCCCAGCGTGCCCAGCACACTGGACTTCTTGCCCTTGTTGGCCTCGGTCTGCGCGATCGCGGCGGTGAAGGCGGCATCCCCGCCCTCGGCGGCCAGGTCTCGACGCCGGCTGGCGAGCAGGATCGGCATGCAGACGATGAAGGTCACCGCCGCCGCGAGGATCACCGACAGCAGCACGCCGACGTGGCTTCCCGGAGCGATCTGGAACAGCACGGCGAAGATCGAGCCGGGGGCGGCGGGGGCGACCAGGCCGGACTGGAAGATCACGTTGGTCAGCACCCCCGTGGCGCCCCCGGCGATCAGCCCGATGATCAGTGTGGGCTTGGCCAGCACGTAGGGGAAGTAGACCTCGTGGATTCCGCCGAGGAACTGGATGATGGCTGCTCCCGGCGCGGTGGCGCGAGCAGCACCCACACCGAACACAGTGATCGCCATCAGGAGACCGAGGCCCGGCCCGGGGTTCGCCTCGATCAGGAACAGCAGGCTCTTGCCGGTCTGCGAGGACTGCTCGGTGCCCAGCGGTGTGAACACGCCGTGGTTGATGGCATTGTTCAGGAACAGCACCTTCGCCGGCTCGACGATGATGCTCGCCAGCGGCAGCAGGTGCGTCTCGACCAGCCAGCCCACGGCACCGCCGAGGATGTCGGTGACCCACTTCATGAGGGGCGCCAGCCAGAAGAACGCCGCCAGCGAGGCGAAGAAGGCTACGAAGCCCGCCGAAAAGTTGTCCACGAGCATCTCGAAGCCCGGCTTGATCTTGCCCTGCCACGGCTTCTCGACCCACTTCAGGATGAGCGCCGTGAGGGGGCCCGCGATCATGGCGCCCAGGAACATCACGGTGCCTTCGGCTCCGATGATCACGCCGAAGGCTGCGACCGCTCCGACCACGCCGCCGCGGTGCCCATGCACCATGCGTCCGCCGGTGAAGGCGATCAGCAGGGGCAGCAGGTAGTTGATGATCGGGCCGACCAGGCCCGTGTAGTCGACGTCACCGATGGTGCCTCCACCGAGGATCGCGGAGTTCGCCCAGCGCCATGCCTCGATGGGGCCGTCGTTGCCGACCCAGCCCTTGTCGATGAACAGGGCAGTGATGATGCCCCAGGCGATGAAGGCGGCGATATTCGGCATGATCATGCCGGACAGGAATGTGCCGAATCTCTGCACGCGAACGCGGGCTCCGCCCGAGGTCGTTGCGGGTGACGTCGTCGTCATGGTGAGTTCTCTTTCTGATATCGGGTGAGCGGGTCAGTGAGCGGATGCCGCCGACTTGGCTGCGGCGCGGGCGCCGGCGGCGTCGTCCGCCAGGAGAGCGGAGGCCGCGATGCGTCGCGCGTCCTCGAGGGTGTGCTGCGAGATCGAGCGGCGCACGTCGGAGAGCGCGGACGGCGCCATCGACAGGCTCGTCGCACCCAGGCCGACGAGCACCACGGCCAGCAGCGGATCCGCGGCGGCCTCGCCGCAGATGCCGACGGGCTTGCCCAGACGGGCGCCGGCTTCGCCGACCTCGCGGACCAGGCGCAGCACCGCGGGGTGCCAGGGGTCCTGGAACCCCGCCACCGATCCGAGCAGCCGATCGGCGGCCATCGTGTACTGGGTGAGGTCGTTGGTGCCGATGGAGGCGAAGTCCGCATGCGCGAGGACCCGGTCGGCCAGGAGCGCGCTCGCCGGCACCTCCACCATCACACCCGCGGTCTTCAGGCCGAACTCCTTGGCCAGCGTAGTGAAGTACGCGGTCTCCTCGACGGTGGTCACCATGGGCGCCATCACCCAGAGGTCGGCCGCGGTCGCGGCATCCGCCTCGGCCAGCGCCGTCAGCTGCTCGCGCAGGATGTCCTCGCTGGCACGCAGCGCCCGGAGCCCCCGCAGTCCGAGGGCCGGGTTCTCCTCGTGCGCGTCGTTGAGGAACGCCAGCGGCTTGTCGGCACCGGCGTCCAGCAGCCGAACCACGACCTTCCGGCCCTCGAAAGCGCCCAGCAGTTCGACGTACGCGGCGCGCTGCTGCTCGATGGTCGGAGCCTGCGAGGCCCCGAGGAAGAGGAACTCGGTGCGGAACAGCCCGACGCCCTCCGCGCCGCGCGCCACGGCGTCGGCGGCGTCGGCCGGCTTTCCGAGATTGGCCAGCAGGCTGATCGGGGTGCCGTCGGCGAGAGCACCGGGGCCGGCGGGCCGGGCGTCCTCGGCGGCGCGCGAGGCGATCCGCTCGGCGACCGCGGCGAGCTCCTCGGAGGTGGGGGAGTCGTTCACGGTGCCGGCCGCCGCATCGACGATGACCGTCGTGCCGTCGGCGAGAGCGACTGCATCCGCGGCGCCGACGATCGCGACGATGCCCTTCTCCCTGGCCAGGATGGCCGTGTGCGAGGTAGGGCCTCCGTCGGAGGTGACCAGCGCCAGCACCTGGTCCAGCTTCAGCAGCGCCGTGTCGGCGGGG
>NZ_MKRT01000033.1:43394-59086 GCF_001897945.1 Microbacterium sp. 69-10
CGGGCCAGCACGCGCTGCGCGATGTCGTCCAGGTCAGCGGCGCGCTCGCCGAGGTACCCGCCCACGGCCTCGAGCGTCGCGCGGAACCCCGCGAACGCGTCGTGTACGGCCCACTCCGCGGTGGTGCCCTCGTCGATGCGCGCATCGACCTCGTCGGTCAGCGTCGGGTCCTCGGCGATCATCGCCTGGGCCTCGAGCACGTCCTGGGCGGCGCCGCCGGCGGCATCCGCCCGCTGCTGCAGATCCGCGGCGACGGCGGTCATGGCATCGCGGGCGCGCACGCGCTCGGCGTCGGCCCCGCGGGCACTGGTCTCGTGAGCGGGCTCGGGCAGGGCCGGCGCCATGCGCACGACGGGACCCGTCGCGATGCCCTGACCGATGCCGACTCCGCGCAGGATGCTCATGCGGCCTCGTCGTGGTCGGTGGTGAGCACCTCGACGAGCGAGTCCAGCACGGCCTCGGCGTTGTCGCCGTCGGCGCTGAGCACCACGTGGTCGCCGAAGTCGATGCCCAGCGCGACCACGGCCAGGATGCTGGCGGCGTTGACGGGCTTGCCGGAGTCCTTCGCGATCGTCACGGGGATGCCGGACTCCTTCGCCGCCTGAGCGAACAGCTTGGCGGGGCGGGCGTGCAGCCCGTGCGAGGAGCCGACCCGGACGGTGCGGGAGATGGCGGTCATGGTCATTCCTTCCGGTCGTGCGGCGCGTCCATCGCGTCGCGAACGAGGCGCAGCGTGCGGCTGCCGTCGATGTCGGTGAACGCGTCTGCCGGGAGCACGACGACGCGGGAGGCGGCGGGGAGGGCGGAGCGGATGCCGTCGGCCTGCGCGGCCAGATGCGGGCCGACCAGGACGAGGTCCACGCCGACGGCCGTGAGCGCGGTGCGCTCCGTGCCGGCCTCGGTGCTCCAGTCCAGGCCCGAAGCGGATGCCGCGCGCGCGAGGCGCTGCGCCACGAACGTGCTCGACGCTCCGGCGCCGCACACCACGAGAATCCGCATCGATCTCCCTCTCCATCCGGTCGCCCCAGTCTCGCCCTCGCTCTCAGCGCTCTTCCAGCAACGTTGCTTCCGCCCCCGCGGAACACCGGTTTCCGCCCCCGTCCGCTCGACGGCTGGCATCATGGAGGCGCAGGGACCATCTCGGCGAGGAAGGCGGGCGGATGTCGCGGCAGCGTCAGGATCAGCTGCTCGCCGTGCTCCGGCGGGAGGACTCCTGGGCGACGGCGGCGAGCCTGGCCGACCAGCTGGGCGTCACTCCGCGCAGCATCCGCTCCTACGTCGCAGCGCTGAACGCGCGCACCGCGGGCGCGGTGGACTCCGGGCCCGCAGGCTATCGCGCCGGTGCCGGGGCAGCCGCGGCGGCGGGGACACCCGATGCGCAGGGCACGCCGCGCGCCCGCCTGCACCGGCTGATACGCACGCTCGTCGACGAGGCCGAGGGCATCGACGTGTACGACACCGCGCTGGCGCTGCACGTCAGCGAGACGACGCTGGAGAACGACCTGGGACGGGTCCGTGCGCTCCTGGAGGGAGGGCGCGTCGCTCTCGAGCGCGACCGGGACCGGGTGCGGCTGCGCGGCGACGAGCAGGCCCTCAGGCGCCTGCTCAGCAGGCTGGCCCAGGACGAGATGGATGCCGGCCCGCTGCGCCCGGAGGCACTGCAGCGCGCACTCGCCCCCGAGGCGGTGCCGGCCGCCGCGATCGGGCCGTTCAAGTCGGCGCTCGTGCGCGAGCTCGGCGACCTGGGGTACTACGTCAACGAACTGGCGATCAGCGATGTGCTGCTGCACATCACGATCGCCGCCGAACGGGTCGCGGCCGGGCGCGCGCTCGCCGAGCGCACCGACTCCGCCTCGGAGGCGGTGCGGGTGGTCGGATCCGCGATCGCCCGGCTCGCTGACCAGCACTTCGGCGTCGCGCTCGGTGACGGCGACCGAGAGCATCTCGCGAACCTGGTCCTCACCCGCGTGGTGGCACCGGGCGAGCAGCCCCCGGCGGACGCGGCGCGGATCGTCGAGGCCGAGGTGGTGCAGGCCGTCCGAGCGGAGATCGAGCAGGCCGCGCGCGACTACCAGGTCGACCTGGTCGACGAGGCGTTCATCGTGCGCCTCGCCCTGCACGTGCAGAACCTGCTGCACCGGGCGCAGGAGAGCGCCTGGACGCGCAACCCGCTCACGCAGTCGCTGAAGTCGTCCTACCCGATGATCTTCGACGTGGCGGTGTCCATCGCCAGCGGACTGCACGACAGGCTGGGCGTGCCCCTGCAGGAGGACGAGATCGCGTACATCGCGATGCACGTCGGCGGCCGGCTGGAGCGCAGCCGCGCCGCGGACACCATCCTCACCGCCACGATCGTCTGCCCGGGCTACCGCGAGCTGCAGGAGCTGCTGCACTCCAGCGTGGATCGCTCACTGGGGAGGCTGATCGAGGTGGTCCGGGTGGACACCAGCATGGACCCCGACTGGTCGGCCATCGACACCGACCTGGTGCTCAGCACGATCCCCGCGGCGGGGACGGACGAACGGGTGGTGCGCATCACGCCGTTCCTCGCGGAGGCGGACATCGAGCGCGTGCAGCAGGCCGCCGCCCGCATCCGCCGGGCGCGCCGGCTCAGCCGCCTGCGTGAGGAGCTGCAGCGGTACTTCTCCGCGGACGCGTTCCTCTCCCCGGTGCCGGACGCCGGCGAGGAGACGATCATCCGGATGCTGGGCGGGATGCTCACCTCCGCGGGCCTGATCGGCGAGGACTACATCTCGGGCACGATCGAGCGGGAGCGGATGTCGTCGACGGCGTTCACGGACGCGCTGGCCGTCCCGCATGCGCTGCAGATGACCGCGCGCCGCACGGCCATCGCGATCGGAATCGCCGACGGCTCGGTCGCGTGGGGAGCGGGGCGGGTGCAGGTCGTCGCGCTCGCCGCGTTCAGCGAGGACGACAGGGACGCGTTCCAGACCGTCTTCGAACAGCTCGTCGAGGTGTTCAGCGAACGGGAGAGCGTGCAGCGCATCGTGCGGCGCGCGACCGGATTCGACGCGTTCCTCGACGAGCTCGTCGCCGTCATCGACGGCTGAGCACGGCCTCCAGTGCGTCGAGCAGCGCCGGCGCCTCCGGGGAGTCGGCCACCTCGAACGTGATCTCGTCCCCTGAGGCGATCGCCAGATCCATCACGGCCAGCACGCTGGTCAGGTCGGCGGTCTCCCCGGAGCGGGTCGTGACCCGGACCGGGGAGAGATGCGACTGCGCCAGGCGGGCGAGCTCGGCGACCGGGCGCGCGTGGGCGCCGTCGTCGACGCCGACCACGACCCGCCTGCGCAGGACGGTCATCCCCGCTCCGCGAGCAGCTCCCGCACCGCGGCCTCCAGCTCCGCCACGGCGGCGGCCGCCTCGGAGGCGGAGCCGGCCCTGGCGTCGATGTAGATCTTCAGCTTGGGCTCGGTGCCGCTGGGCCGGACCACCACGCGGGAGCCGTCGGCGAGGCGGTAGCGCAGCACGTCGCCGGCGGGAACACCCGCTCCGCCGCGCGAGAGGTCGTCGGCGGTCGCGACGGCCCTGGTGCCGAAGGATGCCGGAGGCTGGGCCCGCAGGGACGTCATGGTGTTCGCGATGATCGACAGGTCGTCCACGCGCACGGACACCTGCCCGCTGGCGAAGTGGCCGATCTCGGAGCCCAGCTCCTCGAGCAGACCGGCGATCGTGACGCCGCGCACGCGGGCGTCGGCGGCGAGACCCAGCAGCGCGACGGCGGCGGAGATGCCGTCCTTGTCGCGCACGGTGCCCGGGTTCACCAGGTAGCCGAGGGCCTCCTCGAAGCCGAACACCATGCCGGGCGCCCGGGAGATCCACTTGAAGCCGGTGAGCGTCTCGTGGAAGTCCAGGCCGTACGCGTCGGCGATCGCGCCGAGACCGGGGGAGGACACCAGGGAGCAGGCCAGGGACGCGCCGGGGGTGCTCTGCGCGGCCTTCGCCGCGCGCCAGCCCAGCAGAAGTCCGACCTCGTTGCCGGTCAGGCGGCGCCAGCCGCCCGCGGCGCTCTCGTCGGGGATCGCCACCGCGAGGCGGTCGGCGTCCGGATCGTTGGCGATGATGAACTCGGCGTCCACCGCGCGGGCCCGGGCGAAGGAGAGATCCATCGCGCCCGGCTCCTCGGGGTTCGGGAACGACACCGTGCGGAACGTCGGGTCGGGGTCGCGCTGCTCGTCGACGACGCGCGGCGCCGGGTAGCCGGCCGCCTTCACGACGCGCGAGAAGGTCTCCCAGCCCACGCCGTGCATCGCGGTGTACACCCAGCGCATCTCCTGCACGCCGAACGGGGCGTGGGCGACGGCCGCGGTCGCGGCGACGTAGGCGTCCACGACGTCCTCGCCCGCCACCTCGTACGCGTCCGAGCGCGGCAGCAGGCCCACGTCGCCGGCATCCGCCACACGCTGGATGTGCGCGGCGATCTCGGCATCCGCGGGGGAGACGATCTGCGAGCCGGCATCCGAGCCGCCCAGGTAGACCTTGTAGCCGTTGTCGTTCGGCGGGTTGTGGCTGGCGGTCACCATCACGCCGGCGTCCGCGCCGAGGTGGCGCACGGCGAACGCGAGCACGGGCGTCGGCAGCAGCCGGGGGAGCAGGATCGCGCGGAGGCCGGCACCGGCGAACAGCTCCGCGGAGTCCACCGCGAAGCGGCGCGAGTTGCGGCGGCCGTCGTAGCCGATCACGACCGTGGGGCGTGCGTCGTCCGAGCCGGACCGCTGCAGCAGGTACCCGGCGAAGCCGGCCGCGGCCTGGGCGATCAGCACCCGGTTCATGCGGTTGCTGCCGGCGCCGAGGGCGCCGCGCAGGCCGGCCGTGCCGAATGCCAGACGGGTCGAGAAGCGGTCCTCGAGGTCGGCGGTCGCGAGTGTGTCGCCGGCGGCGGCGCGGGTGATGATGCCGGCCAGCTCATCGCGGGTCTCGGCATCCGGGTCCTGACGCAGCCAGGCGCGCGCCTGGCCGAGGCGCTCGGCGGCGCTCACAGTGCCTCGATCACGCGGGCGAGGAGCGCGGAGATGACCGGCTCGGCCTGCTGACCGGCCTCGATGACCTCGGCGTGGCTGAGGGGCGTCTTCTGGATGCCGGCGGCCAGGTTCGTGATCAGGGAGAAGCCGAGGATCTCCATGCCCGCCTCACGGGCGGCGATCGCCTCGAGCGCGGTGGACATGCCGACGATGTGGCCGCCGATGGTCTTCGCCATCTGCACCTCGGCCGGGGTCTCGTAGTGAGGACCGCGGAACTGGGTGTAGACGCCCTCGTCGAGGGTCGGGTCGATGCTGCGCGCGATGTCGCGAAGGCGCTTCGCGTACAGATCGGTCAGGTCGATGAAGGTCGCGCCCTCCAGCGGGGAGTCGGCTGTGAGGTTGATGTGGTCGCTGATCAGCACGGGCTGACCCGGCTTCCAGGTCTCGCGCACGCCGCCGGCGCCGTTGGTGAGCACCATGATCTTGGCGCCCGTTGCGGCCGCGGTGCGCACCGAGTGCACCACGCGGCGCACGCCGTGGCCCTCGTAGTAGTGGGTGCGCGCGCCGATCACGAGCACGTTCTTCCCGGAGGCGGTGCGGATGCTGCGCAGCGTGCCCACGTGACCCTCGAGAGCCGGCTTGGAGAACCCGGTGACCTCGGTGGCGGGGATCGTCGCGACGGTCTCGCCGATGAGCTCGGCGGCCTTGCCCCAGCCGGAGCCGAGGGTCAGCGCGATGTCGTGGTGATCGACACCGGTCAGCCGCGCGATGTCTTCCGCGGCCTGGGCGGCGACCTCGAACGGCTTCGCGTCGGGCGCGTCGAGGGGGTGCGTGAGAGTGTCTTGCATGAGTCCACTCTAGGAATGTGCGGGGCGCACTGCCAGTACGGAGGACGTGCACGAGTCCGGACCGTCGCCGAGCCGACTGCCAGTACGGAAGAATGGAGTCCATGTCTCAGACTTCCTTCGCGAATCAGCAGAGCGTGGCCGTCCTCGGTGGCGGCCCCGGCGGATATGAGGCAGCACTCGCCGCCGCCCAGCTGGGCGCGGATGTGACCCTCGTGGAGCGGGTCGGGGTGGGCGGTTCCGCCGTGCTGACGGATGTCGTCCCGTCGAAGAGCCTGATCGCCACCGCGGACGCCGCCGTCGCGATCTCCGAGGCCAGCGACCTGGGCGTGCAGTTCTACGCGAAGGGCGCGCACGGCAAGCCGCTCAAGCCCGAGATCGCCATCAACCTCGCCGCCGTCAACAAGCGCCTGGTGGCGCTGGCCGGACAGCAGTCCGAGGACATGCGCGCCACGCTGCTCGAGGCCGGCGTGCGCATCCTCTCCGGCCACGGCCGTCTGGAGGGCCCGAACGCGATCGTCGTGGCCACCGGGCCCGGAGGCACGGACTTCGATCGCATCGAGGCCGACACCATCGTCGTCTCGGTGGGCGCATCGCCGCGCGAGCTCGATTCCGCGAAGCCCGACGGGGAGCGCATCCTCACCTGGACCCAGCTCTACGACATGAAGGCTCTGCCCGAGCACCTGATCGTGGTGGGCTCCGGCGTCACGGGCGCCGAGTTCGCCTCGGCGTACATGAACCTCGGCGCCGAGGTCACGCTCATCTCGAGCCGTGACCAGGTGCTCCCCGGTGAGGACGGCGACGCCGCGAAGGTGCTGGAGAAGGTCTTCAAGCGCGGCGGCATGCAGGTGCTGTCGAAGTCGCGCGCCGACAAGGTGGAGCGCACCGAGGACGGCGTGCTCGTCACGCTCTCCGACGGGCGCACGGTGGAGGGCAGCCACTGCCTGATGGCCGTCGGGTCGATCCCCAACACCCGGGGCATCGGGCTGGAGGAGGCCGGAGTCGAGCTGACCGAGTCGGGGCACATCCGGGTCAACCGGGTGGCGCGCACCTCGGTGTCGAACATCTACGCGGCCGGCGACTGCACGAACTTCTTCCCGCTGGCATCCGTCGCCTCCATGCAGGGGCGCACCGCGGTCTTCCACGCCCTCGGCGACATCGTCATCCCGCTGGAGCAGCGCAAGATCACCGCGAACATCTTCACCGCGCCCGAGATCGCCACGGTCGGCTTCTCGGAGCAGGACATCGAGAACGGCGCCGCCGACGGCATCGCCTACAAGCTGCCGCTGGCGGCCAACCCCCGCGCGAAGATGATGGGCATCAAGGACGGCTTCGTGAAGGTGATCGCCCGCAAGGGGTCGGGCACCGTCATCGGCGCCGTCGTCGTCGCGCCCAAGGCATCCGAGCTGATCTTCCCGCTGGCCGTCGCCGTGGAGCGCCGGCTGAACGTCGACCAGGTGTCGCGCGTGTTCGCGGCCTACCCGTCGCTGTCGTCGAGCATCACGGATGCCACTCGCGCGATGCACCTCGTGAACATCGGCTGACCGGCCCGCCCTCATACGCGAAAGGCGCGCCCCTCGGGGACGCGCCTTTCGCGTGAGAGCGTGCGATCAGCTGATCGTGAGCAGCTGGTGCCCGGCGGAGACCGTGGTCCCGGCGGCGGCGTCGATGTTGCCGATCACACCGTCCTTGTGCGCCTGCAGCGGCTGCTCCATCTTCATGGCCTCGAGCACCACGACCAGGTCGCCCTTGACGACGTGCTGGCCCTCCTCGACCGCGACCTTCACGATCGTGGCCTGCATGGGCGACTTGACGGCGTCGCCCGAGGCACCCGCGCTGGCGGTGCTGGCGTGCGTCCGGCGGGACGGCGGAACGGCGGCGGGGCGGCCGGCAGTACCGGAGACCGGTGCGGTCACGCGGTCGGGCAGGCTCACCTCGAGGCGGCGTCCGCCGACCTCGACGACGACGGTGTGACGACCGGGCGCGGCGGCCGGGTCCTCCAGCTCGCCGTCCCAGGCCGGGATGTCGTTGACGAACTCCGTCTCGATCCAGCGGGTGTACACGCCGAACTCGCCGTTCTCGGCGGTGAAGGCCGGGTCGCGCACCACCTTGCGGTGGAACGGCAGCGCGGTCGGCATGCCTGCGACCTCGAACTCGTCGAGCGTGCGGCGGGCGCGCTCCAGCGCCTCGGCGCGGTCGCGTCCGGTGACGATCAGCTTGGCCAGCAGGGAGTCGAACGCGCCGGAGACGGTGTCGCCCGCGGTGACGCCGGAGTCCAGTCGCACGCCGGGGCCGCCGAAGGTCTTGAACACCTTGATGGGGCCCGGCTGGGGCAGGAAGCCGCGGCCCGGGTCCTCGCCGTTGATGCGGAACTCGAAGGAGTGGCCCTGCGGGGTGGGGTCGTCGTAGTCGATGGTGCCGCCGGCCGCGATGCGGAACTGCTCGCGCACGAGGTCGATGCCGGTGACCTCCTCGGAGACGGGGTGCTCCACCTGCAGGCGTGTGTTCACCTCGAGGAACGACACGGTGCCGTCGGCGCCGATGAGGAACTCGCAGGTGCCGGCGCCCACATAGCCGACCTCCTTGAGGATGGCCTTCGACGCGGCGTACAGCTGCTCGTTCTGCTCGTCGGTCAGGAACGGCGCGGGCGCCTCCTCGACGAGCTTCTGGTGCCGGCGCTGCAGCGAGCAGTCGCGGGTGGAGATCACGACGACGTTGCCCTCGGCATCCGCCAGGCACTGCGTCTCGACGTGGCGCGGCTTGTCGAGGTACTTCTCCACGAAGCACTCGCCACGGCCGAACGCCGCGACCGCCTCGCGGGTGGCGGATTCGAACAGCTCGGCGACCTCGCCGAGCTCGCGGGCGACCTTGAGGCCGCGTCCGCCGCCGCCGTAGGCGGCCTTGATCGCGATGGGCAGGCCCACCTTCTCGGCGAAGGCGACGACCTCGTCGGCGGTCTCGACCGGTCCGGGGGTGCCGGGGGCGAGGGGCGCTCCGACCTTCTCGGCGACGTGACGCGCGGTCACCTTGTCGCCGAGGGCCTCGATCGCCTCGGGCGACGGGCCGATCCAGATCATGCCCGCACCGATGACGGCGCGCGCGAACTCGGCGTTCTCGGCCAGGAAGCCGTAGCCGGGGTGCACGGCATCCGCGCCCGAGCGGCGCGCGACGGACAGGATCTTGTCGATCTGCAGGTACGTCTCGGCGCTGGTCGAACCGTCGAGCGCGTACGCCTCGTCGGCGAGACGCGCGTGCATGGCGTCGCGATCCTGGTCGGCGTACACGGCGACGGAGGAGATCCCGGAGTCGCGGGCGGCGCGGACGATGCGTACGGCGATCTCGCCGCGGTTTGCGATGAGGACCTTGGCGATATCAGGCATGGGTTTCAGCCTAGCGGGGGGTCCGCCGGTTTTTTTGACGACCCTCGACAAGATATCGGGGGAACTGTCGTCAGGAACCTACGGCGGCGCTCCAGAGGTCCGTCCAGGTCACGCCGAGCTCTGCGGCGAGGCGTCGCAGGGTGGACAGCGACATGCCGACGACCGTGGACGGGTCGCCGTCCACCCGGGTGATGAAGGCGCCGCCCAGGCTGTCGACCGTGAACGCCCCCGCGACCAGCAGTGGCTCGCCGGTGGCGATGTAGGCGTCGATCTCGGCATCCGTCAGGTCGTCGGCGAAGGTGACACCCGCCGAGGCTGTGGCGGTGGCCTCGACGGGGGCGGTGCCGGGCGAGACCCGGAAGACGGAATGGCCGGAGTGCAGCACACCGGTGGCGCCGCGCATCAGCCGCCAGCGCTCCCGGGCGGCCTCCGGCGTGTAAGGCTTGCCGTAGACCTGGCCGCCGAGCGCGAACATCGAGTCGCCGCCGATCACGATCCCGTCGAAGTCCGGATGCTGCGCCGGAAGCCTGTGCGCGACGTCCGCGGCCTTGGCCCTGGCCAGCAGCAGCACGAGCTCCGCCGGAGCCAGCGGCGCACCGCGCTCCGCCTCGGCGGCGGCGCCCACAGCATCCTCGTCGACCTCGGGGGAGAAGATGAGCGGCTCGATGCCGGCCTGCCGCAGCAGCATGAGTCGGGCGGGAGACGTGGATGCCAGGCAGACGCGCATGCTCCCACGATAGGGCGCTCGCGGTGTGGGATCCTGGAACGATGACCTCCTCGCAGCCCACGCTCGACCTCGACATCACCGGAATCGCGCACGGCGGCACCTTCATCGCCCGGCACGAGGGGCGGGTCGTGTTCGTCCCCGACGCCGTTCCCGGCGAGCGGGTGCGGGCTCAGATCACGGATGCGAGCAAGGACTCCTTCTGGCGCGCCGAGACGCTGGAGGTGCTCGAGGCCTCGCCGCACCGCCGCGCGCACGTGTGGGCGGAGGCCGATGTATCGCGCGCGCCCGAGGACAGGGTCGGCGGCGCGGACCTCGGGCACATCGCCCTCGACCACCAGCGCGTGCTCAAGCGGCAGGTGCTGCAGGAGGCGCTGGACAAGTTCGCGGGCGCCGGGATCGAGGCCCCCGAGGTGCAGGCCGTGGACGCGGGTGACGGCACCGGCTGGCGCACGCGCGTCTCCCTGCACGTCGACGCCGACGGCCGTGTCGGCCCGTATGCGGCGCGCAGCCACCGCGTGATCGACGTGGCGACGCTGCCGCTCGCCCGCCCTGCGGTGGCCGACGCCGCCTTCGCGCTCCGGGCGCAGAAGCCCGGACGCGTGGACCTCGTCGAGCCGGGCGACGGCCGCGTGCGCGTGCTGCCTCGTCCCGAGGGCGGTCGACGCGGCAAGCAGGAGAGCGTCTACGAGACAGCGGGCGGACGCCGGTTCGCGGTGGACGCCGGCGGGTTCTGGCAGGTGCATCCGCACGCTGCCGACACGCTGCATCAGGCCGTCGGCGATGCGCTCGCCGGCCGCGTCGACGCGGATGCCACGCACTTCGACCTGTACGGAGGCGTCGGGCTGTTCGCCGCGACGCTGGGGGAGCAGGGCGCGAGCGACATCGTCACCGTCGAGTCCGACCGCCGCGCCACCGAGCACGCGCAGCAGAACCTCGCGGCGTTCGACGCGCAGGCGGTGACCGCCAGGGTGGACCGCTTCCTGACCGGTCTGCCCGAGGGCACCAGGGCGGGCGCCGTGGTGCTCGATCCGCCTCGCGCCGGCGCCGGACGCGGGGTCGTCGAGTCCATCCACGCACTCGACCCCGAGGCCGTCGTTTACGTGGCCTGCGATCCGGTCGCTCTGGCGAGGGATCTCGGCACGTTCCGCGGGATGGGCTGGGACGTGACCTCGCTGCAGGCGTTCGACCTGTTCCCGCACTCGCACCACTTCGAGGCCGTCGCGCTGCTCTCGCGCTGAGGCACCGCGGAATATCGGGCGCGTCCCGCGCACTGGGTAGGCTGGCGGCATGAGCACCGTCGCCCTCATCGACGACCACGAGTCGGTTCGTCTGGGACTCGAGGCCGCCTGTCAGCGTGACGGCGAGCAGGACGTCGTCTTCTCCGGAGCCACCGTCCGGGAGTACCTCGCCTGGCGTGCGGCGTCAGGCGCCCGGCCCGCCGACGTGGTGGTGCTGGATCTCACGCTCGGCGACGGCACGACAGTCACCGAGAACGTCGCGACGCTGGTGGCCGACGGTGCGAGCGTTGTCATCCACAGCGTCGCCGACCGTCCGGCATCCGTGCGGGAGGCGCTCGTCGCAGGAGCGGCGGGCGTGGTCAGCAAGTCGTCCGCGCTGGACGACGTGCTCGACGCGATCCGCACCGTCGCGCGGGGAGAAGCGCTGAACAACGTCGAGTGGGCCAGCGCCGTGGACGGCGACCGCGAGTTCGCCGATGCCCAGCTGTCCGTCCGTGAGCGCGAGGTGCTGCGCCTGTATGCGACTGGGCTGCCGCTCAAGGCGGTCGCGGAGCGGCTGGGTGTGGCGTACTCGACCGCGAAGGAGAACATCTCCCGCGTCCGGGTGAAGTACGTCGAGGTGGGGCGTCCTGCATCGACCAAGATGGATCTGCTGCGCCGGGCGATGGAGGACGGCATCGTCGCGCCGGAGGGCCTGACGAGTGCAGGGTGAGGTCCGCAGCATCCGGGACGCCTGGAGCAGCCTGCCGAGCCCCGGCGAGGTGGGCATCGGGCTGGAGCGGTTCACCGGTCAGCGTATGGAGCGCATCCTCGCCATCGTCGGGGCGATCGGCTCGACCGCGCTCGGCATCCAGGCGCTGCTCGGTGCCGTGACCCGTCTGATCCGACTGGACGGCCCGCACCTGGCGATCATGCTGCTGGTGTTCCTGCCGCTGCTGTGGATGATCATCGCCTGCGTCACCGGGCGATGGGTCAAGCAGGCGTGCGGGACGTTCGCGGTGGCTTACGCGCTGTCGCTGATGCTGTGGCCCGCGGTGGTGGATCGCTCGATCCAGGAGCCCGCCGCGCAGCCCTGGATCTTCTTCCTGGTGAACATCTGCGTGGTCGCGGCGATGCTCGCGTTCCCCGTGCGGCTCCAGTTCGCCTGGGCGCTCGGCGTGCCGCTCGTGTACGGCTACGTGCGACTCGCCCAGGGTGACTTCGCGCAGGGCTTCTGGATCACCACCGGATTCGACGTGTCGTTCACGATCATCCTCGGCATGGTGATCGTGTCGCTGGCGTGGATGTTCCGGCAGGTGGCGACCGGCGTCGACGACGCGCGCGACATGGCCGTGGAGACGTACGCGGGCGCCGCGGCGGCATCCGCGTCCGAGGAGGAGCGGGTCGCGATGGCGGCGCTGATGCACGACAGCGTGCTGGCTGCGCTGATCGCCGCCGAACGGGCCTCGAGCGACCGGGAGCGCACGCTCGCGGTCGCGATGGCACGCGAGGCGCTGACCCGGCTGGCCAACACCGAGGCGTCGATCGCCCAGGAGGGCAGCGACGAGCCGGTGAACCGCGCCCAGATCGTCGCGGAACTGCGCCGGACCCTGTCCGAGCAGGGCGCGGATGCCGTGGTCGAGGAGCGCGGGGTGTCGGCGGAGATCCCCGGAAAGGCGGCACGCGCGATGGTGCTGGCGGCGCGGCAGGCGATCGGCAACGCCCTGATCCACGCCGGCGGGCGCGGGCTGCATGTGGTGGCGGAGTCGGCGGATGCCGATCGGCTGACCCTCACGGTGCAGGACACCGGGCCGGGGTTCGATCCGGATGCCATCGGCGAGGACCGCCTGGGCATCCGCGCCTCGATCATCGCGCGCATGGCGGCCGTCGCCGGGTCCTCACGGATCACGTCGGACGACCGCGGGACCGTCGTCGAGCTGAGCTGGGAGCCGTCATGAGCAGGGAGCCGTCATGAGCAGGCAGCCGTCATGAGACGCACCGTACGCAGCATGACCACTGCGCTCGCCCTGGGGTTCGCGCTGTACTTCGCCGCGCGGGCGATCTGGTGGATCGAGCAGCCCACCGCGCCGCTGCTGATGGTCGCGGCCATCGGGCTGTACCTCGCGGCGGTGCTGACCGCCGTGCTCGCGTCGTCGGCCGGGTCCGTGCGGATGCCGGTGAGCGCGGCCGTGTTCGCGCTGATCGCGAGCGCCGTGGTGCCGGCGTTCGCGAGCATCGCGCTGGAGCGCGAGATGCGCAGCGCCCCCTTCGCGACCTGGTACATCGGCGCGATCGGGCTGCTCGCCGTGGTCTGCGTGGTGCGGCGGAATCCGATCGTGGGCTGGGTGTCGCTGGGCATCCTGATCACCGCGGCATCCACCTACCTGGGCATCGGCAATGCCTTCGAGCTCGGGCTCGTGGGGTCGATCACCTGGGTGGTGGTGGCGCAGCTGCTGGTGCTCTTCTGGGATCGCGCTGTCCGGGACACGGAGCGCCTGGCGGACGTGCAGCGGGCGGTGTCCGCGTGGCATGCGACGCAGCTCGTCCGGCAGCGGGAGCGTCGGGTGCGCGCGCAGCGGGCACTCGCGATCGCCGGGCCCGTGCTCTCGCGGACCGTGGCCGCCCATGGCGAGCTGACCCCGCAGGAGAGGCTCGAGGCCCGGCTGGCGGAGGGCACGATGCGGGACGAGCTGCGCGGGGCCGTGCTGCTCAACGACGCCGTGCGGCAGGCGATCTCGGATGCCCGCAGGAACGGGACCGTCGTGACCGTGTTCGACGAGGGCGGACTCGACGGCGTGGATGAGGAGCGCCGCAACGAGATCCGCGATGAGCTCGCGAGCGTGCTGGCGAGCGTGCATTCGAACCGGGTGATCATCCGCGCGGGACGCGACGATGAGATCGCCGTGACGGTGGTGGGGCGTGCGGCCGGCGGCGCGCACGACGACGATGCCGTCGACCTGTGGCATGAGATCCGCCGCACCGCGGACTGACGCACAGGCTGAAAAAGCGAGATCCCGCCGGCTGGACTCCGGCGGGACACGACTTTCGAAGAGAGTGGGCGAGGGGCGGCGAAGCCGCCCGCCCCTCGCCAGTGCGGAACAGCTACCCGAAAACTGTCCGCTGGGGGCGGTACTGCGTCTGCCTACCCTGGGGCGGAGCAGCCGCCTAACGCGAAGCGTTGATATAAGTCTGGCGGCTGTCAATAACTCTGTCTGTAGGTATTTCGGGGGACAAATTCGTCCGCTTTTCGACGAAAGTCCATATCCCCTTTGGCTGTTCAGCCAGAGAAACGACCCCAGGGGATATCCCGACGTAGGGGTCTGCGGAGTCCGCGCTGCGTGCGCTCCCACACGGACACGTGCGGCTCGTCGGCGACGGCCTCGTCGGTCTCGCGCGTGTAGGCGTCGCTGACCACAGCGAGGAGAGCTGCCAGCTCCTCCTCGGTGGGGTTCCCGCGGATGATCTCGATGCGGGGGGCGTCTTCGTGCTCGGTCATGATGGCTCGCCGGTCACAGCGGGATGTTGCCGTGCTTCTTGGCGGGCAGCTCGGCGCGCTTGCCCTTGAGTGCGCGCAGCGCCTTCGCGATCGAGACGCGGGTGTTCGCCGGCTCGATGATGCCGTCGATCTCGCCGCGCTCGGCTGCGAGGAACGGGCTGGTGACGCCGTAGGTGTACTCGGCGGCGAGGCGGCTGCGCACGGCGGCGACGTCCTCACCGGCCTCCTCGGCCTTCTTGATCTCACCGCGGTAGAGGATGTTGACGGCGCCCTGGCCGCCCATGACGGCGATCTCGGCCGTGGGCCAGGCGAGGTTCACGTCGGCGCCGAGCTGCTTGGAGCCCATCACGATGTACGCGCCACCGTACGCCTTGCGCAGGATGACGGTGACCAGGGGGACGGTGGCCTCGGCGTAGGCGTAGATGAGCTTGGCGCCGCGGCGGATCACACCGGTCCACTCCTGGTCGGTGCCGGGCAGGTAGCCGGGCACGTCGACGAGGGTGACGATGGGGATGGAGAAGGCGTCGCAGAAGCGCACGAAGCGGCTGGCCTTCTCGCCGGCCTCGATGTTCAGGGTGCCGGCCATCTGCGACGGCTGGTTGGCGATGATGCCCACCGAACGGCCCTCGACGCGGCCGAAGCCGATCACGATGTTCGGCGCGAACAGGGGCTGCACCTCGAGGAACTCGCCGTTGTCGACCACGTGATCGATGACCGTGTGGATGTCGTACGGCTGGTTGGGGGAGTCCGGGATGATCGTGTTCAGGCGCTGATCGGCATCCGTGGTCTCCCACTCGAACTCCGAGGCGTACGCCGGGAGCTCGGCCATGTTGTTGTCGGGGAGGAAGCTCAGCAGGGTGCGCGCGTAGTCGATCGCGTCGTCCTCGTCGGAGGCGAGGTAGTGCGCGACACCGGAGCGGGTGTTGTGCGTGTAGGCGCCGCCGAGCTCCTCCATGCCGACGTCCTCGCCGGTGACGGTCTTGATGACGTCGGGGCCGGTGACGAACATCTGGCTGGTCTTGTCGACCATGATGACGAAGTCGGT
>NZ_MKRT01000033.1:59110-61377 GCF_001897945.1 Microbacterium sp. 69-10
AGGGCGGGGCCGTACCCGGCGCCACCGGCGGCCGGTCCCATGATGATGGAGATCTGGGGGATGACGCCCGAGGAGCGGGTGTTCATCTTGAAGATCTCGCCGTACTTGCTGAGGGCCAGCACGCCCTCCTGGATGCGGGCTCCGCCGGAGTCGAGGATGCCGACCACGGGCATCCCGCTGGTGAGGGCGAACTCCATGATCTTGATGATCTTGTCGCCGGAGACCTCGCCGAGCGAGCCGCCGAAGGTGGTGAAGTCCTGCGAGTAGACCGCGACGGTCCGGCCGTGGATGGTGCCGATGCCGGTGACCACGGAGTCGCCGTAGGGGCGGTTCCTGTCCATGCCGAAGGCGGTGGTGCGGTGTCGCACGTACTCGTCGAACTCGACGAAGCTGCCGTTGTCGACGAGCATCTCGATGCGCTCGCGGGCGGTCATCTTGCCCTTGGCGTGCTGCTTCTGCTGGGCGATCTTCTCCGGCTCGACGACTGCGTCGTTGAAGCGCGCGCGGAGGTTGGCGATCTTCGCGGCAGTGGTCGAGAGGTCAGGCTTTTCCGTCACGGATTCCACCCTATCGGTGGGTTTCGTCGTCTCGTTGGATGCCGGCCACAACGGGTCCGGCGATCCTTTGGCGATGCGCTCTGATCTGCGGCATCCGGATCACTTCCTCGCCGTCCAGCTGCCGCCGTTCTCCCAGAACTGGGCGATGTCCTCGAGCGGACGCCCCTTCGTCTCGGGGGCGAGCTTCATCACCAACACGAAGGCGGCCACGGCCATGATGCCGAGGATGAGGAAGGCGACCATGCCGCTCTGCTCGAGGATCGGGCGGAAGGCGAGGCCCACGATCACGTTCGCGACGAGGCCGGCGGTGAGCATGACGCTCGCGCCGAGGGAGCGCAGGTGGGCGGGCATCGCCTCGCCGGCGTAGACCCAGACGAGAGATCCGAAGCCGAACGTGAAGCCGGCGGTGAACAGCACCAGTCCGATGAAGCCGAGCGTGGTCAGGGCCCCGTCGAACCGGCCGCCGCCGACGGCGAAGACGCCGATGAGCAGGATGTTGGCGATGATCATGGTCGCGATGCCGATCAGCAGCACGGGCCGGCGGCCCATCCGGTCGATCACCATGAGCGAGATGAACACGGCGATCAGGCCGGCGACCTGCACGAGGGCGGAGAGGCCCAGTTTGGTGACGTCGTCGGTGTAGGTCATCGACTCGAAGATGGCCGGGCTGTAGTAGACGGTCGCGTTGATGCCGGTGATCTGCACGAAGAAAGCCGAGGCCGACGACGAAGATCGTGGCGCGCAGGAACGGGCCGCGAAGCAGATCGCGCCACGAGGAGGTGGTGCTGGTGGCGAAGCCGGCGGTGATGACCTCGATCTCCTTGTCGACGTCGACGGCGGGGCCCTCGATCGCGACGAGGGCCTTCCTGGCCTCGGCGTGCCGGCCCATCATGACGTACCAGCGGGCGGTGTCGGGGAGGCGGAGCAGGAGCAGGGTGATCACGGGGCCGGGGATCGCGGCGAGTCCCAGCATCCAGCGCCAGCTCTGGGTGGGGGCGAGGGACATCGCGATCAGGTAGCCGAGGATGATGCTGGCGACGGTGGCGACCTGGTACAGCACGAGGAAGGCGCCGCGGTTGCGTGTCGGGGCGGATTCCGCGACGAAGACCGGAACGACGACGACCGAGATGCCGATGGTGACGCCGAGCAGGATGCGGCGATCTCGCCGAACACGACGGTGCTGGTGACCCAGCCCTCTGCGGCGGCGTCGAGGCCGAAGTCCTTGCGCAGGTAGAGCAGCGCTCCGCCGATGTTGGAGGAGTCGTAGCCGTAGATGATGCCGACGGTGGCCGCGGCGATGCCGACCAGGAGCGCCAATCGGGAGATGCGCGGTGTTTCGGTGAGTGCGCTCCTGCTCGTTCCCTTCGGCAGCGATATAGCTGAAGATTCGCTGTGAAGCGAGACTGTCCCTCGGGTTGGAGGGTTGTCAATGCGCAGTCGCCCTCACAAACGGGCCGGGCGTGTCAGGCGTGTGCCAAGCGGGTGTGCTCAGCGGGTCGGGCAGCCTTCGGCGGTCGGATCCTCGTCGCAGGTGTGCGCGACGAGGGCGGTGCGCGCCTCGTAGATCTGGATGTCCTGCGGCGGCCCGGGGATGGTGAGGGTTCCGCTGATGGGGAAGTAGCCGGTGCCGAGGTCGATCTCCGCGGTGTAGACGGTGTCGACGGATGCCTGGTAGGTGCCGCGCTCCGTGTAGGTGTGGCTGGTGTCGGT
>NZ_MKRT01000034.1:0-22080 GCF_001897945.1 Microbacterium sp. 69-10
AGCACGACGCGGTGGGGCGCTGAGTCTGTCGAAGGATCCCAGGCAGGTTCGATCCTTCGACAAGCTCAGAGGCCCAGTATCCGCTCAGGCACCGGCATCCGCCCGGGGACCAGTACCTGCTCGGGGCCCAGCATCTGCTGAGGGGCTCATCATCTTGGGTTGCTGCGCCTGTCGAAGCACCCGCTGCGCGAACGTCCGCCGTTCGGCAAGCGCGGTGTGGACTCGGCGCCCCTGACTCGAGTCTCCATGCCGGCCGTTCGACAGGCTCGGGCCCAGAGGTGTGGAGGTCCCGCCGGTCTTCGGCCAGAGGCCGGATGGTATCTTCGCGTGCATGAGACTCTCCCGCGCAGTGCCCATTCTCACGGTCGCCGACGTGCCCGCGGCCGCGGCGCACTATCGCGACGCGCTCGGGCTCGACGTGCTGATGGACCACGGATGGATCGTCACGCTCGGAAACAGCGGTGCGGCGCCACAGTTCAGCCTGATGGACCGCGACCAGACCGCGCCGGTGAACCCCACGGCATCGCTGGAGGTCGACGATGTGGACGACGCGTATCAGCGGGTCGCTGATCTCGGATTGGAGATCGTGCATCCCATCACCGACGAGCCCTGGGGCGTACGACGCTTCTTCTTCCGCGACGCCGACGGCAACATCATCAACGTGCTCACCCACCGCGGCTGACCGCCCACCTGCCCAAGACCCGCCGGAGAGCCATCGCTAGGCTGAAGGCATGTCGCCGGTAGCCGCAGTCATCACGGTCTCGGACCGCTCCGCCCGCGGTGAGCGCGCAGACGCATCCGGGCCCATCGGGGTCGCGGCGCTCCGCGCGGCCGGCTTCGACTGCGACGACGCGATCGTCATCCCGGACGGCGCCGACGAGGTCGAGCGCGCACTGCGAGAGACGGTGCAGCGCGGCATCCGCCTGATCGTCACGACAGGCGGCACCGGCATCGGCCCGCGTGACCGCACCCCCGAGGGGACCGCCCGCGTGCTTGACCGCGAGCTGCCGGGCATCGCCGAGGAGCTGCGCCGCCGAGGCGCAGCCGAGAAGCCCGCAGCCCTGCTCTCCCGCGGACTCGCGGGCGTCGCCGGGAACGCACTCATCGTCAACCTCCCCGGTTCGACCGCAGCCGTCACCGACGGCATCCGACTCGTGCTCGAGATCGCGCACCACGCGCTCGGGCAGCTCGAAGGGGAGGACCATCGATGACCATCCGCCTCGCGCAGATCAGCACCGAGCCGCTCGACGTCGACGCCCACCGTGCCGCCGTCGACGACCCCCGCATGGGCGCCGAGATCACCTTCGTGGGCCGCGTCCGCGACAACGACGAGGACGCCGCCACCCCTGTCGTCGCACTGGAGTACTCGGCCCACCCCGACGCCGAGAAGACCCTGCGCACGCTCATCGCCGACGCTGTCGGGGAGACGGACGCCATCGTCGCCGCCAGCCACCGCATCGGGCGCCTGGAGGTCGGCGAGGCCGCTGTCATCGTGTCGGTCGCGTCGGGTCACCGCGGCGTCGCCTACGAGGTGTCCCGCGCGCTGATCGAGGCCATCAAGCACAGCCTTCCCATCTGGAAGCGGCAGATCGAAGCCGACGGCGCCACCGTCTGGAAGGGGCTCGGCGGCTGACCCTTCGTCTCGCTGCGCTCGCTCAGGGACCGGGGATTGCGCTCGCTCAGGGACCGGGGATTGCGCTCGCTCAGGGACCGGGGATTGCGCTCGCTCAGGGACCGGGTGGGTTGCGGTTCCGGAGCGACGAGCGCCGGCGAGGAGACGAAGGGCGCTCAGGGACGCGGGACTCAGCCGCCGGCGAACGGCGGCAGCACGTCGACCACCGCGTCGGCGGTCAGCGGCCACGACTCGTCCACGCGCGCGCCGTCGACCAGCACGGAGCAGCGCGGCAGGATCTCCGCGAGCGCCGGGTGATCGCCGCGCAGGCGCGCGGTCAGGGCGGCGAGAGTCGTGGCATCCACGGTCAGCTCGGAGCTGCCGACGGCCTCCTCAGCCGCGGCGAAGAACCGCACCCGGGCCACGTCAGGCCCGCCAGTCGCCGGCGAGCGTCGTCACGTCCGCGACGACCGCGCTGATGTCGTCCGGCGAGCCGCCGCGGCGACCCGCGACCAGTCCGGCCACGAACGCGCTGAACGGCGCGGCCGGCCGCGCGACGCCGTTCGCGACGTCCCTCGCCAGGTCCAGGATCAGCGAGATCGGCACGTCGTCGGCGCTCAGGTCGAAGTGCTCCCGCAGGGCATCCGCCCAGTCGTCCAGTGCCTCGGGTGGCAGATGCTCGCTCATGGAAGCTCCTTCGTCAGCTGCTCGTAATCCTCCCACGTGTCCACATCCCGGGCCGCGGCGCCCGGGTCGGCGAGGAGCTCCACGGGCAGGCCCGCGAGCAGCGCGCGCACCGGCCGATCGCGACCGCCGTCCGGCAGAGCGGATGCCGCACTCACCAGCGCCGGCGTGCGATACACACCTGTGAGCCACTGCGCCCGCCCGGTCCCGTCGACCAGGCACGCGCCGTCGGACTCCGGTGCGAGATGAGGGATGCCGGCGAGCAGCCGGGCGACGGCGAGATCCGGATGCGGGAGATCGCAGGCCAGAAGAATCGTCCACGCCGTGGCATCCGCGCCCGGAGCCCCCAGCGCGGTCACGACCGCGGCCGCCGGTCCCGAGAAGGGCGGGTCCTCCCGCATCCAGCGCACGGCGTCGTGCGAAGCTCTGGATGCCGCCGGTTCCGGCCCCACGACGATCACCGGCGATGCGCCGACGGCAACCACCGCGTCGATGGCCCGATCGCGCATGCTCACCCCGTCGACGAGCAGCCCCGGCTTGTCGATGCCGCCCATGCGCGAGGCGCGACCGCCGGCCAGCAGCACCGCCCCGAACCGCACGACCATGATCAGGCGGGGTCGTCCGGCCGGTGCCAGTCGCCGGACTTGCCGCCGGTCTTCGCCACGATGCGCACGTTCGCGATCGAGGTGCCCTTGTCGAGCCCCTTCACCATGTCGACCACGGTGAGCGCGGCGACCGACACGGCCGTCAGCGCCTCCATCTCCACGCCGGTGCGGTCGGCCGTGCGCACGGTCGCCTCCACCTCAACGCCTTCGTCTGTGATCCGCAGGTCCACCACCGCGCCGTGCACGCCGATCACGTGCGCCAGTGGCAGCAGCTCGGGAGTCCGCTTGGCCCCGGCGATGCCCGCGATGCGCGCCACTGCCAGCACGTCGCCCTTCGGCACGATGTCGTCCCGCAGCGCCGCCACGACGTGCGGGGCGCAGTGCACGAACCCGCGCGCCGTCGCCGAGCGCGCCGTCGGCTGCTTCTCGGTGACATCCACCATCCGGGCGTGACCAGCGGAATCCAAGTGCGTGAAGCTCATGGCACCAGCATGACATCGACGACGTCGCCGATCCCGACGCGGTCGACGTCGGCGGGGACGATCGCATAGGCCTCCGCACGCCCCAGGCTCGCCGCCAGGTGGGACCCGCCGGACGACGCCGGCGCCACCCCGTCGCTCGTGACGAGCACCGGGCGGTACTGGCGGCGGCCGGGAGGGGTGCGCCACGCCTCGACGACCGGCAGCCGCACGATCAGGCGGTCCAGGTCGGCGGCGCCCTGCATCGCCCGCAGCGCGGGACGCACGAACACCTCGAACGACACGGCGACGCTCACCGGGTTGCCGGGCAGACCGAACAGCAGTGGTCCGCCGTCGTCCGAGCCGTCGCCGAAACCCTGCGGCTTGCCGGGCTGCATGGCGACCTTGTCGAACCGCATCCGGGCGACGCTCTTGACCACCTCGTACGCGCCCTCGCTGACGCCGCCGGAGGTGATGACGACATCCGCGCCGAGGGCCGCGGCATCCGCCAGCGCCGCGCGCAGGCCGTCGCCGTCGTCGCTGACCGACGTCATCAGCACAACCTCGGCGCCGTTCTCGCGGCACAGTCCGTCCAGCAGCGTGCCGTTGGACTCCGGGATCTGCCCGCGCTCCAGCGGCGCACCCGGTGGACGCAGCTCGTCACCGGTCGAGATCACCGCGACGCGCGGCACGCGCGAGACGACGACCTCCTGCACGCCGGCCGCGGCGATCCCCGCCAGCTGCCGACCGCCCAGCTCGGCGCCGGCAGGCAGGATCACGTCGCCCGCACGGCAGTCCTCGCCCTGCGGCCGGATGTGCGCACCGCGGGCGTGCGGGGCGGCGATCACCCGGATGTTTCCCAGCGAGTCCGCGAGGCCACCGGCGGTGTCCTCGAAGGGCACGATCGCGTCGGCGTCGTGCGGCACCGGGGCCCCGGTCATGATCCGCACGGCCTGCCCGGGCCCGAACGACGGGTCCTCGGCGCTGCCGGCCGGCACGTCGGCGACCACCTCGAGGTCCACGGGCGCGTCGGCCGCGGCATCCGCCACGTCGGCGAACCGCACCGCGAAACCGTCCATCGCGGAATTGTCGAACAGGGGCAGGTCCACGGCCGAGCGCACCGGCTCCCGCAGGATGCGTCCCAGTGCCCCCGGCAGCGGCATCCGCGCGGCCTCGAGGGGCCGCACGGCCGCGAGGATCCGCGCGCGATGCTCCTCCACGGTGATCAGGGGCGCGGTCATGCCGGCTGCCTCCTGCGCTCGTACCCGTCCATGCCGCCGCGCAGCACCACGGCGTCGACGCCCCGCTCACGCAGCGCCTGCGCGGCGCGTCGTGCACGCGCACCCACCTGGCACACCATCACGACCTCGCTGCCGGCCAGCTCCACCGCCGTGGAGTCGAGCGACCCCAGCAGGGTCGCCAGCGGCACGTGCCTCGCGCCGGGGAGCATCCCGCGGGCGACCTCCTCGGCCTCACGCACGTCGATCACGACGGCCCCGTCGGCAGGGTCGTCGACCTCGACGACGGCGTCGGACGGGGGAGCGGATGCCGTCGCGCGCGACGCCCGCAGCGGTGCCTCGCGCACGGTGCCCGCCAGGGCGTCGATCATCGCGATCCGCCCCAGCAGCGGCCGTCCGATGCCGGTGATCAGCTTGAGCGCCTCGGATGCCATCATCGAGCCCGCCTGGATGCACAGCGGGCCGAAGACGCCCACGGCCGAGCACGCCGGCGCCTCACTGCCGGGCGGGTACAGATCGTGCAGCCGGACCGCATCGGCGGGCGCGGGAGGCGCCGACCAGAACACCGTCACGAGGCCCGCGAACTCCTGCACGGTGCCCCACACCAGCGGCACCGCCAGCCGCTCGCAGGCGGCGGCGACGACCTCGCGGCTCTCGAACGAATCCGTGCCGTCCAGCACCAGGTCCACGCCGGAGATCAGCTCGGCCGCGTTCTCGTGCGTGAGCCGGGTGGTCACCACTCTGACCTCGGTCTCGGACAGGTCGGCGGCTACGCGAACCACGCTGTCGGTCTTGGGCCGGCCGACGTCCTGCAGGCGGTGGATCACCTGCCGCTGCAGGTTGGACAGCTCGACGTCGTCGTCGTCGAACACCACGACGGTGCCGACTCCGGCGGCCGCCAGCGCCAGCACGACCGGCGCGCCCAGGCCGCCCGCGCCGATGACGCCGACACTGGCCGCGGCGATGCGGCGCTGTCCGTCGGAGCCCAGCCCGGCGAGGCGCTGATGCCGCGCTGTGCGCAGCCGCTCCCTGCTGCTGAGCGCATCGACGGGTTCGACCAGCGGCGGGAGGGACATGCCTTCAGGGTAGTCCTCGCCTCGCGAACGGGCCCTTCCGCAGATACGGAGAAACCCCAGGTGATCATCCGCATGCGCGGTGATAGTCTGCGGTCATGTCCGCAAGCTACAAGATCGCGCAGGCAGCGGATCTGCTCGGGGTCAGCGACGACACGGTGCGCCGCTGGGTGGATCAGGGCGTGTTGCCGGTCACCGACGCCAGCCCGGCCGAGATCCCCGGTGACGCTCTCGCCCGGCACGCGATCGCCCTGGCGAAGTCGGCGGAGGACGCCACGGGCGTGCGCTCCAGCGCACGCAACCGCTTCACCGGGCTGGTCACCAACGTCGTGATGGACACCGTCGCCGCCCAGGTGGAGATCCAGGCAGGCCCCCACCGGGTCGTCTCGCTGATGACCTCCGAAGCCGTGCGGGAGCTGGGACTCGAGGTCGGCTCGCTCGCCGTCGCCGTGGTCAAGGCGACGACGGTCATCGTGGAGACCCCGCGCTGATCCCGCATGCACCGGAGGAGAACAGCCATGCGCCGCATCCCGATCATCGCCGCCGTCGCCGCCATCGCCCTGATGCTCGGCGGCTGCGCGTCCACGGCATCCCCCGACACGACCACCACGGGCAGCAGCACCGGTGCGTCGAACGCGTCCGGCGGAGGCGTCGCGCCGAGGGACGCGCCCTCGCCCGCGGATGCCGACGTGCTCACCGGCGAGCTTTCGGTGTCGGCCGCAGCCTCGCTGAAGGGCGCCTTCGACGAGGCGATCGCGCAGTTCGAGAAGCTCTTCCCCGGCGTGCACGTCGCCGCGACCTACGACGGCTCCAGCACTCTCGCGACCCAGATCGACGGCGGTGCGAGGGTCGACGTGTTCGCCTCCGCCGACGAGGCGAACATGGCCAGGGTCACCGGCGCCGGCCTGGCATCCGATCCGACCGTGTTCGTGCGCAACACGCTGGTGGTGGTGACGCCGAAGGCGAATCCGGCCGGCATCAAGACGCTGGCGGATCTCGCGAAGCCCGGCGTGAAGGTCGTGCTCTGCGCCCCCGAGGTGCCGTGCGGCGCAGCGTCGAGGAAGCTCCTCAGCGCGCAGGGCGTCGCGCTCACCCCGGTCAGTCAGGAGCAGAACGTCACGGCCGTGCTCACCAAGGTGCGCAGCGACGAGGCCGACGCGGGGCTCGTCTACAGGACGGATGCCGCTGCTGCCGCCGACGTGCGCTCGTTCACCCCGCCCGGCGCGGATCGGGTCGTGAACGCGTACCCGATCGTGGCGCTGAAGGATGCCCCGAACCCGGAGGCCGCGATGACGTTCGTCTCGTTCATCACCGGCAAGCAGGGGCAGAAGATCCTGGCGTCGTTCGGCTTCGACGGGCCGTGATGCCTCGAAGCAGCCCGCAGACGACCGGCTCCCGCGGTCAGGCGCCGCGGGTGTTGATCGTGCCCGCCGCGCTCGGCATCCTGTTCCTGGTGCTGCCGCTGGCCGCCCTCGTCGGCCGCGTGCAGTGGGGGACGCTGTGGCAGGACGTGACCTCGGCAGAGGCGCTCGGCGCGCTGCGGCTGTCGCTGGTCACCGGGCTCGTCGCCACCGCGATCTGCCTGCTGATCGGCATCCCGCTGGCCCTGACCATCGCCCGGGCCGCCCCGCGCACTGCAGCCGTGCTGCGGGCGGTCGTCACCGTGCCGCTGGTGCTGCCGCCGATGGTCGGCGGGCTGGCGCTGCTGTTCCTGTTCGGCCGTTCCGGCTGGCTGGGCTGGACCGGATGGCAGGTGCCGTTCACGACCCCGGCCGTCGTGCTCGCTCAGGTGTTCGTCGCGCTCCCGTTCCTCGTGCTGGCGCTGGAGGGTGCCGTCCGCACATCGGGCGTGGAGTACGAGCGCACGGCGGCCGGGCTCGGGGCCGGGAGCTGGACGATCCTGTGGCGGGTCACGCTGCCGCTGGCGGGTCCGGGGCTGCTGTCGGGAACCGTGCTGTGCTTCGCGCGGGCGGCAGGCGAGTTCGGCGCGACGGCGCTGTTCGCGGGCAACGCGCCCGGCGTGACGCAGACCATGCCGCTGGCGATCTACACGGCGTTCAACGGCGCCGGGGTCAGCCAGGGCAGCGCCATCGCCCTGTCGCTGATGCTGCTGGTCACCTCGGTGGCGGTGCTGCTACTCGTGCGCGGCTGGCGGCCGGGCGGGGAAGCCACGGTCGAGGAGGAGCTGCGATGAGCGCGGATGCCGCCGTCGGGGACGCAGCGCTGGACGCCCTCATCCGCGTCGAAAGGGGCGGCTTCGCCCTGGATGCCCGGCTGCGGGCGGCAGCGGGGGAGACCGTCGCCGTGATGGGCCCGTCGGGTGCGGGCAAGTCGACCCTCCTGGGCGCGATCGCCGGCTTCACCCCGCTGACGGCGGGCGCCGTGCGGCTGGGAGGCAGGACCGTGCAGGACGCCGCCGGCGTCGACGTGCCGCCGCGCGAACGCGGCGTGATCCTGCTCGGCCAGCAGGCGCGGCTGTTCCCGCACCTGAGCGCGCGCGACAACATCGCCTTCGGGCTGCGTGCGCACGGGATGCGGAGAGCGGATGCCAGGGTGCGCGCCGACGCCTGGCTCGAGCGCGTCGGACTGCCCGGCTTCGGCGACCGGCGCCCCGCGCGGCTTTCGGGCGGACAGCAGCAGCGCGTCGCACTCGCGCGGGCGCTCGCGGTGTCGCCGCGCGTGCTGCTGCTCGACGAGCCGCTGACCTCCCTCGATCCCGCCACCGCCGACGGCATCCGCTCCCTGCTTCGCGACGAACTCGCCGCCACCGGCACCACCGCCGTGCTGGCCACGCACGACGCGACGGACGCCCGCGCCCTCGCCGACCGGCTGATCGTGCTCGAGCACGGCGGCGTCACCGCCGAAGGCGCACCCGATGCGGTCCTCGGTGCACCAGCGACGCCCTTCATCGCCGCGGTCGCATCGACACTGCCCGGGACGGACGGGCCCTGGCAGGCGCGCGTCGACGGCATCGAGGCGATCGCCGAGGGCATCCGCGCTCGCGCCCGCACCGCCGACGGCGACCTCATCGAGCTGATCCTCCCGGAGGATTCCCCCGTCGTGCCCGGCTCGACCGTCAGCATCCGGCCGCCGGCCTGACGACCGCGGCCCGACCCCTGCTCCCTGCCGGGGGAGTACCGTGGCGGACAGTCAGGACGCACACCGGGAGGCCGCGATGGGCAGGATCACCACCCGCAAGAAGGTCGTTCGCATCACCGCCGCGACCGAAGGCGCCGACGGTGCGGCCGTGCGCCGGCTCGACACGCTCGCCGTCGAGGAGCCGCTGGAGATCCGCGTGTCCGGCGCACCGCTCACGGTCACCATGCGCACCCCGGGACACGACGTCGAGCTCGCCGCCGGCTTCCTCGTCTCGGAGGGCGTGATCCGCCACCACGACCAGTTCGCCTCCGCGATCCACTGCGGCGGACCGGGCACCGGCGGCTCCGCCGCAGCGCCGGGAGCCTATGCCCTCGGCGCATCGGCGGCCGACGGCGGCAACACGTACAACGTCCTGGACGTGACCCTGGCCCCCGGCACACCGCTGCCCGATCCGTCACGGGCACGGCACTCGTACACGACCAGCGCCTGCGGCGTGTGCGGTGCGGCGTCCATCGAGCAGGTCGCGACCGCCTCGGCCTTCGACGTCTCCGCGGATCCGCTGCAGGTGGATGCCGCGACTCTCGCCGACCTGCCGAACGCGCTGCGCTCGCGTCAGGAGGCCTTCGAGAAGTCCGGCGGACTGCACGCCGCCGGACTGTACGACGCCGCCTCCGGCGAGCTGCTGGTCGTGAGGGAGGACGTCGGGCGGCACAACGCCGTCGACAAGGTGATCGGATGGGCGGTGCTGAACGGGCACCTGCCGCTGACCGGAACCGTGCTGCAGGTGTCGGGACGGGCGAGCTTCGAGCTGGTGCAGAAGGCGGTCATGGCCGGCATCCCGATGCTGTCGGCCGTCTCGGCGCCGTCGTCGCTGGCCGTCGAGATGGCCGAGTCCATCGGCCTCACCCTGGTCGGCTTCGTGCGCGGGGCGAGCATGAACGTCTACTCCCGGCCCGAGCGCGTGCGGGAGGCCGTGCCCGCGGCCGTGTGACCGCGGCTCTTGCGCGGATCGGATGCCACTGATAGGCCAGGTGAGACAGGTGGAGGAGCGTGTGATGGCAGCCAAGGCCCCGATCCAGGACATCGACGACGACGCGAGGGACATGGAGGTCGGCCCGCCGAAGGACTGGGCCGCGGGAGTGCCGGGAGTGCTGCACTCGATGGTGCCGGGGATCAGGGAGATGGGCGCGAGGCGCGCGCTCACCCTGCTCACCGACATGAACCAGAAGGACGGCTTCGACTGCATGAGCTGCGCGTGGGCCGATCCCGACCACCGCAAGACGTTCGAGTTCTGCGAGAACGGCGCGAAGGCGGTCACCTGGGAGGCCACGCCGGTCACGATCCCCACCGCGTTCTGGGCGCAGAACTCCCTCAGCAGCCTGCTCTCCAAGTCGGAGTACTGGCTGGGCATGCAGGGCCGGCTGATCGAACCCGTGTACAAGCCGCAGGGCGAGGATCACTACCGGCCGATCTCCTGGGACGACGCGTTCACCCTGATCGCCGACCGGCTGAGGGCCCTGGACTCGCCCGACGAGGCCACCTTCTACACCAGCGGCCGCACCGCCAACGAGACCGCGTTCATCTACCAGCTGATGGCGCGCACGCTGGGCACCAACAACCTCCCGGACTGCTCGAACATGTGCCACGAGTCCACCGGCACGGCGCTGGGCGAGGTGATCGGCATCGGCAAGAGCACGATCTCCTACGACGACTTCGGCAAGGCCGACCTCATCATCGTGATGGGCCAGAACCCCGGCACCAACCATCCGCGCATGCTCACCGCGCTGGAGGAGGCCAAGGACAACGGCGCGAAGATCGTCGCCGTCAACACGCTGCACGAGGCGGGACTCACCCGCTACAAGAACCCGCAGCGGGTGCGCGGCATCATCGGCCGCGGCACGGGCCTGGCCGACCAGTACCTGCTCATCCGCGCAGGCGGCGACGGCTGGCTGATGAAGGCCCTCTCGAAGCGGGTCCTCGAGGCGGAGGACGCCGCACCGGGGACGGTGCTCGACCACGCGTTCCTCGACGAGCACTGCCAGGGACTGGAGGAGTCCCACGAGCACGTCAGGAGCCTCGACGAGGACATGGTGCTGCGGGCCACCGGCCTCTCCCGGGCCGAGATCGACGAGCTCGCCGACCGCTATCTGCACTCCGAGCGGGTCATCATCACCTGGGCGATGGGGCTCACCCAGCACCGGGACGCGGTGAGGATCCTGAAGGAGGTCATGAACCTGCTGCTCCTGCGCGGGAACATCGGCAAGCCCGGCGCCGGGGCCTCGCCGATCCGCGGCCACAGCAACGTGCAGGGCGATCGCACCATGGGCATCTGGGAGCAGATGCCGGAGAGCTTCCTCTCGGCCCTGGACCGGGAGTTCGGGATCACGGTCCCGCGCGAGCACGGCTACGACGTGGTCAAGTCGGTGCAGGCGATGCGCGAGGGCAGGACCAAGGTGTGGATGGCCATGGGCGGCAACATGGTCTCGGCGGTCTCCGACACGCACGCCGCCGAGGAGGGCTTCCGAAACGTCGGACTGAACGTGCAGGTCTCCACCAAGCTCAACCGCAGCCACCTCACCGTCGTGGACGAGGCGATCATCCTGCCGGTGCTCGGACGCACCGAGATCGATCGGCAGGCGGCCGGCGAGCAGTCGCTGTCGGTGGAGGACTCGGTGTGCGCGATCCACGCCACCCGCGGCAAGGTCGACCCGGTCTCCGATCAACTCAAGTCCGAGGTGTCGGTGGTCGTCGGCATCGCGCGGGCGCTGTGGGGCGACGACGGACCGATCGACTGGGCCGGATTCGAGAAGGACTACGACCGGATCCGCGACCACATCGAGCACGTCGTCCCCGGGTTCGACGACTTCAACGCGCGGCTGCGCGAGGAGCACGGCTTCATCCTTCCGCACGGACCGCGCGACTCCCGCACCTTCCCCACGGCGACCGGCAGGGCGATGATCACCGTCAACGAGCTGGAGTACCTGGAGCGCCCTCCCTGCCGGCTCCTGCTGCAGTCGATGCGCGCGCACGACCAGTTCAACACCACGATCTACGGTCTCGACGACCGCTACCGCGGCATCCGGAAGAGCCGCCGCGTGATCTTCGTGAACCCCGACGATCTCAGAGAGCTCGGCATCGCCGACGGGCAGATCGTGGACGTGCACAGCGAGTACGAGGACGGCGTCGACCGCGTGGTCCACGAGTTCAAGGCGGTCTCCTATCCGACCTCGCGCGGGTGCGCGGCGACCTACTTCCCGGAGGGGAACCCCCTGGTGCCGCTGGGGCTGACGGCGCTCGGCAGCAACACGCCGGCGTCGAAGGGCGTGGTCGTCCGCCTGGAGCCCGTCACCGGCTGAGGGGCCCGATCCGGCCGCCGGAACGGGCACGACGACTACGGTGGAGGACATGGCAGTGCAGCTCGGACCACGACTGCGGGACACCCGCGGGCGGATGCTGCGCGACCTGCGCATCTCCGTCACCGACCGCTGCAACTTCCGCTGCGTGTACTGCATGCCCAAGGAGGTCTTCGGCCGCGACCACGACTTCCTGCCGCACGCCATGCTGCTGAGCTTCGAGGAGATCGTGCGCGTCGCCCGGGCGGGCGTCGCGCACGGCGTGCACAAGCTGCGACTGACCGGCGGCGAACCCCTGCTGCGCCGCGACATCGAGACGCTGATCGCGATGCTGGCCGAGCTGCGCACCCCCGAGGGGGAGCGCCTCGACATCGCCCTGACCACCAACGGCTCGGCCCTCGCGCACAAGGCGCAGGCGCTGCGGGATGCCGGGCTGAATCGCGTCACGGTCTCGCTGGACTCCCTCGATGACGTGACCTTCCGCGCCATGAACGACATCGACTTCCCGCTGCAGCGCGTGCTCGACGGCATCCGCGCGGCCGAGGAGGCCGGCTTCGACGCCATCAAGGTCAACACGGTGGTCAAGCGCGGCGCGAACGAGGACGACGTGCTCGGCATCGCCGAGCGCTTCCGCGGCACGGGAGTGACCGTGCGCTTCATCGAGTTCATGGACGTGGGCACAACCAACGGCTGGAACCTCGACCAGGTGGTGTCCTCGGCCGAGATCGTCGAGCGGATCGACGCCGCGCATCCGCTCGAACCGCTGCAGCCCGCCTACCCCGGCGAGACCGCGACGCGCTGGCGCTACCGCGACGGGGCGGGCGAGATCGGCGCGATCTCCAGCGTCACGGCCCCGTTCTGCGGCGACTGCACCCGCGCGCGCATCTCCGCCGACGGCAAGCTGTTCACCTGCCTGTTCGCCTCCCGCGGGCATGACCTGCGCGCGCTGCTGCGCGGCGGATGCTCGGATGCCGAGCTGGAGGCCGCCCTGGCGCAGATCTGGGGTGCACGCGACGACCGCTACTCCGAGCTGCGCTCCGCCGACACACCCGCGGAGCGCATCGAGATGTCCTACATCGGCGGATGAGCGCGGAGCTGCTGATCGACCGGCGCGGCGACGCGCTGACGTACCGCGTGCAGGACGACGGGGTCGAGCTCGCGCACGGCACGGTCGACGGGATCGGCGAGGCGCTCGCGCACATCGTCCACACCGTGCGTCCGCCGGTGCGCCCGGGGGAGGCGGCGGCGACGGTGCTCAGCATCCGGCACCGCACCGAGCAGACCCTCGCCGACACGGACGCCGCGGTCGCGGCGATCCTGCGGATCTGCGCCGAAAAGGGTCCGGCGATGGGGGAGACCCCGCGGGTGGTTCTCGCTACGCTTGAGGGGAGCGCCACACCGGATCCGAGCGCCATGGCCGCCGAAGCACCCGTGCCCGACAACAGCACCGTCCCCAGGAGTCCCATCGTGTCCGAAGACCTGCCCGACCTGCGCCGCGCTGCGGGCGTGCTGTTCGACCTGGACGGTGTGCTCACCCCGACCGCCGAAGTGCACATGCGCGCCTGGCAGGCCGTGTTCGACGAGGTGCTGACCCGCTGGGGCGTCACCGAGCCGTACACGGACGCCGACTACTTCGCGTATGTCGACGGCAAGAAGCGCTACGACGGCGTGGCCAGCCTGCTGCGCAGCCGCAACATCGAGATCCCGTGGGGCGAGGTGACCGACCCGCCCGAGGCCGAGACCATCTGCGGCGTCGGCAACCGCAAGAACGCCGCGTTCGCGGCGGCCCTGCGCAGCGAGGGCATCGCGCCGTACCCCGGTTCGCTCGCGCTGTTGGAGCAGCTCCGCGCCGACGAGGTGCCGATGGGCGTGGTCTCCAGCTCGAAGAACGCGGCCGAGGTGCTGGCATCCGCCGGCATCCGCGATTTCTTCCGCATCGTCGTCGACGGCGTCGTCGCCGAGCACGAGCACCTCGCGTCCAAGCCCGCGCCCGACATGTTCCGCGAGGGTGCCAGGATGCTGGGAGTCGACCCCTCCGAGGCGATCGCCGTGGAGGATGCGGTCTCGGGCGTGGCATCCGCGGCATCCGCCGGCTACGCGACGGTCGTCGGCGTCGACCGCGGCGCAGGCGCCGCCGCGCTGCGCGAGGCCGGCGCCACCTGTATCGTCGATGATCTTGCGCGTCTGCTCGACGGCGACAAGCACTGAACCCCTCACCCTTCAGATTCCCTTCGGAGAACGCATGCGCCGTACTGAGCGACGACAGGAGACGAAGTGATCGACCGCGAACGCCACCCCGTGGATCCCTGGCGCCTGATCGAGACCAGCTATGACGACGACGGCGTGTCCGAGACGATCTTCTCGGTCGGCAACGGCTACCTCGGCCTGCGCGGCAACCACATCGAGGGTCGCGGCGCGCACGAGCACGGCACGTTCATCAACGGTCTGCACGAGACCTGGCCGATCCGGCACGCCGAGCAGGCGTACGGGTTCGCCGAGGTGGGGCAGACGATCGTCAACGCCCCCGACGCCAAGGTCATGCGCGTCTACATCGACGATGAGCCGCTCTCCTTCGACGAGGCCGAGATCCACGAGTACTCCCGGGTCCTCGACATGCGCACGGGCGTCCTGTCGCGCACGGTCGTGTGGGTCACGCCGTCCGGCAAGCGCGTGCGCATGCAGGACGAGCGCATCGTGAGCTTCGACGAGCGGCACCTGGCGGTGCTGCGGCTCGAGGTCGTGGTGGAGAACGCCGACGCCCCGGTCACGATCAGCTGCCAGCTGCTGAACCGTCAGGACGGCGCCGGCATCTACGCCGGCGACCCGATGGCGTCGAAGTCCGAGGGCAAGGCCGGCTTCGACCCGCGCAAGGCGGAGAAGATCACCGAGCGCGTGCTGCAGCCGGTGGAGTACTGGCAGGACGGGCTGCGCTCCGCGCTGTCGTACCGGGTGAACGATTCGGGCATGAGCGTCGCGGTCGTCGCCGACCACGTGGTCGAAACCGAGAACGACTACAGCGCCCGGACGCTCATTGAGCCCGACATCGCGAAGAACGTGTTCCGCGTGCAGGCGAAGGCCGGCGTGCCGATCCGGATCAGCAAGATCGTCAGCTACCACAGCTCGCGGGGCGTGCCGCCGCGTGAGCTCGTCGACCGCTGCCGCCGCTCGCTGGACCGCGTGGGCGTGGAGGGCGTCGACGCCCTGTTCCGCGCCCAGGAGGCGTGGCTCGCGGCGTTCTGGGAGCGCTCCGACGTGCGCATCGCCGGCCACGACGACCTGCAGCAGGCCACCCGGTGGTGCCTGTTCCAGCTCGCGCAGGCGGCGTCCCGCGCCGACGGCACCGGTGTCCCCGCCAAGGGGCTGACCGGCTCGGGCTACAGCGGCCACTACTTCTGGGACACCGAGATCTACGTCCTGCCGTTCCTCACCTACACGTCGCCGCAGTGGGCGAAGAACGCGCTGCGCGCCCGGGTGCTCATGCTGCCCGCCGCCCGCCGTCGTGCCGCCCAGCTCAACGAGGCGGGCGCCCTGTTCCCGTGGCGCACGATCAATGGTGAGGAGGCGTCGGCGTACTACGCCGCAGGCACCGCGCAGTACCACATCAACGCCGACGTCAGCTATGCGCTCGGCAAGTACGTGCGCGCCACCGGCGACGAGGAGTTCCTGCGCCGGGAGGGCGCCGACATCGCGGTCGAGACCGCACGACTGTGGGCGACGCTGGGCTTCTGGCGCGGCACCAACGGCCACTCGACGTTCCACATCCACGGCGTCACCGGTCCGGACGAGTACACCACGGTCGTCAACGACAACCTGTTCACGAACGTGATGGCGCGGTACAACCTGCGGCTGGCCGCACGGGTGGTGCGCGAGATGGCCGAGCAGGACCCGGCGGCTTACGCCGCACTGGTCGAGCGCACCGGTCTGGATGCCGGGGAGCGGGAGGCCTGGGATCGGGCGGCCGAGGCGATCCACATCCCGTTCAGCGAGGCGCTGCGCATCCATCCCCAGGACTCGCTGTTCCTGGAGCGCGAGGTGTGGGACCTGGAGGGCACCTCGCCCGACCAGCGCCCGCTGCTGCTGCACTACCACCCGCTGGTGATCTACCGGTTCCAGGTGCTCAAGCAGGCGGATGTCGTGCTGGCGCTGTTCCTGCAGGGCAACCACTTCACCGACGAGGAGAAGCTCGCCGACTTCGACTACTACGACCCGCTGACCACCGGCGACTCGACCCTGTCGGCCGTGGTGCAGTCGATCATGGCGGCGGAGGTCGGATACCAGGATCTCGCGCGCGAGTACTTCGAGCAGGCGCTGTTCGTCGACCTGGGCAACCTGCACCACAACTCGTCGGACGGCGTGCACGTGGCATCCGCCGGCGGTGTGTGGACCGCGCTGGTCAGCGGCTTCGGCGGCATGCGCGACCACGACGGGCTGTTGAGCTTCGACCCGCGCCTGCCGGCCGACTGGCCCGAGCTGTCGTACGCGCTGCAGTGGCACGGCTCGCAGCTGCAGGTGACCGTGACACGAGAGGCGCTGCGGCTTGAGGTGCGCTCGGGCGATCCGGTGGACTTCAGCGTGCGCGGGGTCGCATACCGGGCATCCGTCGCCGAGCCGGCGGTGGTGGCGCTGGCGGGTCAGGGACCAGTGCGGCCCGGCCGCCCGACGCTGCGCCAGTTCGAGGACGCCCGGCGCGACGACGGCACGCTCATGCAGCCGACCGTGCCCGTGACCACCACGTCGATTCCGGTCATCGGGGTGTTCGAGGACTAGGGATGACGGTCGCCGTCATCGTGCTGGGGCTGATCCCGGCACTCATCGTGCTGGTCCTCGCGATCCTCGCGCGGCTAGCGTCGAACCGAGCCCCGGCGTCGCCGGGCCCACAGTTCGCGCCCCTCGTCGGCGCGACGGTGCTCGACGACGCGCTGCTGCTGGATGCCGACCGCAGAGCGGCCGCCGCGATGCTGGTCGACATGGCGGTGGGCAGGCGCATCCGGCTTCTCGCGGAGGAGCCGGACGGCACTGGCCGGCGCGCACGCCGGCGCGCCCCGGTGGGCGTCGAGATCGTCGAGGGCGCGGAGTTCAGCGCCGATGAGCTGAAGCTGCTGGACGCCGTGCTGGGCGACGGCGCCGGCCGGGAACGGGTGCGGCGTCTCTCGTCGAGCGGACGCGCGCTCGCCCACCGGGTGCGGGCGGTGCTCGACGGCGCGAGGGAGCGGCTGGAGGATGCCGGACTGCTCCGGCCCGGTCGACGGCACTGGCCTGTCGCGCTGCTGCGCGCCGCCGCGGTGCTCCTGCTGCTGTGGAACGGCTTCCTGCTGATCGCCGCGCTGTCCGAGGGACCGGTGGCGGCGTCGATCCTGCTGGGGTGCGGGATGCTGGTCTGCCTGGCGGCGCTGGTGGTCGTGCCGCGGGCATGGCGGACGTTCCTGCCGGCGTCCGAGCCGGCGCGGGCGCACCTCGCCGGCCTGCGCGAGTACATGGCGCTCGCCGAGGCCGAGCCTCTGCGGTTCCTGCAGTCGACGGAGGGCGCGCTGCTCTCCGGCGACGTGTCGGCTGATGCCGCAGCGCAGCGTCTGCAGCGGTTCCTGCTCAACGAGCGGCTGCTTCCGTATGCCGTGCTGTTCGGCATGGAGCGCTCCTGGGCGCAGCTCGTGCGGGTGCAGTCCGACAGGCTGCCCGCGGTGGAGGGCGTCGGCGATGTGCTCGAGGCGACCGCCCTGGTGCTGCAGGTGATCGAGCTGATCGGCGGCGCGGTGCAGCTCGTCGGCGCGGTCATCGCCCTGGGCGACGCGGTCGGCGGCGTGGCGGAGCTGGCCGGGGGCCTGCTGGACGCGTGAGCGGCCGAGCGAGTGTCCCAGGCACGCCGTAGGCTGGACGGGTGACGACAGCCCTCTACCGCCGCTACCGGCCCGAGACCTTCGCGGAGATGATCGGGCAGTCCCAGGTGACCGACCCGCTGATGACCGCATTGCGCGGCGACCGGGTCGGGCACGCCTACCTGTTCTCCGGTCCGCGCGGCTGCGGCAAGACCACGTCGGCGCGCATCCTCGCGCGCTGCCTGAACTGCGCCGAGGGCCCCACCGACACCCCGTGCGGTGTGTGCCCGAGCTGCGTGGAGCTGTCCCGCAACGGCGGCGGTTCGCTGGACGTCGTCGAGATCGACGCCGCCAGCCACAACGGCGTCGACGACGCCCGCGACCTGCGCGAGCGGGCCACCTTCGCGCCCAGCCGCGACAGGTACAAGATCTTCATCCTCGACGAGGCGCACATGGTCACGCCGCAGGGGTTCAACGCCCTGCTGAAGCTGGTCGAGGAGCCGCCTGCGCACGTGAAGTTCATCTTCGCGACCACCGAGCCCGAGAAGGTGCTCGGCACCATCCGCTCCCGCACGCACCACTACCCCTTCCGGCTCGTGCCGCCGGCGGCGATGATCGAGTACGTCGAGAAGCTCTGCGTCGAGGAGGGCGTGCAGGTCGAGCCGGGCGTGCTGGGTCTGGTCGTCCGCGCCGGCGGCGGCTCGCCGCGCGACACCCTCTCGCTGCTGGACCAGCTGATCGCGGGATCCGACGGGGGCAACGTGACCTACGAGCGCGCGGTCGCGCTGCTCGGCTACACGCACGCGGCGCTGCTCGACGAGATCGTCGAAGCGCTCGCCGCGGGTGACGCGGCGGCGGCCTTCCCCGCCGTGGACCGCGTCGTGCAGACGGGGCAGGACCCGCGCCGCTTCGTCGATGACCTGCTCGAGCGCCTGCGCGACCTGATCGTCATCGCGGCGGTCGGCGACGGCGCCTCGGCCGTGCTGCGCGGGCTGCCCGCCGACGAGATGCAGCGGATGGTCGCGCAGGCCGCGAGCTTCGGCGCCGCCCGTCTGTCGCGCACCGCCGATCTGGTGAGCCAGGCGCTCGATGACATGACCGGGGCGACCTCGCCGCGCCTGCACCTGGAGCTGCTGGTCGCTCGCGTGCTGGCCGGAGCGCCCGCGGATGCTGCGGGCCAGGCGGCGGCGGTGCAGTCGACCGCGCCTCGGGCCGTGGCTCCGGCCGCGTCTGCGCCGGCTGGGGCCGGGGCCGCTTCTGTCGGTTCTGCGGCGGGTCCTGCGGCGGGCTCCGCTCCGTCCTCGTCCGCCGCGTCCTCGCCGGCTCAGACCGGTTCCGCCCGGGCTCATTCGGATGCAGCCGCCTCCGGTGCTGCTCCGTCCGCTCCCGCGGCTGCGACCTCCGCATCCGGATCCGCCGCCGCGACGCCGGATTCCGACGAGCCCGACTCCTCGACGGCTGCGGATGCTGCGTCCGACGGAGCCGCTGCGACGGCGGGAACCACCGGGACCGCCGAGTCCGAGCCGTCGGACGGCGCGGCCCCGACGTCTCCGGCCTCCGAGTCGGAGTCCATGACCTCGGATCCGGAGCCGGAGCCCTCGACCCCGGCAGGCCCCGTCACGTTCGACCGCATCTCCGCCGCGTGGTCGGCGGTGCTGGACCGCCTCGCGTCGGCGAGCCGCTCGTCCTGGCTGGTGGCCACCGGCACCCAGCCGCTCGCCTACGATCCCGACAGCGGCGTGCTGACGCTCGGATTCGCGAGCGCGGCCGATGTGCCGAAGTTCAAGGGCACCAAGCCCGGGCAGGGGCCCTCCGACCATCTGCGTACGGCCATCGAGCAGGAGCTCGGCATCACCGTGAAGTACCTGCCCGCTCCGCTGCCGCCGTCCGGCGGCGGGTCGGCTCCCCGTCCTGCTCCGCCCGCGCCCGCACCTCAGCAGCCGGTCGCCGGCGACGATGCACCCGCGGCCGGCTGGGCCAACCCGATGAGCGCCCCCGAGTCCATCGGTGACTCCGCGCGCGGCGGCGGTTCCGGAGTCGGCTCCCCGGCGGCATCCGGCGGACGTGCGCCCGCGGCATCCGCGTCGTCACGTTCCGCGGCCGCCGCAGTGACGGAGTGGGCCGTCGCGCCGATCCCGACCTCCGCGCCCGAGACGCCCGCCGGAGCCGTGCTCACGGCACCGGCACCCGCAGCGCCGGTGTCCACCGCGCCGACAACAACCGTGCAGCAGCAGTTCCCGGTGGATGAGGAGCCGGCCGATGCCGAGGCATCGGCATCCGCCCCGCAGCCGCCGGTCGACGGCGCGATCGACTCGCCGCCCGAAGTGGACTACCCACCGTTCGACGATGCGCCCCCGTACGACGACGAGCCGCCCTACGACCCCGCCTACGACGGCCCGCAGGACGATCCGCGGGCATCCGCCTCCTACGGTCGCGGACCGTCGGCACCGGCCCGAGCGATGTCCGCACCCGCCACCCCTGCGCAGGCCGCCTCCGCACCCATGGCATCCGCGCAGGCGTCCTCCGCGACCGAGCCCCGCGCGGCGGCACCTGTCGTATCCCGGGTCGCCCCCGTCGCCGGCGGTGTCGAGCGACGGGGAGAGGCCGTGATCCGCCAGGTGCTCGGAGCCAGGTTCCTGCGTGAAGAGCCCTACCAGCCCCCGACGAGGTTCAACTGATGTACGACGGCATCGTCCAGGAGCTGATCGACGAGTTCGGCCGGCTCCCCGGCATCGGCCCGAAGTCAGCGCAGCGCATCGCGTTCCACATCCTGCAGACCCCGTCCTTCGACGTCGCGCGTCTGTCGGAGCTGCTCACCGAGGTGCGCGCCCGCGTGCGCTTCTGCGAGGTGTGCGGCAACGTGTCCGAGCAGGACCGCTGTGCGATCTGCCGCGATCCGCGCCGCAACGCCGAGCTGATCTGCGTGGTCGAGGACGCCAAGGACGTCGCGGCCATCGAGCGCACCCGCGAGTTCCGCGGGCTGTACCACGTGCTCGGCGGCGCGATCAGCCCCATCGCGGGCGTCGGCCCCGATGACCTGCGCATCGCCCAGCTGATGACCCGTCTCGCCGACGGCACCGTGCAGGAGGTCATCCTCGCCACGAACCCCAACCTCGAGGGCGAGGCGACCGCCAGCTACCTCAGCCGGTTGCTGACCAGCATGGAGATCACCGTCTCGCGGCTGGCATCCGGCCTGCCCGTCGGCGGCGACCTGGAGTACGCGGACGAGGTGACGCTGGGACGGGCCTTCGAGGGCCGTCGACGCCTGTGAACGCGCAGGCGGGATTCACCCGGAAGGGGTGGATCCTGTTCGCCGTCATGGCGTTCGTGTGGGGCATCACCTACCTGTTCATCAAGGAGGCGGTCGAGACCTTCGGACCGCCGGCGGTGGTCGCCGGACGCACGCTGCTGGGCGGCCTCGTGCTGCTCCCGTTCGCGATCCGCAGCGGCGCGCTGAAGGCGGCGTGGAAGCACTGGCCGTGGGTGCTCGTGTTCGGTCTGCTGGAGATGGGCGGGCCCTTCCTGCTCCTCAGTCATGCCGAGACGCAGCTGCCTTCGGGGCTCACCGGGCTCCTGGTCGCGACGGTGCCGCTGTTCGCGGTGATCATCGCCCTGCTGCGCGGCGACAGGTCCGCGCTCGCGCCGATCCGGCTGGGCGGTCTGCTCGTCGGGTTCGCCGGCGTGGTCGTGGTCGTCGCGGGACCCGGTCTGTTCCCGCACGAGCCGGCCAGCATGATCGCCATCGGCGAGATCCTGCTCACCGCCGTGATGTACGCGATCGCGCCGTTCGTCATCGCGTACAAGCTCTCCGACGTCCCCTCGATCGGCACGATCACGCTGGCGCTGTTCGCGATCGGGCTGGCGTATCTGCCGGCGGCGCTGCTCACGCCGCACGAGCCGCCGACCGTGCGCTCTGCGGGCTCGCTGCTGCTGCTCGGAGTGATCTGCACCGCGCTCGCGTTCGTCGCCTTCTTCGCGCTGATCCGCGAGGTCGGCCCGGTGCGCGCCCCGCTGTTCACCTACATCAACCCGATCGTCGCGATCGTGCTCGGCACGGTGCTCGTCGCAGAGCCGGTCACCCCTGGTCTGCTGATCGGCTTCCCGATCATCCTGATCGGATGCTGGTTCGCCGCAACCGGCGTACG
>NZ_MKRT01000034.1:22103-25819 GCF_001897945.1 Microbacterium sp. 69-10
CCGCGCCTGCGGCCGTCGAGTAGCCGACCGCTGTCACATGCGCGGGACGGCATGGAGCCGATCCGTACAATGATCCTGGGCGGTTCCGCCCACCGTCCCCGGGAGTGATCGTGGCCCTGATCGTGCAGAAGTACGGCGGTTCGTCCGTCGCCGACGCAGAGAGCATCAAGCGCGTCGCCAAGCGCATCGTCGACACCCGTCGCGCCGGCCACGACGTCGTCGTCGCGGTGAGCGCCATGGGCGACACCACCGACGAGATGCTGGATCTCGCGCACGAGGTGGCGCCGATCCCCGCCCCGCGCGAACTGGACATGCTGCTCTCCAGCGGTGAGCGCATCTCGATGGCGCTGCTGGCGATGGCCATCCACTCGATGGGCTTCGAGGCGCGCTCGTTCACCGGCAGCCAGGCCGGCATGATCACCGACTCGCACCACGGCAAGGCGCGCATCGTCGACGTCACCCCCGTGCGCCTGCGCGAGGCGCTGGACGAGGGGGCGATCGTCATCGTCGCCGGCTTCCAGGGCTTCAACCGCGACACCCGCGACATCACCACGCTCGGCCGCGGCGGCTCCGACACGACCGCTGTCGCGCTGGCCGCTGCGCTGAAGGCCGACGTCTGCGAGATCTACAGCGACGTCGACGGCATCTACACGGCAGACCCGCGCGTCATCCCGCGCGCCGCCAAGCTCGACCACATCTCCAGCGAGGAGATGCTCGAGCTCGCCGCGAACGGCGCGAAGGTGCTGTACATCCGCGCCGTCGAGTACGCGCGCCGTCACCGCGTGCTCATCCACGCACGATCCACGTTCTCGTCCGCCGAGGGCACCTACGTTCTGGGCGAGGGCATGAAGAACCCCCGCGAATCCGAGGGAGCAGCCATGGAAGAACCCATCGTCGCCGGCGTCGCCACCGACCTCAGCCAGGCCAAGATCACCGTCGCGGGCGTGCCGGACGTGCCGGGCAAGGCCGCCGAGATCTTCAAGATCGTCTCCAAGTCGGGCGCCAACGTCGACATGATCGTGCAGAACGTGTCGGCCGCATCGACGGGCCGCACCGACATCTCCTTCACGCTGTCCAAGGCCGACGCCGCAGGCACCATCAAGGCGCTCGCGGCCGAGCAGGCCGCGGTCGGCTTCGAGAACCTGCTGCACGACGACCAGATCGGCAAGCTCTCGGTCGTCGGCGCGGGCATGCGCACGCACTCGGGCGTCTCCGAGATCCTCTTCGACGCGCTCAGCCGCGGCGGCGTGAACATCGAGATGATCTCCACCTCCGAGATCCGCATCTCGGTCGTGGTGCGCGGATCCGACCTGGCCCAGGCGGCGCAGGCCGTGCACACCGCGTACGGCCTGGACAGCGAGATCGAGGCCGTCGTCCACGCCGGCACTGGCCGCTGACGCCCGGCGTGCGACGGCGCCGGCCCGATACGATCGTCGGATGACGACGGATGCCGGGGCGAAGACCGAATCGGACGCAGGAGATCTCACGATCCGCGACCTCGAGCCGGCCGATCGCGACGCCTGGGCCGTGCTGTTCCGCGGCTACCGCGACTTCTACGAGCTCGAGCACGACGACGCCGTCATCGACACGGTCTGGAACTGGCTGCAGGATCCCGGCCACGAGCTGAACGCGCTGCTCGCGCTGCGTGACGGCACGCCGATCGGCATCGCGCACTGGCGTCGTTTCGTCCGCCCGTCGCGCGGCGCGACGGCCATCTTCCTGGACGACCTCTTCGTCTCGCCCGGGGTGCGCGGCGGGGGAGTGGGCCGCGCGCTGCTGAGCCGGCTGCACGAGATCGCCCGCGAGGAGGGCCTGATCGAGGTGCGCTGGATCACCTCGTACACCAACACCGACGCGCAGCGCCTGTACGACCGGGTCGCCCTTCGCGCGCCGTTCCACACGTACATCGACCAGGTCTGACCCGAACCTCCGCCTGTCACGACCGGTCCCGCCCCCATCGCGAGCGGGTAGACTCGCCGCAACCCTGACATCGGCGCCGGGCGCAGCATCCTCACCCGGGGCTGAGCCTGGCGCACCGTCTCCACGCCAAGGACTGCTCATGACCCGCATCTCAGACTCAGGTTTCTCGATCGCCATCGTCGGCGCGACCGGACAGGTCGGCACCGTCATGCGCGAGATCCTCGCCGAGCGCTCGTTCCCGATCCGCGAGCTGCGGCTGTTCGCCTCCGCCCGCTCGGCCGGGACGAGCATCGACTTCGGCGGCACCGACGTGATCGTCGAGGACGTGGAGACCGCGGATGCCTCGGGCATCGACATCGCGCTGTTCTCGGCGGGCGCGACCGCCAGCCGCGCCTATGCACCGAAGTTCGCCGCCGCCGGCGCCGTCGTGGTCGACAACTCCAGCGCGTGGCGGATGGACCCGGAGGTCCCGCTGGTCGTCAGCGAGGTCAACCCGGATGCCATGGACGAGCGCCCCAAGGGCATCATCGCCAACCCGAACTGCACCACGATGGCCGCGATGCCCGTCATGAAGGCGCTGCATGCCGAAGCCGGCCTCGAGCGACTGATCGTCAGCACCTACCAGGCCGTCTCCGGCTCCGGACTCGCCGGCGCCCAGGAGCTGCTCGGCCAGGTGGAGGGCGTGCTCGCCCAGGGCGACACCCTGCGGCTCGTGCACGACGGCTCCTCCGTCGACTTCCCGCAGCCGGAGAAGTACGTGGCGCCGATCGCCTTCGACGTCATCCCGCTGGCCGGCTCCATCGTCGACGACGGCGACAACGAGACCGACGAGGAGAAGAAGCTCCGCAACGAGAGCCGCAAGATCCTCGGCCTCCCCGATCTGCGCGTCGCAGGCACCTGCGTGCGGGTGCCCGTGTTCACCGGCCACTCGCTCTCGATCCACGCCGAGTTCGCGAACGACATCACCCCGGAGCGCGCCTACGAGATCCTCGCCGCAGCCCCGGGCGTCGTCGTCGACGAGGTGCCGACCCCGCTGCAGGCGGCGGGCAAGGACCCGAGCTTCGTCGGCCGCATCCGCGCCGACCAGTCCGCGCCCGAGGGCAAGGGACTCGTGCTGTTCATCAGCAACGACAACCTGCGCAAGGGCGCCGCGCTGAACGCCGTGCAGATCGCCGAGGAGCTCGCGAAGCGGCTGGTCCCGGCATCCGCCTGAGCCGTCGCGCGGAAACCGGGACGGATGCCGACGGCTAGACTTATCGGGTGACTGAAACCGTCGATGTCGTTCTGATCGGTGGGGGCATCATGTCCGCCACTCTGGGTACCCTGCTGCACGAACTGCAGCCGGACTGGAAGATCGTCGCCTATGAGCGACTCAGCGACGTCGCCGAGGAGAGCTCGCACGCGTTCAACAACGCGGGCACCGGCCACGCCGCGCTCTGCGAGCTGAACTACACGCCGGAGGCGGCCGACGGCAGCGTCGACGTCAGCAAGGCGGTCTCGATCAACGAGCAGTTCCAGCTCAGCCGGCAGTTCTGGTCGAGCCTGGTCGACCGCGGCGTCCTCAGCGAGCCCGACACGTTCATCAACCCGACTCCGCACATGACCTTCGTGCGTGGCGAGAAGAACGTCTCCTTCCTGAAGACGCGCTACGAGGCGCTGTCGAAGCAGACGCTGTTCGCCGACATGGAGTACAGCGAGGACTCCCGCGTCATCAACAAGTGGGCGCCGCTGCTCATGGAGAAGCGGCTCACCGCCGACGCGCCCTTCGCCGCGACACGCGTCACGGGCGGCACCGA
>NZ_MKRT01000034.1:25836-27811 GCF_001897945.1 Microbacterium sp. 69-10
GAAGAGCTCCGGCGTGCAGGTGCTCCCCAATCACGAGGTGCGCTCGCTCAAGAAGCAGAAGGACGGCACCTGGCTGGTGAAGAACCGCCAGACGGTCGGCCGCACCCCCAGCCAGGTCAAGGCGCGCTTCGTGTTCGTCGGCGCCGGCGGCTGGGCCCTCAAGCTTCTGCAGAACAGTGGCATCCCCGAGATCAAGGGCTACGGATGCTTCCCGATCGGCGGCCAGTGGCTGATGACCACCAAGCCTGAGATCGTCGCCAAGCACCAGGCCAAGGTGTACTCCAAGGCGACCGTCGGCGCCCCGCCGATGTCCGTTCCGCACCTGGACACGCGTGTCGTCGACGGTGAGACCTCGGTGCTGTTCGGGCCGTTCGCCACGTTCAGCCCGAAGTTCCTGAAGAACGGCTCGAATTGGGACATCGTCACGCAGGTGCGCCCCTCGAACCTGTTCAGCATGCTGAAGGTCGCGGTCACCAACTTCGACCTCATCAAGTACCTGGTGACCGAGCTGCTCAAGAACCACAGCCGCAAGGTCGACGACCTGCGTGAGCTCATGCCTGACGCCAAGGACGAGGACTGGACGCTGCGTCAGGCCGGCCAGCGCGCCCAGGTCATGCACAACGGCAACCTGCAGTTCGGCACCGAGGTGATCACCTCGGCGGACGGCTCGATCTCGGGTCTGCTGGGCGCATCGCCGGGCGCGTCCACGGCCGTGCCGATCATGCTGGGCCTGCTCAAGCGCTGCTTCGCCGAGGAGTACGCAGGCTGGGAGCCCCGGCTGCGCGAGCTGATCCCCACGCTGGGGGAGAAGCTGAACGACCAGCCCGAGCTGGCGGAGAAGACGTTCGCGGAGACCTCGGCGACCCTGTCGCTGCAGAGCTGACGGAACCACCGTGGCGAAGCTGTACTTCCGCTACGGCGCGATGAACTCGGGCAAGTCGACGGCTCTGCTGCAGGCGGCCTACAACTACGAGGAGCGCGGGCAGCGGGTGCTGCTCGCCAAGCCCGAGATCGACACCAAGGGGGCGTCGCAGATCGAGAGCCGCCTCGGCATGACGCGTGAGGTCGACTTCCTGATCGGATCCGAGGACGACGCCCGTGCGCTGTTCGCGGTGCATCGGCAGCGGATCCGCGACGAGGTCGACGAGGAGCTGCTCCCCGCGGCGCCCGCCGACGTGGCGTGCCTGCTGATCGACGAGGCCCAGTTCCTCACGCCCGAGCAGATCGACGATCTGTTCCGGATCGCGGTGCTGGACGGCATCCCCGTTCTCGCCTACGGCATCCGCAACGACTTCCGCACACATGCGTTCCCGGGCTCCGCCCGGCTGCTGGCGATCGCTCACACGCTCGAGGAGCTGAAGACGATCTGCCGCTGCGGTCGCAAGGCCGTGTTCAACGGACGCAGGGTGGACGGCCGGTTCGTGTTCGACGGCGACCAGGTCGCGATCGACGGCGTCGCCGTGACCTACGAGTCGCTGTGCGGCAATTGCTACCTCGAGGAGTCCGGGGGAGTGCTGGGCTGAAGGGCGTTTGCGTGGTCTGACCACATCGGATAACCTGTGGTCTGACCACAGGAGGACGGATGCCGGAGACCACAGCGCGCGCCTGGCGCACCGTGCTCGCTCGGGTGGAGAGCGATCTGCTCGACGGCACACTCGGCCCGGGGGACCGGCTGCCCTCCGAGCGCGACCTCGCCGCCGATCTCGGCGTCGGGCGCTCCAGCGTGCGCGAGGCGCTGCGCGTGCTCGAGGTGATGGGGCTGATCCGCACGGCGACCGGCTCCGGGCCCCAGGCGGGCGCGATCGTCATCGCGGCGCCGTCCGGAGGCATGTCGACGCTGCTGCGGCTCCAGGTGGCCGCACAGGGCTTCCCACTGGCGGATGTCGTGCAGACCCGGCTCGTGCTGGAGGACGCCGTCGCCGCGCGTCTGGCCGCCGACCCGCAGCGCGATCTCGCCGGAGTCCGAGGCATCCTG
>NZ_MKRT01000034.1:27818-30547 GCF_001897945.1 Microbacterium sp. 69-10
CCGCCCCTGAGTTTCTCGCCCTGGACGCCGAGCTGCACTACGCACTCGCCGAGGCGTCGGGGAACACCGTCATCGCCGCGATGATGGCGGGCCTGCGCACCGCGATCGAGTCCTACGTGCTGGAGGGCTCGGCGCGCATCGAGGACTGGGCCGCCATGGCATCACGGCTGCGCGCGGAGCACCACGGCATCGTCGACGCCATCGAGGCGGGCGGAGCGGATGCTGCGCGCACCCTCGTCCACGACCACATCACCGGCTACTACACCGCCGCGGGGCTCGTGCCCGGCGACCACTGACACGCACCGTCCAGAGGAGAACACCATGGTCCAGCGCCAGCTGCCCAATCCCGCCGAGCTGCTCGAGCTCATGAAGTTCAAGAAGCCCGAGCTCGACGGACGCAAGCGCCGTCTCGACGCGGCGCTGACGATCTACGACCTGCGCACCATCGCCAAGCGCCGCACGCCGAAGGCCGCCTTCGACTACACCGACGGCGCCGCCGAAGGCGAGCTGTCGCTGGCGCGCGCCCGCCAGGCCTTCGAGGACGTCGAGTTCCACCCCGGCATCCTCAAGCCCGCCCCCACCGTCGACACGAGCGTCGAGATCCTCGGCGGTCCGTCCGCGCTTCCCTTCGGCATCGCGCCAACCGGCTTCACCCGTCTCATGCAGACCGAGGGCGAGACCGCGGGCGCCGGAGCGGCGGCAGCCGCCGGCATCCCGTTCACCCTGTCCACGCTCGGCACCACCTCGATCGAGGGCGTGAAGGCCGCCAACCCGAACGGACGCAACTGGTTCCAGCTGTACGTCATGCGCGACCGGGAGATCTCCTACGAGCTCACCCGCCGCGCCGCCGCCGCCGGCTTCGACACCCTGCAGTTCACCGTCGACACGCCCGTCGCAGGCGCCCGCCTGCGCGACAAGCGCAACGGCTTCAGCATCCCGCCGCAGCTGACCCTCGGCACGATCATCAACGCCATCCCGCGGCCGTGGTGGTGGTACGACTTCCTCACCACCCCCAAGCTCGAGTTCGCGTCCCTCAGCACCACCGGCGGCACTGTCGGCGAGCTGCTGGACGCCGCCATGGACCCCACGATCAGCTACGACGACCTCGCCGTCATCCGCGACCTGTGGCCCGGCAAGATCGTGATCAAGGGCGTGCAGAACGTGGAGGACTCGGTGCGGCTGAAGGATGCCGGCGTCGACGGCATCGTGCTCTCCAACCACGGCGGGCGTCAGCTCGACCGCGCGCCCATCCCGTTCCGACTGCTTCCGCACGTGCGCAAGGCCGTGGGCGGCGACTTCACCGTGATGGTCGACACCGGCATCATGAACGGCGCCGACATCGTGGCGTCCGTCGCCCTGGGCGCCGACTTCACGCTCATCGGCCGCGCATACCTGTACGGCCTCATGGCCGGCGGGCGTCAGGGCGTGGACCGCACCATCGCGATCCTGCGCACCGAGATCGAGCGCACGATGCGTCTGCTGGGTGTCTCCACGCTGGCCGAGCTCGAGCCCAAGCACGTCACGCAGCTGGCGCGTCTGGTGCCGGTGGCCGAGGGCGCCGCGGAGTCGGTCGTCCGCTGAGACGTGTCCCAGAAGCGGCGGGCCGCTTCTGCGACACGGCGCGCGGCCTGTCTCAGAACGGGCCGGCCTGCCGCCTCGTCACCCGCACCTTCTGGGACGCGGGTCCGGTGCCGTCAGCGGGCGACGCGGTCCGGCAGACCGGCGATGAGCTCGTCGAGCTTGTCCGCCGTGTCCTCCCAGCCCTCCACGGGCACGGAGGGCACGCCGATCGCGAGCACCGGGTAGTCGTTTCCGCCCTCGTCCAGACGGTCGCCGTAGAAGAGCATGTCGGCCAGCGGGATGCCGGTGTGATCGGCGAGCTGGCGCATGCCATAGGCCTTGTCGATGCCGGCGCGTGTGATGTCGATGCTCGTCGAGCCGCCGGAGCGCACCTCCAGGCCGGGCAGGCGCGCGGCGACCGCATCGCGGATAAGGGCCCGCTTCGCGCCGTCCGGATCCCAGGCGTGCTTCGCATCGCGCGGTGCCTGCTGACCCAGTGCCGAGAACGTGATCTGCGATCCGCGGTCCTCGAGGATCTCGCCCCAGGTGCGGCTCTCCCACAGACCCAGGCGCTCGGCCTCCTCCCGCAGGGCGGTGAGCGCGTCGGACTTCTCCTGGTCGGTGAGGTCGTGGGCGTAGACCGCGGCGAACGCCGCACCGTCGTGCCGCAGGTAGCGGGTGCCGCAGGTGGGCAGCAGGTGCAGCCGGGCCAGATCGGATGCCATCGTGTCGGCGAGCCGGGCGATGACCTGCGTGCGGAACTGATCCTCGTTGCCGCCTGAGATGATCGCCACGTCCACGCGCTGCAGCAGTGCGCGCAGCAGATCCGCGATGCGGACGTCGATCTCGCCCTTCGACGGGGCGAGCGTGTCATCGAGGTCGAAGGCGACCAGGCGAGGCGTAGGCATAGTGATTACAGGGTATCGGAGGGGAGCTGTGGGGGAGGCGGGGAGGCTGCTCGGGCATGTACTCCCGATCCAGGTCGCGATTCGTCGGTGAATGTCGCTGCGGCAGGCTGTCCAGGTCGCGATTCGTCCGTGAATGCCGCTGTGGCAGGCTGTCCAGGTCGCGATTCGTCCCGGTATTCGCGAGGGATAGCGGGACGAAGTGCGACCTGGACGGACAGCGGATGCTGGGAGCGGGACGGAATGCGACCTGGGAGGCCTCCG
>NZ_MKRT01000034.1:30762-37005 GCF_001897945.1 Microbacterium sp. 69-10
CGCTGGTCGGGGAGGTTCGTCGCGTTGCGGGGAGTGGCGGCGGGCGGAGCCTCCTGCGCGGCGGGCCCCTCTGTCACAGCGACGGAAACGCCGCAGGACCCCGCCCTCCGGGCGGGGTCCTGCGGCGTTGAGTCGGGGTGACAGGATTTGAACCTGCGGCCTCTTCGTCCCGAACGAAGCGCGCTACCAAGCTGCGCCACACCCCGTTGTTGCAACCGTTCGAGTCTACATGCGAACGGCCTCAACGACGAATCGGCGAGCGTGCATCGGTCGCCCGCGCGCGTCGCGGGTGCTGCCTGCCGGGAACGACGTTCTCCAGCGGTGACTCCGGCTGCACCTCGGTGCGCGGTCTCAGGCGCTGCGGGCCGTCAGGGTCAGCAGGGTCGCCTCGGGGCGGCACGCGAAGCGCGCGGGCGCATAGATCGAGTGACCGCAGCCGGCGCTCACGTTCAGGGGAACGGTGCGCCTGCCGCGCGTCCAGGTGCTCAGTCCCTTGGCCTGCTTCAGCGGGATGTCGCAGTTCGCGACCAGCGCCCCGTAGCCCGGGAGGCACACCTGGCCGCCGTGCGTGTGGCCGCCGAACACGGCATCAGCCCCGAGCTCCACGAAGCGGTTCAGGACGCGCTGGTACGGCGCGTGCGTCACGCCGATGACGGAAGACCCTGCGGGCCGCTCACCGAGCGCGTCGAGAGCCGAGGGGAGCGCCTCCAGCTCATCCCAGTCGCGATGCGCGTCGTCGACCCCCAGGAAGTCGATGCTGTTCCCGGCGACCTCCAGCCGCGCCGCGGCGTTGTTCAGATCGTGCCAGCCGAGCTCCGCCGTGAAGTACTCATCCATGGCATCCGTGTCGAGCGACTGGATCCGCTTCGCTCCGCTCGACGGGCCCAGGAAGTACTTGAACGGATTGCGCGGGGACGGGGCCTGCACGTCGTTCGAACCATGCACGAACACTCCGGGGATCCCCGCGAGGGGCTCGAAGGCACGCCGGATGCCGGTGAGTCCGTCGAGATGCCCGAGGTTGTCGCCGGTGTTCACCACCAGATCGGGCTCGAGTGCGGCGAGCGACGCCAGCCAGCGCTGCTTGCGGTGCTGCCATGGCGCCATGTGGGCATCCGACAGATGCAGCACGCGCACGGGACGGCTCCCCGGAGCGAGCGCCGGGGCGGTCACCTCACGGACGGTGAACAGGTACCGTTCGACGCCGACGCCCCACACCGTCGCCGCGACGCCCGCGGCCCCCACCGCGCCGAGCGCGATGAGGGCCGGGTGCGTGGAACCTCGCGAGGTCAATGCCCGTTTCCGATGCAGACCACCGACACCGTGCTGCCCGGCGGCGCGGGGGAGCCGCCCGGCGGGTTCTGGGCAGTCACGGGAGAGCCGCCGTTGCATCCCTTGTCGTCGACACTGAACCCGGCATCCTCCAGTGCCTTCTTCGCATCGCTGAACTTGGCGCCCACCACGTTCGGCACATTCGCTGCTGGAGGATTGCCCGTGCTCGGCGAGAGTGTGACGGTCGTGCCTGCGGGCACCTGGCCGGCACCCGGCGTCTGCGTCGCGACCAGTCCGGCACCGACTGTGCTGTCCACGGGCGCGCCGACCTGCACGGAGAACCCTGCGTCCTCGAGGGTCGTGGTCGCCTGATCGATGGGCATGCCCACGACGTTCGGCAGATCCTTCAGGACCTGACGCGTCAGGTTCTTGTCCGGAGTCGTGAACTTCGTGCCCGGGTAGACGTCATCAGCGGCGCGCTGCATGGCCTTCGACAGGTTGTACCGGATCTGGTTCATCGGCTTGCCGTTGTAAGACATCCGGGAGAGCTTGTACTCGGGGCCCTCGACCTTACCGGCGTAGACGAAGGTGGCGACCTTGGTGCTGGACATCGCCATGGCGGTGCCCGCGTCCTGGTTGGTACCGGTCTTGCCGATCAGCGGGGTGCCGTCATAGGGGTTCGCCGGGCCTCCGGTGCCGCCGTTCATGACGCCCTGCAGAGCGTATGCCGCCGTCGCCGCCACCTCGGGCGAGATGACCTGCGTGCAGGAGGACTCGGGAAGCGGGATGTCGTTGCCGTCGGAGCCGACGATCTTGTCGATCGCGCGCGGCGTGCAGTACACGCCGTTGTTGGCGACCGTCGCGTACGCACCGGCCATCTGGATCGGCGCGATGTGCTTCGAGCCGAGCGTCGTCGCGAAGGGACCGTTCGGCGCCAGGTCGTTCGGGCCCTCGGGCTCGGTCACGGGCTTGCCGTTGCCGTAGTGCACGCCCATCGAGGTCGCCGTCTCGTTGATGTCGCAGAGGTCCAGCTGCTGTGCCATGGCATAGAAGCCGGTGTTCAGCGAGGCCTTGGTGAACTGCATCACCGTGCCCTTGTAACCCGGATTGCTGTTGAAGTTCTTGGTCTTGTCCTTGTTCGGCTCCTTCTTGCCGCAGACCGTGAAGGGCGTGAACAGCTGCCAGCGTCCGTCGAGCACCTCGTTCACGGAGTGCCCCTGCTTGAGCCATTCGACCAGGGTGAAGATCTTGTAGGTCGATCCAACGCCGAAGCCCTCGGACCGGCCGTGCGCGTAGTCCGCGGCGTACACCAGTCCGGTCTCGCCCAGGGCCTTGTTGGCGTCGGCGGTGTCCTTGAACGTGGTGTTCTGGACGATGGAGAGGATGCGGCCGGTGTCGGCCTCGATCGACACACCCGAGGTGCCGAAGCTCTTGCCTTCGACGTAGACGGGCGCGTACTTCGCCATCGCCTCGTTGCCCGGCTGCTGCACGCGCATGTCGAGCGAGGTGTACACGCTCATGCCGCCGCGGCGGAGCTTGTCGGCGCCCAGGGTCTTGTCGCCCTCGATCACGTTCTTCACGTACTGGCAGAAGTAGCCCTGCTGACCCGCCGCCTGGCAGCCCTGGGTCGATGGGTGGATGTTCGGGGTGATCGGCAGCGCCACTGCGTCGTCGTGCTGCTTCTTGGTGATCTTGCCGTCGATCAGCATGCGGTCGAGCACATAATTGCGCCGGAACTTGGTGTCCTTGTAGCCGTCCTCCGCGGAGTTGCGCGCCTTGCCGGAGCTGTCGGTCCAGGAGCCGCCCGGCTTGTCGAAACGGAACCGGTTCGGGTTCTGCACCGCACCCGCGAGGGTGGCCGCCTGGTCGAGCGTCAGGTTCGCCGCGGTGGTGCCGAAGTAGTAGTTCGACGCCGCCTCGATGCCGTAGGTTTGACCGCCGAAGTTGGCGATGTTCAGGTAGCCGAGCAGGATGTCGTTCTTCGAGTAGTCCTTCTCGATCTGGATGGCGTAGCGCATCTCCTGCAGCTTGCGCTCAACGCCGTCGGAGCCGACGGCGTTGGTCGCGTCGCTCCAGCACGCGTTGAGCTTCTCGGCGTACTTCTTGTCGCCGGGCGACACGTTCTGCTCGCACTGCTGGATCAGCACGTTCTTCACGAACTGCTGGCTGATGGTCGACGCACCGCGCGACGACGTGCCGCGGATGTTGTCGTACACGGCCTTGACGGTCGCGCCCAGGTTCACGCCGCCGTGCTCGTAGAAGCTCTTGTCCTCGCTGGAGAGGATCGCGTCGTACAGCAGCGGGGAGACCTGATCGAAGTTCACCGGCACGCGGTTCTGGTCGAAGAACCGTGCCAGCTCGAACGGCTGGCCGTCGGTGCCCGTCGCGTAGAAGACGGTCGGCTCCATCGGCGTGCCGGGGGTCAGGCTGTCAGGCAGGTTCTCGAAGATCGAGAGAGCCTGGGATCCGCTGACGCCGGCGATGGCGATGGCGGGGGTGACAGCGGCCGTGGCCAGCACTCCGGCGACGGCGCTCAGGCCGACGAGGCCCATCAGTCCGCCGAGCACGCCCTTCAGCGTCCGATTCTTTTGAGGCATACGCTTGATGCTAGGGGAGTTGCCTGAATAGAAGCCTCGACGAACGGATCGCCCCGCGCGTCGACGACACGCAGGAGTGCCATGACCACGTGGGAGTATCTGACCACGCCGCTGCTGATCCACAACACCGCGGCCATCCTCAACAACTGGGGCAAGCAGGGCTGGGAGCTCGTGCAGGTCGTCCAGGGTCCCGAGGGCGGTCTGGTCGCCTACTTCAAGCGCCCGGTCAACCAGGATCAGGCGGCCAACACCGGCCTCGCCGCCGCCGCGGAAGCGGCACGTCAGTTCGAAGGAGACACCAAGTGAGCATCGCCACCCGCCTCGAGGAGCTCGGCATCGAGCTTCCCGCCGTCGCCGCCCCTGTGGCCGCGTACGTCCCCGCCGTCGTGCACGGCGGCGTCGTGTACACCTCCGGCCAACTGCCGTTCGTGGACGGCGCGCTCCCCGAGACCGGCAAGGTCGGCGCGGAGGTCGACGCGGATGCTGCCAAGGGCTACGCCCGCACCTGCGCGCTGAACGCCGTCGCTGCGGCGGCCGCTGCCGCCGGCGGAGTCGACAGGCTCGCCGGAGTGCTCCGCGTCGGCGGCTTCGTGGCATCCGATCCGTCGTTCACCGGCCAGCCCGGTGTGATCAACGGGGCGAGCGAGGTGCTCGGCGAGATCTTCGGCGACGCGGGCAAGCACGTCCGCGCCGCGGTCGGCGTGACCGTGCTGCCGCTGGACACCCCCGTCGAGGTCGAGGTCGCATTCCTCCTCGCCTGACCACGGCATCCGGGCAGCAGAAGGCGGTTCCTCCCGAACGGGAGGGACCGCCTTCTGCATCCGCGCGCTACTTGACCTGGCTCGTGATGGTGGTCATGACCATGGCGTCGGCCAGGGTCGTGGTGTCGCCGACCTCGCGGCCTTCGGCGACGTCGCGCAGCAGGCGGCGCATGATCTTGCCGGAGCGCGTCTTGGGCAGCTCGTTCACGATGTACACGTCGCGGGGACGGGCGATCGGGCCGATCTGCTCGCCGACCCAGCCGCGCAGCTGGGCCACCAGGCCCTCGGGCGAGTGCTGGTCGAGGTAGCTCTGCTTGATGATGATGAAGGCCACCACCGCCTGGCCGGTTGTTGTCAAAGTATGCGTCAGCGATCGGTTCCTTGGGGTTGAGGGGAGACGGGCGACGTTGTCATTCTCGTCGTCAATCCCGATGCCCGGTCCGGTGAGGAGACCGCGACAAGTCTCGCGGACGATGGGGAGCATCGCCAGCTCGAGCTCGAGCTCGCCCGAGACCGCCCGCGCCGATGGCGCCGGCGGCCTCCGCCCGTGTCACCGCATCAGACGCGCGTACGGCGCCGCGTCCGGAGCGATGAGCCGATCAGTGCGCCCGCTCCGAGCACGAGCAGTGCTGCCCCGACCCAGAGCGCCGGGCTCAACTCGCCTCCGGTCGCGGCGAGTTCATTGCGCTGCACGGTCACCGCGGCAACGACGGTGAGGCCGATGTCGTCGAAGCTGAGGATGAGGTGGTGCTCCCCGTTCGTGACGCCGGTGAGGTCGAAGCTGCCGGTGATGGCGGCGCGGTCCCACTGGACAGTGCCGAGCGATATCGGGGTCGATCGCATGTTGCCGATGACGGACGACTGCGAACCCTGCATCTTCGTCAGGAATGAGGACATCACGTCGGCCGCTTCACTGCGCTTGTCGATCAGGCTGGACAGCCGCAACATATCCATCTGCTGAGTGTTCGTGACGGCGTCGAGTTCTGAGCGCAGCGTTGCGATGAGGTCGGCAGCGGCCGTTCTCACCTCGGTGGAGTCCGACGTCGCCGAAAGGAGAACGTGCGACTCCACGGCCGGGCGTGCGGCCGCGATCGCAGTGGCCAGGGACTCATCAGTCGGCCCGGCGACGTATGCATTCAGGGCCGTGATGGCCGCGTTGAGCGTGACCACGCGGGCGTTGCGTTTCTGCACATCTGTGACCTGGGAGGACAGCTGCTGGTCGAGCCGCGGGACACGCTGATCCTGGACAGCGCGCAGAGCACCTTCGAGATCGAACGCGGTGAGCGAGATTTCGTTCACGGTCACACCCGGCAGCCTGGAGACCACCGGCGACAGCAGCTGGGATGCAGCGGCCGCCTCGTTCGTAGACGGCCGCTCCGCGAGGGCGAGCGCCAGTCCCGAGCGGTTGAGGAGAGGGAATGTGACATTCGGTGTGCCCGCCGCGGCCGCAAGCAGGTCGGCAAGCTCGGGTTCCGAGATGCCGCTGAAAGCGCCGGTGAGGCCGACATCGTCCGGGCGCTGGAAGACCGCGATGTAGGCCTGCTGTACCGGGTCGGTGGAGGGCGTGGGTGTCGGTGTCGGGGTGTCTGTGGGGGTTGGTGTCGGGGTGTCTGTGG
>NZ_MKRT01000034.1:37066-40006 GCF_001897945.1 Microbacterium sp. 69-10
GGTGTCGGTGCTGCGGTATCCGAGATGAGCGCGAAGGAGCGAGCCACATCGACGAGGCTGGGGCTCTCTTCGCCCCGGGGAAGCGCGAAGGCGGGATTGTCCGACGGCTGCGCGTCCGCGAGCATGAATCCTGTGGGCGGCTCGAAGCGGATGCTGTAATCGTCGGTGGATGTTGTCGGCAATGAGCCTGATCGGAACGTGCCGTCTGCGACGACGGCGACGCGCTGCACTACCGTGCCGCCACTGAGGATGGTGACGCTCGCGCCCGAGAGGTCGGCGAGAGGGGAGGCATCCGACGTCGCGGTCACCGCGCCGCTGATCTCACCGAAGGAGCCCTCCAGCGGGACGGTGACGGCATCTCCCCGCGTGGGGTTGAACTCCCTCCTCGCCACGGGTTCGAGGAGGTCGCCGACAGCACCGGGCCAGGATGCCTCGGCGATGAAGCTGGTGTCCGTCGCGGGTATGCGCACGGACACGGTTCCGTCTGCCGAGGTGGTGCCGGTGGCGATGACCTGGTCGAGCTCGCCGGTGGAGAGCACGGTCACCGTCGCGCCGCCGAGCGGAGCGGATGCCGTCCCGTCGGAGAGAGTCGTCGTGATGAGTATGTGGCCTGCTTCGGACTCCGCGGCGCTGGCGATCGCGGGCAGCCCCACCAAGACAAGGCCGGTGGCTACGGACAGCACACCTGCGGTGCGTAGCGGGGAGACCAGATTCCGACGTCGTCGCGCGACGGTGTGAGGCATGGCGATCCTTTCTGATGGTTCCTGGCTAAGTATGGACTCAGTCCAAACTTTTACGCAACCCAGGGAGATCGACCTAGGGTGGGATGAAGGGAAAGGAGGGACGGCGATGACGGAAGGGCTCCGCGAGAAGAAGATGCGCGTCGCGCGTCGGGCCATGGAGGAGGCCGCGGTCGGAATTGCCTATGAGGAAGGCGTTCGCGCCGTGACGGTCGACCGCATCTGCGAAGTGGCGATGGTGTCGCGCAGCACGTTCTTCAACTACTTCCCCTCGCTCGAGCATGCGATCTTCGGATCCGCCCTGGTCTACGACCCTGTGCTCACCGAGCGCATTCTGAGCGCGCACCGAGACGACCTCGTGATCGCCGCCTCGTGGATCGTGATGGAGACCGTCCGCGGGCAGGGTGACGACGAACTCCTGCGCAAGCGGTTCGCGCTTTTCGCCCGGGAGCCGGGCACGACGACGACGGTGTCGTGGGCGGCCGGGACGAGCCGCGCCGGACTGCAGGACGTGATCGAGAACTGGCTCGATGCGCATCCGGCATCGGCTCGCCTGGCGGACGCCGATCACGCCACCGAGGCGCGGATGATCGTGAACTTCTCCATCACGCTCGGCGACGAGGTTATGCGGCTGGTGGGTGAGGACGGCGGGGACTTCCCGTTCGACCCCGCCGTGTTTCGCACGGTGCGCGAGCGGATGAGGGAGCTGAGCGTACCCGCACGGTGAACGCCCCGCACCGCGATCAGCGGTACGAGGCGTTCGGGACCGCCGCTATTTGACCTGCGCGGAGATGATGCTCATCACGGCGGTATCCGCGAGCGTCGTGGTGTCGCCGACCTCGCGGCCTTCGGCGACGTCGCGCAGCAGGCGGCGCATGATCTTGCCGGAGCGGGTCTTGGGCAGCTCGTTCACGATGTACACGTCGCGGGGACGGGCGATCGGGCCGATCTGCTCGCCGACCCAGCCGCGCAGCTGGGCCACCAGGCCCTCGGGCGAGTGCTGGTCGAGGTAGCTCTGCTTGATGATGACGAAGGCCACCACCGCCTGGCCGGTGGTCTCGTCGTTCGCGCCGACGACGGCCGCCTCGGCGGTGGCCTCGTGCGCGACCAGGGAGGACTCGATCTCGGTGGTCGACAGGCGGTGGCCCGAGACGTTCATCACGTCGTCCACGCGGCCCAGCAGCCAGAGGTCGCCGTCCTCGTCGAGTCGGGCGCCGTCGCCGGCGAAGTAGAAGCCCCTGTCCTGGAACTTCTCCCAGTACGTCTCCTTGAACCGCTCGGGGTCGCCCCAGATGCCGCGCAGCATCGAGGGCCACGGCTCGGTGATGACCAGCAGGCCGCCGTTGCCGTTGCCGACCTCGTTGCCGTCGTCGTCGACGACGTCGATCGAGATGCCGGGCAGCGGCACCTGGGCGGAACCGGGCTTGGCCGCCGTGATGCCGGGGAGCGGGGAGACCATCGCCGCACCGGTCTCGGTCTGCCACCAGGTGTCGACGATCGGCGTCCTGTCGGCGCCGATGACCTCGCGGTACCACATCCACGCCTCGGGGTTGATGGGCTCGCCCACCGAGCCGAGCAGCCGCAGGCTGGACAGGTCGAACTGCTGCGGGATCTGACGGCCGGTCTTCATGAAGGAGCGGATGGCCGTGGGGGCGGTGTAGAAGATCGTCACGCCGTACTTCTGGATCAGCTCCCACCAGCGGCCGGGATGCGGGGCATCCGGCGTCCCCTCGTACATCAGCTGGGTGGCGCCGTTGGCGAGCGGACCGTAGGTGACGTAGGTGTGGCCGGTGACCCAGCCGATGTCGGCCGTGCACCAGAAGACGTCGGTCTCGGGATGCAGGTCGAAGACGTACTTGTGCGTGTACGCGGCCTGGGTCAGGTATCCGCCCGTGGTGTGCAGGATGCCCTTGGGCTTCCCGGTCGTGCCGGAGGTGTAGAGGATGAACAGCGGGTTCTCGGCGGGGAACGCCTGCGCCTCGTGCTCGGCGGATGCCTGCGGCACCACCTCGTGCCACCAGACGTCGCGATCCGCGTCCCAGTCGACCTCGTTCTCGCCGCGCTTGACGACCAGGACGTGCTCCACGGTGGCCTGCTCGCCCTCGCCGTGCCGGTCGCTGAGCGCCTGGTCGACGGCGGGCTTGAGCGCCGAGACCTTGCCCTTGCGCCAGCCGCCGTCGGCGGTGATGACGACCTTCGC
>NZ_MKRT01000034.1:40051-40904 GCF_001897945.1 Microbacterium sp. 69-10
CGAACACGACGGAGTGGATCGCTCCGAGGCGGGCGATGGCGAGTATCGAGATGACGGCCTCGGGGATCATCGGCTGGTAGATGGCGACGCGGTCGCCGTGGCCGATGCCGAGGTCGGCGAGCACGTTCGCGGTGCGCTTGACCTCGTCGGTCAGCTCGGCGTAGGTGATGCTGCGGGAATCGCCCGGCTCGCCCTCCCAGTGGATGGCGACGCGGTCGCCGAGGCCGGCCTCGACGTGGCGGTCCAGGCAGTTGTAGGCGACGTTGAGCTCGCCGTCGTCGAACCACTTCGCGAACGGCGGGTTCGACCAGTCGAGCACCTGCGTGAACGGCTTGCTCCAGGTGAGCAGCTCGCGGGCCTGGTCGCCCCAGAAGCCCTCGCGGTCGGCCTTCGCGCGCTCGTACAGAGCCGGGTCGTCGATGGTGTTGGCCACGAACTCGTCGGACGGCGGGAACTTCCGCGACTCGTCGAGGAGGTGGTCGATCTGGCTGCTCATGGCACTTCGCTCCTTTGCGCGGGCTGTTCGGCCGCGACTGCGCGCGACCCGGGACAGGCCGAATCTAGTCGGGCGCCCGCACGGCGGCCTACTGTCGAAAGTCGGTAGTGCGCCTCGTTTGCATCGGCCTCGCAGCCTGCATACACTGACCTCAGCCGAATCTTATTCCGGCTTCAGCGCGCCCGATACCCCCGAACGCGGGTCGCGCGTGGGCGGCATCTCATTCCCCCCGTGAGGTGCCGCCCTTCGGCATTCTCGGGCGGTGTTCTCCCGCGGCCCTCGTCTGGCGCGTTCTCCCTGCACAACCGCGGATTCCGCAGGATTGTGCACATCCCGCGGGTTCACGGCTCCGGTGCG